>NZ_JAJNMU010000228.1 GCF_022458865.1 Paenibacillus periandrae | reverse complement strand
AATTGTAAATCGCTGTTTGTACGAAGGATGAACCGGCACCGCCCGTTGCCGGATCGTTGTAAGCGAATTTGCCCGGATGCTTGCGAATCCAGTCGTACAGCTCGTCAGCCGTCTTCGGAGGCGTCGGCACATTCTTGCTGTTATATGCCAGAATGACGGAAGAAGCGCGGTACGGTACAGCCAGCTGATGTACGTCGTTCATATAAGCGGAATCTACCTTGCTCAGGTTCGGAATGATCGCTTGATCCAGTTTCA
>NZ_JAJNMU010000227.1 GCF_022458865.1 Paenibacillus periandrae | reverse complement strand
GAGTACCAGGTGATTTATAGCCATGAGGATGAGGGGACGCCTGCCCCTATGCTGAAGTCCAAGTGGGGGCGGCTGACAGACATTGAATGGACGCTGCGGGTTGTGATGGATCGGGACGGACGAATGAATTCGGCGACCTACCAGGGACCGCATCAACTTACGACGGAGTTTCGCGGCGGTTATGCACTTTGCGGACACACAGTTATGCAGGCGGCGACGACTAACGGGATGGTCACGGATGTACCAACGTCGTCT
>NZ_JAJNMU010000226.1 GCF_022458865.1 Paenibacillus periandrae | reverse complement strand
GGAAATTCATACGCCCGATGAACTGAGCGACGAACAGCGTTTCGGGGTTATCATAAATTCGCTGCGGCGGGTCGATCTGCTCGATCCGTCCGGCATTCATAACGACGATCCGGTCAGAGATCGAGAGTGCCTCCTCTTGGTCATGCGTTACGAATACCATAGTAAGACCCGTACTTGCTTGAATGTCGCGCAATTCTTCGCGCATTTCGAGCCGCAACTTCGCATCGAGCGCCGAGAACGGCTCGTCCAGCAGCA
>NZ_JAJNMU010000225.1 GCF_022458865.1 Paenibacillus periandrae | reverse complement strand
CTTCTCGGATGCCGAAGGCAATACGAATGAGTCCATGCCCTCGACCGAGGTCACGCTGGAATTCATCGATCTGGGCGGCAAAACGAAGCTGGTCAACCGTGCTGAATATGTGTCGGCGGAGGCCCTCAAGACCGTCATGGATATGGGCATGCTGCAAGGCGTCACCGAAACGTGGGACCGTCTGGAAGAGCGTCTGAATGAGGTCAAGTAAAGGAGATAGGGGAACGGCCGACTGGCTTTGAGAGCCGGCGGCCG
>NZ_JAJNMU010000224.1 GCF_022458865.1 Paenibacillus periandrae | reverse complement strand
TGGCGTGATCCCTATAGAGCCGTATGACCTGCCAGGGCGAGCAGGTGAGCGTCGTGAAGAAGACCTGCACCTCGATTTGTGGAACCAGCAAGAGCTGTCCGTCGGCTTCGACCGTTCGTTCGATGACCTGGTAAACGGCACGTATCGGGCGCTTCAACTTCTTGTCCGTCCATGTCATGGCGCCAAGATAAACCCGCTTGCCTTCCCGCTCTTCACAGCACATGCCGTCTTGCCGAGCGATCATCAACCACTCTT
>NZ_JAJNMU010000223.1 GCF_022458865.1 Paenibacillus periandrae | reverse complement strand
AAATGTGGGAGACGCTTGCGCCCCAATTTGAGAAGGCAAACCCCGACATTAAGGTCAAACTAGTGCATCTGCCGGACGGTCAAGCGGAAGGCGCTGCCGTGGACAAAGTGCTTGGTGCCAAGAAAGCTGGCCAAAAGAGCGTCGACGTTGATGTGTTCGAAACCGGACTCAGCAATCTTACCAAGGGCGAGAAAGACGGAATATGGATGAAACTGGATCAAGCGATCATTCCGAACCTGAGCAAGGTAGATTCCG
>NZ_JAJNMU010000222.1 GCF_022458865.1 Paenibacillus periandrae | reverse complement strand
ACCAGGATCCGGCTATCACGCAGCAGTGGGATAAAGGCTTTGCGCTCCTAAAGGAGCTTGGCCCTTACATGTATCAAAAAGGCGTATATCCTAAGAAGAATCAAGGTACCCTTGACATTCTCGCCAGTGGCGAAGTCGATATGATTCCGGCATGGTCGGATATGGGTCTGGAGCAGCTCAGCAAAAAGATGCTGCCGGATACGATCAAATTGACACAAATCGAGCCTTCCTTTACGGGTGGCCCTTCCTACATTG
>NZ_JAJNMU010000221.1 GCF_022458865.1 Paenibacillus periandrae | reverse complement strand
AATGGGCGGATCGTCCAGCAGGGCAGCTACGAGGAACTGCTTCGGCAGGAAGGGCTGTTCGCTAGGCTCGCTGCGCGCCAGGTAGTGTGATCGGACCAAAGATACCCCGTTTGGGGTACGGATTTTTGCCTTTTTTCCCGCTATAATGAGGCGTAGCTGTTCACTATAACGCAGGAGGCGAAAGCATGAGCTGGACGATGGAGAAAGCCAATGAGCTATTTGAGGTATTTAAGCAGCGGGCTTCGGAGGACGCCG
>NZ_JAJNMU010000220.1 GCF_022458865.1 Paenibacillus periandrae | reverse complement strand
TTGCCGCCCAGATCGATGAATTCCAGCGTGACCTCGGTCGAGGGCATGGACTCATTCGTATTGCCTTCGGCATCCGAGAAGGAATCGACTAAGACGATCTTCTCCGGCTCAACGATTTCCTTATAAACCGCTTTGCCCCAAGATTCCATGCCGAAAAATTGACCTTGGTTCTCATCGACGCACTTCATGCAGAAGTGCCAAACGCCGCCCACCTGGAAATCGAGATTGCAAATCGGAAGATCCCAGCCTCTTGGC
>NZ_JAJNMU010000219.1 GCF_022458865.1 Paenibacillus periandrae | reverse complement strand
CCCCCCCCCCCCCCCCCCCCCCCCCCCCCCCCCCCCCCCCCCCCCCCCCCCCCCCCCCCCCCCCCCCCCCCCCCCCCCCCCCCCCCCCCCCCCCCCCCCCCCCCCCCCCCCCCCCCCCCCCCCCCCCCCCCCCCCCCCCCCCCCCCCCCCCCCCCCCCCCCCCCCCCCCCCCCCCCCCCCCCCCCCCCCCCCCCCCCCCCCCCCCCCCCCCCCCCCCCCCCCCCCCCCCCCCCCCCCCCCCCCCCCCCCCCCCCC
>NZ_JAJNMU010000021.1 GCF_022458865.1 Paenibacillus periandrae | reverse complement strand
AGAGGTGATATCGCGTCTTCCGCTCAAAATATATTGTTTTATACCATTCATAATACTATATAATCATAAAAGATAAAACCCTTATTGGACAGATGTGTAATTTCACTATTAGCGTTAAATAGTTATCATAGCAGTTTACCTCTTAACCATCTATAAGTATGAAATATAAGAGAATCTGCTCTCATACCACTAAGTGAAATTTCAAAATACTCACGAGTACAAGAATGCTTATAATAATGAATGCCGTAACGATCATGGTACATGTACATCCAACCTACTAGATGTTTACGTCTTTTGGCACAATATTTATCAAATGGTTCAAAAGCAATATCTAAATCCGTGTGCACAAAATAACCGGCATCTTCTAATTCCTTTTTGATGCTTTCTCCACCCTTCTTTCATGGCCTTGTAATTTCCTTGAAATACCATTGTTTATCCTGATCATGGGCTGTTGTCATTTCTGAAAGTCCGATGGTCAAATGTATACTTTCTTATTTCAAATCCTTTTGTGTACACCAGCCACTAGAACACTTTTCCCTTGTTTAATGTATAGTTCCGTTGCTTGTGTATCGCTTCTCTTCGAATGAATCACATAGCTTAATGTGAAGCATTGACCCAAGAAGCAACGCCGCCCGATTTTAGTATCATCCAGCTTGGGACATGGATACTTCTGGAATTATGTATGCCGCCTTTGCCCACATCAGGTAATGAATAACATTTACCAGCTTCCTCATGATTCAGACAATCGCCTGTTGCTTCGTCTTTCCTGCCGCCATATTCTGTTCATAGTAAGCGTGGAAATAAGGGTTTCGGGGTTCTTTCTTCGTTTGCGTAACCGCAATCTGCCGAATAGCTAAAACCTTAATAATGTCATGCACTTCCCTGTTACCCTGCTTATGATTTAACACAGCATTAAAGAAAAGAAGGTATTCCCTATCTCACTTTAGCCGCCGCGGGCAACCTATTCACGTTTTCATGTTGTCCTTAGCGCGGCAATAGGCAAAAAGAAAACCACAATACGAGATGATTGTGGTTGAATACAAATGTCTTGCTATTAAGTTATTCAGACTGATTATTTTTAGTCTTTTTCATTAATTTTAAAAACTCATCACTCATTTTTATTGATACAACTTTAGGACTTTCCGATTCCACTTCGAGTCGCACTTTAAAGCTCAAAATAAAATCAGTAAACGAATGAGCGGTTAGATAAACATTATCCCACAACTCTTGAATAGATGGGTGCATACGCTCTTGCTCATGATCCCAATAATAAATTTTCCCCCAGGTTTCTTCACCTACTCCTATACATAGTTGATCTCCACCCGGACTCTCAGCTATCGGGATCAAAGTCGTTGGCATACGCCCAATATAACGGTCAATAATTTTAAACAAATTACTTTCCCCTTCTTGAAACCCGTAAAAGTTGACAATTCCTTCAGTACCATCTGATCTTGCAGATGGATATTTATTCAGCAATGGAAAACATATCTCATGATCAATGTTTACAGTTCCAAACTCCATAAGAAATTCCGAGTAATCGATTGGCAGTTTAATATTATATTTTTGTTCAATCTTTATAATTAGTTCTTTAGGAAAAGCACCAAATCTACTTGTAATCCCCAGCTCTTTTAATCTATTTTCAATGTCTTTAAATTTACCCTTCAATTTAGTTACCTCCCTCTTAAATCAGATGCTGAACCAATATGTGGTATATTACCATGAAGTTTTGAAGGAATTAATTGGATTGTTTTATCATCAAGATGATGTGGCGTCAGCTCATTGTCTGAAAGCCACTGTTGTGCCTTAGTTTTATTCTCTAACCCAAGAATGTCTTTAAGTTCCTTATATACCAAATCAAAATCGTCCTTGGTTCCATTAAGTTTACCACTTTCGAATGTAATATCAAGTCTTGACCAAGGAGAGAAATTAGGTCGTCCATTAACAAAATCGACACCAGCATCACCAATTATTTCTTTAACATCTGCTTTATCAGAATACCATTTACCATTTCCACGTGTTCCTTCCCAATAACCACCATTCTTTGGCATTCTGGTTTTTATGCCACTACCCAGTACCATCAATAAAATTTCTTCTTCTTGACTTTGAGGTACCATATAATTATTATAAAATTCCTGTCCGACAGCACGGTCTGAATCGTAGCTCTCTATTCCTCGGGCTTCATCAACTTTACCCCAAGCCTTGCTCCATAGTCCAAAACTGTAACTATCTACGAAAGAATCTAGAAAACCTGAAACAGCATTTAACCAGTCATGTCCACTCGGGTCTATGCGAGTTAAAGGGTTATTCCCAACATACGTATATAAATTCAAACTAAGCGGGTTCTTTATATCCCCTTCATACGTATCCTTATTAATAAATCGTCCCACAGTAGGATCATAATATCTGGCACGCAGGTAGTAAAGACCTGTATCCGAATCATACTGCTCACCAGCATATTTAAAGGTGTTTCTTACTACCTCCTTCTGATTTTGTATATTCCCCCATTCATCATATTGATAGGAGTTCTGGACTTTTCCGTTTCGATCTGTAATTTGGACTACGTCACCATGGCCATTGTATAAGTAATAATATTGTTGGCCGTCTGTACGATCATTCTTTGCTAGTAACTTATCAGGGCCCCAAACGTAATCAGCTTTGACTGTATTGCCTGCATCGGATTCTGTAATTACTTTACCAGAACTATTATAGGTGTAACGAATTGTTTCGGTAGGTGACAATTTCTTGATGCGAAGCCCATCAGTTCCATATTGAAAACTTGAGCTGGCACTACCGGTTTGGTATTGCTGCAATTGGTTCCATACATCGTAGGTATAATTTGCTTCATTCAAACCTACTAGCAAATTATCATCTGCTACTACCTGACGATTCCCACGAACATCGTACGAGTAAGTTACACTTTTTCCATTAGGTCGATGCACTTCAGTTAGTCGATTCTGGTTATCGTAGCCATATGTTGTTGCACCCGTCTCATCGGTTACACGAGTTATGTTACTATTATTATCATAAGTATAGCTATATTGGGACAATGTTTCCCCATTTTTCGAATTTGTTAACGAAAGTAGCCGATTCAGTTTGTCGTAACTGTAATTTGTTTTTAAGAAAGAACCATCGTTTAGCCGCGGATAGGTTACGGTTTTTAATTGGCCTGTTGCAGTATACTCATAATTTGCATATTGGCTGTTATCACCTGTATTATCATTTGAACTACCATTCGTTTGAACTTTTTCAACACGATTACGATCATATTTGAATCGAGTGAAAAAGTTGCCAGGTTGTTGAACCTGAGTTACACGGTTAGACAAATTATAAAGGTAACCTACGGTGTTACTTAAACCCTCGCTATCATATCCCGTAGTGGTTGTAGCGGTCAGTCCTGATGCATAATAAGTATAACCTGCAGATGCCGCAATTCCCCCACCAATCTTGTATTCCGCTCGTTTGGGCCCGAAAGGTTCCATCCCATAAAAAGTTATTCGCTCGTTATTACCAGCAGATAAAGACTTGTTACGACCTAATTGATCATAAAGATTTGTAAACCACACTTGATTCAAATCTTTGCTCTTAGTTACTTGACCTAGTTCATTTGCTACAATCTGTTCCGTTTGTGATGCAGGATCCGTTTTTCCAATCAAACGGCCCATCTCATCATATTGCTTAGATGTATTCCATATTTGTGATCCATCCGTTTGCTTGATGTTTTTCAAATTGCCTAAACGTGTGTAGCTATACGCTGTCGTTTCGGGTCCTTTAGTCACAGCGGACAAACGATTTAGTTTATCATACGCATAACCTGTTATATTTGTTTTCGGATCCGTATACCCAGTCAAATTATTAGCGCTATCATAACTATAGGATTCCGTGATGACATCTGACTGGGAAGGCCAACTTGGGTAACCACTCCGATTTATCGGCCGCCCCCACTGATCCTTGTTCACCACCAAGACATTCTCTCGATATCCAAGATTAGATGGATTCGCATTAAATGCAGTTAGGTTAGCCTGCGGAATCATGTAACTGGTTGTTTTTCGCTGAATAATGTCTGTATCTGTTTTGTAAAGATTACCATAATAATCTGTAATCTGAGGTACACCCCATGCATCATAATTCACTGAGGTTATGAGACTCATTACATTGTTGTTGTCCGTTGGTCGACCCTCATAGATGGGACGGCCTCCGCCATCATAATGAAGCTGCATTTCATTAATCCAGGCACCTCGGTTGTAGTCGTAGAACTGTTGCAACATTAAGTTACCGGATCCATCATAAAAACCTAATCTGTTAATATAGAATCCCTTTTCGTTCGTGTTTATATTGGTGACCTGTGTATAACTTTCCACCTTCGTCGACAAATAATTTTGATTCGTAATGTCAAAGGAATTGGAAATCTGATTGGGTATATACGAAGTCACTTGCTTGGTTGCATATTTAATTCCATCATTCCCTGTGAAATCAGGTAGTTGAACAGATGTTTCTCGACCCAGATTATCGTACTGGTACTGACTGGTTTGCCCTTTGGCATCTGTTACATGGGTAACTTGACCGCGTATGATATCGAAGGCTTTTGTTGTGACAGCCTCAGTCGTACCTCCGTTCTCATTTGTGTAATAAGCTTTTGTTTTCGTTGGGTAAGCACGATTATAATCGGTACCGAACACCGTTATGATACGGGCTGTTTTTCCATCTTCCAGGGATATGGTTGTTTCCGCTTGATTGCCTTCTGTCGTACTGCTGTAATTATGCGTAGTGACCTCATCGTTTGCATTGGTTGTGCTCTGAACGCGGCCATAGGCGTCATAAGTGGTACTTTCTCTTAATGTTACAGTAGGTGATTGTTTCCACTGTTTTTGGATTGGTAATTTAAAGTTTGAATTGTATTCATAATTCGTTGTGTAATTTTGCTTGGTTGCTTCATCATTAATTTGTGAGAGAGTTAAAGGTCTAGAAACACTTTCTAATCCCCCCCAGTTATTATACTTTTGATCAACATACTGTTTTTCTGTGGACGTACCGTCAGATGCCTTTTGAGCTATCTCGGTTCGTAGTGGTAACCACATACTTTGGTTATAATTCCATGTAAAGCTTAAAGTAGACTTCAAAGATTGTTCACCATTACGCGCTTCATTTTTAATTTCAATGGGCTGCAGCAGTGAATTAAACGTACTGGTCTTTTTAATATGAGTGCCAGTATCATAAGCTTCCGAGCTGTAACGATACGTATTAGGAGCTTCAGAAATACTTTTATAAGTTGGATAACCTGTATAATCGCCTACATAGTTGTAGCCTACCAAATTTTGAGTGGACACGTCCCCGTACACTTCAAATTCTGCCAAAGCATACCCGTCAAAATTGTAATTTGCTGTAGAACGATAGGGACCTGTATTTACGCCCTGCATGCGAATATACCTAGCATTGACTTCCATATTGGCTACATCAACGAACGAATCTTTACTGTTTTGAATCCGCTTGATCGTTGTCCAATTTACTGCATCATTGGAATATTGCAAGTCATACGTCGGGGCCCGTGGGCTTGACCATGTTAATATCACGCTTCGTACGAGTTTGGCTTCGCCCAGATCAACGTAAATCCAACCGGTATAATCGTTATTTCTGCTTACCCAACTGGTGTTAACGTTGTTATCCGTAGCATAATCAGCATAATCGTAATAAGGATCATCACTGCCATATTCATGCTCTGAAGAAGCCACGGTATGCTGAACTATATGACCTCGGCCATTATTTGGAGTATCACCAGCCTTCATTTTTTTATCATAGCGTTGGTTGACTTTAAAGGGTTTGTAGATTCCACTTGATCCCAAGTTTCGGTACGTTTCTTGGTAATGGTAAAAAGTACTTGAATGCGGATAATTCACTGAAGTTAACAACTTCAAAGGAATGGTTGCAGTTCCACCCGCACCTATACTTTTATTGTTGAAATTAAACTGTGTCATTTGTGTTGAGTAATTGTAGAAAATGCTAGTTGCATCGCTAGTTCCGTAAGCGTGTGTCACCGACCATAAGAATGGTTCGTAACGTCCATTTACGGAATCTCTCATTTTTGTGTATTGAATTACATAGCTTTTTGGATTATTAGGGTAGTTCACAGTAACCGTCAGCTTATCACCTGAGAATGAGCTGGCATTAATATTGTTATCATAGGTAAAGGTAATCACTCTACCTACCGAGTCAATCACTTGCTGAATAAATGGGTACGCTTTTCCGTTAATCACTCTATCGGAATAAACATACTTAATCTCATTTCCGAGTAAATCTTTGATACCTAATACGCGTCCATCATTGGAAAAATAAGTGCGCTGAATTCCGTGTTTAACAAACACAAACTTGGATGAGCTTTGTCCGTTAGAATAAGAGGCATCCTCTCTAAATTCTCCAGTGTTTTCGGGATTGCCTAAAATTGAATACACATTATACTCCATTGAGTAGCTGATCCCGTGGACGTTGCCACCCTCTTCGTGAAGATAATAATTTTTCTCACCAGTCAACTCATCGTCGTGAATTTCGACGGATGGAAAAGCGAATGACCACCCTGCACCTAAATCGTATTTGGAACGTGCATAGCTGGTTGGTTCTGTTGTATTGATTAGTTGCTTACAATAGAACCCTCCCCCGAGGCCAACCGATGCATGCGCCACCTGTGGATTATTTTGTATAAATTGATTGGAAACCGCTAAAGCAAGTGCGTAAGTCAAATATGAGCCTGTATTACCTGTACTGCCATTCACATTCGTATAATAGATGCTATACAGATATTGTTTGTATGAGCACGTTGACACATTATCCTCAAACGTAGCTTTCTTTTCCCCATATTCAGCAGCTGATGATTGGTACACACGCATAATGGAGAAGTCCATTCCGTCCTTGCCGGGAAGAGTTAAATCGTTTGCTTTTAATGTTAAAGAACCACTTTGAGAATCAATGGATTCAGCAACGTTTTGACGATCTAATGTTTGTGCTTTATTCGTTTCATTAATGCTCGCTGGGCCAACAATACCATTCAGTACGCCATGGAGATCATTTACACTCACCTCGGCTTGTGTTGTTTGGGATGATACTGCGAATACGAGAAGGCATAGCAGCCAGGTACGAAAGATAGTCAAAAACGATCTCACGGCTTTACCTCCTTAGATTCGGATTGATCTTTTGCTCTTGACTTCCTATTGTTTTCAAAGAATAGTTGCAAATCAATTCCATTCTCTTTCGTTCTTTGTTCAATTCGTTTTAAATCATCTGAGTTCAGACCTTGAACGTCCTCTTCGGTCAATCCAAGCTTGTCCAAATCGTCTTTGGGAATTACATTATAGTATTTATCTTCTATTAAATAGCCCTCAATAGATTTCATACCGCTACTTTTGTAAGCTTCCAAAACAATTGGAAATGAGGGTGCGCGACCCTTATCCACCAAATCTAGAATCGCAATTTGATCGGAAATCGGTACATGCTCGGAATCGAGTTGCTGTATTTCCTTGGAAAATTTACTGGTGTATTTCTGCAAAGTAGAGCTTAGTTTTTCCTTTGATAAATTATCCTCAATTTGTTCCCAGTTCAACTGTTTTTCTTTTTTCATTTTTAAAAGATCACGGGGAGCGATCCCCCATGTATTCCCCAGTTCATCTGATTTCAATAAGTCATCGATCGTAAAGCCTTGTTGAAATAGTTCTTGAATATCCTTGGATGTATATCGATATTTGTCTTGTGCTTCCCCCACAGTACTCAAGCGGTTTTTGGCTTTTGCCGGATCTGATTTAACCAAAGTACTGGAAGACAACAATTCACTTGCTACGGTTTTTGTTTCAATGATTTCTTCTTTAGGTGGTTCCATGTTGATGGGGGTTATTTTCTGGCTATTGTCACTAGTGGGCTTACTTCCTAATTGCATTTCGCCGATTGCCTTAACAACTTCTTGTGCAAAACCAATAGAAAGTGGTGAGAAACTGGAATAGATCAGTCCAGCGATAAGCGAAATAACGAGTAGTTTTTTATATTTTCTCATTGCAATCTCCTTAGATATTTTTTTCCTCATTTGTTTCCGGTCATAGCGATTATCATATTTATACACTATCGTTTTCCCATCCGGGTAGGTCAAGCTCGCTAATTGTTTGGTTATCGGTTGATATGGTTGTTCCCGTTGCCTCCTGCACCGCCATCCATCTACCTGCCTGGTCGTAGAGGTAGCCAATCCCTTCATTTGTAAAATCCCAGTTCTGCCTCCTGAAAAATCCCTAGAAGCATATACACGCGCCCCCATGAAGCTCTTCGCTTGTGCTTCGATTTCGACACATACATATTTTCGGTCACACTCAATATCGGTTTTATTCCCCGAATTGAGTGGAGAAGTTGAGATATTAATTAGTTTTGGTCATTAGATTTCCGTTATTATCATACTGATAGGTTTTTATTACTATTCCTGTAGAAGCATGAGTAATCTTACTCAAACGACCTGATAAATCATAGTTAAAATTAAATTTCCCTGTGAATTTCACTGGCCTTGAAGGTAGAATTTCTACTTCGTTTGTAAATCTTGATTCACTACCATCAGGCCGTATTGTTTTTATCTTAAATTTGTACTGCTTGTCTGCTAATATATCAAATTTATTCATACCTGCATCTGTTATTCTGTCTAATATATTAAATTGTAAACTGTTTATATTTCTTGGAAATGCATCTCTATTTTGACCATTAACATACAATAAATAAGAACCAACCATTCCTGGCTCTTCTGCAGGTACCCAATTCATGAAAACAATTCCTCCAGGAGCTATTCCTATTGTTAAATTACTCGGTGCAGATACATCAAAAAGATCAACAGTTAACGAATTTGTAGAGGCAGAGACCGTACCATCTTTAAGCAAAGATTTTACTTTAAATGTGTACTGATCCTTAGTGTTTGGAAGATCATAGATCACTATCCTATTTAAAATTGTACTGCGTATGAGGTTATCATTTGAAAATACCTGATATTCATTTATTAAATTCGGATTGTTGACTGGATCCCATGTCAAAATGACACTGTATATTTGTCGATCTACACTTGCTTGTAAATTACTCGGATTTGCTGGTCCAGAGGTGTATCTGATCTCGACGGTGAAATCATTATCATAATTGTAAAATTCTTCTTGATAGAAAACAATTCCGTAAAATCTTCCATTAGCACCAAAGAGATTTGAAAGGGTCGAATTATTAATAATTGAATAGTTCTGAAACCCATCAAACGTGGTAGTCTGTGCTACCCAGATAACATTCTTACCATCCTGAACCGGATTAACGTCTGAATAATCTACAAAATTACCGTACTCTTGTCGGGTCAAAAAAACTTGTGAGGGGACGTTATAGGAAATTTCACTATGAGACAAATAATCTTCATGATGAGAATAATTTGACACCTTCAACTCTGTAATATTTACAATATTTATATCATCCGTGTCCATATAAATTGTGTTTGAACCATTATCATATTCAAGGTTTTTTTAGAAATCGTGGTGGGGTCAATTAAAAGTGGATATTGGAGATTAGTATCATCAAGTATGATTTCTAACAAGTAAGAGGAACTATTCTTTATTACATTTGTCGTTAGTTTATCAAAACGTAGTTGATCACTGGCAGAGTCTTTTACCCACATTCTGGGGATAACATACATTACTTCTTGGTTTTCATTAATGAATACAATAGTCCCGTTCACGTTTTTGATAGGCGTTAAGCCTTTAGATTCAATTTTAAAATTAAATTTTTTTGGGGCTTCTTTTGTCTCTAACAATAGGTCCATCTTCAAAGAATCGTTTTGAAGGCGGTATCTTAATACAGTATCATACCAAACGTTCGTGTAATCAATCATATTTTCATACACATTACCAATCACGGATTGGTTAGAAACAGGCTCGTATCTTATCGAATATTGTTTATCTGATATAGTTGTGATTGCAGATTCCTTTTGGAAAACAATAGATGTCTCATCAGTGAGTACATTACCATACGTTTTATTTGTTATTTGTTTTATTTTATTGTTTACACCTACCCATTCACCACCAGAATTTTGGTGGTGTTGGGCATAGGTAGATTTAACAACAGTCAACGTGTTGTCATCATTCAAAAATGTTTTACTGAACTTTGTTCTCTTTTCGGGTAATTCCTTTATTTTCTTTCGGTTATTGTCCTTTAACTCTTTGTATACATTATTTGTTACACCTTCATTTGAGGCTAATGCCGCCACTTGTGTACCTTCGGTTGCGTGTATCATACCCCACGAAGTAAAAGTGGTTGTAAGAAATATGAGAATGGTAACACAAGATAGTATTTTTTTTACGAGCATGTCATTCCTCCGCTTATTTGTTTGTAGTTTGAATTGATTTTGCAATTTTTCAAAATTAAAGTGATTTCGATTTTGGTATTTACGAGTATGTTGTTTGTTAAATTATTTTCTTTCCCCCTTTATACGTATTTTTAATCGATCAATACCTCAAATCACTTTAACAATGTAGTATTTACCTTAAAATTGAGCAAGGCTGAATTTTGTCGAATATTGTATTTTTATTGTAAATATTGAGTTATTTTCTTTAATATCTAAAATTAGAGGGTTCGACAACCGCTGTGTAGCGTCACACCTTACACATATGTGTGTACGAAAACATGTCGCTAGTCATATATACCCTCCACTTTATATAGTATTTGAGGGGACCAGTTAACATTTTTAACCAAAATTCACGATATTACATTACTTTCCATATAGGATTGGATTCTTTGACTCTAAGAGTTACAAACTTCAAGAAATTATCCATAAAAGAAGACCGCTGTCCTAACAAGTTAGAATGAGCGGTCTTCTGCGGATATTAAATTGTCATGGATAGGCGCAGCCTTCACACGATCCGTGGTCTTTTGGAAAATAGCATTTATGTCATTAAATTCTAAAAACCTTTTATATTACTTGAATCACTTATTGATGAGGGTTACGTACGATACAGCAGGTCGCCGGACCAGCATGAAGGACCCAACCGGCACAACGAGCTACAGCTATTAGGCTAATACGAAGGATCTGGAAATAGTTACAATATATGACGCATTTTCCCAACTCGGATCGGTTGCTAATACATAAACATCGTAAGCGATAAATACAACATCAGCGATGGTATCGACAATATGACCTGAGGGGTCACCGAACTTATTGGGGTTGTTATGTCCATACGTGTATTGGTTCAAACTCAGCGGACTTTTTATATCCCCTTCATACGTATCGTGATTCAGAAACCTCCCTATACTCGGACGTACTTTACGCACGCAGGCATTGCAAGTGGGCACCACTGTCCCATACCTCGCCGCTATAACGAAATGGATTGGCTACTTATTGGTGCAGACTGTCGTATTCCCCCCCAGATAAGACGCATACTCGTCCAAGCGTGTTTTGCCTGCTGCATCCCTTAGTTACGTCCCCATGTCGATTTTGACAAGTACGCTTGGCTTCCGTCTGTTGTCCTGCGAGTAGCCAGCCCGTTTCATCAGACTACAGAACTCGTTACCCTGTACATGTCGTCAAATGACCTTGTCATATTATTAAATTAAATTTATCCAATTTTTGAAATAATCTTTTGCATTACAATATTAATGCTCTCGAAATTGGGATCAATCGCCAGAACTTTAGCTGCCCATATTTTTGCTTGTTCATACTTTTTTGATATAAAGTTTATCTTTACTAATTCATAAACGATTTCAACATCATTTGGATTGAGTTTGTACGCTTCCTCTAAAGATTCGATTGCTTGTTCAATTCTTTTTAATTTAAGTAATGCCAATGATTTGTTCCACATAGCCTCGGTAGAATTGTGATCTAGTCCTAATGCGATATTAAATTCGTGTAATGCAGAATCTGGATCATCTAAATGCATGAAGATTAAGCCAATATTCAAGTGAACTTCACTCTGATCAAAATTAATACTTAATGATTTTTTATAGTGCAATAATGCTTGTGGGTAATTTTTTTCATTTTGATAGTACAATCCAAGATAGAAATATACATCTTCATTATCAGAATTAATAACTTCAGCTTTTTGAAAACATTCCAATGCATTCTTAAGATCATTTAATTTTAAATAAACTCTTCCCAAATTAAATATAGGGCGTTCCCAATCTGGAGCTATATTGATTACTTTTTCAAAATAATCCTTGGCTAATAAGTAATTACCTAAAGCAAGATAACAGCATCCTAAATAGTTAAGACAAGAGTTTGGTTCTTCTTTTTGTTTGAATGCTTGCAAAAATAATTCAATTGAATCAATATACTTACCTTCTGTGTATAATCTTTCAGCCTCAACGTACAATTTCATTTTCTATTACCTTCTTTATTTATCAATATATTCGTCAAGCTCATTCCAACTTTTGTTATCATCGTTACTTCCACCTTCCTTGTCCTTATGTAAGTCTTTGGACTGTTCTTCACGTTTGGTTCTGTCTCCGAATTTATCTTTTATTTGTTTCGCTTCTCTTTTTTTTGCATCTCTTCCACGAAGCCTATCATTATTATTTTGATCATCAATTTTATCTAATGCACCCTCATCTTCCCACCAATTGCTTAGTATAACTGAACTATCCGCATTTTGTCTCGTTCTATCCATTTCCGTTAGCTCTTGCATTTCAGATTCCATTCTTGCGTTCAAAAAATTCTCATGGTCGGATGAATCACTTCTCGTAGCAGAAACAGAAGCCGCAGAAATTGGTGAACTTGGATTTGTATATGGATTAGAACTTGGTCCACCAACGGCACCCACACCTGCTCTCATCCCTCCAATTGCTCTTGACATTACGCTATGTCCACTTGGGTCCCAGTACCTCAACGGGTTATTATGACCATACGTATAAAGATTCAAACTCAGTGGATTGCTAATATCCCCTTCATACGTATCCTGATTCATAAACCTTCCTATGCTCGGATCGTACCATCGCGCACGTAAGTATTGCAAGTGGGTGCTGTTATCCCAAAACTCGCCGCTGTAGCGAAATGGATTGGCCACTTGTTCGGTAGCGAGTGTCTGATTCCCCCAAATATCATACGCATACTGGTTCAAGCGGGTGTTGCCTGTCGCATCTCTCAGTTCCACGATGTCCCCATGCCCATTGGACAAATAGTACGCTTGGCTTCCATCTGCTGCCGCGCGGGCGGCTAACCCATTCCCCCGGATATATCGCGCTTTTAGCGAGGCAACTCCACCAGACACATTCCCTTCGGCGATTAAGTTTCCACTGTCATAGTAGTAACGTGTGGTGATGCCATTTTCCGTACGCTCATACAGTTGCCCATCTCCGTTATACCGGTACGTAACCGCGGCGTTTCCTGCTGGAGCCACTTGCGTGAGCCGATCTGAGGCATCATAGCTATAATCCACATTCTCAATGATCGGGGCGTAATCGCTCTGCATCGTCGCTCGGTTGCCGCGGTTATTATACGTATACGATTCGTTGTACTGGCTAGAGGTCTCAATGCGGTCCAACTTATCATAGCCAAAGGAATAAGGAACTCCATTCTCCACTTTGCTCGTCATATTCCCATTCGCATCATACCCATAGCTATAGCTATTGATGACCGTTTCGTCTGCTTTCTTATGCAGCAAGGTGTTCAGCTTCAATCCATCATACGCATACTCGCTCTTATTTCCATTACGTAATTTTGCTCTGCTCAGCAGGTTGTTTCCCTTATACGTATATGCGGCATCGTAATTGTTCATATCCGTTGTTGGCCCCACAACGTCCAGTCGGTTGCGATTGTCATAGTGATAATAACTCACGTAACCGAAATGATCCGTCATCGATTTCCGTAACCCAAGCTGATCATACTCATACGCGATGTACCGTCCATCTGGTGAGGTCACCTTCTGCAATTCACCGGTTGTTGCTTTGTAGTTGTATCGGGTCGTGCCGGTCAGGTCGCTCATGACCGTTCGCCGTCCGGCTCCATCGTAGTCGAAGCCCACCGTCTCACCCGGGCTTGTTCTTGTGATCAGCCGATTTCGATTGTTGTACGCATACTGAGTCACTTGTCCCTTACGATCGACCTTTTTGGCTAGCTGGTCGTTCCCATTGTAATAGAGCTTTTCCTCTTGCTGCAAGGGGTCCTTTTTCAGGATCATTCGTCCCCGTTCATCATATTGCTTGATCAGCTTATTCCCGTCGGCATATTGAACTTCTTTCAACATCCCCGCCAACGTATAGGCGTACGAGGTGACTTCATTATTCGCCTGCGTGACCTGTTTCAAGCGGCTTAACGCATCATAACCATACTTCGTCAAATTCCCTTTGGCGTCCCAATGACTAAGCGGGGTAGTGAGATAGCCGTATTCCATCCGTTCCAGTGGGAACAAGCTGCCATTCTTGACTTCCTCTTTCTTCTCTACACGCCCCAGCTTGTCCGTCGTTGTTTTTACCCCAGAGCCTTCGGGATCTACTGTGGTTTGTGTCCGGGCGATATCATCGTAGGACATCACGGTCTGCAAGGCATCGGGGTACGTCGTCCTGATCGGGCGGTTCCAGGCATCATAAGTTACCTGTGTACGTTTGCTTGCCGCATCTTCGGACCATATTTGGCGGCCGTAGCTATCGTTGCCATATTTCATTTTGACTTGATACGTTCCGTCCAGGATCCCTTCTTCAATTCGCTCCCCCAACGGGTTCCAGCGAATCTTGGAAGTCACGCCCGTCTCATCGGTTACCGTCATCTCATTGGTGAGATCGTTGTAGGTTGCGGTTTTCGCCAAGGTATCGGCAAACTGAATACGCGTTATCCGATTCAAAGGATCATAGTCCATGATTGTCGTGTTCCCCGCCCCATTCTTCACGGTTTTGAGGTTACCCGTAATCGGGTCATACGTGAAGGTCCGGCTGATCGTGGAGGGGATTCCATCTGCATCGGTCACCGTTTGGGTTTCCTTGGTCGGAAACGCACCGTTATAATCGGTGCTGTACTCCAGTTGGGTGATGTTTTGACGACCCCCGTCATCCAGGATTTTGATCTGGACCGGGTTCCCGTACCCATCGATCTCATACTCCGTCTTTTGTAAGACGCTGCCGTAGGCATTATTTTCCTTGATCACTTCCTGTGTGACCGTATGCTTGGCATTTCTCGTCAGCTCTTTGTACAGGCTCAGCCCCGCACGAACCGGTTGCGTGATGCTTTTGAGCAAGTGGGACGTCGGATCATATCCATATTCAGTCGTCACCCTCAGGGCATTGGTTTCCGTTAACTTGTTCCCATAGATGTCGTAGGTGTAATCCACCGTGCTCACATCCGATTCCAGCTGGGTGCTGGTTTTTTTGGTTTTCGTAGAGACACTGCTCGGTACCGGCAATTTCCGCACTTCGTCATACGTAGAGTCGGTCGTGCGAATCAGACCATCTCCACTTTCGACTTTCCTGTACGTGTACGGATAATAGGACAATCCCTCATCCCAGACCCAGAGTCTACGATTGTAAAACGTGGTGCTTGTTAAATCGTCCGCTATCGTCATCGAAAATTCGGTGTTGGTAGAATCGGCATCGGCGTTTAAATCGCCCACATAATGGAATGTTTTTTTATTTTTGATTTCTACCACGTTTTGCTCATTCTTCATCCGATCTTCACGGGCGAGAACCCGGTATCCGCCCGTCTGCGCTTTACCGTAATACCGGATGACGGGTTCAGCATCATATGTATATTCGCTTGTAGCCGTTGTCGGATAGGTAACGCGATTTAATAAAGCGTACGGATACGGCGCATTTCTCCACGTCGGATCCTTGATTTGGTAAGCATACGTCGTCTGGCGGTTGTTCGCATCCGTTACGCCTGTTAAGATCTTTTTCTTCGACATGTACGTTTCATTATTTTCATACACATAGCGATTTTCCGTTGTGTACGTCACGGTTTTAGTTCCCTGTGTGAGCACGACGCTATTCTCATGGTACGTAATCACGATCTCGCTACCTGCCGACCCGGTGATTTTGGAAAGCAGCCCATTCCCTCCATACGTAAAGGAGATCGTGTTTTGGTAAGCATCCATGATTTTGATCAATTGGTGGTTGGCATTGAACAAATACTGGGTGCCATCTAACAAATGTAACGTAAGGGTGATAAGCCCAAAACTATCGTCTCTCTCCGTACTTACGGTGACATCATTCCAAGGATTTCCCTTCAGAATGGTGAATCCATCATAGTACTCGAAGGAACCTTTTCCTGGGATATAGACATTATAATTATTGATCAAACGGGATAGCGAAGGGAGATCCCAGAACCAACCGGTTCCGATCCGGTATTTGGAATCAATCGTAGGCGCATCAACCGCGTTTTTCGCATATTTCAAATATTGGGCTTGGTTGCTGTCATACACACGGGTTAAGGCAAAGGATTGTCCATTGCGCCCGGGCAGCACCAAATCGGTCTCCCGCAGCGTCAAGCCGCCCGTTAGTGTAGACACGATTTCATTGCCCATATTCAGTTTAAACGGCGCTTCATTCGTCTTAATCTCCTCCGATGATTCGCCTACAGCAGCCACGTGGACCAAGCCATCTGCATCCGGGATCGGCAGGCGTTGAGCGAAATCACGCATGGAGAGATCTTCTACAATCTGCCCCGGTCCCGGAAGGGACGGATTCGGGTTGGTGGGTTCATGATCTGCAGGTGTTGTGGAAATCGGTCGGCTTAGGGCTTGTTGGGCATCAACCAGTCCGTACCCATACACGGACTTTTCACCTAAGGTAAGGGTACTTTCTTTCAGTGTTTGACGCAGACTTACAGCCGTTGCTGTCGGTGCTTTTTGCTTCAACAAAGCAGCCACACCAGCCACGTGGGCAACGGAAGCCGACGTTCCACTAGCCACCGCGTTACTGCCGGTTAAGGAAAGTCCTGTTATGTTAACGCCGGGAGCGACAAGTTCCACTTCCGGTCCCCGGTTGGAGAAAGAGGCCACCTGATTATTGCCGTCAACAGCTCCGACGGCCATGGCCGTACTGAATTTGGCTGGATAGGAAACGGATGATTTTCCATCGTTGCCGGTTGCCGCGATGAGCAGAATCCCATTGGCAGCGGCCAACTGCATCGCTTCTTTTAATGCGGCGGAATGCTCTTCGCCGGCGAAACTTAGGGTGACGATGTCCATGTGGTTGTCAATTGCCCATTCCAGACCTGCGATCACCCAGCTGTAACGACCGCCACCGTTCACGTCAAGTACTTTCACCGCATACAGATCGGCTTCAGGTGCAATCCCAACCAATCCTTGACCGTTGCGCAGCGCGCCGATAATACCGGCAACATGGGTACCATGTCCATTTGTATCCGAATAGCTGGTCTCATTCGGAACGAAAGTTGCGCCACCAGTCACCCGAAGATCGGTATGATTCGCCGCGATTCCGGTATCCAGAATCGCGATTTTGACGCCTTTGCCCGAGTAGACGCTGCTATATACGCTGTCGGTAACAGCTGGTACATGAATTTGAGTCAGGTTAGGCGTGACAAGGTCAGCCGATTTCTGGACATAGCTGTCCCGTTCCACATACTCCACATTGGGATCCTGCTGGAGCTTTTGAAGGTCCGCTTTTTTTAAACGAACGGCTGCATGGGCATTCAAACGACTGAACGCCTTCTCTGTCTTTTTGCTCATCGTACGTAATGTCGTGTTGCCTTTGGAGCCGTCTTTGAATTTGACAATATAGCCGATTTCCTCATCTTTTTCAAAGGATGGGTTGGGGGCGGCTAGCAAAGGTGTGGTCAGGCTGAATACAATAAGGAATACAAGCGATATGGCTGTGAGCTTCTTAAACATAATTACCTCCGGGATCATTATCGGTTCATACAATGGATTTGGATCGTTTTATTGATGCGTCTTGGAAACATTCTTTCATGGAATTACGGTAATACGACTTTAGTCATATTTCCATTGTTATCGTACTGGTAATCGATAATTTGGCCAGATGGCATTTGGATATAGTCCAATCGGCCATTAACATCGTAAACATAATGGGGAGAGGTAATCCAAAATACTTTGATCGCTTTGCTGGCTTCCGATACATTACCTGCTGCATCCCTTGCTTTCACTGTGATACTATATGTCGTGTTGGCAGCTAAGCCATTCACTGTATAGCTGGTAGCACCATGTTGGGTAACGACTGCTTGACCGTTCACATACACATCATAACCCGTTACTCCTACATTATCTGTTGATGCTGTCCATGTGATACTCGCACTATTGACCGTACGGCTGGTTAAGGTGACGTTAGTTGGGACACTCGGTGCTTTTGTATCGAGATAGACGCTCAATGGATTACTGGCTGCTGATACATTGCCTGCGGCATCCCAGGCTTTCACGGTAATGCTGTAGGCGGTATTGGCAGCTAATCCAGTAACTATATAGTTGGTTGCGTTAAGATTCGTGACCACAGCCTGGCCGTTCACATACACATCATAACCTTTGACACCCACATTATCTGTTGAAGCTGTCCATATAAAACTAATACTAGTGGCTGTTTTGTTGGTTACCGTCAGATTGGTTGGACTTGTCGGTGGCTGTACATCGGTAAATGCCGTTACCTGGTTGCTTGCTTCGGATATATTTCCTGCCACATCCAGCGCTCTTATCATGAAACTATAAGTCATATTCTCGAACAAACCTGTGATTGTGAAGATAGTCGTGCTGCCGTATACGACTCCTACGAGTATTGGTCCGCTGTAGATCTGGTAGCCAATGACTCCCACGTTATCCGTAGAAGCTGTCCATGTCAGTGTTACCGTGTTTTTTATCAAACTGCTAACGGTCACACCTGTTGGCGCTGTCGGTGCTTGCGTATCGATATAGACACTGACTGCATTGCTTGCTGCCGATACATTGCCTGCGGCATCCCGGGCTTTCACGATAATGCTGTTGGCGGTATTAGCAGCTAATTCAGTCACTGTGTAGCTGGTTGCGTTATGATTCGTAACTACAGCTTGGCCGTTTACGTATACATCGTAGCCTGTGACCCCGACGTTATCCGTGGATGCTGTCCACGTGATGCTCGCACTGTCCCTAGTATTGCTTGCTAAAATCAAGTTAGTTGGTACACTCGGCGGTTGGTTATCAACATAGACACTGATTGCATCGCTAGCTGCCGATATATTACCTGCAGCATCCTTCGCTTTTACTGTGAAGCTATAACTCATATTCCCAGACAAACCTGTTATCATGTAAGTGCTCACGATGCCGTTCACACTTCCAACCAGTGCTGCTCCGTTGTAAATATCATAGCCGCTCACTCCCACGTTATCCGTAGAAGCTGTCCATGTCAGTGTTACCGAACTTCCTGTTGTACCGCTAACGACCACATGACTCGGTACTGTCGGTGGTTGCGTGTCTATAATTGCACTGACTGCATTGCTTACAACCGATAAATTCCCTGTCGTATCCTTTGCTTCTACCGTAAAACTATAATTCGTGTTCGTGTTCAAGCCTGTAACAATGTACGTGGTCGTGCTGTCGCCCACACTTCCGATCAGTGACGCCCCGTTGTAAATATTGTAATTACTTACATTCCCTTTATTCAACGCCGCTTTCCAACTTAATAGTAAACTGGTATTATCTATTTTCATTGTGGTTAAATTGGTTGGTTTTAATGAATCACCTAATGCAGCAACCATAAACCTTGCTTGTAGTGCCTCATAAGATCTCAACGAGACATAATACGGGGTCGATGCATGTAAGTCCACTTCAACCCGAGAAAAACGGGTATTATTGTAGTTGTCATTGGTGGCCAATAAGTTTGAAGACGTCGGGTTACTATAGATCTCAAGAATCGTATCATTTTCGCTTCCTTGATCCCCATACGATGAAGTCCAGAATACATACTTTCCCGAGGTACCAGGAGTAAATTTGTAATGGGCCACTACTTGATACGGTTTCATAACATCTATTGCTGTATTGGGTTGCACTTCGTCAACAGCTGTATCTTTTAGAGTTACCGCAACCCTTACTTTTACCTGTGGCGTATAGACTTTTATTTTCACATAATAACTTCGCCCACCATCTAAATGTAAATCATTCACACTCCCATAACCCCACCCAAACAGCTCGAATAATGTCTCATCATACACACTGACTACTGTATATGGTGGGGTTCTATCCGTCACTATACCACCAAAGTAATCCGTAGCTATATTATAGTTTCCTGTCGTGGGCGGAATAAAATTTAATATCCAAGTATCTGTACCTTGTTTATCTACATCTGTGGGTGCATCTACTAAAAGCACATTATTACTATTGGATACAATTTGTATTCTTGTGTGCACTATTTCATCCATATTTAAAGGGGCCAGTTTAATATAATACGTAACTCCCGTATTTAAAAAATAGGATAACTCCATTTCACTAGCAGTAATTAGGTTAGATAAATTCGCATCGGTATACAACCCAATCAGAGAATCGCTTCCATATGGACTAAAGCCACCGTATCCAATCGTTTTAAAGGTATAATCAAATGATTGTGTAGGTGTAAATTTAAAAACAGTAAACTGTCCTTCTGGTAATGAGACATCGATAGGTAGATTCAAATCAATAATTGGCTTTTTACTTACAGTTACGAGTGATCTTGGATCTGACATGTTTGTCATTATTTCAATAGGGTACGTAATGCCTCCCTCAAGACTTACCGTTACAATTGTTTTATTATGGTTATAACTATAATCATGATAAACCCAATCTCCTTGTGGGGTCACCATATCACAGGTAATATCCATACTGCTCTCTTTATCTATGGGTTCCAAAATAAATTGATATACACCTGTTGATGGAGGCGTAAATTCGAAATTAGTTCCAACGTTGTTGTCCTGTAAAAAAGGTGTATCCAATCCTATAGCCGGATATGTAATCGATTGTGCAGTAATGCTCATTCTTCGTTGAGGTTTACGATCAATTTGACTGATGACCGCCTCATACTCTTGTATTAATTGATCATACTCATTTTTTTCAGATGAATTGTATACCACCCCATAAACGGATTCTGTTATCGTAGCATTTGAAACCCCATTACTGCTATTTGACTTATGAAGAGAAACATTTTTTTGGAGTAGATCATAATAGCTTGTAGTCAATGTTTTGAACAACTCCATATTATTTTGTTTGTAGGCTTTTTCACTTAGATAAAGAAGTCGATTCCCAAGGCCAAGCAAGGTTTTATCCGTTTCAACCCGACTTTTATCCAGTACATTTTTTGACGGAATTCGAGTATTCGATGGTACAGGACCCTCGATTAGATTTAAAGCTCTAGCCATGTTTACTAAACCATGACCGTAAGAACGTACATCTCCTAAATTGGTAGCCGTCTCTATTAACTTGTTTTTAACATCACTGTTATTCCATTTTTGATGAACAGACCATAGTGCAGCTGCAGAACCTGTTACATGTGGTACAGCCATTGAAGTGCCCGACATAACACTATATTGACCATCCATAGAAGTACTTAAAATATCAGTACCTGGAGCCACTATATCGATCTTCTCTCCTGTACTGGAGAACCAGGCCTTTTGAAGGTTCTTATCTACGGCACCAACCGATATGACTTCAGAGAAACGTGCCGGATATAATGGATTCTCTGTACTTGAACCGTTATTCCCGGCAGCAGCTATGACTAATATTCCTTTATCAATTGCACGCTTGATAGCTTGATGGAGAGCTTTACTGTCTTCACTGCCACCAAAGCTCATGGATATGATGTTCATTTTATTTTGAATAGCCCAATCGATTCCCTGAATAACTTGTGCATAATCGCCTACTCCGCTACTATCAAGTACTTTTACAGCATATAGATCTACTTTTGATGCCGTTCCTACAACTCCAAAATGATTGTTCACTGCAGCTAATGTTCCTGCTACTTGTGTACCATGGCCGTTATCATCCACGTAGGATCGATTATTTTCTACGAATGAAATACCGCCTTTTACATTTAAATCAAGATGAGACCCAATACCTGTGTCTAACAAGGCTACTTTTATGTTACTGCCCTCAAATTTCTTTTCAATAGCAAGATCGGCACCGATTGCATGAATACCCCATGGTGTTATTTGCTTATCAGTCTTCAATTGCTCAGCATCTGAATGAGCGTTCCTTAATGGAGAAATTAAAGGTATTTTTAGTAGGGGATTTTTCTCAATAATAGCTACATCCAAGTCCTTACTAAGGTCTTCCACATCATTGGAATTCAATTCTATTCCAATCGTCCTAGACTCATTTGATTTCTTGATTTTTTGATTTTTGTATTGTTTTTTTCCTAAAAATCTTTCCGTATCCACCCCATCTTTTAGAGTCACCAAGTAACTGAACTTCTGTAATGTAGGTTGAGATTGATAAACAGTTTGATACACAGATTGATTTACTGAGGATTGATCTTTACTCTGGAGACTATTGTTGTTGCCTATAATCGGACTCGCCAGGGAGGTGATACTACCTGAAAACAATGTTGCCAATGCACAAACAATCGATGTCACTTTAATCCATTTGCTCTTCAATCGATTCTTCCTTCCTTTTATACGATTTAGTAGGTCTTAATTTAATGATGTAATGAAGTAATCAATGGAAATCGTTTTTACCTCCTTTTCAATTTTAAACCAGCATTTTCTATTCTATCTTGTCGAGAAACTTGTTTTCCATGGGATAATTTGTCGTCATTTGTTGAATAATGTCGTAATAGATGGATGTTTTGAAAATTGGCAGTAACGAACAAGTAGCTCTGTTCCTTATTGCTTCAAAATGCGGTTGAGTAAAAAGATTGGCAAGCAGTCGACGCAGCAAGAATGGCGACTTTATAAGTTCCACTGACCTCATGCTCTTCCCGACGCAAACAGGAGAAACGACCGGTAGCCGCCATGGTTATCCGTTAGTGAACACCTTCTCGGGTTCTTCAATATAGCTTGTACGGAGGCCTTAGTACCTGCAACCGCTTTCGTAGCCCGTACGCTTTCTTCTTGAAAATAGTGGAGTCTTATAAGTAGTACCGTGAACGATAACCAAAGTCTGTACACTCACCCACTATTAACTTCATCAGTTCATAAATCTGTTGTATCACTTAAGGGCTTGTCATTTCGTTTATAGAAGCAACCAGATGCGGGGTGCCCACTCAGTCGACCTAATTCTGTTCGGTTTTATTCGCTATCAGACTCATGTCTATCAGTATCGAGCTTCATTATACAAATTCTCCTCCATACACCTCCTCATTCCTATACTGATCTTGAGCTCATCAGAGACCATAGTGATACTTGTATGCCTCTATAATCTCCTTTAAAACTCATATGTCGAAGGCAGGTTTTATGGAATTTACGCTGACTGCGGCTTGCAACGGGGACTGGCGGTTTGAGGGCAGGGAGTCCGTAATGCTCAAGGTCTTGCTGAACGGGGAATACAACCAGGATATCATCTTGTTTTACGGTGATCGTTGGCTGGAGTATCCGCGGTTGCTTGGTTTTTTTGAGGCAGGATCGTATGAGGCGGAGCTGCTGTTTCACGAGCAGTCGTCGCCGGACGCCCGAATGGCTTCAGTAAAGACGGTGGTTGTGAACCTAGTGGACCGCGATTCCGAGCATGGTCTCGTATATCGTTACACGCCTTTGCTGTACGGACGGAATATCGGACATCCAACAGAAAGCTGTTATACCGATACTCCATTAATTATGTTCTATACACTTGAACGCGGCGATGAGCAAACCGTGCTGGAGTACCAGGTGATTTATAGCCATGAGGATGAGGGGACGCCTGCCCCTATGCTGATGTCCAAGTGGGGGCGGCTGACAGACATTGAATGGACGCTGCGGGTTGTGATGGATCGGGACGGACGAATGATTTCGGCGACCTACCAGGGACCGCATCATCTTACGACGGAGTTTCGCGGCGGTTATGCACTTGGCGGACACCCAGTTATGCAGGCGGCGACGACTAACGGGATGGTCACGGATGTACCAACGTCGTCTTACCGGTTACTTCTGGCTTCTGTGTATCACTGGAATCCAGCTGCAGAGCCGCGAGAGCGGGTTATGGATGCGTTCCCTTTCACGTATCAGATGATGGCTTGGGAAATGGAGCGCCACAGCCGATTGTCCGAGCTGATGACTGCCGGGTCTGGTTCGGAGTCATGGCAGGTAACGGATCTGCGTCATTATTTATATGTGCAGACGTCGAAGCGGACATCCGATCCGACGCTGCAGAAAGCGCCCTGTATCGATATCCGGGTGAAATTGAAGGGCTCGCTGACCGTGTATTCCAGTTCCTTTGACGATATCCGAATCGGGAAGTTCCGGGCGGTTTACGAGGGGGCGTACGAATGGTTCTCAACGACCGTGAAGCTGCCGGAGGGCACAACCATGAACGATATTGAAGCAATTGAGGCGAAGCTGCTGAGCGGCGGCGATCAGGCTTTGACGGTCAGCGGGTTGAAGGCATTTATGCTGACGGAAGACCATTTGCCGGGTCCGGCTGTGGAGTCACAAGATGCCATACTTCTTACTACAGATGAACCTGTAGGCCAATTATGGCAGGTGCTGTTATGATTACGCTTGTTGATGTCGGAGGACGATTGACTTCAGCCGCATCGAAGAGCCAGATTATCTATGCGTTCCTGGTTCCTGAAGGTTTTTGGCAACCTTCATTGTTCAGATATGAACATGTTAAGAAAGCCGAATTTGAGGACATAGAGATGTATTGTATAATGTTAAATAGACCATTTATCTGTATCGTTTAGCAATTGTGGGAAGGGTATCTTCTTCGTGTCCATTATTGGAAAACACTATAACTTCTTGTCTTTTCTAAAAGACAAGAAGTTATATCAATAAACTAAAAAATCCGCTCAAATTACGGATTCAAATGGATATGTTCTTGTCCTCTTTCAACCTCAAACATATGCGCTTTCACGACTTGTGATCGCTCATGTAGCTTGTCGTGATCTGTTCCAGCCCCCACATCAACAACCCCAACTCGCTGCGATCATTTGGTTAATAATTGCAACAAAACGTTTATCTAGACTATTCAAGAGCGATCCGAGCCTGATTTCCAGCATATTAGTTTCTGTTATGCAATGTGCTTTTCGTACACTTCGCCACAAATGGAACCTTCATGTCTAATAACTAGGAGTCTTATTTTCCCAACCTATTTCTTGGATTTAATTTTAATATTTTGTATTTCATGTTATTATAAGGAAATCTGATTTTTCCCAGAAACAAGGTGATATCTTGAAGAATCTCATATTTAGCCCATTTTTCATTTCTTATGTATATACTACAATATTAACTTTAAATATTTCAAATAGGAATGAAATGATCTATCTTGTATATGTTTTTGTATTAAATTATTTTATTTATGTTATTGCAAAAAGAAAACTGAAAGAAAAAATGCCATATTTAATAATATTAATTTTAGGGTTATTCCCATTCTATCTAAAATATTTAGTTTTATTTAATGCCACCATATTTATCGTAGGAGTTTTAATTATTATATTGTTTTATACAATAACCGGTAGTAGTAATCTTGAAAGAATCGTAGTTAGTCGTAGAAAAGAGCTACTGTTAAAACTGTATGTTCTTTTAGGAAAAGTTCTAATTTGGTTAATGGCAGTAACTTTTTGTGTGTATTTAATAGTTTTCGTTGTAACACAATTAGCAGTTACATTGTTTCCTGTAAATTCAATAATAGAAATTCTTAAAAGAAAGGAATTTCTTAATTTCTTTATGATACTATCAATAATGATAGTATCAACATATTTTATTTTCAGAATATTAGTCATAATTTTTACAAGTTTAAAAGAAAATAAAGAAGAAATTCGAAGCTTAGAAATCTTTCTATTTGGCATATCGATTTTCATTTTAGTTATACTACCTGATTTCGTTTTTGCGTTTATTTATAAGTCTTTTGCAGTTCCATACGATTACTCCAAATCACAATATGAAAATAGCATCTTTGGTGTAATTAAATCATTTTATTTTACATTTTCTTTGCACTATGCAATGCCTATGCCAGATAATACATATAGCGCAAGTATAGTAAAGAAAATTTCGTATAGTCATGAGCTCAAACTTATTCAATTTGGTCATATAATAATTTCGAAAATTTTTGATTTAATAGCTATCGCATTAGTTGCAGATTTTATCAAAAGTCGTTTCTTTGGCGAAAAAAAGAATGATTCAGTAGAGTCTGTTAACCTTGTTAAGAAATAATTATCCGTATTTAACGTAATGGTAAAGATGGGAGCAGAAAAAGAAAAGTTAACTGTTGAAGAAAACGCCACGCGAATTGAAGATTAAATATTTCGTGATGATGAAATATTTGACTTTCGCCTCTTCGTTGCTGAAGGTTTTCAAGCTGTATGTGAGGAAAATAAACGCATACTGAATTCGCATTTGAAAAATAATGAGCGGGATCTGGCATTAGTTAGCTTAATTCTCGGTTCTGGATTAAGGATATCTGAAGCCCTTTCAATTGATCTTGATGATATCGACTAAAATATCAGTGGTTCGTAAAAGAAATAAAAAAGACGCAGTTACTATCAGCTACATTATTTTACAAGAACTACAGTCTTATATTAATATTCGTAAAAATCGATAAAAAATCGGAGAGAATCAGCCTGCGCTCTTCCTTTCGCTCCCTACTTGTCCGACTGTTACTGTGGGTCGTTTGACAGTTAGATCGGCACAAAAAATGCTCGAACGGTATGTTGATTCATTTGGAAAGCCGGCTCTTACCATTCATAAATTACGTCATACTTTTGCAACAAAATATCATCAAGAAAACAATGACCTAGCCAAACTTAAAGAGCAATTGGGGTATTCAGATATGAACACAACCATGATTTATAGCGAGGATCGCAGAGAATCATTCATTAGAGCTGACAGTTAATATATACAATCTTAAAAAGTGATTCTGTTATCCTAAGAACAATGGGAGCACGGACAGTGGTTATTTGGGCAGGATCTTAGGTGGCATCTTTTGCCGACTCAAGCCTGTCGTTCGCTTGCTTGGCCCGATTGGGCGAGATGAGATCCCCCTAGAAAAGAGGAGAGAGTGTTAGTGACAACAAATGTTTATTTCTCAAGGCCAGGTAACGACTCTGAAGTATATGAACGTATTAAGTTAGATATTAAGTATGCGAAAAATAGGATATATATATCGCAAAACTATTTGAGTGAAGAGGAATTGAGAAATCTAGTATTTCAAAAAAAAAATACGCATATACTTGTTATATTAGATTTGACCGCAGCATATGGGAAAACATCTGGTAAGATTAATCCAACAAAAAAAGGAGAACTCCGTGATCATTCGAATGTTGTATATTTAGGTGATGGAATTAAATCCCATTTTCATCATAAATTTGTGATCATAGATAACGTGGTGTGGTTGGGGTCAATGAACTTTTCAGGAAATGCGCCGACTAACAATTGGGAGAATATGATTCGAACAGATGATCTCAGAGTATTAAGTGAATATTTATCAGAGTTTAAAAAATTATTTATTCTTGGAAAAGCGCTAAATCTAAAAGTGATAAATGCTAATAAGTGCGTGTGCGGAAAAGATCATAGTAAACCTGAGGATGATTACAATGATCCCTTTGATCATATGCAAATCAATTTTATAGATACAAAAATTGAGATATGGGAGTATGAAAAAAACAAAGATAATCTCCCTGTGTATGAACTGGTTACAATCGAAGATGATACACTATTCTCTGGAACGCAAGACCTCATCTTAAATCGATTAACGATTCAAAATTTTAATGAGTTACTTGGAAACGCCATATGCAAAGATCAAATGCATCCTGTTAAGTACAATATAGAAACAAGGTGCGAAATTTGTAATTCAAGAATCAATAATAAAACAATTTGTTCTTATGGCGAAGTAAGTTCAAAATATTAAGTTGGTATTAACAAAATTAATATAAATTCATTGGATAAAAACGATGATGTTTATATTTACCCTGTTGGGGACAACCTTTTTGATCATTTCTCAGAAATGACGTTTGATATTGAATTACCTTTTGATTTTAAGAAGGATAACCTAACTTTAAAATTTGAACATCTGGATCACATTAAGTGTGGTGATATTAGTATTCCGGTTGATTTTCAAAAAAATAAATTTGTATGCCCAGAATGTTTATTTGATCTTTTAGATACACTTGGTCATTTACATCGTTATAATGTTAATAATTGTTGAATTAGTTGTAGAAAGAACTATATGCGCAGAACCGTTATTCTGTGAGTAAAAATGTCAACTAGATATCTCCTATTTCTGTACTGCAATGCTTAATGGTAGCAGATTTCCAGAAACATCTACCCCTGTCCAAAAACTTGAGCAGCCTAATACTACCGTCCGAGGATTGACCTTTAATTGTTGGCTTATTTCCCCAAATAAATGTGTCTTTGATACATTTTACCATTAAACAGTCCTACCAGTTAGTTTAGCAAGTTATAGGTCAGTCTTCAGCTTTTCGGCAATCGGACAATGTTCTTGTCATTAATCGGGAATCGGCTCAAGTTCTTGTCATCGCCAAATGACAAGAACTTGAGCCGATAATTAAAAAAGCCCGCGGTTTACGCGGACTTCATTCGGACAATGTTCTTGACAACCGACATTTGTATTGTTATCGGATGACAAGAACCTGATTCCCCACAGGTCTTTTAATGAGAACATAAAAATAAGGATGATACAAGCTGGTCGACACCATCGGCGCGCAATCTCTGCCCGATCCGGGAACGGGACTGGACTCTCCGACCTGGGCGCAAAAAGGAGCAGACTGGAAAAAGAAAATCGACGATACGGTGATCAATACCGTCATCGGTAAAACGCCGGTCGCGGACTGGGACCGGTTCGTACAGTCCTTCAAGGAGGATGCTTCTTTCCAAAAGTACGTAGCTGAAATCAACGAAGCTTATAAGGAAAAGAACCAGAAGCCATAAGACGGAAACCCGCTTCCGAAGATAGCAGCTGGCACGGGAGCGGGCTCAAGTCTGAAAGATAAACATGAATGCTTTAATACATGGAGGTTGTTATGCTACTTGGTATCGCTTATTTCGGCAGCAAACTGGACGCGCAGGAAGCTTGAACGATACGGGCGGCGAGCAGCGCGAGGTAGTGCCGTATGTTCTCCTCCCATCATCTCATCTATTTTTCATATGAAATGCTTAAGAGATTCGTACGAATTATCCGGTATCTTGGATCAAAATGGGAGGCATTACGGAGACAAGCGCATCTGTGAAACGTACATGGAGGTGAAGACGCAGTGTTATGAAATCGCTCCCATTCAAAGGGGGCAACTGTTACTGTCATAATCCCGTTCCATGATTCAGACAGTTAGTCCATTTCATTTCGATGAAGAAAGGATGAGTTCCTCGCCATGTCAGCATCCATCGTACCTAGCAAGACTTGCGCCGGACGCTGCTCGCCGCATTGGCCGCAATCACGCTCTCCGTTCCGCTACCGTTCGCGCATGCTACAGAAGGAAATGTGAATCCTGTCCCACCGTCGCCACTTGGCAAGATTATACTCGATATCGACGACAGCAGCGCACCTAACCATATCCATCAGACCGGCACACCGTTCTCGACCGACGTAACACCGCATCTAGCTGCCGGCGACTCGCTCGACTCCGCGATCAAATCGATTCGTTTCTCGCCCGGCGTAACGCCTACCAATACGGCGAATGTCGAAAGCGCCGTATCCATCTTGACCGACGGCCAGCTCTCCTACGGAACCAACTACGGCGTCATGTTCGACCTGTGGAGGACTAGAGGCACTGATGCTGGAGGCAACATCACGGTCGACAACGATCACAATTATGTCGATGTCATCGTGGAATTCACCGGCGTCGCCAGCGTACAGTCGCTGACGCTGAACGGCTATAATATGAATGCGCAGTTCAGCATGCGGACAGGTACCGTTACTTTCCGGGCGCCGGATGGCACTGAGACGACGGAGACGGCGAACGTACTGAACACAACAAAACGACCACCGCTTCATACTCCGCCTCCGAGCCGAAGTTGGCGACGACCGTTACCTTCCGAATCTATACGGGTGTCGGGAACTCGTGGAAGATCAACCTGACAGAGCTGGACATCACCGGCAAGGCGCCGTCGACGACGTTCGCGAATCTTCAGTCGATCGCCGTGGAGCCGGGAATCGAACCGTATAACAAATATAATATTGATCAGGCGCAGACGCTTCTCACCGACGGACTGACCAGCTATGGCAGTAACTACGGCGTCTATTATGACTTCTTTGGCAAACCGTTAGAGGACCGATATGCGAAGATTACGGTCGAGCTGGATCATGAAACGTACATTGACACGCTCGATCTGTCGGCTTTCAGCCTGAATTCCTACTTTTCACTCAATTACGCGGACATCTCCTTCATCGACGCGGCCGGCACCGGCGTCATAAACACCGTCTACGGGACGGGAAACACGAACAGAAGCGGCCTGGCCACCGTGAACTTCAAGGCGGCTTATGCCTCACTCTCCTATTTGTTAGCTGAAAAAGGAGATACAGTTTCGGCTAAAGAATTGCTCGAATATGTTCAATCACGTATAGGCCCAGATGAACATGGTGTAAATTTCGAGGAGGATTTGAAGTCCTACAACAAGAACCCGAAAAGTACACGATGTGGCTGCGCGAACGAGACACATATCGCTATCCAGACGAAACTTCCGCACCACCATTACCAGAAATACCAGGCCGGATCATCACCGACCAGGAAGAGAAAAAGAAAATGTTAGTCGAATACAATAACAATACTCGGATGCTTGGTTCGGCAATTGAATTATTTAACGGATGGACACGAAAAGAGGTTACGCAAACCACGAACTTTTTCAAAAATGGGGAATTATGTTTTGATTTGCATGAGTTTTCAACGGAAAGTGCGAATAGTTAAAGAAATCCATGTAGATGCAGAAAATGTGTTAATGGTCGTGGAGCCACGGAGACCTAAACATATTTATCTCCTAGGTATCGAATTAGAAACAGCCAAAAGAGTATTCTTACCATGGCTATTACAAAATTCTTCTGGTTAATCCGTATGAAAATCGAATACCCACTTGTAAATGGTAAGATACCTAATTGGAGAACCTATTTTCCTGGGTTAAGATGTGATTCCGTATAATTTCCCATTTACTTTCGATGCGTTTATAAAGGCAGGATCCAAGCTGAATTGCACCCCGTCGTGTAGACAGTGCAAAAGATAAATATCGGTAAGCGGCCTTCATCCCGAATTCAATGGGACTAGGCCGGTTAGCTTTGCTAGCAATGGCTAACTTCTCTGATTAGACCAACCACACACAGAACATCCCTCAACTTTTGATTTAAAAATGAAACGGCCTTATTTCAAAAAAGATAGAAATAAGGCCGTTTCGCCATTACATATAATGCCAATTTTACAGTGGTTCACTTCTTGCTGTTTTTTTATTGTTTACATTACTTTTTCATTGACAACGTTCTTGCAATAATTGCTACAGCTTCTGCACGAGTCGTATTACTTTGTGGTTGTAACGACCCATCCGAGTAGCCATTCAGTAATCCATGATAAGTCGAAGCTGCAATGGCTGATCTCGCCCAATCGGAAACGTCCTGACCGTCTTTATAGTACGTGCCTTCTTTCGTCATGTCCAATTTAGCGGCGCTAACCATGATGACGGCCATTTGCTCGCGTGTAATGTAATCGTCCGGGCCGAAGGCTGCATCGCTATAACCCGAAATCAATCCTTGTGCTTCCGCTGTGGCAATAGCTGCTCTTGCCCAGTGACTACCGGTATCGGCAAAGACCTTGCCGTTCTGCCCGTTTAGGTTGAAGGCTTTGACGACCAGCGTAACAAATTCCGCTCTCGTGATTTTATGATCCGGCTTAAAGGTACCGTCCGGGTACCCTGCAATAACTCCGGCTTTAATCAGATCTTGAATAACCTTCTCCGCCCAATGCCCATGAATATCCGTCGGTTCTGCTGAATGAGTCGATGGCTGTGCATCTTCCGGTATCTTCACAGCGATAACGGCAAATGTAGCGAAATGATCGACCAAACCGGTTACGAAACCGTTACTCTTATCCAACAGCTGGCTATCCAACGGAATCCACTTTTGGGTAGCTTCATTGAACCAATAGATGCCGATCTGCTGATGATCCGCGTCTGCTTTATTGTTATCGAACGGCAGCTTGATGGTCACCGGTTTGCTGAATGCGTCATCCGGTTCCTTTGTAATCTTGAACATATCACCGACAAGCTTGAATGCCTCGTCCAACGGCAAGCTGGACATTACTTTGTCTACGGTTACCCTAATGTCGTTTTTGATAGCACCGGCAGGAACAACGATCGTAGCCCCATTCATGGTAACCGTACCGCCATCGTTAGCGGGAATGAAACCCGTAATCGCGGCTGCTGCGCTGCTTCCCCCACCGCTACTACTGTTTCTATATATAATACTCGGTGCCGTATACGTTACGAACTCGGTCAAGTGTTTAGTCCAAATGACCAAATCGTTGACAACCTGAAGTACTGCGTCTCCTCCGGCTGAAATTTCATTATCGGCGGCGGACTGACTATCCCCGCTGATCGTTTTCGTAATTGGAATAAACGTGCCTTTCGAAACATAACCTGCCAATTTTCCGACTTGTCCGGGGAACACGATTCTCACGGCTTTGTCGAAGGTTAACGACACATCCGGTGAACCTATCTCGATCACAGCGTTAACGGTGCCATTGATCGAAACACTGCTGTTGCTCCGAACTTGCGGCAGCTGAATGATGCCATCCCAGCTCGACGGTGCCGTTACTTGAGTATTCGCGGGAATCGACACGATCACATTGCCAAGTGAAGTGCTCGCGTTTACGACTACGGACGGAAGTACAGCTTGTGCTAGCGTTCCGTTTATGACCGGTGACAATTGAATCGCAGCATTCGTTACTTCTTTTGGAACCGTAATGCTTACCGGATCCATGCCAGTCAGTCGAAGTACAGGGGAGTCCACACTCGGCGATAGCCCAATCGCGCTGTCTACCTTGACCTTCGCGCTGGCGCTTAAGCCACCGTAGGTTGCGGTAATCACCGTCGACCCTTGGGACACTCCCGTCATGATCCCGTGATTTGTTACGGTTGCAATTTGTGGATCGTTTGATGTATAACTTGCAAAGTTCGTCACGTCAAGTACACGCCGATCCGAATATTCGGCCGAAACCGCGAGATCACGACTTTTGCCGATCAGCAAGCTGTAGCTGTCGGTCTTCAATGAAATACCATTTAACACAGGTGAATTACTGCCGTTGTCTGACGCGCGATTTACGATGACCGTGTAGGTTTTGGTGGCTCCATCTTGCGCAGTAACGATAATGGCAATCGGATTGCTGCCAACGACAAGCCGAATCGAGCCGCTTGGTTGGCCGCTTACAGCAGGGCTGCCGTTGATCGTCATCGTCGAGCGGCTATCATACACGCTCGCTGTTACGGTCAAGCTTGAAACGCTATTCGCTACGTTTGTGATATAGCTCGTAGTGCCGGACGCAAAATCCAGGGTACCGCTCGACAGGGACAAGCTCGACAAATTCGCGTTGCTGCTCTGCTCGTTTGCAGCCTCACGATTTACGATGATCGTATACGTTTTTACGCTGCCGTTTTGTGCGGCTACGACAATGGTAATCGGGTTGCTGCCAACTGCGAGTTGAATTGTACTGCTTGGCTGGCCGCTTGCAGCAGAGCTGCCGTTGATCGTCATCGTCGAAAGACTATCGGCCACGCTCGCCGTAACGGTCAAGCTTGAAACGCTATTCGCTACGTTTGTGATATAGCTCGTAATGTTGGACGCGAAATTCAATGTACCATTCGACAGGGACAAGCTCGACAAATCTGCGTTGCTGCTCTTTTGGATGGGCAACTCGCTGTAACCGCTGCTACCGTATTTCGCTAAGGTGGTTGCAAGCGAAACATCTTCTTTGCCAGCGACGGCTTTTACTATTAAATCGCCGACTACTCCCGTATTAGAGTTATAGCTGCGGACGCGGACTTCAATCTCATTGTTTATTGGTTTCCCGTCCCCACCCGATGTGATGGGCACATTCTTGAAGACGTATACGTTCTTTTGCACTCTTTCCGGAACTATGAAACTACTCGCCGAGGCCCCGCCTACTTGCTTGCCGTTTACATAGAGCTCTATGACGCCGTTAGCCAAAGGCTGCTTGATGGCTTCACCATCGTGATCCTGGTAGTCGATATTGCTGTAAACCCGGATATCATAGGTTTTTTCTGCTCCTCCGGTATCAAGCGTATTCCAACGGTTTCCGGTGTTGATGTGGACAAAGTCCTCCACCTTATTCCACTGTGCCTTGTAGTAGAAGAATGGATCCTTTTTAGTTTCGCGGTCGTATGTGACCATACCTTTATCGTTCCGGCCTAGCATCTCTTTCGTGCCGCCCTCGTTACGCCAATCAATGCCGAAGTCAAACATGTTCCAAATATAGGTACCCATTACCCACGGGAAATCGCCAAGCAGCTTATAACACATCTCATGCCACCTGCTCATGTATTCGATTGGATGATTTTTCGCGCTGGCAGTTGTCCCGTCATCTCTTTTGATTGATGCATTGCTAAACGAGAGCTGACTATATGTTGAAGCCATCTTGGATTCCTGCAGCTCTTCATTCTGTGCATTCAAAAAGAATACATTCGGATCTCCGCCGACGCCATACTCGCTGATGCTGATAATGGAGTCGGGGTACTTCGTTTGGAGCGCGGTCAACCCGGAGGTGCTGTTACCCATATTGGCCACGCCCGCACTGTATGTCCCATAATAATAATGCGCTCCAATCAAGTCAACGATGCCTCTTTTGGTTCCGTCCGCATTCTTGAATATCTTTTCATCAATACCGGCAAAGGTGAAATTGTCCGTAAGTGAAACAATGCGGCTGGGGTCCTTGTCAATAGATTTAATAACTCCGTCCATTTGGTGCATAAAGACCATGTACTCTGTAATTTTACCATCATCGGTCCATTGTTGGCCATAACCGCCCTGTGTGTCGCCGTTGGCTGCCACCTCATTCGAGAGGGCCCAAGTATAAATGGACGGGTGATTGTAATTTTGCAAAACCAGTTCTTTAATCTGCTCAAGGGCATTCAGTTGTCCCGGGCTTTGAATATAGTTGTTTTCGTCAACGAAAGTAGTGAATTTGGGCATTCCATTCGTCGAGGCGTTTTCCGCCCATACCACATAGCCGAATTCATCTGCCTGACTGTAAAAATATTGGGGGTAAGGATAGTGCGCCGCACGGATGGTATTCATGCTAATTTCATTGATTAGAGCAAAGCTTGTATCCCACTGCTTCTTGCCCTGGGCGTTTCCATAGCCCAAAAAGTCGCCGTGCATCGCCGCGCCGTAAAGCGGGTACTCTTCTCCGTTGAGGAGAAAAGAAGTGCCTTTCCCGCTGTCTCCCAATGCCTTTACAGCCTCGCCGATGGTCCGGTATTCAAATTTGCGGAAACCGACCCGGTCTGTAAACTGATCCAGCACATTGCCTTCCATATCGGTAACGCTCATCACGATACGGTACAGATAGGCCTTACTTTTTCCGTTGGCCCTGCCGTTCCACAGCTTAGCCTTATCGATTCGGATTGTGCTCATATTGAATTCGTTAAACCCAGTCTTTCCGGACACCTGCTTGGCGGAGGACGCTACTTGTACGCCGTCCTTATCATACACTCTGGCGGAAAGATTGACGTTTCTGGAATCGGCGAGCACCACGTTGGCTGTAATGTTCAGCGTCGCGTCGCCTTTTTTGCCCGTAGTTAGATCGTTGCTGATATTGCTTACCGACTGATTAAAATAGACGCCATTGGAGGCATACGCATGCTCGCTCTCCAGTGCGAAATGGGTTTCGCTCGTATTGATGATATGGACATCCTTATGGATGCCGCCCCAGATGTTGTAATCCGGGACTGAGCCGCTTCCGATTGGAATATACTGGCTCACATCACCGCTCCCGGAATTGTCCACCGTAACCTTCAATCCCACACTGGTCTTGCCCTTAACGTAATCAGTAATGTCGAAGGTGAACGCGGTGTACCCCCCGATATGCTCACCTACAAGTACGTTGTCGATGTACAGCTTGGCGACTTTGTTGGCGGCTTCAAACTTTATGAATACGCGCCCTTCCTGAAAATCTCTGACATCAAGCGTTTTTGTGTAGGTACACATGCCTCGGTAATACTTCCCATCGCCGTCATCGGTATCGACCACGTTCCATGTGTGAGGTAGATTCACCGTTCCGTTCTGTTTAGTATCTGCACCATGGGTAAAGCTCCAATTGTCGTTAATCAATACGTCGGAGCGCTTTACTGAGGCGGCCGCCGCGGCTTTTGCGACGCCGCTCCCGCTGTACGGCGCAAGGAATGCGGGCGCCATAACAAACAGCATACTTATGACACAGATAGCGGAGATAATTTTCTTGAAGTTTTTCCTCATGTTTAATCCTCCTTGTATGCTAAGAGCAGTTACCGATTCTTTTATGAATTGGAAATTGCTCTTATTATTTTTTGATCTTTGAAAAATGAATATTGAAGTATTTATCCGGTTGGGGGCGTAGTCCAAGCGAAGGCGCGTGAGCCGTCCCTCCGGGATGAAAAATAGGTGTTTACGATCTTGTGATGTCTTTGGGAAAATGCCAATAGGTGCCTTACCGACGGGAATGTTCCTTTTCCTCCTGTTGACCCGTTTACGGGTTCTTCCATTTGAGAATGTTCCCTTGGCCTTTTCCGTATTTTCCTACACACTGACTGTATGGAAGGTACGTGCACCGATGACCCGCGGTGTGTACCTATAGCTCGCAAGGCTGTTAGCGGAGAGATTCGCTAGGACATCCCAGGACCGTAGCGCCCAGCCCCATTCGAAAGGAGGTGATCTCATGTCCCACATCTTATTTGTCGGGATTGATGTAAGCAGTAAGAATAACGTCGTCTGTTGCCTTCCCGAAGGAAACAGTACTAAACCTTTGAGCCGCTTTACCATTGCCAATGACGAACCCGGCGTATTTACTTTGCAGGAACGGATCGTGACCCTAATGCAAAAACATAATCTCGCCCGGATCCGTTTCGGTCTGGAAGCGACCGGTCCTTTCTCCAGTCATCTCGCCCGCTATTTACACAACGTGCTGAGCTTCGTTCCGTATGAGCATCACGTCTATATGTTTAATCCCAGTCTCATCAAGGCGTTCAAGAAAATGCACTTCCTTGACGCCCCAAAAAACGACAGGGTAGACGTCTGGTTCTTCGCCGCGAAGTCCGATCCGGTCATCTACCCCGTGCCTTTACGTGGAGCGAGACCCTCGCTGCATTGCAGCGCCTCATAAGACTCGAGACGAGTTCGTCAGCGTCGAAGACATCGTGAACATGTCCATAGAGGACCTAGTCGCTTTCGTCGTCGAGACGGGTAAAAACCGCTTTGATAATCCAAAGGAAGTCGCACAAGCCTTGCAAAAGGCCGCCCGTCTTCCTACCGCCTGCCCAAAGCGATGTCCGATGCCGTGAACCTGGCGATGGCTTCTAACATTCGAATCATTCGCTCTTTTTTCCAATTAAGGTCTTGACATAGTACCGCTGCTCTCAGTTGAATGTTTACCATAGGAATTTTCTGCGCATGGTGCAAGCTTGCTTGTGCCTTGCGCCTCTTTCGAGTGCCCTCGAAGGGAGGCACTAAAAAGTGCCGTTCCTCACCCTAATAATTCCCATTGTTCGTCGAGTATTTCGTATCTTCTGTCTTCTCATACTCTGATCCTGCCATTATTTTTGCTTGGTTAATAGTTTGAAGACAGACTCTAATAAAGTCTATCGATCCACCTCCTATCTAATTTCCAATGTTATGTAACCGCTGTCAAATGTCCCCTTTCCCGTAATGCTTGTCATCTACTTTCTTCCAATATTTTATAAAAAGGCAGCGATAAAGTGAATTAAAAAAACACATCAAACTGTTAAAAATCATAATCAATCGATTTTAATAGCGCAAACGGCTGCTGTTCCGGTTATCCGAAGGAGTGAGGCCCGTATACTTTTTAAAGCAGACGCTAAAATACTGCGGATTGCTGAACCCGACCTTATACGCGATCTCATAGGTTTTATAGTCTTCCCGACTCATCAAATTCAAAGCTGCTTTCATACGGGTTTCCAGCAAATAATCGGAAAACACTGTGTTTCCTACTTTTTTAAATATCGAACTCAAATAGCCGGCACTTACATTCACATGATCCGCCACATCCTGAAGAGACAGTTCCTCTCTGCTGTAATTTTCTTCAATAAACCGATATGCCTTGCCGAGTAATTGCTTTTGATGGCTGTCACGCCTGGAGCCTATTTCCTCGATTAGTTCGATTACAAACTCCCGTATCACCGCAAAAGTTTCTTTGGACGTAGTCACTGTTTGCAAGTTTCTACAAAAATGAGTGAACCCTCCAAACTTCTGCTCCATCTTCCATGTATGAATCCACTCCCAAAACTCGCGATACAGAAGTAGTGCGACCTCTGTCCCCAAAATATGTATATCCTGCAGAGGTACGAGCTTCCGGTTAAGAACATCCTGTTCCAGCCGGTAGATAATGGCTAGGGATTCCTCCCTCATTCCCAGCTTTACCTTCACAAGAAATTCTTGCTCCCAGCCCTGCAGTACAGCCGTTTCGATTTTCGGCTGCAGATCAATATCTTTAGCGATCAGCACCTGATTCGTACCGACAATATGCCGGTATTCCAGAATCGCCTTTGCTTCTAAATAAGAACGTTGAAGAGAAATTGGACGTTCATATCCCGGCCCCACTCCTACAGTCACAGTTGTTTTCAGATACTTTTCAACATTTCCGCAAACTTCCTCCATTAGCTCCTGAATTCGCTGCGTCATCACCTCCAGGTTATCCTGCAAACCAAATACAATTACAATTTCCTCCCCGTCATAATGAAAAATATAACATTGCTCCCAATGCCCTGTCATTTCTTGAATGATGTTGCTTACGCAGTACCTTAACATTTCCTTCCCGTACCGGTTTCGAATCTTGGCCGAATTGTAATCGTCCAGCTTGATGACGCATGCCACGTAATGGGAGGCTTGCAGGTAGATTCCGAGAAACAATGCTTCCGAAGCAAGCTCGTCTTCTTGGAAGCGTCCGGAGATCAAACGCTCCCAGAACAACTGTCTCAGTAGCGGCATACTGTCGAAAATTTGCTTTCGCACGTTACTTTCCCGGTGATATTCGGCAGCCGCCCGCTGCATCGTCTCAATCAGCACATCATTCTCAAAAGGCTTAAGGACATAGTCGAACACCTTAAGCTTAAGCGCTTTCTGCGCAAACTTGAATTCCTCATAGCTCGTCATCAAAACGATTTTCACATCAGGGTATTTTGCTATTAATTGCTCTGCCAGCTCAAGCCCATCTATATGGGGCATCCGAATATCGCTCAGAACAATATCCGGCCTCCGTTCCTCAGCCAGCAGGAGCGCCTCTTTACCGCTTCCTACGGTTCCAGTGAGGTTGAATCCGTAACTTACCCAATCGATATTTTTGCTTAGACCCCTTCGAATAATGACGTCATCGTCGGCAATAATCAGGTTATGCATGGTAGTTCGCCTCCCATCAGCCATTTTTATTATCGTAGATCTTACGGATTTTAATCGTCACATTTGTTCCTACTCCTGTCTCGCTGTCATACTGCAAGCCGTATTCCAGTCCATACATTATTTGGAGCCTTCGGTGCACGTTAACAATGCCGAAACCGACTTGAGCCGTTTTTTTTCGGGACAACCCTTCCCTGATTTCAGCCAATTTTCTCTCTTCTATTCCAACTCCGTTATCCTCTACGTATAAATAAATGTCTTCGTCTGAGCTGTATCCGCTGATACGGATCAACCCCGGATGATCTCCCTTCTTAATCCCGTGGTAAATCGCGTTCTCGACGATAGGCTGCAAGGTCAGCTTAACTATGGTATGACTTAAGAGAGACTGATCGACGTCAATTTTATACTGAAATAATTCCCCGTATCGCATCTTCTGGATGAATAAATAGGTCCGGACCTGCTCAAGCTCCTGCTCGATCGGGATGACTTCCTCCCCTTTGCTGATCGAAATACGAAAGAAAGTGGATAAGGCGGAGATCATTCTGCTGGCGTCCCCCGACTCTCCCATATCGCACAGCTGTTTGATGGAAAATAACGTATTATACAGGAAGTGCGGCTGGATTTGCGCCTGCAGCAGCGAGATTTCAACCTGTCGTTTAATCTCCTGCTCAACCTCGACCTGATGCAGGAGCATCTTGATCCTTTCGACCATTTCATGCAAGCCATGATTCAGAATAACCATTTCGTACTGGGGCCAATGCTTTACAGTCACATTCAGATTGCCTTCCCGGATGTGGTTAATCTGTCTGGTTAAATGTTTGATCGGCTTGGAAATAGATCTGGCCAGCATATTGGAATATATGAGCGCAAACAGGATAGCGGCCAACATCACCACAAAGCTTACATATTTAATGTAGTTCGCTTTGCTGAGCAGCTCCTCTTCTGGATAAACGGCGGCGATCTTCCAACGGTTCACACTTACCGTATCGTAAATAACGACCATGTTCGAGCCGCTGTCGTTGCGGATGTCCATTCGACCTCTTGCGTTCGGGACATGAAACAGCTTCTCCTGCAGATCATCGTCGTTTAGCTTATATTTATCCTCTACCGGTTTAAAACGCATAATGCCGTCCGGGCTTTCCAGAAATAGGTAGCCGTTATTACTGATTTTCGGTGAATTCAAAATTTTATAAAAAAAACTTTCCTTGATATTGACAATAAATACTCCCCGGGGCACGGCCCCCTTGATTCCAAGCCATGTGTAAAGACTGGCGACCCTGGGTATTTCGAAGGCAGACGAAGGGAGGTCTCGGTCGTGAATGTTATTCCAAAATACGGTTTCGAAGGATGTCTCGCTTCGTCGTGTTAAATAAGGTGCCGCGATAAAGTTCGAAAGGGGGTGGAAATGATCCGTTCTTGCGAAGGAAACTGCCCCGCTGTTGTACCACAGAACGACCGAATCGACCATATCGTAATAATCGTTAGTGAAGATCTGGTCTATCGCTTGATTTAATGCAATATAATCCGACGGCCCAGTCATATAATCGGGTTCCTCGGAAGCATGCAACGTTTGGGTCAAATCTTTGTTGCTATTATTGTTAGACAGGGCGACGACCGCCGCCAATAAAACTCCCAGACGGTCGTCCAAATAATTTTTTGTTTGGGAAACGGTATCATAAATGTTGTCATATGCATTGGATTTCAGCTGTTCCGCGGATAAATAATAAGAGACAAGGCCGGTGGAGACAACGAAAAAGATTAGCCCGGGAATTAATCTCCATAGAATAGTAGCTGTAATCGAACGAGTTCCTTTCATATTTTCCCTCCAACGATAGCAAACCAATGCAACCGCTTCCTGAAGCCGAATTTTCTTTATTTCTTCATCATCTTATCGTAGTCTTGCTTTGACTTCTCGATGGATTTCGCCCAACTGTTCAAGAATTCCTCCGGTGTCATGTTACCGGAGAGTACCTTTTGAAAGTTAGGCTCCAACTGCTGCGTGACCAGACCTGCATAATCCGACAAATAAACAGGAACATCCAGTACCTTGGTATTGCTATCGGCCAAAATCTTTGAACCTTCCTGGAGATGTTTGGCGTTCTTCACATAATCACTGTTCATGGAATCTTGGTTTGTCGGCATTTGCCCGATGTTTTGGTTCCAATACGTTTGCATCTCGCTAGATGCCAGGAAGCTTAACAGCTTAAATGCTGCCTCAGGATGCTTTGTGTTTTTAAAAATACTGTACCCGTTAGGCTGGGTGATAACAACCTGTTTACCATCGGGAGATTTGGGCAGCAGCACGCCAGCCAATTTGTCCTCTCCGAGTGCCTTCACGTTATCGTTGTAGGACCCGAAATTATGCTGCATGATGGCGGTCGCACCGCTACCAAACTCTGCAACCATTTCTTTATAACCATTCGTAATGTCGCTGGTCGGTGTGTTCTTTTTGTAAAGTCCCGCATACTTTTTCAAAAATTCCACGTTTTTCGGGTCATTGACAATCGATTTTCCATTCTGATCGAAATAATTAGGAATTCCGGAGTACGAATACATCACTGTGGTCAACTGATTTATGCTACCTGTTCCCCCACGCATAGAGTAACCAAACTGGTTCTTTCCCGTATCCGTTAACTTCTCAACATCTTTGAAGAAATCGTCCCATGTTTCTGGCGGGTTCAGTCCCGCTTGCTTAAACATATCCGCCCGATACCAGAATAAGTCCATGTAGTGTGTAGTCGGCATCATATAGAGCTTCTTGTCCGGCACCAACGTACGAATGAAATTGATGACCGAAGGAATTATCTTGTCTTGTCGGCCCATTTGTCAAAATAGGGATCCAAAGCGAGCAATGCGCCTTTCGCTGTGAAGTCCGATACATAATTGTTTGCTACCGCCCCAATATCGGGCGTATCATTCGAAGCGATAGCGACGTCGAATTTCTGTTTAAATGATTGCTGCGGAACTCCGACATATTCAACATGGATATTTGGATTCTTCTCTTCACACTTCTTGAACATTTCCTGATAGAACGGTGTCCGATTTGGCACCGCCTTATCGTCCCAGAAAGTCAAAGTGACCTTTTCATCTTTACTTGCTGTTGTAGAACTCCCATTTGGAGCATTTCCGGAAGCAGCCCCATCATTTTTACCACCCTGATTTTCGGCACCGCAGCCAGCAAGTGCCATAGAAACGCAAGATGTGACTACAACCATCTTCATCTATTTCATTCTTAATCCCACCTTTAGTTTTATTGTATATGATGAATCCTGTAATCAGGAATACACCCAAAAAACTAACCTTTGACTGCGCCTGCTGCCATTCCCTGAACCATATACTTCTGAACAAAAGCAAACAGAACGACCACTGGGAGCAGAGAAATGACGCTGCCTGCCGCAAGTGCACCATACGCCATGTTGAACTCGCCCTGCATATAACGCAAACCAATAGGCAGCGTAAAAAACTGCGGTTTGTTAATGAGCATCAAACCAAACAAAAATTCGTTCCATGCCCCGATAAACGTAAATACTGCAATACCAGGAAGCAGGATTGGGAATATCACCAAAAATACTGCCCTCAATCGACTGCAGCCGTCCACCATAGCCGCTTCTTCCAATTGTTCAGGGATATTTGTAATAAATCCGCTCATCAAGATGGCGTTAAATGGAAGCTGAAACACGCTATAGGTGATGATCAAGCTGAACGGATTACTAGTCATGCCAAGAGATTTGAAAATTAGAAAAAGGGGTATAAGCAACATCGCACCGGGTATAAACTGTGTGCAGAGCAGCATAAGGAGGAACGCGCGTTTTCCGTAGAATTTGAATCGGCTTATCGCGTATCCTGCAAGCACGGAAAGAACGAGCACAATAACTACGGTAGAAAACGAAACGAAAAGGCTATTTTTAAAAAATTTCGAGAAACCGACGGCAACCCAGGAAATTCCATAGTTCTCCAGTGTGAATGGTTGTGGCCAATACAATATTGGCCGCTTGACGATATCAGCTTCCCGTTTGAAAGAAGTCACTATCGTCCAATAAAAGGGAAGCAGTGTAAACAGCATGGCCGTGAATAGCGGTACATACAATGTAACCATACGGTCCAATCGTTTGAGCATCTTACTTCTCCTCCTTTCCGAATCCACTTAACTTTAAATAACTGACAGCAAAAACCATCAGGATAAGGAAGCCCATCACGGTCAATGCAGAACCATATCCAAAATTCTGTGCAACAATTGCCTGATTGGCTACATACATCGTCATTGTCATCGTATGATTGGCAGGTCCACCATTTGTCATAGTGAAGATCAAATCCACGTTATTAAATTCCCAAACGGCCCGCAGCAGCGTCGATAAAATAATTGAGTTTTTCAGAAAGGGTAGTGTAATATGCGTAAACGCTCTCCAGCGTCCGCCTCCGTCTACCGTACACGATTCGTACAACTCATTAGGAATGGTCTGCATAGCTGCAAGCATCGTAATGGTAAAGAAAGGTATACCTCTCCACAGTTCAGCTAGAATGATGGAGAAAAAGACCCACTCGGTATCTCCGAGCCAAGCGATCGGACTGTAAATCAGATTCATTCGTGTCAGCAAGTCGTTAATCATTCCGTTGTGCTCACTGTACAGAAAAGACCACATTGTAGCGGTAATGACCCCGGATATGGCCCATGGGATTATCGCAGCCGTCCTAAAGAAAGCACGAAGACGAAAAGATTGATTCAGCACTATTGCAACGAGCAAACCGAAGATGAGTTGAAGTACGACTTCAACGATCACCCATTTGGCGGAAATCCATAAACTTTGTGCGAAGAGTGGGTCGTCGGTAAAAATCTTCACAAAGTTGTCCAAGCCGGCGAAACTATTATAATAAGGTTTGCTCGGATTGTAATTTTGGAAGCTGAAATAAAATACATTAAGCATCGGATAAAACAAAAACGAAATGATCAATAGTACTGTAGGTGCGATAAACAGATAGGGAATCCATTGAATTCACGCCCTTCTTCGAACTTCCGGCTTAGGTATTTCGGATACCTGAACAGTTTTTACTTTCGTCATTTTTTAAAAATCACTCCTTTTCATGCCCTTATTATATTTGCAAGGGGCTATTGAGAGGAATATAATATCCGCATCAAAATGTTTAAAATTATCATCAACAAATGACAGATTTCGATCAATCAAAAGCGAAGGTTTTATCAAGTAATGATGAAGGGAACAAGTTGATATTAATAAAAGTAATTTCTAGATCGAAGAGGCTTCAAGAAAGGAGCAAGCTCCAATAAGTCGACGTTGGAAAATGACTATTACACGGTGTATAACCTGAAGCGAATTCGTAAGCTGATGCGCAATTTTTAGCCTTGTATGCCCACATCGAAAAGCCAATCTCTACTGACAGATGGCAAAAGCCACGCAAGAGCACCGCACGCTTGAAAACACGATACACAGAACTATAAGAAGGGTATCCTAGGTCTCTCCCTTATAACAGTCAGTAACTCCCGGACGGCTTATTTGCGGCTATTCTGGATGCTTTCCCAGGCATGCTCCTAGCTCATAACTTATCCACCCACCCTCCACCAGGATTGCCAAAATGGCGCATCGGCGTATGAGAAATATTTTTATGGGGGCGGTCGGTGAAACCGCCATCTTCCTTAAGGAGCAATTGGCATTCTACTCGGTGACGAAGAAGCCCGGCGCAATCGCATTGACACGAATGCAGCTTTCTGCCAAATGGCGTTACAATTCCATTTTTAACATTGTTTAATGCTGTCCCAAAGGCTTCAGCACTGATTGTTACTTTTGAAATTACGTCTTCATTTGTGCCTGGTGTTATTATGGTGCTAGATGTGCCGCCTCCCCCCCAATTCTTATTTCCACTCAAATCGGAATTACTCAAAATGTTCAACGGAAATTGTTCATATACCCCACCAGTAGAATCAGCAACTTTCAACGTATAGATATACCGTTTGAAAGTTTTCCCGGTATACATTGTTGCATTGATTTTTCCATCCACTACTATCACTTCATCCATCGTGACCAAAACTTTATTTGATTCCCATAATTGAACCAATACTTTGGATGCATTCGACGCCCCTGCAATTGTAATTGTAATTGTAATTGCTTGACCCAAAGTAATTTGCCGCAAGATTTGTTACATTTCCTCCGCTGGCAAACCCAATGCCCGTGAACATCATGTTACTTACGTATACTGTTGACATCAAGGCTATCAATTTCTTGTTCATTTATAAGCTTTCCCCCTACTCAGTTACAATCGACAGGATAGTTCCTTTAATACCAGCAAACTGTGCCATCTAGTAAAAAGACTTGAATTGTTTTAATACCGGTTCCTACCGAAATATCTGTAGTAGCGCTGTCCTCGCTAGACAATTTCACCGTCCAAGCTGTTTTGATATTCCGTCTTTCATTGTTCCAACAACCGCAAGTGTAGGATTTCCAAGTCGTAGCGCTGTACCTTTAGATACTGTAACCGTCGTAGTTTGTCCAAAACCTGAGGTCGTTACAGGAGAATTAGTGAGCACGTATTGCGTTTCACTGTTTTTTACACTCCAGGTTATACTGTTATCCGTTACCTGAGTTGTTTGGCCGTTAATGTCAGGTCCGGTTACTTTTACATCATTGCCTGTCGTTTTATACGTACATTTTCCCATACCCAAACGCCGTTTTGCTGTTTATACCCTGACCGTAGCTCTTACCGTTCACCGTCAGTGTAACAGCCGGCATATTGGAATATGCTTTCGCTTGGATGGTATCGCTTTCGCGCTCCATGTACCTTTTGCTCGAAATGTATACAAACTTATCTATCTTATTCCACTGTGCATTGTAGAAATAGAAGGAATCTTTCTTTGTTTGCCGGTCAAATGTGACCAGTCCCTTATCATTGATGCCAGGCGTCTTCCCCTAATTACGGCTATCTGAACCAAAGTCGAACATGTTCCATACATGGGTAGCCTACAATTCCGGATGCTTTTTAATTACGGCATACGAAGATTCGTGAAAATAATTTTGGTATTCTTCAGGATGCCATGGACCGGTGGACTTGTACAAGTCCCAAGCAAAGTCAGAAGCGATAACTTGATGTTGCAATGGATTTGCACCGGCCCCATACTCGGAAAGGCCTAAAACCGCATCCGGATATTTCCGGTGATAGCCAATCAATGCGGGTTCCAAATCCTTTGCACTTGGTGTATACCAGCCGTAATATACGTTTAAGGAAGAAATATCTATAAATTTATCAAACTCGTTATTCCACCGTTCAGCTGCATGATTGGAGCCCCAGTCGAGATCTTGATTTAGTCTCGGTATCCCCTGAGGAAACGGCACGGCCGTAATTGCTTGAGATATCAAACGACTAGAATCTAACTCTCTAGCTTTAATCAGAACGTTTTTACCTTGATATTTGGAAACATCAATATTTTTTTCATAGGTACCAATCCCTCTGTAGTAGTCATTTCCGCCATCAGCGCCGTCCCTCTACTCCAAGTATGAGGCAAATCAACCGGCTCCGGTGATTACCCAGATTTTGTAAATACATCGAAACAAAAGCCTTTGTGTAGGTGTTTTCCGTGACACTAGTTTGAATAAGAGTTGATTGTAACGAATCTACGGGGCTTGCCTGGGACTCAGTTGCCACTGTAACACTGGCAACGCTAAACAAAAGCGAAACTAGCAGTGCTCTAGAAAGCGACTTCAATAGCAACTTGGATCTCCCCCTACATAATTATTTTCCTGGCGAGTTTCTTATAACGTATGTTTAATATCCCCTTATATCTTATTACTCATTACTATCTCATGAAAAAAGCCAAAAAAAATTAAACTTTTTTTTCTTTTTAGTAATTTTTTTTTCTGTATAAATGAAAAGGCATTACCATGAGCACCCACAAGGAATGCCCATTGATAATGCCTTTATCTATCAATCGGTGTACTTCCAAACAGAAGAGAGACGATCTAAGGAAGCTGAAAAAACTTTATTTATTCAATATTTTGTGTAACTTCTTATCTATATTATCTATAGTAGTTCGGACATCTTGATTATCAAGCATCATGGCATCGAACTCTTCCTGCATAATCTCACTGGCCATAGACGAATTACTTTTAAGCTGATTAGAGTGTATGAGTTCGCTATTTTTAAGAACATACAATAATGATTCCTTATCGATGTTTTCTGGTGTACGTGTTTTGGATATGATCGTATCAACAATTTGATCTATATTAATTTTCCTCCATGACGGAAGAAACCGTCCTTGTAAAACTATCCCCTCTGTAGTATACCAGCGAATAAACGTATACGCTTCTTGTTTGTGCTTCGACCTACTATATATTGCAAAAATATCACTGAAATTCGGAGTTCGAATCGGTTCCTCACTTTTAAATTTGGGAAAAGGAGCAAATACAGTCTTAAAGGTTAAAGGAACTCCTTCCGAACCACCCACTTCTGCAATCATATAAGAACCCACCACAAGCATACTGGCAAGTTGTTTGAAATATTGAGATCGATAATCTAACTTTTTATTAAGAATATCAGCATAAGGAGTGGCAAATTTCTCTTTCTCTCCCTGCAGACGGATTTCAAGGAATTTTTCCAGGTCTAGATTCGGTAATAGACTATTGAAAAAGGTTCCGTACCGAGTCATACTTCCGTTAGTCTTTGTTAACCGTTTCGCATATTCCACGTAATCATCCCATGTCCAGTCTTTAGGTATAGGCAATCCAGTCTCCTTCAAATGATTTTCATTAATAATGATAAAAAATATGTTCATCTTACCCGGCAACCCATAATATCTTCCATCCTTGACCCTTGTATCCCCTATATACTGATCTTCAAAATGTAATCCTTCGTTCTCCATATACTTGTCCAGAGGCTCAAACATATTTAACGCAACTTGCTTTACATAATCGGGATATGGCGGTACCATAATGACATCCATATCCTGACCTGAAGCAGCGGATAAAATAACTTTTCTCATAGACTCAATCGCCTTGTTGTCGCCCGGAGATATAAATTCCACCTTGATATTAGGATGAGTTCTCTCAAATTCACGAATGACGGTGTCGAATCCATCTGTATTCAGATTGTTCCATGAATTTAGCTTTATAGTAACGGGCTGCTTAACGATACTATTCTCTTGCGTAACTAGATCTGTTTGAAATGGAGAGCATCCTGCTAACTGCCCCGTTGACAGTATTACAATTAGAGACAAAACCCTCTTTTGACTAAACATAACGCCTCGCTCCCTGTAATTTCGATTTAGGACAATTCAATTATATCATCAGTTTAGGATCAGGAGGAGACACGTGCGCTTTCGCTACCATTTTAACCATCTGTCACTTAGGCAAAAACTCATTCTTATATCCGTTACCTGTTTGGTGTTACCTACCGTTTTGTTACTATATATATCCAATCTAAATGCACAAAAAATAATCGAAGATCAAACACTTGAAAATTCGGTAAAAACATTAACCAACATTCAATCGCAAGTGAATGCGGTTTTAGACGAGATGATATCCATCTCTAACTCCATTATCTTCGATACCGAGCTTATGAACACCTTGGTAAATGCTAAAACGGATCCGAGAGCGGCAAGAAAGCTTACCATACGACTACAGCAAGTTGCGGCAACACGAAACGATCTACATCTCACCCTTCTGCTTACGGACGGACGGTATTATTCGGATTATTCTTTTGATGAATATAATCCGCAGCTTTTTTATCAGCAGGATTGGTTTTCGTCGGTTACTCAGTTAGCGACATACGAAACTTTTTTTATAGGCCCAGTACCCGATTACTTAGCGCCGCATTGGCAAGAACCTAGCTATGTACTCCTTAGTGCATGTGTACTTATGGATGATGACTCGATACCGTTTGCATATTTAATAATAAGCCGTTCTGAAAAAACAATACGCGAACTCCATGCACGCTTCCAGCAGGACATTTATTTATTGAACACCCAAGATCAAATCTTGTCCAGTCACAAAATGGAACAGATTGGGCAAAATATCAACTCCTTCTTTCACATGGATAGTCTGCAATCCGCCAAGACGATCCAGCTCAAGAAGGATAACCAATTGATTTTATCGGAACCTTTACAATATCCAGGATGGAGATTGGTTAGCATCGCCTCCTACGAACAAATGACGCAAAGACTGAAAAGTTTTTATCGCTCTGGACAAATCCTGCAAGTGCTACTCACAATAGGCTTTCTTCTTGCCCTCACCTTCTTTCTTCGTCGATTTACAATGCCCATTCAAGTGCTTGCTGACGTCGCAAATAAGGTGGAGGCAGGTAACTTGGATGTCCGCTCACACATTCGTGGAATCGACGATGTCGGCAAGTTGGGCCGGTCATTCGACCAAATGTTGACTCGTATCCAAAAAATGATCGGGCAAATCGAAATGGAACAGGAATTGAAGCGGCGCGCTGAGTTAGCTATGCTGCAGATGCAGATTCATCCTCATTTTCTTTTTAATGTCCTGTCATCTATCCGAATGAGACTGCTGATGAAAGATGACTTAGAAAATGCTGAGCTGCTGGGCTCTCTATCTACGCTGCTGCGGCAGACTATTTCGAATCAGCAGGAATTGGTTACTCTGCACACAGAGTTGGAGAATGTGAAACAATATACCCAGCTTATGAATTTTGCTAAAAGATTCCCACTTGCAACAGTAGTTGAGTCTGACCCTGAGCTTTTGCCGAAAACGGTACCGCGGTTTATTTTGCAGCCAATTGTGGAGAATGCGTACAAACACGGCTTCCGGAAAAAAGGAGGCACTATTCTCATTAGGGTTGAACGTATTCCATCTGCTATAAGACTCCGGGTGGAGGATGATGGTCTTGGAATAAGCCCGGAAGGATTAGAGAATTTACAGGGCAGGCTACAGATCTCCAAAGATGAAGTTTTAAATCTCTCCATGCACAACGCCCCTGGCATCGGATTGTCTAATGTATATGGGCGATTAAAATTAATTTATGGAGAACGGTTTCAAATGAACATCACCAGCGAGCTACATCATGGCACCGTGATCGAACTCATCATACCAGACCTATCGGAGGGAGAAGAACATGCATAAAGTCATTATTGCCGATGATCACATACCAGTTTTGGATTACCTCTCCTCAAGTATTCCTTGGAATGATCTAGGCCTGCAATTAGCCAAGCTCTGTACGGACGGAGAAGAAGCTTTGGAAGCTTGCCTTCTCCATCAAGCCGACATTCTGATTACAGATATCGGAATGCCGGTAATGGACGGATTGGAGCTTATTGACAACGTGATGCAAACAAACCCCAAACTAAAAACCATCATTTTATCTTGCCACGAAGATTTCCAATTCGCGCAAAGGGCTGTAAAATTAAACGTCCGGGATTACATCCTGAAGGAGAATCTCCAAATCGAACAAATGATCGACATACTACGCACAATGAGTCAGGTGCTGTGTGAGGAGCAAGCTATGGAAAAGGTGCATCTCAAGCTTCGGGATGTCATTAAACAAAACCGTTCCGCAATACGAACTTCGTTTTTACGTAACTTACTAGAGCTGCCGGTCACTGACGAAGTGGACTGGGTGGAAAAGGCCGAGGCAGTCGGGATTCATGCTCGCAGAGGCATTAAGTTTATGCCAGTATTGGTCATTGCGGAACGACCAGCTGAGCTGGAAAAACGTTTTGGTGGCCCCCACTTGATGCAGTACATACTTGATAATGCACTAAATGAGATGATCTGCACCAAGGACAGTGTTCTGATGGTGTATGAAGAGAGCCGATTTATTCTTCTAGTGCCCTTTCATCAGACGCTGAAACGGAACATCCATGATGAAATTAAGCAGGAATTGCGCCTTACTCAGCAGGCCATGCATCGTATTATGCGGGTGGGCATCTCATGCATTATCGGGGGGCTTTGCGAAGACTTACATGCTTTGAAAAAACAAATTCACCGCTTACTGGACTGTAGCACATTTCGTTTCTACGCAGGGGAACGTATTACAGCCAAGCTCGAACCAGTTGCTGTGTCGGGAGATGATATCTTTATCCATTATTCTGAAGCACTTCAAGATTTCAGGACTAGTCTTCTAAACCATTCCGAAACAGATATGGATGCAGCCGTCTTGAAGTGGATTAAACATATCGAAAAACATCGGTATTCCACCGATATTGTTCGCAGCTGGGTCTTGAAAATTGCTACAGAGCTAGAGTTAAAATATACTGTCATGCAGCATTTTGTAACCAAATTTAATGCTGAACTGCTTCATCATTCTATTTTTTCCATTTATACACTGGATCATTTAAAGGAGTGGCTAACAGCCTTTCTTTCTCAAAAAATGACGACCATAAAAGCTATGCGAAACCCAAACCTACGTAAAGAGATTTCAGAGGCTAAGCGTTACGTTCTTAAGCACATCGGAGAAAAAATCAGCATGGAAGAGGTTGCTACCCGGGTAAGATTGAATCCGACACACTTTAGCAGAATGTTCAAAAACGAAACCGGAGAGACATTTGTTAAATTTATGACTCGCGAAAAGATGGAACGAGCCATTGAACTACTTGACCAATCAGATTTAACTATAGAGCAGATTGCCGAACATCTTGGTTATGAGAACGTCACATACTTTTTCAAGCTATTCCGAAATCACTCTGGTATGACCCCACAAGATTACCGACGGAGAATATAACATTAACATTGAGAAAGCGCGCTTTTTGGCTCCTTCGAAACTCATTCAGACTAAGACCGACTCATTTTTGAAATTGTTGCCAAAATATTCGCATATCCTAATTTTAATGTAAGCGTCAAATGGGCCCCACCTAGCGATCAGATAGGGCCTTGAGTATGATAAAAATTAGCTGAGCCTGCAAGAGTTCGGCAGCGTTGGTGACCATGGAATGAACGGTTCTAATCCTTGCGGTTCCAGCAGCGTATAAGCTGCGGCAATTGTTCAAACAAGTAGGTGAGATACCGAAATGGATTCAGACCATTTTCCTTGGCTGTTTCGATCACGCTGTAGATGGCAGCGCCGGCCCTGGCTCCCCGTGGGGTATTCGCAAAAAGCCAGTTTTTGCGCCTATGTGCTTTTGCAAATAGGCGCAATTATGTGTTCAGTATATTTATGTGCCGCAGAAAACAAAGCGCGATGTGACGGCTCCTTTCCCGCATTCAAACCGGCACATAAACAAAACACTTCAGTGAATTTAAGAACAACGCCAAAATCGAAGCATCAGTTGAGAAATGGTAGGTGGATGACCAGGATCCCCCATTTTTTCGAGGGTATGTCGCTTCATTTCTAGGTCCGCCTCCATATATTTATGTGTCGTGATGATGCTTTCGTGACCAAGCCAGATCACTGGTTGAGAAACTCCTGACTGTAGCATCCGTAAAGCAGTCGTGTGTCGGAAGGTGTGAGGCGTTAACTTCTTTTTTGTGAGCGATGGAATCGTTTCAGCAGCCTTCTTTTGTAAGCAATCTAGACGGTAACGAACGCCAGTGCGCGTCAGGTTACCATCCATACAGTTCGCGAACAAATGACTGGTTTCATCGTGGCAATAATCACGTATGTAATCAGTAAGATATTTTACTGTGATTTTCCACAAGGGGACATGACGCTCTTTACGACTTCTGTCAAAAACTCCATTTGCCGTTTTCAGTCTTCCGAAACGGAACCATTAGACTCCTGTTTAGTAGCCCGCTGTACTCAGGCAATTCGAAGATCAAGTAGGTAACTTCCGGCTTCACATGTCCAATGTAGGTGGACATTAGATAAAGCTTCAAGTTCACGTCCTCTCCGGCTTCATGCAAGCGTTTGATAGTGTTGCAGGCGAAGGTGTGGCGCAGATCAAAAAGCCTTGGCAGTTTTGTTATATCGCAAAATACCAGTGGACGGATCAATTGAAACGCGTACTCAAACGCGCGTGTATTGAACCGACGACCCATACGGGGTGACAAAAAATAATCGTCATTACCCCTGACACCGATTTTGTTTTTGATGAAAACTTGGTACTTCAATAGTTTGGCGATCACTGTAGAGTACAGTGGGAGTCTTTCTTGAACTTTGAGTTACGTATGAAAAGATAGCCTTCTTCCATTCTCACATCGGTTATTCTAAGGGATGTGAGCTCGGAAACCCGAATTCCCGTTGCATGCATGAATCCTATGGCCGATGCTACGGTTCAGGACGAATTCCATCCGGTGATATAGGTTGGAGACCAGTTCCCCCTTCACATAGACCATCGCTTCATGTGTAGCCGAACCAAACCGCAAAACAAGGCGTTGAGAGTGAAGCAGACTGGTAACTTTAAATTCCCTTTCATACCAAACCCAACCGACATGGTTTCGGATGTCAGAAGTGGCACCTACATCGTTATAGGAGGAAGGCACCGCTATCGGAAAAGTGTCGATTAGTTTACTTGTGTACCATTTTTCATCAAAGCCGTTTCCAAGGTCAAGCTTTAAAAACCATTCAACTCCAGAATTCCTCGAGTTTCTGTTATGATGGGATACAACATCTAAGACAGCTTATTTTATAAGTATGAGGCCACTCAGTAGCAAGTTTTTTCTACAATTATCAACGATTTCCACACTCAGCACATCCAAATATTTATGCGACATCAGAAAAATTCTTTATCGGACAATTTATGGCAGCGCAAAGAAACCGGACGGAAAATCACCGTCGGGTTCTTTTTCAGTGCATTGAAATTGGTACGATCAGCTATCTCTGACACCGCGTTTTTTTTCTGTTACCAAAATAAAAAAAGCATCCGTATGGATACCTTAAATCATGGTTTTGAAAATTTCATATGTAAAAGCAAACACACCTCCAAGATGATCTCCATATCTTATGATTGGTTATATTCTTTTGAAGGTGTATTAATTTTGCTCTCCTGGAAATTATTTAAACCCTTGATACAAGCGATAAATGACAGCCGCCGCCATGGCACGAGTCGCAGGATCACGCGGAGCAAACCTATCGCTGCTGACTCCGTTCAAAATGCCGGCTTGCTGCATAACGTCTACCGCTTCCTTGGCATAGAAAGCCACGTCGCCCTGATCACGGAAGACGATAAGGCTGGCATTGGTCGCAAGTTTTTTTTGCAGTAATTGGGATGTCCGATAGAGCGTTACAGCCATATCCTGTCTGGTTATTTCATCATTTACACCAAAGCTGCCATCCTCTTTACCGTTTACAATGCCAAGCTTTTGGGCGGCTGCAATCGAATCCGCGTACCATGCCCCTTTCTCCACATCGGTAAATGTGTTAACTGCATTCGCATCGGCTACATCAAACGCTTTTATCAGCATTTTGATAAATTGCGCACGTGTCACTTTTTCGTTAGGCTGAAATATACCTTCACCCGACCCGTTAATGACACTCCGTGCCGCAAGCGCTTCGATACTTTCTTTTGCCCACTCCACCGTCCCTAAATCGTTAAAGGTAACTTCGGAATACGCTGCAGCATACTTACTGAAGTGCGTCGGCTTGAACTCCACCATTCCGTTCACCGGATTAAAACTTCCGTTGGTAATCGTTTGAAGCTGGCTGTTGTCGCCGATGTAATAAACAATAACCTTTCCCGGAGCCTCCCCGGCTTTCAAGGTATACTCCATCGAGATCGTTACGTCGTTCTTCCCGAAGCTGCTGATTGGTTTGCCGTCAGCGGATAACGAGAAGTCATACACGGCGTTGTCGCCTATCGCTGTTTTTATCTCATCCGGCAAGCTGGACGGGTCCACTTTCTTCACGGTAAATTCGACATTGGTGAATGCGCCAAGCATATCCATGCTAAAGGAGATGGATATGCCACCGACAACAACTTCGACTGTCTTGACGGACATTACACCAGCTTCACGCAATGGATCCACCGGAATACTTACCGTGATTTCCTGTGCTCCAGCCGTTCCCTTGGCTTCCAGCACGACCTTTCCGTTCTTGGCATTGCTCAGCGCGGCTTTAACGGCATCAGCGCTTAGCGCTATTTTGACGGTAGCGCCTGTAGTCCCTTCTTCAGGCGTTGTCGTACCCGGCACAGTCGAGCCGCTGCCTTTGCTGCCACCGCTATTCCGGTTACTGCCGCTGGAATTGGTAACGTTGATCGGCAGGTTGGCATACGTACCGCCCGAGGAATCAGCAACCTTCAGCGTATAGCTGCCGTTTGTAAGCTTTCCCGTATACATCGTGCCATTGATTTTACCGTCTACCACAATCAATTCGTCCATCGTGACCATAACCTGACTCGAATTCCATACTTGAACAACTACTTTGGCAGCGTTGGCGTCCCCCGTCACACTAATTGCCGAGTTCAAGTACGTTGCCGCCAGGTTCCCGACATTACCACCGCTTGCAAAGCTGATACCGGAGAACATCATTGTACTAACGCAAACTGTCGACAGCAAGGCTATTATATTTTTTTTCATCATAAATGTTTAGCTCCTATTCCGTAACAATCGACAGAATGTTTCCTTTAATTCCGGTAAATTGCGTATCTGCCCAGTTGACCATTCCATCCATTAAGAAGACCTGAATCGATTTCACACCGGTTCCCACCGAAATGTCCGTAGCAGCCGTATCGTCATTGGACAATTTGACAGTCCATGCGCTTTTGGTTCCGTCTGCCAGCGTCCCTACAACCGCAAGTGTCGGATTTTCAAGTCTAAGTGCACTTCCCTTCGTAACGCTAACAGTGGTCGTATGTCCAAAACCAGTTGCTGCAACAGCAGAGTTGTTTAGCGTATACTGAGCTTCGCTACCCTTAACCGTCCATGCCGTAACCGAATCCATTACTTGGGTCAGCTTGCCGTCGTTGTCAAGGCCGGTTACTTTCACGTCATTTCCAGTCGTATCGATGCGTACATTATCCCATACAAATACGCCGCTCTGCTGTTTGGTGCCCTGACCATAGCTCTTGCCGTTTACGGTCAACGTGACGGCCGGCATATTGGAGTATGCTTTCACTTGAATGGTATCGCTCTCGCGTGCCGTATATCTTCTGCTCGTAATGTAGGCAAACTTTTCGGTCTTATTCCACTGCGCCTTGTAAAAATAGAAAGCATCCTTCTTAATTTGGCGGTCACTTGTTACAAGACCCTTGGTATTAATCCCAGGAGTCGAAGCCTCATTTTTACCAGCTACTCCGAAATCAAACATACTCCAGACAAAAGTACCCCAGAGCCAAGGTCGTTCGGAGATGATTCTCCAGTCATTTTCATGAAGATAATTTTGAAATTCTTCCGGCTGCCACGGGCCACGTGAACTTGCAGAGTTCCACTGGTTGATAAAACTTTCATCTATATCGTCATGCTGATACGGGTTTGCACCTCCACCATACTCCGAAATACCCATTGCCAGCTGCGGATATTTTGCATGGAAATCGTCGAGGTCCTTAGCTAAATCTTGAACTTTATTATAGTACCAACCAAAATAATCGTTAAAGGCAACCGTATCTATACCCGCATTATCATTCCATGCTAAATTCTTTACCATAGTAGTGGAATGACCCTGAATTGCATGAGTAGTCGGCCTGTTTGGATCTAATTGTTTCGCTTTGGTCGCAAGACGTTTCATCAATTCAGTTGCTTTTGCATACTGGACATCCTGGCTCATATTTCCACCAAGAAAATAACCATACCCCAAGCCACCAAATTCATTCTCAAGCCCCCATGTTACAATGGACGGATGGTTGTAGTTTTGCTTAATCATCTCTATCAGTTGATTTTCGATATTATCTGCAAAACTTGTGGTCGAGCTCATGAACGAGATGAATGGAATTTCGGCCCATACTACCAGACCGTTCTTATCCGATTGGTCATACACGAATTGCGAATGCGGATAGTGCGCGACCCTAAGGGCATTTGCACCGATTTCTTTAATCAAATCAAAGTCTTCCGCTCTGATAGCATCCGGGACCGCATTACCATAACCTTTTCTGTCCTGGTGAATATCAACGCCGCGAAGCGGATAATTTTGATCATTTAAGATGAAGCCTTGGCTTGCGTCAACGGAATACTTCCTAAAGCCGATGCTTTGCGTCTGTTTGTCCAGTATCGTAAGATAATCGGTTCCACCTAGTACTTGCGTCTCGACGGTATATAAATATGATTTATTGACACCGTTCTGAATGCCGTCCCATAGCTTCACATCGTGAAGGGAGAATTTCGGGTTCGAAACCGCTGTCATATAAACGGTGTTCGTTACAGTGTTACGGGTAACCGGATCGGACTCATTACGGGAAACCTCAAAGCCGTCGACATTCCTCACGATTGCTCTTACCTTCACGGGCTTCGTCTCGGTTCCTTTGAAGGATACACTCGTCTTCACATCTAAGGTTGCATCCGCAATCTTATACTCACCGGACTTAGTAATCTCTCCTGTTACCTTCGGAGTAATGTATACCCCTTTGGATCCATAATCCTCTGCGGAAATATATACCGCATCGGCGATAATCAAATTCACGTCACGGTAAATACCACCATAAAAAGTAAAATCGGCGTAGAGCGGTGCCACACCTATATCCTCATTCGAAACTTCTACTTTTAAGGTAACAGAGCTCTTGCCCTTAACTTGTTCCGTAATATCGTAGACAAACGCATCGTAACCGCCAATATGAGGCTCACTTATCTGCATATTATCCACATATAAGGTTGTCTTTATATTGGAACCATCAAATTTGATCAGGACATTTTTATCCTGGTACTTGGAAACATCAATAGTTTTTTCGTATGTACCCAAACCTCTGGAATAGTTTGCTGAAGCGCCATAGCCGTCTTCGGCGTTCCAGGTATGAGGCAAGCTAACCGTGGAAGCATTTTGCCCTGATTTCGCAAATTTCCAGTTATCATTAATGTTCACATACGATTTCACATACGTGCTTTGTGTAACCGTAGTTGGGGCCGTTACAGACTGAGTAGTATTCTGTTTGGTCATTTGGGTCGTTTGGGAAGCGTCTACCGATACAACTCCTGCAGATCCTAACAGAAGAGAAAACAGCAGCGCACTCGTAACAGTTTTCTTGATAGTATGCATATTCAATTCCAATCTTCCTTTCATCTTAAGTTGATCCCGTTAGGCTCTGAGCATTCTTTAGCATATGCCATCTTCGATGGACTACTCTGTATTCCCCCTAGCTTATCTATAGGATTTCTTTACTATCACATAGGCGAAGAAAAAGATCATTGAAGATTTTTTTCTTTTCGCAAATTTTTTTTTCCATTTGCAAAAAAACTCTTCATTCGCTCTTTCTCATTTGCCTGATTCAACACAAAGACCCCCGCTTGATTTAATGCAATATAATCCGACGGCCCAGTCATATAATCGGGTTCTTCGGAAGCATGCAACGTTTGGGTCAAATCTTTGTTGCTATTATTGTTAGACAGGGCGACGACCGCCGCCAATAAAACGTCCAGACGGTCGTCCAAATAATTTTTTGTTTGGGAAACGGTATCATAAATGTTGTCATATGCATTGGATTTCAGCTGTTCCGCGGATAAATAATAAGAGACAAGGCCGGTCGAGGCAACGAAAAAGATTAGCCCGGGAATTAATCTCCATAGAATGGTAGATGTAATCGAGCGAGTTCCTTTCATATTTTCCCTCCAACGATAGCAAACCAATGCAACCGCTTCCTGAAGCCGAATTTTCTTTATTTCTTCATCATCTTATCGTAGTCTTGCTTTGACTTCTCGATGGATTTCGCCCAACCGTTCAAGAATTCCTCCGGTGTCATGTTACCGGAGAGTACCTTTTGAAAGTTAGGCTCCAACTGCTGCGTGACCAGACCTGCATAATCCGGTAAATAAACAGGAACATCCAATACTTTGGTATTGCTATCGGCCAAAATCTTTGAACCTTCCTGAAGATGCTTGGCGTTTTTCACATAGTCGCTGCTCATGGAGTCCTGGTTTGTCGGCATTTGCCCGATGTTTTGGTTCCAATACGTTTGCATCTCGCTAGATGCCAGGAAGCTTAACATCTTAAATGCTGCCTCAGGATGCTTTGTGTTTTTAAAAATACTGTACCCGTTAGGCTGGGTGATGACAACCTGTTTTCCATCGGGAGATTTGGGTAGCAGTACGCCAGCCAATTTATCCTCTCCGATCGCCTTCAGGTTATCGTTGTAGGAGCCGAAATTATGCTGCATGATGGCGGTCGCACCGCTACCAAACTCTGCAACCATTTCTTTATAACCATTCGTAATGTCGCTGGTCGGTGTGTTCTTTTTGTAAAGCGCTGCATATTTTTTCAGAAATTCTACATTTTTCGGGTCGTTGACTGTCGACTTTCCATTCTGATCGAAATAATTTGGGATTCCTGAGTACGAATACATCACTGTGGTCAGCTGATTTATGCTGCCCGTCCCCCCGCGCATGGAGTAGCCGAACTGGCTTTTTCCCGTATCCGTCAACTTCTCAACATCTTTGAAGAAATCGTCCCATGTTCCAGGAGGATTCAGTCCCGCTTGCTTGACCAAATCCGCCCGATACCAGAATAGGTCCATGTAGAGTGTAGTCGGCATCATATAGAGCTTCTTGTCCGGCACCAATGTTCGAATGAAGTTGATGACCGAAGGAATCATTTTGTCTTTGTCAGCCCATTTGTCGAAATAGGGATCCAATGGAAGCAATGCGCCTTTAGCCATAAAGTCCGAAACATAATTGTTAGCTACCGCCCCGATATCTGGCGTATCATTCGAAGCAATGGCAACGTCGAATTTCTGTTTAAATGATTGCTGCGGAACTCCGACATATTCAACATGGATATTCGGGTTCTTCTCTTCAAACTTTTTAAACATTTCCTGATAGAACGGTGTCCTGTTTGGCCCCGCGTTATCATCCCAGAAAGTCAAAGTCACCTTTTCATCTTTACTTGCTGAAGTAGAGCTCCCAACTGGAGCATTTCCGGAAGCAGCCCCGTCATTATTAGTACCTTGATTTGCGGCACCGCAGCCAGCAAGTGCCATAGAAACGCAAGATGTGACCACAGCCATTTTCATCCATTTCATTCTTAATCCCACCTTCAATTTTATTGTTTATGATGAATCCTGTAATCAGGAATACATCCGAAAACTAACCCTTGACTGCGCCTGCCGCCATTCCCTGAACCATATACTTCTGAACAAAAGCGAACAGAACGACCACTGGGAGCAGAGAAATGACGCTGCCTGCAGCAAGTGCACCGTAAGCCATATTGAACTCGCCCTGCATATAACGCAAACCAATAGGCAGCGTGAAAAACTGAGGTTTGTTAATGAGCATCAAACCAAACAAAAATTCGTTCCATGACCCGATAAACGTAAATACTGTGGTAGCGACAATTCCAGGAAGCAGGATTGGGAAGATTACCAAAAACACCGCCTTCAATCGACTGCAGCCGTCCACCATAGCTGCCTCCTCCAACTGCTCAGGAATATTCGTAATAAATCCGCTCATCAGGATGGAGTTAAATGGAAGCTGAAACACGCTATAGGTGATAATCAAACTGAGTGGGTTACTTGTCATGCCGAGAGTTTTAAAAATAAGAAAAAGAGGTATGAGCAACATCGCGCCGGGTATAAACTGCGTGCAGAGCAGCATAAGGAGAAACCCGCGTTTTCCATAAAATTTAAATCGGCTAATTGCATAGCCTGCAAGCACGGATAAAATAAGTACAATAACTACAGTAGAAAATGAAACGAACAGGCTGTTTTTAAAAAATTTCGAGAATCCGACGGCGTCCCAAGAAATACCGTAGTTCTCCAATGTAAATGGTTGTGGCCAATACAATATTGGCCGCTTGACAATATCAGCCTCCCGTTTGAAGGAAGTCACTATCGTCCAATAAAAGGGAAGCAGTGTAAACAGCATGGCCGCGAATAGCGGTACATACAATGTAACCATACGGTCCAATCGTTTGAGCATCTTACTTCTCCTCCTTTCCGAATCCACTTAACTTTAAATAACTGACAGCAAAAACCATCAGGATAAGGAAGCCCATCACGGTCAATGCAGAACCATATCCAAAATTCTGTGCAACAATTGCCTGATTGGCTACATACATCGTCATTGTCATCGTATGATTAGCAGGACCACCATTCGTCATAGTGAAAATCAAATCCACGTTATTAAATTCCCAAACGGCCCGCAGCAGCGTCGATAAAATAATTGAGTTTTTCAGAAAGGGTAGTGTAATATGCGTAAACGCTCTCCAGCGTCCGCCTCCGTCTACCGTACACGATTCGTACAACTCATTAGGAATGGTCTGCATAGCTGCAAGCATCGTAATGGTAAAGAAAGGTATACCTCTCCACAGTTCAGCTAGAATGATGGAGAAAAAGACCCACTCGGTATCTCCGAGCCAAGCGATCGGACTGTGAATCAGATTCATTCGTGTCAGCAAGTCGTTAATCATTCCGTTGTGCTCACTGTACAGAAAAGACCACATTGTAGCGGTAATGACCCCGGATATGGCCCATGGGATTATCGCAGCCGTCCTAAAGAAAGCACGAAGACGAAAAGATTGATTCAGCACTAATGCAACGAGCAAACCGAAGATGAGTTGAAGTACGACTTCAACGATCACCCATTTGGCGGAAATCCATAAACTTTGTGCGAAGAGTGGGTCGTCGGTAAAAATCTTCACAAAGTTGTCCAAGCCGGCGAAACTATTATAATAAGGCTTGCTCGGATTGTAATTTTGGAAGCTGAAATAAAATACATTAAGCATCGGATAAAACAAAAACGAAATGATCAATAGTACTGTAGGTGCGATAAACAGATAGGGAATCCATTGAATTCGCGCCCTTCTTCGAACTTCCGGCTTAGGTATTTCGGATACCTGAACAGTTTTTACTTTCGTCATTTTTTAAAAATCACTCCTTTTCATGCCCTTATTATATTTGCAAGGGGCTATTGAGAGGAATATAATATCCTCATCAAATTGTTTAAAATTATCATCAATAAATGACAGATTTCGATCAATCAAAAGCGAAGGTTTTATCAAGTAATGATGAAGGGAACAAGTTGATATTAATAAAAGTAATTTCTAGATCGAAGAGGCTTCAAGAAAGGAACAAGCTCCAATAAGTCGACGTTGGAAAATGACTATTACACGGTGTATAACCTGAAGCGAATTCGTAAGCTGATGCGCAATTTTTAGCCTTTTATGCCCACATCGAAAAGCCAATCTCTACTGACAGATGGCAAAAACCACGCAAGAGCACCGCACGCTTGAAAACACGACACAGAACTATAAGAAGGGTATCCTAGGTCTCTCCCTTATAACAGTCAGTAACTCCCGGACGGCTTATTTGCGGCTATTCTGGATGCTTCCCCAGGCATGCTCCTAGCTCATAACTTATCCACCCTCCCTCCACCTCCACCATGTAACAGATACGATAGAATCGTTGGTGAAAAGAAGAAGGTTGAATTTACATAAAATGCCTTCAACTGATCAAAGAAGCCATTACACGAATCCCACCTACCAAAAGTTATTGATTGAGAAGGGACTGGGATTATTCATGTCCAGACGCTGGAACAACTGGATAACGCCCCTTAGGAGTCTTTCTTCGGTCTTAAGAAGGACCATGTGAGGAGTAGGAATTGCGAAGCTTATGCTGAACTAGAGTGAGAAATTAATCCCTAAATTCATTACTACAACAATTACGGATACCAGTGGGGATTAAAAACCAGCTAATGTTTGTCAAGCATTAGCTATTGGTCTTAAAATTAATTGTTGGTATAATACTTTTCAAGCATGACAAAAAAACCTTCATTGGCGCGAATGGTTTTGGGTAAATATGGATTTAAGCTTTGTAAGGCTCGCTCTTACTAAGGATGGAGTAGACGTGATGGAGAAGTTTGTTGGCGCAAGCAATCACGACCACCTTATATGGCTTGCCTTCTTTCCTTTTCTTATCATAAAAATTTTTAATCTTTAAATTTATGCTCTGCCGAAGTCCACATTGAACGGCTAGATATAGGGCTCGCCTAAGCCTCTTTGAACCCCGTTTCGTAATTCGAGTACTGTTAGCTGTAAACTTTCCTGAACTGAAAATTGATGGATCTAAGCCGGCATAAGCAACAAGCTGCTTAGCATCTTTAAACTGACTTGCATCCCCTATTCTGCCACAATAGCTGCGGCGAGCTTGTCCCCAATTCCCGGTATACTCTTTACTAATTCCACTTCTGGAAGTGTAACGCCTATTTCCTCAATCTGTTCTCAAGTCGATTTAGCTGTTCCAAAAACTCGAGCAATAAAGAAAGCATACTTAACAGCGCCCTAGTCTGTGATTGACTTCTTGGTTGATTATGCCAATGAAACAGCATCTGCTCGAGTTGCGCCGCTTTTTCTTCGATCCACTGTTTGGAATGAGACTTCCGTGTGTTTTCCTTTATCATGTCGATGAGCCCGTCTACACGACCTTCTAAACACCGCTGCAATACTCGTAGTGACGTTGCAGAGAATAGATGATGAAATAGACCTATATAACCTGGAAATACCTGCTCCAGCAAGGCTCTCGTGTTCAATTTAGCTTGCACGAACATTCCAGTAATAAACTCATGTTGCCGAGTCACATGTTGAAGTTCCGTATAATTTTCTTCCCAAGTTCGGTGGGGCCTAACATCTCCACAATAGTACATTTCCGCCAAGTGCCATGCATCAGCCGCATCAGTTTTCACCTTTCGTAGTTGTGTTCCTTTTGCCCGTTTGGATTGTAGAGGGTTAATAATGAAATACTTCCAACCACTACGATCTAAATATGCTACAAGACCACGATGATAATCTCCCGTTACTTTCAACACAATTGCGGGATCAGTTCCAGTTTTTGCTTTCAATTCCGCGATAATTTCTCCCAGGCGTTCAAATCCAAAATCTGTGTGCGTAATGCTCTCCAACTTCCCAAAGGGTTCATTTCGCTTCAGAAAGGCCTGTATCACGCTAGCACCCTTCGCTACATCCACTCCCACAACTGGTTCCATAACAACCTCCTACGTTATTTGCCGGCATTCCCACGATGGTTCCAAACCCATAGCTTCGCTTGTGATGCGAGGTCTTTGCCTCTACCAGCTCAAACATGGTCATTGGTGATAGTGGGAGAACAGTTTTTAGTACGGGGTCTTATCCCTAAAGATGACACGTTCTCCCGGCTACCGCCATCATAAGGTGCCTATAAAAAAAAGCCAACCAGAAAACTCTGGTTAACCTGATAATACGAAAAGATGACTCCTTTGCAATACGAGGCCACTGAAAAACTTGCGTTTTTAATTAGTTAAAATCATGTTTCAAAACAAAAAGCGATATTCCGTTCAAATTCGAACGATATATCGCTTTTTGTTTATTCTTTATTCTGATTCTTTCATAATTGTAATGATTCGCTTGATATTAACAGAAAATATCGCCATTGCTCCTTGTATGTGCATGCCAATTAAACCCGAGGAAGATGCCACATCATACCCGTGTCTGTGTTTGAGTTCACTATTTTTCGCCTCAATTTTATATCGCTCTTTCGATTTCTTTTTGAAACCATCGCTGTTTTGAAATACTTCTTGTTCCTTATGTTCTGTGGATTTGATGGTTACAGAATAGGTTTTACTTTTTGCTCCTTCTTTATAACACCCATTCCTCAAAGGGCATATTTTGCATTTTTCAATATCAAACATGTAGGTATCCTTTTGGTTATCATTGACGCCTTTCTTCCCTGTGCGAGCTTTACGAATCGCCATATGTCCTGCTTTACACACATACATTGCAGCATCCTTATTAAACTCATACTCATCCTCTTTTTTACGAATGCCTTGCGTAATATTGGGATTTAATTTAGCTACCAATAGTAACTCATTTTGATTTGCATACTCAATATTATCTTTTTCTGAATATGCAGTATCACCAATCACTGTATCAATTTCCATTCCTGTCTCGCGGCTTTTTTCAATTAATGATTGGAGTTGTTTCCCATCACTTTTTTCTCCAGTCGTAATTACTGCAGCTGTAATAATACGTTCTTCACTCATCGCAATATGTGTTTTATAGCCAAAGAAAGAGGAGTCGGCTGTTTTGTGACCCAAGCGTGCATCAGGATCATTCGAGGATATAAGGTGCTCATGGTGATCTTCTACAATCTCTTTTAAATAGTTCAGTTTTTCTTTTACTTTTGGGTATTCTCGTATCGTTTCTTCGCTTTCCACAATTTGGATTACTTCTCGGCAGTAGTCCAGTTCTTCTGTTAATTCGTTTGTCGTTGTTTTTGCTGGGAATTTATCTTTCATTTTTTCATCGATTTGATAAACTGCTTTTCGTAACAATTTAGATTTCTCCATCAAGATCTCTTTGGGTGATTTCTGATTGAATCGTGCTTTCGTGTGTGTCGCATCCACAATAATGGCGCTGCTTTTTATAATTTCTTTTTCTAATGCAATTTCCACTGTTTTTTGAATAAGCATATCAAGCAGATTAATATCTTTCAAACGAAGTTTTCGAAACTTTGTTAATGAACTCGGATTAATAACCCCATCCTCTGGCGCCATATCCAAAAAATATTTAAAGGACAAGTCGTATTTGGATCGTTCTACGATATCCACATCTGATAAATCAAAAATTGATTTCAGTAATAAATATTTGAACATACGAATGGGAGGTACTGCATTTCGCCCGTTATCGAGGCAATATTTATTCTGTAATTCTTCTTGGACAAAAGAAAAATCAACAAGGTTATTCATTTGACGTAGCATGTTATCTTTAGGCACTACGATATCGTAAATGGCCATATATGGACTAAGGATAAGAGATTGTTGGTTTGAGATCATCCCAGACACCACCTAGAATTAATACAATCATTATACAATAAAACAGAGTAGCCTCCCTCAAAATTGAGTAAGGCTACTCTGTTTTATAATGATGGAGTTTTTCAGTGGCCTCTTGTAATACAGGAATCATCCTCTAAGTGCAGCGTATCTCTTTTTCAAAGTATTTTTGACAAGGGGGCCAGTTTAGGGCCGCAGCGTTCACGAGATTCCTCTTACTTGATTCGCTTGACGCTACACGCCGGCCAGGAATCCGCCGTCGACCGGCACCGTCGTACCGGAGAGAAAGCCGGACATGTCACTGTCGGCAAGCCACAGCAGCGTGCCTAGGAGAGCCCCTCGGATTGCCAAAACGGCGCATCGGCGTATGAGAAATATTTTTATGGGGGCGGTCGGTGAAACCGCCATCTTCCTTAAGGAGCAACTTGAAATTCTACTATGGTGACGAAGAAGCCCGGCGCAATCGCATTGACAATGAGGAATGTGGAAACCTCACAAGATATTTCAAGTCTGCCCAGGCAGATGCTCTTTGCATGAAACATACCTCCTACGGATTTGACGTTCTTGCACTCGTTGGAGAGTTCCGTTTCAAACATCACTTTACCATTGCCGAAATCACCAAAGAACTTAACGGCCGCGGAATTGCAACTTCCGAGCGAAACTCCATGAGACTGTACGAGCGCTATTTGACCGTGCTGCGGGCTTCGGTTACTGAGCAAACTCGTCAAGTACTAGAACAGTTTGTAGAAGAAAACAAAGGGATCATGCTCTCCATGGACGGGGTTCAGCCCGAAAAAGGAAACGAAACGCTTTATGTCGTTCGTGAAGTGTTCAGTGGCACCATTTTGGCTGCCCAAAACCTAAAAAGCGGATCCGCCAGCGAACTCCAAGCGCTTCTACAACCGGTAAAAGATCTCGGTTTCCCGGTCATCGGTCTGGTTAGTGATGGCCAGCAGTCCATTCGGCTTGCCATGGCGAACATGTGGCCGAACGTGCCCTATCAGTACTGCCAATATCATTATCTGAAAGACATTGCCAAGCCCGTTGTGGACGCGGACCGGAAGTTGAAGACTGGTATTAAGAAAGCGCTCCGTGGCATCCGAGAAATCGAAAAACAAGTTGAGAAAGAGACCTCTGCAGAAGCCGAGATCGCAAAGGATTACTTGGCTGCTGTTCGTTCGATTTTGCTCGAGGACGGGAACCCGCCCCTTGATCTTCCTGGTGTACGAATTTTCGAAAATGCTCAAGCCGTTCAGCAATCGCTGGACAGAAGCTTGACTAAAAAAGGGGCTCACGCTGCTCGAAAAGATTAACAGAATTTTCAGTAAATTTAATGACTTTCAACAAACCTACAAAGCCGTACGTCGCTGGCAGAGCGTCATTTCGCATGTAGCGGAGCTCCTAGAGCCCTCGCTTGATCAGACAAGCGAATCGGTGCGCTTCCGGATGGAGCATCTTCTGAATTGGATGCAGCATCACTATACTGAACCAGGCGACGAAGTGTTGGTGAACAATGTTTTGGCCTACACTATCGGATTTTGGAATGGCTTGTTTACTTGCTACGACGCACCATACGTACCTCGAACAAATAATGACCATGAACGTTTCTTCCGTCAGACGAAAACGAAACACCGTCGAATGACCGGCCGCCGCAGTTGGAACGACTACATCCTTCGCAGCGGCGAATTTGTTGTGTTCGTAGATGATGCGCTGAGGCAGCCCCACTTGATCGAGCGTCTTCAGAAAGTTGATTACGATACGTTCAATAAAGAAAGAAACAGATGGAATGACCGTCTGCTCGAGGGAACAAAACGCCGGAGGTTCCGAAAAGATCCTGAAAGCTACTTGAATAACATCGAAAACAAAGTAAGTGAGTTAATTGGTCAGTCGTAGAAAAAAACCGCACCATACTCGGAGGCCACTGAAAAAGTCCATCTTTTAGGAAAAGGTACAGATCTTCAAGAAAATTGAAGAGGCTGTACCTTTTTTACCGTATAATTAATTCATTATGAAAAGCGGGTGAGAGCGGATGATTCGACAACAACAAACCTTAGTTCTGAGTCCTTATATGGCACTGTATGATATCGTCGTGCCAAAGGATAATATGCTCCGTCAAATTAACGAACTGGTGGACTTCACCTTCATATATGAGGAATTGGAATCAAAGTATTGTTTGGATAATGGACGTGACGCGATTGACCCTGTTCGTATGTTTAAGTATTTGTTGCTTAAGGCGATTTTCGAGCTATCTGACGTAGATCTTGTCGAGCGCTCTAAGTACGATATGTCATATAAATATTTCCTCGGCATGGCGCCGGAAGATCCGGTAATCCATTCGAGTTCTCTGACGAAATTTCGTAAGCTTCGTTTAACCGACATTAACCTACTGGACATGCTTATTGGCAAGACGGTGGAACTAGCCCTCAAGAAGGACATCTTGAAGAGCACGTCCATTATTGTGGATGCCACGCATACGAAAGCACGCTACAACCAGAAGTCGCCGCGAGAGATCCTGCAAGATCAAGCACGGAAACTGCGGAAAGCCGTTTACTCCATAAACGAAACGGTCAAAGCTAACATGCCAACAAAGAACATGAACGACGCACTCGAGGACGAGATCGCGTATTGTGAGAAGCTCATCGCCTTCATTGAGACCGAGTCCGGGATCGCCCTCGTACCGAAAGTATTGGAGCCGCTCAACCTGCTGAAGGAAACGGTGGAGGACGACGTTGAGCAGCTTCGCTTAACAGCGGACCCGGATGCAAAGGTAGGGCACAAAAGTGCAGATTCTGCTTTCTTTGGATACAAGACACATCTAGCCATGACTGAGGAACGCATTATAACGGCAGCCGTGATCACGACTGGCGAGAAGAATGACGGCAAGCAATTGCAGACGTTAATCGAAAAAAGCCAGGCAACTGGAATGCAAGTGAAAACAGTCATCGGCGATGCCGCCTATTCTGAAAAAGAAAATCTCGCATACGCGAAAAAGAACGAAATGGAGCTTGTTGCAAGGCTCAATCCACTCATTACGCAGGGCGGCCGGAAGAAAGAAGACGAATTTCTGTTCAACAAGGATGCAGGCATGTACGTGTGTAAGGCTGGTCATTTGGCGATACGAAAAGCCCGTCAGGGCAAGAAGGGCCAAGGCAAGAACCAGCAAGACACCTACTATTTTGATGTGGAGAAATGCAAGCATTGCCCACTTAAAGAAGGCTGCTACAAAGAAGGAGCCAAAACCAAGACCTACTCCGTGACTATTAAATCCGAAGAACACTCGGAACAAATGGCATTCCAGGAAACGGAGGAGTTCAAGGCAAAATCCAAGGAACGCTACAAAATTGAAGCGAAGAACAGTGAACTCAAACATAGACACGGGTACGATGTCGCCACAACCTCGGGTCTGCTTGGAATGCAATTGCAAGGTGCGATGGCCATATTTGCGGTAAACCTAAAACGAATATTGAAGATAGCGGAGTAAGGATGATCGTATAACAGCAAAAAAGAAGACATCTAGCCCAATATTTGGGTAGGGATGTCTTCTTTTTAATTGGAACTTACCAGCCTTTTGAAAAAAGCATCAGTTCTTCAGTGGCCTCCCACACTCGGGTCGGCTTTTTTCGTAATGGCTTAGTAGATTTTTGAGCGAGTAGACACCTACCCTACTTAAAAATAGATCAGAATCTGCTGCCGCGAAATTGACGTTCACAAAAAACCAATCTCACAATTTGTCAATAAAAGAATGAACGAAAATTATCGCACATTTATTTCCAACCACTCATCCCAGAATTTAGGTTCTCTTAGACTACATTCATAATCCTCAAAATCCACATCATCAGGATACTCATCTGTCCATTGTTGTAATAACCCTTCTAAATCTTCCATCATCTTTATTGCCCTTATGTTCAATTTGTTTTTGTCGTCCAGTATGAAATATCCATCATCTCCCGACTCGACGACATAGTTACTTTCAATTGATGAATCAAATGTTCTTCGATCATTTGAATTAGGGAAGTTAAAGTTACTGAGCCCATAATTTTCAAACACGGAATGCCGGTTCACGAATTACCCCTACGATATTTTGTTACCATTAATAAAGGTACAACAAATTAGTCCAGCTTGCACCTGACAAATTTATCGGCTAGCAATCATCTGAACGAAGAAAATCAATCTACTGACCGGCAAGTTTTATAACCGGCTGGCCTGGGAAACACAAAAAAGGAAGAACCCTAACACTATTCTTCCTCGAGATAGTAAGATACCCAAAAATAAAACGGACTACGACAGGGCCTCTGTTTAGCACTGTTACATTCACCCTACTCTTTTTTTGCCCTCCAATTTTTTGGGTGATCGGGTTTTCCGGGGTTTGGCTGATTCTTAACAAGAATCCAAGTCTTTCCTTTTTTAATTGCTTTTCCTTCTTTTTCAAGTTTCGTTCTACAATAGTCCTTTATAGTTGACGGTCTAAGTCCCCAAAGTTCAACGGCTTCTCCAACATCCATAATCTGTTTAAGTGGTTCCATAGGATTCTGATAGATATCCAGTATCCATGTATTCCCCTTTTTAATGGCCTTCCCTTCCTTTTCATATTTCAATCTGCATAAATCCTTGACAGTAGACGGTTGAAGTCCCAACACTTTTGTGGCTTCCTCAACATCCATAATGTGTTCAAGTGGATTCAATATATTCTTATCATTAGTCATATTCTCACCCTTGCTTTTGTCTTATCCATACATAATAAGCGATATCGCGTATCGAGTCTAGAAGGAGATAAGACAAAAGCTCTTGTCTTTAATGACGTGTCTCATTGTTCATCAAGCCTCTTTAAAGAGAGTCGTAGCCACTTTGATTCGCACAAGCGATAACGCTTATGTAAATCAATATATATCTTAAGCGTTATCGCTTGTCAATTCCGAAGATAGTTTAATGCCCATGTGAATGATGGGAGACCAAATCACATTGAGTGCCCATTTTTAATGTAGAGACACAGGACAATATTTATTGCAAGAGCGTTGTGAAGTATTGCGACCGGTCGCGGCATTCCGTTCCAGAAGACGTGCCGTACGTACGGATATCGCGCAGCAGGTGGCCAACACCAGTAGCACACACTAGGATGTGCGCGATCGTGGCAGTTTCGTTCCGGAAGATATGCCGCGCGGATATCGCGTAGCAGTTCGTGACTAACGCCAGCAGCTCACCAGCATGCGCCCGATCGCGGCAGTTCCGTGATTACTTCCTAATATGTGCAAGTGCTTGGTCACAAACGATACAAGGGAAGGCCATCTTCCGTTGCTGTGCAGCTCCCTCAAGCCTCACATGCTCACCTCGAAATAATATTCATTCTTCTGCGTCAACCTAAATTTCCGATTACATAAAATCGTACCTCTTTTTCCCTTATTTGGATCTAAGTTATGATATAATATGTATGAACTTTGTTCATCGAAAACGAACTATGTCGATATGACTGTGGAGGTTGCGAATGCTAACAGAAATTAATTAAAAGATTACAGAATCTGGGCTGCACGAGTTTTTTGAAGATCAATGTTATTCACTTACAATTATTGGTACTCGTGTATTTAAGAACTCTTGGAATGGTACAGAAGATGCATATACAACGCTTTTAAAAGAAATGCAGTTGGTTGGTTTGAAGGCAGTGGAATTTATAATGGGAAGCACAATAACATGCAACAACTTACGCTGTTGAATGGTGACATTGTCCTTATTTACTTCGATCATGGGCCTGCTAAAATTAGTTATATTAGCAACAATAACAATAGGTAGAATCATACAAACTTCCATGGCTTCCGCCACTACCCGGACATGAAAGCCTGGAATATCACAGAAAATATTTTGAGAGGACTGATTAAATGTCTAAATTTAAAGATGTCGAAGAAGGATTCAAACAGACATTAAACACAGTTAATAAAAAAGTAAAGTTAAAACTTGATTTTAATGCAACAGCACGAGCAGAAGACTTTTTCACATTGCATAGCTTTGAAGTGTCTGAAGAAAATAGCCAAATTCAGTTCGTTGTAAGTGATGAAAATCAAAATTATTCTGTTGTATACACTGATATTGAAAGTTTAGATTATGCCGATAATAATGAACGATTGAAAATATGGGTCTACTTTAAAAACCATGGCAATAACCAAAGGTTTTATTTGTATTATAAAGATAGTAATGTCCAGGACGCCTAAAATTCTGCCCGCGAAGGGCGATTGCCATAAGGTACACATTCTCACTTCGTGATGAACGATTAAATCCTAGATCCTACTATCTAGGATTTTTATATTTTCAAATTGCAGTTCTGATGAATACCTCAATGCAATCAACTTCTCGTAGTTTCGGTAATCGAATTGGCAACCTGGTGATCTCAGACAACGAAAAACTGCCAAAAAAATTTTTAGCAGTTCTCGGTAAGTGCTCATAAATTATAAGGAGAATATAATAATGCCTATGATTAGCCAAAATGTACAAACTGCCCTATACGGTATTTTCGTTATATTAATCTATATCGAATTTCTAATCTATAGAAGCCTAAAAAGGCAACGGCAGAACCCCAAGGTATATGATGCATTAATGAAAAAAATTATAAAATGTAGCACTTTCACGTTAATATTCCCATTTATACCATTATGCTTCATGCTATCATTCGAAATAATCCCATTTACATATACGGTTTATAGTGGTTCTCAAGCGACTAGCTTAGCTTCAGAAATAAAGAAACCCTATATTAAAAAAGAGAACCATTTTTATAAACTATCTACAGTTGGGGATGGCATTGTTTACGCAAATGGATTTGAAGTTAGGCAGGCATTGAATGATTATGCTAAACGACAAATTCCAGCAATAGCTATGATTCACTCAGTTGGGTTTAAAGAACAGGATTACTCGTATCCGGTTGAAACTCTTTTTGGTAAAGAAGGTAAATCAATAAGTCAGAAGAATGCTGCTTTTGTAGCGTCAGCGCACTTAAACATCATAATAGAGGATGATGAGCCTTTTTTAACAACCGCTGCGGGAGGATCAGCAGGTCTTATGATGGCGTTAGAACTTATTCATCAGCTAGGCGAGAAGGATCTTCTGCGTGGACAACGAATATGTGGAACAGGAACTATTGCTCCTGATGGTCAGATTGGCTCTGTCGGTGGTATTGCATTAAAAGTTTTGGCAGCTGATCGTGCAGAATGTGACTACACTTTTGTGCCTCGTAATAATGAAAATGAATACCTCAATTATCTTTCAACACATCCTATTAAGACTCATGTTGTACTTATAAATAACTATAAAGAAGCCTTAGATTTTATTACTCATCTTTAATACTTGTCAGAAATAACACAGCGGCCTGTTTCATAATGAGACATCTGTATTATCGTTTCATTCCACTTCTAAAATGTTGAGTATTCGTCGTCGGATCTAGACATGCATCTCGATCTCCTGGGTCGTTGCAGACCTTTTGGCCACCAGTTACTGGTCATCCAACGACCTACAGCTCGAGATCCGCGCATCTGTCTACGGAGGACACTGCCAATGAGCTCCTGGTTACTGCCGAAGTTTGGCCACACAAAACTGCATCCGATCCTTTAATTGAGTCCATATGCACTCTATCTTTATCATACTTATAACTATTCTTTGTACTCTTTACCGTAAAAAAACATTATCTGTTATGAGTACAATCATAAGCAAAAGAACGTAATAGATAACAACAATTTTTATAAACTTCTTTTAATATTTAGATAGATGATAAAACAAAGGTTTATTCCCCTCCGAATGAGTTGCTGATCAAGGTATAATTACCGTGTACTCTACTAATGCTTCAATTTTCCATGATGAAGTTTTCATCATAATGATCACTTTTAACGAATGCTTTTATAGCTTCCAACCTTGAATTGATTTTGAGCTTGGTATAAATTTTTTTAAAATAATTATCCACCGAGCGCTTGCTTGCATAAATTTTTTCTGCGACTTGATCTTGTTTGTATCCTTTGATAATCATGTGCATAATCAGTAATTCTTCTTTGGTCAAAGATGCATTTTCTAGTGAAGTATAAGAGTTCATCATGATAATGTGCCGCAGAAGTGAAGTAGAGATATCATCGTCTGATTATCAAGGACACAGGCAACCATATTTTTCAAACTTTTGATATTATCTTTCTTTGAAAGAATACCATCTACTTCCAAGGAAACAAAACAATTTAACACTTCCTTGACTTCCAAATCAGTAAAAACAACAATTTTGGTCGATGGGTATTCACGCTTAATTCTCTCGAAAACTTCTGTACCCTGCTCTCCAGGAAGAGGGTAATCCAGAATTTTATTCATACATTGCATCTCATCGTTTGCATTATCCACGAATGCTATCCCATCAATATCCATAAGAATTGCCTTAGTTGATTCAGCCACAAAGCGGTGATCATCAACCACCAGAATTTTTAATTTCTGATCATTCGTGATGTGCATCCCCTCTCGTTAGTATGGTGAGACAACTATCACCATAAATTTAACACCTCATTTAATCATATCATTCTCGTATTCCTTCACACGTCTATAAAATGTTCTTGGTTTCATCTCTAACTGATTATAGGCCTTTGTGGCTGTTATCGCCCCAGATTTCCATTCCTGATACACTCTAACGAATGCGTCATCGGTTTTTAGCTTTGGTCGGCCAAATTTAATACCTTCCGCTCTAGCAACCTCTATACCTTCAGCTTGCCGCTGCCGATTCTTCTTCCTCTCCTGCTCGGCCACATAAGCAAGCAAGCTTAAAAACTGGTCTTCCATTACTTTACCAAAATCGCCCATATTTCGAAATTTTCTGGAGTCAAACAACGTTTCATTGTCTAAGCAAACGATATCCGCTTTTACCTCCCTGGTGATATACTTCCATTCTGAAATGATTCCGTCATAGTCTCGACCCAATCGATCTAACGCATCTATGTAGATTAAATCATTCTCACGAATCATTTGCCGCATAATCTGATATCGTGGTCGATTAAAATCTTTCCCACTTAATTTATCTACAAACACATATCGCTCTTCAATCCCTATCTCTCGAAACTTTACAAGCTGCCGTTCCGGATTTTGATCTTTGGCCGAAACTCGGCCATATCCCATTTTCATCTGTTGAGTTATAGGAATTTGATAAGAACGTTCATTTTCTAAAACCAATTATCGATCCTCCACAAAAGTGTGCCATAATATATATTTTTTTATTGTCACGTGCCTAAATTCATTTTACCACTTTTTGGCACACCATTTCAATTCATTTTCCTATCTGCCCAAAAGTATGCTTTTTGGCACGCTACTAAATTTGTAGCATAACAGAATAATAGTTAACATAATATAATATGTAATTAAGTTAGTTAGCGGATTATAATATGAAGTGAGACATCATGAAAAAAAGAGGCTGCTTTACAAAAATTGCTTCTATATAAAGCAAGGACATCAGCCACATTCGCATGAGCAAAATTATACTTGTTGAAATCTTCAATTCGTTTCCCAGCAAATGAAGAAACAGGCTTGTAATCGAGCCTGTTTTTTCTTTGTCAGTATGCGGTTACGGGGCATTTGCACGATGAAGTTTTCATCCTACCCCACTTCTTCCCATGATTCTTTCGTGCGGCGGCGCAGGACTTTGGCTATGGACAAAATCTGTTTTTTGACTTCAACCGTACGGTCTTCGAAACCTTGCACTGCATGGGAGGCGACTTTCCGGATTTTCTGAATGATTCGGGTCATGACCTTTACGCCATCCTGCAGCAGCGTGGCGTCTGTTGGATGGTGGATGTCGGATTCCACGACGGTCGTGTCGGTACGAAATTTACGGGTCTTTAGAATCGCTTTTTCCTCGCACTGCTTCACCAGCGCGGCGTTGATGTCTTCGACGATCTTGTCGCCATAGCGTTTGCGGGCATAGATGAGTGTGGACGGATCCGGCATCTTTTCATCGATGGCAATTCTGCAGAATATCCGCCAAGTGATGCTATCACCGACTTCTTTCACAAGCGATTCGTAGCCTAAGTTGTATTTATGTTTGAGCACCATGAGTCGAAGATATCTTTCAACCGCCAAAGTAGGTCGACCACTCTTTTTGCATGGCGGATGTAACGTGACAAAGGCTTGCAAGAAACGCTCGTCATCTAAAAGCTCATCGATGATGGCTAGCTCAGAAGGTAGCTTTCGAACCGTTTCTGGAAGAATTGCATGCCATAACGTGAGTTGCTCTTCGCGAAGTTTCAACATTTTCTTCACCTCAAGGAAGGATTCCCAAGGGTTTCTGTTGAACTCCTGTACATAGGAATTCCTCCCTCGGGGTTTGGAACTTTGTTATCTCGACAATAACAACTTCCACTTTGAGGCACGGAATTCCTTTAAATTTGCTCAAATTCCTGGACTTTTTCAGGGGTAACTAACTAAACAGACGATGCCACACTAGCGTTCCCCGTCCCTCAATGAAATTTTCTTATAGCTAAAAGAAAAGAACCAGCCCCAGTGATCGTGCCCAGCTTTCGGAGTTCAAGCCTACACCTTATTGCGGACCTTCTTCCTATTCAATCCCAGGGGGATCTAAATATTTTGATTATAAGCGTCTATCATTCATCGCAAATTCCCAAGGACTACTCACTGCATCAGCGCCTATCTGTCAATTAACAATTCTACGACGGAACTTTGACGACTATTGAAGCAAGCTCGCTTGACAGCGGATACGAAATAAAATATAATCCAAACATACACATGTATGTTTTATGAGGAGGATAATATTCTATGACCGATTTTTCCAGTGTGAAGGGCAAAGTCGCCATCGTTACCGGCGCAGCTGACGGCCTCGGCAAAGCGATCGCATTGTGCTACGCTGAGAATGGCATGCAAGTTGTAGTATCCGATATCAATGTAGAAAAGGGTCAACAAGTCGTTGAAGAGATTAAGTCCAAAGGCGGAGAGGCCCACTTCTACCAAACGGATATTAGCAAGGAAGATGAGGTTAAAGGACTCGTCGATTTCGCCGTCGCGACCTACGGTCGATTAGACGGTCTTGTAAATAATGCCGGAATTGCCGCTGAGAGCAGGCCTACACATGAATTCTCGGTTGCTGAATTCGATCGATTAATGGCTATCGATCTTCGTGGCGTCTTTCTTGGAATTAAGTTCGCCGTCGAAGCAATTCTGAAGACCAAGTCATCTGGCGGGTTCATTATTAACGTTGCCTCTCAAGCAGGGGTACTAGGCAACAGCTCGATGGCTACTTACGCTTCCGCGAAACACGGTGTGGTCGGTCTGACGAAAAGCGCCGCTCTCGATTACGCGCCGTATAACATCCCCGTCAATGCGATTTGTCCGGGAACATTCCGAACGTCTATCTGGGGGCAAGCACCTGAGGAAGTCATTTCTCAATACGCGAAAATCTTATCCCCAAATGGAAGACTTGGCGATCCTAAGGAGATTGGTCACTTGGCCCTGTTCTTGGCCTCTGACTTAGCGCGCTATATCAGCGGTTCCGCTATTCTGATCGATGCTGCCTCTCACGCAGGCAAGGTGACACCGGTTCAATGGGCTCACCCAGAGATCCTGGAGTAATTCACAGCAATAAAAGAAAAACTTCCCTTAGACATAAGGGAAGTCAGACTGTCGAGAAAGTCTCGACAGCTTTCTTTATCTCCTTTTATTTTAACACAGCACCGCGGTAATTTGGTATAATATCATAATATCAAATCGAATAGGCGGTGCTGTTATGCTGCGTTCTAATCGTGATAAACAACAGAGTTACGAGTTTGTGTCCATTGAAGATCTTGTTCCAAGTGACCATATGCTTCGTAAAATTGATAAGTATATTGATTTCTCCTTTATCTTCGAGAAAGTCCGCCCTTTGTATTGTGAGGACAACGGTCGGCCAGCCGTTGATCCTGTCGTGCTGTTCAAGATGATCTACTTGGGTTACTTCTACGGCATACGCTCAGAAAGACAGTTGGAACGAGAAATCCAGACAAACCTGGCCTATCGTTGGTTTCTTGGTTTCGGCCTCAGCGACCGGATTCCTGACCACTCCACCATTCGTTGGAATCGGCGGACTCGGTTTAAGGACACGACCATCTTCCAAGACATTTTTGATGAGATTGTTTTACAAGCCGTCTCGCATCGCATGGTTGGTGTGCGAGTACTGATTTCCGATTCAACGCATGTCAAAGTGAATGCCAACAAGCACAAATACACCCGTGAACAGGTAAAGGAGAACACCAAATCCTATTTGGATGAACTCAATGCAGCAGTAGAAGCAGACCGGAGGACAAATGGAAAAAAACCTTAAAACCAAGAGAGGAAGTGAACGAGGACAAAGAGATAAAGGTTAGTACGACTGACCCTGACAGTGGCTATATGGTACGAGAGGGTAAGCCGGAAGGATTTTTTTACTTGGACCACCGCACCGTCGACGTCAATTTTAATCTTATTACTGATGTATTTGTCACGCCTGGCAATGTTCATGACTCTGTTCCTTATTTGGACCGTTTGGACAGGCAAGTGGAACGTTTTGATTTCAAGGTCGAGGCTATTGCTTTGGACTCTGGCTATTTGACGGCACCGATTTGCAAGGGGCTGGAGAAACGTAAGATCTTTGGCGTGATTGCACATAGAAGGCTCCACCCGACTCAGGGTTTGTATCATAAACATGAATTTACTTACGATGCCGAGCGAAATTTGTATGTCTGTCCGCAGGGACAAGAACTCTTCTATAGAACGACAGACCGAGATGGATACCGCCATTATGCATCTGATCCGAAGCAGTGCGCCACTTGTCCGATGCTGGACAAATGCACTCGCTCACAGAATAAGCGAAAAGTGGTAACTCGGCATATCTGGGAAGAGGGCAAAGAACAAGTGCGGCTGAACCGCCTAAGCAAGTCAGGCAAGAAGCTGTACCGAAAACGAAAAGAAACAATTGAGCGAAGCTTCGCGGATGCCAAACAGCTCCACGGGTTTCGCTATTGCCGTTTGCGGGGGTTGCGGAATGCAACGGAGCAAGCATTGATGACGGCAGCCGTGCAGAACATGAAGAAGATTGCCCTCCACCTAGAAAGGAGGGCTATGCAGGGGTAAAGCGCCCCTACATAGCCCTCAAAACCACCAAAAAACAAAGAAACCCAGCATCCTCAATTTGAGACACTGGGTTTCTCGACACTCTGACTTCCCTTAGACATAAGGGAAGTTTTTTTCTTACTTTGGTATAATCCGTGATAGGAGCTGAGTGCAATGATTACATCTAAAGAGAATATGTGCGATTTTGCAATTCAATTATTTAAGGACTATGGGTACGAGAAAATCAGCATTAACTTGATTTGCAGTCAATTGAACGTAACGCGCGGCTCTTTTTATCATCATTTTAAAAGCAAGAACGATTTACTATTGTATTGGTTCTCTTCTCAAATTAAGAAGAACATTTTCTTGGATTTTGATATGGAGTCCCCAAAGCAAATTCTAAAAAAACATGCGATCAACTACGCAACGATCATTCAGCGAGCCGGCCATGACTTCATGTACCACATCTTAATGGCGGAATTCGAGCTTGAGGGCAAGCACTTTTATTCTTATCTTTCCGGTGAAGAACAAGCTATCATTTTAATTAATAAGGCTATTGCGCGCCAAGAAATTCAATCAACGAAACCCGCAAAGGAGCTACTCGACACGTTCTCAGCAGCTGTCATCGGCGTCATTGTGATGTGGAAGTTCGAGCAAGGCGCATTCGATATCGTAAACAAGATCGATGCTATTTTTGAGATCACCTATCGCTAACCTGTTTGGAAATGCTATGGTGCAAGTCGGCATAGAACGCCGGTGTGTTTCTTTATCGACTTCGTAGAGTTACATAAAGTGTTAAGTAGTTACTCCTGAAAAACTCAGCAAGTTCCAAGGCAAATCAGACCTGTTGATTAACCAGATTTTGTAACTCTAATCTCAACAGAGACATACGTTTGAATAAAGCGCTGAATACAAACAATCCATTCAACGGGTAACTTACCAAGAACGAAAAAGCGTGAAAACTGAACAAACGAGAGCCTTGCATGCCGAGGCATTCCCGTGGAAACGGCGTCAAACAACCTGGTGAGCAGAACATAGACCATTAAAGCCGTAAATAATTGGCCATACACGGCATTTTCGGTGGTGCCGAATAGCGTAGTAAGGTTCAAATGCTGCTTGATCCAGCGAAAAAAGACTTCGATCTTCCAGCGAGCTTTGTACATCTGCGCGATTTGCTCCGGTGTTACTTGCATCAAATCGGTCACCACTCGGATTTCACGGCCTTCGAAATCTCGAAAGATCACGACCCGATGGCGTTTTTCCGAACGACATTGAGGGGTTCCGAGCTGGCAGGTGATGTCGCGAATGACCGGAGAATCCGTGGGGCTTTGGCGACGCAATGCTTTTGGTTTTTCCAGATGGATATTGTCGCGTAGGCGAATGACGAAGGATTGTCCTTCTATTTTATAGCGATCCAGACGCTCCAGCTTGCCATATGCCCGGTCCATCACCAGGATAAAAGAGGACGGAGTCAGGCTTTCGCTTACGGGTCCGTCGTGTCGGGAGCCGACGGTTTCCACGACTTGCAGTGGTTGCTGCGTTTCGGCCTGAAGGGCCACATGCAATTTGATACCTGCTCGTTCACCATGATAAGGAGCCCAGGGTAAACGGGTTTTACCTACCGTCACCGTGGTGGAGTCGATGAGCAGCAGTTCCTTCGGGAAAGCCAGTTTTCGCCGAATTTCCCGGTTGCACTTACGGATAAGTAAATGAAGGAGTTCCTTAAATACGGCAAACGGTACTTCGGACGCTTTACTTGAAAACCGGTAATAATGAACTTCTGGTAAGCCACTGAGGGATGCACGATCGGCACCCGTGCGATAACTCGGCCATTCTTCGTAAGCCGCCGTGCACCAATACTGTAACAACTGGTGTACCGTAAATTTACGGGCTTTATCCTCGTACCCCACCTCTTTGACGACGGATTCGACCTCTTCTTGGCTCAAAATGGATTGAAGAATAGACAGGATCGTGGTAGACTTTTTCATGGAGTCGCCACCTTTCGGGAGTTTGTAGGGGTACAAACATTTTACCGATTTGGCGGCTCTTTTTCTACCATTTTGTGGTTATTCAACAGGTCTGATGAGAATTAGAATGATAGCCTATTTCATTACCGTCATATACAGCCTCGGTCACTGATTGGGGGTAAGAAGCCGCGTTTTGTCCTAGAAAGAAAAAAGGTTACCTTAGTATCATTTTCACGTAGAACTTTTAAAAGCTCCTTAGTATACCGAGTAGGTCCATCATCAATTGTGATAGCCACCCCACCCTTATCAACTGTATAAACCGGTTTCAGAGTTGAGATATTTTGTGGTTTGGTTAAATCGGGAACATTCGCTTCTTCTTTTGGCTTCCCGATCTCCGGGTTTAACTGGTTATCAACAATCTTATCAGGGGGGAGATTGGGGATATCCACCTCTGGCGGAGGTTTAACCTCCAATGTTTGTACTCCTGTTGTAACCGATTGATCCTTTTCTTGCACATTAATATCGGATCTTACACTTGTTGAATCTGAAAGAAGAGATTGACATCCTGATAGAAGGAGCGGAATCGTAAGACAAACTGCTCTTAGTTTAGCCGAAAACGTTGCACCGTTCAATTTCATTCTATATCCCACCTAAATGTACTATTTTCATTACTTTATATGATGATGGTGTATTCCCTTCACACAAAAAAGATGAGTAGCAAATTTAATAAAAAGGGCTCTAGGTCGCTGTGTTGGTATGAAGTCAAAGATGAAGTTGAGAATTTCCCTTCATCTTTATTCGTACTTCCTGCTAATAAGACTTCAAAATTAGCTATTAAGTTGCTCTCAAAATACTTATTTAAAGTACACTAATAAAAAAAGGAGCTTTCGCAAAGCCTCCTCCACTACCGTTTTCCGTTGTATTGAATCATTCTTGAGTTTTTCGGCGATATCCCTCTTCTAGGATTTGTTTCAAGCCTTCAGTTCTTTTTTGGATAAATGTGGTCCAAAATAGTTTTCCTTTTTCAGCCAGTTCCTCGTGCGAATAAATTCCTTCTTCAAACTTTCCCCAACAACCATCCAGCGTTAGCTTATCCCATCCTAAGTAATCAGCATAAAGACGGTTTTCTGTAGGTATATCAGATCCCATTGAATTGATTTTAACCAATTCAGGACAAAGCCACATAGCTGTGCAAATGGACAATGGCCCACCATGCATTTCGCTCAAATCATGAAAACCTGCCGCTTCAACTGCCGCTTCCCATGCCATATGATTATTATGATTTGCAGAAATTAAGATAATCTGAGGGTACTTGTAGTTAATATGCTTGACGAATGATCGCTCCCAATATGATCCCCCATGTCCAGTACAGACCAAAAACTTCTTAAAACCTTGTCTTAGTAGGTTGCAAATTATCTCCTCCAACATAGCCGTTAAAATATTGGGGCTTACCGTTACTGTTCCCTTGAAATTGGCATGTTCTTCAGAGGTATTAAACGGGATTGTAGGTAATACGTAAGCATTTAATTCTCTTCCATAAGCATCTGCGTATAACTCTGCGATAATCGTATCTAAATGCATGGGCAAGTACGGTCCAAATTGTTCTGTTGCTCCTACTGATAAAATAACTGTATCAATCCCACTAGTCAAAATTTCCGTTGTCGTGTTCTTAAAATTAAGTATAATAACACTCCCTAAAATACTCATTTTCTAAATACACATCAAAATTACACCATTTTCTAACATTTGTATATTCTTTCTAGATATTTGTAATACATTTCCCGTAATGTGTTCAAACACAAACTCCATACTTTGCGGCTTGCCAGAAGTGAGCTTCAGGTCGGGGGATTTCTTTTGCCTAAGTGGGCAATAGTGGATCCTAATGGTGGAATTCAGGAACAAATTTAAACCCGTCTGCGACATTTTTCGTTATCTTAAGGAAAAAACCGCCTCTCAGTAGTTAAAAACTACTGCGAGACGGTAACTTTCCAAATTAATATGGCAATTTAGCCAATTATAGATTTATCATTACTACTTGCAGCATCAAGAGATCGGCACGAAAATCATCCCTATGCTGTAGAGTATACACACCATAGAGTAAAGATTCTTTTCAAGTCAGCTTTCTTAGATTCAATCACTTATATCGCTTTTACTGCAGCATGTCCCATACTTTCCCAACAATTCACCCTCCTAGATAAAAATTATTCGGTTGATAAAAGTAGAAGTTTCTCCTCGAATCCACCGCGTTCTTCTTTCTTCTTTAATCTGATATTCTCAAACTCCTCTATTGAAACACCCTTGTTTTCAAGGATCGCATATATCAACTCAACTAGATCCGCCAACTCTTCAACCTGCTCTTTAGATTCCGAGGCAATGTACTCGTCAAGCTCTTCCTGAAGCTTCTCATTAAGCTTTTCAACGTATTCCTGGTCGTTCAATTTAATAATGATATAAGTAACGCCATTTGTATCCATTACTTGAGGAATTTTATCTCGGATAAGTTTGTTGTAAGTTTTCATCGATATCCCCCCATTTGATCAAAATACTAGCGCTAACTCAAATTGAGGCCGCCAACGATGTATTAATGAATTCACAGCAGTCTTGCTCATTTGTTGAAGAAACACATGCCTGTCCTTCACTGTTTTACTGTTTGTAGAATTAGTGTTTCGCGAAATGGATGGTGACTATCAATTAAAAAGTTATTTCGTTATGCAATTTCTCTAAGTATTTAATATCCGGAAGCAGCGCGAACTTATCGTTTGCACCTCTGTTACATGACTGACAAGACAAAACTAAATTCCAAACACCGTCCATATTAATGAGCGTTTCACGCTTTATCACTGTAAACCATTCAACATGAATCAAGTCCCCATCCTTACGCTTCGTTAACTTAATAATACCACAATTTGGATCGTGTGATCCTGAAGACCAAGACATCTGGAAAAAACCATTAAATTTGTTAAGATGTCTGTCGCTTTCATTCAATGAAATCCGAGAAAAAGCGGCTCTTCCGTAGATGGGGATAGAGCCGCTTTTTGCCATTGTTCCATGCTGACCTAACCTGTTTTTTGCTATACTTCAAACGTACCTATCAGCAGCCATTGTTTCAAGCCTTTTCAGAGTGGCGTTGACCTTGAAAACAACATGTTACTGTCTCCTTTATATCTTAATCGTTGTCACATGCTCTCACGATAAAAAAGGGACCAGCCAAAGCGCTCCTACGATCCAGCGGGGTGCCCATCTGCTATTCTCCTTCAAACAACCTTTCGCCTTTATGCAGCCTCCAGGCAATTTTAGCCGTATGCGGGAGCTCACGCGCGGTCGGCGCGTGTGCCGCCAAGTATCGAGTGCAGGCGAGTAGCATCGTTTCTTTGGCCTTCTCGGCAAAAGAGCCTGCCGCCGTTTGCCAGTGGTCGTATTCGGTCACTGCGGCCTCATACATTTGGAAAGAATGGAATTCCGCATCCTCCCGCAACAGCGCATGGCCAAGCGTGTTAAGTAGCGCTCCTGGCTCACCACCACCATGAATGTAGTTTATCACCCATTGCGCGGCCGGTCCTACCTGCTGGCGAAGATCGAGCAAATCGAGCAGCTCCTGATGGTTGGTCGGTGCGGTGGAGCCGGACGGCTTCGGACGCACAGCTGTCGGTACGTTTAAGAAACGGTCAAGATATACGCTGGCAGCTCCGTGAAATATCGCCCGCTGCAACAGCGGCTCATCTGATTGTAGCAGCCTTTCATGTACAGCGTGAGCATAAGTGAACGTATGGAGTACTGCAATCCAATCGCCAAAATCGTTCTGCGTATGGAAACGAACGATCCGTTCCGCGGCGGCCAAGGCAACGAGCTGCGCCAATTGCGCCGGAGCCGTTCCCGCGATGAGCAGGTCGCGCAGCAAAGCGATCGTCTGCTCCGGCTTATCGCTCAGCAGCTGCTGCAGTAATTGCTCTTCCGTATCATCAGACAGCTGCGCATCCGTTGACTCATCAACGAGCTGCGGCTGAGTCGCATTCTGCTCCAGCTCGTTGATTGCTTGCTTGATCAGCTCTACAAGGTTCAGTGGTGCCTGCCACTGGTGCAGCTCCTCGCTCCGTGTTGGACGAGCCATCATCGGCACGAGCGAAGTTAAAATCCGCTCCTTTTGTAACACCTCCGCCCACACCAGCACCTCAAATGCTTTGTTGTGGAAATCGAACACATGCCCGCCGTCCAAATAAAAGTGATCTGTTACGGCGATAAGCATCATTTCCGACAGTCGCTTCGTGTCAATGCCTTTCAAAATTGCGGTGATCAGCACTTTCTCTGCGCCCTGCGTATCCCGAACCTCTATGCAGCTGCGATACCACTCGGTCAACCTTTCGAACGGCACGTCTGCCGACGGTAACGCCGACAGCAAGTGGCGGGTTCCTCTGCCCGAGCTGCCTCGAGCAACATGGACAAGGCCTTGGTACAAGGCGAGTATTTTACCGTTCTTGTCCAGCTTGTCGACGCTTTGCGCCATCGCGGTAAGAATTGTAAGTCCGGCGTTCCAGCCCGTTCCATATGTCGTACCGAATTTGATGCCAATGCGAGCGATGTCCTGTTCTGGCACTCCCGCTTCGATCAGTCCGACGACCGCTTTCGCGATGACGATACCAATATTTTGCTCGAGTCCTTCTTTCAGTTTATGTTTATATTTTTCCGAGCCTTCCGCTCTTCTGGAAACCGGATTTACCCACACTTCGCCGCCCTCGACCCGCACTTCATACGACGGAACATCGTCAGCCCACGGATCAAGCGTACCGCCGCTGCAGACGTCAAACCGGGCATGATGCCAATGGCACGTCAATATCCCGTCGCACAAGCTCCCCATATGGAGCGGAAAGCCTAAATGCGGACAGCGGTTATCCACTGCAAATACTTGGTCTTCATGATAAAAAACAGCGATACCGCTACGTATAATCTTTGTGCCCACTTGTTTAAGCGCTTCCAAATTGCCTGCTGAAATCCAGTTTAAGCTGACGCTCATCGATACAGCCTCCTTTTTTTCTCAGGTTACACTTCAAACTACAACTATCGTATCCCATCAGGACCCTCTGTGTTCTCTCCCATAATTTATTATACCTTAATGTCCCGGCCAAGACTTCATTTGCCCTATTTGCCTCCGCCAAAAGTAGAAGTTCGTGCCGATGTTAAATCTTTTTAGGCTTTCAAGGGTACGCGTTGGCTGGCCGTTCTTCCGGTTCATTCTTTCAAACTTGCTATATTAATATAGTGTAAGCATATCAGATAGTAGAACATTATCCTATCTACAGATCCCGTATAACACACTATTACTATAGCCTCACAATTCAGGACTTGAACCCTATTGATAACGCCAATGTTTGGGCGCACTAAAATAGAAGGACTTAAACCGCGAGGGTCCAAGTCCTTCTATTCATAAGAGTCTATTGGGATGTATCGGTTGCGTGTTTGATACCTGGGCGTTCGAGCGAGCCCGTAACTGTAGGGTAAGTTATAGGATCCGCTGTCTAACGGATGATGATATCTACTTTTAGCGTAAGCTCCTATCCCTTCACCTATAAGAATTATGCAAATACCGATTACTATGACCAACAGAAGCAATAGACTATTGTAAGGTATTCCGTTCGTTGACTGGAGTGCTCAGGCTATTCCGTGTCAATTACAGCTAACTCTTAATTCAAATACAACCAATTCCCCAGAGTTCAATATCCCCTGCTCCGTTGGGAAGACGATCCAAACCCTGTCTCCCCGTATACGTCACAATTCCGATACCTAACAACACCCGCTCAAGCTCTTCAGACAGTTCGCCGACAACAAAGGTGGCCACAACATAGCAAGTCGTGTATGCGTTTTTGACTTTTACCTCCAGTCGACGGGATAAATGGTCATGAGTACGCAATCGGCAACGACAAATCGATCACTCTCACTCAGGTGCCTTCTTTCCTGCAAGCTTATTATCCAAATTTCACTTCTGTTTGACTTGAACTATCGTTTCCTCTACAGACCACGGGGTGAAAGGCCCACAGCGGGAACATGGTATTATTAGCACCTTTTCGATTTAGCTTATGAGTTAGTTAACATCTCTTTAATTAGTCTTTTTTGTTCATTTGGCATTCCTTCTGGCCAATCGTCGATATCACAATAAATCATTTCTGAAATCTCAGCACTCGGCGTAAATGTCCCGTTAACAATTCTGCCTCTAAATATTAGATCTACTCTTACTGGGTTTTGTCCAAATATGGCTTTAGCTAGCCCGGTAATTTCTACTTTCAGTTTAGTTTCTTCATATATTTCTCTTTCCAAAGCAACTTCAGGTTTCTCTAATTCCATCCAACCGCCCGGAACTCCCCACGGCTCTGTACGATATACATGCCTTAATAACAAAACTTGACCTGTTTCATTTGTAATAATTCCTAATACTGATACAAGGAACTTATTTTGTGCTCTGTACACAACCCAGTCCTTAAATTTCTTAAAAGGCACATGTTTATACATGTAAACAAGCCAATCATGAGGTATTAAGTTTATTAACTTCGATAGCAAAACATCACCTGCTTCTAATTAAACTATTGCCATTACTTTGAAGTCTTTTGAAACGAACAACCTCTTTGTTCCTCCCACTTGTCTCATCCTTTCATTTTTTATCATTGCGCTGAATGCACATAACACCTTATTTGCGAACTTCGAAAATACCAGTGTTTTTATATTATTCACGAATCCAAAACCCATATCTATGAATCAACCCAATAATACCACATAATGGAAGTATTAACGACAAAAAAACCTAAAACCAAAGGTATTAGAGGCTCTTATTCACACTATTCCATATTCCCTTTAGTACCCTAAAGCGTCACTACTTTTCGCCATTACTTATGATATGGCTCACCGCGTTTGATCTTAAACTATCCGTTACTTTAATAAACAAAAACGAAGAGCTGCCACGCGGAATGCTCCTGGACTATCGTTCTCCGTTATAGCTTAATGAGTAGTCAGCCGCAGACAGATTATTTGAGATGATTACCTCGGTGATAGTATACTTTTGTTTTTGTTATTTGTTCAATTGTACATATGTACTTAGGTATGAGTTTGTTTATTACATAGTCGTGATCGTACTTATGAGGATCAAAGTTGAAATTGCTATCATTACTCATTAGAGCTACACCAAAATTGCAACCTTTTGGCACAGTAGAATCCCATTCATATAGTTTATCTTCCTCAAATGGCTTTGACACATTGATTTCTATTCGATTTTCATCATACGTCCATCCCCAATTATTTTCATTTTCATTATCGAATTGAAATTCATCTAAACTTAAGGACATTCTTAGCAATTTGATTAATTCCTCTAAAGTATAATCCGAGTTAAAAGCAAGACGTTCATTTATTATCATAAAATAATACTTACTTCCTTATAGGTCTGTTAAATTTTTGGTTAATTATATCACGGAATAACCCAAGTGTTGTTGAAAAATATTGAACTAACCTCCCGTTAACGTAATGGGGGCTGCCGATCGTGTTGGCAGCCTCGTCCTGGTGTTATTGTGCTAACGTTCCTCGTTTGATCAACAACGAGAAATAATTTACTACGATATACCTTTTTGGTGTTTGATTATAAACTCTGGGCTCGTTACATACTCCATGTAATTTACCACTCCGTTAAACTCCAAATAAGCCTGATAGCGAGTGCGAATAGCTGGATGTGTAATGAAATCAAGAACTCTATATTTCGCCACCCAGCGGCTATCTGTTGTTTCTTCAGAAACAGCTAACTCCCCGCCAACAGGTTTACATACGAAATCAAATATAACTTGCGTAGGAACATCAGTCACGCCATCATACCATTTAAAAATACCTGTATTCGAATAGACACCAATTAAGTAGCTAACCGTGGTGTCTATTCCGCTTTCCTCTTTGATTTCACGAACCAAAGCGTCCATCAGATTTTCTCCAACTTCCACTTGACTACCAGGATAAACCCAACCACCGTCACGAGTTTTTACTAAAAGGATATTTCCTTGCCCATCTTCCACAAATCCACCTGCGGATACTATGTGCGTTGGAAATGGCATATTACGTCCCTCCTTTATCGGCAATGTTCTATATTTATTCAATTACCTTCTTGCATTATCCTGCCCGTGGCACAACGCGGCTGCCGATCTATGCCAGCAGCCGCATCTTAATTGTTTATTGAGCTATAGTTCCCAGTCGTATTATGAGGTCAGCCAGTTTTTACTGGTTGACCACTTTTGTTTTAGTGGTGTATTTGTCAGTAGCCGGGGCAGATCGTTCGTTCCCCTGGGTCTGTAACCCGTCGCTAAAACTGATTGCCCCCTTCTTATAGAAACCATGTTTAAGCTGGTTGAGACGATTAGATCTCGCATAACAAGCGATGTTGTGGAACTATGAGGAGTGTTAGGGGTACCGGCAATTTTATTAAAAGGGAGAGTGCTTCATGAATCCAGTCATAGGTCTGGATATTTCAAAAGGAAAAAGTGATGGGCAAGTCTTCTTGGGCAAAGGCAAACCTTTTGGAAATCCGTTTTGTTTTCAACATAATCAGGAAGGTCTTAAACAGCTCTTAGACGTCATTTCTAAAGTACAAGATAAGGCTGGGAAAGCTCCTACTGTAATATTGGAGTCCACAGGACACTACCATCAGGCAGTCATTCAGTTCCTGGAGGAACACGGTATTCTGTTTCTCGTCGTAAATCCGCTCATTTCGCATCAAGCTAAGAAATCGAGTCTGCGCAAAGTAAAAACCGATGCTGTCGATGCTTACCGATTATGTGAGTTGTACTACAAAGAGGAATTCGAAGACCATAAACGACGAGGAGTCGAATTACTGAATCTCCGCCATTTAACGCGACAGTTTGAGTCACTTACCCAAATGTATGTACAGATAAAGTTGCAATTCCAAGCGGTTCTAGATCAGGTTTTTCCCGATTCTAGACTGTTCCGGTGATTTATATTATAGCGACTTAAGACAAATGACTTTTCCTTAAAAGCAAAAACACCTAAAATTCACAAAAGTAAACAACCACTAACGAACTCTATTTTCCACTAACGGACTTTATTTTCCACTAACGATCTTTATTTTCCTTGATCAGTTGTTACTTCTGTTCCTGTTGCATTAAACAACTCCAGCACCCATTTCATGATCCATTTTCTAAAAGCTATGGCAACAATAACTAACACCGCTACGATCAGCAAAATCTCCAACGTCCCGAGCCCATCCTCATCGCTCCAAAAATTCTGAATCCCTTTATTCACAACACTTATTTTCGTCATACAAACACACTCCATCCTTATTGTAGTCAATTCATTGTATATATTTCAGTTTCACTTATTGCTCCATCATCAAAATTGCCGGTGCCGCTACCACAATCATGACAACCAGGAATATGAACACCATCGGAAACACCATTTTGGATGAGGCCTCTTCTCCAAGTGTTTTGGCAATGGATTTTCGCTTTTCCCATAAGGTAAAAGACAGCTCCTTGAGTGACATCACCAGCTCATCGCCACCTCTTTTGTAATTGAGCAGCAATGTAGTCGTGAACAAGGATACCTCCTGCACTCCGCAGCGTTTATTGAAATCTTCCATTGATTTGGTGAAAGAGGCGTTCATCCCGATTTCATAAGCAGCAATTGAAAGCTCCGTTAACAACGGACTTTGCTGTACATTTGGATTTCGCTCGATGCAGCGCATCAACGCCTTTTGCACAGTTTCTCCTGCATTTACAAGCAGTACAATTTGATTCACCATTTCCGGCAAATCAAGCAGCATCTGTCTTTTTTTCTTGAGAAGCTGACTTGCCAGATTTTTGTACAGGAGAAACGGTAAAAACAATAAAAGCCCACTCCCATATGCAAGCATTTCCGCCCCTACATCCGAAGCCCATCCAAGAAAAGTGCTTCCTATAACGATCAGAATCGAATACGAAACCATTCCGACAATAAAGCATTTGGTGCGAATCATAGCGGTCTTACTTCCGTATAAACCAAACATCATATGGTGTATCTTTGAGATACTTTCAGGCAACCGATCGGCTACCCTCAGCTTGTCCATCAGCCACAGCGATACTGGGGCAACAATAGTAAGCTTTAACAGTACTTGGTGCTCCTTGACAAATCCCTTATACAGCGGGTTTGCCAGCATTAAAATCACTCCAGCAATCACAAGCTCTACACACAGCAAAGCCAGCATGTACACAGTCGATCATCACACCTTAATATTCATAATCATTTTTGTTATGCCAAAGCATCCAAGAAGTATCAGTAATGCTGCGCTCATGATTAAATATCCTGTTAACCCTTTGTACATCGGTTCCATGTAATCCGGAGAACTGAAGCTAAGCACAGCAATTACGATAACGGGTGCAAAAGCAAGCACTCTCGATTCAAAACGTTTTTGTGCCATCATGACCGCAATTTCCTGCTGAATGTCCAGCTTTTCCTGAATAATCGAGGCTGTACGCCGGATGACATGAACCAGATTACCTCCCGTTCGCTTGCAGGTTGCAAATACTTCTGTAAATTGCTGAATATCATCAATCTGTGTCCGTTCACTCAAATCCTTAAGGGCCATCTCAATCGTTTCTCCATTTTCAATTCGCCGATTAATCGTTTCCAGCTCCTTCACAATGAGCGCACGTGGATCCGGATACAACAACCTCAAATCAACTAGTGCTTCCTGGAATGCATTTTCAACCGATTTACCTGCCCCCAAGGCTGATGATAACGAAGCTAATGCTTGCTTGAACTGCAATTGAAGAAGCGCCTTGCGTTTGCGGATAAGATCTTTTCTACGGATTTTCGGATAGTAGATACCTGCCAATGAGATCAGTAAAGCAGCAATCACATGCTGATAAAATACATAACCAATCCCACCCAAAATCCCCATAGCTATTACCACTGTAACGATTAATTCTACCGAACTCATTTCGTACACATTGTACTGGAGCAGTTGAGGACCCTTTGCTACCTGGTTGGGTTTATTCGAGCGTTTGGAAGTGATATATATCCAAAAGCCACCGCCCAGCAATACTGCCACCATTACAATATACAAGCTGCTGTCTCCTTTCCTTTGGTGACTAAACTCGGTTTACAGAGCATAGCCCGACATAGCCAGCTTCTCCTGCCTAGTCAGCACATTCCCTGTCAGCATAAGCTCACCGATCACACGACCCTCCTTGTCATCTCCCCTTTCTACAAATTCGAATAACCGATTCAACTTGACCTCGCCCCCTTCCATGCCAATGATCTCACTGATCTCAGTCACTCTGCGCGAACGATCACGAAGCCGTTGGAGGTGAATCATAATATCAATCGCTGAACAGATCTGTTTGCGTACAACTTCAACGGGCAGTGCTGCACCGCTTAACACCATCGTTTCCAGTCGGCTGAGCATATCCGTACTTGAATTCGCATGACCAGTAGAAAGGCTTCCATCATGTCCAGTATTCATGGCGGATAGCATATCCAGAGCCTCTGCGCCACGTACCTCTCCAACTATGATTCGATTAGGTCTCATACGGAGCGAGGAACGGATCAAATCACGTATCGTGATCTCGCCTTTTCCTTCCGTATTGGCATTTCGAGTTTCCATGCGCACTAGATTCGGTACTGTTCGGATTTGCAGCTCTGCTGAATCCTCGATTGTAATAATCCTTTCATCGTCAGGGATATATTGCGACAGAGCATTAAGAAAGGTTGTTTTTCCGGAGCCTGTGCCACCTCCAATGAACAGATTGTATTTGGCTTTCACCAAATTTATTAGAAAATCAGCCGCTTCTTTTGTTAATGCACCTCTGGCTACTAAATTATCCAGTGTCAGAGGAGATTCCGGGAATTTACGGATTGTCATGGCAGGCCCTTCAAGTGCCACAGGCGAGAGCACCACATTGACACGTGATCCGTCCAACAGCCTGGCGTCCACAATCGGATTAGCCTCATTGACTGCTCGGTTTACTTTGGCAACAATCGCCTGAATGACGTCCTCCAGCTTCTCCTTGCTTTCGAATTTCACATTCGTTAATCGGACACGACCCTCCTGCTCGATAAATATTTGATCGTGACGGTTAATCATGATTTCCGTAACCGCTGGATTATCGACCAAGGGCTGCAAAACGTCCAACCCTCGAAATGAGTTAAAAAGCCTCAGTACCAAAGCGTGCTTTTGCCCGGCGGTCTGATAGTGGTCAAAGGAGAGCGCAAATACCTCCTGCTCCACCATATCCATCAGCTGCTGGTCCGTCACCGAATAAGATAAATCGAGCTTTTCTTTGATTGATTGTTTTAAGCCAGCGAAATCTTCATCCGACAGCATAGCTATGTGCCTCCGCCCGGAATGAGGATAATAAGGACAACTTGGAGAGCCCTTCACTGAAAACCCCTCTTACCTGCAAGGCTTCAACAGCAGCATGTGCTTTCCATTCGGGAATATAGGGCAAATACCCAGCAATCGCAGCAGGCAAGGTTGAACGGTCATTCAATAAATTTCCATTGAATTTGTTCACGACTACATAAAGCTTACGCCCCCAATCCGCCTCATGATCATCTAAACTTGAACGCAGCAGATTCATTAATACTTGTGTTTTGTCCCAATGAACTCGATCATCAAGCACTAGCCATAGGACCTGGTCACTAATCCGCAAAGCAGCTTTGGTTCTGGGTTGAAGAGCTGAATCCAAATCAAGGATGATGTAATCGTAGGCTCCTGTTGCAAGCACTGAACGTATCAAGGATTGTGTATCCTTATCGGTTATTTCATCCATTTCTGCAGGCTCGCACATACCCGGAAAATAATCAAAACCCATAACTGGATGCCGTCTCTTATACAGCTCTACCTTTGCCGTCTGCAATTGTTCACTCGTTTTCCCATAGTACAAAATGCGCGATAAATTATTTTCTGCTTGCTTCAAGCCGTCATCCAGCCATGATAAGGAGGGCAGCTGTTCCAGGTTCAAATAAAATACCCGCTTCCCCTGATAGACCAGCTCTCGTGCCAAATGAGTCGCTGTGACTGTCTTCCCGCTTCCGCCAACTGTGGAGTACACGGAAATGACCTCTGCCGAATGATTGCCTCTTAATCTTGGACTCGACGTATACTCATTAAAGTGTGAGATAATATGTGAAACAAACTGATTCAGCGGCTGATATTTGCACAAGATTGGATATTCCATTACATCCGCTGCAACAGGAACATCGCTTAGAATGATTAAACAACCATGCTGCTGTTGAAAAACCCTTTCTGGAAGTGGCATAAAGCTTTCATGCACCAATAAAATGTAAGGTTCTTTAGACCGCTCAATATAATCAAAGCCTTGTTCCTTGTTCGAAAACGTCGTGAACATGAACTTCTCCGCATGCTCAGAGGTTCGAATATAGGAAGAGCACATATCAACGAAATAATGATCCTCCTCCAACAAAACGAGTCTCATCTTCCCCATACCGATATCCCCCCTGTCGGTGTAATTCAACTTATTTAGTGGCTCCTTAGCAACGATTGTTTGGTGAAGCAGCGTCTCTACATCTCCCCCTTTATTTGCATGATTCCACTGATCACGAGGATGACCGCTACAATCGCCAACACGATGGCAGCCTTCACGTTATTGTTAATGTGCGCACCTCCTTATCCAAATACGAACGCAAAAAAAGCACTCGCTAAACAAGAAACTTCTTGTTCAGCGGTGCTTCCGCATTTGTTTTTCATATTTACGTTGATTATAGCACAACAAATGGTTTTTTCAACCCTTATATTGTAAATTTTATTTTTTACATGGTAGAGCCCAAGACCAAAAAAACATCATTCAATAATTTGAATCAGCATTCCAAATAAATATTCCAATTCCTGGATCGAGATGTCGAGAGCTTCGGCTTGCTGAGAAAAGCTGAGATTAGGGTTTTGCTTGAACAATTTTAACAAATCTATTAAACAATTTAAAGAAGGGTTCTCTACTTCAGAGCTCTTTCTCTTGTAAGCTTTATTAGAACCGACCTGCTCAATAATTCCAAAGTCGATCAGTTTATCGATCCATTTAACAATGTCCGCGTGCGTCACGTCAAGAAAATTAGCCATCACCTTATGAGGAAGCGTACAACTGCCATCCTCCAGACTTTTGAGGTCTATGAGTTTAAGCAGCCTATTGTAATTTTCAATACGTACGATAAGAGGATCTACAATATCTGCAGTAAATATAGTATGCATACATTCTCCATGATTTCGTAATTAATAACCTTTATGAACGCCTACGGTTCATGTCAGCCAAACAAAAAGCAGTGCTGCAAGGGCTGGAAGTCCCTGAACAAGCAGGATTGACTTTTTGGCAGTCACTCCACCGAAAATCGCTGCTACAATAACACATAACAGAAAAAAGATTTGAAGTTCTTTTGCTACCTCCACATGAGAGTGAAACAAGCTCCAGATCAAACCAGCTGCCAAAAAACCATTATACAGTCCTTGATTAGCTGCAAGTGACTTTGAAGCTTCCGCTACTGCCGGTGTCATACCAAAAGCTTTCAAGCCCTTGGGTTTGGTCCACATAAACATTTCCAAATATAAAATATACAGATGCTCTATTGCAACTAATGCGACTAAAATTTTAGCAATAATGATGACAGTTACCCCCATTCCCAAATTGTTGACCCTATAAGTCGTTTGTTGGACTCGAAAGTTTATTGGACGGTGGTTGATTCGTTTCCTGCATGTAGCATATCGCTTGATCGTAAGCATCAGGAGTCATATAGTTAAGGGCGAGCGTGTACTTATTGGACTGGAAAAACATCCGAACTAATGAACTGCTAGTTTGCATGTAGGGTGTGTACGGCGATAAATAAATCGTATCCGCTTCTGTTGAATTACGAACAAATTGCTCCAATTGGAGCTCATAGTCCAAATCAGTCGCATTGCGAATTCCCCGGATCACAACGTCAATCTTGTGCTCATTAATGTAATTGGCCACGATGCCTTCAAAAGGTACAATATGCGCTCGCGTATTATATTCCGCAGGAATCGAAAGTCTGACTAATTCCGTTCTTTGCTGTAATGTAAAGTAATGCGACTTGGCCCGGTTGTTGGCTATAATAATATGCACTTCGTCAAATAAATTAAAGGCACGTTCAATAACAGACACATGTCCTAGGGTAATGGGGTCAAAGCTTCCTGCATAGACGGCTTTCATGAGTAATCACTCCTTAGCATCTACAAGTCTTTTTTACTTGGTGTTAGCCCTTTGACATCCATCCTATTTGTCCATATCCAATAATTACCTGCAGCACCAAGCACGTATGTAGTATCCCATTACTTATTTGATATGTCAGGTCTGCGGCACGAATAGGAAGGCAAGCAGGGTAATCGCCAAAAAAATTGCGACGGGCACGAGCAGTCTTGTTAACAAATAATCTCCCATTATTCGCTCCTAATCTGTAACACCTGAAGGCTTTCTTATCACAAGTGAAGATACTTATTTCAAATTGGTCACAGCCAGCTCCCATAAAAACTTTGGTTTACCATAACGATGTAGGACAGCTTCTTCTATGTAGGTGAGTTGCCATTGATGAAACAATTGTTCGAGTCGCTCCTTATCAAAAAATCGCTTTTTGTGTCCCTCATTTTCATAGTAACCAGCTTCGATTTCCTGACCTACACCTGCACCAAAATTGACGTCTTTTATAGAATTCACTCTGCATAATAAATAACCATCTGATTGCAAAACACGCTGCAGTTCATTGATAATAGCTATCGTCGCTTCCCACGAGAAATAATGCAAACTCAAATCGGCGATAATCACAATGGCGCTATTATCAGCAAAAGGCAGCGGCTCCAGCAAATTCACCGCCCGTGTATCCGCAAGCGGAACATGCCGCCGCACTCGCAGCAGCGCTTCCTCCGACCAATCACAGGAAATGACGTCAAATCCACGTTCAGATAGAAACAAGCTGTCACACCCATTTCCACAGCCAAGGTCAAGAACAGCAGTATGTCGGGAAGCCTCCAGCACATCCATATGCTTCACAAGCCAATCGTCATATACTGGAGGCTGATCTTCATCTTTTATGTTATAAATAGAGTTCCAGTTCGATAATTCGCCACTTCCTGCATACTCGTTTGCCATTCCGAGCCTGGCCTCCTTTAACCATTGCGATAATTGTGTTCCATGCTTTTCATAAACCTGCTACGCTTTGATAAAAAACAAAGTGAGCTCCTCGCGGTTATGAAATAATTGCTTGGCCTTTTGCACAGTGAGCTCCGGTGATAAATCGCCTACAAGCTCCCGAACTGTTTGAAAAGCTTTTTTATGCATCAATTTAACCGTAATGATCGCCGTTCCTCCTGTAATCAGTGCAGGTAAAAGCCCTTTAATAAGCTTGCCCATTTGTCTTGGACTCCAGCTCATATCACAAACAATCAACTCAAAGGAAGCATCCTGCAGCTTAACATCGGCAGCATTTTTTTGATGGAAGGTCAGATTTTTGTTTTTTAGCAAATCCTTATCCAGCTTGGCCGGATCGATTGCTGTCACCTTGATCCCCCGTTCCAGCAGCAGCGAGGTCCAGCCTCCTGGTGCAGCTCCGACGTCTAGCGCCGTCTTGTATTGTGTTAAATCAAGACCGAATACCTGCTCAGCCTCTAATAGCTTGAACTTGGCACGTGACAGTTGCCCTTCTTCTTTGCGATAGCGTATCGCACCGCCTGACCAATCAGACAAATTGTGTTCCGGCTTGGAGACGCCGATATAGGCAATGCCCGGAACCAAATAAAGAGACACGATCAAATCCGAGCCTTTGGCAACGGGAATTGTTGCGTACGTTTCCGTCAATATATGGTCAAGTGCCTGTTTATATTCACCTTGTGAAATGCCCGTCGTAAGCTCCTCGGTTTTACGAACCTGCACGGCAACCTTGCTCTCTGCGTCTAACTGAACAGAATTGATAGCCCACGACTGCAGCGAAGCCAATTCACCATCCCAATCAAGCTCCGCGTCCACAGGCTGAATATGGCGAAGAAACATCGGCTCTTGCGTTGTCAGCTTGAGAATAACTTCAGATTTGCTCACTGGAAGCTGGAAAAGAAATATCTCATTAGGAACCAGATGCGCAAACTTGATAGGCGATCCAAACAACCTTAGAATTTCCTCCTGTGCCTGCTGTCCATAGCCGCGATTGGCTGTACCGATAAAAGCGCTGCTTTGCAGCTCATCCACACTCATTACCCGAGTACCTTGATCCAGGGACGGCCTTGAAACCATTCAAGAGTAACCGGAACCTGAAATGCACTCAACAAATTTTCTTCATTCAATACGTCTTCCTTACGGCCAGAGGCTACGAGCTTGCCATCGTCAATCAACGCAACATGTGTGAACATCGGCATAATTTCCTCGATATGATGCGTGACATACAATACAGTAATATTTTGCTTGCCAAGCTGATTAACGGTTTCAAGCAACCGCTCACGCTCAAATAAATCCAAGCCCGAGCAAGGCTCGTCCATGATCAGAATCGAGGGGCTTGTCATTAATGCCCTGGCCAGCATCACCTTTTTGCGTTCCCCTTGCGATAGCGTGCCGAGTGGCTGTTCTGCCAGATGTGAAAGACGTATTTCATCCAGCATCCCGAGTGCCTTTGTACGCACCTTAGGCGATATTTCCTGATAAAAACGCAAAAAAGCATATTCGCCGGTAGCGATGACCTCCCATACGGGATCAGCCGGATTCAGTTTTTCGTATAAGGATTGACTAATGTACCCGATTTGTTTACGTACTTCTCTCACATCACATTGTCCATAAAGATGATCCAGAACCTGGACCTGCCCAATGCTTGGGAATTGATATCCATTAATCATCTCCAGAATCGTCGTTTTGCCCGATCCATTTTTCCCAAGAATGACCCAATGTTCACCTAGTTGTACCTGAAGCTCAATATTCGATAAAATCGCCCGCTCCTCGCGGATAAAATGTACATTACTTAATGATATTACGTGCTGCATAATACAAGATCACAACCTATTCTTTGCTGTATTGGCAATGGTTTGAAGCATATCGTGAGGCATCGGTCCGTTAACCAGCTTAACGTTATCCGGCTTGCTCCGGTATAAAAGCTGATACATCGCTTGTTTACCGCTCCAGCTGGAGGTATGTAAATAAATTTCATTGGGAAAACGCTGAGAAGACGCCAGGAAACTCGCTACCTGCAGCCCGGTTGGTTGACCCCATCCCAGATCAAAATCTAGAGACAAAATGCCAACCTCACACTCCTTAAGCAATAATATACATTCCTCTGCATTGTGGGCAGCTACAAAACCGGCAGGGCACAGACGTACGTCGTCCAAATAAACATGAATGATAGCAATCACCCTCCATAGAATCTCTATGAGCAGCATGGTATGACATGACCGTGTTCCTCCGAAACTACCTCATGCAAACATTGTATAATATTTTCACAGCCTTGTAACGCTCCCAGATGAAAATACACGAATCCGTAGTCTATATATTACCAAATAAAGTCTATGTTATGCCAAGAATAGAGCTTATCTTCGTTTAAATCAGGTTATCCATCGTCAGAACAAGATCTGATTCTGATCCAACCTGACTTCGGGTAACTGTCCTTTTCTTATCCTTTGTCAACTGGTTGTTAGCTCTGGCGGACTTTTGTCGTAATCGTTGGATGCGCTTCTCCAAATCTGCGATACCACTTTCTTGCACATGTTCGAGTGATTTTGATGATTGACGTTTTCCAGTTGACCTAACACCTCCGCCCCCATAGGAACGCTTTAAAGAATGCTGTCGCCATGCTTTGTCTAGTGCTTGCTCGGCATAGGACAGAGCCAACCCATACTGCTTCTCTCGATGCTCATAATGCATGGACAATTCGACATAAGCGTCCAATGAAGCTGTCGTGCGTTCTTTTCTGCGCTCCACATACAGTTCCCACAAATCCCGCGCTGCTGTATAACGGTGCTGCTGCTTATACACCTGGGCTAGCGGCAGCAAATAGTCATCAGCCCCTTGCTCTTCTTCCTCACTGTCTGCACCTGTAATCCGCTTGGCCAGACACTCCAGTGCTTGCTCTGACATCCACTGCTGGTTCAGCTTGTCCAACCATACACCCAGCCGATACAGCTCTTCCAAGCCCATGTCCTTAAAATTGCTTTTCCCGCTCAAAATCCTTGCAAAATGAATCGATAAACCAGCCAACGATAAAATATCGAGTTCATTATGAATAAATACGCCCTCGACAATAGAAACTTTTCGTTCTGCCAAATATTGAAAATAGAGCACAGGAGCAAGCGCTCCTGCCACATCATCCTTACGTACAACGCCAAGCTGTTCCTCCTCTACCTTACCCAACCGACATGAGGGTAGTGTATGCTTCCACAAACTGCGCGATGGGTATAAAAAGTCAAAGTGTCCAGCAATCTGGGTGTCCAGCTGCATACGATTCAAAATATAACGGTTCTTAATGATCGGCCAATCAAAAGTTTTGCCGTTATACGTCACCAAATAAGGATGCTCGGCTATTTTCTCGTGCAGATGATGAAGCATGCCCAGCTCCTCACCCGGATCACGAATAAACATCTGCTCTACGACAAACTGATCTTTTTCATAAAAACCGATACCGATCATAAAAGCGACGTTTCCCGTACCAATCCCAAGACCTGTTGTCTCCGTATCGAGATATAGCAATTTTTCATGAGTTAGACCATCCTGCTCCTCTGGAGTCACTGCCTCAGCTCCCAGCAGATGGAGCAGCTTATCGGACTGTCCCAACAGTTCACTCAACGCGTAATGCCCATGCTTGGCCTGCTGGTCATAGTAACGCCGTCTCATCACAAACGAGCCCCATTCATTGTGTTCCATATGAGCGTCAATTACTGACCATTCCGATGTCTGAACAGAAGTATCCAATGCAGCAGCGGGTTTCGTTTGGCTTCCCGACGATTTGTGGCGCAGCAGCCTTTCACGAAGTCCACTCATTGCGTTACCTCCAGCCGTCGCAGCAAGCTGAGTGAAAGCTGCTTACCCATCAATCCAACCTCTTCAATGGGCCCAACACAGGCAGGACAGCCGCTTAAACATTGACAGTTTGAAATAAGCCGCTTCGCTTCAGCTATTAATTCACCATGGACGTCATATAGTCGTTCACTCAAGCCCACACCCCCAGGATAACTATCGTAGAAAAATATCGTTGGCAGCTTATTGTGAATAGCACGTACCTGCGGCACTACACGAATATCCCGTGGATCACACATCAAATAAAGCGGTGCGATATGCACCAATACATTGGATAAGCCGAGCAGCGCAAACTGCATATCATTAACCGAGGTTTCCGCTGAGGCTTGTTCCGAAAAGGTAAACCAATAAGAGCTGGTGTGCAGCTCCTCCTCAGGCAAATGAATCGGTCCTGAGCCAATATTCTCGTGAGTCCGCAATCTGATTTTTTTGAAAATAGTCGGTTTTGCATTCAGAGTTACTTCGCCATAATTACGATGCAGTCCATGCTCCTCCACTTCGCGGTGTACATGAAGCACCTTTAGCTGGACGGCCATGCTTGCGTCTGTAAAATAATCGACATTCACCTGGCGTACGAACGCTTTTTTCTCTTCATAGTCAAGCTTTTCCACCTGGAACTGAATGCCCTCATGGATATAGATGGCTTCTTCATGAATCATAGTCGGTGCACTGAATCGATCCACTTCTCCAATAACCCGCGTACCATTAGTCATATCTACTATGACAAAGTTTTCCTGAGCTGCGGAGCGTAATGAAATATCATGGGCAGGGAAAGACTGATCCATCCAATACCAACGATTTTTCACGACGTGCAGGATATGCTCCTCGGTCAAAAATTCCAAAACATCCTTTAATGATTCGCCACCGAATTGCTCTCCCTCTTCAAAAGGAAGCTCATACGCCGCACATTTGACATGATCGACCAATATGATCAAATTATCAGGATGAATTCGCGCCTGCTCAGGTGGACGTTCAATGAAATATCGTGGATTTTGGATCATATATTGATCAAGCGGGTTGCTGCTTGCAACCAAAAACGTGATGGAGCTCTCCTGCCTTCTGCCTGCGCGTCCGGATTGCTGCCAGGTGCTGGCAATCGTCCCCGGATATCCGTTAAGCACACATGCCTGCAGCTGTCCGATATCAATACCCAGCTCCAGGGCATTCGTACTGACGACTCCGCGAATCTCTCCATTACGCAGTCCGCGCTCAATCTCCCGTCGCAGCTGGGGCAAATACCCGCCGCGATAACCGCGAATCGACTTGTCTCCCAACTCATGCTTGATCAGGTCCTGCAAGTACGTAAGCAGCAGCTCAACACGTACACGACTTCTGGCAAATACAATCGTCTGTACACCTTGCTTGAGCAGCATGCCTGCTATTTTACGGGTTTCCAATACACTGCTCTTCCGTATACCTAATTGTTGATTTACAACAGGCGGATTATAAAAAACAAAATGCTTTTCACCAGCTGGAGCTCCGTTGCGGCTGACCAATGAAACGGGTTCGCCGATCAGACGCTCTGCGTGCTCCTGTGGATTATCAATGGTTGCTGACGCACATATAAATTGTGGAGAGGAACCGTAGAATCGACAAATTCGCTTCAGTCTTCGAATCACATTGGCTACATGACTGCCAAATACGCCGCGATATGAGTGGACTTCATCAATGACGATATACTTAATATTTTCGAACAGCTTAACCCACTTGGTATGGTGGGGAAGAATAGCGGAGTGGAGCATATCCGGATTGGTCACAACAATGTGACCTGCATTGCGAATAGCCTGCCTTACCGTTGGAGGCGTATCCCCATCGTAGGTGTGAGTCTTAATATCGGCTCCCATCCGGTTAACGGTTTCCTGAAGCTCTGATACCTGATCTTGAGCCAACGCCTTAGTCGGAAACAAATATAGCGCACGTGAGCTATCATTATTCAGTATTTCCTGTAAAACCGGCAGGTTATAACAAAGGGTTTTACCGGATGCAGTTGGAGTTACGGTAACAACGTGATGGCCTGCTGCTGCCTCGCGAAACGATTGCGCCTGGTGCGTATACAGCCCTTCAATTCCTTTGACCTTCAGAGCAGCTAACAAAATGGGATGAAGCTCAGACGGGAATGCATCATACATCGGATCACGCGGCGGAATCGTATGCCAGTATGTAACCTGAGACATCAGCTCTGGAGTATTTTTCACTAATTGGATCATTTCATCTATGGAATCAACCTTGCCGGTTAATGGGTTCATGGGATCAAGCTCCTCATTTAAAAGCCGGATTGTAGTAGCTTATATTATAGCGAATGTACGTTCTTATATCAATTATTTGTTTATCCTGCTGGGCACATATAAAATAGCCCTGAACGGAATATTGTTCCGCCAGGGCCAGAAATTGAACTTTTGAACAAAAAATTTATTTAATTACAGCAGGTCAGAGGAATCATCATAATCGTAGCGTAATCCATCACGTTCCTCTTTTTGCAGATAATTACCGCCGCTGAAGGCTGCAGCCGAATTGCTTTGCAGCTTGATTAACACCTCACGAAACTGCTGCGCTTTTGAATCGTTACCTTTCATACTCATGGCCAGATGCAAGGCTTGCTCGATTACTGCAATATCGTGACTTGTAAAATCCATGCTGCAGCCCCTCCTGAGAGTAGTTTTTTCACCTGAACTAGTATATCCCAAATCATAATCAATATGCATAGTTTCAAGATGAAACACGCAATATTTTATCATAATCCAAGTTTTGTTCATCTTCTTCCTTGAAATCGATTTTAAAGCGTTCTTCTACATTGAACCAGTAAAACCACTGCTCAGGATGTTTGCGTATAACCGATTCCATATATCGATTAAGTAGTTGAGTGGCTTCAGACCGTTGAGAGTTTTTATAACAGGCATATAAATGCAGCGGCTGCTCGAATATAAGACAGTGCTTGAATCCCTGATCTCTTCGTCCATAAAAGGGAATAATCGGTACACGTTGATCTAAGGACAGCAAGGCTGCGCCCTCTGGTGTACGACTTTTCCGTCCGAAAAATTGAGATTGTGGAAAAGTAGGCCGATAAAAATCCCCCAGAATAAACACAACCCCATTGTTTTTCAAATGCTTTTTTAATTTGCGAAGCAGCAGTAAAGGCGGGGTGCGATCATAATCCAGGCCTTCACAGCCCATTAATTGAAATTGCTCATACAAGGGGCGCAGCTCAGGACTTTCGGCAGTAGCTATTGTGAGGCACTTATATTTTTGACTAAGATACCAGTAATAATAAAAGAAGTTGCCCACATGCGGAGCATAGATGATAGCGCCTCGGCCAAGCTGTAGTGCCTCCTTAAGATGATCCTCGCCCTCAACCCGAAATCGCCACGATTCACTGCCTTCCAGATGTTTGGACTCCACTATGATTTCGTAAAGTGTACTGACCAAATTGTGAAAAAACTGCTGGCGGATACGCATTAACTCCTCAGTACTTCGATCCTTCAGCAATGTGCTCAGGTTAGCATCAATTTTGATACGCATTCCCTTGCTAAATATTGACAACTGCAGAATAACCGCTGCGCATGCAAGCAGCATAAGTATACAAGGCTTAGGTATCCACCTGCACCAAACAGCCATTTTTTGTATTAATCGTTGATTTTCTGTAAATTTACCAATCCATTCATACATACAAAGGATGCCTCCCGGTTTACGATTTATTGATTCAGAAAATGCTTTTTGTATTTACGAGCCAAGCGATCCTTTTCCAAAACAATAAAAAAATCTACCGTCTCAAAACAGTTATCGTATGCTGGATCGCCTCCAATCTGCGCACCCAGGTATTGATAGCCCTTCATAAGCGGAGGCAGCTTACGGAATATTTCTTTTTCATTGAGCTCACTTGGTATCTGCTGCAAACCCGAAATGCGATGAGATTCCAGCGGTTGTATTCCGTAACGGTCTGTGATTACCTGCTTGAAGCGCAGCATGCTGTAGATGGCGTTAAGATCCTCCAGAGAGCTCACGTGCACACTGGCACAGCCGATTAAATATGAATAATGATGCTCGGCAATATACTTGGCTATTCCTTCCCACAGCAGGTGAATCGCCTTACCACTACGGTAAGCAGGGGCAATACAGCTGCGTCCCAGCTCCAACGTATGCGGCTTGTGCTCCTGAAACGATCTCAAATCGAACTCTGTTTCCGAATAAAAGCCAATGCCCGCCAATGCACGTAAACCTGGCAATAACCTATACGTCCCCACTATTTGCTGCTGTTCCAAATCCGTAACAATTAAATGATCACAATACATATCGTAACGGTCCTGCTCCAAGCCACTTTCATTCAGCATCTGCATATTTTTTTCCTCTTCTACAAAAACCTGATACCTTAAACGCATGGCTTGCTCAATCTCCCATGATCGGGTAGCTACTTTCACAGACAAGTTTGACAGAGGAACAGGATGAACAGCAGTAGTTGGCATCATCAACACGCCCTTCTTCAGGAAAGTTGGTTTAGTCATATATCTACAGCGTAGCAGAGATTTATTAAGTTGACGTTTTCGTGTTATGAATAAATTGTAAGGTTTTGAACATACAAAAAAACCTCAAATCAATGAGGTTTTCAGATTGCCACTATTGCAGCCAACCATATAAAGGAATAAATAATAGCGAAGTAATAATCGCAGCCGCTCCCATTGAAAATCCGCTAATGCTGCCTTGAAGCTCGGAGTCTCTAATAACCCTGGCAGTACCGATTCCGTGGGACGAGGTGCCCATGGCTACTCCTATGGATATGTCGTCACGAACACCAACCAGCCGCAGCAAACTGCGTCCAAACATACTGCCGAACAATCCGGTCAATACGGTCAGTACTGCGGTCAATTCAGGAATACCACCAGCCTTACGCGAGATTTCAAGTGCAATCGGTGACGTTACTGACTTTGGCATCATGGTCACCATCAGCTCTGCCGTACCTCCGAGACTCCATACGAGAACCCCTGACAACAGTAGAGCAGCAATGGAACCTATTGTGATTCCGCTCATGATGGCAACAAGACTGGAACGGATGCGCCGAGCATTTTTATAGATCGGAATACCCAAAGCAACCGTTGCAGGTCCAAGCAGCAAAACAAGAAAATCGCCACCAAGACGATACGATTCATAAGGAATATGTGCACATAGCATAAATCCTATAATAAGGCCTGAGCTGATAAACAGTGGGTGAAGCCATTTCCATTGTTGGTTTAATCGGAGAGCTATCGCATAAGCAATAACTGATAGCGCTAAACCGAACATAGGCTGCTGCGGAAAGTCATGGAGACTCATTGCTTTTCTCCTTTCCCTTCAGGAGCTTGACACTCCAGCCTGTAATCATAAGGACTCCAATCGTGCTTACAAATAAGCTTACAAGCAATTGAACCGCATTGGCTCCTATATATGGAAAGAAAACCATCGTTCCAACAACAAAAGGTATAAAAAATAATAGCATATGCTTGATTAAAAACTCCCCTGCTGCTTCGACCCATTCCAGCTTGATGATCTTAAAAAAAAGGCTCATCGTAAACAGTATGAGCCCTATCACATTAGCCGGGATGGGAACCTGCAGTCCGGTTTGAATTACCCAACCCAATACATAATATCCAATTAATATGGAAAACCCTAACAATCAGCATCCCTCCGAAAGGCAGCTACAGCATATTGGAAACCGTCGTACAGCTTTCTTTACAATAGATCAAAAGCTAATTTTGGCTCCGTTTGTCCCGCGGCACCTCATAGCTCCAGTGGTCGCGTGCCAAATACACCTCGTCAAATAGCTGCTGAGCCTCATCAATTAATAGAGCAGCCTCATCCTTCTGATATCGTGAGCTAATATGCGTTAAAATCAAGGCATGTGCGCCGGCATCTCGCGCTGTGCGAGCGGCATCCACAGATGTTGAATGGTCGTAGGCAACAGCCAGATGCTTCTTACTCTCCGCAAAGGTTGCCTCGTGAACAAGTACATCCGCATCACGAGCAAGCTCCAGTGAGTATTGGCAGGGCTGTGTGTCACCCAGAATGGTCACGATTCTCCCCTGAACATCAGGTCCGATATAATCTTTTGCCCTAAGTAAAGTGCCGTTCTCCAAGGTTATATCCATTCCCTGTTTGATTTTACCAAACAAGGGTCCTGAAGTGATTCCAAGCTCCTTCAGCTTATCCGCTTGCAGGCTGCCTGTTTGCGGTTTCTCTACAATCCGGTAGCCATAGCTCTGAACCCGATGGACAAGAGGAGCGATGTACACCTCAAATTGCTTATCTTCAAACAATAGCTGCTGATCCACGGGTGCGAATTCAACAATCTTAAGCTCATAGGTCAAATGAGCCTGACTGACAGCCAGAGCCGTTCGGATAAATAACTCTGTACCCTCAGGACCGTAAACAGTAAGCGTGTCATCACCGCCTTGATAAGAACGGCTCGTCAGAAGCCCAGGCAGCCCGTACAAATGATCCCCATGCAGATGCGTAATAAACAGCTTCTCCAGCTTGCTTGTCCGAATGGGAGAGCGTAATATCTGCTGCTGCGTCCCTTCTCCGCAATCAAACATCCAATAGCTGTTGTTTTCGGCTAACAGATTCAGAATGATCGCAGACACATTTCGTTCTTTCGAAGGCATACCTGCTCCTGTACCGAGAAAGTATATTTCCAAGCTCATCTTCTCCATTTCCTATGTCGTGCTGTATCTCTCTACATAAAGTGAAGGAGTCGAGCCCCTATGACCCCACTCCTTCACTAGTATATCCTAGACCTTATCCACGTTAAAATAACGTGCTTCCGGATGTGAGAATACAATGGCTGATACCGAAGCTTCCGGCTCCATCATGCTGCCTTCAGTCAGCTCAATGCCGATATCCTCTGGCTTCAACAATGCAAACAGCTGCTCCTGATCGTCCAGATTCGGGCAGGCGGGATAACCAAAGGAGAAGCGTTGTCCACGATATTTGGCACCAAACATCTCACCCATTGTCATACCAGCCGGATCCGGGAATCCCCAAACATCGCGCATCATTTGGTGCACACGTTCGGCCAGTGCTTCCGCAGTTTCAAGCGCAGTGGATTGAAGAGCATGCGATCGCAGGTAGTCGCCTTTTTCTCTCCATTCCTGTGCCTTCTCGCTTATACCGTGACCAGCTGTAACGACCATAAAGCCAATATAGTCCATTTCGCCGCTGTCTGTCGATTTGAGATAATCGGCAAGACAGAAGAATGGATCCGTCTGCTGTCTTGGGAAGGAGAACTTTTGCAGTACCTTTGTTAAATCATCCTTGTCATAAATGAAAATATCGTCACCCGATGACTGCGCCGGGAAAAACTGATACATGCCATGAGCGCGGATAATGCCTTCTTTTTGAGCCTCTACCAAAATCCCGTCTACGGTTTCCTTGAGCTGAATCGCCTTCGGGTCTTTATCAGCCAGTAGCTTATCGACTTTACCTTTCAAACCGAGATGATGTCCAAGCAGCATTTGCATATTAATATAAGGCATCACATGGCTTATAGGGTAATCACGAATGACACGTCTCTCCAGACTTGGAGGTACCTGTACGGGCAAAGTACGATCGATGGTAGATTTCAGTACCCGTGTCAAGACTGGCATGGCTTCTGCTTTCTTGCCGGACTCCTTAACATCGGATTCCATCGCTTCACGCAATTCATCAATTAATTGCTGCTTCTGAACAGGATCGCTCAGCCTGTTCGCAATATCCAAACCATCCATAGCATCTTTTGCATATAGAACAACACCTTCATATTCCGGCGCGATACGTGTTTTCGTGAATTTTCTAGTCAATGCGGCGCCACCTACCAGAATAGGCACATCGATACCAGCAGTTTTTAAATCCTGAGCGGTTATAACCATCTGCTGTGCAGATTTAACGAGCAGACCTGACAGCCCTATAGCATCAGGCTTTTCTCTACGGAATGCTTCAATAATTTGATCTGGCGGAACCTTGATGCCCAGGTTAATAATTTTGTAGCCGTTGTTGGATAAAATAATTTCAACCAAGTTTTTACCGATATCGTGAACGTCACCTTTAACTGTTGCCAGCATGATTGTTCCTTTAACGGCACTGTCCGCTTTTTCCATAAACGGTTCAAGATGGGATACGGATGCTTTCATGACTTCCGCACTTTGCAGCACCTCGGCTACAATCAGCTCATTGTTATTAAACAATCTGCCTACCTCAGCCATTCCCGTCATTAAAGGCCCGTTAATAATATCCAGCGGCGCATACGTATTCATAGCTTCGTTCAGATCAGCTACAAGGCCTTCCTTCGTTCCTTCAACCACATAGGACGCCAATCTCTCCTCAATCGTAAGATTAGAGATTTTCTCTTTCTTATCGACTTTTTTCTCACGGAAATGAGCAACAAATTCTGCAAGTGTATCATCATTAGTCTCAAAGATCAGCTTTTCGGCAAGTTCCTTCTCGTGATCACCAATGGATGCATAACGTTCCAGATTTTCCGTATTAACGATGGCAAAGTCCAGTCCGGCTTTGGTACAATGGTATAGGTACACCGAATTCAGAACCTCACGCCCGGCAGGCGGAAGACCAAAGGAAATGTTGCTAAGACCAAGTATGGTTTTACATTCAGGATATTTTTCCTTGATCATGCGAATACCTTCGATGGTCTCAACAGCAGATCCAATATACTGCGGATCCCCTGAACCTACCGGGAACATATTCGGGTCAAAAATAATATCTTCCGGATTCATGCCATACTTTTTGGTTAACAGCTCGTAGGAGCGTTCAGCAACTTCCATTTTGGCTTGCCGTGATACGGCTTGTCCGCGCTCATCAATGAGAATCATAACAACAGCTGCTCCATATCGGTGGATCAACGGCAAAATAGCTTCAAACTTGGTCTCGCCATCTTCCAGGTTTATAGAGTTAATTATCGCTTTGCCTTGTGAATACTTCAAACCGAGCTCAATAATATGGTCATAAGTCGAGTCGATCATCAAAGGGACTTTAACCTTTTTGACTACCTCTTTCAAAAAGTTCTCCATCGCATACACTTCATCAATATCGGTATCCTGTACGTTGATATCAATGACATAAGCACCATTCTTCACTTGTGCACGTGCTATTTCTGCGCCCTCTTCAAACTTGCCTTCTTTCATCAATCGTTTGAACTTACGGGACCCTGAAATATTCGTACGTTCCCCAACCATGTAGGGACGATTTGCATCTTCGATATAGACAGTTTCAATGCCCGATACTGCAGATAAGTGAGAAATTGCGTGCTCCCGTGGTTTATACTGGGATAAAGTTTCGGCCATAGCACGAATATGATCAGGTGTCGTTCCACAGCAGCCGCCAGCAATATTAAGCCAACCTTGTTCGGCAAACCCAGCCATTTTCTTGGCAAGGGATTCAGGGGACTCATGATATTGCCCATTCTCGTCTGGTAATCCGGCATTCGGATAACAGCTGACAGCCGTAGTAGCCAGCTCAGACAAGGAACGAATATGATCACGCATAAATTCCGGACCCGTTGCACAGTTAAGACCAATAGAAATCGGATTTAAGTGCTCTAGGGAAATATAAAAGGATTCAATATTTTGACCCGCAAGCGTTGTGCCCATTGGCTCAATCGTTCCGGAAATCATTAATGGAAGTGTGATACCCGTGGTCTCAAAAGCACGACGAATACCAATACTACCCGCTTTAACATTCAACGTATCCTGCGAGGTTTCAAGAAGCATTGCGTCTACGCCTGCTTCGATCAGTGCTACCGATTGCTCGTAGTAGCTGTCAACGAGTTCGTCAAAGGTGACGCCTCCGGTTACGGAAAGTGTTTTGGTTGTTGGTCCCAAAGCACCTGCAACATAACGCGGCCACTCCGGTGTGCTGAATTTATTCGCTGCCTCAACTGCTAACCTGGCTGCTACCAGATTCAACTCTCTTGCTCGATCCTGTAAATCATATTCAGCAAGAACGACACTTGTCGATCCAAAAGTGTTCGTTTCGATAATATCTGCACCCGCTGCAAAATAAGCCTCATGTATTTTTGAAATGACATCAGGACGTGTAATTACCAAAATTTCATTACATCCATCCAGGTCCTCACTACCGAAATCTTCCTCGGTCAAGTTTTCCTGTTGGATCATTGTGCCCATTGCACCGTCCAAAATCATAATTTTCTTCTTAAGCTGTTCTTGTAAAGGTATTTTGCCCATGCTAATCTTCCTTTCAACGGCAACCGTCCAATTGTAACCTTTAGTGTACCAGAAACCTGTCATCATGAAAAGATAATGCGGACACAATTCGACAGAGGTCGAATATAGTTCAATTAATTTACATTTTCTTATTATTCATATCGGAATTATCAACAAAACAGATCGACAGCAGCACGGAATTCTATTATAATATACGTTAGAAACTTATTAAGTGTATAGAAAGAGGGATGACCGTGGCTGAAATCCGTATTCGCAATACTAATGAACGCATCTCTGGAGAAAGTAACGTTCACGCATTTTTGGAAAAACAAGAGGTACTTTATGAGCATTGGAATGCCGACAAGCTTCCTGCTGATCTACAAGAGAAATTCATTTTGACCGATGAGAATAAAGCGCAAATTCTGTCGACATTTGACGAAGAAATTCAGGAAATTGCGGCAAGACGGGGCTACAGAACCTGGGATGTTATTGCTCTGTCCGAGGCTACACCCAATATCGAGGAGCTGCTTACCAAATTCGAACAGGTTCACACCCACACCGAGGATGAAGTAAGAGCTATCGTTTCAGGAAAAGGTATTTTTATTATTAAAGGTACTGATGATGTTGGATATTTTGATGTCGAATTGGAAGCAGGGGATGTTATTTCTGTTCCCGAGCACAAGGCTCACTTTTTCACTTTGATGGACAATCGCCAAATTGTTGCTATTCGTTTGTTTATTGAAACTGATGGCTGGATCGCACACCCTTATGCAGACGAGTCCTTTCAGAAAGCATAAAATGATATTATCCATATACACAATATAAGAAAAGCCTCTGATCGAAGCCTAATTCGGTGAAGATACATCCGTGTTTTAAATGTAGCTTTTCTTGCGAGATAAGAATCCTTCAGCTTTGCTGAAAACTTATAAATTCTTATCTCTTAAGTAAAGCTTCTGATCGAAGCCTATTCGGTGAAGCTACATCTGTGTTTTAAATGTAGCTTTTCTTGCAATATCAGAATATTCAGCTCTGCTGAAAACTATAAATTCTGATATTATGAACAAAACCCGTCAGCCTGTTACTCAGCGCTGGCGGGTTTTTATTGCATTTAATAGTTTTTTTTACACTTATGAACCTATGGAATCAATGACACCTTGAATATCTCGCAAACTTACAATCTCAAAGGCAGGTATGATTTCGTCGTCTCTTTGCAGCGCATGTCGATTAATCCACATGTTACGCATATGGATCCGGTTGGAGCCCAAAATATCGGTTGTGAGCTTATCACCAATCATAACCGCTTCATCAGCTGTAACCTGAAGCAGGTCAAGTGCATGATTGAATATCGAGGTTGCAGGCTTGCCCTCTCCATGATTCCCCGATATAACAATATGGTCAAAATAAGGAGCAAGCTCAGGAACACCAGCCAGTTTTTCCTTCTGTAAATCCGGAGACCCATTGGTTAAGAGCAGCAGCTTATAGCTTCCTTTTAATTGATCCAGTACCTCAAACGTTTCCTCATAAACAATTGGGCGGCTGCGGCGTTCCATCGGGAATCTCTCCCCAAGCTCATAGCCAAGCTTTGCATTATCTATACCTAAAGCTTTAAGACCTAGGGTCCATGATTCAGTACGATATTGAGGTGCAAGCTGCTCCAGTTTACGAAAATTCTCATTATCACCTTCTGTAAAGTTAGCCCACAACCCCTCAAAAGGGTTGATTCCGATCATTTTTGTAAAAGCAAACGTATCGTAAGACTCATACAGCTTCCGAGCCTCTTGTCTTACCGCCTGTTCGAGTTCGATAGGGTCAACATCGACTTGCTCCGCTGCCGCTAAACATGTTGCCTGAAAAGCCTCTTTCACACTACGATCATCCCACAATAACGTATCATCCAAATCAAATAAAACTGCCTTAATAGCCATTGAGCCTCTCCCTTTCTACTCCACCTTCAAAGGTACTGCATGATTAGCGGCAAATTCCTTCAACCGCTCGGACATCGCTGAAATATCCATTCTATGATAAAAACGTGTAAACGACCATCTGATTTTGCTGCTCTTCAATGAAATGATGACGGCATCCGAAGATAATGCGATTTCTTTAATATCCGAAGCAGGCACTCTTTTGTCTCCTGTAAATCGACGGCTTCCCAAAAAGTCTTTGCCAATTTTAAGCTGCGGGCGTCTGACACCAAACATGAATAAGCTCAGCAGCATATAACTTCCACCTGTTAACCAGTACAAATATTCATCCTGATTCGTATTCTGAAAGGCTATAAAACAAAAAATACCTACGCAAAATAAAAATAACGATAACGTCCAATTACGCCCTTTAATAGTAACCGAATCGTCTGATGATACGGTTTGGCTGATCGTTGGTTTGCCATGCTTGACCCTGCTTTTGTTAACTACTTTCGTATTCTTCTTGACCATTCGTTCCCACTTGCGAGACATAGGCAATCTCCTTTAATATACCGGCTACACTTCTCTTTTGAATTTTTCTATAAATCGGTATGGATAGTCATCCTCAAGTGCACTCACAGCATCCAGGCGGTTCCAATGATCTGTCGAGAGCTTCCAGCCAACTGCTCCCATATTCTCATGATACTGCTCCAATGTCCTTGCACCAAATATAGGGGCTGTAATCCCCATTTTATGTATGAGCCAATTTAAAGCCACCTGAACAGGTGTTTGTTCTATTTCTGATGCAACAGCAAGAACTTCTTCAAGTATACGGAAATTTTTCTCCGAGTTGCGCAGCATCCAGCTGCTTTCACCTGCTTTAGACGAGAGCCTGCCTTCTGTCGGTGCTTCACCACGAGGATATTTACCACTTAGAAAACCGCCGCCGATAGGTCCCCAGGGAATAATACCTACATTTTCTTCGATACATAAAGGCAGCACTTCCCTGTCCATCTGACGCGACACAAGACTATATTGCGGTTGATTGGAAATAAATCGGGCATATCGATTATAATCGCTGATCCCAAGGGATTTCATAATTTGATACGCCAAAAAGTTGGAGCATCCGATGTATCTGACTTTTCCAGATGTCACCAAATCATCCAACGTACGTAATGTTTCTTCAATCGGTGTAATTTGATCCCAGACATGCATTTGATATAAATCGATATAATCGGTATTTAAACGCCGTAAACTGGCTTCTACACCGTCTAAAATATGTTTGCGGGATAAGCCGACATGATTAACATTATTTCCTGTCGCAAAACGTACTTTAGTCGCCAGAATTACGTCTGAGCGTTGACCACTGATCGCTTTGCCTACGACTTCCTCAGAACGTCCCGATACATACACATCTGCAGTATCCAGGAAGTTCCCACCTTGATCCAAAAAATCGTGAATCATGGTCGTTGAGTCTTCCTCGCTGGTTGTATTGCCAAAGGTCATGGTCCCCAAACAAAGCTCTGAAACCACAACCCCGCTTTTGCCCAATACTCGATACTGCACGCTATGATTCACCCCTAATTATTTGTGCTGGTTCGTGTCACTATCCTCTTGTTCCTCATCAACAAATTTGATGGTCTCCAGCTGACTGCGAAGATTGCCTTTAAAAGCTTCTATATAACGTTTGCGAAGCTCATTGCGTTCTTCCAGCTCATCGTCTGTCAAACCTACTGTTTTGGCTTTACGGGCCAATTCATTGATTCGTTGAATATATGGCTCTGTTCCATTATCCATGTAAAATCCTCCCGATCTTCTACAAAAATGCTTGATTCATGCATCAAAGTATACTTTGACATTATGGCCTACCATTGTCAAGAGTCAAGGAGGTGTTTCTATGTATAATGCGCGTGAGAATATTAATTCCGACATACATAATTAAGTCTACTTTTCAAGGAAGTCTAAGTGTTTGTCCTTCTTGAAGTATACTTGACTTTAATCCATTTGCCTTTTTGAGGTTATAAATATATTCACGGACATCCTGTCCTTTATGTGCATGTTTGCTGGCTATCGACCATAAGGTATCGCCCTTTACGATTTCTACCGTATATTCAATCGGCGTATGATCCGAGGAAGCATAAGCACCCTGATCCCCGCCAAGAAGCGAAATAGAAAAGCTGATTAAAATAATGATGATCGCCGCTGCGAACAAGACTGCATATCTCAAGAGCTTTTTTCGATAAGGAATAATGGAAGCTAGAAGCAGCGGAAAGGCAGAAGCATCCCTGGTAACAGATTCTCTCTTTGATAACAATTGTTCATTCATATACATAACAGCGCCCCCAAACATTTGTTCTGTTCTCAAAATAACACGAACAAATGTTTGTGTCAATTACAAATTAGAACTTATGTTTGTACGAACTCCGGTTCTATGTTATACTCTCACTAGTTATTACCAAGCATTGGAGTGATCCTAATGAGCAAGCTATCCATTCGACAATTGGCAATCCTGGATTTTATTAAGAATGAAGTGAAAGATAAAGGGTACCCACCTTCCGTTCGTGAAATTGGTGAAGCAGTTGGCCTTGCCTCCAGTTCAACAGTGCACGGACATCTGGAGCGTTTGGAGAAAAAGGGACTCATAAGGCGTGATCCTACTAAGCCAAGAGCTATTGAAATTACGGACGGCACCCTGACAGAGGGCAGCAATTTTGCTTTATCCGTTGTTCGCGTCCCTTTGATTGGACGTGTTACAGCCGGTATTCCTATTACTGCTACGGAAAATATCGAAGATTACTTCCCGCTTCCGAGTCATTATGTTGGCGATTACAATGTGTTCATGTTGAGCATCGAAGGCAACAGTATGATTGACGCCGGTATCAACGATGGGGATTATGTTATCGTCAGACAGCAGCAAACCGCCAATAACGGAGATATTGTTGTTGCAATGACTGAGGATGACGAAGCTACAGTCAAACGGTTTTACAAGGAAAAGGATCATATTCGTCTACAGCCTGAGAATCCTACTATGGAACCGATTCGTTTAAAGACTGTTACTATTTTGGGAAGAGTCGTAGGTTTGTTCCGAGACATCGTATAGTCATTATAATCGAGCAATTATTGAAGCCGACGTCAGGGTTATCTGGCAGTCGGTTTTTTGCTATAGCTGCTATCGCGTCCTCACATACAAAAAGCAGCTTTCCCTCAGTAAAATTTCTACTAGGGGAAAGCTGCTTATGTATCTATCTATTCATGGAAAAGAAATAATTCATATGGTGAACTAATTTTTAGTATAGTGTCAAGTATTGCTCGCGTTCCCATGCATGTACCTGAGTGCGATAGATATCCCATTCGATTTCTTTAAGCTCAATGAAGTGAGCCAGAGCGTGATCACCGAGCGCATCACAAATAACATCATCGCGCAGCAGCTCTTCCAACGCAACCTTGAGATTAACCGGCAGACTTGGAATACCTTGATCCTCACGCTCTTCCTCGGTCATGACATAAATGTTACGGTCCGTTGGCGGGGGCAGCTGCATTTTGTTCTTGATTCCGTCAAGACCAGCCTTCAGCATAACAGCTAATGCCAGATATGGATTAGCTGCAGGATCCGGATTACGAACCTCAACACGGGTGCTTAGTCCTCTGGATGCAGGAATACGAATCATCGGACTCCGATTGCTGGCAGACCAAGCAACATAACAAGGAGCTTCATAGCCAGGAACCAGACGCTTGTATGAGTTTACGGTTGGGTTGGTAATCGCTGCGAACGCACGGGCATGACGCAAAATGCCAGCCATATAATATCTTGCAGTTGCACTTAGACCCAGCTTGTCACTTTCATCATAGAACGTGTTCGTGGAACCGTTAAATAGCGATTGATGAGCATGCATACCAGATCCGTTCACACCGAACAATGGCTTTGGCATAAAAGTTGCGTGCAGGCCATGCTGTCTTGCTACCGTTTTAACTACCAGCTTGAACGTTTGAATTTGATCGGCCGCTTTGATCGCATCCGCATATTTAAAATCAATCTCATGCTGACCCGGCGCTACTTCATGGTGGGAAGCTTCGATTTCAAAGCCCATTTCCTCCAAAGTCAGTACGATCTCACGACGGCAGTTTTCACCAAGATCCATAGGAGCCAAGTCAAAATATCCGCCTTGATCATTTAATTCCATCGAAGGATTGCCATTTTCATCGGTTTTGAATAGGAAAAATTCCGGTTCTGGTCCAACATTCATTGCTGTAAATCCCATATCCTCGGCTTCCTTAAGAGCATTCTTCAGGATTCCGCGCGGATCTCCAGGGAAAGGTCTGCCATCCGGCAAGTAAATATCGCAGATTAAACGTGCAATACGATCCTCAACCACCCAAGGGAAAATGACCCAAGTGCTAAGATCAGGATACAAATACATATCAGACTCTTCAATACGTACATAACCTTCAATCGAAGAACCATCAAACATCATTTTATTGTCCAATGCTTTTTCCAGCTGGCTAATAGGAATTTCCACATTTTTGATCGTTCCAAGCAAGTCGGTAAATTGCAAGCGAATAAATCTTACATTTTGTTCCTTGGCAATCTTGATAATGTCCTCTTTTTTATAATTCTTTTCAGTCACTTTGCATGTTCCTCCTTAAGTTGCGCAGTTTTATCATTTTTTGATAAGTCCGCATTTGAATCATTGGAAAGCGCTTATTTTTTGAAAAATCTGGATAGCTCGCCTTGGATCAGAGATACCTGTCCCAAACGTTTGCCTCCACCAAGCAGCTGCTGCTTTAACATCCGGTGAAGCTGTGAATCCGTCATTTCTCTGCGTTTAACTTCCGATTGCTCATTAAGAACAGTTGCATCCTCTGAATCCTTGGACATAGGCAGCAGGACTTGCTTAATTCCGGCGATATTGACGCCTTTCTCAATCAAGTCTTTAATTTCCAGCAGACGTTCCACATCGTTAAAAGAATAGAGCCGCTGGTTCCCGCCTGTCCGAGCCGGTATGATCAACTCATGCTGTTCATAATACCGGATTTGCCTAGCTGTTAAATCTGTCAACTTCATTACGATACCAATGGGGAATAACGCCATATTCCGACGTATATCATCAGCCACGATTCATCACCTCTGTGTACTTAAAACCTACCCCCATTCTACTCTTCCTACATAAACGTGTCAAGTTATGTTAGGTTCATGCAAAGTATAAGTCATTATTTTAATAAACCTCGTTCGATCATACTATTCAGAGCTGTTAATACGCCTAATTTACAATGGGAATAAGTTAATCCACCTTGCATATAAGCAATATACGGTTCACGGATCGGTGCATCCGCAGACAGCTCCAGGCTCCCGCCTTGAATAAAAGTACCTGCAGCCATGATGACCGGATGCTCATAGCCGGGCATAGCCCAAGGCTCAGGAACCACATGTGCATCAATCGCTGAGGCTTGCTGAATACCTTGAACGAAGGCGATCAAATGCTCGGCACTGGTGAATTGAATCGCTTGAATCAAGTCCGTACGCTTGTCGTTCCAATGTGGATGTGTCACAAAGCCAAGCTGTTCAAATACGGCAGCTGCAAATATGGAGCCCTTGACCGCTTGTCCCACCAAATGTGGTGCCAGGAACAGCCCTTGATATATGCCGCGGGTAGTATCCAGCATCGCTCCAACTTCTCCGCCGATACCAGGCGCTGTCAAGCGAAAGGAAGCCAGTTCTACATACTTGTGTTTACCTGCGATATATCCGCCTGTTGCCGCCAATCCGCCGCCAGGATTTTTAATTAAAGAACCTGCCATCAGATCTACGCCAACCTCTGTCGGCTCCTGAAGCTCCGTAAACTCTCCATAACAATTATCGACAAAAACAATAACATCGGATTTGAGTTCTTTTACAAAACGGGACATCTCTTCAATCTGCGAGACGTTGAACGAAGAACGCCAGGAATAGCCGCGCGAGCGCTGAATACCGATAACCTTGGTATGTGGTGTCATACTGCTGCGAATCGTTTCATAATCCGGGCTGCCGTCTTCCAGCAGAGCAACCTCGTTATAGATGATTCCCCAATCCTGTAAAGAGCCTTTGCCATCCTGAGGGTGTCCAATTACCTTGTGCAAAGTATCGTAGGGACGTCCAGTGATCATCAGCAGCTCGTCACCTGGACGCAGCACACCGAATAAGGCTGTGCTGATCGTATGGGTCCCAGACACAAAATGAGGCCGCACCAGGGCAGCCTCCGCTCCAAACACATCTGCATACACCAGATCCAGTACCTCGCGGCCTCGATCATTATAACCATAGCCTGTAGAGCCAGCGAAGTGATAGTCACTGACCTTATGCTTTTGAAAGGCACGGATCACCTTCCACTGATTCTGATCAATGATCCGTTCCACCTCTTTAAACTTACCTTCAATCCGCTGTTCGGCAAGCTCCATCCATGCCGTTATGCGTTCATTAAACATACAACTCATTCTCTCCCTCATCCGGTATCTGATCTGTTGCATAAGAGGTTAACAAATGACTGATTTTTTCGTATTCCTGTTTGTCTATACGCACCTGAAACACCATATCATTGCCTTCCACTTCATTCTCCAGGACTTCGCCAATCCTGTACATTAATGAAATCATATCGCCTTTCTCCACAGGAATCCGAAACTTCTTGCTGTCTCCCATTAAACGACCTTCAATAAGTTCGCATACCTGTTCCAGATCGCTTTCATTATAAGCGGACATCCGCAAGAAGTCACCCTCTGTAGAAAGCATTTGGATTTGTTCGGGTGTACACTGATCGATTTTGTTAAATAATGTAATCTGATCCTTCCCATGAGCGTTGAGCTCAGTAAGTACCTGTTTAACGACATGCATCTGGGTTTCCAGCATATCAGCGGAGCTATCCACAACATGTAAAATAAGGTCAGCTTCACAAACCTCTTCCAAAGTAGCACGGAAAGCGGCAACCAAATCATGCGGCAAATTTTGAATAAATCCTACCGTATCCGTCAGTACAATTTCCTTGCCACCAGGCAGCTTCAGCATCCTTGAGGTCGGGTCAAGCGTAGCGAACAGCTGGTTCTCCACATAGACATCAGCATCCGTCATTTGACGCAGAAGTGTCGATTTCCCGGCATTCGTATACCCGACAATAGCAACCTGGAACACACCTGTTTTCTTGCGGCGCTCTCTGTGCAGATTACGATGCTTGACGAATTCAAACAACTGCTGCTTGAGCTCATCAATCCGATCACGAATATGTCTGCGATCGGTTTCCAGCTTGCTTTCCCCTGGTCCTCTTGTTCCGATTCCACCGCCCAAACGTGACAGGTTCTTGCCTTGACCGGATAACCTTGGCAGCAAATAGCTAAGCTGGGCGAGCTCGACCTGTATGATGCCTTCACGCGTTTTGGCTCTTTGAGCAAAAATATCCAAAATCAATTGAGTTCGATCAATAATTTTCACATCCAGAAATTCTTCCAGATTCCGCACCTGGGCACCGGACAATTCCTGATCAAATATAGCTGTATTGGCTCCATACTCATCAATAAGCTCTTTGAGCTCAGCGGCTTTGCCTTTACCTACAAACCATTTGGAGTCAATCTTTTCCTTATTTTGCGATAAAGTCGTCAACACCTCAACACCTGCGGTCTCAGCCAAGCTGACAAGCTCTGCCAAGGAATATTCTGCAGAATACGACTGCTCTCTTTTTTGCTGCGGGGTAACAAGGCTCATAAGAACAGCCCGTTCCAATTCGTGATCAATACTATGTGTGGTTGTTTTCATAAATATTTATGGGTCTCCTTTGATTGTTTTCGTTCCAGCTTGACATCTTCGGCTCGAAGTGTCATTAAATCCTGTTTACTGGGCTGCTGGACATGGCTGTTCAACAAACGCACGGCATGGTTTCTCATCGCTTTTTCAATCAAATTTCGCACAAAACGTGCATTGCTGAAAGAAGCCTCGGAATCACTCTGCTGTTTTTCGCTGATGATTTGCTGACGTATTTTGCTCTCAGCTTGTGCATTCAATACGTATTCCCGTTCCTTGATCATCATTTCGGTAATTTGCATGAGCTGTTCGACCGTGTAGTCAGGAAACTCCAGATGGATGGGAAACCGGGAAGGGAGACCGGGATTGGTTTGCAAAAACTGATCCATTTCTTCGGAATACCCTGCCAAAATCAAAATAAAATGATTTTTGTGATCCTCCATCGCTTTGACAAGTGTATCAATGGCTTCCTTGCCAAAATCCTTTTCGCCGCCGCGCGCCAGACTATAGGCTTCATCAATAAAAAGCACACCACCAAGAGCTTTTTTTACCATTTCCCGTGTTTTCAGTGCCGTGTGCCCTATGTACTCACCTACCATGTCTGCGCGCTCAACCTCGATAAGATGGCCTTTACTCAAAACACCCATCGTTTGCAGCAGTTTTGCTATAATACGAGCTACAGTCGTTTTTCCCGTACCTGGATTACCTTTAAAAACCATATGGTACACCTGTGAATTCGCCGTTAAACCGGCATCAGTCCGATAACTGGCAACTCGCAGCAGCGCATAAATTTCAAATACAAGCTCCTTGATGGATTCCAAACCGACCATCCGGTCAAGCTCTTTCATGATTTCCCCAAAATGACCTTGCTGGGACAATGGCTTACCGTGAAATTGAGGCTCGGAATTAGGCGCAGTTAGGGGCTCCGAGTTGCGTAAAATCACATTGATTTGATGAGCATTTTGTGTAATTTGGATCTGATCTGTTGGCAGGACACGTCCACTCATGCATATCACCTCTTTACTTGGTGTTAGCAGTATACGCAGAAGCCCAGATGAATGTGCTCATTTTCTTCCTCTATTGTATAGTGAAACGTCAAAATTTCAAAACTAGCCCATCAACAACTGCTAAAAATGCTTGTCAGCATCCCAAATTCGTTCCATGGAGAGTAGACTGCTTCCAGTGAAGGTCAGACGGTAAACATCCGGATTGGTCAGCCGACTCCAGGCTTCAAAACCAAACTGATCATCATAATGGCCCAACAGCAGAGCCATCACATTGCCATGAGTAGCTATAGCAAATGTATGTGCAGCAGACGCAAGCAGTTCGTTCACAACGGCTACCATCCGCTGAGATGCGGAATAGCTGGACTCGCCACCTGGAAAGCACAGAAACTTATCATTGAAGGTCCGCTCCAATTGGGTACGCCAATCCATCATCGATTCGCTGCTCAATACACGTTCGGACAAACGATGATCCACATGAATCCTTTGACCTGTCCGCAGGGCGGCGGGCTCCAGAGTTTGCTGTGCTCGCATCATAGGACTTGCTCTGAACTCATCAATTTGAAGATGCAATAACAATCGGTCCAGCAGTTCCGACTGCTTCATGCCCAGAGGCGTCAGAAGGGCTTCTGCCGCTTGCCCTTCAGCCTGGGCATGCCGAATTACGTATAGGGACTTTAAAGCATCTGCAAGCTTATTGTAAGCCTCCCAGATCGGCCGTGTTACCTGATCCCATCTGTTCTCGTCCGATAGCGACACCCATTCGACAGAAACAATCGTTTGATTATCTGGATGCTGCATATCGACAGCTAACTGACCACCAACAATATCCACAAGATACGTATATTTAGATTCAGTGCGATGCAATAGATGCGTAATTTTCACATCATAACCGGTCTCTTCCTTCACTTCACGAATGCATGCCTGCTCAGGCGACTCTCCCGGCTCAATCCCGCCACCAGGAAAGTTCCATACCAAATCACCACGCTGGACATATTCATGAAGCATCAGCACTGACCCATCTTTTATAAGCAAAGCTTGTGCAAGCATAGGGCACTCCACCTTTTGGATCAATCTGTCAAACCTGTACTCAGTATCGTACAATGATCAGACAGAAGATGGTAGAGATTTTTTGTTTATTAGCCATTATTTCGTACAAAAATTCGAATAAAACTGAAGTTTATGGAGTTTTCATAATTTAATATTGAATTTTAATTCATTAAATAGTATATTTATACAATTATTATTACTTCATACATAGGAAGGATAGTGCGCGATGAACACCACAGGCTCCTCCACTGATCATTCTCAGCTTCTCCAGCAAATTGAACGATATGCTTTTAACACTTGGCCTGCTGCTACGAATACCAAACAAGGGAACTGGATTATGCGTGCGACAGACGGCATTACCAAGAGAGCCAACAGCATCTGGACAGGCGCTGGCGATTCCCTTCCCAAGGGAGATTGGCTGCAGGAAGCACGGCAATTTTACGACACACACGGGCTTCCAGTACGGTATCATATCAGCGATGCTTCTCCAAAGGGGCTCGATACCTTATTGGATCAGGCAGGCTTTCTCAAGGAAATCCCTTGTTCCGTGCTAATTGCAGATACTGAGAAGGTCATACATCATACTTCCTCCGAATCTAATAAGCCGAGTGTCGAAATACTGTCCGTTCATAATGAACAATGGTTGACAGATTTCATCGATATGGAAGGCTTTGACAAGAGCAAGCTGTCTTTTTATGATTCTTTGTTTACACGCATCACCCAAACCAAATGCTTCTGTTCTCTTCAATGGAACGGCCGAAGTGCAGCAGTCGGCACCGCTGTTGTCGAAGGGGAATGGGCCGGACTTACCAATATCGTTGTCAACTCGGAGCTCAGAGGGCAAGGAATTGGAAAATTTTTGCTGAATGAACTGGCTTCATGGAGTATGAGCCGTGGCGCTCAGCGAATTTACCTGCAAGTCGTTAATGATAATGTGGCGGCGCACCGTTTGTATCAAAAAGCAGGATTTACCTCCTTGTTCCAGTTCCATTATCGTGTACAACCCTGAGAAAACCAAATGAATGGCAATAGCCTTCTTTCTCTCGCGTGGATTACAGCAAGGGAAAAAAGGCTTGTATGGTTTGAAGTCAATCCGATTATATAAGCTATGTATCCATAAGTTAGCTACCTAATGCCATACGAAGTTTATCCAGCTTCCATTTAACATGGGCCAGCGTTTCACGAATCAGATTCCAGCTATTATTCACTGCTTTGGAGTCTACCGGATAAGCCTCTACCTGCCTGTAATTTAAAAATTCTGCCATCTCCATTGCTCTGAGCATATGATAACGGTGTGTTATAATTACCGCTGAGTTCCATTTTTGCTGCAGCATGAACCGCTGACTGAACAATAAATTTTCATAAGTGCTGGTTGCTTCCTGTTCCATCATGATCACGTTGTCCCCAATACCGTGTTCCAGCAAATAATTTCTCATTCCCTCAGCTTCGGTTAACTGGAACTCCGTACGATCCAATCCACCAGATACAATAATATGTTTGATCTTCCCATCTTTAAAAAGCTTAATCCCTCCATCCAGACGTTCCTGAAGCGAAGGAGTGGCCACGTTGTCTTTCAAGGAAGAGCCTAATATAATGCCAACTTCTCCAGCTGCTGAAGCATTGTCTGGAACATTCGCCATTCGGTATTGCAGTATAGACACCCACAACAAGCCTACGACAACACACAACCACAACAATCTTCGTGTACGTTTCCACGATGGCCGCTGACTCATCATTTAGTCAGGAAGCGTTCGACAGAATGAAATACTGCCTGCGCTCCAGGCTCCAGACAAATCATATGACGAGCTTCAGGAAAAAACTCGATTTCTTTTTCCCCCTGAAGCTGATTGAATAAATAATGGGCACTCTTCGGATGAATAATGCCATCCTGCTCACCTTGTGCGATAAGTGTCGGCACCTTGATCATCGGCAGTTCAGGACGCATCTGTTTATTCAGCATGATAAATTGTCTCGTAGCCTTCAACGGAGTCCTTCTTACCTTCCCCCAATTCGACCAGTCGTCCATTTGAATTCTACGTACCAACTCTCTCATAAATCGGTACGGACTAAAATAAAAAACAGCCGCATTTAACAAAACAAGTCTGCGAATTGGATAACGATTGGCAATGTACGCCGAGATCAGTCCACCCATCGAAAAACCGACCAGATCGATCTCGCCATACTGTGCAGTTAGGCTGGAAGCCTCCATAGCGGCGGCCTCCAGCCAATCATGCCAGTTTGTTTCTCCCAACGTGCTCAGCTCGGGGTCATGCCCTGGTAAAGTCGGCACATGGCATACGGTACCCTGTTCGGTTAAATACGCTGCCAATGGAGTCAGTTCATACGGTCCACCTGTAAAGCCGTGGAGCATAAGGCAGTGTCTTTTTTCCAAGGCTGCACCTCTTTTAATTACAAAATAGGTCTTTTATTACTTTTCAGTAATGGCAACGGATTGGATGACAACTTTTTCAGTTGGGGAGCTTTTCTCACCAGAAGCGCCACTTGCAACTGGAGTTGCTGCGATTTTTTTGACAACATCCATGCCTTCAGTCACTTTACCAAAAATCGTATAGTTCGGTGATTTGTTCAAGTTCTTGCTGTCTTCGCCTGTGCATATAAAGAACTGGCTGCCGTTGGTGTTAGGTCCAGCGTTAGCCATAGCAACTATTCCCGGCTCATATTTATATGGGGATTTTAGCTCGTCCTGAAAGCTGTATCCGGGTCCACCGCTGCCAACTCCAAGCGGATCGCCAGTTTGAATCATAAACGATTCGATAATGCGATGGAACACAATATCATTATAAAAGCCTTCTTTGGCTAGAAACACAAAATTGTTGACCGTAATCGGTGCATCTTTGGCGTATAGATCGATTTTGAAGCTGCCTTTGGAGGTCGCAATCGTTGCCTGGTATGTTTTCTTGACATCAATCGTCATGGCTGGTGGAGCCGTCCAGCTCTTCTTAGCCGCTGGCTTGGCAGTATCGGCTGGCTGCTGTGTATTGGCTGCCGGCTGACCGCCCTGTGTTGTTGTCTTTCCTGCATTTTCCGAAGGGTTGGTGCCGCAGGCCGACAGCATAAGCGCGCAAACCACTGCGATAGCTGCCCATTTGGTCATCTTGGTTGTAGATATTGCTTTCATCTCTAATTCCTCCAGATCATCATCTCTTATTGGGTAAGCCCCTAAAGTATTATACTACGACACGGTAAAAATTAACAAAGTCTCCTGATGATGAACCCATCGGAGACTTTGTTACATTGTGCGTTAAGCTGCTTCTCCATTCATTAACGTACAACAGTTCCAGCACCAGGAGCTGTTCCCGCTCCGGCTCCTGGTGTTGTTCCCGCTCCACCACCTGGCGTTGTTCCCGTTCCGGCTCCTGGTGTCGTTCCCGCTCCACCACCTGGCGTTGTTCCCGTTCCGGCTCCTGACGTTGTTCCGGTTCCCGCTCCTGGCGTCGTTCCGGTTCCCGCCCCTGGCGTTGTTCCCGTTCCGGCTCCTGGTGTCGTTCCCGCTCCACCACCTGGTGTCGTTCCCGTTCCGGCTCCTGGCGTCGTTCCCGTTCCGGCTCCTGGCGTCGTTCCCGTTCCGGCTCCTGGCGTCGTTCCCGTTCCGGCTCCTGGTGTCGTTCCCGTTCCGGCTCCTGGTGTTGTTCCGGTTCCGGCTCCTGGCGTTGTTCCCGTTCCGGCTCCTGGCGTCGTTCCGGTTCCGGTTCCTGGTGTCGTTCCCGTTCCGGCTCCTGGCGTTGTTCCCGTTCCCGCTCCTGGTGTCGTTCCCGTTCCGGCTCCTGGCGTCGTTCCCGTACCTGTACCCGGCTTCGCTCCGGCACCTGGTGTTGTTCCTGCACCCGGCGTTGTTCCCGCTCCCTGACCTGGTACTTGCCCTGGTGGCAGTGCACCATCAGCAGGGATAACCACGGTCACGGATGGTGATTGCGTTCCTGTCTTTTCTGTTTTCGGATCATACGCTACAACTGCGTATTGATAGGTTTCACCCGATTTTACTGTAATGTCCTTGACTTCCGTTTGAGTTGTTGTCAGCATCGGTTCAGACGCAAATTCTTTATCCTTATCTGTTTTACGCAATAAACGGTAGGTCACGTTATCACCAAGCGATGACCATTTTAGTACGACAGATGGACCCCCATTGTTCTTGACATACTCCGCCTGGAGTTCACCCATATCCTTCACTGGAGGAGGCAGCTCTGGCTTGACCAAATCCGGAACTCCGTCCGGTTTAACGAACTTCGTCATCGGGCGATTAGCCAGCGCCTTCTGCATTACTTCCTTGAATATCACCGCTGCACTGCCGCTGCTCATCGTAACGTAATGCTTCGCATCGGACTTGTCAAAGCCGATCCATACCGCTGCGCTCCACTCCGGTGTAAATCCTGTAAACCAGAGATCGCGATTATATTTCTCCAGCCCTTTTATAACCGTTTGCGTGGAGCCGGTTTTACCTGATACCGGACGCTCAAATTTGGCTGCTGTTCCTGTACCTCCTGGCTCAACAACGCTTTGCATGAGCAAAGTCATGTAATAAGCTGTTTTCGCGCTCATCGCCGGAGTTACGCGCTCCTGCTTGAACTCTTTGACCAAGGCGCCTTGATCATCAACAATTTTAATAATAGAGTGGGTCGTGTTCAAATATCCATTATTCGCGATTGCGCCATAAGCTGCAGCCATTTGTAATGGTGACGCTCCTTTGGTCATACCACCAAGGGCAATTGCGAGATTTCGATCCTTTTGCGGTTCAAACGGAATTCCCAGCTTGGAGGCAAAATCCATCCCCGTTTTCACACCAATCTCATTGAACAACCATACAGCAGGTGCATTAATCGATTTACGGACCGCTTCAAACATATCGACTTGTCCTCTATAGACACCATCATAATTTCGTGGCGAATAACCATTGTAGTTGGTTTCTTTGTCCTCCAGCATGCTGTAAGGATTGTACTTGCCGCTTTCTAATGCAGGTGCATAGATCAATAAAGGCTTGATCGAGGAGCCCGGCTGCTGTGGAACTACCGCACGATCCAATCCGGTTTGCACATAATCCCGTCCACCAATAATACCAACTAAACCGCCATCCTTGTGATTGATGATAGCCATAGCTCCCTGCATCTTTTGCTCAGGACCGTTTTTTTGGAAAAATTTATCGTTGGCAAACGTCTGCTCCATAATTTTCTGTGCATTGGAATCCATCGTCGTATAGATTTTATAGCCATTGCTCAGCAATTCGGCCTCAGGGATGCCATACACTTTCTCAGCTTCATTAATCACGTAGTCGATAAAGGTCAGGTAGTCCTTGTTTCCTGTGGCCGGAGGGGCTACATAATCGACTGCAGCTGCTTCAGCACGCTCAGCTTCTGTAATATACCCCTGATCCTGCATAAGCTTCAGGACAACAGCACGTCGCTCCTTCGATTTATCCGGATTGGCAATCGGATTGTATACGCTCGGTGCCTTAGGAATGGCCGCTAGCGTAGCCATTTGCCATATTTTCAAATCCTTCAATTCACTGACATTAAAATATTTCTTTGCTGCCGCCTTGACTCCAAACACCCGGTTTCCAAAAAAGATCCGGTTTACATACAAGGCCAAAATTTCGTCTTTCGTTTTACGGTCCTCCAGAGCAACTGCTATGGACATTTCAGTAGCTTTACGGAAAAAGGTTTTATTATTATTCAAAAACATGTTTTTGGCGACCTGCTGCGTGATGGTACTGCCGCCTTCAACTGCACTTCGAGCCACGACATCCTTAACGAGTGCTCGTCCTATACCCAGAAAGTCTATACCGGTATGCTGCTCGAATCTGCGATCCTCTGTTGCTATAAAAGCTTGCTGGAGCTTTAAAGGAATTTCTTCCGGCTTAACAATTTCCCGATTGTCATGCTCGCCATGGAGTACCGCTACTTCGGTTCCATTCACATCAAACAAATGCGAGGCTTCGTCCATATCGAGCTTATCAATATTTGCATCCAATATCTTGTTACCGTTGATTATGATAAAAATGTAGACGCCCAAGGCGCATATAATACCAAGAACAGCCGTTACAAAAGCAAACATCAAAGCTTTACCAAAGCTGAATTTCTTTTTTTTCTTTTTAGCTGGTGTTTTTTTCGCAGGTGGTTTTGCTGTCGTTGTTTTTTTGTCAGTTGCCATCCTCTGCCTCCCCTGATTCTCTCTTTACAATAAAAGAACAACCCTAGCGGAACGGGTTGCTCTCATGGTTCCTATTCATTATACGAATGCTGGACTCAAAAAGTTGCCAAGTTGCTGTAACAAAGCTGATTAATTGTCCGAGCTGCTGTCCGGCTGCTGCATTAACGAAACCGAACGCTGTGGTGTGAAGGTAGAAATAGCATGCTTGTAAACCATTTGCTGACGGCCTTCACTATCAATAATAATCGTAAAATTATCGAACGCCCGAATGACCCCACGGATCTGAAACCCATTGGTCAGGTATACCGTAACGGGAATATTTTCCTTGCGCAGCTGGTTCAAAAATGTATCCTGAATATTGATCGATTTATTCATCATGGGCCCCCTTGTGAGTTTAACGTTCGAATTTTAACTTATCTGCTATTATAGCATGAACTTCATTAAATTGCGTAGTAGAATTTGTCAATTCAGTCATATCCACCCAATTTATGTCCTTCATATGACGAAACCAGGAAAGCTGTCTTTTGGCAAATCTGCGGGTGTCCCGCTTTAACAGGTACACAGTCTCTTCCCAGGAGCTTCTGCCTTCCAAAAAATCGATGATTTCCTTGTAGCCCAAACCCTGCATCGATATGTACTGCTTGCCATAGCCTTGATCCATCAGATGCTTAACCTCATCCACAAGACCTTCCTGCAGCATTAAATCAATTCGCTCTTCTATACGTTTATATAGCAAAGCTCTATCCATTGTCAACCCGACGATACATAGTTCGTATGGAGACTGTTTTTTCTGTTCCTTCAACCGCTCGGACAACCGTTCACCCGTTAAATGGAACATTTCCATTGCACGAATAATACGTCGCTGGTCATTGGGATGCAGCCGTTCTGCGCTTGCAGGATCGATTTCCCGCAGCTTCTCCCACAACGCTTCAGGACCGAAGGCGTCCGCATAAGCCTGCTGCTCTTCACGGTACGCTTCATCAGAACCGGATTCACTAAACTGAAAATCATAGCAAACCGACTCCACATAAAGTCCGGTTCCGCCTACAATAAACGGTAGCTTGCCGCGACCGGCAATGTCAAGGATCAATTTACGTGCGGTATCCTGAAATTCAGCTACAGAAAACGGGTGGTCCGGCTCATGGATGTCAATCATATAGTGTGGAACCTGCTGCCGCTCCCAGGCGGTAGCCTTTGCTGTGCCAATGTCCATTCCCCGATAAACCTGCATCGAATCCCCGGAAATAATTTCCGCACCAAATTCTGCGGCCAACTTAAGGCTTAATCCTGTTTTCCCTACTGCTGTCGGTCCTACCAAAACAAGCAGCTTGGGTTTGGGTGGTGCCTGTGTCACAATCGTATCACTCCGTAAGCTATTTTCGTGGTGGAACGTCTTACTTCCTCAAAGCCTAGGCGATCAAATTCATTACTGCTCCTGTGCTCTTTCATAATTACGGCCCTGCTCGCTACACGCAGCGCTTCCTTAATGGTCTGTTCGCTTACAGGTCTCGAATTTGCCAATGTACGAATTGCACTGATGGAGCTGGACTCTTGGATCGGTTGTCGAAACATCGGATCCACATAAACAACGTCAAAAGCATTATCAGGCTGTCGCTGCAAATATTCACTATGATCCATCTGGATAACCTGTATACGGCGCATAGCCTCGTTCATACCAGGAATATCAGAATCATAAGTCATCAGACCTTGCTGAAGAATCAAATAAGGAATAGGTTCGCTCTCCAGAGCTACCACTTCTCCATTACCCTGCACTGCATAAGAATAAACAAGCGCATCAGAGCCAAGACCTGCGGTGCAGTCCAACACACGATCACCGGACTGTATGTCTGAAAGCTCCATAAGCGGATCATGCTCGCCATTCACAAGCCTTTTAACTCGAATCGCTGCCGTGCTGGGATGGAAAAATAAAGCAGGCTGATCTTCATGATAATACTCTATCCGCTCCTTTGAAACAAGCAGGATTTCCGAATCGTCGTACAACGTTCGCAGTCGGGCCAACGAATGCCGCTTTCTTGGGACGAGTCGTACCGGATTCACTATCCCTTGGAGCTTCTTGATCGACCTGGCAAGCTGGGCCGCAGCTTCCAGGTGTTCAGCTTGAGGGTCGTAAGAGGTCGTTATGAGCACTTACATCACCCTTTTAAATAATTTTTCAAGTTCATAGGTAGAAAAGCTGATGACAATGGGACGACCATGCGGACATGTATAAGGATTGCGGCATGCTGCCAACCGATCCAATAGAGCTTCCATCTCGTTCACCCGCATGCTTTGATTCGCTTTGATGGAGGCCTTGCAGGAGCACATAATCGCTGCTTTTTCCCGCAATCGACTCACATCTACACTTTTACGCTCAGCCAACAGCCATTCCGTCATCTCATCGATCAATGCTTTCTCATCTCCATCCGGAAACCAATGAGGATAGGCTCTTACGAGAAAAGAGTTGCCGCCAAAGGGCTCCACATATACGCCAGCCTGTTCCAGCAAAGGCAGCTTATCTTGGATCCGTACAGCATCCGATGAGGTGAATTCCAAGGTGATGGGCACGAGCAGTTCCTGGCTGGCCTCCGCTGGATTGCCGAATTTTTCGAAATAATACTCATAGTTAATACGCTCATGAGCAGCATGCTGGTCGATCAGGAACAAGCCTTCCTCATTCTGGGCAATGATATAAGTCCCATGCATTTGCCCGATGGGAGATAGCTTTGGAAACGACGGCAGCACAGGGGCAACCGTCTGCTCGTCAGCAGCCAGGGTACGCAGCAGCGCCTCATTGGCTGCTGACTGCTCCTTGAAAGACTGAACAGGTTCACTACGCAGCTGCTTGTCTCTCTGCTCGGTGTCACGCCCAGTAGAATTGAACGTATTGACCGAACGTTTCACATCCAATTCCCGTTCAGATTGGAGATCTGCCTGCGACCAGCGATTCAAGGCTTCAACGTCCTGCTTGCGATCATATGCCTTATCGATATTACCGTTTGCTGACGATGCAGGCGGGGCAGAGCGGTACAGCTCCAGTTGCTCCTGAATATGATTAATCGGTTTGGACTTGGAAGGAGCTGCCCCTGTTGGAATTAGAACCTGTTGATTAAGCACATGACGCACCTGCTCCTCAACAAATTGAATAAGCTCCTGCTCCTTGCTGAATCGCACCTCCAGCTTCGCCGGATGGACATTGACATCCACCAGTGTCGGGTCCATTTCAATATGAATCGCTGCAACAGGAAACCGGTTAATCGGCAAAAAGGTATGGTAACCCTGCATCAGCGCATGAATTAATGTGAAATTACGGACGTAGCGTCCATTGATAAAAGTAGAGATTCCATTACGGTTAGCCCGTGTTGTCTCCGGCTTTCCGATAAATCCGCGAATCGAATAGTCCAGCTGCTCGCCTTCGATCGGAAGCATGGTTTTAGCCACAGTGGTCCCATAAATCGCAGCGATAACGCCGCGCATATCCTCATTGCCGAGTGTCTGGATCATCACACTGCCGTTGTGCTTCAACGTGAAAGCTATTTCGGGATGGGCTAATGCAAGACGATAAATAAAATCGGATACATGCCCCAGCTCGGTTTGTACGGTTTTCATATATTTCAAACGCGCAGGTGTATTATAAAATAGCTCACGCACTTGAATATCCGTACCCCGCGGAGCTGCCGTTTCCTCAGAAACCTTGACGGTCCCGCCTTCAATAACAAGCTGATGACCCAACCCGCTTGAATTCGTTGAAGTTAGGCAGGTAACCTTGGAAACAGCTGCGATACTCGGCAGTGCTTCACCTCGAAATCCAAGTGTCCGAATGGAAAACAAGTCCTGACTGCTGACAATTTTACTCGTTGCATGGCGAAAGAAGGCTGCTTCACAATCGTCGGACTGCATTCCTGAGCCATTGTCACTTACACGAATCAGCGCAAGACCGCCTTCCTCAATCGTAACATCGATCCGGCTGCTCCCAGCATCGACTGCATTTTCTACAAGCTCCTTGACGACTGAGGAAGGGCGCTCCACAACCTCGCCAGCGGCGATCTGATTGGCAATATGTTCATCAAGTACCCTGATTATTCCCATAGCGTATGCTCCTAACTCTTACTTCGTTGCGGTCAGGGTGAGCAGCTCACCATCATCCGACCAGCTTAATTGCGGAAAGCTTTCTGCAAATTTATTGACACTTACATATCCAAAGCCATTTTTGAGTAACAATTCACCCGTTGTTGAAGGGTAGGACTTGGTAACCCCAAATGCCGATACATCAACAGATTTTAACGTATCATTCCAGGAAATGGTTCCCCCAAGCAATGAAGCAAGCACTCTGGAAGGCACATAGACGCTGCCATTCTCACGAATGACATTAAAGCTGTCCATCACCGATGTATCGTTCACCGTAACCCCTTTTTTGTTCAGAGCAACTTTGATTTGGGAGATACCGGCTTCATGAAGTGCTGTAATTAGCTGCGGAACCTCACCGTCAACCTCGATGTCAGGGCTTATGCCAATCTTGTTGACCTTGCGCAGCTTGGGGGTTAAATATTCCTCGATCGTAATTTTCATGGCCCCGCCGCTCGCCATAGGAAAGATTGTCTGCACACTGCCCTTGCCATACGTTTTCATACCGATCACCTTGGTCGCCACATTGTAGTCCTGAAGAGCTCCTGTCAATACCTCGGAGGCACTTGCACTGTATTCATTGACCAAAATATACAGTGGAAAAGGTTGTGTGGTTCCATTGCTGAATTTTACAGGCTCATCCACATTGTTTTTATCCTTTGTGTGAATCATGATGCCTTCCTTGACGAACAGCTTGACCATGTTTAACGCCGTATCCAGCAAGCCGCCGGGATTGTCGCGCAGGTCAAGGATCAGGCTGTTAATTCCCTGTGCCTTTAACTCGGCTAGCTGTGCCGTCATTTCTTCATCCGCATCGCCAGAAAATCCGGTTACACTTAAGTAGCCTACGCCGGGATCAAATCTTTTGTGTGTTACAGATGGCAGCTGGATCGTTTGACGCGTCATCGATAACGGTAGACTTTGCTCGCCCCGTTCAACGGTAACGGATACCTTGGAATTTTCGGGACCTGTAATTTTCTTAATAATATCATCAACATTTATTCCTGTTACCGATTCACCATTTACCGCAGCAATACGGTCTCCCGACTTCATCCCCGCTTTGGAAGCAGGCCCTTCAAATACTTCCGTAACAAACACACCTTCTGGAAGCTCAGTAACACGGATACCAATGCCCACATAGTTGTTTTGCACCGCATTCTCAAAGCTTTTTAATTCTTCAGGTGAAAAATAAACCGTATACGGATCATTAAGAGAGCTTATCATCTCTTTAATAGGCTTGTCCGCTAGATTCTTTTTGATAGGAGCGCTAACGTGATATTTTTCCAAAAGCTCCATAACTTCTTTAGTACGGGCAGCCTCCACATCTGCTTGTCCAGCCCCCCACGCAGCTGAAGCTGTAGGAAGAAGAAGGGATAGCGCGATTGCGATGGAAGTCGTGTGCCGCCAAAAGGCGCGATTGCTGTTATTTTTCATGTAATAAGGCCATCCTCTCATCAAAACAAAGGTTATAAATCAATGAATTTCAAACCAGCGAACGAATAAATACTATAATTGCTTTTTCAAATCAAATAAAAAGTTCATCGCCATCATAGGTGTCATATTCATTAAATCAGCCGTCTTCAACTGCTCGATAAGCTGCTCAGTTCGGGCATCCGCCTTTTTCTTCGAACGATTGGAGGCTGAAGCATCTTCCTGGAACAAGCTTAGCTGGACGGCCGCAGCGGTTTCATGAATTTGTTCTGACAATATTGGAGCAGCAACGATTGCAGCGGTTGAATAAGTCTGCTTAACAGAAGGCGCAACCTCTACAATTGTAGAAGCAGCGACAACAGGAGCAGTTTGATCCGCCAGAAGCTCCGCCCTCTGTTCGAAGGCATGAAGCAGCTCGTAAGAGCGGTCAATGATGCCTCCCGGCAAACCGGCAATTTGCGCACAATAAATACCATAGCTCGTACTTGCTGCGCCAGGAACCAGCTTACGCAGAAAGGTCACCTGCCGACCACTTTCCTTGACAGCCATACAGTAATTGCGCAGCGAGTGCAGCGATTCTTCCAGATGAGCCAATTCGTGAAAATGGGTGGACACGAGCGTTTTGCAGCCGATTTGATCATGCAAGTGCTCAATTACCGCCTGAGCAATAGCCATCCCTTCACCGGTCGAGGTTCCACGCCCCAGCTCATCAATAATAACGAGGCTTTTGGACGTCGCTTTATCGGTCATCACCTGAATGTCCATCATCTCCACCATAAACGTGCTCTGACCGCCAATTAAATCATCGGCTGCGCCAATTCTCGTGAATATCCGGTCAATGATAGGCACGGTTGCGGCTTTCGCTGGCACGAAGCAGCCAATCTGCGCCATCAGACAAATAATGGCCACTTGGCGCATATAAGTGCTTTTCCCCGCCATATTCGGTCCGGTGATCAACAGCATGCTGCCATCATTCGAGTTCAACACCGTGTCGTTCGCGACAAAAAAACCATCCTGCATCACAGCCTCCACAACGGGGTGCCGTCCTTCTTCGATATGCAGCTCGTAGAACTCGCCAATTTCCGGCCTGGAGTAACGATTAGCCGCACTTACTGCTGCCATTGATTGATACACATCAACAGCCGCAATCTGCTCAGCAAGCTTCTGTAATCTGGATATATGTACGGATAGCTTGTCCCGCAGCTGCATGAACAGCTCGTATTCCAGATCAACCATCTTCTCTTGCGCTTCGAGAATCAAGCCTTCCTTTTCCTTCAATTCCGGTGTAATGAATCGTTCTGCATTGGCAAGCGTCTGTTTCCGTTCATAACGACTTGCCTCCAGGGTAGACAGATTTGATTTACTGACCTCGATATAATAGCCAAACACTTTGTTATAGCCAATTTTCAAGGATTTAACGCCAGTTCGTTCGCGTTCCTGCTTCTCCAGCGCCGCTATCCACTGCTTGCCATTCGTGCTGGCTTCACGCAGCTGATCCAAGTAAGCATGGTAACCCGGCTTAATCATACCGCCATCACGAATCGATATCGGAGGTTCATCGCTAATCGCTTCTTCAATCCAGTTCATCACATCCGCGCAAGGATCCATTTGTGCAGCCAGCTTAGCTAGTGTCGTAGAGCCCGACGATTCGCACTCCTGCTTCAAGAGCGGTATCTGCTGCAAAGTCACCTTTAAGGAGCACAAATCTCTTGCATTGGCGTTTCCGTAAGCGATACGGGCAACGAGCCGCTCCAGATCATACACTTCCTTTAACGATTGCTTAAGTCCATCGCGAACGATCAGTTGATGATACAATCGATCCACAGCTTCCAGACGCTCCTGTATGGCCGTGGCGCTTGTCAGCGGCTTCTCTATCCAACGACGCAGCAATCTTCCGCCCATTGCCGTAACCGTCTTGTCGAGAAGCCACAGCAGCGTACCCTTCTTCGCCCGATCACGTACCGTCTCGACCAATTCCAGATTGCGTCGGGTAAAAGGGTCCATGATCATATATTGATTCTGTTCATAGACACGAATGTGCTTGATATGTCCGAGCGACCGCTTCTGGGTTTCTATCAAATACGCCATCAGCTGTCTAACAACAGCTTCCCCGCCATTCGGTAAGGATGCTAGCTCAGATTCGGCAAAAAAGGCGCTGAGCGCCAGATTTTCTTGCTCTTGCAGAGGCTCGCGCGGCGTTAATACCGTCGAACCCGCCCAAGCATTGCCTTGCTCTCCCAATTGCTCCAGCAGGCCAGGAGTCGCCAGCAGCTCCGAGGGATGATACACATTCATTTCGTCCAGAATCAGGGCCTTGGTGCCCTCCAGCCGGGTCACGAACAGCTCACCCGTGGATATATCGCAAGCCGCAAAACCAAAGCTTCCCTCATCCGTTTCCATGACTGACACGATGTAATTATTGGTTTCGCTCAGAGACCTTGCATCCATCACCGTACCCGGTGTTACAATGCGGACGACCTCGCGGCGAACTACTCCTTTGGCTTGTGACGGATCCTCGACCTGCTCACAGATCGCAACCTTGTAGCCCTTTTCGATTAATCGGGCGATATAATTATCTGCCGCATGATGGGGGATTCCGCACATCGGAATGCGTTCCTCGGCTCCCCCTTCCCTACCGGTCAGCGTTATTTCCAACTCCCTGGAAGCCAGAATCGCATCCTCAAAAAACATTTCATAAAAATCACCTAAACGAAAAAACAAAAAAGCATCCAATACCTCCGCCTTGATGGCCAGATATTGCTCGATCATCGGCGTGTATGTCGCCATGCTGCAACCTCCATGCATGTGTGCATTCATAATATAGACTCTAGTTATCCTTATACCTTTTCCATTATATCATGAATGCACGGACGATTCTTCTTTTCTATGATAAGGACCAATTTGCCACTTCCTGCGAATATCCTGTTGCTCATCCCATGCGTCCATTTTCAACAGCATAGCTCTAAGTGGCACAAGCCAGCGTTCATACTTGCGATAAGTAGGGAGTCGTACCAGATCGTTCCACAAAGTGGGCAGTAAGGGGCGAATCACCAGCTTGTCACCGGAATAATAAGCTTCCTGTACGGATACATCCTGAAGAGGGCGCGACGGCAGCAGGCGATAATGATCGGCTATCAGCTTGGCTAGCGCGAACACACCCTTCGTAACCTTCGGGGAGATGAGCCAGCTTGGAAGTACACGGTATTCAAAGCCTCCGTGACGCTGCTTGCGATAATCACCCAGAAAGCCGTATTTGGGCTTTCTACGGCCCGTTGTAGGAGCTTCAATCAATGTGAGCGGCAGAGCCAGATAGTTATCCAATGTACGCAGCAGCTCAACGTTCAACCAGACCCCGCTAAAATGGAGATGCCCCCCTAAAGGAAAACCTTGTATCGGCATGCCGCCTGCCACCCATTCGAGCGTATCGTCCGTTATTCTTCTTGATGCCATTTGCATGGTACGGTACAGCTGGTTAGCCAATTGATCAACATCGGCACTCGGTTCCGGCCGCAGCTCCGCCAGCGGATAAATTTTGCGAAAGCTCGGCAGCACGATAGCATCACAGCCAACCGGTCCGTCCTTGTTCAAAAACTTCGAAGCAAAGGTAACCTTGCCTCTTGGATCGCGCAGTAAAAATTCCGGGTCGGCTCCCAGTAAAGCTACCTCTTTGCTTATGTAGGAAGCGTCTAATTCTTCAGCAAACCGGTGAATCGCGTCGGCGAACAGCTCTGCTAGGCGGACTGTCAATTGTGGGATCGCCTGTATTTCCAGCACGACAAGCTCTCCCCCGGGACGCACCCCGATATGAACGACACCATAGTCGAGACCAAGCGCATAAAGCGCCTTTACTGCCTCACGCTTTGAGCGAACCGCATGGTAAGAAAGAGTTTCAATAGATAATTCCTCAAACTCCCCCTCTCCTGACTGTCGCAGTGATAAGGGCAGCTGCTTCCCGTAATAAACAACAGATTGCTTTTGGAACAAACTCAATGCCTGCAAATGAAACACGGGAATCCTGTATTCATAAGAAAACCGCTGACCCTCCGGCTCCCAATGGCTCTTTATTCCATGAAGCTGCAGCAAAGCCGCAGCCTTCTCTGGATTCGCAGCGCGGAGCTGACTTTTTACCGGCTGTAAAATCAATTGCTCCTGTCTTTGGGGCTGAAAACAGCCCCAATGTATAATACAGGTCGAATCGAGCTGAACCGGCAAACGTGTACCGTTAGGCACCTGCAGCCGATCTAATAATAGCGGTAGTGTCGGTTCATTCGAGTGCAAGAGCCATACACGCATGTTAATTCCCCCCAAGCACAAAATTTCTGAAAATTAGAAGAAAAGCTTCTGATCGAAGCCTATTCGGTGAAGATACATTCGTATCCAATAGGTTGCTTTTCTTGAAATATCAGAATATTCAGCTCTGCTGAAAATTTATTATTCTGAAATTATAACAAAAAGAGGGCTAACGCCCTCTGCCGAAATGAACCTAAGTGTCATATAATAAAAGCAGGAGCATCAGTTCAAATCGTCATCCAGCAAATCCGGATCCAAATCTTCATAGTCATCGCTGCCTGCATCATCAAACTCCACATGCTTGTCGTCAAAATCATTGCAGCCGTTCGCGGACACCACTACGCAAACTTTTGTTTCAGCGATCATTTCCACCTTGAATTCACGTTCCACCCGGACAATCACACTATCTCCACGAGAAGAGATACTGGCTTCCACGCAATTGGGTTCCTGAGTAGCGACAGCCGATACTTCGGCGGTTATCGGCTTGTGGCGCTTATCCAGGAAAGAGAGTCCTACTACCTCCACGTACGAAATCGTTTCTTTGGCAACATCCGTCTTGGTATTTTTATTGTAGGAGTACCAAATATTGATATCGTAAGTACCCACCACCTCGACGTTTTCACCAGATTTCACCGCCTCATACTGGTTGTTGATAATCCATGCACCCAGTATACTTGTCGGAGCATGAGGCGGAGTGACCGTATTGGTGACTTGCGAAAATTTGCGTCCTTTTCCGCAGACAGCTTTGGTATAGATCTCTCTGGTTTGCAAATCTTTATCTATTGACATCTGTTCTACCTCCTCCATTCAATCATTCATTACATTTGTATGCAGGACATGGGCGAATGTTGATAAAATAAGCATAGATAAATCTAGATAGTTATTAAAATTCATATGCTATGCCGATTGAATTTATATTAGGGTCGAAATAATATATTGAATTGCTGCCAATTAACACCCCATAATCGGTTACAATCTGCCTGCTGAGCAAAGAATGACAACTTTTTAACAGAAGTCGGACGACTGCTGCCAGCCGGCTTTTGCGATATCGGACAACCCACAATACACTCTGGCAATTGTTTCATGTAAATAGATTTGCCGCATACAGAAACAGACGACGCACAATGGCAGCCGTCTGTTCATTAGAAAGCGAGATATGCACCCATTTTATGAACCGTCCAATCACAAAGCCATTGTCACACATACCATACTAATGTAAGGCGAAAGGAGGGGTCAATATGGGTGTAGTAGCAGGAGTTGGTGGAAGTTGCGGTGGTTATGGTTTGGGCACTACGACTGGTGTCATACTTGTACTCTTCATTTTATTGGTTATCATCAGCCGCACATTCATCTAAATCATAGGATCGAACCGCTTTTCAGCTAGCTGGAAGGCGGTTTTTCTTTTGCCTGAATTTCAATAGCCATCCTTCCAGATGATTTAATCATGGCTAATCTGGTTAAGAATGAACATGAAGTTGCAAGCATCCTGAAAAACTGAAAGGAAGTGTCGATATGCTTTGGACCATTTTTGTAGTGATACTTGTCCTGTGGGGCCTTGGCTTTGCCTTTGATGTAGCAGGTAATTTAATACATATTTTACTTGTTATTGCCGCCATTTCACTAGTATTCAATCTGATCAGCGGCAGAAAAACCCGTTAGCCCAAAAGCATCATGCATGAAGGAATTCATCTTAGCATGATCCGGCAGCTGCTCATTGAGCGGCTGCTTTTTGTTTCTTCTCCCGCTTCGCTACGGCCAGGAAAGCGTCCAGCTCTACGGCCAGCTGCAGCAGAGCGGCCCGCACTTCAAATTCAACACGGGTTACAGGCAGCGGCATTTGACGAAATTCCCCCTGCAAAACACGAAGCTTACTCTCAGACCTGCCCGTGTAATACTCAACCTTGACATCCTCGCTTAATTCGTCAAATACGGACGCTAACAGCTCACCGTGAGGTAGCGTCTGGTACACCTGTGCCACGTACTCCAGCATCCTGTCAATCGAATCCAAATGCTGTTTGCGCATATAGAAATATACCATCCATAAAGCGTCCTCTTGCAGTAACGTATTCTCTTGCTTGCGCCGAGCTATCAACAGTGCATCCTGTACGATATCATGCGCCTCCAAGAGCTCGCTACCGCTCCAAATGTGTCCGTTATCTCGTAAATGATTAGCTATTTCAGAAAAAATATGAGAAAAACAGCTTTCCAGTCTGGCCCGCATGTCCGATAATTGTTTATCCGCCTTGGGCATATACACAATATTGATCAAGGTAGCCGTACCCAGACCTACCAGCAGCAAAGCAAGCTCATTAACAATCAGATCGAAGCCGTATCTCTGCTCGTTAAAAATATGAAACATAATAACAGAGCTTGTGACAATGCCTTCTTTCAATTTAAGACGGGAGAGGATCGGATACAAGATAAGCACAAACAGTCCGGCCACCCAAACCTCAAAACCCAATAGCCAGAATAAAACTACTGCGACAAAAAGCCCAATGGAAGAAGCCATCAACCGTTGGAATGACGTTTGCAGTCCCCTTTTTTTGGTAACATCAATACCAAGGATCGCTAATAAGCCTGCCGCGTTAGGGCTATGTAGGCCTAACAAATGAGCCAAATAGATAGCTGCTATTACAGCTGCAGCCGTCTTCATTATTCGAATTCCCATTAGATCCCCCGGTCGTATTATGAATTGAACTGACATGGATGGTGCTGAAACGACAAAAAAAGATAAGATTATGAATTATCTTATCTTTAATCTGACGAGGATTCAACCACCATTCGAACATGCTGCGAAACACTGTACAGGTGCTGTCATCCCGCTTCTTAATTTACTACCTCCGACCCATTAGCTTTCGCTCCAAAAAAGCCACACCCTGATACATAACAGCCGCTGCTATAGCTATCAGGATGACACTCCCGATGACCAGCGTAAAATTAAATACCTGAAAGCCATATATAATTAAATAACCGAGCCCTTCTTTGGAAACAAGAAACTCTCCTACGATCACACCGACCCAGGAAAGTCCGACATTGACTTTTAACGTGGAAAGAATGGTTGGATATGTGGCAGGCAGGATAACCTTCTGAAATATATGTCCGCGTGTCCCCCCGAAAATGTTGACAACCTTGGAGTAATTCGAATCTACCTCTTTAAAGCTGTTAGACACTACAAGAAGTGTAATGATTACGGTCAAGGATAAAGTTGTTGCAATAATGGCGAATTGCCCTGCACCAAAAGCAACAATAAACAATGGACCTAATGCTACCTTCGGCAAACTGTTAAGCACGACAATATAAGGATCAAGTACACGGGACAAAAAAGGCGACCACCAGATTATCGCTGCAGCCGCTGTGCCAAATAAAGTCCCCAGCACAAATCCTATAATCGTTTCCCAGATGGTCACCTGCAGATGGATGAATATAGAGCCATCCATTGCCTTACTGTATAAAAGCACCGCTATCCGGCTTGGATAGCTGAACAATAATGCGTCGATCCATTGCAGCCTGCCTGCCAATTCCCACCACACCATGAATACGACCAGAATCGATAATTGCGTGAATCGGGCGATCCAGGTGATTCGCCTCGCATCCTTCCTGAATCGCCCAAGCTCCTGCTCGGCTAATTGAGCAGTAAAACCAGCTTGTTCAGTTGTACTGAGCTGCTTAACTGCTTCATCCTTCATCTACAAGGTGCACCTCCTTCTCCTCCAGATGCTTCCACAGCTCGTGGAACAATTCGTGAAAACCTGTTTGCTCACGGGCTATTAAAGGCAGGCTGGCGCGGATCGCTGCGGGAACCTCCACCTCAGTTCTTATTCGCCCGGGATTTGCTTGAAGCACAATAATCCGATCACTCATGGCGATTGCCTCTGTAATATCATGAGTGACCAAAATTACCGTTTTGTTCAATGCACCCAGTGTACTGGCAACCAAATCCTCCAGCTGCAGCTTGGTCTGATAATCGAGCGCGGAGAACGGTTCATCAAGCAGTAATATATCAGGTTCAGTTGCCAAGGTTCTTACCAGCGCAACACGCTGACGCATGCCTCCGGACAACTGATGCGGATAGCTGCCGATAGCACGGGATAAACCCATATCTTCCAGCAGCTGATTTACGATTTCCTTATCCGCGGCTGTCTTTCGACCCATCAATTCAAGACCTATGGACGCATTTTCGTAGATCGTACGCCAAGGAAAAAGGTAATCCTGCTGAAGCATATAGCCGACTTTGGAGGTAGGCTGGCTTACAGGCTCACCTGCAACATATACCGTTCCTGCGGTGGGTTTGATAAGCCCGCTAACAAGCGATAGCAGCGTGGTTTTTCCGCAGCCGCTCGGGCCAATCAAGCTGACAAATTCCCCCTGTGCTGCTTTCAGGTTCATATGCTCCACAGCAAGAAAGGCGCCGCGATTGTTCACATAAACATGAGATACATCTTCAAGAACTACTGCATCCTGTCGCATATTCCACCCCTCCAAAGTGCATTTGGGTCATTTCACCGATTTTTTGGCTTGCTCGGCGAATTGATTATTGACCAATGTCTTATAATCTGCACGCTGCTTCAATTCCCCTGCTGCTTGCATCACATCCTGCAGGTTATTCCATTCCTGCTCATCAATCAGTCCATCTGTGGCAAAAGAGCCCTGGTCCTTATAGCGTTTAACCACACCTTGAATAATCTCGCTTTGGGTATCCGGGAAATAGGAGCTGATCGCCTTGGAAATATCGTCCACACTGGCAGAAGCTACCCAATTCTGCGCTTTCTGAATGGCATTCGCGAATTTCTGGATCGTATCCTTGCTTTTGTTAATATAACTTTGCTTTGCCATAAATGCCGTATAAGGCAGCTTACCGCTTTCCACACCGAAGGAGGCAATTACATAGCCCTTTCCTTCCTTTTCCAGCATCGTCGCCTGAGGCTCAAACAACTGCACATAATCCCCCGTACCGGATACAAACGCCGATGGAATATTGGCAAAATCGATATTCTGGATCAGCTTCAAATCCTGCTTGGGATTAATGCCATACTTCTTCAATGTGAATTCACCGGCCATTTGCGGCATACCGCCTACACGCTGACCAAGAAACACACTGCCTTTTAACTGGCTCCAATCAAACTTACCTTGCAGGGGCTTGCGTGTAACGAGAAAAGTACCGTCCGTTTGGGTGAGCTGAGAGAAATTGATTACCGGATCCCCACTTCCCTGCTGCTGGACATAGATCGAGGTTTCAGACCCGACGAGAGCCACATCAATACCGCCGGAAAGCAAGGCTGTCATTGTTTTGTCTCCACCTGGAGTTGTCGTAAGCTCCACATCCAATCCCTGCTCTGCAAAAAAACCTTTGGATATAGCTGCATACTGTGGTGCATAAAAGATAGACCTGGTGACTTCACCAATTCTTACCTTCGTTTTCTCTTCCGCTTTTTTCGGTCCGCATGCCGTTATCAGCAAGGATAGTATCAGCGTGACCGTAAGTACGATGCCTAAGCTTTTCTTGTTCATAGGCCAGTCCCTCCATATTCGTGCTTCTTTGAATGCTTTATCGTATGCGGAAGCCCATAAAAAGGTTAAAGACATAGTTAGAGGACTATATTTTTGCAAATCACAGCCCAACCTGTGTATGATAAGAAAAGCTTCTGATCGAAGCCGATTCGGTGAAGATACATCCGTGTTTTACATGTAGCTTTTCTTGCAATATCAGAATATTCAGCTCTGCTGAAAACTATAAATTCTGATATTATAAGAAAAGCTTCTGATCGAAGCCGATTCGGTGAAGATACATCCGTGTTTTACATGTAGCTTTTCTTGCGAGATAAGAATCGTTCAGCTTCGCTGAAAACTTATACATTCTTATCTCTTAAGAAAATACATAGAGGGTGGAGACTTACGAAGTAAGTTTTCTACGAAATTTTTCAGGAGGGGCTGACCATGTCTTTTGGCGCAAGGGTATTAAAAACAGGGATTGCAGTGACGTTGTCCCTCTACATTAGTATTTGGCTGCACTTTTCACTTCCGGTTATTGCCGCAGTAGCCGCGATCTTTGCCATGCAGCCTTCTATTTATCGATCGTGGCGCTATTTTTTGGATCAAATTCAGACTAATACGCTTGGTGCGGCATTGGCCATGCTTGCAGGTACTTTTTTATCCAAGGAACCGATAGCAATTGGACTTGTGTGTATTCTTGTTATTATGATTTGCCTGAAGCTCAAGATGGAAGAAACAATCGGTCTGACTCTGGTTACGGTCATTGCAGTTATGGAGGCATCAGGTCAATGGGATTTCGCGCTCAACCGTTTTCTTCTCAGCCTGATTGGCATTGGTTCGGCCTTTTTGATCAATATTTTGTTTTTCCCGCCTAATCCGAAGGAACAGATCGTGAAACAAATTCATACCGTATTTGCCAAAATGTCACTGCTGCTGCGGACCGCTATATCCGATGAAATCAAGGAAAAGGTATTCCGCGATGAGCTGCAGGCATTGGAAGACTCGTTCAAATCGCTCACAGCCAAATATCATTTATTTGAGGAAGAATTCAAAAAGCTCAAACGCGCCAAATACAGCACGACACAGCATCTGGTTGTGTTCAAGCAGATGCTGCTTACGCTGCAAAAGGGGTTGGAAACACTCGAATCAGTCGAACAGCACTACTTCAGGTCAACGCGGACAGCCGAAACGAATATAAATTTTGATCACCATTTGGAAAAGCTGATCAAGTACCATGAGCATGTGCTGCTTAAATTTGAAAATATGCTCAAACCGGAAATTTCCGAGGCTGCAAAAATGGAAGAGATTAACGATCAGTTCATGGAAACGATGATTGCGAACTATACCCAGGGTCATAAGGATGCTTTGCGCCTTTCCATCGTCGCTGCTGGAATGTACGATTACTGTATACAAATCGCCCGACTCGACAAGCTGATCGAACAGTTCAATCGCGGACAAGATGAAAAAGAGCCGCTCGGCGCCCTGTTTTTTTGGATGAAAAAATAACAATCTCACTTTCACCTATTGACGCCGCCACGAAATCGTGGCAATAATATAGTTAGCCGACTAAATAAAAGAGGTGACCCATGGATATTTATACGTCCGATTCGCTGCATTTTGTGTTTTCCAAGGTTATGCGAACACATTGGCACAAGATGCATGAGCTGCTGCAGGATCAAGAAGTATACCCTGGCCAGCCTCCGCTGCTGTTTGCGTTGAAACGCAAGGACGGACAAAGTCAGAAGGAGCTGGCTGAACAGCTGCATATACAACCAGCTACCATCACAGTCATGCTGAACCGCATGGTTAAGACCGGACTAGTTGAACGCAGGCAGGATGCTAAGGATCAGCGGGTTTCAAGAGTATATCTCACGGAGAAAGGCAAGCTTGCCCATACGGAGGTCAGAGAAACCTTCCGCGCCATGGATGCCCAATGCTTTGGCAACTTTTCCGAGGAGGATAAGGTACTGCTTCGCAGATTAATGCTGCAGGTGTACGAGAACCTTACTAACGATCAGGATACGAGATGTTCGGGGAAACCATCAGCCACAACCGATGAGACTAAATAGAATCAAGTCATAGCGCAAGCCACTACATGAAGCAGTCTACAATGATTACGAGGAGTTGACACATGCTAAAGCTTTTACCTTATTTAAAGCCTTACTGGAAAGCTACCCTGCTGGCCCCATTGTTCATGCTGTTAGAGGTTTATATGGATCTTCTGCAGCCCAAGTACATGGCCAGCATCGTCGATCAAGGTATCCTGACAGGAGACCTTGCCCACATCCAAAAGACAGGCGCAATCATGCTCGGTGTCGCATTAATTGGACTGATCGGCGGTATCGGATGTACGGTCTTTTCCAGTACCGCTTCACAAAATTTTGGAGCCGACGTGCGCAAGGATTTGTTTACCAAGGTTCAATCGTTTTCCTTTGGTGTTCTGGATACGTTCAAGGCAGGATCACTTGTCACCCGCTTAACGAACGATGTGGTTCAAGTCCAGGGGGTCGTGCTGATGACGCTGAGGATGCTGGTACGTGCTCCTCTGCTGGCCATTGGCAGTATTCTTATGGCAATTATAATCAGTCCTCGCCTTGCATTGATACTGGCAGTCGTTATTCCATTGCTGGTTCTGGTCCTGGTCATCATTATTCGCAAGGGTTTTCCGTTATTCAGTAAGGTTCAAAAGAAGCTCGATACCGTCAATACCGTTCTACAGGAAAACTTGACAGGTATTCGTGTCGTCAAAGCATTTGTTCGTGCTAATTATGAAATTAAGCGCTTTCGAAAATCCAACGATGCTTTGATGGATATATCGATTAAAGCTACGCGGATTGTCATGCTGATCATGCCGATTATGATGCTCATCATGAACGCAAGCATAGCAGCGGTTATTTGGTTCGGAGGCCTGCAAACCTGGCAAGGAACGCTTCAGGTAGGCGATCTGGTCGCTTTTATCAATTACGTCACACAGGTTCTGTTCTCCCTGATGATGGTCAGCATGGTGCTGATGAACGTGTCCCGTGCCAAAGCTTCGGCTGAGCGGATTCATGAAGTGATGGAAACCGAGCCGGAAATTACGAACAAAGCACATGCACAATCCAATGTGATCCGCGCAGGCAAGGTTGAATTTGATCATGTATCGTTTGCTTACGACACTTACACCGATAATAAGGACCCTAACGGGCCTACACGACAGGAAAATGCGCTGACCGACATTAATCTCGTATTTGAACCTGGTCAAACTGTCGCTATCCTCGGGGCAACTGGCTCCGGCAAAAGCTCGCTGGTGAACCTGATCCCAAGGCTCTATGATGCAACTGAAGGGACGGTACGTATTGACGGTATCGATGTCCGTGATATGGATCTGACCCATTTGCGCAGTGAAATCGGAGTCGTTTTACAGGAAGCTATTCTCTTTACAGGGACGATCAGCGAAAATATTGCCTTTGGCAAACCCAATGCCTCACAGGAAGAGATTGAGGAAGCGGCCAAGGCAGCGCAGATCCATGATTATATAGTTAGTCTCCCTGATGGTTATCAAACGATCATAGGTCAACGTGGCGTGAACCTGTCCGGTGGTCAAAAGCAGCGGGTATCGATCTCACGTGCCATCCTAGTCCAGCCTGCCATTCTTATACTCGACGACAGTACGAGTGCGGTTGATCTTGGAACGGAATCACGGATTCAAAAAGCATTAAAAAACCAAACCAAACGAAGCACGCGAATCATCATTGCACAGCGGATTTCTTCCGTGCTGGAGGCAGACACAATCGTAGTGCTGGACGAAGGCAAAGTTGTTGCTCAGGGCACACATAATGAGCTGATGGAATCAAGTCCTGTCTATCAGGAAATTTACAAATCCCAATTAGGAAAGGAGGCTGTTGTCAGTGGCTAACGATAATAATCGGCAGCGCGGGCACGAAGAAATCACTGCAAGACCTGCAGGTGGACCTCCTGGCGGCATGCCTCCGATGGGGATGGGCGGTGGCCCGATGGGTGGCGGTCCCGGCCGCGGCATGATGATGCAGAAGGCACGTGCCAAGAACACCAAGGGAACGCTGCTGCGGCTATGGAATTATTTGCGGCGTCAACGTCTCGGTCTGATTGCCATCGTTGTGCTTACCCTTTGCAGTACATGCCTGACGCTGGCTGGACCTTACCTGATCGGAGTTGCTATCGATCAATATATCATTCCGCGAAATTATAGCGGCCTGCTCTGGCTGTGCCTCTCTCTACTCGGTGTGTATGTGCTCAGTTCAGCCATGTCCTGGATACAGCTGTATGTCATGACCGGCGTGTCGCAGCGTACGGTCTGGGAGCTGCGCAATGACTTGTTCGAGCACCTGCAGCAGCTGCCGCTCCCTTATTTTGATAGCAAGACACATGGCGAGCTCATGAGCCGGACGACCAATGATATCGAGAACGTGAGCAACACCTTGAATCAGACGGTGACACAGCTGCTTTCCAGCTTTTTAACGGTAATTGGAGCGATTGTTTTAATGCTTAGTCTGAACGTATGGCTGACGCTCGTTAGTCTTGTGGTCATACCGATGGCGATGCTGCTAACAAGGCAAATTGCCAAGAGGACACGAAAGCATTTTTCCAGTCAGCAGAAAAGTCTCGGTGAATTGAATGGATTTATTGAAGAAACGGTTTCCGGACAAAAGGTTGTCAAAACCTTTAATCGTGAAGCCAAAGCAACCGAGCAGTTTCATGCCATTAATTCAAAGCTTAGGGATGTTGGCAGCAAGGCGCAGATCCTATCCGGTTTTATCGGCCCTGTGATGAACGTTATTAACAATATTAGCTTCGCATTGGTTGCTACCGTAGGCGGCTGGATGGCATTTAACGGCCTGGTTACCATTGGTGTTATTGTCAGCTTCCTGAATTACTCGAAGCAGCTGGGAAGACCGATCAATGAGCTTGCAAACCAGTTTAATATGATCCAGTCAGCCTTGGCCGGTGCGGAAAGAGTGTTCGAGGTTATGGATACACCAACCGAATATGAAAGTAACGATGATCATGAGAAGCAGCTGCAGGCGGTCAAGGGCGAGGTTATTTTCAACGATGTGTCCTTCAGCTATAAAAAAGAAGTTCCCATTCTCAAGCATATCTCGTTAACAGCACTGCCAGGGCAGACAATTGCCCTTGTTGGACCTACCGGTGCCGGCAAAACCACAATCGTTAATCTGCTCACACGCTTTTATGATATTGATAACGGGATCATTACTATAGATGGAGAGAACCTGCGTAATCTGGAAAAAGACAGTCTGCGCAGTCAGCTCGGAATCGTTCTGCAGGATGCCTACTTGTTCTCGGATACGATACGTGAAAATATCCGGTATGGAAGACTGGATGCAACCGAAGCTGAAGTCGAGAAAGCCGCTCAGATGGCCAATGCTGACAGCTTCATCCGCAAGCTGCCTCAAGGCTATGATACACTGCTGAGCGCCGAGGGCAGTAATCTCAGTCAAGGACAACGCCAGCTGATTACAATTGCACGAGCCATTCTGGCTGATCCTGCTATTCTGATTCTCGATGAAGCTACCAGCTCAGTGGATACAAGAACCGAGATGATCATTCAGGAAGCGATGAACCTGCTGATGAAAGGCCGCACCAGCTTCGTAATTGCGCATCGACTCAGCACGATTCGAGAGGCCGATCTCATTCTGGTAATGAACGGCGGGGAAATTATTGAGCGCGGCTCGCACAAGGAATTACTAGAGGTTAAAGGATTCTACTACGATTTGTATACGAGCCAGTTTAATCGGGCTGGTTAGCCCGTTACCCACCTACTCAGACCAAACAAAAGCCTTCAGGCCACGATATCGTGGTTACTGAAGGCTTTTTCTTGTCCTATGCTTGTTATCCGATTATGGCTTCACATCGTAAATTTTGTACATATCGTCCAGCATCAGATTCGCTGCTTTGACGCCTCCTGATGTATTCCACGTTGCATCACTAACCTTGACCAGCTTGTTCTCTTTCACAACCTTGAGGTTTTTCCAAAGCGGGTCGTTCATCCATTCTTCTTCTTGCTTTTTGCCTTTGCCATCCCCAACATCGTAGGTGAAGTAAAACACCTTATCGGCTGTATTCAACTCAGTCAGGCGCTCCTTCGTAATATCCTCAAACGATTTCTCATCGCTTTTCGGATCGTTCCGATGAATACCGATTTGCTTGAATATTACGCCTGTAAACATTTCACCGTAATAATATCTCGTTTTGCCGCCCATGAAGCGAACTACCGCTACTTTTTCCTTCAGCTTGTCGCCAGCTTTTTGTTTGAAATCGTCGATACGTTTATCGAATGCGCTGATGACTTTATCGCCTTCAGCCTTTTTGTTCAAAGCGTCGGCATAAACTTGAAAATTGCTCTTCCACTCACCACGAAGTGTTTCTGTATAAACCGTAGGCGCGATCGCCTTCAATTGCTCGTAAATTTTCTCATGGCGCATTTTGTTGCCGAGGATCAAATCCGGCTTTAATGAAGCAATAAGCTCCAGATTAGGTTGTGATTCGCCACCGATGTTTTTAACGCCTTCCATATCAGCTTTAATATGATCGTACCAAGGGTTTCCATAATAGGAATCTACTGCAGCAATCGGTTTAACTCCCAGTGCAAGCAGAGCTTCCGTTCCCTCATTTGTCAGTACGATGACCTTCTTAGGTTGTGCAGGTACTTCTGTCTCACCCATAATATGCTTAATTTTACGAGGACCTTCAGCAGTTGCAGCCGCAGGTGCCGCTCCTGGCTTGGAGGTGTCTGCCGGCTGAGGTGCCGCAGATTGTCCGCAAGCTGCTAATACGATAGATAATACAAAGACGACGGCAATCAGTGCTGCCGATTTGATTCGAAATGAACCATTTCCAGAAAACATGTAATGAACCCCCTATTTTTCTCATCAAAAGATGCACAGTAAATAAATGATAATAATTATCATTTATCACGGTTCATTTTAGGGGAAGCACATGCCGCTTGTCAATCTTTTTTTGATAATGATTCTCAAAGTCATTGACAGGGGATCACTAGCCTCATTACAATATACGTAAGCTGGATCATCTAATTTTATAATATCAGAATGGATAAGTTTTCAGCAGAGCTGAATATTCTGATATTGCAAGAAAAGCAACCTATTGGACACGAATGTATCTTCACCGAATAGGCTTCGATCAAAAGCTTTTCTTATTATTTATCAATAAGCTTAACTCAGACAGGAAGCAGGCAAACGACTGAATGATGCGAAAAGAACTTCTAACATCCCCCTTTAAAATCGCAGGCTTGGTGATTGCCCTTCTCTTATTGGCAGTTGCATTTGTCTGCAGCCTTAAGTTCGGTATTAACACGTATTCGTGGGCCAAGATTGTTGAAGCCTACACAGCATTTAATGGGTCCAACGAGCACATCATTATCCAGACAACCCGCATGCCGCGGGCATTAATCGGGGCGCTTGTCGGTGGAAGCCTGGCTGTAGCCGGAGCTCTAATGCAAGCCATTACCCGCAATCCGTTGGCATCTCCCAGTATTTTTGGAGTGAATGCCGGAGCCGCTTTTGCCATTGTGTTGGCTGTCGTGTTTTTTAACGTCACCAATTTGACACAATATACGTGGATCGCTTTTTTCGGAGCAGCGATTAGTGCTGGAGGCGTATATCTATTAGGTTCAATTGGGCGCGACGGCTTGACACCTATCAAGATTACACTTGCCGGTTCAGCGATGACTGCCTTCTTCGCATCCTTGACACAGGGAGTACTGCTCTCCAACGGCAAAGCATTTGATCAGGTGCTGGTATGGCTGGTCGGCTCGGTTGCAGGGCGTACGATGGAGATGTTTGATTCGGTCTTCCTTTATATGCTCGCAGCCTTAATCGGTGCTATTGTGCTCGCACCGCACATTAACGTGTTGGCGATGGGAGACGATGTTGCCAAGGGGCTTGGACAAAGCACGATCTTTATTAAAGCGTCCGCCGCTATTGTCATTGTCATACTTGCCGGGGGCTCCGTTGCTCTCGCAGGTCCTGTTGTATTTATCGGCATCATCATCCCCCATATTGCACGATTTCTCGTTGGCGGGGATCATCGATGGCTCATCCCTTATTGTGCCGTTCTCGGGGCGCTGCTGCTCGTTAGTGCCGATGTGGGCTCCCGTTTTATTGCCATGCCGAAGGAAGTACATGTTGGTGTGACGACTGCATTGATTGGTGTTCCTTTCTTTGTATATATTGCTCGCAAAGGAGGGCGCTTCTAAATGACCACATCCAGCAAATATATGACGGTTCGCAGCAAAGCGTATTCGTTTCTCGTCAGTAAAAAAGCAATAATCGTTTCTCTAGCGCTCTTCATAGCTGTAATCGTGATTTTCATTCTGAGTACAGGCATCGGCAGTGTATACATATCGCCTATCCAGGTTATTCGCTCTATATTCGGCTCGGGTGAAGACTCCAATATGATGATTGTTCGTTCTCTGCGGCTTCCACGTATTGTTGTTGCTGTAATGGTCGGTGCTGCTCTCGCGGTAGCCGGCGCATTGCTGCAAGGGGTTATTCGCAATCCATTAGCCTCTCCTGATACCGTTGGTATTACTGGAGGAGCTACACTGGGAGCCGTCTCATTCTTTTATTTCTTTTCTGACAAAATCAGTATTCATCTGCTGCCGGTTTTTGCTGTAGCTGGGGCCTTCGCGGCTGCACTGATCGTATATGTATTATCCTGGAAGCAGGGTGTGACACCGCTGCGGCTGGTGCTGATCGGTATCGGCTTCTCGGCAGCTATGAGTGCTCTGTCGTATATGATGATGATTTCAGGACCTATTATTCTTGCCAATCAGTCCATGACCTTCATGACGGGCAGTGTGTATGGCGTATCCTGGGCCAAGTCTGTCATCCCTCTGCTGCCTTGGATTGTCGTGCTGCTCCCTCTGATGTTCGTCTATTCACGACATATTAACATTCAGGAATTCGGTGATGATATTGCCCGCAGTGTGGGCAGCCATGTGCAACGTCAAAGATTCCTGTTATTAATTTTCAGTGTAGCTCTCGCAGGTGCGGCTGTTGCCTTCGGTGGGGCTATCGGATTCATCGGACTGATGGGTCCACATATTGCCCGTAAGCTTGTTGGTCCAAGCTTTGGTGCTCTGCTGCCGGTATCCGCACTGATGGGAGCCATTGTGCTGCTGGTCGCTGATTTGATCGGCAGAACGATATTTACGCCGCTCGATATTCCTGCTGGCGTGTTTACAGCTTGTATCGGCGCTCCATTCTTTATTTATTTGCTCTATCGTACTCGCAATCGGTAGTTAACAGTGTGCTGCGGCGTAACTAAACCTTTTAACCATACTGCTTTATATAAGGAGATCTGAACATGACGGCTATTCAATCTAAGGATTTGAGTTTATTTTACGGGGACACATGCATTTTCAAAGATCTGGATATAGCCATTCCAAAAGGAAAAATCACCGTATTTATCGGCAGCAACGGCTGCGGTAAGTCTACACTGCTCCGCTCACTTGCAAGACTGCTCAAACCGAAGAGCGGACAGGTCGTGCTGGCTGGCAGCGATATTGCCACACTCTCCACCAAAGAGGTTGCCCGACGTATGTCCATTTTGCCGCAGGGGCCATCCGCTCCTGAAGGGTTGACTGTGCTGCAGCTGGTGAAACAAGGCAGATATCCTTATCAGAATTGGCTCCAGCAATGGTCAGTTGAGGATGAAAAAGAAGTCCGCCGCGCTTTGGAGTTGACCCATATGGATTCATTATCTGAGCGTACCGTGGATTCACTATCTGGGGGACAGCGGCAGCGGGCCTGGATTGCGATGACATTAGCCCAAGGCACACCGACGATATTGCTGGATGAGCCTACGACTTATCTGGATCTGGCTCATCAGATTGAAGTACTGGACCTCCTCTACGATTTGAACCAAAAGGAGCAGAGAACGATCGTAATGGTGCTGCATGATATTAACCTTGCCTGCCGTTACGCCCATCACGTGGTCGCGATCAAGGACCGCAGGGTGTATGCCGAAGGACGTCCGGAGCAAGTAATCAATGAAAAGCTCATTCTGGACGTGTTCGATCTGCCCTGCCAAATCATTCAGGACCCTTTGTTCCAGACTCCATTAGTTGTCCCATATGGCAAAGGTGTCAAACCGACCCAACAGCAGCTAGAGCCAGTCAGTGCCCGTTAAATAGTACAGAAAGAAATTGCAAAAGCCGATCGAAAGAGACTTATGTCCCTTTTGACCGGCTTTTATCATTGAGCTTACAGCTTGTAAATATCTCCGTACTTCTCCTGGAAATAGTCAACCAAATAATCGGGATTCAGCTCTTCGCCTGTTACCTCAGTAATAATTTCGGTCGGCGTGAGCAGCTTGCCATGACGATATACCTTCTCAGATAGCCACTCCTTGATTGGAATCAGATTCCCTGCCTCCAATAAGCCATCAAAATCCGGCAGCTCCTTGCGGATCGTCCTCATCATCTGAGCCGCGTACATATTCCCCAGCGCATAGGAAGGGAAATAACCGAAGGCTCCACCAGACCAGTGAACGTCCTGCAGCACACCTTCCCCATTAGTAGTGGGTGCAATACCCAAATAATCCCGATATTTCTCGTTCCAGACCTCAGGCAGATCCGCCACCCGAACCGATTCGCTAAACAGTTCTTTTTCAATTTCATAACGGACCATAATATGTAAATTATAAGTCAGCTCATCTGCTTCAATTCGGATCAGGGAAGGCTTAACCTCGTTCGTAGCCCGATAAAAATCCTCCACACGTACAGAGTCAAATTGTCCAGGGTAATGCTTCTGCACATCCTGGTAATATCGATTCCAGAATGGGCGGCTGCGTCCGATCATATTTTCCCAAAAACGCGACTGCGATTCATGAATCCCCATCGAAGTGCCGGTACACAGCGGTGTGCCGATCAAATCAGGCGAAATATTTTGCTCATACAAGGCATGACCGCCCTCATGGATCGTACCGAATAAAGCGCTGTTCACATCATCCAGTAAATACCTGGTCGTGATTCGCACATCTCCCGGATTTAAGCCTGTTGCAAATGGATGCACGGTCTCATCAAGTCTTCCCGCGTCAAAGTCATAGCCCATCTGTCCCAAAATAAACAAACTGAATTTCTTTTGCTGTTCCTTATCAAAGGTCTGCTTTAAAAATCCGGTTTCCGGCTTATGCTTAGAGGCTTGAATGGCACTTAGCAATGGGACTACCTTCTCACGCAGTGCGCCGAATACTTGATCCAGCTTAGCTACGGTCATACCCGGCTCGTACATGTCCAGCAGCGTGTTATATTTGTGCCCCTGATATCCCCACAAGTCGATAAATTCGAGATTGGCTGCCACGATTTTTTCCAAATAAGGCTGAAAAATCGCATAGTCGGAGTTATGCTTGGCCTCCTCCCAGACCGATTCAGACTGTGAGGTCAACACCACATAATCCTGGTATTTTTGCGGGGGAATGCGTTTGCTGCGGTCGTAATCCTTTTTACATTCGGCAACGATCTTACGCTCGACGCGGTTTAACCTGGCATCCTGCTCCGGCTCTGAAAAGTAATCCAGCCATTCTCCCATTTCGCTTGCAACCGACATTTTGAAATGCTCACCGGACAGCACTCCGACGACTTCAGAACGGGTAGCTATTCCTTTCTTGGGAGCGCCGGTTCGCATATCCCAATAAATCAGACCAATGGCTTCCTCATAGCTTTTCATTTTTTGGAGATACTGCTTGAATTCATGCAATTTGTGCTCAAACGGATTGGTTGTCATTGAACTTCCCCCTTTATTCAAGTTACTATTGATCATACTTCTTAACTAAAAGAGAAGCAAACCCTTTGAGATTGTGGTAAAATATAAGGATGTAAACTGATGTCAAAGCATATCCATTCAGTTCTACTTCACACAACATTATGGAGGAAACCATATGCATATTACATTTACGGACGAAGCCGTTCAACAAATTACTCATCAATTGCCTGCTGGATCGGGTGAGCTCAAGCTCGTATTTGATTCTGAAGGCTGCGGCTGCTCAGCCAACGGTGTGCCTTCCTTGTGGATCGTCGACAAGCCCGAAGAGAATGATCTTAAAGCAGGCGGTTCTCCCTTTGAATTGTGGTATGAAAAAAAGCAAGAGGTATATTTTGAGGACAACATGACATTGGACTACCGCAGCACCAATAGAAGCTATATCCTAAAGAGTAACGGACAAATTTACAACAGTCTCATACAGCTGATTGATAAAAGAGAAAATACAAACTGATTCAGACAGGATAGAAACACAAAGCTAGTCTGCACACCAGTAATCGGAGGGATACCATGGATTCATTAATGACAACCATTATTAACCACAATCAGCAGTTTGTTGAAAATAAAGATTATGAACAATATCTTACAACCAGATTTCCCGATAAACGGATGGTTATCGTTACATGTATGGATACAAGACTGACTGAGCTGCTGCCGCGGGCCATGAATTTGCGTAACGGCGATGCCAAAGTTATTAAAAATGCGGGTGCCGTCGTTACCCATCCATTCGGAAGTATTATGCGGAGTATTATAGTCGCTGTATATGAGCTCAAAGCCAAGGAAATTTTCGTTGTTGGCCACCATCAATGCGGCATGATCGGTCTGAACGCACCTGAGGTTTTGGAGAAAGCCAAAGAGCGCGGAGTAACCGAGGATATGATTGAGACCCTGCATCATGCAGGTATCGATCTGGCAGGATTCCTAAGAGGCTTCGATGATGTTCAGGACAGCGTGCTCAGCAGTGTGAAGCTGATTCGCAACCATCCCTTGTTACCCAAAAATCTGCCAGTTCACGGTTTAATTATCCACCCTGAAACCGGTAAGCTGGACGTCGTAGATAACGGATATGACTGGGGAACTACAACTACCGTCTGAACCATGGATCTACATACACAAAGGACTGTCGGCGTTATTAGCCAAACAGTCCTTTTTAACGTTCAGTTATTGTTTCCTTCCTGATCTTCGCTTGAAGTAAATCGATGAGCTGCTGCTCGACATTTTTACCACTCCCGATTCCACCAGACGAAGATGGCGGGTGTGATGTATTTTCGCGAGTACCCTCCATGGATGGCATCACCGGTTTTTTGTCAAATTCAGCATCCCGTTCACGCCGCCGCAATTCAAACTCATGGATCATGGCTTCACGTTCCTCGACACTGGAAGGATCCTTTTTCTTGAATTCCTTCATGTTTTGCTCCTTGATGCGAATACGTTCCTGAAATTCATTAACAAACCCCTTCTGCTCGGGTGAGAGAAGACCGATAATGAGCAGTTGATCCGCTAGTTCCAGCTCTCCGACACGACTGTTGCGTTCAACCATTGGCAGCAGCTCTTTGGCTTGCTTGATGCTTAAACCCAAATTTTCACGACGATCCATCTGAATCAGGCTTTGAAATAAAATGACCATTTGCCGTTCGAACGTATTCTGAATTTCATCCCTTTGAACGACAGCTTCCGGCAGTTGGAGACTTGCCGGTGCTGGATGGGTGCACCCGTTTAACAGCACGAAGAAGCTGATGCCTATCCATCGCAGCCGCCAATTTCTCATGGGATCGCCTCCTTCCATTTACGCAAAATCGACCGCATAGTAGATTATCATGCCTATTTTCAAGAAGTCAGAATCATCCGCATATACTGCGACCCTTCGAGAAATCTGCATGGTCAGCTTGCTTTTCCAATCACACGTTCCATCTGTTATCAACAGCATATAGCGCAATTTCGATGAAACTATGAGAGATTTGTGAATATTATGTAAAATCTTATTCAGCGTCTATGTTAAAGCTGCACACATTAAATATGGTGCTAGATTCCTATTTTTGATATAGTTGGAATTGATACTACATCCCCATTACCTAAGGCCAATTAGGACTCGCTAGGAGGAACGCATGATGATGCTGCAAAAAGGACAGAAAATCGATGTCACCAAAAATCGAAATCATAAAAATGTACGGGTTCATATTGGCTGGACAACGGCTGGGACTCAGCTTGAGGTGGACGCTTCCGCATTTTTATTATCCAGCTCAGGTAAATGTGAGCGTGATGAGGACTTCATTTTTTACGGAAATCCTGTGAGCTCTGATCATTCTGTGTCGTATACTGCAGCCAGTAACGCTCAAAGTGGACAATTCATCATGGATTGGAGCCGACTATCTCACTCGATCCATAAAATTGCGCTCACACTAACGATCCATGAAGGCAAGAAATTAAACCAATATTTTAATCAAGTATCCAACACCTATCTGGAGATTATTGACCCTAGTGGTAAAGAAACGACAATCAAATTTGAGTTCGGTAAGGATCTCACTAAAGAAACAGCGATTGTAGTTGGAGAGTTTTATCTACATAACGGGGAATGGAAGTTCAGCGCGATAGGCAGCGGGTTTTTCGGAGGATTGGACGATTTATGCAAGCATTACGGACTTGAGGTTATAGACAGCCAAGACGATGCAGGTCATGACGCTGTTGTAGCTGAATCTGCCGCTGCTGCCGCGCCCCCTGTAGAATCGAAAATTAATCTCAACAAAATCGATCTGCTGAAAAAGAAAGTAGAAATCTCACTTGCCAAAAATAAGATTGCGAATGAAAAGGCCCGTGTTGCCGTAGTCTTTGACGCTTCCGGTTCCATGTTCGACCTGTATGAAAATGGCACCGTACAACGTGCCTTTGAAAAAGTGTTAGCCATTGCCTCCAGCATGGATGATGACGGGCAGCTGGATGTATGGTTTTTTGCTGATAGAAGCATACGTACCCGTAGTGTTACTGCCACTGGTTATGAAAACTATGTTGAACGCTCCTATACTTTAGGTGATGCTGGAGGCAGCAACAATGAGCCGGATGTCATGCGTGACGTAATCAAAAAATATAGCAAAGAAGAACCTAATAATCGCCTGCCCGTTTATGTTATCTTTTTCAGTGACGGTGGCATCTATGAAACTGAAGAAATATCGAAGATTTTGATTAAGAGCTCAAAGCTGGGGATCTTTTGGCAGTTTGTAGGATTGGGACAATCTTACTATGGTATATTGGAAAAGCTGGATGACCTGCCTGGTAGATTCATTGATAATGCCGACTTCTTTGCACTTGATGATATCGATACCGTCAGCGATAGTGAACTATATGACAGATTGTTTAATGAATACCCGCAATGGCTTGTACAAGCGAGACAAAAACGAATTCTCAAATCGTAGCAGCTGCATGGCTTATAACAAAAAACAAGCGAGTATGAAGACTAAGCTCCTTCATGCTCGCTGAGTGGAAATGACAGCTTAAACTCCGTTCCAACGCCTACCTCACTCGCAACCTCAATCGTACCTTTCATCCCGTTAACCAGATGCTTCACGATAGTAAGCCCAAGCCCCGTACCCTCAGAACGGGAAATCCGTGAATGCTCGGCTTTATAAAATCGCTCCCAAATCCGCTGCAGCTCATCGTCCGATATGCCAATGCCCGTATCCAGAATATAGATCGTTCCGTGACCCTCCTCTTCACCTACACGAACTGTAATCGTCCCTCCCGATGGAGTAAACTGAATCGCATTGTGCAGAAGGTTTTGTAAAATTTGTGCAAATCGGTCATCGTCCAAATTGGATACGATCGGACTATAGCTTTCTTCCGGAAGCTGCTCCAGCAAGGTGATTTTTTTGTCAGCCAAGGTCGGCTTGATCAGATCCAGCACTTCACGGGTTTTGCCTACGATGTCTATCGGATAAGTCAGAAAGACATCCATACCATTTTGAATTCTGGCCAGATCCAGCAAATCATTGACAAGACGCTGCAGGCGCTGAACCTCGTAATCGCATATCTTTAAATAATGACCGTACTTTTCCTCGGGAATAATTTTGTCATTCATCGCGATGATGAGCCCTCTCAGTGAGGTCAGAGGTGAACGTAGCTCGTGGGATACATTAGCCAAAAACTCCTGCCTCGAATCCTCCCAATTCACCAGCTGATCCACCATGAAATTAAAGCTGCTGGCCAGCTCCCCTACTTCGTCCTTGGAGGTCACGGGCACTCTCACTGTAAAATCTCCTCCTGCAAGCTCAAGCGCCGCCCGGTTCATCTGCTGTAAAGGCCCTGCCAGCTTACGGGAGATCACGTACAAAATCAACCCTACTGTCAATAACGAAAATAGCAAGGGGACTGAAATATTCCAGCGAACGGCAGCAAGCGCTTCACTAACCTCAATGGCAGGCACATTCAGAAAAATCACAATCGGCTTCCCATTCAATTGTGAAGGCGCATAATAGGTTAAGGTTCCCCCTCTCGCCCGCTCATCCAGCTTATATTCACCCGCCACGAAGCCTGTCTGGCCCTTTAGGCCATCGATGAACAAAGTATCTACAACCTTCGGTATCAGCGTGCCCTCACGCTCCGATGAACCATTGAGAATCATACCCGAGCTATCCACAAGCCACACCTGACCATTAATGCTTCGGGCAATAATCCGTACTCCAAATCGCATTTCCCGTGTTGAAATCGTACCTTCCTGAATAGATGGCAGCAGCTTGGCGACCTCACCGAAACGGGAGGAAAGCATCTCTTTTTTATCCTTATAAAATAAATCAGTAAAGTAGTAGTTCCAGAACAAGGCCAGTCCGAGAAAAAATAAAATACATGTGACCAGGAACGTTAAGAAAATTTTGATATAAAAGCTGCTGAACCATGGTTTACGCATGCTGCATGACCTCAAAAGAATAACCGATCCCCCAGAGGGTTTGGATTGCCCAATCCGTACTGGCCCCAAGCTTTTTACGTAAATTTTTGACATGAGCGTCTACGGTACGTGTGCCGCCGCTAAAATCGAAGTTCCATACATAACCAAGCAAGTCCTCTCGCGAGTAAACCCTTCCCGGATTTGAGGCCAGAAAATACAGCAGCTCGATCTCCTTAGGAGTTAAATCGACTCGTTTACCATCCAAGGTGACCTTATATTGGCCTGGATCGATCATCAGAGCACCCATTCGCAGCAGCTTCTCCCGATCCTGCTCGGCACCCATATTCGCACTCGTATTTTGCAATTGTGTCCGACGTAATACGGCTTTAATTCGGGCAATCAGCTCATTGGGATCAAAGGGTTTCACAATGTAATCGTCAATACCCAGGTTGAAGGCTCTCAGCTTGTCTATCGATTCGCCTTTGGCCGTGAGAAAAATAATCGGCGTATGCGCAAGGGCTCCCGATTCACTGCGAATGCGGCTGCACAGCTCAAAGCCGGAATGATCCGGAAGCATCACATCCAGAAGCACCAGATCAGGCTGCTGAACCCGTACGGTTTGCAGTACCTCACCACCCCGGTAAGCAATGATCGGCTCGTAGCCTGCATGCTCCAGATACAACCGGATTACTTCAACAATGTTCGGTTCATCATCAACGATCATAATTTTACCGTGCTTATTCTCTTTACTCATCCTTTGTCCCTCTTTGCTAACAATTTCATCTGCCTGCTGCGCTCCCGCTCCAGTATAACGGGTGCACGATCCCGCAGGGTATGCTTATGGATAAGTTGTGTGTTGCTGAGATCACTGGGGCACCGCCATGTCAGCTCATTCTCACTGCAATGCTCCAAACAAAGTGCCTCAAGCTGCGGGTCTGCAAGCGGGATATCCAAATCCTCGTATTGTCTATCATCAGGATTGTCCAGTATTTCCAAACGCCGCGAAAGTGTTGTACGAAATACTTCTGCCTCTATGCCCAACTGTACCAAATCTGTATCCTTCAACTGGGTGAGTGCGCTGCGCAGCATCTTCTCAGCTCCTGCGTAATTATGCCTGCGCCAGTGATATAACGAAACGGCAACCTGAATCAGTCCCACATAAGTGGAGGCCCATAGATCGCCGGGATGTTCCTTCCAGTACTCTTCCAATACCTCATGACATTCAAAATAATCTCTTTCCGCATGAAAATGTATCAGATAATTGATATAAGCCTGTGGATATTTCTGCATACCGATAACCGCCTTTTCCATACATCCGACATAGCCGTAGCTACGGGTTATTCTTATTGTATCAAGAAGGCTAGAAAACGGAAACTACAGATTCCAATTCGTCCACATATTTGTTACTTTTGACCGGAATAATTTTCCTTTCTATTATTTTCCTCGCAACTTCTATGTACTATATTGCGTTTAATAGATTAGTAACTAGTAGAAAGAGGCTGATGCAACTTGAAGCGCAACACCGTTCTGGTCGTCTCCATATTGGCGCTGCTCCTCACTTCATCCGGTACGGCTCTTGCCGCAGATAAGACGTCCAAATATCGGGTTTATCAGGATGACCGAATCTTAGTAGAAACCTCCGATTATAGCTCCGCCGAAAATTATGCCAAGCAGTATACAAGCACGCATGTTGAGGAAATCAGTACACGTAAATGGCTGTGGAATAACTATCCTCGTTATAAAATGTATCAGAATGGAATAAGCAGCTCCGCTTGGGAATTTGCCACCCTTGATCAAGCCATTCGTGAAGCTTCCAATTGGGGTCATGCCAGTATTCGCGATCTTCGTTCCGATGGATGGGTCTGGAATAACTATCCTCTGTACCGCTTATATCAAGGTGATATCACACTGGATTCCTGGGAATTCACTACTTTGGCCCAAGCTAAAGCAGAAGGTGCTAAATGGGGCAATGTACATATCCTCGATCTTCGCGACCATCAGTGGATTTGGGACAACATTCCGGAATCCAGCAAAGGCGAGCTTCGTGCAGGACCCAAGGTGTACCAGGTATATCAAGGCAAGTCCACGCAGGATAGCTGGTCCTTCGCTTATTTGGAGGATGCTGTTCGTGAGGCTGCAGCGTGGGGAAATTCCAGTGTTGTCAGATCAGATAAGAACAACCAGACCATTTTATCCAATGAAAAAATATATAAGGTTTATCAATATTCGTCACTGCTAAATGCCTTTCTTAGCCTTGATGACGCCATAGCCTACGCAAAGTCTTTTGACCATACTCGTATTACTAAGAATGATTCACCGAAAGACATTTGGACTAATTATCCCTACTATCAGGTGTTCCAAAATGATAAGTGGATCTCCGACTCATCCATTTTGCCGGATGCTGTTAATTACGCGCTGGGCTTCAGCAATGCCTCTATCCGCTTGTTGGATGATAGCTTTAAGGTATGGGACAACTTCCGGATGCTGCAATTCTGGGGATGGAACGGAAGCTCCAACAATGATACGATCCGCGGGCATGTGAATAATACGGTAGGGCTGGACGTGGTATCACCAACGTATTTTACGCTTGCTGATGCATCAGGCACTTTGACGGATACGTCCAATAAGGACACCGTTGCTTGGCTGAAAGCGCAAAACGTTCGTGTCTATCCATTAATTAACAATCAGTTTGACGCCGCGTTAACGACCAAATTTTTAGCTAATGCTGAGGCACAAAAAAAGTTTATCCAAGCGCTGGTAAGTAAAGGTGCCCAATTGGGTGTCGAAGGCTTGAACATCGATTTTGAAAGTGTTGCCGGTAAGGATCGCGCTCCGTTCACAGCCTTTGTCAAAAATTTGACGGCTGCCGCGCGTGCTGAAGGTCTTAAGATTTCTATCGATTTGCCGCGTGGCAGTGTGAAATGGAATGCACAGACAGCCTATGATCATGAGAAGCTGGGAGAAACCGTTGATTACATCATCACGATGACGTATGATCAGCATTGGAGAACCGGACCGGAGGCTGGCTCGGTAGCCGGGCTGCAGTGGGTCGAGGAGGGTGTTCAAGAGTTCCTGTCTTACGGTATCCCGAGAGACAAGCTTATTATGGGAATTCCTTTCTACGTGCGTGAATGGCAGATCGATGAAAGCGGTCAGCTCGTTGATAACCGCGCATTGCTGATGAAGGATTTACCTGCTTTGATCAAAAGTAAAAAAGCTACACAAACCTGGGATAACAAATTCGGCCAATATCGGGTCGAGTATGAGCAGGATGGGAACAAACGGGTATTTTGGCTGGAGGATGAGGCCACCGTTAAAGCCCGTATCGATATCGCCAAAAAATATGATCTCGGCGGCGTCGCAGCCTGGAGACTCGGGTACGATTCAGCCGATCTGTGGAAAATGATGATTCAGCAAAAATAAGCTTATCTTAGCTTAATGAACCCTGTTCATTACCAAGAACGAAATCACAAAGCCCGCAAGTATCGGTAATGGCCGTTTACTTGCGGGCTTTGTCATGAGCAAGTCCATCCCCATGAAGGTGCAGGGCTGGTTAACAATTAACCATGCTTCGTATGCTGCAGGGTCTGCACAAAAATCTCTTCGATATGTGAATCATCCAGTGAGTAAAAGACGGTTTTGCCGGCTTTACGACGCTTCACGATTCTCATATTGCGAAGATAACGCAGCTGATGGGATACTGCAGATTGTCCCATATCCAATAGTACGGATAAGTCGTGAACACAGAGCTCCTTTTGAAGCAGTGCACCAATTAATTTTACACGGGTCGGGTCGCTGAATGCTTTAAACCAATCGGCAAGCTGAACGGCCGACTCCTCATCAATCATCTTTTCCCTAACTTGATTGAGATCTGCTTCCGAGCCAAAACACGATGATTCACAATCCTCGACTGTACCAAGGGACGGTTCCATATGATCACACCTTCCAATCCAGACAACTATCCCTGTATTATAGCAAATTAATCAAGCGAACGGAATCATTCTTATATGCTACATGGTATATGCCGGCTGCCCGATGGTATGCTTATTCATCATTTGTATCAAATACGCGATTTCCAGAATAAGCGCTACCCTGCCGTTGCCCAGTATGGTCGCTCCCGTTATAAACGGAATTTTGCCTAAAAAAGTACCGAGTGTTTTGATCACGATTTCTTGATTGCCTAACAATTCATCCACTGCGAGAGCAAGCTTCTTCTCAGCGGACCCGACCACTACGATTGGAATGAATTTACCTACTAACTTGCTTTTGTCCAATTGCAGCGCATCATGGAGCCATATGAGTGGAATCACCTTATCGCGGATAACAATGACATTTTCCCCATGAACGGTCTGAATATGCTCCATCGGTATGCGGACGATCTCAATGACGTTATTCATCGGAATGACATAATCACGGCCGCTAACCTTTACCATAAGTCCTGTAATAATGGCCAGAGTCAACGGGATTCGCACTGTAAAGCAAGTTCCCTGACCTGCTTTTGAGTCGATATCAATCAATCCATTCAACCGCTCAATCTGGTTGCGGACAATATCCATTCCAACGCCGCGCCCCGATACCTCGCTAACCGCCGCAGCCGTGGAAAATCCCGGTCTAAAGATCAGGCACATCGCATGATAGTCCGAAAGGCGTTCCGCCTCTTCTTCGGTAATAATCCCTTTACGCAGTGCGGAAGCTTTCATCTTGTCAGGCAGGATGCCTGCCCCATCATCCTCTACCGTAATGACAACCTGATTGTCCTCATGAAACGAATTTAATCGGACGCGCCCTTTTACTCTTTTTCCTTGGCTCGCACGCACTTCAGCTGCTTCAATACCGTGGTCCACTGCGTTGCGTATGAGATGGATCAAGGGGTCCCCGATTTCTTCGATCAGCGTACGGTCGAGCTCCGTTTCCATTCCTTCCAGCACCAGCTCAATTTCTTTGCCCAGCTTCTGTGACAAGTCTCTAACCATCCTTGGGAAACGGTTGAATAAATGCTCAATGGGCAGCATCCGCGCTTTCATCACACTTTCTTGCAGCTCTTCCACGATGCTTGACATATGATCACTGATGTCGCTAAGTCTTTCCACAAATTCCTCGTTTGCAAATCGGCTCGATACCGACTGCTTCAGCTGGGAAAGCGATGTCTGATCAATGAGCAGCTCTCCTACAAGATTCATCAGATGCTCCAGACGCTCCACACTGACGCGTATAGTTTGTGGTCCTTGCTTGCTCTTATCCTCCTGCACCTGGACTTTGGGAACAGATACTGCGCTGCTCGGCTTACTTGACGGCTTGTAGCTTTCTACCTTAACCAGCCTGACATCGGTCAGTGTGGATAACTGCTCCTGAACGTCCTTCATATCGAGAGAGGTGCTTATGAGAAATATGGATTCTGAATATACACTATCCTCGGTCTCATGGTAATCCACAGAAGACGGATCGGAACAAATTACCGTACCGTAGCTTGCAGTTATTTCCTGAGTCGTGAGCTGGAACCGCGCAGCCATCATCGGACAATCGTCACTCAGGTTGATCTGGACTTTCAACAGCTGCAGCCCTGATTCCACAGCTTCCTCCACCTGCAGCGATTGCTCCAGAGTTAGCTCCGGCAAGCTTTTGAATGGAGTCGGTTTTATCGGTGCTTTCGTGAAATTCTGAAGATCATACACCAATTTTGAAATATCGGAATAAGAAAGTCCTCGCATATACTCGTCCCGTAATGCTTTCAAAACATCCAATGCGCTGAACAGCAAATTAATAAGCGACCCATCGACCTCAAGCTTCTTTCCCCTGATCATATCCAGCAAATGCTCGACTTCATGTGTCACAGACTTCATTTCATCAAAGCCCATCGCAGCTGAGGAGCCTTTAATCGTGTGTGCGGCACGGAAAATAGATTGGACGGTTTCTTCCGCTGCCTCCTTTTCCATCGAAAGCAGTTCCTGCTCCATTCGGTCAAGCTGATCCACCAATTCTTCAATAAAGGCTTCCCGATAGGCTGACAAATCGTTCATGCGTAACAGCCTCCCCTAGTCGCGCAGCAGCACTTCATCCAGTTTTAAAATCCCGACCAGCTTGTTTTCACGAAGTCCGATCCCTAAGAAATAGGCCCCGCTCACACCTCCTACATGGTCCGGCGGCGGCTGAATATCGGGAAATGTGGTAACTTTGTTTACTTGATCAACTATGATTCCAACCGATTCTTCCCGATGCTTGACAACCACAATGCGTGTTGTTTTCGTATCCTGCTGTTCCGGCAAACCGAACAAATTCCTGAAGCTGACAACAGGGACAACCTTGCCTCTTAAATTAATGACACCCTTCACATAAGGCTTACAATGAGGAATTTCCGTTATCGTCTGCATCTTAATAATTTCATGAATTTCTTCAATTCTGACGGCATATGCTTCAAGTCCGACGGTCATCTCAATATATTGGTCCTGCTGTACTGTTGCCATAAGAATCACATCCGTATGCTTAAATTTTGAAAATCGAGACGGAGGTATTCAACTCGTCCGCAAGCTGTGCAAGTGATTGGCACGTTGCCGCTGTTTCTTCAGAGGCTGCAGCCGATTCCTGGCTGGAGGCGGCTATGGACTCAACCGAATGCATAACTTCAGATGCCTGGGCCGCTTCTTCCTCGCAGGCCGCCGCGATCTCGTTCACTTTCTGTGAAGAATCGTTGACCATATGAATAATATTTTGGAAGGCTTCGCCGGTTTGAGACGATTGCGCTACGCTGTCCAGCACGGCATTCACACTTTGCTTCGTATTTGACTGCATCACTTTAATAATGGAGGATATTTCCTTAGTCGCTTCGCTGCTTCGTTCAGCTAGCTTACGGACCTCATCAGCTACAACGGCAAAACCTCTGCCTTGATCGCCAGCTCGTGCCGCTTCGATTGCTGCATTCAACGCCAACAAATTAGTTTGATCGGCAATATCATCAATTACTTCAATAATGTCGCCTATTTTCAAGGAGTCTTCTTCTAACCGTGTCATCGTCTGGTTCACGGCTTGCATTCCCACTATAGAAGCCTGTATCACTTTATCGCCTTCACTGGCGGTTTTGACCGTTATGTTGGATAGCTCTGCAGCTTGCTCTGCACTTTCGGCAACAGAGTTAATGGCTACACTCAATTCTTTGAACAGTTCTGTGATGGATTGCGCGGACTGCGCCTGACTGATGCTGCTGCCAGCAATTTCTTCTGTGCTCGCCGATATTTCCTCGGATGCGGCAGCGACACTTTGCGAGGATTGGATGATGCCACTAATCAGATTTTGCAGACTGTTGATCATTTGATTCATAGAAGCTGCCAATTGCCCGACTTCATCCTTCGTATGAATATCAGCCTTCTCCCGTAAATCGCCGTGTGCCACCTTGGTAACCAAACTTACGATCCGGTGCAGTGGACGAGCGATCGATTGTGCGATTGCGTAGCCCATTGCAATGCTAAGAATAAAGGCAATGACAACAATAATGATTGTCGTCGTACGTGCGGACGTATAGGCACCAGCTGATTCGACATTCTTGCCTTCGGCCAGCTTTACGTTGATGTCGATTAGCTTCGTTAAGCTTTCCCTAACCTTCGATCCGGCAGGAACCAGCTCGCTGTTAAGAAACTTGTTATATTCGTTCTTATCGTCTTTTTCGGCCAATTTCATTGCTGAAGCAAGAGTCTTGGTATATGCCGCAAAAACGGTGTCATAAGTTTTAAGCTGTTCCTTCTCCACAGGGGTAATGGTTGTACCTCGGTAGACGTCAATCTGGTCCTGCATTTCCTTCATGTAGCCTTCAATATCCGTCTGCAGTTTATTCCCTGTTGAAGTATCATTCAGAGCGATGTCACGCGTGGCTACACGCATATTTTGATAGCTATTAAGTCCCGCAGACAGTCTTTGAATCGATGTAAGATTGTTGTTATACATTTCACTAATATTGCCGTTCATCATGCTCAGATTAGATATAGCGTACAATCCTACAACCGCTACGATGACTGCTACAATACCAAATGCGGAAATTAATTTCACCGATGTTTTCAAATTCATAAACCATTTCATAGTCTCACCCTCTGTAAGTTAGATTGTTTTCCTGATGCTTGTTCCATTAGATTTGACTTCATCATCTATGTAAATGTCATCTCGAGATAAGAGGATTTTACAAAAAATTCCGCAAATATAATATGGTTCTTTGTACCTATATTCGACTTTTTTCTACATAGTTCTACATATTTATTTAAATTTTACGATGACTAATGGTCACTCACTATCTAATATTAATTTTGAAGGTTTTTATCACTTTTCGGTTATGTACTTAGGCAGCATATAGGACCATTGTCATCTTTACAGACATAGCAAAAAACGTGAGAATCATAAAAATCCTCACGCTAATATTCCGAACAATTATTCTATATCATCCAGCTCATCCAAATCGGTAACAGGAGCATGGCAGGCAAAATTTTCACAAATGTAGGCGGTTGCCCTACCGCCTAACACAACCTTATCCCTCAAGAGCGGAATTAGCTTCCTCGCTGCTTCCCCTTGCTCTGTACTTGGATGCAGCATATAGATCGCATGTGGCATAAATCTGCGCTGCAGCTTCTCCTTCATTGCCTGCAAATCCGGCTTATTCGGATCACCTGCTAGAACAATCTCCGAAGGCGCGCTATTGACATAATCCAACGCAATCAGGAACAAGGCATGACCAGATGGGTATTTCTGTACAGAGCCCGCGAACGCCTGGAGCTGCTCGTCCGTCTTTTGGGATAAACCCGCATCATACGTATATCTGGCCAGCTTGGCCATATTGAGTGCAGCAGCGGAATTACCCGATGGCATCGCGCCATCATAGATTTCCTTCGGACGTGTGAACAGCTGCTCACCATCATGGCCATAGAAGAATAATCCACCCTGCTCCTGGTCCCCAAACAACGTCAGCATGTCTGCATTCAGCTCCACGGCCAGCTGCAACAGCTCAATATCAAATGTCGCCTCATACAGCTCGATCAGCCCCCATACATAGAACGCATAATCGTCCACATACCCGAGGTAAGCGGCCTCTCCATCACGATAACGGGCAAGTATCCGCCCATCCTCACGGCGAAGCTCCCGAGCTATGAAATCCGAAGCACGACGCGCTGCCTCCGCATACTCCGGCTTGTTAAGCGCCTTGGCCGCTTTGGCCAGAGCCATGATCATCAGCCCATTCCAAGAGGTGAGTATCTTATCATCCTTATGAGGATGAATCCGCTTCTCCCGATGCTCGAACAGCTTGCGCCGCGAAGCTTCCAGTCTTGCTCTCAACTCGTTAAGCGGTATTCCTTGTAATCGGGCAGCATCCTCGATCGTCCATTCGATCAGGTTCGGAATGCTGTTTCCTTCAAAGTTCCCGCTGTCGGTGATATCATATACACTGCAATACAGCTCGCCCTCTTCTTCACCCAGCAGCTGAATGATTTCCGCGGGTTTCCATACATAGAACTTTCCTTCCTCACCCTCTGAATCCGCATCCTCGGCACAATAAAAGGCACCGTGTTCATCCGTCATATCCCGCAGCACATAAGCAATAATCTGCTCAGCTACCTCAGCATATTGCTGTTTACCGGTAAACTGATAGGCCTCGATGTAGGTCATCGTCAGTAGCGCATTATCATAAAGCATCTTCTCAAAATGTGGCACCAACCACCGTTCATCCGTTGAATACCGCGCAAAACCCCATCCGATATGATCGTACATCCCACCGCGATACATGCTATCCAGTGTCTTCTCCACCATCGTCAGTGCCTGCTCATTGCCAGTCCTCGTATAGTAGCGAAGCAAATAAGACAAGTTATGCGAGGTCGGAAACTTGGGCGCGTCTCCGAAGCCGCCATATTGCGGGTCAAACATATTGTCGTACATTTGAAAAGCCTGCTCCAACGATTCCTCCGAGATCTCCCCCTGCAGATTGGCTATAAGACGGCTCTGCGTCTCCGCAATGATCTGATCACCCATCTGCGATATTTGGGCGCTGTCTTCATCCCACTTGCCCGCAATCTGCGGCAGGATGTCCATCAAACCTTTACGGCCGTACTTGCGGCCTTTGGGGAAATACGTTCCCGCGAAGAAGGGCTTCTTTTCCGGCGTCATGATGATCGTCAGCGGCCATCCACCCTGCCCGGTTAGCGCCTGGCAGACCGACATGTACAGGTGATCGACATCCGGACGTTCCTCACGGTCTACTTTGATCGATATGTAATCTTTATTTAAGAGAGCTGCGACTTCCTCGTCTTCGAAGGATTCGTGATTCATGACGTGACACCAATGGCAGGTGGAGTAGCCAATAGATAGGAAGATGGGTTTATTTTCTCTTCTCGCTGATTCGAATGCTTCGTCACTCCACGGGAACCATTTCACGGGGTTGTAGGCGTGCTGGAGCAAATAGGGGGATTTTTCAGCGATTAATCTATTGGGTATGGGATTCGTTGTCATAGGGCATCACCTCCTTGGTTCTGGGATATTTTTGATGTTGATGGGGTTAGTTTAGCATAGAGTTGGTAAAAAGGAAAAATTCTTGCCGTGGTAGCTAAGAGTTTGAAAACTTCTTTGCTCTATTGAATGTAGTTTATAGGAATCAAGGCTTATCAACATCGGCACTACTTCACACCGAATCGTGATCATTATATAGCAGGGATTTTAGTCGAATGCAACCGTAAACGGTTTTGGAATGAATAATCAAGTACTGATTTTGAGATTGAGCCTAAAAAATAATATTATTTTAAATCTTATTGTTTATAGGCAGAAGAGCCTAAAAGTACAACAAATATAGCATTTGTAAGAATAAGCCCAGGCGGTAAAGAAATAAGTGTATTTGTGAACGTAGTTATTATCATACCTAATATTGCCAAATAAGAAAAATAACGCAACCGTATTTTCCAACGCGCACCTAGAGACCAAAGTATAATGAGCTTTATGAAAATCCAAACAAAACTAACACTAGAAATAATCAATACAAATACGGTTTTCGCCAAATTATCATCGTCGTTAAATAAACTGATCCATAATTTTTTTAATTTTTCAGCACCAATATCAAGAAAAATTTGCATATCTCTGAGCAAATAAGGCATGTAATAAAAGTATGTAATAAAAAGGAGCAAAGTTGTTGAAATTATTATAATTTTTGTTGTATTCCACTTTGGTCTAACATATTTAAGATAATAATATTTACTTAGTAACCAACATCGAATATCTATATCTAAATGTTGGCTAAATCTGAAATCGTCTGAAATCTTATTTATTCGTCCATTCGTATGTTTGCTTTTTTTAAGTACATTTACAATTCTTAAGCTTTTATTCCAATCAATTGCGAATTTGTCTGCCATAGACTCATCAAAAATCATTCTGAACATATTTGTTATCATATTTAAAAACAAAAGAAACATAGTTGAAAAATAGCTAAGAGTTTGTAGAAAATAATCAATTTGAAAATAACGATATAGAAGTTTTCGCTTCCTTTTCTCATGATATTTTCTCATTTTTAAATTCATTTCTTCAAGCATAGAAGCAAATTCGAAATTAATGAAATGAATTGTCCAATGCTTCACATGGAAAAGCTCGTGAAGCAATATGACATTGATATCCTGCGTTTCAAGTTGAAGAAGCCCTCTGCTTAAAGTAACACTCGCATAACTCTTATTACTTCTTGCTTTCCCATTAATGCCTTGAAAGTCATTTGTATAAAACCTAATATCCTGCTTAATATCAAGCTTTTGCACTAATTGCAATATCTCATCTTTAAGTGAAGGATACAATTCAAACAAAGGTACTTCATTATCCTCAGAAGCTAAAGGTTGATTCCATTTTCTCCTAAATTTACTTAAAAGTACGAGTGCTGTACCGAATGTTATCAGCCAATACCATAACTTATCTAGCTCTTTATTTTGCATCATTACTAAAATAAAGATTTTCGGAAATAAGCTTACAATCCAACAAATCCCCCAGAAATATATTAAAGAAATCAGAGAATAGATTTTACTCATTTTCTCTCCCTAACCACTCAAGAACTTCATATAAATTCACAAAACATTGCCGCTCTAAGTCGTACTTTAATAAGCCCACTCCATTAACGACACTCTCAGTGAATTCAGGATAATTCAACGTACATAATATCCCACTCACTTCACTGTAATCGTTATCTCTTTTTAGGTATTTTTTTAAGAAATAACATTGTTTTTTTAATTGACCAATTGATTTATAAAGTAAATCTTCTTTAATAGCTGGTTGAACTTCTAGAATAATTATCTTACTATCACTGATTAAAATAGCATCAAGTAGAAGTTCTTTTCGACTAGTTGTTGTCAGGATTTGATTGAATTTTATCTCATCAAATTTAATTACTTCCTTCTCAAGTTCCATTGCATGTAACATTTTATCTTCAATAGACATTATAAAATTCACTTGTTCTTCCAAAGGAGTTGCAGAAGGACTAAATTCACTATCCATAATTTGCTCCGGTATCAGAATACCGGCTTCTGCTGTAGATATTTGTTCAACTTCTTTCAAATTTTTATTAACTCGACCTCTATTAGTACCATCTGATAGAGTATAATTTTTGTGTCTGAATATAATCTCTAAAATTCGTTCCAAAAATTTTTGAACAGTAATTAAAGTTGAAGCAACGAGTGTTACAAGAACATAAATAGTCCAGTTATTTATAAAAAGTGCAAACCCAGATATCACTAATATCCCGAAAAATTTCATAGCCTTTGAATCAAAATTATTTCTTATGATACTGATTACTAAATATAAAACTGCGATAAAACAGACGCTACAAAGAAATAAAGCCGCAAGTAATTTATGAAATGAACCACTCTCTACGATATCCATTATTATACTCCTCTCATAAAACAAACAATTTGCGACCGATAAAATTTCTATTACAAGTGAACAAGAGTATCCCATAAAGAAAACAAACGATAAATGCCATTTTTACAAAATAGTAAGCGGTTCGATCTTCCTGTGTAACATGGAATGGAACGAATAGTTTAATGGAACGAATAGTTTTTCGTTTTGATCAATAAAATCAGAAGCTACTAAAAAGCTCCTATTAATACCTTCAAATAAATAATTACATTTTTTTATCCAAGTATTTGCATCATCCATTCTACTAAATATTTCAAATTGTTTTATCCCAATGGATTCACCTACAAATTTAAAAGCATCATTTAAATACAAAGGAAAGGAAAGGGTTCTATCGATTTTATACTTTTTCGTAGTAAAGATAAATTGATTTGGTCAATATTTAGTGATTTCAAGTATTCTTCTTTAGTAACATCATCTTCATCTATCATATCTACCTCGCCCACCTTTTCTCAGTTTTGTTTCGATTACATACAAATTAAGAAAGCTCATAATTTTATTAGTATGTTCTCATATTTCTACTTTAAATGAACAGGGTGAAAGTATTACGATATGAAACATCTCCTAAACAATATAACTTCATTTCTTAAATCGTCATCAGTTGCTTTTGTATGTACATCTGGGACCTGTAGGTATGTGTCAGTAAACGTTACCTCTACCCAATAGATAAGAAATGAGCTTATTTTCTCATCTCGCTGTATCAAATGCTTCTCACTCCACGGGAACCAATTCACGGAATCGTAGGTTGTTGAAGCAAATATGGCGATTTCCAGCGATAAAACCATTGGGTATAGGAATAGTTGTAATATATGCTTATTTATCCCTTTTTGTAACATTTCTCACAAAGCACGATAGAATAAATCTTCTAATCAATCACCTCACGTATTGCCTTGATCCAATCCATCTTCAACTCTTTAATAAACGCTTCCTGATAAACTTTGGCTCCAAATTGTACCATCTCTTTTTTCAAGCCACCTTCTGCTTCTTTAAGGAGTTTCAAATCCTGATCAGAAAATTTTTTGCTGTTTGGAGTAACATACTTATGGTATATAAAAGTATCCATCCGCCATGCATAAAATTGTGCTACAAACTGTTTCTTCATACCATGTAACATCTGTATTCCTGGAACATCAAGATCGCCAGAGTAGTAAATCACGCAATCCCGATTTGAAGCAAGGCATTTCTCTATAAAAACTCTCGAAGCAGTTCTGGATTGCCCAATGGTGCAAAGAAGGATTGGAAAATCTAACGGAAGCTGCTCTAAAGAAAGCCCATTTGTATTAAGAAAGTGAATGGTTTCATCTGCTAGTTGAGAAATAATAGCAGGATTCTCAATAATATATAATAATGAGTATTTTGGAAACTGTTCAATTTCCTCAATCTCCCGCAAATTTAACGTGCGAGGAGAATTACCCTTTATTAGATTGGGTACAAAAACATGAGAAATAGAACTAAGATCATCGTCCCAAACATCAAAGTTCCTATAAATTTGACGCTCAAATAAATAGTCTGGGATGACTGTTATATCGTTTTTCTCGTCTCCATTCATCTTTATCCTCTGGATATCTATGTCATAAAGAGCGTGCCACAATAATCTTCCTACTGACCTTTTTTTATCAAAGGCATGTGGGTCCTTCGTAACAGCGTCTGCAAAGATAGGCAATCTGATTTTTCCAGCAGAGATACCTCTATCTTCAAACATCTCCTCTTTTCTCATTAATAGTTGCCATAAGGCGCTTAAGCAAGTTAACAGATCCCAGTAAGCATTCGTACCCTTATCTTGATCAAAAACGTTTTTTAGCACCATATAACCCTTGGATTCTGCGTTCTTCAATCTTTGAAACCAGTTAAACGTCTTCAGAACAAATTCGTCAAAATCCGTTTTAGAAACATTGAATTTATTAATAAAGTCTTGCTCAACTTTAACAAAGAGTTTGGTCCAAGCTGATAATTTCAAGTCTTTTTCTTCACGTTTTGTGAGCAATTGCTTGCTATGCAAAAGTTCATAAAGTTCAGTAATTGTTAAGTTATATCCCTGCTTTAATTCTTCAGCAAAAATTGTCAAGTGCACTTCAATTTCTGCTCCTACAATAATGAATTGCTTTACACGTTCTCCAAAATAATCTTGTAATCTTTCGGCTTCTACCTGCGTTTGAACTATAAAACGAGCATTCCCTCTTACACCGTTCTGTCCCTTGTATTTTTTAAACACTGCATTCAACAAGTTTTCAAGTAAAGGATCTGAATAATAATGCTTGGCTGTTTTACGATTCAATAGTTCCATAGCTCACCTCTAATCGATTAATACTTTACTTTCTCCATCCCAACGATAGTGGAATAAGGTAACAAACTCTGTATCTTTAGGCCTATAGATCTCATAGATGGCCAGACTTGGCACGGTATCGTAACAGCCCCATAACACTTGTGATGTCATTATATAATCGAAGCCCATATCAGTCAGCAAATGAAACATGTCACGAATATTAGCATCGTCCACACCCGCAAATGCTTCATCTAACGAGATTATTTTGGGCGCATCCAAGTTAGCCTCACTATACCTAGAGTACACAGCTGCAAATAAAGGGATATACATCGCCATGGCCTTCTCACCACCACTTAAAACATTAAACTTCTGGTCCGTTAGTTCCGTATAATTAGTTCTGTCCCCTTTAATATGTTCCAATCTAAACTCGAACCAGGAACGATAATCCAACTGTGAGTATATATAGTTACGTAGCAATCCATCCTCTCTTTGGGAATCTTGCTTTGCTTGTAAGATCCTCGTCCGAAAATGATTTATGACCTGTTGTATCTGTTCATCATCCATACGATGTTGATCTAGCATCAATAGACTGACCAATTTTTCTGTATCCAGCTCATCTTCGTTATTGCGTTCTAAAGGAAGCCACTTTAATGAAAGCTTTAAACCACTCGATGTATTTCTCTGCTTCATTAATTCAGCCATTCTTTCAACCCAAGCCTTTGCACGGTGGATTCGTTTACGAATTGCTTTGCCTACACTTCCAATGATGATTTCCTCATAAAGTTCTCGGTCTTTAACTGTTAGCAGAATTTTTTGCTCTTCCATTTGTTGAGTTAATTCATTTAATAATATGGTTGGAGAAATCGGGTGGAGGCGATCCCTTTTTGAGAGAATAGTAATTCGGCTGGAGTCAGACTCTCCATAATCCAAGTCAATTGCATACTCCTGCAGATTTGCTTTTGATTTATGAAACTCTCTTGTCAAATCATTAACCATCCGCTCTTGAGTAACATTAGAGAACAAGTTGACATACTCTTTTACAACTTGTTCACAATAAATCACTATATCTTCTAAAGGAATTTCCTTTGTAATTGATTCAATAAATCTTCTCGAAATAGGCAGTAAGCCCAAACGTATTTCCTCTTTCCATTGTTCAAGCGTATTATTAAGCAGGTTTTGGCTTTCAATCAACTTTTCATGACAATTTTCGAGGTTTCCTTCTGCTTTACCAAGTTGAATATTTTGCTCTTCTTTAAGCTCACGCAATCGGGGAATTTCTTTGCCTAACAAATCTTTTTTCTGTTTACATTCTGTGATTCGTCTGTGAATGTCCTCAATTCCCATATCTTTAACGATTTCACTAAGCACCTTGACCTGAGCTGTCAGTCTCACTTGTTGAATAATCTTATCCTCTAATTCTGATTGATCATCTTCCACTGAGATGAGTAAGCTGATGTGCTGCTCTTCGTGGTTCACCTTGATCTGTAACGTACTTCGATACTGTCCCCACTGAGAGTACAAATCGGAGATACATCCTTGATAGAGGGAACAAAGTTCTATTGCTTGGTTAATCTGTGACTCGTTTTTTAATCGGGACCAATCCGCTGTTTGTTCCATTAATTTTACTTGCAAAGTCCTCCAGTCGAATACCTTTATCTTGTAGCGTTCCTCTACTTTTTGCTCATGTTCCATTAAATGTTCCATACGAATTGTCGTTTTTAATACCACTTCAAGCTGATTCTGCAGTTCAATATCCTGAGGGAAAGTATTTATTTCAATATCCATATTTTGTTGATTGATAGTTAACATATGAATTTGATGATCAACGTCCTCCAACTCTCTATTTAAATTGTGTATTTTTTCCTCCAGCTTGGTCATTTCCAATTGTTTTGTGCGTAAACGATTCGCCTCTCCGATAAATTCAGAACGTAGTTTGGAATTGTTCTTTCCGGATAACGGACCGATATTAAATCGTCCTGACTCTGTGATTAACGTTCCTGGTGCTTCACTATAGCTTCTAAATGGATCGTTTTGATCCTTCCAACCTATAGCATTTAACGCATAATTGATATCTTCTACTGATAAGCCGCTTTTTTCTGTAGGAGTGGCATGCAGAACCGTGCTCAGTGTTTTAGCCTTATCTAGATGCAAAGGTTGAATTTGAATCCAGACTTCTTCTTCATTGTTCTGCTGTTCGAATATACCTACCTGCCCCCCAGGCAGAATCCACGCATCCAACAGTCCTGCCTGATCTAATGTTTCTTCCAGTTGTGCTTGTTGACTTTCGGTCAAAGTTTCACTAAATTCACATACTTTATACAATGGTGCCCCTAGGCCAGGTCTTCTTTCTTTCCGAGCAAAGTTTCTACTTTCGGTTCTTCTAGGTTCAGGTTCCTTGGCGATCTTCCATTCATCCAGTTCCTGTTCCAATTTGAGTTGCTCATTTTGAATAGTAACTCTTTTTTGCTTCAAGTAGGCCTTTTGCTGCATATATGATTCTTTTTGCCGCTCATAGGCTTGGACAATTGGCCTCCGTACAGGTTCATACTGGCGATTATTAATATTTAGTAGAGTTAGAGCGCGCAAACTTTCTCTCAGTTGCTCTCCTTGCGCAGGCAAGTACTGCAGTCTCTGATACCAGGGAACTAACTCATCTCTCATATTTTCTTTAATTGTTTCCAGTTTATACTCTTGTATGTTCTGCTCTTCTTCAGTTTGATGCCGTTGTTGAAGGACTTCTCCAAGCTGTATTTCCATTTCTTTCGCCGCTCTTTCTGACTCCCCTTCTTCTCTTGCAGTCTGTTGAGTGGCGATTAGCTGCTTCTTATGAGTATCCAGATCTTGCATCCATTTTTTATACCATTGATTTTCTTCAGGAATACCACGACTCCAAATGCCATGATAAACATCATGCCCATTAAACTCGATCATACGCGCCATGTCTTCCAACTCGTCAATCGTTTCATTTTGTTCTTTTACAATTTGGCTTAACGATTCGGCTGATCTTGAAATCTCTTGCTTTAGTTGTTCCAATTTAGATTGACCGGAAGCAATTCTCTCTCTAAGAGTCTGAAGGTGCTTATGAATGTCCCGTAATTGTTCTTCCTTGAGTTCCAGTTCTCTTTGTTTTCCCATGGCCTCACCCTGGGTTAAAACTTCTAAGTCTACTTCCACAACTCCAAGACGTTGTTCACAATCAATTAATTTTTGAACAATTTTATTTTTCTTCTCTTCTATTTCTTTTAATTGCTTTTCCACTTGTTTTAATTGACTCAAGCTTTTTTTGTAGGCTTCACACTTTTGAACTGCATTATTGGATGCTTGTTTTAATAGAAACTGATTGTAGCTGTTATAACTTTGTTCAAGATTAGACAGTTCCCTTACATGTAATTGAAGTTCATCCAGCCGGTCGGTAATTTGATCCATATCTTCAAGAACATCCGATAAAGAGCTTAATTCTTCTTCCATAAGAGGGGGAAGTGATTTGTTCAGGATTTCATAGATCGACGAAGGCTTTAGATCTTTGGACAACTTGGGACTTCGCAACTCCAACAGCAGCTTTAATAAATCTTTATAGGACTCCGTTTCTCTAAATCCGAATAATGCCTTGTTCACCATTTCCCGATATGCACTTTGCTCCTGAACAACTTGCCCACCGGAATTTATTTTTTCTTCTAAAGCTTTACGATGGAGGGGAACCTTTCTACCTTCTTCCAGCCACTGATTTCGATCATACAAATAAAAGTCTTCGCCTATTCTTCGGTTATCTTCGAGCAGAAATCCCCAAAAACCAAGCTGTGGCACACCACGACGAGCCCTAATGCCAATACCAATCGTCTTAAACAACATCTTCACAGGATGATAAAACTCAAGCCAAAGATAGCCCGTTCTATCCGTATGGCCCTGATTAGTATCACCTAACAGATAATACTCCAGACGTCGGTCACGCGACCCAAATGGATCCAGACGTTCCGGTCTCTTATCCCCATCCAGCACAAGCGGAATAAAACTCTGCATGGTGACTGATTTGCCAGATCCATTGGTTCCACGTAAGATTAATCTGCCCTGTTCAAAAAGAAATTCTTCTTCATCGTAGTACCAAAAATTCAGAATTCCAGCCCTGTTCATTTGCCAACGCTCCACCTCAAGTCCTCCTAATCAGCCTGCTCTATTAATCCATATTGAACTTCCCATCTTCCTCCAGCGCCATTTAATACAAAAAACATATGATCTTCCCAGTGCCCGAATCCCCATTCACTCAAATGATTGCATATTTGTTCAGCCAATACCGCCGATTTCATCTTTTTGTGCTCGTTAGTCCAGAACTCTCCAAACTGTGCTTTTAAATGAATGAGTACACGTTCAATTTCATTTTTGGTTAAACGTAAGCATCCATTCAACTCAGCCTTCATACTTAGTTCAGAGTTTATCCCCATACTGCGAACTTCTCCGCATAAAAGCATTCCCAAGTCTGATAAAGCAAACTGTGTTGGAAATGTTTCTGATTCTGACGTAGTGTTGGTTTCAAACAAAAGAATTCCCTCTCTGTAGCGGCTCCCTTCCCAACCAAACATTGTTTTCAAATTATTAATCAAGAAATCAGCTTCATGTTGAAGGTATGACAAGTCTCCATGCCACTGATGATTAAGCAATATAGGTTCCAACAAAAAACGACGGTAAAGATCATGCCTCTTCTTCATTTCTATTTCCTCGGGATCCCTCCCATAATTCATTGTGTCTTTCAATTCATCCATATTTGTATAACTGGATAGCTCTGCCGGGAAACTTCTTAAGATGTAACGTGAATATAAAGTACATTCATACAACACATCATAATGTTCATAATTCAAAGCCCAGTTCGCTTCTTCTCCATCTACCGCTTGAACGATATTCAAACTTTTCAATTTTTTCAACGCTCTGGCCATGGACAAGCGGTGGTAATAATTTCCCCAGTCCACATCCATCCCTTGTTCGACCATGTATCGCCTGATCTCAATCACTAACTGGGTCAGCAAAAATTGTTCACCCTCGGTTTTGTTCTCCAAATACCACAGACTATAGGTGAATAAAGCGTAATCTAATGGTTCACGAAACTCCTGAAATCCCATCCAAGGGAACGCGATAGCCGGAACTTTATCCAGTTTAATAAAATTTCTGTTCATAATGATGGAATAGCCCCCATAATGCATGAACCAATCTTTTATTTCAAAATATTGATCTTTAATCCAGTAATAGATTTCAGCATTCTTCTTCTTATCAATCCATGGACGATTCAAGAGGGCATTCATACAGATTTGTTTTTTTTCCTCAATCTCATTACGATCTGAACGATACATTCGATATCTTCTGGCACTCAGCTTACCGACTTTTATCTTCACCATGCGCATATCCTCCACCTCTTTTTAAAGCTCATAAAACCAAGCAACCTGCTGACTCCAAGCTTTATGATTAATGACCATAAATTTGCAACGGTAATTCAAAAGTTCTAGTTTGCCATCTTCACAAAGCAATAGAGCACGTTCCTTGTTAGGAGGATGCACCAATTCGATTTTAATACCTTCTGAGGTTTGAAAAGAATAGTTAGCAGAAGCGTTACAACGACTAATCCAACCTAACAATTGCAGCCTGGTTATTTCCTTTATAGGTTCCAATTCCGAGATGCAAATTTCTCCAACATCAACCATTTGAATCAAAAATTTTAATTCTTGCTTTTGTTTAATCAAAAATGCTTTCCTGAATTGTTCTTTTAATGCGCTATTGTTAATGGCTGCCACCGTATCCTGCCGTTCATTTCTTTTTCTGCTTCGTGAACGTATTGTTCGTGGAATTGCGGATTCTTGCCACATTGACATTTCTTTACTATCTGACCCCCGCGAATCTTCACCTTGCAGGTGACGGGCATGAAATAGGCCAAATACAAATGCCGACAATTTATGAGATGTATCAATATCTGGAGTTTCATAAAACCATTTTCCTAAATAATCAAGATCATTCTTCCTGCTGATACTGGAACGTTTCTTGTCCTGAATGCGTACCGCACTCCGTACTACCTTCACGATGGCTTCTTTAGTTGCTCGCTCCAGTAAAACAGAATCACTAATGGAATTTTGATCACCGAGAAACCATCTGCTTAGACTACTCCATTTATCCTGAAGTTCATCTAAGTATTGCTCTTTTGGCAATAGTTGCTCCAGTTTAGGAATCCGCCATTCATCATCTGCTACTGCATTTAAAAACAATTCTCGAACTCCTGCTGTTATCTGATTTAAATTACCTTCAATTTTATAAGACCGTCTTTGTAGTGCCTGTATGAAATCTTGTAAATAGTGAGTGATAGAGTCCTTATATAATAAAAAGGCATCTGTGACCATCAAATTCTCAGCCATGCCCGTTTGAAGACTTGCAATATAATCTACAGATGCTTCATGTAATGTTTGAAACGAGTTAAATAATTTCTTCCAATATTCCAAAGCTTTACCAAGCTCATAAATACCTGCATTCTCTCTGATTTTAAATAAGGTATCTGCAATTGTATCAAAAAGAGTCGGTTCCAACGAACCCCCATATCCACGAATGGATTCTAGACTCTCTAGCATTCGTTCGATCTCAATGGAATAAGGAGTGAGAAGGTAACGATACTTTTTACGAAGATATTCTTCAACGGTTACCGCACGTTCCCCATCATGCTGTGGAGTCAGATTCCCCCAATCCGCCAATTGCGCAAGATCAATTTGACATTGCTCCAATGTATAATTTTTTTGTACGTTCCATTCCATCAGCCCTTCATAAATCTGTTCTGGCTTAAGCCAATAGTTCAATTTTTGATACTGCTGATAAACATAGCGCATGATTGCCCGATAGCGTGTAACGTTATCTGCGTTTACATACTTTAATTCCGAGATGCCGCGCAACGTTTGCAAGTTAGGGATTTTACTCACAATAGCCTCCTGATTCTTTGTAAAAATTCAACCTGTTCTTCTCTCTTTACTTTTTAGGACTCAGTTGCCTTAACCACGCAAGCAGTTCTCTTTCTGCCCTGTATTCTTTGTCCAAATTACAGTAGATTATTCCGCTTAGATCCGACGGGATTGATAATGAGCCCCTTCTGCAAATGATCGTTCGATCAGCACCCAAATGACCTTTAAATAGACCATATTCATAAAGGACATTAGGTTTAGGATGCGAACTGAACTCATTGCCAAACAAAACGTAGTTATCTTCACTGAATATAAGAATTGCGGCATCTACTTGTTTGCAGATGTTGTCCAAGCTCTCACTCATATGGTTTCCAAGAGGAAATACCCTTGGGGAATTTCATGGAATTACACCGAATTCTACTTCTTCAATAAGCATTGCTATCTTTCTTAAATCGTCAAGTGCGCTTGGTGTATTCGCACTTCCAAGAAATATCTTAACCATCTCAATAGGGCTCCCTCCAAAAGTACTAATGTTACTTTATTTTACAAGAAACTACATTATTTTTCCATCCTCTACTTGTTCTTCTAATTTAACACAAGTATAATATGGTTATTATAATATTGAAGTAAAGACATTATTTCCATATCAATAATCGAGGTGAAAGTGATGGATTTTCATGAGGATGCAAATAAATATTTAAAAATCTGTGACTCTGAACGAAGTTTAAGGGAACTCCGGAAACGTGCATGGCAGTTTCTTGATCAAGTGGACCAGCGCTTAAGTTCACAGTATCCTAACTCAGGTAAACGCAGCCTTTGCCCTCGATGCCGCAGTAGTAATACGAAAAGGAATGGAAAGAAACAAAAACGAGACTGCTGCCTGGATTGTAGCCGTTCTTATTCTATCAGCCTAAACAAACCCCACCTTTTCCACAACAAACATTACCCACAAAAAATGCTCGACCTCATCTATTTGATTTATAAAACAGATAAGAGAAACCCTGAAGTCCTAAACGAACTTAAATTATCGAGCAACACATACTATAAATGGAAAAAAGAAATCTTAGATGTACTTCCTTTCCTTACCCCTCACTTTGAAAAGAAGCATTAAAACCTGCTAACTTCTCTTTCTTACCTATATTTTTAGCTTGTAATCACTATAAAATTTATTTTTGGTCATTCAAATTTTTTTATTAAACTTGTTATATATTTTTTACTTATAATAGAAATATTGTATTTATAAAGCCAATACTAAATCTATTTATATCTATTTATTTGTTAATCTGATCCCAAAGCCCCCGTAAGTCATTAGCTTGCTCACATAAGACTACTATTCTTCTAGCCACTTTTTCATATAGTCGTTTAGGTCCATCTATTATTAAAACGGAGTATCTCTCACTGTTCTCTAAAGCTATCATATTGAGTCTAGGTATTGATAAGCAGTGGCAAAAATTTCCCTTAACTAAAGGAATTAACGTAATGTTAGATTAAAAAACTTACTGATTTGGATAAGATCTATCACTCCTGCAATATATCTTCATCATTGTATTTTGATTTTTCTACATGCTATTATTAATTTAACCAATTCATTGTTAGGGAGGGCTGTACCATGCAATGGGAAGAAGTTCGGAAGTTGTATCCCAATCGGTTTGTGAAACTTCAGATTCTAAAATCTCATATTGAGAACCAAGTCAGATATATGGATGATGTGGCAGTTATTCAAGCTTTTGATGATGAGAAGGAAGCAACTCGGGAGCTAGTTCGTGCGAAGGATGATCTGCTTGTTTATCATACGGGTAATGAAAAAATCGAGATTCAAATCAAACAAATTTTCGGATATAGAGGGCAAAATGATCAACCTAACCTTTGAAAACGGCCTTTTATTTACATCGATGGAAATATTTTTTCGGGGAAAATCCATAGTCATTGATAACATAGTTATAGACACTGGAGCCGCAGAGACGATACTTTCACCAGATGTTGTTGAAGATATTGGCATATTTGCGGAGCTTGATGACTATGTGAATTCATTTTATGGAGTTGGAGGTAGTATACATAATTTTTTTACAAAGCAGGTAGATGGAATAAGCTTAGGATCAGTAGTTTTAAAACCATTAAAGCTGGATTTCGGAGTAATTGATCCTCAAGGACATATAAATGGACTTTTAGGTCTGGATATCCTTATGGAATTAAATGCGGTTATTGATTTAAGGAACTTAAAGCTAGAGATATAATTCAACATAGGGCATCTCATTCAATTAACCATATTAATGATTCACACGAATATCTCATCAATGATCAGTACCGGTAGGTAACAAATAAACTATACCCAATAGATAAGAAAACCCAAACGAGTTGTAAAAGTCGCCGGAGATAAAATAGCACCAAGGTTCCACACCATCTTGAATGTCACTGACTAAAGTCTCCTGGTTAGAATCCAATTTCTCTCTTGCTTCCATTGAAGAGGTTCCAGATACATGATCCCATGCTTCGGATACCATATCTTCCATTCCTGTCCCCTTACAAGTATCAGTCTGCAAAGACAAAAAAACGGAGCGTATCCAACACGCTCCGATTAGTCTCTTTTCTCTTAAAATTACCTACTCAGAACTCGACACACTCCTCCTATGCTGCATAAACCAGTCGTAAATCTCCATATTGAAGAAAACGGGTGTCAAGCCAGCATGATCGGCTTCCGGATAAATCGTCAGACGCGGATTGCCACCGTATGCTTTGAGCTTCTCAACCATTTCTTCTGCATGATGCACGGGTACAGTTGTATCTTTTGCACCATGAAACACCCATACCGGAACATCCTTCAGCATATGGACTTTTTCCGTTGGTCCTGTGGAGCAAATTGGGGCGATGGCAGCGAATCTTGCCGGAGCATCCGTTGCTAAATTCCACGTGCCAAAGCCGCCCATGCTAATTCCCGTCAAATAAATCCTGCTTCTGTCCACCGCATATCGCGCAGACACATCATCAAGCAGTGCAAGTAAAGCATCACTTTCTAAACCCCATGTCGTGTATAACGGACATTGCGGTGATACGACGATAAATGGAAAATCCTCTTGTTCCTCGACTAGCTTCGGGAGTCCATATTGTTGTAGACGGCTCAGATCCGTACCTCGCTCACCACGCCCATGCAGGAAGAGAATGAGCGGCCATTCACGGTTGGTTTCTTCGTACCCGTTTGGCAAATAAAGCAGGTAATCAAGCTTTACTTGCTTTGTTATTTCTTTGTCAAGCTTGCATGCTTGCTGTTTCAATAAAGTTGTCTCCTTACGTAGAGTAGTCTATTTGCTGCTTAATTTAGCACGTTCCTGATAGGCTTGATATTACCGATACCAATAGTGTTCAACTTGAATTGCCTTTAGTATAGAGTGCGAACCACCGCTCGTAAATGTGTAGTACTGACCTAATTGTAATTATTTTGACTATTTCCGAATTTCGACAAAATAATAATCGGTATGATAATGACTAAGTCTTAAGACCTATGTTATGATGATATTATTTCAGATGTGGGGGTAAGTCATGAAAGCTATCAAGAATCTAGTGTCTATCATTTTTTTATTCATGCTGTTCTTCACATTGGTGGGCAACGTTCCGACTGTCTATGGCGCCGCACCAACTAAAGCATCGGCCGACATTACGGTTACATCTAATTCGGGATCTCCACTCTCCAATGCAGATGTGACTTTTACCTCAGCCGCGCTCCCATTCCCAGTAACTGTTAAAACGAATACTTATGGAGTGGCTTCCTTATCCAATTTGCAGGTTGGAGCTTATACGGTTACTGCTTCATTAATTGGCTACACCGCTAGCTCTCCGACAAGCACCGGAATTCTCTCCGCCGGTCAAGTATTTAACCAAACCATCAATCTCACGTCAAATGTATCTTTGAAAGGGATTGCTTCCTTCAATGCTTACAATAACTCATTGGATGTGACAAAGTTTGAGGGTAACGTATCATGGTCGTTCTACGGCACAATACCTGTTCACTCCGAAATGAAGCTTCAGTTCCTGGATAATACGAATAACCCCATAGGTTCCGTAATTGCGTCCGTCTATTCCGATGCCAATAACTATTATTCGTTTATGGTGCCAAAAACTTCGTTACCTTCCGGCGCAACACGGATCGGTGTTATTTTGTTCGACAGCAACTCGGCTGTGATTGATATCCGATCAACGCCTTTGTGGAGCTATACTTTGCATTCTGTTCAATCACTAGTGTTCCATGATAACAATGCTAACGGAAATTCTATTGAGGCTGTTGTTTCATGGACCGGAGCCAACGACGAAAGCTTGGTGGCCGGGTACAATATTTATTATTGGGTAATGGGCGACAATACGTGGAGATATTGGGACACTATAGCCAAACGCGCAGACAAGACGTACCAATATGTATTTGATTCACTCCCTGCAATAAACACCGGAAGTATCTTAGTTGGGAGCGTCAATAGTGCAGGAGAAGAGTTTAATTCTTACCCCACTGTCAATGTGATTGATAATCGTCAAGACGACACGAATCTTACGGCTACTTATTTGGCTACCCTTCCTGCACCTATTATTAATCAAGACTTTACATATTCATCTACACCGAATACGATTTCAGGACAGATTGGTTTTACTCTACCCTCAGATCGAAGCGCAATCAAAGGCTATAATCTATATTTTAGTACATCTAATGGTGCTAAAAAACAAGCAATCGGTACGATATTTACGGCCCAATTTGTTTCTCAGCTATCTTATTATTTAGATAATTTGCAGCCAGTACCCAGCGGCGCCACTCAATTTGCTCTATATTCGTATGACAACAACGGCAATGAGAGCGCGCCAACTTATCTTCCTATCAAAATGTATACCAACACTGTGCCGAGTTCGAAGCTCCCTAAGAATCTGAATTTTCTCGATATGGACGAGCAACCCCAAAAATTGCATGGCTTCTTAACTTGGAGCAGAGCTAATGATGAATCAAGCCTCGTCAGTTATCAGATCTATTTTCTAGACAGTAACAACCAACCAATTAGCCTAATTGGAGAAGTCCCCAAAGGAAATGTGCCTCAGTTCACTTTGCCTTGGGGACTACCGATTCCAGATACAGCAACCCGTATCGGCATCGGCGTCAAAGATATGGCAGGAAAAAACTCTACAAATTATACAACCATTATAATTACCGATAATAATAGACAAGAGGAAGTTAATGCTGCCGTAAGAACTGTTTATTTTCCGAATACAGGCCATTTGGATGTAAGCAATATCACGGTTTTCTTGAAGCAATCTGCTAACCTGTACAGCTTCGATAAAAGGGATTTGCAATTGTTTCTCTCACTTATTGAACCGCTTATCGTTCATTAAAAGGGGAACAATGTTTAAGCGAATATGGATTTATACAATTACTTTAAGAAAATTAATGATACCTATGGGCATTCTGCTGGTGATGCTGTTTTGCAGAAGATGTCTCAGATCGTTCAAAATACTTAGTGAAATTGTGACGTTCTAATAAGATTGGGAGGCGAAGAATTCGCAATCATTATTCCCAATGCAACTCTACAGGAAGGTTAGACCAACTAATCGAACGTGCAGATAAGGCCTTGTATCAGGCAAAAACTAATGGAAGAAATCTTGTTGTTCCTATGTAGCTATCACACCTGCTGTGATAGTTTTTTCTATTTTATGTAAATTGTGTTCCTCATCATGTCCAGCTTCCAATATAGCATAAGCTTCAATGCCAAGCATATTCTTCTAAAGTTGTATATATAAATATTCAATGAGATAATACTCTTAACAATTAACCCATTTATTAGGAGATTATAATTATGAAGATAAGCTGGAAGCTTATAGGGTTATCACTAGTGGTGGGGATGATTATTGTGCTGTTTTTTTTAGGGAAATTTCTAATTGTTAATGATAAGCCGATCGAGTCTGATGCCATTATAGTATTAACGGGAGGCGGCCAGGAACGTATTCATGCAGCTATTTCATTGTATAGGGAAGGCTTTGCGCCGCTTGTTATTATTTCTAATGCTCGTGAAGATGGTATCTACGAATCCATTATTAAGCTTGGTGTCCCTGCAAGTAACATCATAAAGGAAACAAAGGCTAATAGTACCTATACGAATGCGCAGTACACACTAAATATTATGAATGAACACAATTTAAAGTCAGCTCTAGTCGTTTCATCCGATTATCATATGCGAAGAGTTAAATTCAATTTTAACCATATTTTCAGCAGCTCTGGAATCAGACTAACTTACTGTGCTGCACAGACTGAATATAGCTCCAAGTATTGGTTTTCAACCAGACGCAATCTTAACAATACTTTCGACGAATATACAAAAATCATAGGGAATGCATTGGGTTTTAATGGAGTGGAGGATAAACAGATATTTAAAAGGCTTAAGAATTGGTTAGGTCTGTAAACTTGTTGGGACTTAATATTTCGTGTGTAACAAATCTCCCATTATAAAACAAACTAAAGGTTGTCCAAGCAGTAGGAGCCTTTTGAGCTTCTTCTCTAGATTGGATACGATGAGTGTGGAATGCAAATCCTCGATTACTCGCAACCTCTTAAAACCCATGTGTTCGAAGTAGTTCTTGTCGCTTAGGTAGGGAAGCTTTTTCTTACCAATAATATGTACTATACCATCCATCCCAGGCGCCATTGCGTCTTTCTTACACTTTTCCAACAATTGTTTTCCGTGGTGTATTGAAAAGTAACCTAATTGTAATTATTTTGACTATTTTCGATTGCAGCTTAGATTTGCACAAAAGAGAACTAAAGAAGCTGACGCCGGTTGAGTACCGACGACAGCTTGCTCTCTAGAGTCTTTTTTAGATGTCTACTAAAAGGGGTTTTCACCAACCGTGCGGACTGTTTAATATAACCTGTTATCCTTTTATTTTAGAGTATCCAAGAATCCTCCTGTACATCGTTTTATTCTTCAAAGTGTTAAAAATACTCATATCAGGTTCAGTATTAATCTCCAGAATCCATGGCTTCAGTTTGGAATCAATTGCTATATCAACACCGAAAGCTCGCTTCCTTCTATAACTTTTACCAAGGACATGACTTGCTTTTTTACTCAATGATTCCATATTTTTAATATATTTGATCCGAGAGTCTCCTTTAAGATGTGATTTGAGTAACTTGTCTATTGGCAAAGGAGTGCCTCCAGAATGATAATTAGTTACTATTTTTTTAGGCTTCGCTAACCTTCCAATAATACCTGTCGGGATCAATATATTATTTCTGTTCTTTTGCACCATGACTCTGATATCAAATCCTCGTTTGTTATGTTTTAGCAAATCAATCCCTTTCTGGACTACATACTTTTCTTTAGTGAGTAATATATGAAGTGAACGATATAAAGTATCAATTGAATTGAAATATCTAGTGGCAGTCCCACTTCTTAACGAATACCCTTTTTTAGTTTTTGTTATTTTATATATCCCATGACCTCCGGTACCCTCATCAGGTTTTAAATAAAGTGATTCGTATAATCTTATCATAGTTTTTATATTAGATTTAGAGGCTATTCGAGTATCAGGCAGGAAAGTGTTTATAGCATTAAATCTTTTCATGAAATTATGTTTCCCTAATTTACCCATCTTGTACTTAACCTTTTTCACATAATCAACCTCCCTACATCTTCGCCAGATTATTTTATGTGCACAAATAATTTAGGGTACAGGCTGATAAGAAAACAGGCACTTATTATAAAAGGACACCGCAGAGCCCTACCAGTCTCTTACAGATCCATCAAATCCATTCAGCTTGGGCAATACTCTTGTAGGCTTTTGCGGAATGGAAGCGGCGATCTCTTCGTTAAACTCCACTCCCAGTCCAGGACCAACGGGCGGGTAGGCATAGCCGTCCACTATTTTTGGCCATGGTGTTACTACGTCCGTCGGCTTTGCGGAATCAACCCAGAATCCTTCCATCAGTGTAATGTTAGGAATTGCCAAAGAAATGTGTACACTTGCGGAGGTCCCGAGTGGTCCCCAATTATTGTGCGGGACAACATTAATATTATATACTTCAGCAAATGCGGCAATTTTTTTTATTTCCGTAATGCCGCCGCACCAGCATACATCGGGTCGCAAATAATCGACATGACCGTCAACTACAAATTCACGGAAATCATACTTGTTATGTCCGCGTTCTCCGGTTGCTAACGGGATGTTCGTATGCTGCCTGTACCTCACCAACGCTTGGGGATTTTCGTGACGAATGGGATCTTCAATGTAAAGGGGTTTAAACTTCGCAACACCTTCTGCAAGCATTACAGCAAAATCAGGATCATAGCGCCCGTGGCATTCAAGAATGAGGTCAACATCGTCGCCAACCGCAGCACGAATGGCTTCCGTATATTCAATTTGCTGTCTAACCGCCCGCTTGTGATCATGCAAGTCCATATCGTCGGTATCGTGAAAGCCTCGATAGCGAATAGCAGTTACTCCTTTTGCTGCAAGCCTCTTGGCATTTGCGGCTATTTCTTCCGCAGAATTACCTATGATATGTCCGTATAATCTCACCTTTTCGCGTGCTAACCCTCCAAGTAATTGATAAACGGGCACATTTAGTGCTTTACCCTTAATATCCCACAAAGCCATATCGATAGCAGAAATTGCAGATCCCGTCACTGGACCACCTCTCGCAAATAGACGACGGAAGCAAGCCTGCCATAAATATTCGATACGATGCGGATCTTCCCCGAGGATATACGGTTTTAATTCCTCCACCATGCCTATAACTGCTAGAGGAGTAAAATTCGAACCTTCACCGTAGCCGGTAATCCCTTCATCCGTCTCAATTTTGACAAATACACCATTCGCCCGGATACATGTAACATTTGTAATTTTCATGCTATTCTACCTCCTGTTTTTGGATTACTGATTTTCTTCCCTATCCCTTGATGGAGCCCAGCATAACGCCTTTGGCAAAATATTTTTGCAAAAACGGATACACGATAAGAATTGGAAGCATAGCTACTACAACGGCAGCCATCCGAATCGTTTCCTGCGGAATCATTTTATCCTCTGCGGAGCCCGCTGCGGCAATCCCCGACGATTCTGAATCGATGACGAGGGTTTTGACCAGTACCTGTAGCGTCCACTTTTTCGCATCCGTCAAATAAATCAATGCATTAAAATATGTATTCCAGTGTGACACCGCAAAAAATAGCGTAAACGTGGCAATCGCTGGCATAGAAAGGGGGAGCACAATACGTAAAAACACCATCAAATCATTGCATCCATCGATTCTTGCCGCATCCTCCAGTTCTTCGGGAAGGGCATCCATAAAGCTTTTCACCACAATCAACGTCCATGCATTCGTCAAACTGCTTAAGATCAGCGCCCAATACGAATTAAGCAGCCCTAACTCTTTCACTAACAAATAGTTAGGGACAATTCCAGCATTGAACAACAAGGTGAATATAACGCATCCGAGCATGAAATTCCTTCCAATCACATGCTTTTTGGTCAATGCATAGGCAAGAGTGAACGTAAAAACCAGGTTGAGCGCCGTACCGACGACAGTGACGAACATCGTGCTTTTCAGCGAATTCATAAAACTGTTAGTTGACAAAATGTACTTGTATGAAGCCAGTGAAAAGTCCTGCGGAAACAAATAAAATTTGAATGGAATATAGGTAGCTGGATCCGTCAGGGATACACTGAACACATATATAAAAGGAAATATACTGGTGAGGGATATGATCAAAAGAAGTGTGTAGTTTACATAATCAAATATCGTTAAATTTTTCTTATGCACAAAACTCATGGGTTCTCCCCACCTTTCTTAATAAATACCTTCATAACCTAATTTCTTGACAATATAATTAGCTGATACCACGAAAACCAATCCCACTAGCCCTTTAAATAATCCGATAGAAACACCGATGCTGAACTTGCCACGCAAAATCCCCTGTGTATACGCGTAGGTGTCAAAAACCTCGCCTACTTCCCTTACAAGCGGATTCATCATTAACAAAATTTGTTCAAAACCGACATCGGCCATATGACCCAGTCGCAAAATCAGCAGCACTACAATGGTGGGGCGGATCGCCGGCAGAGTAATATGCCAAATCTGGCGAAAGCGTGTAGCACCGTCAACCACCGCTGCTTCATAGCGTTGTGGATCGACGCCTGCAATAGCGGCAAGGAAAATAATCGTTCCCCAGCCTGCTTCCTTCCAAATGGTTTGTCCTGTGATCAAACCCCAAAAAAATTGAGATTGAGTTAAGAACGGAATGGGTGCTATCCCAAACGAAGTGAACAGTTTATTGACAATTCCGATATCTGTCGACAAGATGAAAAATGTCATGCTGGCTATAATAACCCAAGATAAAAAATGCGGCATATATACAATCGATTGATTGATCTTTTTAAAAAACTCATGCCTGACTTCATTTACCATCAAAGCCAGGAAAATAGGAATCGGAAAATAAAAAATGAGACCGAACAAATTAATGAGTAATGTATTGCGAAGCATACGATAAAAATTGGCATCATTCAGTAAATCCGTAAAATGCTTTAAACCGACCCATTGGCTACCCATCAGGCCTTTAAACGGGTTGTATTCTTGAAAAGCAAGCAGCAGTCCCCACATCGGTACGAATTTGAATAAAAAAAGAAAAAGAAAACCCGGCATCGCCAACAAATAAATATATCTCCCTTTAATAATTTGCCTCCATAGCCTGCTCGAAGAATATCGGCTTAGGATTCCGGACATTGATGCAACGGAAGGAACTTCAGTCGAATGCTTCATGAGATATTAGTACTCCTTTCTGGTAGTTGGGGGATAGAGAATACAAGTTGCCATTCAGCGATGCTTGATTCGAAACTGGCCTGGTGTCAGATGGATGTAGCGATGAAAAACACGACTAAGATTTCGCTCCGTATATCCAATACTTGCCGCAATTTCTTGAAGTGTGCAATCGGATTCCAGAAGCATCCTTTGTGCCTCCTCCATCTTGCAGTTCGTTACGTATTCTACAAACGAAATCCCCATTATTTTCTTAAATAACCGGCTGACATAAGGCGGAGTCATAGAAAGCATCTCCGAGCATTGTGTTAACGAAATGTCGCACTGGACGTTTTCTCTAATATATTGGCATACACGCATAATATCGGACTTGCCCTTAGCTAGTTGATTCAGATCGTTTTGAGCGGTTATTCTTTGGATCAGGGGGAAGCACACATCCGTAAACCAATCACATATTTCTGTGGATGTCTTTCTCTCCATCAATTGATCAAACAAATTGTTCTCCAATACAGTAAAGATACTGCCTCCCTGACTTTCCACAGACTGAATAAGGGAAGCCAAAAGCAGATGATAAGATTGATAAGTAATCATATGAGATTGGGAAAGACGGGCAGTTTGAGAAAATGATTTTAACGCCTGCTTTGCCGCTATAGCATCCTTAGACAGGAGTGCTGAAACCATCGATTCTACATGTTGATGCGGATAGAGTGATACCATCTTTCTTTGTGGATTTTCCAAATCCTCAATGTAAAGCACAGGATTGGAATCATCAATCAAACGGTACTCAAGGGCTAATAAGGCCTCTTGATAAGACACCGGTACATCAAAAATATGGGTGCAAACGGTACCCATTCCAATAGAAACTTTGAACTTCAGGAATCGATTCAATGCATTGCATACGGCAATTGCATATTTGTGGGACTCCTTAGCCAGCAGCGACATGTCCGTACAACTAACAACAGCAATACCGTTTCCCTTATTTAGGTTAAAGGTATAACCGCTCAATGATTTATACTCTTCCAGCAGTTCTTCCATTACGTTGGTTATGGCAAACCCAATTATTGCTTTGTCCTCTGGCAGGAACCGCTTTTCTTTATGAACATTTTCCAACTCAACAACCAATACGATGTAGCTTCCGGAGACAGAGATGCCCAAATCAGAGCACTCCTTCTGCAACAAGCTTTGATCCGCGTAACCTTTTTCCAAAAGCTTGTGAAAAAAACGTTCACGCAAATTCGGTTCCATTTTTCTTAAATAAGTAGATAATGATTTCGTTTCTCGGTTTAAATAGTTAAGACATTCTTTGATGTAAGTAATTTCGTTTGGATTATGATTTGGTTCCGTTCCAAGACTTAAATCTCGGCCCTGTTTCAATAATTGTTGAATCGGACTATATACCCGCATAGAGTTGAAAAATGTTAATAACACCGCGACAAGGATTAAGATCAAAACGGCACATATCGTCATCCAGCGGATCCAACCCAATTGTTTGGCAAATGCCTCCTTCGGGATCAAAGAAATATAAATACGTCCCGAGGTAGTTTTTTGATAAGAGTAGAGTGTCTCACTCCCATTCGGGCCTGTGGCAAGGAACATGTCCGATGACTTTTGATCTTCTACAACTCGTTTTATATTTTGATCGTGGTGCTCGTCTGTATCCAGAATACTTTTTCCCTGAGAATGGAATAAAGTCAGGCCTTTGGCATCCGTCACAAGTAACGATTTATCAGTAAATGAAAAAAAACTGTCGTTCATGTAACTTTTCAGCTTATCGACACGAATGTGAATGATCAATCTATCCATACCTTTAGCAGCGCTCATCAACGGCAATCTTCGAACAAAAGTAATGTATCCGCTTTTTTCAGATCTCGGCAGATACAGCCATTGAGCTTCCCGGGAATCCATGCTTAATACGGACTCGATATCTTCAATGTAGGGATAATTCGTAATAGGTATTTGCCCGTAATATACCGAATTCAGCATTTTATTGCCTTCTTGATATAGCAGAATTTCCCCGATGAAGTCATTTGTGTGTTTTTTTCGGTCCAATGCAGCGAGCATCTGTTTGTTGATGAGATAATCATTTCCATTACGATAGCCAGAAAGGAAATCTACAATTGAAGGGTCCAAGGCTAATTGGAACGATTCCAGCTCAATCGCGGCCAATAAGGAATCGATTCGATCCGACACAAATTTCAGCGAAACACGGCTTTCCTCTTCGGTCTTTAGGTAAGCTTCCTTGACTGCAATTTGATAGTAACCCATTCCCGCCAAGATGATCGGAATACATGCCGAAATCATACCCAACCAGATGAGGCGGTAGAAAAAATGACCTCGCATATCAGACCAAGCAGAAATGATCCCAGACCATTTTCTACGCAACCATATTGCCATTAGGAACCCTCCAAACTACGTTGAAACCTAGCAAGTCAGCTATACCTTCGGCAAATGCACATTACGGGGAACTAAGGGTATACTCGGCTTTATCCAGCCAATCGGGATGAATGGTTACACCCCATCCAGGTTCATCAGGAATGCTCACTTCTCCATCTCTGATTGCAAAAGGATCTGAAGTATACAGACCATTCAACCACTTTGTTTCCTCAATGCTGTATTCCATAAAAGGCCCTCCGTTAGGGAGTGCACCCAGTAAATGCATCGTAAACAAGGTCACCATGGAATGGTTGGCCGCATGTGGTGTGCAGGGTAACCCTGCTTCTTCAGCCATCCTAGCCACACTCAGCGCCCTGCTGATTCCGCCCAAATAACAGATATCCGGCTGTACGATATCGACTGCTTTCATCTGGATCATCCTTCTGAATTGCGCCAAATCGCAATCCTGTTCGCCGCCAGATACCGGAACCGTTAACGCTGCAGCCACCTCTGCTGTCCATTCCAATTCGGGATAGGGGCATGGTTCTTCAAAGTGGCCTACATTGTACTGCTCCAGCATGCGGCCGACTTCAATCGCCCTTTTGGGTGTGTAACCGCTGTTTGCATCCACCAGCAGAATCGTATCATCTCCAATTGCTTTACGAACAGTAGGTACAATTGCTTCTGTACGACCTGGCCAGCGATCGACATCGTTGCCGAAATTGTCGGCAATCCGAATTTTAAATGCCCGTATTCCATATTTATCCTGTAATCGGACCAATCGCTCGGCTTCTTCCTCGGGTTTAATGTTACGGCTCATGCTGGAACCGTAAACTGATAATCGGCGTGGCTTTCCACCCAGAAGCTCACACACGCTCTTGCCTTCCCGTTTACCGCGGAGATCCCAGAGAGCTGTGTCCACGCCTCCGACAGCGCGGCATATATACGAACCTGGGAATTTATGCTCGCCGATCACAATCCGTTCAGCCAAGCTTGCAATATCGTCTGAATCGGCGCCTAATACATAAGGAGCGATTTGCCGGTGCAGCACTTTGGCGGAGATATCTGAATGATAAGATGCTACTTGACCATATCCCTCCAACCCGTCTTCGGTTCGTACACGAACGATACCGACCGATTGCGTGGTAAATGTTTCAATACTTATTATTTTACTCATATTTTCCGTCCTCCTCGGCATGATCTACTAGTTTCATTTATACACTGGAAGCATAAAGCTAACTGTAACGCTTTCAATCTGGTTTCTGGCAGTTAGCCTTATGCTGATTACACGTTTATTTTCCTTTATTTGCTGCAAATTCTTTCTCTGATTTAGTAAATTCCTGAAAAGCCTTTTTCATCTCGGGCAAATTTCTTAATTGTTCTTGATAAGCCCTGAAATCGTTTGTTGAGATTTTACCGATGATAGCCTGAACCGTCTTAGTATCAAATTCATCCTGATATTTCGGCCAGATATCATTGAACGTATCAGATATGAGGTAGCTGAATGGGTCCAACTTCCCCTTTTCCGTCCAATCTTTTACCAGGCTTTCTGTTTCTTTATTGAATTCTGGCGGTGCGTTTACGTTTCTGATTTTAAAGCCGGGGTCATAAGTCAAGACCCAAGGATCATAGCTGGAAATGACCATTTCTTTACTTCCAAGCTCGGTCATCTTGGGATAACCGTTCACCATAGTGTAATGGATACCTTCAACACCGTATTCACCAAATTTCAGGAATTCAGCCGTAGCCGTAGACTCATAAAAGTCAAGAATACGCTTTAGCTTTTCCTCTGGAACCTTTTTAGAAATGAACATCCCTGGTGCAAAATTTGACCGTAAATTAATCGCATAGCCTTTAGGACCCTTTAGTACTGCGGATCTAACAAGAGCATTCGGATCGATTTTTCTATTCGATTCCGTGTACTGCCAGTCAGCTCTGACAACATATCCCAAGGACGCGGCTTTACCAGAGCCAATCAGATCCAGAGACTGCGGCTCTTTCATCGTGGAGAATTCCTTGGGCAGCAGCCCGTCAGCATACAATCCCCGGAACCATTCCACCATATCGGCATACTGCGGCGTTAGTAATCCGCGGATAAGCCCTCCATCTTTATCGTATGTTGGGTCGTAGACACCAAAGCCAGGCATAAATACGTCTCTTGCCCCACCTAATACTCCGTGAGTGGTTAATCCAATGGGATTTTGTCCAGTCGGATTGGCTTTGACAATCGTTTGTAAAGCAGCCTTATACTCATCCAGCGTCGTCGGCATCGGGATTTTCAAATTGTCCAACCAATCCTTACGCATCAACAGGCTGGAATGGACCTGTGATCTCATACGGGGCAGAGTGTAAATTTTTCCATTTACTCTGTTATAATCGAATACCCCGGTCTCTTTGTTTTTTTTCAAATTTGGATATTTGCTAAAATCGCCCAAAAAAGGTGTTAAATCCCAAAACATTCCATTCTCAATTGCTTTGTAAAAAGTAGGTACGTTGTAGCCTACCCCCAAAACAACTTCTGGAATATCTCCCGTTGCCAACATGAGCTCTAATTTCTGCTGATAATTAGCACTCGGTATCCACTGAATATCCAAATCCACATTGGTTTTTTTCTTAAATTCCTTCCAAAAACTGTTGTTCATATCCGGAAGCTCGTTATACAGCCCCCATGCCATACTGATTTTTAATGGCTCGTCTTTCTTATCTTTCTGATTCGTGTTTCCAATCGCTGCCGGCGCAGACCCTTCTTGGGAACATGCTGCAAGCAAAGAGATGGATAACCCTAAGGGCAATAATGCAGACACTATTTTATTCCGTTTCACACTCATTTTTCCCCCCTTTAATTTGCGGCAGGAGTAGATTAAACCGCTTTCATAAAAATAAAGCATATCCGTTTGAATAGAAACAGACAGTTTTTGATGTGTGTAACTGTAGTTAAATAATGTCTTGCTATACAAGATTGCTTGAAGATCATGTTGAGGTACCAAGTACAATTTGAATCAATATTAAGAAAAAAGCTACTACAAAAATTGTCCTTAAGAATTTTTAATTGGGATGCCGTTAGCGACGAATTGTCATGTTCAAAATTTTGAACCTGATTCATTATACAGTTTATATTAACACATTTTGGGAATGTGTTCCTATACAAGTGATATATTTCCTCATTTCAATGAGTGTGCTCGCGTAAAAAGGCGAGTTCTTATTCAAATTGAATAAAAATTCGCCTTTATGACTCTTAGGTATACTTAATAATATTGGCCACGATGACAAATACGGCACCAATAATAAACCACATGCTCATTAACGGCCAGAAGAATCTTACCCATTTTTGATAAGTAATTACCGATACGGCCAGGCTGCCCATCAATGCGGAAGAAGTAGGAAGGATCATATTGGTGATGCCGTCACCCAACTGGAAAGCAAGTACGGTTGTTTGCCGAGTTATGCCAAGCAAATCGGACAGCGGTGTCATGATCGGCATCGTTGTGACAGCCATCCCCGTTCCCGAGGTAATGAACACGTTCATGACATTTTGAAAGACATACATCCCTAATACTTAGTCACTTTATCTTTTACTCGTTCGAATTTCCCTGATGGGATTGTATAGGTTAGTGCCGCGGCAAAGAAAACCAAAATAATTAATATGACAAAGGTATGAGGCATTTTAAACCATTTGCGAGAACTTATTTTTGCTGTACTATCCATGCCCGTTGCCCCCATCTCTAGACTGCTTCCATTGTGTAAACTCACTAGGTGAAATCATTCGTGCAACTATCAGCATTGGAGTCGTACAACGCACAGAAGAATCGTTAGACCAACTAATCGAACGTGCAGATAAGGCCTTGTATCAGGAAAAAGCAAATGGAAGAACTTGTTGTTCCCACGTAACTATCACACATGCTGTGGTAGTTTTTTTCTATTTTATGTAAATTGATTTCATCATCTTGTCCTGCTTCCAATAAACTATGAGCTTCATTGCTAATCATATTCCTCCCTAAAGTTGTATATATAAATATTCAATGAGATAATATCCTTAATAATCAACCCATTTATTAGGAGATTGCAAATATGAAAAAAACAGGAAACTTATAGCGGTATCACTAGTGATAGGGGTAATCATTTCGCTGTTTTTTTTAGGGCAATTTTTAATTGTTAATGATAGACCCATAGAGTCTGATGCCATAATAGTTTTAACTGGAGGAGGGCAAGAACGTTCTCAAACAGCAATATCCTTGTATAAAGAAGGTTTTGCGCCAACTATAATCATTTCCAATGCTCGTGAAGACGGTATCTACGAATTCATTATTCAACATGGTGTCCCTGCAAGTCATATCATAAAGGAAACAAAGGCAGATAGTACCATACGAATGCACAATACTCATTAGAAATTATGAATGTACATAATTTAAAGTCCGCTCTAGTCGTGTCATCAGATTATCATATGCGAAGAGTCAAATTTAATTTTAACAGTGTTTTTAGGGGCTCAGATATCCAACTAACTTATTGTGCTGCTGAAACTGCATATAGCTCAAAATATTGGTTTTCAAGCAGACGCAATATGAACACTACTCTCGATGAGTATACTAAAATCATAGGGAACGCCCTGGGATTTAATGGAGTGGAAGATAAACAATTATTTAAAAGACTAAAAAATTGGCTGGGCCTATAGCGACAAATATCCTCAAAATCTGAAAGAAATCATATATAAATACGCCCCCGCCAAGTTACACTTAATGCAAGACGATAATGAATTCGTCACACTTAGTAAAAGATTTTTGAGATAATAAATTAAAAACCATCTAGCTAGAGTTCGGCTACATGGTTGGAATTGTTATAGTGATGACTATGAAAACAATTCATTAATTTTGAATACTTGTAACTTTTTTCGTTTCATCAAAGTAAAGATAACTATTATTAAAATTACTACCCCTATACACCCATTGTTCAGAATAAATGTATTTGCTATATAGATTGAACTGAAAATCTTTACGCCCGAACCAGTAGCCGATCAATCAATTCAAGAGGGCTCTGATTAACCCGTTTCATGAAAGCTGCGACATGAGTACGGATGACATAATACTTATGAAAA
>NZ_JAJNMU010000218.1 GCF_022458865.1 Paenibacillus periandrae | reverse complement strand
ACAGTGATTCCGTCAGTAGCGGCGAGCGAACGCGGAACAGCCCAAACCTGAGAGCTTGCTCTCAGGGGTTGTGGGACGTCAAGATCGGGTTAGCAGAATAGGTGAAGCAGTCTGGAAAGGCTCATCAGAGAGGGTAACAATCCCGTAACCGAAAATCTGCGACACCTGTAGACGGATCCCGAGTACCGCGAGACACGTGAAACCTCGTGGGAATCCGGCAGGACCATCTGCCAAGGCTAAATACTCCCTAGTGAC
>NZ_JAJNMU010000217.1 GCF_022458865.1 Paenibacillus periandrae | reverse complement strand
GGAAATTCATACGCCCGATGAACTGAGCGACGAACAGCGTTTCGGGGTTATCATAAATTCGCTGCGGCGGGTCGATCTGCTCGATCCGTCCGGCATTCATAACGACGATCCGGTCAGAGATCGAGAGCGCCTCCTCTTGGTCATGCGTTACGAATACCATAGTAAGACCCGTACTTGCTTGAATGTCGCGCAATTCTTCGCGCATTTCGAGCCGCAACTTCGCATCGAGCGCCGAGAACGGCTCGTCCAGCAGCA
>NZ_JAJNMU010000216.1 GCF_022458865.1 Paenibacillus periandrae | reverse complement strand
GGCTTTCCCTTTGAGGTTATACCTCCCCTACCTTGTCCGCGTTTGCGTCAAGGAAACTACGAGACTTCCCTCAGTTATCTGCACATTCTATTCCATCCATCCTGACCCTAATCACGTCGATGAGCCTAGCAGGTCATATCCCTTTATTTGTTTTCCTGCAAGATATACTTAACCGTATAGGTTTCCCCGTTTTGCGGGCGGGTCACCCAACATCGCCGCCACCTCTGGTTCACTGCATTCCGGGCTGGACTTTGC
>NZ_JAJNMU010000215.1 GCF_022458865.1 Paenibacillus periandrae | reverse complement strand
GGATGAGGCGGTAACATTTTTCTGCGGTGGTTCTAGGAACTTTTCGAAATTCATAGATCTATTTGACGGCGTGTTTGTCCTCGAGGTCGACCTTAACACATTGAACCGGCGGCTTGACGAGCGACCGAAAAATGAGTGGGGCGGAAAGAAAACGGAACGGGAACTCATTGCGCGATTGCACCAAACGAAAGAAGACATTCCGAAAAACGGAATTATAATCGACGCCACCGCACCGATCGAGCACGTCGTTGACGA
>NZ_JAJNMU010000214.1 GCF_022458865.1 Paenibacillus periandrae | reverse complement strand
CAGTGTCAACAACCTTTAAACTGTTTGCTGCAGCCAAGGAATAAGCTACTTTAGAACCATCTTTATTCAGTTTAAAACTTGCATTAGGTATGGTATCACCAGTAGCACTAACCCGAATAGGACTCGAACTGCCAACATCTATCATCCATATCTGACTGGAGGTGTTGTATGCTATCTTAGTACCGTCACCAGAGACTGTAGCCCCATTAACAGAACTAAAAGCATTTTTAACAACCAAATTAGTATCTGCTTTAT
>NZ_JAJNMU010000213.1 GCF_022458865.1 Paenibacillus periandrae | reverse complement strand
ATGGCGCAAAAGATCGCAGATCCATTCGGCGTCTTTCACATCCGTCTTACGACCGGGGACGGCTTTCATGTGCTGAGCATTGACGACAAGAAATTCGATATCCTCGGCCTCGAGCAGGTTGACGATTAGCTTCCAGAAAATACCTGTACTTACCATAGCCACATGGCTACAACCACGCGCGTTGATCCAGTCGATTAGCTCCATCAGGTAAACCGTGTGAGTACGAAACGTTTTAATCTCCTTTCCGTCCGGTGT
>NZ_JAJNMU010000212.1 GCF_022458865.1 Paenibacillus periandrae | reverse complement strand
TCATACAGATGTGAGAAGGTTTCTTTGCTTGCTGATCTTTCGTGCAAATCTGTAAAGGCTTCCGTCATGCCGTAATACTCCCAATTTCGTAAAGCTTGCACTGTGGCATCCCTCCTTGACGAAGCGATGTCCCCACATTCCTACCTGATCGGTGCAATTCACGTATGGAAAATGATCTTTCTTTTCAGTTAGACTTGGGGCTATTCCTCCACCTCAATTACAGAGGCTTCGTCAGTCGTGCCCCTACCCTCACAA
>NZ_JAJNMU010000211.1 GCF_022458865.1 Paenibacillus periandrae | reverse complement strand
CATCGATCTCACAGGCTTAGAGGGAGCACCTAAGTCCAGAAAAGATAGCTAGGCTGTAAGGGACTTGGAAAGCAAGGGACGCTGCAAGAAGGGCTGTTACCCGAAACGGTTGCTATAAGGCACTGGCAGAAATGCATTTATCCTTGTGAGGGTAGGGGCACGACTGACGAAGCCTCTGTAATTGAGGTGGAGGAATAGCCCCAAGTCTAACTGAAAAGAAAGATCATTTTCCATACGTGAATTGCACCGATCAGG
>NZ_JAJNMU010000210.1 GCF_022458865.1 Paenibacillus periandrae | reverse complement strand
GTATGAGATCGTCACATCCAGAGAAAATATATGGCTGGCTTACCGTACGATGAAGTCCAATAAAGGATCAAAGACACCAGGAACAGATGGACTAACCATCAAAGACATTGAACAACTACCCGAATACAAACTATATAGATTGAACTGAAAATCTTTACGCCCGAACCAGTAGCCGATCAATCAATTCAAGAGGGCTCTGATTAACCCGTTTCATGAAAGCTGCGACATGAGTACGGATGACATAATACTTATGAA
>NZ_JAJNMU010000209.1 GCF_022458865.1 Paenibacillus periandrae | reverse complement strand
GGCTATGCGTGCCAAAGCGGAGCTTCGTTTGCCGCGCATGCTCCACCATTCGCGAAGCGAGCCAAATCAAATTTTCAATGACCGTCCTCACACGTCTGCGAGACACCTTGGTTTTGACAGGGGCATCTGGTTCTTGCAGCGAGATTTGTCCAATGGCCCGCAGCAGATTGTAAGCGACCAGACCGGCGCAGAGCACCAAATCGTTGGTTGCAAATTTACCCGAGGGCAGTCGCTCCAGATTCAGATCCGTCTTGA
>NZ_JAJNMU010000020.1 GCF_022458865.1 Paenibacillus periandrae | reverse complement strand
AGACGAATGAAGCGGAGATGCCGCCGCCAAGCCCGATGCCGGGTAGCGAGACGGCGGATGCGGCCATGAGCATGGCCGCCAGCAGCGGCGACACGACCCCGCAGGCCGTGAGCAGCAAGGCCGTTAGCCCGGTCCCGGTAAGCGCGGCTGCTGCCGTCGGCTGACCGCCCGTCTGCATCGCGGCATACAGCAGCAGGCCGGCAACCAGGGAAATGACAGCCCCGAGCGCTCGGACCTGCGGAGAACGTCGGCTGGCCGCGTCAGCACCGGCCCCTTCCTGCTGTTCTCCCTGCTCTCTCTGGTCCCGTTGGTCCAGTCGTTCCCGATGCTCCCCCGGCCGTTCCTCTGCAACCATGTCCTCCCGAAGAGCCCCGCCGGATGTCAACGCTTTCGCTTCGCCCGACTCCTCCTGCGACGAGGACGCCTGGCTTGACTGCCGGTTCACCCGGGCAAGCCGCCGGGCCAAAATGCCGGCAAATTGAACGGCTAACGCATTATGCTCAAGCAAGATCCGGTCGAACGATTCCTTGACCAGCCTCAGCACGACCAGATCGCTTTCCGCCATCGCGGAGGCGGAGCGTGGGTCGCCCGTCAGCAAAGCCATTTCGCCGAAGTATTCCTTCTCCCCGAGGATAGCCAGAGTCGTTTTGCCGCCCGCTGTGGAGCTCAAATAAATTCTCGCCTGACCCTGCATAATGATGTACAACGAATCGCCGAACTCGCCTTCCTCGAACAATAAATCCCCTTTGCGGTAGCTGAGTTGGGTAAATTCCTGCAGCAGCGCAGCCTTATGGACCCGGGACAAGTCTGCGAACAGCGGAATATCCAGAAATATAAGCTTATTCAAGAAAACAAATCTCCTTCCAAGAACCTCGTCCGCTTGATGCCGAAAATGAAAGAGCCGAATCGTGGCTAGCGCACAGTCCGGCTCATCCGTTTTCTTTTCTTTTCCGTCGACATGCTCTTAATTATAAGCTCACTTCTCATCCTGTACATACCCCATTTGGGGTATTCCTTTCGTCTGCAGCAGGTTTAGCTTGGCTGCCATCGCGACGGCTTTTACCCGGTTGTTGACCCCCAGTTTGTCGAACACGTTGCGGACATGAACTTTGACCGTACCGGCCGACATGACCAGCCGATCCGCAATTTCTTTGTTGGACAATCCGGCGGCCACGCCCTGCAGCACATCAAGCTCGCGGTTCGTCAGAGCCGGAGCAGACCCGGGCAAAGGCTCGCGGTAAGACTCCTCCGGGTTGGAAGGCTCGAAGTATTGGGTCAGCGCATGAACTTGGCCCATTTGCAAGGCCAGCATTTGCAAAAGCGATAAGCTGTCCCCCGCAAATACGCCGGCCGTGTAGTTGTTCTCCAAATACAACACGCCCTGCAGTTCGCCCTGCATCAGGACCGGCAAACCCAGCGCAGACTTCGGCCCATGCCGGAGCATATAGAGATCAGCCTCATCGAATTGGCCCCCTCCGGCATCGCTTCGGATGACGGGCTCCCGGCTTATGGCCGCCTCACGGACGAAGGCCGGACTGACTTCGCTGCACGTGTCCAGCGGAAGAAAACCTGTCCAAAGCGATGCGTTTCGCTTCAAATCCAGCTTCATCGCCATGAAAAGCTCCCCTCCTGCGGACTTGATCCAAACGCCCTTGTCCGCTCCGGATGCCTCCAACATAATGGTCATCAATCTGGACAGCAGCTTCAGCGAATCCTTCTCTTCCGAGAACGCTTGGGACGCTCTTAGGACCGCCTCCAGATCCAGCACCTGGGCATAACTCCCCTTGGCCTCCGGATGCTTCTCCGAGGGCGTACCGGCCGGCCCGCAGCTATCCTGCCGCCCGAGCTCGAAGCCGTCCATGCGACCCTGCTCTTCATACTGCTTAAGACACGCTTCCAGATCCGCCCTAAGGCCCGCTGCGCTCCGATACCTGCGCATGACCGATTTTTCCAAAAGCTTGAGAATAATTTGCTGCAAAATAACCGGAATTTCAGGAGAGACATCGTCCATCGGCAGAGGGGCTCTGGCCACATGGGCGTGAGCCCATTCCAGCACATTCTTCGCCAGAAAGGGGAGCCTGCCGGCAAGCGTCTCGTACAGCGTCACGCCGAGCGAATACAGATCGGCGCCTGCCCCGATCCAGCCGTCCAGCTGCCTGCCGCGCTCCGGAGCCATATAAGGCGGATTGCCTTCCATCAGCGGTATGTTGCCTGTCTGGCGCCTGTCCTCGTTCATCGCGAACGCGTGTCCGAGCCCCGTCAGGTACACCTGCATTGTAGCTGGCACGACAACGACCGTTTCCGGCCGTATGTTCATATGGATAATGTTTTTTTGGTGCAGTTGTTCCAATATGGCGGTAATACCACTGGCTATCTTAAGAAAGACCCTAAGGGATACCGCTCCTGACATGGCAAAATACTTCAGCGTCACGCCATGCGCCCATTCGCTCGCCATAATTAACCGGTTGCCCTCCCTGAAGAGCGACAACGGCTTTAAAATGCCGGGGAAATCGAGACTTCCTGCGACTTCATATTCATTTATCACTTTAGCGTTTTCGATAATCGCCTTCGGGCCTTCCTTTACGATTTTCAACAGTACATCGCGGAGGTCCTTCACCGACCATGCTTGACACACCATAATAGCCGCATCTTCATAAATCACCAGACGTATGTCGTAACCGGTCGCTTTGAGCATAACAGACTCCTTTGCCAGAGAGTAAAATGAAACATTGCTGCCTATTTATTTTAACATAAATCAAACGGCAAACTCTCTGTACCTACAAAAAACATACCGCGCGCCGGCTTTTTTGCAGGGGGACGTTGGTAGGCGACCACGTTCGATTTGGCTTTGGTCACTAGGTGCATGCGGGTTTCGGAAACGAGGTGGCACGTATTCAGCCGCTCCAAGGCAGGAACCGACAAGAAATATCGATCCAAAAGCAACAGCGCTTGACCGAATTTTCGCGGCCTCGAAGCCCTGCTCAATCATCTGAACGACATGGGAAGGTGTTTCTACTTCGCTCGCGGACTTCTTCCAGCCCAGAATGGTTTGGACACCGTCTTGTAGATTCATAAACAAGGGCAAGCAGAACCACTTCCGGGAATCGCCGACCAGAATGCCAATGGCACCAAACAAATGACCAAAGATATACTCACCCTTGGCGTCATTTTCGGATTCCTGATGAAGCCTCTTGACCCCCGGCATCCGGCGACCTTCTTTGGCTTGTTTCATGCCATCGCCGACGAGGACCACACGACCCTGAATCACCAGCAAAGGCGCATGCTGGCGAACCACCTGAAGCCACCTCTGCCACAACAATGAGGTGAGCCAAGCAGAAGAACGGAAGAAGTGAGTCAGTGTTTCGTAACAGCGGGCATTCAGCGAGAGATCCCGAATCACGGAAGTCACACCTAGATGGTCGGAGCGCAGCATGAAGCCGACGATCAGAACAACAAACCACTTGAAACTGGCTTGTCTGGAGAAGCACGAACGGAAGGGAAGTAATAGGTTGTTCATATATTTGAGCATAGGTATGTTCAATCGTCTGTAAATAGGGTAAACTGCTTGTTGTAACCCATTTGGCGATTATTCCTTTCGTGTGAGAACTAATGGATACCATAGTTCGCTCAATTGGGTTATTTTTCTATGCGTCGATTTTTCGACAAGAACTTTTTACTGTCAAGTATATGTACTGATATCATATTGCTTCCAAGTGTCAAATTACCGTTGACAATGATATCAACAGCCAACCCACGAACCGTACCGCATATCTTCACTTGTCGACGCGTTAAGCGATGCACTATTGAGCGTGCCTTGTCAAAGCCAACAAAGCCGCGGTCAAAGGAAAATATCAAGAGGCACAAACATCGCTCTCCCCGATTTCCTATTGGGAAGAGAGAGGGCTGAATAGTTTGCTTTCCATGTAGCCACATCTTTTATTTTCAATCCAAGCCGAACGAATCCACCTCAGAAGCCTTGACGTTGATTAGAATTGCTGGCAAAGCATTAATGTCTTCAATGTCTTGATCTCCGGATATTGATTAATTACATTATAAACCTGCTCATAATCCTCCCGTCGGCCATCGCTGTGATAATCACTGGATGATCCCGAGCCTCCTGCGCGGTGATATGCTCCCCTTAAAGTAGACAGGTTTAAAAAATAAACCACTACTCGAAGGGGAGCTTTTTGTGTCTAAGAAGAATGAACAAAACGTTTCAGAAAAGCTTGCCATCATGCACCGGCACTCATCTTATCATGAAGTTCAAAAGATGGACCACTCATAGCTATAAGCTTTCCTGAACCTCCAGTTGAACTGGGGGTTTTCTTATACAAAAAGCCGCCGTTTTTTTCCTCGGCGGCAGTATATATGCTATTCGCGTTCTCGGAGAAGATTGCGCAATCTTGGATCGATTAGCCACAGCGCCCCCCAAGCCAGTATGGCGACATAGACGGGAAACAGCAGATGAGACCACAACGGATTATCCAACCTGAGATGTGCAGCCACCGCGCCTCCTAAGTAACCCGTGAGCAGTAGCGCCCCCAGGAACCGAGTTCGCGGAATGGCATACAGCACGGTGCAGAGCAATACTAATACACCCAACGTTGCAAGATGGTGCTCCGCGAATCCGAGCGTGACCGTGCCTTCTACCACTTGTACGGGCTTGGCGAATTTCCCGATCCCATCGAACAGCATGAACAGAATAACAATCCCGCTCATGGCACGCGCTGTCCATAGCCTCGCATTAGAGATTTCTTTTACTGGCGGTGTCCCCGTTTTCATATTCGTCTCGATCATCGGGATTCCTCCGTATATTTCTTGAAATTATCCAAAATCGCCTGCCATCCCGACTGCTGCATTTCAATGGAATGCGTGCTTTCCGCGTCAAATATTTCAATCACCTTGGTTTCGTTTCCTTGATTCAGGAAGGAGATCTCAACCGTTCTCCCGTCTTCCATTGTGTATGAAATCTGCTCATGCAGCTTCACGACGTCGTATGTTCCAAAGAAGTCAAACCCCATGCTCCCGTCTTTTGCTTCCATTCGGGTAAGGAATTTGCCTCCAACCCGCAGATCATTCTCCGCCTTCGGTGCGTGCCACGACTCCGAAGCTTGATTCCACTTCGTGATGTGTTCCGGCTCGGACCAGTACCTCCATACCTTCTCTACTGGCGCTTGAATGACGACTTGTACGGTAACTTTCGTCGATTGATTCGTTTCCATTGTAATAACATCCTCTCTTGTTTTTAGTTTTCACTTCTATAGACGAAACCAACCGACGAAATTCATCGGTCCAATCGATCCGGAAGTCCGAAACGGGCAAATAATTTTCGATTGATGAAATTTTGGACGTGGAATACTTTGTTGTTTTTCACTTCTAAGAGGTGAATCCCCCCAAGGGACCAAGCCGTCCTCTTCCCTGCTCCACATATACTGCGCTAACGCAGGAAAACCGCCATTCGCCGTAACCGGCACAAACCGGGATCCCTCGCAATGCCAACGCGTAAGCGTCAAGAACTTGAACAAATCATCCTTGCCGCGCACCCACATAGGGAAAGGCGGCATGGACATCCGACCTTCTTCATGAAACAAGGCAACCAGGGCATGGATATCGAATTGCTCGAAGGCTTCCACATAACGCGACAACAATTCCTGATCAGGTGCCTCTTCGCTCCTATTGAATTCATCGGAACGGAGTTGTTCCCGCTCCAACGTATCTCTGGCTCTCTGCAGAGCGCTGTTTACCGCTGCCGACGACATGCCTAACGTCTCTGCGATCTGCTTAGAAGGCCACTCGAATACATCCTTTAGAATCATCACCGCACGTTGACGGGGAGGCAAGAGCTGTAAAAGTGTAATAAAACAGATATGCAGCGTATCTTTACGGATGAAAATATCTTCCGGATTATTCGAAAATTCAGGGGCTGGCCAAATCCAAGATGAGTCAGGAAGCGTCTCGCGAGGTTCGACAATGGATTCCGCTGGGCCGGAGAAGTCTACGGGGCGAATGCGGCGCTTCGTTTGTCTTAGCTTGTCCAGGCATATATTTGAAGCGATCCGATAGACCCACGTTTTAAACGAGGATTCCTGTCGGAAGGAGCTCCAGCCTTGCCAGACGCGGATGAAGGTTTCCTGCACGGCATCGTCTGCGTCATCGATTGACCCTAGCATCCTATAACAGAACGAGGTTAACCCCGGCTTCAACTCGTCAAATAACTGAAGTTCTGGTGCGGTTACTTTCATTGCGGTGTCCACCCTTCATCGAACGAATTCTTCAATACTATAATACCTATAGAAGAATTCGTTTGTATATAAAAAAAGAGTAGCGCGACCAGATGGTGGGCAACTCTTTCTTCGTGAGGTATGGTTTACATCTCCGTGTAGATCTGGAAGGTCACGCCGTCGCCGAATCCAGGGCAGAAGGATTCCTCTTCCTCCTGTAACGGCATATTGACATGGTCGTCTTGCTGCAGAGCATCGAAGATTCGATTTGACTTCTCAATCACGTTCTACGTAATGCAGATCGTCACCCGTTTCCCGGTTTCGATCGGCGAACTCCAGGGCGCATCCGAGAACATCAAAGTGTCAAATATGTTGTGACTTTACTGTTTAAAACTATAGGAACAAAGAAAATGGCTCGATATGATATGCTGACTGTATTCCAAATTCCATAACGCTAAGAGATAACAATGAAATTAATTTTTCCAAATCCCGCATTGACACTATCCCGTTAGCCGTCCATGCAGCGTAAGACCAGCGCTGCACCACAGAGGATGAAAATGAATGAAATCCGTCAATACTCCTACTACGGCTGGGTGAGGAAGGTCGATCAACTATGGTGCCTTAGAGCCCATCCGTTAGTCTGACTCCACCGACCACGGTGCATCACAGAATGTCGCTCCTTCGGGAAGCACTCATGGTAGATTAATCCTATTTTGGTTGTTGCACCAGCCCCCAATATTCAAGCCGTAGAAAGGACAATTTCAATGGATATACTCATTGAGCGCGCATGTAGTATGGATGTTCATAAGGATTCCATTACTGCATGTACAATGACACCCGAAGGAAAGGAGATTCAAACGTTCTCTACTAAAACCGTATTTCTACTCCAGTTAATTGACTGGATTAAAAAGCATGGTTGCACCCATGTAGCGATGGAGAGTACAGGCGTATTCTGGAAGCCAATTGTTAACCTATTAGAAGCTGAAGATATTGAATTTTTAGTTGTAAATGCTCAGCATATGAAAGCTCTACCAGGACGGAAAACAGATGTCAAAGATGCCGAATGGATTGCCCAACTTCTTCGTCATGGGCTACTGAAGGCCAGCTTCATTCCAAACCGAAATCAACGAGAACTACGCGAATTAGTTCGGTACCGCCGTAGTATCATCGAAGAACGAGCTAGGCAACACAATCGAATCCAAAAAGTATTAGAAGGAGCAAACATCAAGCTTGGCTCTGTGGTTACTTGCTAATAATTTGCCATGCTGCTTTCCATGCTGCTTCCTCCGTGTCGCGTACCAGCACCTGGGCCCTCATTCCGTAACGCGGGCGCCGTTTGACCCCAGTCTGCTCGCTTAGTTGCCCCCTTACATGCTCAAGCTCCTTAATTTGCTCTTCAACCCATTCCAGAGGCTCAGCCCAAAACAGGTAAACATCGGCAAATTCGGCAGCAACCTTCCTCGCAGCAGGTGAACTTCCGGCAAAATAAATAGGCGGATGTGGTGATTGGACAGGAGGAGGAAAACTGGCAGCTTCTTCAAGCTCGTAATACGTTCCTTTAAAATTCATCTTTTGTTGGCCCTGATCGGTTTCAGTATCAGCCATGATAGACTGGTATTCGATCCTTGAGTTTTCCCAGACGCCTTTTATGATTTGCAAAAACTCCACTGTGCGTTCATATCTTTCGTCATGTGCGTTTGCCAGCGGATCGCCAGTAGCCTTAAGGTCATTTGTTGCACCTCCTTTCACGATATTGAGCAAAGCTCTGCCATTGGAAATGTAGTCGAGAGATGCCGCCATTCTTGCAGCTAGCACCGGAGCTATCAAACACGTCCGGACAGCAATGAGCGGCTTTAAGATTTTCGTATGAGAGGTGATTGCCGAACTCAGCACCACGCATCGATGCAATTCCCTCCTGTCGGCACAAGTGCGAAGGTAAATCCGGCTTGTTCGGCAGTCTGTGCAACTTTTATTAAATAATCAATCGTAGGTTCTCTCTCTGGCTTGACCCCCAGATAACTCCCATCCCCTGTTGAGGGAATATACCAGCCAAATTCGATATCATCCGATGATAGCTCTTCCATACAGATCCCTATTCCCCCTTATGAACTTATATCCCTTATTACTTATTGGATTAATCAGATTTATTACCGTTATACTAACTTAAAATCTTCCATTTGAATAATTCAAAAAAATCATAGACCCTTCAAAATTTTTGAACAGTCCTTTGGGAAGGTAATTCAAAACTTAATTATTCGTTCGAACGCAAAAAAACTCCAAATCAGCTAATTAAGCCGGATTGGAGTTGCGATTATAATGATAGCCAACAGGTCGGAGCTACGCAGATAAACCCTCTTTGAGAGCGGTAATCAGATTGATACCGGCTTTACCGAGTATTTTGGTTTCAGGCTTGGTCAAAAGACCTGTAGTTAACCCTGAATTCAGGTCCTTCATCGGCTTGATTACCGTACCCTTCGGCACTGGGTCCACTGTCAGAGAGGGGACGACAGCTATTCCGAATTGCTCCTGGACATAAAATTTAAGCGCAGACATACTGCTAATTTCCATGACATAATAAGGGTGCACATTATTTTCGAGCAGGGAGCTCTCTATCCGGTTGCGGTAGGAGCATGTTTTGTTCGGAAGCAGCAGGCGCTCTCCCTGCAGATCTTTCAATAATAATTCCTGCTTATTCGCAAGGCGATGGGATTCTGGAAGCAGAAGGGTGAGCTGTTCAGCATATAGCGCTTCAAATCTTGCCTCAGGTGATGGTTCTGGTGTTGTGCATATCACAATATCCAGTTGGCCAACTGCCAGCATATCGCTCAATAAGCCTGTTGGGCCTACTTGAATGCTAACCTGTACATCCGGGTAGCGGTCTTGAAACGGGACCAATAGTTTGGGCAGGCGATAGCTGGCAACAGGCTCCACTGCACCTAAACGGATAAGTCCCGCTAATCCTTGGTGCCAATCCTCCATCATGATGCGCAAATACTCATAATCATCAAGAATAGAAGCTGATTTTTCCAAAAATAATTGCCCCGCTTCTGTCAATCGTGTAACTTTGCCTCTCTCAAAAAGTCTTATGCCCATATCCGATTCCAATTTTTGAATCTGCATGGTTATGGTAGACTGGACATACTGGAGCTCTTCTGCAGCACGAATGAAACTCCCATGTTTCACAATGGTTTGAAAAGTCTTTATAGGTTGAAGATCCAAATTATCACGCCCCTTAATCTATAAATCTCATTATTCATATAGGAATTATTATAACATGAACAAAGTCACTAGCGTTGCATTAATTTTCTCAGAATCTTCATAATTTTCGGTCTTTCTATCGTCAAAGCAAAAAAATAATCCTTTACAATGAAATGGCAGGTAATACCTGTCCACAATCCATCGAAAAGGATTAAGCCCATGGACAAGAGCTTATTGTGATCAAGCCACGTATGCAGATGTATATTGATGTGTCGCTGAGGATCAAGGAGATTTATGAATACAAATGTTTTCAGCTCAATTGACCTTAATCACGCATTCTAGCCACGAACGAACAGCCAAATTGCCGTGCTGTGTATCCAATATTCTCATAGCTACTTCAAAAGGTCGCTTCTTAATAATGCTTAAGAGGCGACCTTTTTGAAATTTAACAAACCATATTTGGGATAATTATGCTGTGACGCTATAGGTTTCGCTCTAAGAAAACCGGAAGGCTCGACATTCAGATATTAGCTCTAATGTTATTTGCTTCTCTAATGAACACACGATATCCGTAAGCTGGAAGACACAAACTTTGTTCTACCGGAGTTCCCTCCAGATCGGTGACAATCTCTTTCAATAGGATACTTTGCTCTTGATTGGTGAAATTATGAAGGAAGATGAAGTCTCGATCGCCATCCGTACGGACCTGTGCATTGACACCTTCATCCCAATCTGCCCGAAGTGCACGGCCCAATCTGCAACGACCCGCCAGCGTGCGATAAAAGTCGTCCAGAAACGAAGACTCAGTTCGAGCCGCCATATAGTAAACTTCCCCATCTATAAATCGGTTTACGGTCAATGCGGGATACCCTTGATAGAAATCCTCTTGGTATTCTGCAAGAACTTTCGCCGTCTCGACATGAATCAGATCACACATCAAAGATACCGAATATGTTCCCGATAAGCCTTCCAATGCGTTCTCCTTCATAACGAGTGAATTGTAATCTTCTGGATACAGAGCATCAAGTTCTTCTGACCATACCCCAGCTAGCTTACGAAGCGGTCCTGGAAAGCCGCCCAGGAAACAGAGATCATTCTCGTCGACAATTCCGCTCCAATACGTTAGGACAAGCGTACCCCCTGAGCGGACAAATGTCTCAAATCGTTCTGCCGCCCCCTGCTTCAACATGTACAGCATCGGAGCAATCACGAGCTTGTAGCCCTCAAGTGAACGATCCATGGATATAATGTCTACAGGAATACCTTGCTTCCAGAATGGCTCATAATGGCGGAACACTTCCCCATCGTAGCTAAGATTCGGTTTTCTCGGCCCTGCTGCTCCTTCTACCGCCCATTTATTTTCAGTATCGTAAATGAGTGCGGTTTCCGCCCGAATATTTGTACCGTTAACAGGCTGTAGTCGTTCCAGATAAGCACCTAATTCTGCAACATCGCTAAAAACTCTCGTATGCTCGTGTGCGCTATGGTCCACAACAGCGCCGTGGAACTTCTCCGAGCTTCCTCTGCTCTTACGCCACTGGAAGTATTGAACGGAATCAGAGCCGTGAGCCACAGCTTGTATAGAGGACAGCGCATGCATGCCGGGTCGCTTTAGCTTGGCAACCTCCTGCCAGTTTGCCAGGCTCGGTGTGCATTCCATCAGCAGAAAAGGTTTATCTGGCTTGAACGAACGATAACGGTCGTGGGTGAACGCTGCATGGCATGCCGTCCGCCAGTCAGGATTCTTGCTGTGCCAATACGGATAGCTGTCCCACGAAACAATATCCACATGCTCGGCCATTCGTTCATAATTGATGTTGCATCCGCCCAAGAAATTCGTCGTGACAGGAATATCAGGGGAAAGCCGCTTCAGAGGCGCAATCTCTTGAAGCATGAAATCAATGCTCTGATCAGTGACAAACCGTTTCCAATCCAGCTGTAAGCCGTGCAACATATGTTCCCCAATAGGGGACGGTGACTCAATTTCTTTCCAGTCTGTATAGTTGTGGCTCCAAAAGGTCGTATACCACGCCTGGTTCAAACTGTCTAAATCGTCGTTGTATTTCTTCCTCAACCATTCACGAAATGCCGCCTGGCATAAATCGCAGTGGCATTCCCCATTGTATTCGTTGGAGATGTGCCAAAGCAGCAAATCGGGATGTTTGCCGTAACGTTCCGCCATCAATGTATTGATAATCCTGACTTTCTCTCGATATATAGGCGACGTATAACAATGGTTATGCCGGGTTCCATACAAATTGCGCACACGTTCCGGTCTGACCCGAAGCACCTCCGGGTATTTAGAGGCCAGCCATGCCGGCCGCGCCCCGCTTGGCGTACCCAGAATGAAAGAGATGCCGTTGAGAGTCAGCTTATCGATGATTCCGTCAAGCCATCCGAATTCGAATTGTCCTTCATTCGGTTCCAGACTGGACCAGGAGAACATGCCCATGGTCATGACATTGCACTTTGCTAGATGCATCAAACGTATATCTTCATCCCAGACTTCGGGCATATGGATCCACTGCTCGGGGTTATAATCCGCCCCGTGCAGCATCCGATCCAATTGCGGAAAAAGTTGCTTACGCTGACTCATTTGCATATCCCTCCTTTAATGACATCGAATTTCAAAGATTCGAGCATGATCCAGCCCATTGGTACCCAGAACCTCCAGCCGAAGCTTACGCACCTTCTCCAACTGAACTTGACATGTAACTTGCCGCTGATAATTATCCTGGACGTGCATCACTAGAAAGCCTTCTTCGTATGAATCCTCTAAATAAGCCATTATCCGAAACTCCTTTATGGTTTCCGGCTGCGGCCCCCATATGTTTTGTTGGTGCAGGTTGTCATCATGTGTCAGTGTTAGCCTTCGATGCATGCCCGTATCAAGTACGATGGTGATATCGCGGATAGATACTGGTTCTTTCCACTCCAGCTCAATCCAAGGCTCCCGATCTTCCGGCTGTGCCATCCAGCGGTGGGTGCCACGAACAGCTAGACTCGGTCTTACCCCTCTCGATCCATGTATGGAACGGGTATGTCCGTCAATGACATTTGAAGCTACGCCCTCCGGCTGCTCAGATGATGCCCGGACAGTAGCCTGGCTGGCCAGATTGGGATCCGCCTGAATGCCAGGCAAATAGGCATCCTGTTTGATCAGCAACTGCTGCGTATTTCGGACCAACTCTGGATCACGCCATGCTTGATCCATTGTGATCCCATTGCAAATCGCAAGCGCTGCGAACGTTCCTGCCCCCTGACCCATTACACCGCATGTTGCCATAACACGGGTACTTGAAAAAGCAATATGTGTAGCGGATATATTCCGTCCTACAAACATCAGATTTTCCACATTGGCGCTAATCAAGGCTCTCAGCGGGATACCATATATATAATTGGTAACCGGCTGACTGCAAGGATCCTGGTCTTTTGCTTCGATCCCCTGCGGAGGATGCGTATCCATCGGCCACCCGCCATACGCTATCACATCCTCAAAATGGACAGCTTCTTCCAGATCCGATTGCGTAAGGAGATGTTTGCCGATAAATCGGCGAGACTCCCGTTTACCGGGGACAAAGCCGAACCAATCCAAAGCCCAATTCTCCGACTCCGGATGGTTTCCACTGTTCTTGATATGATCCCAGACGCCCATCATAATAGCAAGCAATTCATCGCGGATCGTTTCGTTATCGGCAATCGTATCCAGCAAACCGCCGAACTCCACCCACCAATAACCGTATTCCCATGAGGAGTGGTCACGGAACTTTAAATCCGCTTCTGTATACTTTTTCGCCCATGAGGGTGGGATATACTTCATCGGTTTGCCCATATTCCGGGTTGTAAACAGCAGTGAAGAACCGAGACGGTACGTATCAGCTTCTTCTCCTGCATGGGATTCCCCATATTGTTTGGAGGACTCCCGGCCTGTCTTGAACAACGCACCCGCTTCTTTACCGAGACGCCCATCTCCTGTACAGTCCATGAAGATACTGGCGAAGATTTCGAAATAATGCTCCGTGCTTTCCCTTGCAGCCAGTACAGACAGAATACGGCAGTCCTCCATCCGCACTCCAGTGACTGCCGTATTGAGCATTAATGTCAGGTTCGGTTCCGCTCTGCACTTTTCATATAAAATGAGATCGAACATCGATGCACTTCGCTGTGGATTGCGAATGCCACATTCAAGCAGAATTTCTTCAAGTATGCCGCCTTCTCTCGCTTCCGTCTCCAAATCCTGCTTCCGTTTGGAATTTGCTGCCCCAACGATATGCATGCGAATCTCGGAAGAAGCATTACCGCCCAATACAGGCCGATCCTGACATATGATCACCTTTGCACCATTACGAGCAGCTGCCAATGCAGCTACTACGCCAGAAATCCCACCTCCTGCAACTAGTATGTCTGTACGCAATTGCATGTGAACTCCCCCTTATCAACCTTTTATCGCTCCTAATAGCATCCCCTTGGTAAAATGTTTCTGTAGAAATGGGTACAGGACAATAATTGGCAAAGATGCCATGATCACAGACGCCATCTGCAACGTTTCTGTAGGCATCAAGTTTTCAGCATTTTCCAAAGGTTGCTGCGTCTGAACCAGAATTTCCCTAACAATCACTTGCAATGGGAACCAGTTTCTATCCGTCATATACATGATGGCTTGAAAAAACTCATTCCAATGACCAACGGTATAAAACAAGCCGATTGTCATTAAGGATGGCACCGACAAAGGTACAACAATCTGTGTCAAGATACGCATCTCCTTGGCTCCATCCATCCGGGCGGATTCGAACAATTCCTCCGGTAAGTTTTCAAAGAAACTTTTCATAATGAGAATGTTGAACGTCCATATTGCACTAGGCAATATCATGGACCAGATAGAGTTAAGTAATCCTATATTCTTCACGACAATATAAGTAGGAATCAATCCTCCGTTGAACAACATCGTAAAGACAACCATAAAAAGAAAGAGACTGCGGCCAGGTAACTTCTTCCGGCTAAGCGGATACGCCATGAGAAGCGTCAGAACCAAATTAACTGTGGTTCCTATAACGGTCAACAAGGCAGTCACCCACATCGAACGTGGGATTCCTGTTGTCGTAAACAGTTCCTTGTACGCAGTTAGATCAATTTTTCCCGGAATGAGTACGAATCCTCCGTTTTTCAGTACTTCGGAGATTGGGGTAATCGATACAGAAACCACATACATGACCGGAATGATTGCGGCCAAGCCAGCCAAGCCCAATATTACCAGTACTGCTCCGTCAAATAACTTATCATTCCAGTGTTTTACCATATGCTCTCCCCCCAACGCTTCGCAAGCTTGTTAGATAGCAGAATTAGTACCAAACCCACAAATGATTTGAGTAAACCGGCAGCGGCAGCCAGACTGAAGTTCAATTTCTGCAGCCCCGTTCGGAAAACCCAAGTGTCCAAAATATCCGCAACCGGGTATACCTGAACATTGTATAGAATGTAAATTTGATCAAATCCCGCATCCAGAATGTGCCCAAGCTTCAAAATTAGAAGCATGACGATAACTGATCGGATCCCGGGCAACGTTATATGCCATATCATTCGAAACCTTCCTGCCCCATCGACCTTAGCGGCTTCGTAAAGCGTAGGATCAATGCCTGTCATTGCAGCCAGATAAATGATTGCGCCCCAGCCCAAGTCTTTCCAAATCTCAGAACTAACAAGCACACTCCGAAATATTTCCGTTGAGGTAAGGAAATTGATTGGAGTACCTCCCGAATCTTTAATCCAATGGTTTACTAGGCCCGAGCTTTCGGACAAAAACGCAAGGAGAATCCCGTAAATAATCACCCAGGAAAAAAAGTGAGGCATATAGGTTAACGTTTGTATGAAAGACTTAAACCAACGGACCCGGCATTCATTAAGCAGAATTGCAAAAAGAATTGGAGGCACGATACCGAAAATCATTTTATAGAAACTAATAATAAACGTATTGGACATGACCTGTATAAAATAAGGTGATTCATAGAACATTTTGAAATATTTGTACCAAGGATCTGCCCATCCACTGAACAGGATACCGTCCGAGAAATTAAAATCTTTGAATGCAATAATAATTCCATACATAGGGATATACTTAAAAATAATGTAGTAAATGATTCCCGGCAGCAGCATGAAATAGAGGGATCGATAGCTCCAAATCACTTTTCTAAGTTGTTTTATCTGAACTCTTTGTACCGTTTGCTTTTTATTTGCTTTAATAATTCCTTCATTCATCTTTAGTTTCCCTCCTTACCAAAAAAGCGAAGAGCCGAGAAGAGAGTAATCGGTTCTTCGCAGAAAACAGATTGCTTTATTTGCCATAACCTAAATCATTTAACTGCTTATTCGCTGAATTTAGAAATGTCTTGTAGTTCATTGTCGTTTCAAGACTTTTCAGGAAATCATCGTACTGGCTCAATGGCCGTTTTCCATGAATGAATTTCGTGAGTTCTTCCGAAATATAACGGCCTGCATCGGAATCACTGTAACCGTCTGGATAGTTCAGGAATCCGTTAAGCGACGGAATACGGGATTGTTTGTTCGCAAAATCGATATATGGAAATTGAGTTGCAAACTTGGTTGACAAATATTCAAGGTCAGGTCGACCGGTAAATTGGTACAGGTACGTATATCCGGCTTCCGAGGCCATAAGTGGAGTTGGGATAACCTTGCCGTTTTCCAGATTATAGTGTTTACCCTCCACGCCATATTGGACAAGCTTCGATCCTTCACCAGTGGAGATATAATTCAAAAGGTCGAACACTCTATGCAGCTTTGTCTTGTCCTTCTGGAGTGACTTCGGGATCGCCATCAATCCGGCTGTTTTACCAATATCCGTTGACCCGGAGAACTGTCCTGCAGGACCTTTCGGCGCGGGCAGCTGGACCCATTCGGCATTCGGATTTACTTTCTTTATTTGTTCAACGTACTGAGCATTGGTCAAATTCGTCCATTCTGTCCAGATGATGCCCACTTGACCTTTGATGGCTTTGTCCCTGGGCTGAGTCCCTGTATTCAAGATATAATCTGGATCAACCGAACCACTGGCAACAAATTTAGAAATAAAGGTCAGTGCATCCTTCATGCCCGGATCATATAACGATTGGACGACCTTTCCGTCCTTAACGAAAAATTCACCTGGATTGGGGACACCATATCCTCCGAACACTGGGGAGAAGGCGGAAAACAAGCTAAGACCTGTGGCCCCCATCAAGCCTGTTATACCATAAGTATCATTCTTTCCGTTACCGTCCGGATCTTTCTCAGTGAAAGCTTTAGACACGGTCAACAAATCATCGAGTGTTTCGGGTGGCTTTAATTGCAACTTGTCCAGCCAATCCTTACGGATCCAGTAAGTAGCCTTAGGAGCTTGCGGCGCTTGGGCAACTGCAAATACTTTGCCGTTAACCGTACCTTTCTTCAGGCTGGAATCTCCAATGAAGGTTTTAACTGGCTTAAGCTCTTTATCGAAATAGGGCGTCAGATCGAGTAAAAGTCCTTGATCCGACAACTGCTTCAACGAAGCCTTGTCAACGCCAAACAAATCCGGATAATCACCTGCTGCCATTCGTACATTCAGCTGACTGCCATAATCAGTAGCATAAGCCGTCAAGTTGATATCGACATTTAATGCCTTGTTCAAATTCTCCCGGACGAAATCTTTTTCCGGGGCTGGCAGGCCCGACCCACCTTCTATAATGTTCAGCTTGACCATCTTCGAAGATTCTGCGGATGCTTCAGGAGCGGCGGATGAACCAGTATTACTGGTAGCGTCTCCGCAGGCTGCAAGCAGACTACCTATAAGTGCAATCGAGGTTGCAGATGCTGCAATCTTTTTATATTTTTGCATCGATATCCCCTTCTCTTTTTAATCGAATTTAGGCTTGGAAATATAGAAGGAAGATGAATCCCTGCAGTAGATGCCTCTCCCTTTCTGTAACACACCTTCATCATACCATTGTACCTGGAAGCGTATAAGAAACAGATTTAGTGACCTCTTACACAAAATTAAGCTACTAGAATAAACAAGCCCCTTCCTCAAAACAGGAAAGGGCCGATAATCTAACCATTCGACATGTGATACTTTCTAAATTCACTGGGCGTCTGCTCTACCCAGCGTTTGAAAATTTTTACAAAATATGCGACATTTCCAAATCCTACCCTTTCTGCAATTTCCCCGACCGTTAATGTAGACTGCAGCAAATAAAAACGAGCTTGATCAATCCTTACTTTGTGCAAGTAATGAATTAATGTACATCCCATCTTTTTACTAAATAGACCACTTAAATAGTGCTCATCCAAGGCAACGTGTTCCGCCATCAATTTCAACGTGATTTCCTTATCGTAATGGTTTTGGATATAATCTACAATCCTGTTGATCTCAGGATGGCCCGATGGCAAGGTGGTTGTCTTTATCCATTTCGTTAACCAATCATCGATCCTCTTCTCCAGAAAAAGTCGAAGCTCCTCATGACTTGCCGCGGACAACCAATTATCGGTTTGGGCTTTTCCATGGCCGGAAATAGCCCCAAACCTATTATCCAATCGTTCCGCCATTTCCATAACAACAGTCATGCTTGTATGATTCTTCTTCATTTCGTCAAACATATTACTCAACTGGCGAATGCAGCTTATCTTATCCCGACGCTCAAACGCTTGTAATATTTCTCGTTCCATGTTCCAAAGCGTTTGTGAGGATAGGATTGGTTGTTGGATGTTGAAGTCTGTTGTTGAATATGCTTTCCTGCTTTTGCTACATTCATACCAAGATTCCTCAATATTTCTAATCATATCTTTCCATGTAGATTCCAGTTCAGACAGTGCTACAGAATAGGCACATACGGCTGGATATCCTATTGCGTTGTTCTCGGCTAAATCATTCTCAACAGGATGCTCGGAACGTGAAACCCAAGAAAAAAATGTCGTGCAGCCATGCATTCTGAATTTATGAATTATTGCTGTTTCCTTGGAATAAATCAGCCCAGATCGAATCAGATCCTCCTCATCGATCCCTCTAGCGCCATGCAATACTAAACAAAGATCTACATGTGTAAAGCCGCTTGTGGAAATACGATCCAGCAAGTCTCTTTGTTCCGGATCTGCGTCTTCCATACCATGGATTTGTCTCCACGTATACCAATACAATAATTCGAAATCACGGTATGAAAGTTGACGCGCAGGTGTAGCCGCTTTGCTTAATTCCCGGCTCACCTTATCCAGCATCTCCCGTATCGTATCCACATTCAACGAGAGCTTCAACATATAGCTGGTTGCACCATACTCAACTGCTTGTCTGGCCAATTCGAATTCATTCATGCAGGTCAGCATGACGAACGGGCCCTCAAAACCTTGCTCACGGGCCTTCCGAAGAAGTTCAATCCCATCCATAAGCGGCATCATAATATCGCACAATATGAAATGCGGAAACTCCTCCTGAATCACCTTCAGCGCTTCGATCCCGTTAGCGGCCTCGCCAATAATTACGAACCCGAACTTCTCCCAATCAATAATTTCTTTAATTAATCGTCTGACTCGCGTTTCATCTTCAACTAATAGCACCTTCCACATGAATTCATCATCCACCCTTCCCGTATGGTTCCGATAGAAGAAGCGGGAATTTCAAACGGATGAGCGTTCCCTGATCGCTCGAAACCGCCTCGAGCTGTCCATCGGATTTAAAAAGCAACTGCAACCGTTCCCGCAAATTGTTGATTCCGATCCCTTTGCTTTTCCTTGATGGTTGATGATTGGCGGAAGCCTCCATCCCAATTCCATTGTCCTTCACTTCCATGATCAGAGATTTATGCTCTTTCACCACCCGAATCGTTATGCTTCCCTCTTTCTGCATCTGATTAAAACCGTGAAAGAACGAATTCTCGACCAGCGGCTGCAAACTCAGTTTGGGAACAAGAGCGTAACGAAGCGATTCGTCATATTCATAACGAACATTGACATAACCGTCGAATCTGAAATTCTGAATACGCACATACGCCTTCACCAGGGTTAATTCCTCGTCTAGAAGGATCAAATCGTTCTGGACATTCAAGCTGGATTCCAATAGCTCCCCCAGACAAACACAAATCTCCGCAATCTCGGCATCCTTGCGTCCCAGTGCAGTCCATTTAATGGCATTTAACGTGTTTAATAGAAAATGAGGATTCATCTGTGCAAGCAACATTTGGAACCGTGATGCTTCCTTTTCCCTTTCCTCCACCTTTAACTTTTGTATCAAATTGCGGATATCGCTAATCATTCGATTGAACGTTGTCCCCAATTCACGAACCTCGCCTGTACCCAACTTTTCGGGCAAAGACGACCTGAACTCATTTCTCACAACGATTGACATATGATGCTGAAGAAGCTGCAACGGACGTGTGATTCGATGGGAGATGATAAAAGTGATGGCAATGAATAAAAAAATAAAGATCGTGAGAATGATCACCAATCTGTGTTTGACTTGATTGATGTCCCCGAAAAACGTATGAAGTGGAAAACTGTTAATCACATACCACTGATAGGAAGGCAAATAGACTGCACTCATCTGTTCCTGACCATTCGTCCAAAAACTGCCCGTTGCCGCTTGCCTTCGAACAATCTCAGCAGACGGAATAGAAATATATTCATCTGGACTACTCTTGGTAACAATGTTGCCCGTTTGATCCATTATGAAATAATCCTGTCTGATTGTAAAAAAACGGTACATGGCTTTTAGCCACTCTATATAATCAAAACTAATCAATAGTTGACCATCCACGCTGTTATCCGGTCCAATCATATTAACCGTTAGCGTATACACGTCCCTGAGTTTTTTTCTTGATTCTTGGTCATACTGCTTTCCTAATCCTTCCGAATTTTTCCACCAATCTTCACTTGTAAGATCGTAATAACTGATATTGCTTACAAAAGTAGAATTGACTTCCTGATGACGATAGTCGATCAGTGAATAATATATATTGGTGGGTAAAGGTGACCTCCCCCCAAGTAACCGATTTTCCTGCAACTTATCCGTTACAAATAACCGTCGTGCGTCCGGGTCCTTTGAATCATCCCGGAGTACCGCTAGAAGTGCTTTATCATTGCTTAATACCAAAGACTCTCTAAAAAGCGAGACTCGGATATTTTCCATACTTTCTTTTACATAGCCCAACTGTGCAGCGCTTTGGGAGTTTATCTTATCTTTCAAAGTGGTTTCAAGCTCCCTGAAGTAATACATTACAAAGATCGCGGCAGGCAACAAAATAAAGAATAAAAAAGAAACGAAGAAACGGTATTTGATTTTCTGCGGATACCAGACAAATACCCATCCCATCATGTCGCCACCCTCCTCGGTTTATATATTTATTTGTATAATATAGTTTCATAGTATCATCTAAACCTAGGAATACGTAAGGAACATATTTCATAATAAATGATACATATTTAACTAGATCAGATGAATAACTCAATGCAGCAAGTTTTAATAAAATCAAGTTTTGTGCTTTCAACAACTTACAGCAAAATATATTGTTAAAAGGCCAGATCAGCTCCTGGGTAAGTTAATCTGGCTGCAGTTCCGATCGGAAAAACAAGAGGCCGATAGTTGGAAAGGCTCCGCCATTGTGCGATGCCAAGGAGAACCGCATAATAATAAATCGTGATCTTCACAAAGGTGCCCATTACCCAAATGGCCATCATGAAAGCCGCGAAGCTTCGCCTAGCTCACACAGGTCTCCACTGCCATGGGTCTTTTCTTCTTGCTTCTCCGTTTCTTCGATGGTGGCAAATAGCGTCTGAACTTTTTCCTGAAGCTTGGCTTTGTGCTTCACTACAGCCTTGCCCCAAACAAACGTATACCGATTGGCATTGGCTTCGATTTTAGTCCCATCGACAAAGTAGTTTTCAAGTTGCACGTAGTTCTCATTGGCCAGAAATTGAAGAACCGCCGTAAACACGGCCTCCAACGCGTCTTTCATTCGATCGGAACGAAACCGGTTGATGGTACGGAAATCCGGACGCTGTCTACCCGCGATCCACATGAACATGATGTTTTCACGGACAGCTTTGGCGATCTGTCGGGAGGCTTAGACACGCTGAGTGTAGGCGAAGATGATGACTTTGGTTAGCATCTTCGGATGATAGCTGTCTCGTCCACCTCCGGGATAAGCCGCGTCAAAGATGGCCTCAAGCTTATTCACGGCTTCATTAACGACACGAACGAGATGATTTTGAGGAATGTCCTCTTCCAAATCCATTGGCAAGCATAGTTGGTCCATGGTATATTGAATGTACAAAGAAACCGTTCCTTTTGTAAGTGGGTGGGTGGTACCTCCATTTTACCAAAGAACGGTTTCTTTTTGTTGTGAAAAAATGAAAAGAGGTGTCCGTAGCCATTTTCATAGCTTATGGGACAGCCTCCAGACAATCTATGGCACCGGCAAAAGATGTGAGGATTTCTGATTGATGCAATTTCACTATTAGTGTTACATAGTTATTTTAGCAGTTTCCCTCTTAACCATTTCCAGATATGAAATATAAGAGAATCTGCTCTCATACCACTAAATGAAATTTCAATTCTCGCTCCAGTATAACTGGAACCTACTGCGAAGGTGCTACCCAATTCATGCAGCTGTCCGCCGCTGGACCGGCAAATCTGCTCTTCCTAGGGGTAGCCAGCATTCCCCACCGAACATTTCGTCGGAGATAAGAAAATCCGAAAACAAAAATAAGAGGAGATGCTTCTTCAACACCCCTTTGATCTCTGGGATAACCAAAACGAATTGAAGTCCGGTTCATCGAATCCGTTATTATCGGATAAATGGAACCACACAAATTTCTTTGCACGGTCTTCCACATTTACGAAGCTTCTTCCTCAACTTTCTCTATCATTGCAACTTCCGAAGCCCTGAAGGCAAATTCTTCAAAAGTGATCAACTCATCCATTTCCATTCGGACCTTCTCGAAATGTTGTATAAGAGACTTGAAATCAGCAAAATCTTGAACAATACCAGTTTCTTCTTTTCCGGATTTAAGGATGATTTTGACTTTAAATTTTTTTGAATTAGCTTTTTCCCGATTGGATGTTTTTTTGTTGGTTTCTAGTGTTTCCTTCGTAATAATACTAATATTTTCATCAAGATGGTAACCATATCGGTCTTCTCTGAGCATATTTAATCGAAGGAAGGTAGCAATTGCCTTTTTTAGCTCTGACTCTCGAATTTTTGTAACATTAGAGATAGCTGTGAGCGTGACTGGGCCGCTACCCTCTAACTGATAAATACTAGTCAATATATTCCGTTGTTTCGGGGTTAATTTAAAATAGGCATGTTTGACAGTAGCATTATGTTCAGTAATTTGTCTAAGTTTATCTATGACATTTCGATACTTCTCTTGACAAGCTTTTTTTAGCCATTCGTATGAATCGCAATCATTGGCATCCCAAAAACTTTCCATGGCCTCAGTAAATTGTCCACAAGCTTCAAATACCATAGACTTATGAAAATCTCCCATCTAAAGTGATTATGAAAATTTATCATCATAATGTTATCGATCTGCACATTCTGTTCTATTTGGTCGTAGATGCTGCTTTAAAAACTGATAATCTTGACACAGCTATCGATTTAACGGATGACGATGAGTATTATAAGAATTCTGCTGTTTCCTCAAGAAATGTAATTACTGTTCTAGTGACAGACCAGTGGCGTGAGGAATAAACTTGATAGTTTTCAGCATGTGTGACTCCTCCTCTCTCCATTTCTTCGAGAGCTTTTTTTATCTTTTCATAAAAAAAGACGAGGCGATCCTGATTGCTTATAGCGATTTTTCGAATTAAAAAGGCAATATCTGCAAGCTGGGGTAGTTTCGGCCACTTTTGTAAGCCCCATGTTCGTTCCCATTGCCATAAGGGTAGCCATAAGGATTCAAAGAACAGCCAAACGGGTTGCACGAGAAGCTGGATACATTCATAAGGTTTCGGGAATACCAAACAGGAACATACGTTCTTGACTAAGGATACATGATTATGAATCTAACTATTTTTTAGATCAGCATAACCGGTTTACCGCCGTGACTTGGTTATAGCATCTTTTCGTTATATTAAGTATCCTTTCGAAATGAAGGTAAACATTTCCATCCACAGCCCTCTCTCTGGTAAAATAGAGAAAACCACATTTTCACTTGGGAGGCAAACGGCAACGATGGAGCAAGAGCTAAGCGCACAGATAATGAAATGGCACGAAGATAATGAACACCAGCAGATCGTAGACACTCTGATGAAAATTCCTCCAGCGGACAGGGATTACGACATGATCATCAGCATGGGTCGGGCTTATAACAATCTGAGTTTGTATGAAAAAGCACTGGAACAGTTTGCTCTTATTGCCGAGCAGGGAAAAAATGATCCATTGTGGTATTTTCGCGTAGGCTATTCCTAGTAATGAAACAGTCCTAAACTCTGTTCCCGCCCACGCCTGTACAGAGATATTCGGTACAACGACATTCTCCACCAACACAAGCTGTCAAAGATGAAATCATGAGAATAAGTGAGAAAACGGGAGAAAATGATACTTTATAGTAGGAGGAAGAGCAATGAGTGAATCCGCAAATTTGAGCCCAGTTGACCGCAATGATGTGACCTACACCATTAGCACCCAAAACGTAACCTACCAAAACGACGCCATTGAAGCCTCTCTGATCACGGATATTATCGAAGGCTTCGCGGCAGATCCCGATGACTTCATTATCTTGGATCCAAGCGCGCCTGTCGGGGAAAGCAGTTATATACAAGCTTGCCCTGCGCAGGATGCCCTGAACAGCATTATCGTCGAACTGCGCCTGAACTACGCTGATCAGTCCTTCAAGCATTACAGCTATCAAACGCCGGACAAGGGACAAGTGATCCGGATGTTTCTCAATTATTGGGGACTGCAGAAGCTTCCCGATTGGACACACTGGACGGATATAACCGACCAGTTTTGAATTTGTGAATATCATACCTATACAGAGGCTTTTATTTTCCGACGACTTGGATTGTCATAACGGTGGTCGATGCGGCGGCCGTCTGGGTCATCGCGGTCTTCCGCCCGGTGGCCTGACACGCTTTCAGAGATGAATTCAACATTCGCTTAATACTCCCATATTTTACTCAAAACAGTCGCAGAATCTACGGATCACCGCAGATTACTAAGAATTTACCGTCAGATAAGAAAGCCAGTCGGGGCCGTGTTGCGCGGTTAATGCGAGCTAACGGGATCCGATCGAAAGTGGTAAAGAAATACAAAGCAACAACAAATTCAAACCACAATCTCCCTCTTGCAGATAACATTGTGAACCAGGACTTTACCACAAGCAAACCCAATGAGAAGTGGTTGAGTGATATTACCTACATAGCAACGGCTGAAGGATGGCTATATCTCGCTGGCGTGTTGGATTTACATGGCCGAAAACTCGTAGGCTGGGCGATGGATAGTCGTATGAAAACAGAGCTTGTCTTTGCGGCTCTGAAGCAAGCAATTGGCCGCACAGGTGCATCCAAAGGACTTATTGTACATTCTGATCGCGGCGTTCAATACGCCAGTAAAGGTTACCAGAAACTTCTTGAGAAGAACGGATTTATCTGCAGCATGAGTCGCAAAGGAAACTGTTATGATAATTCTCCAATGGAATCCTTTTGGGGAAAGTTGAAAATGGAATGGCTCAATGATTGCACATTCAAGACACGAGCTTGAGGCTAAGAAAGCTGTGTTTGAATATATCGAGCTCTTTTACAACCGTCGGAGAACGCATTCCTCCAACGATTATGTCCCGCCATTCCTGGTCGGAGAAAGTTAGGCTAATTGGGTTCACTGAGGCTTTCTACGTGTCTACTTTTTCAGGGCAAGGTCATACCCCCTTGTAAAACCTGATTAACAGCAGAAGTAAAAGCTTTCCATTCATCTTTTTTCTCAGCAAGCATTCCTTTGCCTTTTTTCGTTATGCTGTAATATTTCCTCACTTTTGTACTGTCTGCATTTTCTTCATAAGAAGATATCTTTTCCTGCTGTTCAAGGGTATGCAGCAAGGGATAAAGCGTCCCCGCTTTTAACGAAAATGTATGGTGTGACCTGTTTGCAAGTTCCTCAATCATCTGATAGCCATACATATCTTTAATTTTAAGTAACTTTAGTATGAGCATTGTTGTGCTGCCAGTTAACTAATAGCCATAACCCTATCTCCCTTTCATATATCGATCATCTACATAACATATAGATGATCGATATATGTCAAGATAAGATTTCAACCTCTATCGAGATCATTTGTTGTGATTCACCACATGAGCAATACTGTCACATCTCAACTATTCCTTGCGAACCATCAATATTAGACACTCCACATGTGTCGAGTGCTTAAACAATTTAAGCTCCGACCTGCAAATTCAGCATTGCCGCTTCGACATCCAGTTTAATTCTCTGCTTTACCACTAGCGATGATACGGTTCACTGTACATGATCTTAAAGGGGTAGAGCCCCATGCCCATCAAGCTAAAATTTTCGAATACCCCCAAAACGAAAAAAAGCCATCCTTTATTTACAAAAAAAATAGCTTTTTTTCGTTTTGGGGGTGTATTAATTTCTTTACTTGATGGCTATGTGGCAGTACCTATAGCGTAGAATAGTAGAGAAGATTGAGGCCGTTATAAACGATATGCACCACGACCCCAGGCCAGACGGAATCCGTCTTACGGAACAGTATGCCCGTCAGGATGCCGACCATGAATGCGTCGAACAGGATGACGTTGAATCCATGAACGACGCCGAAGATCGCAGCGCTGGCGACCACGCCAGCCCATGCTCCGTAACGGTTCAGCGCATTGGCAATAACGCCACGGAATACAAACTCCTCGCCGAGCGGCGTGAGGATGGCGCCAGTGATAATCAGAACGAAGAGTGAGAGCGCGCCGCCTTTCGCCGCCACCTGGAAGTCCGCTTGGTTGTTCGGCTCGGTGATGAATTGAAAATACACCCCCTCTATAACGAAGCATCCGCCGAACGCGACAACACCGAGGGCGGCTCCCACAAGCAGCCATTTCCGTTCGGTCGCCCGGAAACCGAAAGCGCGCAGATTGCGAACTCGCAGGGCGTAGGCTGCGAACAAGGCGGCGAGGCCAACGAGACCATTGCCTACACCCCCGATGTTAATTCGCAAGATGGCTTGCTCGTCAGGGATTTGCGTCATCCAAAGACCGAGCATAATAATGCCGATCAGATAGAGACCCAGTGCAGTTAGGGTCTCTGGCCAGCCAGGTCGGGCTTGGGGCATAGTGGACGTGGAAGGGCTACTCATTTTGATCGGGGAATCTTCAATAGTTGATGTAGTGGTTATAATCATAAATTATCCTCCTCAATTGGCCTGGCTATACTGTGATACGTTTGTTGCTGTTTTCCGCTTCAGGCCCCAACCGACCTTTTTCGGATGAGCTCCTAATTGGCCGCTGCCAGCTTGGTTCAGCATCCTCTTGGAGTGTTCATCCCGTACATTCTGGAAAGCGCCCCATGGAGTAAACCGGTGACCTCCCAAACGGGTTTGTCCAAAGGCGGCTTGACCTCGGTAGACTTGCTATCGACCGCTGGCTGGTTCGACGAAACCGAGGCGGAGAACGAAAATGACGACATGAATACAACAAGAGCGGCGTCGACTAGGGACGATCTTCTCATAAACCAATCCTCCTGAATGCTCGAATAGTTTTCTCACCCCCTACCCTACCATCCCCAATGAAACAGAACCTAAACGGATAGATAAACATCAGCTTAATTTTGCTCCCGCCGTTTAGGTTCTGTTAAGGTGAATATGCTGCAATGGGTATGGGTGAAAACGATGATAAGTATATCCGATATTAAAATCGCAATTGTCGGCGACGAACCTTCGATTGTCACCATGCTGTAATCGGGGTCACCTCACATACCCATCAAGCTAAGATGAATCTATACCCCAAACTGGAAAAATAAGCCATCCTTTCTATATCAAGCATAATTCCATAGAAAGGATGGTTTGCCATGAATTCTATTCCACTTTCTATCAGCGAAAAATGCATTTACTAGCCCAACAGCTTCACCATCATTTTTCTCCTACCCAACTTGGTTTCGTCCAACGAAAGAGCAAATATACCGCGCAGGATTTGGTTTCCTTATGTGTCTTTTTAAATGATCGTGTAGCTGTGACTCCCCTCGCACGATTATGTAGCCAACTTGATGCCTCCAATCATCTTTCGATGAGCGCAGAAGGATTGAATCAACGCTTCAATCCCTTTTTTCAACACTTCTCCAAGAAAAGATCTCGACTTCCTTCTCGCTGCCTTGTGAATGTAACTCCTATTTTCATCGAATCTGTATTCTGGATTCGACTGTTTTTCAACTTCCAGATCCCTTTGCCGACCGTTACCAGGGATCCGGAGGAAGTTCTCATACGGCTGGCATGAAAATTCAACTCGAATACGAGTTGAAATCCGGAGAATTCTTACAAGTAGAAGTTGGCCTCGGAAAAAACAACGATGGTCTATATGGTTCAAAACGAGCGAAAACGGTGGAAATGAACGATCTTTGTATTCGAGATTTGGGGTATTTTTGTTTAGAAGACTTTGAAGAAATAGAGCAGCGAGGAGCTTTTTATGTTTCACGGTTAAAATTGAATGTCCGCGTATATGAACAAAATAAGGAAGTTGAACAATTCAAAGATGGCAGGGTAAAAAAGCAATCATTGTACAAAGAAATCGATCTGGAAGTTATTATGAATCGTCTTCAATCTGGAGAAATGGTGGAACTTCCTGAAGTGTATCTGGGTCTCTATAAAAAATACGGCTTCTTATTTACAAACTTACGGAAGAACAGAGTCAGAAGCGGCTCCTGATGCGTGCTAAACAGGAGAAAAAGAAAAACGCGACTTACAAAGAACGAACAAAACGCTTAAGTGCCATCAATATTTACATGACCAATGCCCCTGACATTTATTTAAAAAAAGAGCATGTCCATGACCTGTATTCCCTACGCTGGCAAATCGAGATTTTATTTAAAACGTGGAAATCCATCTTCCATATTGACCGATGCAAGTCGGTCAAAACCGAACGCTTTGAATGTCATGTATACAGGCAGTTGATCGCCATTTTGCTGAGTTCTTCTCTCATGTTTCAGATGCATTGGCTTTTGCTGATAAAGAAAAAGAAAGAAGCCAGTGAATTCAAAGTAATCTGTATCTTAAAAGAATATTTTCTTTCTCTACATGATGCCATGAAAAAGCAAGCGGATGATGTACAGCGGGTGCTTCTCCAATTCTTTCGGATGATTGAAAAGAATGGACGCAAGTCACATCGGTATGAGAAGAAAACCGTATTTGACATTCTAAGGTGTAGTCTATGAGTATAGACAGAAATCTCGATCTGCTGCCTAGAAATATTAAATTTTAAAAAACGAAGCCGCCAAGGCTTATTTAAGTCTGTACAAAATCCAGTTCTAAGCTAATTGATTGGATCAAGTGACGAACTGTTGTATCTGTTCCTTTTTCATGCTTGCGGGTGTATGCATGCATGTAATAACTATAGTTTAATTCCCCTATTGAACATCCGTATCCGTTACCATTACTTGCCACCTAAAGAATGGTCGATTATTGAATGAAAAACAATAGCAGTGCCTTTTTCACCAATCCATTGTGCAGGAAATCGGTATATACCAAATCCGTCTTTATCTTTACCTCTCATTTTGGGTACCAATTGCCCACTTATAAGCCTCATTTCGTGGATACCAGGATCTAAAACTGTGCGCCCCCACTGTAAACCTGATGGAATGTATTCTGCATAAAGAGCAGTGTCTATCACTTTCCCTACATTATCCACATTATTCGTCGCTCCTGCACCGAACTACCTTACTTTCAAATGGGAGTACATAATTCCATCCCTTTTCTGCAGCTCCACACGGAAATGATCGAAAGATAGGAACGCGTAGACATTGGAAGGAACTTCTTGAATTAAATCTGTTCCACTGTTGGATTTTCTCATCCAACGCATATTATCAGGGATCAGCTTGCGATTCGGATCGGTAAGATCTCCCATATCAACAACAATGTATTTTTCTGTTTCCCGAAAAATTTCCATTGCCATCTTCATAGGCCCAATACCAGCGTAGCTGACACCAGGTGCAAACGAATGGATATAAATGGAGAAATATTCCGAAGAGGAGGTTTTTTCCTAAATTGACAGTACTAGCGGCAGCCACTTTGTTTATTAAACTATCGTTACCCGCTTAACTACGGTAAACTTATTACTTCCTACAGACCGATTTTTAAACGAAGCCGCCAACCAAACATTCCCTCTTTACTCATTACTTCTGCTCGTATCGTATTTATACCAGATAGCCAACGAATAGGAATTCTAACTTGATCAGAACGAATTTCGTCCATCCGATATTTTCCTGGTGAATGCCATTGCCCTTGATAAACTTCTTCGGTTAACCGCAATCCTGCAGGAGTGGACATTCTGGACTCTATGAAAATGCTCAGCAGGCTTTTTATAGAACATCTGAAGGGTGGATGTACTAATCCACCCAGATGGTCATATCCAGAATTGGCAAGACAAAGATGCTGTGCAAGTCGACGATCGGGTAGGATGATCACGAGATTGGGGCCAGGTCGTCTGGATGATTCATTGTGATACACAACAACCGGTGATTCAAGTTAATGGTTTCATCTGAACGGTAAGTGCACAGCAATAGCGAAAGGACCTATCCCAGCAGTTCTTTGGCTCCGTTCATCACTAAGGGCAAAGACTGTTTAACGAATGATTCCGCACTTATTAGACACCCCTCATTGTTCCAAACGTAAGCCGCCCCATACATCCCCCAACTTAACATGATAGAAGCTGTATTTATTAAGAATTGCGCGTTTGGAGTCGATAGAATCTTGTCTTTGTCTATAAAGGAAAGAAGTATCGTTTGAATTTTTTCCTTTATTTGAATTTCGAATACAGGTACAAGCGATATATTTCTTCTTTTGCACATAGTGCTTAGACCCTTGTGAAATTCGCATACTCCCAGAAAAATGCTCTGAATTGTTTCTTCATTCAATACTTCGTGACCGCTTATTCTACGATTTATGATTGTCATAAACGATTCCATTAGTCTGGCCTCAAGAATTTCGAATTTATCTACAAAGTGAGCATAAAAAGTCGCTCTGTTAACAGTAGCCCGCTCTGCAATATCCCTAACGGTTATCGATTCAAAGTCTTTTTCTTGAATTAATGAAGCAAAAGCGTCTTGAAGGAGTCGACGTGTACGTATCACACGAGGATCAGCTTCATTCTTTTTAATTGTCATGGTTAAGATCTCCCCAGTAAAACGACATTATAGAAATGGTGTTGTCTATACAACGGTTTATGGTTACTGATGATTGCGTACCATTCGGTTGTTATTATAACATACAAATACAACAATGTTGCTCAAACAACAAATGTTGTATTGAAACAAATTGTTGAATGCCGTTTATTCCAAAAGGAGGAGAGAACCATGTCGGTTTCACAACCGTCACAAACGAGGGAGTACCAACTTTTTTTATTATTCGAGAACACCAGTCGGTTCGGATCTATGATCCCGAGATCTAGATTTGGCGGGAGGAATTGACCGAAAATTGCGGCAAGCCCCGTGCTGGCTACTTCAGTTGCTAACATGCAGTCGTGGCGGTTTCTCGTTATCGACAAAAATATAGTTATTAAAACATATCAGGAGAGTGAATTATGAAGAGCACATGGAAAGTTTACGTTCTAGCCTTGATCAGCTTTTTAGTTGGAACATCCAATTACATCGTTTCTGGGATATTAGACCGAATCGCAGAGACGCTGGGAACAAGCGTTGCGGCAGCAGGCCAGCTAATTACGGTTTATTCCCTGGCCTATGCGGTCGGCACGCCTATTTTGATGGCGCTAACGGCCAAAATGGACCGGCGAAAACTCCTACTTTATTCGCTGGGCCTCTTTATTGCCTCAAATCTGCTAACATTTATTTTGTCCGGCTTCGGTTTCTTCATTGCCGCGAGAATCATTACTGCTTTAGGCGCCGGGGTGGTCACAGTTAACGCGCTCAGCATCGCCGCCAAAATCGCTCTGCCAGGTAAGCAGGCCAGCGCCATCGCCAACGTCACCATGGGCATTACCGCATCGCTCATCATCGGCGTCCCGCTCGGCAGAATGGTAGCCTCGGCTTTTGGCTGGAAAGCAGTATTTCTGGCCATCGCAATTGTCGGGGGCTTGGCCACGCTTGTCATTGCTGCGGTTATACCACGTATGCAGGGTGACAAGCCTGTCCCTTTGTTCAAACAATTTGCTTTGTTAAAAAAACCTCAGATTTTGGTTGCTTTAGCGATTACTTTTTTCTGGTTGGGAGGATATTCCCTCGCCTATACTTACTTATCCCCTTTTCTGCTAGAGGTGACTCATTTAAATGAATCATTGCTTAGCGCAGCTCTGTTCGTGTTCGGCATTGCCAGTTTGATTGGCTCGAAAGTCGGCGGCTACAGTGCGGATAAACGAGGCATCAAAAACACGCTCGTTTCAGGGATGGTGCTTCACGTCATTTCGTTGATTTTGCTATCCTTAGTCGGACAGTCGGTCATTGCCGTATTCGCCATTTTGATCCTCTGGTCTTTTGCCGCTTGGTCATCCGCTCCCGCGCAGCAATTTAACTTGGTTTCGCTTGTTCCTGAATCCTCGGGCGTCATGCTGAGCTTGAACAGTTCCATGATGCAGCTTGCCATGGCTGTCGGCGCAGGAATCGGTGGGCTGATCGTTAACCGTGTTTCTTTAGCATCCATTACCTGGTTTGGGGTACTCGGCGTACTCATCGCTATCATTGCCGTGTTTGTATTGTCCAGCATGGCATCACGGCATTCGGTGGTTCAATCAGCGGATTAAGGGTATGCAAACCAATGGAATATTTGATAAAGGACTCTGCTTACTAAGTTGATCTTTCGGATCTTTGCCGGTGTGGGTATTCTGGTCGGGACGGATGTCGCCCCCGTTCCCGTTCCCGTTCCGAATCTTGGCGGCCTTGCTGATGGAGCAGCGTACATCATGAATTGCAATTGCTGGTTACGGCAGGGTTCACTCCGATAGAAGCGCTTCAGTTGGCTACCTCGAAACCGGGCCGTCGGTTCGGTCTTAATATCGTGGCCGTATTGCCGAAGGTGCGCGTGTTGACCTAGTACTGGTCAATGGCGATCCGACAACCAATATCTCGGATACCCTATCCATTAAAGCTGTACGGTTCTAAGGTATGCAAAAACTAAGTTAATTATTTTTTACTTTTGTAATAATATGGAATATATAGTCAAAAACACTATTGTGGCAGGCACTCTACTTCGAGGAGTACCCTGTTGTTCGTCTTTGTAATTAAACTGCCTGTTACTTCAATGACCTGGAGCAGATCGTCGCGGCACCTGCTCCAGTTATAGTCACTTCACTATCGATCCCGTTAGCGTAACGAATAACGGTATATGTCTTCATAAATTTTTTCTACAAGATTATTATTTACATGAAAACTTACTATATTTGCAATAAGACGACAAGAAATATTACATACTTTCTCTATTTCAATGAAATTAAACTTCGAAAATGTACCTTCGTATGCTGCTTCAACAATGTAATCAACTAAGCCAGAAAGGAGAGCTAGTTCTAGTCCGCCATTTAGTTTAACAATTTCTGCTTGTATTCCTTTTTCCTTAAAATGCTTAGAAGTAATTTTGGGATAGTTTGTAGCAACTCTAGGGTTAGAAACTACTTTTTTAGACATCCCCATCACTGAAATACTTCCAAGTGAGATTCCAAGGTCAAGTAATTCATATATATCACGCTTTTCTTCTAATAACACATCTTTCCCAACTATACCCACGTCAGCAACACCATATTCTACATAGGTAGGGATATCAATTTCTTTTGCTAATACAAATTCCAACTTTGTCCCATCAACTGGAATTATATATTTTCTTGATTCATCAAAATCATCTGGTAATCGGTATCCCATCCGACGGAATAATGTCGATATGCTGACATTCCCCTTTGGGACTGCAATCCGAAAAGGCTTCATTTAACCACCTCGTTTTACTTTAGTTATCTAATATAGTAACGCACTAAAGTAAACTTGTAAACGAGTAAGTTTGGTCTTCAATCTGCTAACACCACGCATAACTGCCAGTTAGCATAACGCGGTTGCCGAATTATTACGATAGCCGCGTCTTAGTTGTTTATTGAGCTGTAGTTCACCGTTAGTTGAAAAGGCTATCGCTTATGTTGGCAGCCCTTTGTCAATGAGTTCTCATTATCCTATAGTTTAGAGAACTACTTTCTTTTTAATAATTTATGAATACTCGAAGGCTTTAAACCAGCTTGGATAAGCAGTTTGATATTGAAACCCGACTTCCCATAGCTTAAACGATACCAATAGTAATTTATGTACTCTATCACGGAAAAAACATAAATTAACATACCAAGAAATAGGTCTCTTTTATTCTGTGCAAGCATTATCAATAAAATAACTACTAGCACAGCCAAAAGAAGATTCGTTCTTCTCAGCACGATTAGGGTTTTCCGTATTAACAATGATTTCTCATTACCTAATGATTGAGATCTAAATACCCAATACAGCACACCTTGAATTAATTGTAACACAAGGAATGCTAACGCTAGCAAGCTCGCGAATCCCAAATCTAAATAAAGTTTAAATACAACCAAAAAAGAAAAAGCAGCTACTAACTCACCCAACGCTAGATTCAACAGGTGTTTTCTTAGTTTTCTCATAAAACTCCTTTTTAAAGATCACCAACAGTCTTAGATCAATTAATGTATTAATTTTATCACAGTAACTTGTTAAGCATAACTCCCGTTACTTCAACAGGCTGCCGTAAGCCGGCAGCCTGTTGTTATTGTATAAGAAAACCCCCAGTTCGACTGGGGGTTCAGGAAAGCTTATAGCTATGAGTGGTCCATCTTTTGAACTTCATGATAAGATGAGTGCCGGTCTGCCAACCGCACACATGAAATCAAAGGAGCTAAAAAGATTCATGAATTTGAGCATTTAAAGGAACGCGTTTACCGTCGATTCCATGAATTAAAAATCGTGCCTTCAACGCCGGACCGCATTGAGCGTTAGATCCGTTCAGCCATTCACACATATGAAGAATCCTTCTTCCAAGTGACATACCAAAAGCTGCCTTCCACGTCTCTAACTCAGCCAGACTCTCTGATTGATAGCATTTCTTATTTAGAGATTGACGAAGAAGAAACCCCCAGCGACAGCAGCATACAAATATCATTTAATGAGTTAAAAGCAGATCCAGGTCGTGCTGGGGTAGATAGTGTGCAGAAGGAAGTTAACAAATTGCAAAAATTTAGGTGAATGTGGCTCTATTCTATTACTCCCTCACTTGCAACGCTCAGCACTCCACATGGACCGTATTCGGGATTATATCCCGCTACGTGACGGTACTTCATGCTACAACCCGCGATCCCTTGCTGTTACTGCATTCTTTAAAAACACCTTCATGCTCTGCGCGGCAGCGATATGCAGCTTTCTTCTGAATTTCGTCTTCAAAATGTCCCCAGGATCTAATGTAAATCATCGGTCATTGCCAATAGACTAAACAAATTAATTTCTATTTATTTTAATATAATCACTTGTAGATAAACCTGTAACTTCTTTGAACACCTTATAGAAGTATTTGGAGTCAGTAAACCCTAACTTTTGGGAAATTGTGAATGTATTCATATCTCCTTTCAGCAATAACTCCTTGGCCTTATTGATCTTTATCTCCTTTATGTAAGTATTGAAATTTCTCCCCACCTCTTTTGCAAAAAGCATACTCAAGTATTCCGGGGTCACATTAAGTTTATCTGCGACTTCCACTTGTGTTATTCTCTCATGCAGATGCAAATCAATAATGTTTAGGGCTTTCTTTATAACCAGACTGTAATCATTGTTATGAGTTTTGATTGATAAAGACATTATTGCTACCAAATCTATAAGTGAACCGCTTAATTCCTTCCACGTAAATGAATTTATCATTCTTTGATATGTTTCTTTCAGACTCAAGCTGTTTTCCCATTCACTGCTTACTTTCTTTGCAGTATTAATCATAGCAGAAGAAAACTGTACAAATGCATTTATGACATCATCCGGTTGATACAAGTCTTTTCTCCAGCATTTCAGGAACTCATAACAACAGGCTTCTATCTTTTCTAAATCCAATGAGTGGACAGCCAATATCATCCTGCGTTCTATCACAATAGGATATTTGACTATCTTGGTAACGATCTGTTTAATTTTATCATGGTCGATCAGCACATCTTCCCCAAGTACAATTGACCATTGTAACTCTCTCTTTAAAGTAGAAAGACTGTTTGTAAAGTTGTTGATATTCTCACATTTAATAAATCCAAAGATCGTGTTTACAGACTGCGGTTGATAGATTTCTTTAAGCAATTGATTCTGTATGACTCTTTTAAAATCATCTATTTTTCTATTATCAGGTAAAATAATTACATAAGTATTTTCAACACTGATTTTATATAAATAATGTTGTTTTGCTAAATGCGTTCTCAAATATTCTTCAACCAATCCTATTACTTTCTTTGAAGCATTTTCGTTATAACGATCCAGATAAACGACTCCAACACAAAAGTTTTTTGTTATATCCAGATCGTATTCCGTTTTCATTTTTCCAGCTAATCCTGTAATGTCAAGATCGCTTCCTAGAAATATGCTATTTAGAATAAAATCTAAAGAAACAGACTCTGATGTTTTACTTTCTTCAAGTGACTTTTCCAGCTTGATTAGTTTTTCTATGTCATTTAATACTCTTTGAAGGTCATCTACAGTAAAAGGCTTAAGCAAATATTCATAAACACCAACTTTTATAGCTTTTTTTGCATACTCAAATTCCGAATACCCACTTAATATAATTGCCTTATGCTTCAAATTATACCTTTTTAGGCTATCCAACATGTCCAATCCACTCATATCATGCATTTTGATGTCAGTAATGATGAGGTCGGGTTTTTTCTCCACAACTATTTTTTCTCCTTCAATCCCGTTGCTTGCCTCCCCCACAATCTGATAATCTGTGCTTATTTGGTTAATTAATTGAACAATCCCTTTACGGGTCCTTATTTCGTCCTCAACCACAACTATTTTCATAAATCTCTCCTTATCATCTATTCAAGGTGTCTAGGTATTTTTATTACTATTTCTGTTCCCTGACCCGGTTCACTTATAATATTCCATTTGCATTCTTCACCATAATAAAGTCTCAATCGATTAAATACGTTTTTCACACCAAAACCTCTACCAGTACTAATTGATTCATTCCCATCTTCTATTAAAAGATCTGCAAGTTTTGACTCAGCTATTCCTCTTCCATTATCTTTAATTGATATTACGATATTATTAACTTCACATATTTTTGCGCTTACGTTAATTAATCCCCCAGAGCTGTATCCGTCAAGTCCGTGAATAATCGCATTCTCAATAAGCGGTTGTATTAATAGTTTATGGATTTTACAACCCAGCACATTTTCATCAATTTCCACTTCACAATGGAAGGAATAGTCGAAGCGTATCTGCTGCAGATAGATGTATTGTCTTAGCCATTCAACTTCTTGTTTAAAAGTGACAATTTCATTGCTTTGATTGATGCTATACCTCAAGATCTGCGCAAGATTCTTAAGCATATTACTTATTTTATATTGCTCATTTTCTATTGCTACCCAGTTTATAGTATCTAATGTGTTATACAGAAAATGTGGATTTATTTGAGCTTCAAGCGCCTTTATTTCGGCGTCTTTTTGATTTTTAGCCGCTCGCTTTACATCTTCGATCAATTTATTTATCTGCACCATCATACTATTAAAAGTTTTTGCAATAATAGATATTTCATCCTTGGTATTAAGATCAACATGTACATTTAGTTCCCCGCTTTTGGCTGTTGTCATGGCTTGTACGATTTTCCTTACAGACTTTGAAAATCTTCCTGAAAAATAAATAACCAAAGTAATTGAAATAAGTATTGCAGCTAAACCAATTAAGTTAAAAATCCGTTGAAGTGAGTAAACTTCAGAAAACATCCTATCCTTATCTGTAATATTTATGAAGGTCCACCCTAGATTCCTATCTTCATACTTATTAATCAAAACAGGCTTCTGACTTAAATCCTTAATCCAACCGTTTAACATACCCATATCCCTTGTAAAGCTCATTGAATTTCCTGTTAGAAATTCTTCTTCATGCCCACCAATGTAAGCCTTTTCAGGGAAAGAAATGATCTTTTGATTTTGATCGACTATAAAATTGAACCCATTTTTCTGTTTAACATTTTCTAGGGTACCGTAGACCCCATTGAACGCATCCGATAAAAGCTGTTCTTTTAAACTTATAACAATGACACCAAGAGTAGTTTTATCTAGTCTTTCTATATCAAACATTCTTTTTGCCATATGAAATAAATAAAGTGCCTTATCTTCGTACTGATCTGCAAATGAGGTTGGAATCAGTACTGTGTGGTCTGTTTTTTCTGCTTCCAAGTAAAAATCCGTTTTTGTTATGTCATTATATTTAATCCAAAAGTGCTGAGTCGCCAAACCTGTAACTTTGTCATAGCTAACAACCAGTCCATTTGGACATAAGATCGAGATACCCGATATTCCTTCTTTTGAATTGGCCAAAGTACCAAGCTTTTCCCGAAGCGTTCCAAAAGCGGAAACTTGTTCATCAGCGGAACCCTTGTTCAACTTTTTCGTCAGTTCAACAATTTCGTTATCTGATAATATTTGTAGTAATAAATCATTATATGATTCAATTGTCATGTCTACATTTTTAGCAGTCTGCAGCAGATTAATCTTCAACAGATCATCCACATTATTCTGCATGGTTAGTGTCGTGTTCAAATAGAAGACAAATTGTACAAGCATTAAAGGAATTATAGCCGCAAAAAGAAAAGAAAAAATGAGTCTGACTTTTAAACTCATTTTGTGATTGGTTGACTTAAACAATCCCCTATTCATAAATATTCCAAATAACTTAGTTACTTTTTTAGACTCCGTATCCATACATTGCACCCAGTTTTTACGTATATTTTCTTAAATAAGACTATGTACATAATAGAGTTATGCACATAGTCCCTTATCTTCGTCGAGGTAAGCCTTTAGTTGATTTTCTCCAAATAGAATCTTTGGTTATCGCCGCTCGCTTCGGTATACTGAGTTAATTTAGCTGAATTATTCAAAGAAACCCCTTCAATATCCCATGCCATTCCCGAATGCTTAAAGTACATCTTGAAGCTTCCATCTTGCTGTGGAACAAGTCTTACTTTTTGGTTGTCTCCGTTTAGGTAATCCCACAGATGGGTTCTATGACCTGCGTCCATTGAGACATCAGCCACATCGATTACCTTAGAAGGAGCATTCAAGTAGGTTACCTTGTACCACCCGTCTTCAACGCTTTCGAAACGCCATTTGAACCAATTACTAGTCTCAAAAGACCATTGAATTACCGGAGTATCATTCGCAGTACCAGCACCACCGCCATTTAAATATTTACCGCTGTGTTTCGCCTGTAAATAATAATCACCTTGGGGTTGTAGTCTCCAATACTGACCGTTTACACCTGTCCAATCCCACTGTTGCATTTTGGCATTGTCCACTATAGAATTTTGATCCACATCAAGGAATTTACCGCTTCTCACATTAACAATCTTAAACCATCCATTCCCAGCATCGACAAGGTCCCATTGCTGAGATGTATTTCCTTCTTGATAAGAAGAACTAACAAGCTGAGCTCCGTTTGTAAGCGAATTCCCTTGAATGGTAGCACTTTTGCCGCTTACTACATTAACAATCCTAAAATGTCCGTCTCCTGTGGGAATAATAGACCATCTCTGATTGGATCCATTATAGTCATATGACCATTGGTTAACAATCGCGCCTTCCGCTTGGTTTCCAGCTATCAAATCCATTGATTTTCCATTTTTATTGACCAACATAAAAAGATTTCCATTATACATGTTGTTGGAGGCAAGAATGTCAGTGGTCCCAAATTTAACATCACTTTTACCTGAAGAATTCTTAACTGAAGCAATGATACCTATTGTTGAGTCTCCCATAGGAATTAAAGCTCTACTGTATCCTGTAGGAATAACACAGTCTTGAACCGTCCAATGACCCTGACCATAATTATAATTTAAGAATATTTTATCAGAACGTCCGCCAGAAATAATAACAGTTCCATTTGGACTTCCACCAGGAACCCAAGTTACATATGGTTGTGAGCCCGGAGTTTGCCCCTGATAATAATTCACCTTAATTCCTGGATCTGAAGCGTTTCCCCAATTCTCGGGATCCGAGGATATTTTATAGTGAATTTGATCTTCTTGAAAATTAACCATTTCATAAACAAGCATATACTTTCCATTGCCCATTTTTGTAACAGTAGGCATACCTGGCCTTAATTCACCCAGTGCTACATCTGCTTTCGTATTGCTCCAATCGATCCCATTTGCTGAGGTCCTATGGACTACCATTTGGTTATTATTAGGATCCTGTTCATCCGCATAATAGCAAATAAGCTTATTGTTTGCAACTAACAGGAAGGGCTCCCATATTCCCTGACTTTGCCAATTCATACCTCCTCCATATGCCCCCCCTGTTGCTATAGTAGATACATAAGTCCAACTTCTGCCTAGATCATTGCTTTTATAGAGCTCAATATTATGTATTAGCTCTTCAGCTGGAAATGCATTGACAGCTAGTAGCATAGTTCCTGCCGGCATATTTCCTACCTGCTGCGGAAGTTCGAATAGAAATCCCTGTTCCCTTAGCCCCTCACCTGAATGTACGTCGGCAACATCTGCAATTTTGCTCCATGTTTGTCCTCCATTTGTGCTTTCATAAATCGGAAAAGCTGGTCCGGCTGGATGTGGAGTTTGATTCTCCGTCCATACTTCATGCGTTGCATACATCTTTCCATTGTTAGCACCACTGTACTGGAGCATTAGAGCACGAGCATAACTTGCACTTTTTGTCGATGTGCTAGAAAATACTGTTACCGGACCAAAAGCATACGTACTGGTAACAAGGCATACTAACAATGACATTAAAACAAACGATAGTAAAGTAACTCTTCTAGCGGTCTTCATAATTTTTACCTCCTATTAATTTAATTTTGTAAGCACTTTCATTATAAATGTGGATATTTCCTTGTACTACTCAAATAATTTAATACAGGTGTAAATTTTTAAGAAATTTTTACTCGATTACAATAATCGTTTACTTACGAATAGAGAATAAAAAAGATGACCCCTGTGTAGTACAGAAATCATCCATCACGATATCATCAACCCTTCACAGCGCCGTTAGTCAACCCACTAATAATATATCTCTGCAAGAAAACAAATAGGAGAATAACAGGTATTACTGAAACAACACCAAAAGCCATAACATTATTCCATTGGGTTCCATAGCGCTGCATAAAATTAAAAACTCCGGAAGTCACCGGCCACATATCTTGGTTATTAATGAATGTTAATGCAAAAATCAAATCTGACCATGCAAATAATAGAGAAAATACAATACTTACAATTACGCCTGGAAGGGCCATTGGAACCATTATCCTTATGAAGGATGTGAACGAATTACAGCCATCGATTCTTGAAGCATCGTCCAATTCCTTAGGAATTGTAATAAAATATGTCCTCAGGATCAGTACAGAAAAAGGTATTGCAATTGTAGCATCAGCTATGGCAGGTGCCATATAAGTATTGTAAAGATTCAAACTTTTAAAAATGATAAATAGCGGAGTCAGTATGAGGGATGTCGGCAGCATTTGGGTAATTAAAAAGGACAGAATGAACAGCTTTCTTCCTTTGAATTTGAATCGTGCTAAGGCATATGCTGCCGGAATGCTTAAAGCGACTGATATTAGCGTCGAACTCAGAGAAATAATAATACTGTTTGAGAAGTTTCTGAAAATGTTGTAATCATCTCTTACTTGTTCAGAATATGCATTGAATGTTATTTCATGAGGAATATAGGAAATAGGCGTCTTAAATATTTCCAATTCGTTCTTAAGAGACGAACTAATCATCCAATATAGAGGGAAAAGAAAAATGATACACAAGATAATTGCAGATATATTGAATATGGTATTTTCCTTGTTGCTTTTTATTTCATTCATTCTTACATTACCTCGTCTTCCTTGATCAGCTTTAAATAACCCAAACTGACTAAAAATAAGATCACAAAAAGAATATTAGCAACCGCAGCACCTGTGCTGAAATTAAACTCTGTAAAAGATAATCTGTAGGAAAGTGTCGAGAGAGTTTCTGTTGAATCAACAGGCCCTCCTTTTGTCATAACATAGACTAAATCGAACACCTTAAATGTTGCAATGAATCCCAAGATTAGGACAGCTTCGATCGCTGGCTTTATCATCGGAAGAGTAATATGTATCAGCTTATTCCACCAGTTTGCTCCATCAATATCCGTACTTTCATAGATTTCGTTAGGAATAGTAGTTAAACCGGTTAAAAGCATGATCATTGTAAAGGGAATACCGATCCATGAGTTTGTAATTATTAACGACCACATTGCACTTGTTGGGTGTGTCAGCCATTCTACAGGCTGGCTGGTGATATGCAGGTTCATTAGAATTTGATCTATAATTCCGCCTGTAGCACTGAACATATACTTAAATATAAGTGCAGTGATCGTAGCAGGAATCATCCATGGTATGAGGATCAAACCTCTGATATTTTTCGAAAGTCCAAAATTTTTATAAAAAAATAGAGCTAGCAAAAAACCAAAAATAAACTGAATACATATACTAGCGACTGTATAATATAACGTATTCAAAAGTGACACTCTCAAAATTGAATCTTTTATAAGGCCAATGTAATTGGCCATTCCTATAAATTCTTTATGAGGTAGGTTTACTGTCATTACATTGACATCTTGAAAACTCATGACAATGTTATTGATTATTGGGTATCCAGTAAATACCAACATAAAGATAGTAGCAGGTAACACAAAGATAAAACCAATATTATCTCCTCGAAATAATTTACTTATCACTCTCATAAGATTAACCACCTTTTATTAATAAAAGAGAGTATATAGTCATACCATACACTCTCATAATACAGCTCAATTTTCCTTCTGATTTATTTCATCAACTTATCCACTGTAGCTTGTGCTTCTTTTAGCGCATTCTCAGTTGATTTCGTACCTGTAACGACTGCCTGAACTGAAGCTGATAATGCTGTTGACAACTCAGGCCATTTGGGATGAGGTCCTCTAGGCATAGCAAACTGCATCTGTTCCATCCAAACCTTGAGGGAAGGGTCATCCGTATAAGTTTTGTCAGCTGCAACGTCTTTTCTTGGAGGGAAAGCACCGGAAGCCTTAGTATATGTCCTTATTGCATCTGCACTGCCTGCCCATGAAAGGAACTTCCATGCAGCATCTGCATTCTTACCCTTTACTATGCCAATATCTTCTCCGCCTAGAACAGATCCGCCTTTTTGCCCTTTAGGGATTAAAGCTATATTAAACTTAAGATTTGGGTTATCTTTTTGGATAGACGAAGTCTGCCAAGGCCCATTAATCATCATGGCAACCTTACCTGCCGCGAATTGTTTTTCAATATCAGACATACCCACATTAATGACTTCCCTACTCATCGATCCTTCCTTTATCAAGCCGGAAAGCAAATTAACTGCATTTACTGCTTCTGCACTATCCAGTTTGTTTGGATCTCCACCTGCAGTCATCAACCAGGGATAGAAATTAAATGTACCTTCTTCACCTTTTGCAAGGGAAGTAGCAAAACCAGAAACTCCATCTTTGGTAAGCAGCTTTGCAGTAGTCTTTAATTCATCCCAAGTTTGCGGCGGCTTAACACCCGCTTTATCTAAGAGCTCAGTATTATAAAACATAGCGAGGCAATTGCTTACGAAAGGTAAAGCATAGTTTTTACCCTGATATGTACCGGATTTCATCGGTCCTTCAAAGAACTGGTCTTTATCAGCCCACGTTGAGACTTTATCGGTAATATCCTCCAAAAGGCCCATGGCCGCAAAAGCCGCTACATCCGGGTTATCCATCAAAACTAAGTCTGGAAGATTTCCTGCAGACAACCCTATGGTCAACTGCTTCTTAAAATCACTAAATGGGACAAACTTTGGTGCGACTTCAACTTCATTCTGTGACTCGTTAAATTTTTTAACATGATCTTGTATGTCTTTTTCATAATAATGCCATAAAGTTAATTGAACTTTTTTTGTATTTGCTGTATTTACCGCTGTATTTTTGGATTCTGCAGGTGTTGTACTAGGTTTCTGTGAAGCTTCATTTGTAGCGTTATTTGAACCACACCCTGCTAAAACGCTTACAATCGATAAACTAGTTACGAGAACAGCAATTCCTTTTTTCAAAAGTATCCATCCTTTCATATCAAAAAAATTATTATGTATTGACGCGTCTCAATAATTAGATATTAAAGTAAAAAGGCAGTCTATTAAACTCTAAAATATAAATGGAGGTGTAAAAAATTAATATATAATTTTGGAATGATTTCCCACGTTTCAGTGGAGCACACTAGAAATAGATCAAGGATTCTAAATTACGTTGCGCATATAAAGGAACAGCGTGGTTGCGAGCAAGCTTCCGCGGGTAATGGATCCTCTTCGGTCCCTGGCTCCTGTCAGGGAGCATGGTGCTGCAAGTGAACAAGTACTTCCACTGCCTGTAGGTGACGCATAATAAACAACTTGTAATCCTGCTTCGGCAACCGGAGCAGGCATAAGAAAAACCGAGTAAAACTGCTGCGTTCTTAAGAACTTTCCACATCATAATTAGGGCTTGCTGAACGAAACATTACAGAGCAAAGAGTCTGTAGACGGTACGATTCAGCAACACATTGAGAATGAAGACGAAAAAAAGCCGCAAGCGGCGTTCCAAGTTCATCACGAGGAACTGCAGGGCGATGACGGCCCCGCTCGTTTGCTCGAGTCGCGCCCGGATTCGATTTAGTCCATATTTTCGTTTTCCTTCGCCAAACTTGCCCTCGATCGCATTGCGTTCGCCTGCATCCAGCTTGGCGATTCGTTTCATCTCTGCCGTGTCTGCTTGTTTTGAAGGTCGTCCGAGCGGAGGTCCGCTGAGCCGAATTCCACGCTCCTTGCAGTACGCGCGGTTCTCACGGTTTCGGTAGATTTGATCGGCCATCTTGAAAGTACGCTTACTTACTCGACCAGTCGACATGATAACTTGCGAGTGAGCCTCTTTCTGAATGTGGTTTTCCATCCCCGCTATAGAATTTGCCAAGAGTCGTGAAGCTGACAAGATAGTCTGATCGCTTCATTGCGCTTGGCATGACTGTTTAAAATTCTGTTCCTTTCATAATGCAATATATGATGGCGTTAGCTTGGACTCGAGTGCCTTGCTCCTTAGGCGCAAATTGTCCACCTTCCAACCCGTTAATAACACATGTCTGGGATAATTGAATGTCACACCCTCTGCATAACGAGCTATATCGGCTCGATCCGTGAACGAGGCGGATTCCCTACCATTGGCTTGTGTCAGATCGGCCTTCAAATATCTCCTTCGGATGCAGGAATGAAATTGTCCGCAGGAGATGCGGTAAGCACCAATGCATTAACCGAAGCAGTAATGATGCACAGCTCAAGGTTTTCTGTACTGCCGGCAATGTAATCACAAATGCCTCCACCATTATTGCCGTCAGCTCTCTCGCTTACTGCAAGACTCACGGTACCGGGACGCAAGACCGATGTGTCCGATGCTGAATGGATTGCCAAACTGCTTCGTCACGGTTTAATCGAGCCGAGCTTTGTCCCTCAGGCAGACCTTCGCGAACTCCGCGAGCTTACGCATCTACGTAAAAAGCAAGTTGGCGAACTGACAGCAAAGAGGAACAGGCTTCAAAAGGTTCTGGAATGCGCCAACATTAAACTCGGAACGGTCATTAGCGATGTTTTTGGCGTTTCGGGTCGTAATCTACGTAAGCGATTAATGGAATAAGGATTTATTGATCCCAGTGACATTGAAGAACGAGTTAAAGGCAACGTGAAGAAAAAAATTCCTGCTTTGGCAGACTCCCTATTCGGTACACTCGATGAGCACCAACTATTTATGATCCGCTTTCTTTGGAACGAAATTGCATTTTACGAAGAATCAATTCGCCAGTTGGATGAGCGAATTGATGAGTATCTTGCCAGCTACAAGGAAGAAATGGAGATCATACAAACGATGCCTGGCGTTAAACGAACAACAGCCGCCAGCATACTCGCGGAGATGGGGAATAACATGGATCAATTCCCAACGGCAGCTCACCTCACTTCTTGGGCTGGTGTAGCGCCAGGAAATCACGAAAGCGCTATCAAAAAAAAGTACCCGTACGGTAAAAGGAAATCCCCATATCAAAACACCCTTGTGCGAAGCTGCTTGGGCAGCCTCCAAAACCCGTAACGCCCGGTTGTCTGCTAAATTTTGGTCTTTAGCTTCTCGACGAGGTAAGAAAAAAGCACTTGTTGCACTCGCGAAAAAGATGCTCGTTATTCTCTATCAAATGATCATATTCAACCGCCTGCTCGGAGGCAGCCGGTGTACTGTGCAACACCGCATTGCCGTCATATGTCTTCGTCACGCGGCCGGTCGCCAGCTCATACGTGTAGCGCTGCTCGATCGTTTTCGGCGCGTTGTTTACCATCAGGTGCTGCTGGATGTTTGTCGGATACGCGACTTTGTAGGCTGCATCGTAAGTGATGTCCGTCTGCTGCGTGCTCGTTCCCTCCAGCTGCCGGCTGACCTGGGTGACATTGCCGTAGCTGTCATGCGTATAAGTCACCTGTTCGGTCGCCGGCTGGTTGGCCGTCTCCACATACGATTGCGTCACCTGATTGGTATGCGGCTTTGTAGTGTCGACGGTGTATGCAAAATCGTTCACCAACACTCCGGATACCGTGGTCTTAGCCGTGACCGGCAGGCTGGGGAACGTCGAAGAATAGGTGTATTCGCGCAGATGACCGACCGGATTGGTCGTGCTCAGCACGTTGCCGTAGTTGTCATAGGTGTAAGAGGTTGTGTTCGTTCCCGCATCAACCGGCGTGGCAGTGTAATCTGTGTTCGTCTCGGTGATGCCAGTCGCCATTTTTTTCGTCGTATCATAGGTGGTCGCGATCTCCCGCTTGTATTCGCCTGTTTTCTCAGCGGTTGTGTTCGTCAACAGATGCTGGTTGTTCAGCGTACTTGTGACGACGATTTTCTCATCGACCGGGGCGCTGCCCGCATTCGGGTTGCTGATCATCGTGCGCTTCGTCGAATAGTTGGTAAGCGACGGATTCGTAAAATCCGTATTGCCGGTGTAATCGAACACCGTTTTGTTCTTCACGCTGCTGCTTACTTCATCGTAGCGGCTCGCTATCCGGTAATACGTCAGGCTGCCGCTTGGGCCCAGGCGCTTGGAAACCGGGGATGTGGTGTACGTATAGACGGTCCGTGGTCCGGTCGGGTAGGTCACCCGCGTCAAGTCTATTACCGGAACGGCAGCCGCGCTCGGGCCGGAAGTGGTGCCTAAGTCGTAGGAGGCGGCGTGCTTGTCGTATTGATAGCTGATCGTTTCGCCATTCTCGTTCTCGATCGAGGCCAAGTAGTGTTCCTTTTGTTCATTTGAAACCAGCGCTTTGTTGTAGACAATCTGTTTGCCCGGCGCGTAAGTCACGGTCACGTCATCAACCGTATACGCAAACGTAATCTCGCGGTTGAGCGTATCGATGATCTTGCTGATCACCGGGTAGGATGTGCCGTCGAAGATCGGCTGGCTCGCATACTGGATGAGCACGACATTGCCGTAGGCATCCTTCGTCCCAATCCATTGGCCGGTGCTATTGAAGAACTTGACCGTGCCGACGGTGTTGGTCAGCTTGTACGCTGCCGTAGCGGATACACTCGCCCCCCCTGCATCCAGGGTGCTGATCGTTTCGGTTGTCGCCGCAAACGTCAGATCCTGCAGCGGATAACCTTCCAGACCGTTGCCGGTACCGGTCGTGCGGTACACGGTACCTCTGGACAAATGAAGGAACGACTCGCTGCCACGCTGCTCCACGGACGGGCAAAAGCACTCTATTTTTCTAAAAACATTATTTCCGGGGAGATAGGAGTCTCAAAAGGCTTCTATTTGTAAACCGCCTGCATATGGCGGTAGGCGGTACAAGCCATCGCAAAAAACAGGGTCAGTGAAACTGACTTCTGATCCGCCCCGCTGCTTCCCTGCAAAAGCAGGTACACAAAAAGGCTGGATAGAAAACTTTACGTCTTCTCGCCCAGCCTTTTTGAACGCTACAGAAAGTTTAACTTCGCTAAAGTGCTAAAGCGAAGAGCGACTTTCTGTACCAAGAAAAGCCACCGCTTACGCAGGGTCATTCATCGTGGAAAGGGATTCGTTTAGAAGCTTTTCTTATTTTGGGAACTTATTGGAGAGCCCGGAGCAGGTTATTCACTTTTTAACTTCCAATTGCTTGAAGTAATAGGCGGCGCCTGAATTAAAACCGAGCCCGAAGCCTACGAGGTCTCCGCCAAGCTTCACCTCTTTGCCTAATTGAACCTCTTCGAAATACTTAGCTAAATGATCGAAGTTGGCATCGCTCAGCTTCACCTTGAGGGGAGACATGCTGTACTCCAATTTAGCCAAATCCTTATTGCTCATCATATCGCTCAAGAAGGTGCCGATTGCAGCTGTATACGCTTTTGCCGCCTGCACAATCTGATTGTAATCATCCATGATGAGTGAAAAGGCGCTTACGCTCCAGACGGAGGAGTCTATGCCGATAAATGCGCCTGCAAGGAATCCCAGATAATCGTCTCCGGTCGGTGCTACAGGCTCCAAAGCCATCAAATATTCGGCCATGCCGCCATGCTCGCCGGTATCCATGACCGCAATCGTCTCGAAGGTCATCGGATCGACTTCCAGCCAGATCCAGCGGTCTTCTCCATAGATTCTTGTCGGTTTATTGGGGATCAACATCGCCTTCTTGGAATCAGTAACCCTCCGAATCAGAAAATCCGGGTATCCCTGCTGCTTCATATAAGAAAGATCGCCTTTGCGATTATCGGTAACGCTTATGAATAATTTGGTGTCCTCCGGACTTCTCGACCACACCTCCACGAAATCCGCCTTATCCCCGGGCAAGACGGTCCCTTCGAGCCGTGAAGCATAAAGTCCGCTCGCAATGTTGAAGGCACGAACAGCCTCCGGCACGCCGCGATGCAACTGGTTGGCGGATTGCATCAGGTCGATACTGGTACGCAGTGGTGATGCGGAATCTTTGCGCCGCACGGTGACAACCAGGACGCGACTTTGCTCGGTGCGCCCCGCCGTAACATCAAGCGTTTCCGCAAGCTGCTTCTCGTAGGTCGTTTGATTGACAACAAAACGGTAAAGGATGTTCCGGGTATACCAGGCAAGCGTCGATTGCACATCCGGTCTTACTGCCGATCGATAGACGCGATCCGCTGCCTGCTGCAAGGAAGCCGTCGCTTCCGCCGACAGATCCGGAAGGTTGACGGTAAGCGTATGGAACACCCCCGTACTATCTTCCCCTTCCTGCAAAGCGGTTTCGTGCACCAACTTTTTGTCCGGCAATTGCACCTCTAGGCGGACACTCGCGATGTTAAACTTGGAAAGGTTCACGCTGCCATTGCCGACGATTTGGATCGTCTGATTTTCCAGAACCGCTGTATATAAACCATTTTTCCCGCCAATGCGGATATCCACGGCCTCATTGCCCAATTGGTCCATCGGGAGCTTGCTGTCGAGCATGAGAATTTCCTGGATGTCGGGGCCGCTCGTGCCCGTATCGCCAGCTAAAGCGTCGGAAACCACTCCCGCAGCGGAACCAACATTCTTATTGCCTTTCGCTTTAACCTTGAAATACACTTTGACCACGCCCGATTCGGCGGTCAAGCTTCGGACTTCCTGACCGCCGGGCAGGTAGACTAAACCGCTTAATTCCGAGAGATCCTTCATAAAAGGCACAACAAACAATTTGGATGTCCCCTGCTCGCCTGTGTACGCCCAGGCCGGCAGCGAAGCCGTTTTCGCTTCCGCCACATTCCCCAGCTTTTTCAAAGCTTCTCTACCCTTATTGGTCACCGTTACCACTCTTAGCGCAGGGCTATAACCCAGATTCGCCAGCATCCCTCCCGTCAGATGAGCCAGATCCCCCTCCGTTCCCCAGCCTTGGGTCAATACGGATTCCGGCGAATAGCGATAGCTGCTCCAACTATTTTTTAACGAAGGCAGCCATTGAAGTTTCCCGATCACCGTCTGAAAGTCCGCCCAGGTTTTGACGGTTTTCAGCTGCGCTAAACCGTATAAGGTCGGCAGCGGCGCAGGAATGTTATTTTTCGTCTGCTTGCCGGCATCGAGATCGTCTTTCGGCATAGTGTTCGGTGCCGTATTCATCGCGGATACGGCTTTATACTGGTTAATGACGCGTATAAGCGCCTCCGCCAGTTGGTTATCGAACTTCTTGTCGACATCGGGCGAGACCTGTTTGACCAAGAGCCCCTCTTCCGCATAATTCCCTTGACCGACAGCCAGATGCAAGTCGCCGAAAAGGGAAGACTGCAAAACCCAATTCCCACCGGCTTGTTTGGACGGTATGTTAAAGACGAGAAGTCCGCGCCGCGAAGTACCGTCAAACACAGGCCAGTCATTAGCAATGCCCAACAGCAAATCGTCGGTTACCGGGTCTGGCCGCAATTCGGAACGCTCCTGCCCGGAATCGGCATTGCCCGAGGTTAGGGTGAAGGACTGGCGAAAACCCGAGACGCCCGCCCCGTCTTTCGTATCCGAGAAGGTAATGTCCGCAATGACGTAATCGCTGCTTTTTTTCTCAATCGATTTTACTCTTGCAAGCGCATTAACCGTCATCGACACTCCATCCCCTTGGTACGAGGAGCCGCTTCCCGCATGATCTACCGCTTCGCTGCGAACGGGCAAAAGCATCGCCCCGTCTCTCAGATCACCGTACAGTTCCATCGGCGAGTCCTTTAACACATTCGGCGTTTGGAAAGCCAACCTTACTGTATTGGAAGTGCCAGGCCCAATGGCGACAGGCCTCAAAAAGCCATAAGGCAGCAGCGCCGTGGTGGTGTTAACGGGAATCAGGAACGGACCGTTCGTTGTCCCGACTTTTAGAAAAAACCGTTCTTGCGGGTTCACATTCAGCAATGTCTGAACGTTGGAATTCAACCGGGCTTCGATCACTTTAAACACGCTTTTTTCCGAAGAACTGACCCGATGGATTGTATTCATATCGCCATTAGCCGTCAACGTCATGCTGAACGTATCGGAAAGCTTGCCCGTCACCGTCTTCGGCAAGGAAGCCAGCGGGAGGTCGCCCATCTTCCCGGCCTCTCCGATGAGAGATAACGCGATATGACCGTTCTCCGTGTCGTAAAAATTTAGCGAAGCTCTCTCCGTATCTTCGTCAGCCACAAGGAAAACCAGCACCCCTCGAACCGTTTCATCGCGTTTAATCGCCAGTTCGCTTTTCCCGGGCGGAACCAGCGGCGATTCCGCCAGCCATGTCGCTGTCGAAGCGGGATAAGCTCCCGATTGGTTCATGTCGATGAAGAAATGGGAGGCAAAATCCGGAATCAGGTACGTTGCCCCTTCGGGATGAATGTTTTTCATTTCCACATCGACGGCCATGAAGCTTTTTCTATCCGGCGCTGTGACTCCTCCGAGACTTTTCAGGAAAAATAGGTCTTTTGCCTTCCATTCCACGGCCTTGTTTTTCCCCTTGACGTTCAACGGCAGCCGTTTATAGATTTTCACATCGGTGCCGGGCAAATCACGGCCGTACAGCAGCGAAGCCGTCGCCGCCTCATATTGGGCAATAGGCGTTCCCGTGCGGTAACTGATCGTATTCAGCGCTACCTTCTCGGTCGAGCTCTGCAAAGCATGAAAATTCGTCAACTGATTGACTGTATATTGGCGAGCCTTGCCTTCGACCTCATCGTTGTTGATGGAAAAGGTCACCGCCACCTTGTCGGGCTCTTTGGCCTGCATGCTGTCCAATGCATCCTGGAGCGCTTTGGCCAGCATTCCCGGGTCTTCGGAGATGATATATTTGCCTCCCGATTTTTCCGCTGCCCATTTGAAAGCCGCTTCGGCCTTTTCCGTTCCCAGGCCGACCCAGAGGGAGACAATGCCTTCCTCTTTAATCCCGGTCAGTATTTTCTCAAAATCCGCTTTACGAGAGGCATCCACATCCAGAGCAGCGTCTGTTAAATACACGATAACTCGCTTGCTGGAGGGAATGGCCCTTAGCGATCGCAAGGTTCTCTCGGCGGAATCGATAATATTGGTTCCCCCTTCCGCGGCAAGCTGGCCCAGCGCCTGAATGATCTCGGTCTTGCGCTTGGTGAACACCTGCTCGACGGTGACATTCGCCGAGAAGCTCATAAGCTGCATCAGACTATCGTCCGGAATTTTCTTGATAAACTCGTGGTACAGCTTTTTCACCTTATCCAACCGGTAGTCGCCGTTGCCAGAGGAGGGATTGATGTCCATCGACCCGCTGACGTCCATTGTCAGGGCAATGACCGGTACATCCGAAGGCACCGCTTCGCGGGGCCGTTCGTAAACGACCTCAAAGTGATTGCCGAGCCGCTCGTTGATGGATGCGAATACACGTTGCACAGCTTCCGCATCCATTGCCGAATAATAGGTTCCTTCCGACATGCCGGCCAGTTCAAGCAGGGTTGCCGCATCATGACCCTCGCTGAAGCCAATCGTGAACACGGGGATGCCGGCATCCGCGACAGCCTTCCCCACCTCTTGCTTCGTCGCCTTGCTCCCCGAGCCGTTGCCTTCTGTACTGCTGTCGACTCCATCGGTAAATATAAGCAGCGTCGGGCGTTCCAGCCCTTTGAGCAGATCAAGCCCCTGAACGATGGAATCGTATAAGGTTGTTGCCCCTTCCGCCTTGACCTGACTGAGACTTTGGAGAACTTCGTCCTTGCCGGTCCCCTCCAGCAGCCGGATTTTCGAGTCGAAGTCAATGACCTGAATATGCGTTCTGTCCGGAAGCCCTTGAATAAAGCCGCGTGCCGCCTCCAGCACCTGGTCCATAGAATCCGCCATAGAGCCGGAAGAATCGAGGGCAAGCACAATGCTCGGCGGTGTCTGAAGCCGATCAAGCTTGACGATTTTTCCTTCCTGCCCGCCTTCCCGTATTTGCGTATTGGAGAGGGTAGGCGTGAACCGGGGGGACTCGGAATCCAGCAGCATAAACGAAATCTTCACTCGATCCCCGTCTTCGCTCAAGTCCGTAATCGATAGTTCGCTTTCCGAACCGTTCGTTTTCCCCATTTCCTTGTTCAAGTAAGAGCGATTGACAACAGGATCGATGTCCAGCGTCGTCATTTCTCCTGTGCGGACGGGGATTAATCTCGCATTCAGATCGGATGTGTACGCCTTGTCGCTGCCGGGCTGAATGACGACATTCCAGTAGCCGGATGGAAGCCAGAACAAAATATCCCCTTCGGGAGTCAGATTGCCTTTCAAGCTCAGTTCAGGGTGCCGAACCGTAATCCCGGATGGCGCCTTTACAGTGACATGTCCCATGGGGACCCCATGCACCTTCAAAGCCCCCAATCGTTCCCCGTCGGCAAGCGGGGTGATCTCCTCCAACTCATCAAGCGTTAAGGAAATCTCTTTCGGTTCGGTGCCCTTTCTCCAATTCACTTCCCACAAAATGGGCGTCGAAGTATCCTGCGGGATGTCATCCAACGCGTAATGTTCCGTTTTATAGGCGTACAAATATTTCACGTAACTAAGTTGTCTGGCATATTGCCCTTGCGAATAAGCTCCTTTACCGACAATCTGCGCCTCGCCTTTATTCATCGCAGCCTGGATGCTCTGATAGCGATGTCCGTCATTTTCGGTCATAAAATAGACGACTTGGTTTTTGTAATCTTTGGTATGGAATACGACGGTTTCTCCAGCGCGAAGGCGCAGTTCCTGGTAAACGGTGAGCAAGTAGCCGCCGTTTTTTTTGGCGGCAGTCCCCCACCAATCGTTCCCGTCGCTGTCCATCGCATGAAAAACCCAGCTATCTTCTCCGGGGCCGCGGAAATATTCGCCGCCAAGCTCGGAAACGTACTGCAACAGATCGGCGAAAGGATCAAGCGCCGGATCTTTCCAGCTCACAGTCAGCTTCCATTCGTTCCCGGCCGTATCTCTGGAGGTTTCCCTGTTGTCCTTTGTAATGTAGGAAAGCTTCGCATACTTGTTGGCGGCAAACTCGACAGATTGATAGTTGCCCTGAGAACCGAAAGGGTTCAAGTAGGGAATGTCCGTATTCCATTTGCCCACGGGATACGTTTTTCGTTTGGGCGCCGCTTGAACCGTTTCGAGGACATCAAGCGACGATGGAGATTGAATTTGCGTGCCTTGAGCGTTCTCAACGGGAGGCTTCTGGTTATGTTGGCTAAAAGACAGAACAACAGCGCCGCCCGCCACCCCTACACCAAGCATCACCATCAAGAGAATCTTGGTATTGATTTTGGCTAACCAACCTTTCATTACATTCAACATCCTTTCTACGAAATCGGGCCGATCGACCGCAAAGGGCCACTCAAAAAGCAAAACCCTTCCTGAGAAGAGTTTGCTTGAGAGTATACGATTAATGTGGAAAAGCTTGCGCGGACGAAGCCTTGGACTTCTTGCAATGCAGGCTCCGATAGCTTACGGCAGCTTCAGTTCGATCTCGATACGGTAGAAGGCTCCTATAATATTCTCAAAATCGGTTACAAGCGACGCAGCATATTCACCTTTGTCCAGGGTTCGGACCAGCAAATTTTGCGCAGGCTTCCCTTTGGGCAACAGCCGGGCCGTGATCTTGTACCGGCCAATCGGCACCCATTTTATTCCGAAGCCGTTATCGGTTACCTCGCCGTGCCGGACGTACGTATGATCCGTGCCTCCAGCCGATTCGCCAACCAGCTCCAACGTCAGTTCGACATCTTCCCGGTTTGGAGGGGGGAGCGTGATATCAGCCGGGTCCCATAAGTCGCCCATATGGAATATGACCGAACCGGTGGCCGTTTTCATCACAAAGTTGCGGATGGCGCCTGTATTGCCCGCGAACGGATCATCGTTGTCCGGTGTCAGTTCGACCGTGGACGATACCCCGTTTAATTCGATCGTCGCTTCCCCGCTGGCGCTCCAGGTTGTCGCCATCCGGCTCAGCTCGATCCGATAGCGGCCATTCGCGTCGGTAACGGCAATCTCGTTGCTGTTGTAAAGCAGCTGATTGTCGGCATAGATCGTAGCTTTGCGAATCGGGCGGCCGGCCGAATCGACGGCAACTCCTTTCAGCACATAAGGCTCGGCCATGTCGTTCCCGTAGTTAGAGGCTGTTCCATTTTCTTTCACCGCATCGTTCTTGTCGGAAATGCGAATCACGATTTTATCGTTGTTATCGGCATAAGCTACCTCATACCCGCTCTCCTCCGATACGAATCGCAGCGGAACCATTGTCCGCCCATCCACAATCTGCGCAGGCACATCAAGCTCCACCTTGCGTCCATTGACAAGCGCGGTTTTATGATCGATCGTCAGTTCGATTACGAGTCCTTCTTTCGTGCCGGTCGCTTTCGATACCCCATCGGCGCTCCTCCAGCCCACCTCGAAGCCTAGCGTCTCCAGCAAAGAACGGAACGGCACGAGCGTCCTGCCGTCCAGGAGGATCGGCGGAGCTTCCTGAAACGTCACCAATTGGTCCTTGTAATATATGCTTATCTCCTTCGGGGCCGCCGATGCTCCTGTTTGAAACATAATCGCGATCACTAGCGATAAGACGGTCATCAGACTAGCCGCCTTAGCCGATAGACGATATCCGACATCTGATGTTCTGAACAAGCTAAACAGTCCTTTCCATGTTGATTTTCGACCGCCAATTCATGGCCGTTTCTTCTTAGCCAGTGTAGCATCACGGATTTCATTCCGATATTATACGATCGTATACTCTTGAATCATTTCAACGCTGCCCCCTACCGAGTGTCATGCTTGATCGGTGTTCGCATGAGAGAGCTTCGAGCGCTCGGTGCCGGGATTGGCGTGTTTCGTCATGCCCCAGAGCATGGGAAATGTCCCGGAAAGCAAACAACCCTCCCTGCTTCCTACTTGGAAAGCAAGTCCGGAGGGCCTGGTTTGTATAAGAAAACCCCCAGTTCGACTGGGGGTTCAGGAAAGCTTATAGCTATGAGTGGTCCATCTGCACGCGCTTATGGTATTCTGGACGAAGCTACAGGCTCTGCGCACCGTGGGCTGTTCATCATTTATCCAGAGGGTGTGCTGCGTTATCAAGTCGTCACCGATATGAACGTGGGCCTCAGTGTCGAGGAAACGCTTCGTATCCTGCAAGCTCTGCAGGCAGACGGCTTATGCCCGGCCAACTGGAAGCCGGGACAGAAGCTGTTAGGCTAAACTGCAGGTCCGAAAGGGCTTGCGATCGTTTAATCAGATAAAAGCAGAAGACCGCCGACACCCTAATGTTTGGGAAGTCGGCGGTCTTTGCATTTATAACAATGATCTTACGGTGAACCGTTATACAGACGATACAACGCGCTGTGATCCTCCGAACCGTAGCCCTGTTCGCTTAACGTCTGAAGCTGCTCCGCCATCAGGAGGGTAAGCTGCATCTCAGCGTCCACGCCCAGACCTACCGCAAGCGCGTTGCGCAAATCCTTTCGATGCAAATCGATTCGGAAGCCTGGCTTAAACGAGCCTTCAATCATATTGTTTTTCTTCGTCTCCAGCACCCGGCTTCCAGCCAAGCCGTCTTTGATTGCCTGATAAGCCAATTCCGGATCAACCCCTGCCTTTCGCCCAAAAGCAAAAGCTTCGGATAAAGCTGCGATATGGATGGCCACGATCATCTGGTTCATCAGCTTGACCGTATTGCCGGCGCCGGCAGCTCCGACACGGATTACGGATTTGCCCATCGTTTGCAGCAGCGGCAGCTGCTGCAGGAAGATGTCCTCATCACCGCCGACCATAATCGACAGCTTGCCTTCGATAGCGCCGATCTCGCCGCCGCTGACCGGAGCGTCGAGCATCGCTGCTCCTTTGGCTGCCGCGATATCCGCGATGCTTCGGGCCACGCTCGGATCAATCGAGCTCATATCAATGACGACCTTGCCGGGCTTCAGCCCTTCCGCCAAGCCGCCGGGTCCCGTGATAACCTCGAGCACCTGCGGGGAATCCGGCAGCATGGTGATGATAACGTCCGATTGCTCGGCGATTTCCCGGGGGGACGCAAGCGATGCTGTGCCGAGCGAGACCAGCTCATCAACAGCGGCATGACTGCGATTGAAGACATTCAAGCGGTAGCCCGCTTGTAAAATATGTTTGGCCATCGGCTTTCCCATAATGCCCAGACCAATAAATCCAATACTCATTCTAAACGATTCCTCCTTAAGGCCTTTAAGCCTTCTCTCTGATTAGGTCGGTCAGCCTAATCGGGAGCGCTTGCCGCAAGCCATGTGAAGCGCTGCGGCAAGCCGCTTATTTTCCGGGCGTCTCCACTTGCACAACGAATGCGGCAAAATCGCGGAGCTCCGGCAGCGTAATCATTACATCGCCGGTTGTCTGGGCGGCTTCCGGTTGCCCCGCTGTATTCGTATGGGCTGATGGGGGGCCAATCACGGCGCTCGATTCGGACGCAAGCACCTTCAGCGAGGCAGCTTCACCTATTCCGCGCAGCGTGATTTGAATACCGTGAACCGGAACCGGCTCGAAATACGTAATCCCGTTAAAGCCGGACAAATTAAGCAAATGAACGATATGCGTCCGCTCATCAAGCCGGTGAACGAACAGCTCCACATTGTGCGGAGCATTGGTAATAGCTTTCGGACCGTTCGTCATCAGCTGCTCCAGCAGATCGAGCACGATATGCTTATGATCTTCATAACCGTAGCGGTAGTACAACTCGCCCGGCGACCAGGGCACATAAACCGAAGCACGGGGGCCATCCGTGCAGATGGAAGCGCCGAAGCGTTCCGTCGACAGACGGTGTCCGAATGCGCGCTCCGGCGGGCCGAACGTGGACGGCTCAACGAAAGGTAACTGAGCCTTCGCATTCGAACCGATCGACATCTCCATGAATGTCCCCTTGACGATTACCCAGTCCCGTTCAGGGAAATGGCGGAATACGGTTTTATCCGCAGTTTGAAAATAAGCGGCTTCCCGTTCGAACGTATGCCGGCTTCCCGCCCGAATATCGAACACGCGCTCCAGAAAATCGCGGTTCTCTCCTTCCGCCGTCAAGGCGCTGCCCGTTGCAAGCAGGCGTACGCCCTGCCGGTATGCTTCCTCAAGCGCCCGCAGCTGATCTTCCGTCAGCTCCTCGATGGCAGGCACGATAATCGCCTGATAGTTGCCGAGCCGTTTGGCTTGATCGGCCAGCGCATTTTGATGAAGCACATCAAACAGCAGATGGTGCTCCTTCAACGCCTTGTACCATCCCGAATATTCCTTCATCCCGCTCGCAATCGGTCCGCCCGGCTTGATCAGCGCTATATCGGCGGCAGATAGAAAACGGCCGTAATACGCTTCGTTCCTGCGGTGATAATTGAATACTTCAGCCACCGTTGGCAAATTTTCGCGATCGGGGTACCCGTCGAATACGCCGATGATGCAAAAGTCGAGTCCCGAGCCGCTCGCTATATTTTGCTTGAGCCGGATATTCACTTCATGACTCGACACGCCGGTGAAGCGGTGAATCAGATCAATCGCGTTGATGCTGCAGTTGCTGACCAGCTTATCGTCCCACGAATCCTCCAGTGACTGAATATTCTCGGAGGCGGAATACAGCCATACCGGGTGGGGGCGGATCGGATCGGTATTCGATTCCTTGCGAACGATATCGACTTTATGCTCATTGTATGTGGAAATGGCGATATCCTTAGGTCTGCTTTTCACCAGCGTATGAATACGGTCGAGCATTTCGCGCGTCGTTGCCTGTTGAAACTGCTTGTAGGAGCGGTAGGTCGGGTCGAGCAGGCTTTCCGTTTCGGGCAGCTCCAGTCCGCCGCTCCAATCGCGGAAGCGGGTCCGGCAGCTGTCGCAGCAGCAAATGCCGTAATCGTGACCGCTGTAATCCTGTGTCTGGTAGCCGAACATATTGAAGAAGATGCCGTCTACATCGTAATTGGAAATCACTTCGTCGATCAGCTTGAGCGAATACTCTCGCTGGTATTCCCCGTTGATGCATGTATGAACGATGCCGTGGTAATTAACCGCTTCCCCCTTTCGGGTCCGGTAAAACCATTCCGGCTTCCTGGCATAGATGCTTTCGTGAGCCTTGCTGAAATCGAACCGGGCGATCAGCTTCATCCCGGCCTTATGAGCCTTCTCGATCGCTTCGGCGAGCAAATCCTTCTGCTGTCCGGCAGCCCGGTAATGATATTCGAGCTGTGTCGGATAAAATGCTACGATGCCTCCTGCATTGATCATCAGCACGTTCGTGGACAGCCGCTGAAGCTCGCTGATCAGCAGGTCTACATCCAGATTGGCATCGCTCTCCCGCAAATTATTTTGAATCAGACGCAGGTTATTTCGTTCCCACCATGCCATTAATCGGTTCCTCCCTTAAAATGCCTCGAACGGCTCATCGTGTCCGGGGATCACGATATCCGCCAGCGTTTTGATCTCATCGATCGTTTGTTTGGCAAGCTCCTGATCCTCGGAAATGACATGTACCTCGCGGTGCTCATAATATTCCTTGACCAATACTGCATCGGCAGCTACCAGCACCCGCCGTCCGTCATGCCGGAACAGCACGGACGTGTGCGCAAGCGTATGTCCCGGAGTCTGCACGATGTTCAGCCCGCTGACAATCTCGTCCTCAACCGGCTCCAGCCGCTCAAGGATATCCCGGTCCGCCTCGGGGATTTTGACGCGCCAGTTGTCGATTTCCCGGGGGCTGGCCAGCCAGCGGGCACCGGGAAACAGACGGATCGAACGAATATGATCGGCGTGCATATGGGTCACATACACAATGTCTATTTGCTCCGGCGCCACCTGGGCTTCCCGCAGGCTGGCGAGCAGCGGCTCGTCGCGCCAGCCCGGATCGATGATCACATTCAAGCCGTGTCCGCTGAGCAGCGTCGTCGTGCAGATGACTTCCTTTTTCTCATTCGGATAACGGTATTTGTTGGTGGACAGCTGTCCGGTAATCAATATCCGGTAATCAAATTCCCGCATGGTGCGTCCGCCTTTCGCGTTTTATTTTTTGGCTGCAGATTTAACCCGTTCCTGATACGCCTCGTTCATTTCGGTAATGATCTTCTGGTATTCGGTATCTTCCTTCAGCTTGGCCACATAAGCGTCCCAGGCTTCAAGCGGTTCCTTGCCCATGATGACCTTTGTTTTCAGATCGTCGATCTTTTTCTTATATTCCGTCCCGACGCGCGTTTCCGTTGCCGATACGAGTCCGATCGATACGTCCGGAGTGCTGATTTTTGCTTTTTCGTCAATAATCTTTTTGTTGCGCTCGAACACCTCGCGACTCATGCCTGGCGCATAAGCATACAAGTATTTATCATAGCGCTCAAAAATTTTGCCGAAGGAGCTGACGGAAATGCTGTCCGTATCGGCCTGCTTCGTACCGACCTTGAAGCCGTCGACTTCCTTGTAGTGAACGTCCTTGATGCCGTTGATCGCCAGATTAAAGCCTTCTTCAGTAGCCCCGAAATCCATCAGCGCCAAAATCTTCTTCACTTTCGCTTCCGGCACTTTTTTCGGAATCAGGTACACCCCCAAAAAACCTGCGGATTGCGGCGAGAAGCCATCAAGCGAGGTCATCGCCATAAAATCGGCCTTAGGATCGGTTTTCATCGGGTTCTCAATCTGACGCCACAGGCCCAGCATCCCATCCGTCGTAAGCCCGGCCCGGTTTGACGTGGCCAGCTCCTCCAGCTGCGAAGTTTTCATGACCATATAATCCTGCGGGATTAGCCCCTCCTTGTACGCATTGTTGAACCAGACGAGCAGATTGCGCGTGCCCGGCTCCAGTACGGTATCAACTAGTTTGCCGTTGACAAGCTTCCATTTGCCAGTGCTTTTGTTGAATACGTTCGTGAAGACAGGGTCCATATCGCGCATATTATAGCCGTATGTGTCCTTTTTGCCATTCCCGTCGGGATCGTTGTTAACGAACGCCTTCATCACCTCGTACAGCTCGTCGGTCGTCTGGGGCATCTTCAGGTTCAGCTTATCCAGCCAGTCCTTCCGAATTCCGATAACACTGCTCGCGTCGAGCGGCCGTACGGACGGAAGCACATAATTTTTGCCGTTGATTTTGGTATTGTCCCAGGTGCTTTGCGGAAATTCCATCAGATGGGGATAGTCCTTGATGAAAGGCGTCAGGTCCCAGAATGCGCCCTGCTTCACCATCTGCTGCATAAGCGGATTGCGCAAGTCGGCTACCTTCATCAGATCGGGAATATCGCCCGAAGCCAGAACGACATTCTGCTTTTCCGTCCAGTTATTTTGCGACACCCACGTAATATTCAGCTTCGTATTCGTACGTTTCTCAATTTCCTTCAGCACCGGATTGTTGGCTCCGGGCGGCTCGACCGTATTAAATTCAGTAATGATGCTGATTTCAGTCGGCGGTCCCTGCTTGTCATCGGCAGCTGTCGTTCCGGTCGGAGTCGTTTTGCCTCCCGAGCATGCGGTTAACAATGAGGCCATTACCAGTGAAGAGATCATAGCGGAGCTGCCGAAACGATTGATTCTGGATTGCGTTTTCAAATAGAATACCTCCCTTTTTATTTGATTCAAGCCATTGTTTTTCCACATTCGTTCTCCTAATCAGCCTTTCACCGAGCCGAGCATCACCCCCTTATCGAAATGCTTTTGCAGAAACGGATAAACGACCAGGATCGGGAGCGTGGCGATGACGACGGCCGCCATCTTTAAGGTTTGCGCTGGAATTTGCTCCTCCGACATCATTTCCATCGCCGCCGAGCCGCCCATCGTGGTGGACGATTCGATCAGCATATTGCGCAGCACCAGCTGAAGCGGCCACTTCGTATGATCGTTGATGTACAGGATCGCGTTAAAGAACGTATTCCAGTACGACACTGCATAAAATAAACCGAAGGCGGCCAACGCCGGAAGGGAAAGCGGCAGGATGACCCGAAAAAAGATACCCATATCGTTGCAGCCGTCAATCATCCCGGCTTCCTCCAGCTCGTTCGGGATGCTGTCGAAAAAGCTTTTCATCAGAATGACATACCAGCCGCTCGTTAGCACTGGCAGGATCAGCGACCAGGTGCTGTTGATAAGCCCGAGGTCGCGTACCAGCAAATACGGGGGAATGATCCCGGGACTGAACAGGATCGTAATCAGAATCAGCAGCTGAATGGCTTTGCGCCCTTGCAACCGTTTGCGGGATAATCCGTATGACAATGCCGCAGTAACCAAAAGGCTGAAAAAGGTGCCGGCGACAGCCAGAAAAATACTGATCAGGGAAGCGTCCTTAAAGGAATTGGTCGACAGCAGGTATTCGTACGATCTTAGCGTCCAATGCTCGGGGAACAGCACAAACCCCTGCTTCTGCAAATATTCCGCCGGACTGGTGAATGAAACGATAAATACATAATAAAGCGGAAAAACAGTTACGATACAAACGAGCGTCAGCAGCGTTAAATTGAAGCCGTTAAACAATCGGTCGCCCATGCTTTCTTTCATAGGTAATCCTCCTAAACACCCATTCTTGATGGCATTTTCAATCTAATACACGCCTTCTTCACCGAAGCGTTTGGCCAGCTGATTGGCAATAATAACGAGAACAAGGCCAATCACGGATTTGAACAATCCGACCGCCGTACTGTAGCTGAGCTGACCGCTTTGAATTCCGACGCGATACACATATGTTTCGAATACGTCCGCTACCTCGGAAACCGCTCCGTTCATCATCAGGAACACCTGCTCGAAGCCGACATCCATAATTTGACCGATACGCAAAATCAGCAAAATGATAATCACACTGCGGATCGCCGGCAGTGTAATGTGCCAGGTCTGTCGCAGCCGGCTGGCTCCATCCATCTTGGCGGCTTCGTACAGCTGCGGATCGATTCCGGCAATGGCCGCCAAAAAGATAATGGTGCCCCAACCGGTTTCCTTCCAGATGTTCTGCACCGTCAGCACGCCCCAGAATAAATTCGTATTCGCCAGAAAGTCGATTCTCGGCAGCCCGATAAATTCAAGCACGATATTAACGATACCCGACGATTGGGAGAACAGCAGGAACGTAATGCCGACGACGACGACCCAGGACAGGAAATGCGGCAGATAAACAATGGATTGCACGATCCGGCGCAGTGCCATACGCGATACTTCACTCAGCAGCAGCGACAAAATAATCGGCACCGGAAAGAAGAATGCGAGGCTCAGCAGGCTGATCATCATGGTATTGCGAAACAGCAGCCAGAAATCCGGATTGGCGAAAAACCGCGTGAAATGATCGAAACCAATCCACTCGCTGCCCATAATACCGAGGTAAGGCGAATATTCCTGAAAGGCGATGACGATGCCCCACATCGGCACATATTTGAATATAAGAAAAAACAATAGCCCCGGCAGCATGAGCAGGTAAAGAAATTTATCGCGGGCCAGTCCTTTCCATACCGCGCTCACCTTTCTTTTTCGGTTCGCTTCGATACTGCTGCTCTTCCATTTCTCACTCTGTGTGATCATCAAGCGTGCCTCCTTTTTACGTAACCAGTGGGTTGACCTCAATGTAATGGGAGGCGGCATTTTGCGCAATAATAACATTTTTCAGACAGGTTTTGTCCGACTTCCGGGGATAGTATTATTTTTCCGGATGCAAAAAAACGCGGCGTACAGCGGGTTTGCCCGCTCGCACCTGCGTTTCGTTGTAAAGCGTTGTCTTTTTTTGCGTGCGGGTCCCTCCACAGCTTTAAGAGTCCGGTTTAGGATTCGAAAGGATGCACCGTATGCTTTTCCCGATATTGTCCTGGAGTCATACCCTCGCTTTTTTTGAAAATACGAATCAGATAGGATGGCTGGTAGCGGAGCAGCTCGGCAATCTCGTTAATTTTCATATCGGTGGAGCAGAGCAGCTCTTTGCATTTGTCGAGCCGCAGCCGGATGTTGTAATCGATGAAATTTACACCGGTAATTTGTTTGAACGCCTTGCTCAGCTTGGACGGACTCATCTGCAGTTCATCGGCATAATGCTCAAGCGAAACATCGGTCAAATATTCGGTTTCGATCCTCTTCAGCAGATCCTCAATCGTTCCCCGAAGATCGGCATCATAGGCGATAGACAGCTCCTTAATAAACGGCTTGATCAGCTTATGCTCAAACCAGTTTATCATTTCATCCGGTTCACTGAGCGCCATCAGCTGATCGTACAGGTGACCGTCTTCATACAAGGTATACGGGTTGATATTGTACTTGATCATCGCGTCATGTATGGAGCCGAGCAGCTTCATCATGCCCTGATGGACCATCCATTCGGTGCTGTCGCCGCTTTGCAGCGCCAGCATGAATTCGCGGACGAGCCGAACCGCTTCGTCGCCCAGACCCATGCCGATCGCCTGAACGATTGCCCGCTCCAGATCGGTTGGGAAACGGGTTTGTCCGCTGCTTTTATGAATAAAATCGCTCATATCCAGCAGCTGATTCGAGGTGCGCACATCGCGAAAGCGCAGCGCCTGCCGGCTCTGCTCCAGCACCTGCGGCGCTTCTGTTACCTTGTCCGTCGTTTTGCTGATGACGATGGTTGCTTTCATCCTGAGTACGTTGTTGAGCGCTTCCGTGAAATCGCGGGCCAGCCCGTTTAAACGTTCGTCCTGCGCGGTCTCCTCAAGGTCCCTTGGCCGGTCAAGCACCAGAAAGGCGCCTACGGTCAAATCCTGAAAGTTGATGACTTGAACCATCGGAATGCTTTCAGTACACAGCTCGAGCAGGATGTTGGACGCGGCGAACGTCAGAAGCTGGTCGTCACGCTCCGAGTATTTATCACCCAGCTCAGCCATTCCATGCAAATGGGCGACGAGAAATGCGAATCGTTTGTGCTCGATGTTCCATTGGAGCTTACGCATTTTTGCTGTGATTTCTTTCTCGGTATGGGTATATAAATGTCCCTGGATGAACTGCAGCACGAAGCTTTCGCGCAGCGCAGGAATGGCTTCGTCCAATCGCGCAGCCAGCGCCTGCTGTTCCTGAAGGTGCTGGGACCACTGCCGTTCTATATAGTCAATTTCGTCGTTTCTGATCCCGCTTTCCGCGTCCCCGGGCTTATCGCGGCGTCCCGCTTCGAACATGCGCTTGAGACGGCTAATCGGCGCGTACAGCCGCTGGGAGGCGAACCACGACAGCAGCAGGCCGATCAGCAGGCCGATCCCGCTTATCGTCAGAATGAAACGGGACATCGAGGTAACGGGCACCGTTATTTGCGAAAGCGGTGTAGCCGATACGACCGTCCAACGGCCGCCGAGCTTGGCTATTTTGCCATAAGAGACGGAGTACTGCCGGTGGTCCGCTTCGAGTATGAACGTATGCTCACCGAGCTTCTCCTGAATAATACGGCTGCGGATCTGCTGCGCAAGCTTCTGGTCTGCGCTAGAGGAGGCTTCGATTTGTGCGGGCGACGTCAAGTAATGCCCGGTTTCGTCCAGCAAAAAGGAAACACCATTGCCTTCACCGGAGACCAGCTTCTGGGCGAGATCATCCAGCCGGGCCTGGTCAAGGTAAATGAGAAATGCACCGAACGAGCTGTGCATTTGTCCGCCCGGAAGCCTTACTACGACCGCCTTATGGGAGCTTCCCGGCTTGTTCAGCTTTTTCAGGCCATAATTCCAGTAAATTATTTCTTCTTTATCGAGCAGCGATAACAGCAGCTTGCGGTCTTCCTCGCTTTGAACATAAACCATGCCCGATTCATCGCCGATAATCAGATTGGCATCCTTCAAATAAACGGCTACGCTCTGGATCAACGGATTCGATTCGGTCATCAGGTTGAGCGATTTCATCAAATCCTTCGTACGCTGGAACTGATCGATAAAGTCCATGCGCGCAAGCGAATCGTCAAACCCAGGGTCAAAGGCGATACGAACGGTAAATTTCTCAAGATTGGATAAATAGTCGTCGATTTGCTGAATTGACTGCGACAGTTGGGCCTGATGTGCCCGATTAGCCTCGATGCCGATCCGGGTCGTTCCAACCTCATACAGAATGACCCCAATAAAAATCATCGGGATGCATGTAATCAAGAGAACCAAACCTAAATTTTTCCAAAAAACAATGCCCCTATCCCCGGTTTTTGTCGTTGCCATTCTCATGCTTACCCCCTATTTGGAAGCTATTGGTCTCATTTGCAGCGCTTACAAAAATCATGGCTTGAAGCCCTCTGCGGCGTGTGCGACAATAGCAATAATTTATTATAACATCATCCGGCTGGCGTGGGATGTGGATACGCAATGCGGAAAAGATATCGATCGTATCGATAACGAATCGTGTGAATAACCTTCCACTTCGATATGGCTAGATTTGAATGCGAACGTATGTGTGGTATACCGGTAACATTTCCGTAGGTACATCTATTTTTACCATGTTTGTACTGGAGAAAGAATTATCCACGGTGTACCCTGAGATTGACATCGTGGCTACACCTGATGGCAGCCCTGTCGGCATGGTTCTTGCTAACAACTGCTCCAGCGATATTAATGCGTGGCTCGGCTTGTTCCGTGAATTTTGTGATGCAATGGGGCTGCAGCCCAATATGAACCATTTATTCAACGTCCTGTTCAACCAGGCGCTGGAAGCAGACGCCGATGGCGGCGGATTGCTGAGCTACGGCTACTATTCAGGCGAGAACATTACTGGGCTTGCAAAAGGTCGTCCGCTGTTCGTTCGTTCTCCAGAAAGCCGCTTCAATCTGGCTAACTTTATGAGAGTACATCTGTTTACCGCGTTTGCTGCACTAAGGCTTGGGATGGATATTTTAACGCAGAAGGAGCATGTAACGATTGACCGCATTTTGGCGCATGGCGGATTGTTCAAAACGCCGCTAGTCGGTCAAAAAATGTGTGTCGCAGCACTGAATATTCCTGTTTCGGTCATGTCTACGGCTGGTGAGGGCGGCGCATGGGGGATGGCCATTTTGGCATCCTATATGGTTAAAAAAGAGCAGTACGAGGGTTTGGCTGATTACCTTACCACTAAAGTGTTTAATGATGCAGAAGGACAAGAGGTTTATCCTGACAGCGCAGATGTAATTGGCTTTGCCTTATTTATGGAGCGTTACACGGAAGGGCTTGCAATTGAGCAGGCAGCGGTAGACCATTTTATAGAAAATTGGAAGAAATGAGAACGGTGAAAATGTGGCAAGGTGTCTGCCGCGAGGCAGAATCTGAAAGAAGTCTTGAAGTCAAAGACAAACCTCGAAGACAAAAATGCGGGAAATGACTATGCATCAAGGTCGGTGCTTTGATCAAGACCATAAATTTCGCCCTACTTATGATATGGTTCCCCGTATCAGCTCTAAAGCGAAATATCAGCGCGCCGCGGCATTCTGATATTTCGCATGTTATATAGAGTGAGCGCCAAAATTTTTAAGGTTGCTGCGGCACCAAGCCAATTCAGGCTCACGAACGTTGCAGCCCGGTTATTGGCCTAACGTGTTTTTGTTAAAGTGTCAGCACTTCCCCTTAAACCGCTCTTCCAAAATCAAGCGCAGCTCATCAGGAATCCGTTCAAACTCGACCACTTTCCCCAAAAACAAAAGCCAATCCGCATAATACTCTAGCGCCTCAATGTAATAATGATAATATCGATATGATAATAAACAGCATCCTCTGTCGTGTTCCCTGGTCAGCTTCATTGCCGCTTGTATGCCGCGTCTATTCCAAATAAGCATCGTTCAGCTCTGTTCCATCCAATACGGGGTTATTCGGTGTTCCTTCAATACTCGTGTTTCTTGATAATAAAATCGTTTAAATGGAACTCTTTTTTGGGATTGCCCTCGGCGGACATTGAACTGATATGAACAAGGCGGTTAACACCCCATTTTTTGGTAAGGTTTCCTTTCTCCTTTACTTTTTCAGCCTAGAGATCTACAGATCCTTTCACGAAGTGATTGTCAAGGACGGCGTCTTTGCGTCCTTGACAATCAAACGGAGAGAAAGGATACAATGATCCCACTGAAAAAGAGGCCGTTTTAAGATCTTGGCACGAAGGCAAAGTAGTTGACGGTGGTTAACAGTCTGATATGCGCGGGTTGGTTACCGCATTTCATTCCATCCGTCGGGGAGCTGCCTCGGACTAACGGCGCACATTCGGTTATCTAACAGACCTAGTGCATAGTTCAACATGAGGATTCTCCTTACCAGAGCTTTGCCTCCGAGCCAAAACCTCAAACCATTCCTTTAAACCAATGCGCTTCTAATGGGGGGACTAGGCTGCCGAATTAGCTTCCGTTTGCTTCTTTTCAATTTCACAACCCATTGCCCAAATGAACCCCATGAGTTCCCTAGCCACAGCAACGGCGGCCTTCTTTCCAGCATTCCCTCGAGATGTGATTTGATTATATTTTTTATGCAAACGATGTTGAGCTTTCCAAGCAATGCGCCTAGCTTCGGAGTCCTGCCCTTTCTGACGAGCAAGGAGTTGCCCTTTTAAGGAAGGGGAGTAACGGTATGCCCAGGCGGATTCTACGACGACATGGCGAATGTGAGCATTGCCAACCTTGGTGATGGACCCTTGCCACCTGGTAGCTATTCTTTAGGAACAAGCCCAGCGTAAGACATTAATTGCCTGGGGCTTGAGAAACGAGAGAACTGTCCGATTTCGGCTACTCATGTTGTGGCAGTTACTTCAGCGACACCGCGCATGGTTTGAAGAGCTTGGATGACAGGAGCGTGAACACTGCGCAAGGCCTGCTCATGAATTTCAGCTTCTATATGCTTCATTCTCTCGGTCACCTCATCGATAGCATGAAGATACTCTTGAAAAACAATCCGTAACGAAGATTTTTCAAAATGTAGACTGTTCAACCATTCGCGATGTTTAACCGACCCATTTCGAACCCCTTGGGGAGAACGCAGATCATGACGAAGCAAAAATTGGACGAGGCGAAGACGAGCGCGCTGCAAGTCTTCCTTTGCGTCATGTCGAGCGCGGACAAGGTCTCTTAATGCTTCATGATCTTCATCTGGAGTCCAAACCGCTGTAAGTTCACCGGCTCGAAGAAGTTTTGCAAGTTTTAAAGAACCCCTTCGGTCCGTTTTAACGCGGTCTCCTGCGCGCTTAGGGGTAAGTGTTGGTGCTACAACGACACAGTCAATTTCGAGGGAGATGAGAAGTCTGAAAAGACCATTAACCTGTCGGTCCTGCCTCATAGCATACATGCAACTGCTCAGGAATGCCTATTTTTTTCATCAACTTGCGAATAGCTTCAGGTGTATGTGGAATGTTTCCGAGGAAACGTGGCTCCCCTCGACCTGTATCTGCAACAGCAACAGCAACAGAAATTGAATCTTTTGAAACGTCAAAACCAACGAATTTTGTGTAATCCTTCATAGTAGCGGCTCCTTTCGAATGTAGCTCTGCATTTGGTTTTAGTAGAATCCACTATACATTTTTGCCAAATGTAACCTACGTTAAGCGAAATGGGGCCGCCTCGTTCATTATGACTATCGTATCCGTTGCGTAATGTTTTACTGCGATACGATTCACCGCGCTGTCTCTAACGGCAAGTTTAAGGAGCATCCCTCTACGGTGATATGCTCCCCATACGGTAGAAAGATGAAAGAAAAAAGCGGGGTGTCCCTCGGATCACTTTCGTGACCTTGGGACTGCCTCTTCTAATTTGCTAATCGGCTTTGTCTATTGTCTGCTCCGATCCCCGTCCTCCAGCATATCGAGCAGCAGACCGGCGAGCGGAGCAGGGAATTGCACGTTTTGCGCCGCTGACAGGAAGAGGCCGACATCCTTCTGCGGAATTTTGCTTTGGGAGATGGTTGTTGACTTCTCTGCAATCATTTTGCCATAGCTTTGATAGATTGGGGCGGTAAACAGAGTGCTCGTAAGCATGTTGACCGCCGCTTTGGGATCGACCCCACCGCGCTCGGCCATTCCTAGTGCTTCCTCCAGCGAGCGTGCGGCGGAGACGATGAGGAAGTTACCGATCAGCTTGACTAGCACGGCGGTACCGGCTCCTTCGCCGAAGTCAAAGATCCCTTTGGCTCCCATAGCCTCCAGCACCGGCCACACCCGCTCTTTCGCTTCCTGCGGACCCGCAACGGGAATCCACAACTGCCTGGCAGTTGCTGCCTCAGGCCGCCCAAAGATGGGCGCCTCAACATATACGGAGCCGTGCCGCGCGTGCAAGTCCGCCAGCTTCCTGCCCTTATCCGGCGACACCGTACTCATCGACACATGAATTCCGCCCGGCCCCAGTCTCTCCAGGAAACCCTCGCTCCTGACGACGTCTTCCAATGCTTCATCGTCCCACACCAAGGTGACGACGATGCCACCGGCCGTCACGGCGTCAGCGGGACTTCCCGCCTGCAACGCGCCCTGAGCAACGACCGGCTCCGCTTTGTCCGCGGTGCGGTTGTATACGGTCAGCGCATAACCGGCTTGGAGCAGATTGGCAGCGATGGGTAGCCCGAGCTGGCCGAGTCCGATAAAACCAATGTTTTCTCTCATGAATATAACCTCCTTCGAATTTTTAAACATGACGTTTACGTCATGTTTTTAGCAAAAAAAATAAAAAAATTAGTCACGATCATTGGCCTCGAGCCACCGCTCGAAGCGTTCGATATGAGACTGTAGTTCGGCGTGGAACTGCCCAAGCGCTTCGAGCTTCTCGTCTGTGTCGGCCATATGCCGGCGCAGCAGGCCGAGAACCTTCCGCTTCGGCTGCACCCCGCTTGGGTCCGTGAAGTAGAGCTCGATAACGTCCCGAATCTCTTCGAGGCTTAAGCCCAGCTTTTTCAACTGATCGATCTTCCGCAGACGGGCGATCGTTTCTTCCGTGTAGTAGTTATGACCGTTGCCCTCGCGCTCGCCTGAAGGAAGCAGTCCGATGCTCTCGTAGTAGCGCACCGTGCGCTGGGTAACCCCGGCCCGTTCTGTCAACTCGCCGATGCGCATGCGGTCCATGATCAATCACTCCTTCCAAGATAGAATATAACGTTAACGTCATGTTTGCATCATAGCACTTTGATTGGGCTATGTAAAGGCACCTGAAATTCTGCCCGTTAGCATCCCATGCCGCGCTTCGCGGCACCACAGATGATGAAAATGGGGCTCGTTTTCGACGATATACTTCTTACGGCTGGCGAGGAAGGTCGTTCAGCTATGGTGTCGCGAACCCATCCGTTAGTCTGACTCCGACGACCACGGTGCACCACGGACTGTCGCACCCTTTAGGGGTAGCACGTAGGGTAGAATAACCCATTTGGTTGTTGCACCAGCCCGCAATTTCATTGCCGTAGAAAGGTGACTTTTAATGGAAGTACTCATTGAACGAGCATGCGGACTTGATGTTCACAAGAAGTCCATCACGGCCTGTATCGTTACACCGGACGGAAAGGAGATTAAAACGTTTCGTACTCACACGGTTTACCTGATGGAGCTAATCGACTGGATCAACGCGCGTGGTTGTAGCCATGTGGCTATGGTAAGTACAGGTATTTTCTGGAAGCTAATCGTCAACCTGCTCGAGGCCGAGGATATCGAATTTCTTGTCGTCAATGCTCAGCACATGAAAGCCGTCCCCGGTCGTAAGACGGATGTGAAAGACGCCGAATGGATCTGCGATCTTTTGCGCCATGGGCTCCTCAAAGCCAGTTACATTCCAGATCGCATTCAGCGTGAACTGCGGGAATTGGTTCGGTATCGCCGAAGTTTAATTCAGGAACGTGCTCGTGAGCATAACCGCATTCAGAAAGTGCTCGAGGGCGCCAACATTAAGCTCGCTTCCGTCGTGTCCGACATCATGGGGCTCTCCAGTCGGGATATGTTGGAAGCCATGGTCGAGGGTGAAACCGACCCGGAAAAGCTTGCCGGCTTCGCACGTCGAACCTTGAAGCGTAAGAAAGAAGAATTGGAATTAGCGCTTCGCGGTAACATGAGCGCCCATCAACGTCTCATGTTAAAAGCGATGCTGACTCACATCGATTTTCTTAATGAACAAATCGTGGATCTGGATACGGAGGTAGCCAAACGGCTAGACCCTTTTCAGGAGCAGTTGGATCGACTGGACACCATCCCCGGGATCGCTCGTCGCACCGCTGAACAAATCCTTGCTGAAATCGGAACGGATGTAGGCGCCCGATTCCCAAGTGCAGCTCACCTTTGCTCATGGATCGGACTTGTTCCCGGACATAATGAAAGTGCCGGTAAACGCAAGCCTTCCAAGACTCGTAAGGGGAACAAGTATCTCCGAGCAGCTCTCACAGAAGCGGCCCAATCCATACGAGGGTCGGACAACTATCTTGGTGCCCAATACCGACGTATTGCAGCCCGTAAGGGAAGGCAACGTGCGGCCATCGCGGTTGCCCATTCGATGATGACGATCGCTTATTACCTGCTTACGCGTGGCGAGAATTACCGTGACTTGGGTTCCAATTATTTTGAGACGAGGCAGCAAGAGATGATCGTTAAACAATCTGTGCGAAGGCTCGAAAACTTGGGCTTTACTGTTACAATATCCAACCCCGCTGCATCATGACACCACCACCCCATATTAGAATGTAGGCGCAGCTAAAAAAAAACACACTAGCCGCGCTTAGTTTCGTGCTGCAATTTTTAGCTACTCAGTGCATTTGATTTTCAGGGTAGTTGAAAAACGAATTGAATTTCATAAGACTTTCCGTCTCCTGATTAAGCTCACGCATCATGTTAATCGCTTGATTTAAGCCATCTTGATCTTCGGTGATTAAAGTGAAAATCTCATTTATTCTATGCAAGTATTGGCTTGGCACTATGCGGAATGAATCGGCAATGGCAGTAGCTCCCTTTTCATTCATCAAATACGTTTCGTTGATTGCAAACAAAACCTGATTCAAACAGGATACTGACCTGAAGCAACATCCAGAGACATAAGATAAATCTTTTTTGTAAATACCTTTAGCGCCATTATCGAGAGCAAAGGTTGCCTCCCAAAAAAATTTTTGGACGGTAGCTTTTTGAAAAACGGGCGGAAATGGGGTTGTTCTGCTTTTCATTTTTTCTACAACTCTCGAAGGATCCCATAACACTTTGCATAACGCTACCTCAGCCAAATAAATCGAGTTGGTAAATCCGTGGGGATGTCCGGGTTGATAATCCATTGTGATAGTCCCCCCGACACATTCTTCAATTACATGCGACACTTTATTTTGATCGCGAAATAACAAATCAACCGCAAACTGATTCACTTTCAACCAGCCGCCGCCATTGATCCATGGTCCCCAACCGCCTATTTCCGTCACTAAGTTTTCTCTATGGTCGTCATCCAATTCAGCCGCAAACCGACGAAGCTGGGTAATGTCCAGTGCTTTTTCGGAATCGTAGTAAATGCCGATATCAATATCGGAGTTTGGGCTTTCAGTTCCTCTGGCTCTTGAACCGCCGAGAACCAGAGCACTTACTCCGCTGATTTGTTTAAGACTGTCAACAATGTTCGAAATGGTGTATGCCTCATTCATAATTCGCGCTCCAATCTTAAGTTTGATTATGTCCAAAATAATGAATGACTGTCTCAGCGTCAAGAGCGAGGATTTATTTAATTATTCTCCCTGAATAATGAAATAGATGTCGTAACAGAATTGTTACGTCTTAGTGCCAGCATTAGTGATTATGACAATTATTTTCGTGAGACGCCTCTTATGGCTGCATACAGAGTGGGTGCGAAAGATTGCGTAAAAGCCCTCCTTGATACGGGGGCTCAAGAATAAGTTTTGGAGAATTGTTGAATCAGCCGAGACCAAGACCTTCTCTCTTAATTTTTGCAACAAAACCGGTATGCGGAGATTGAGCCGCCATTGTTTCAATAGGCATTGTTGTAATGTATAATCTATCTATAAAAAGTATCCTGTTATTATAGCTCCATCCATAAATATTTTTTATGAAAGGATGTCCTTATGGAGGAAAAAGATTGGTATCTTCTTAAAATGCTTTACAAAGAAAAAAATATTACCAAAACAGCCGAGCATCTTTACATTTCCCAACCAGCGTTAACGTATCGTATCCAACAGCTTGAAAAAGAATTCGGCATCCGTATTGTCTCCCGCGGAAAGAAAGGGGTGGAGTTTACTTCCCAGGGCGAGCTTCTCGTCGTCTACGCGGAAAAAATGCTGCTCGAACTGTTGAGGGTAAAAGAAATGATTCAAAACATGAACGATAGAGTGGAAGGAACTTTGCGGATCGGAGTTAACTCCAGCTTTATGAGATACCGCCTGCCGAAGCTGTTGAAGGAGTTCGCCAATCTTTATCCCAACGTGGAGATTAACGTGAAAAGCGGCTGGAGCTCGGAGGTAATAAATTCCGTGTATAAGGAAGAAGTCCATGTCGGCATATTTCGAGGTGACCATCATTGGCAGGAACAAGCATTCTTACTGAGCAAAGAGCCGTTCTACATCGCCTCTAGGGATCCTATCGATCTTGAAGACCTGCCCAATCTTCCGCGAATCAATTACAAAATAACGGATTACAATTTAAGGCATATCATAGAAAAATGGTGGCATCAAAGGTTTACAAAGCCATCGTTAATCACTATGGAAGTTGACAGCGTTGAAACGTGCGTTGAGCTTATCAGAAACGGTCTGGGTTTCGCATTCGTTCCCGGTATCAGCCTGCAGGATCAGGACACTCTGTCCACCATTCATTTGTATTCGAGGGATGGCCAGCCCATTATAAGGGAGACATGGATGATTTACCGTGATGCAACCCTCGATCTTTCCGTCGTCAAGGCTTTTGTCGACTTCATGAAAAGCCGTTTTAACACTACCTGAGGATCTCATTTCCCGCAGCTTGCTGCGGGAATCATTCATCCATGCTTTTCGTTATTCACGTAAGAGGGTACATACGAAACTCCATCCATCAGCCTGCGTGCGGTTCTGCCGACTGCTGCGCGGGTTACTTGGTACAGTCCTCCTTGTTCTTTGACTTGGACGTCTACCGCCATCGTCCCGGAAGGATGGCCTATCGTAAGCATTCCTCTTTTGTTAAGTTTTAGTAAGCCTTCCACGATCGTACCCGGAATTTGCGAACCCGTTGCCACTGTAATACCTCCGCTGACGGCAAACGCCTGATGAAGCTGTCCCATCGCCAAATACAGACCAATAATGTCGACTTTATCCTCACAGATTTTGCGCCCCGTTGCGGTATGGTAATTTTGTGCTTTGGCCAAAACTGCGATTTTGGGCAAAGCATGAGAGCTTGGAGTCACCTCCTTATTATTTTCGATCAAACCTATCCGTATTCCGGCTTCCACCCTGATTAATTCAAGTGTATCCAATAGCCGGCGACTTTTGAATGCTTCAACGAAATCGGGGCCCTTTATTCCAAGCTCTTCCGCGCTGACAAAAACGACGGCGTTGGCGGAATCGATGACCGATACTTGAAACCGCTCTCCATTGTCCAAAGTAATGAGGTCTTTCACATTGCCAGTAGGCAAAAGCTTGCCAGTGATGGCTCCTCCGGGGTCTAAAAAGTTGACCATTATTTGTGAAGACGTTCCGGGAACACCGTCTATCGCAAAATTTCCGTTATAATCAATCGATCCGTTTTTTACATGCACCTCCGTCTCAATGATTTTATTCGTGTTCGTATTAAATATGCGGACCACAGCAACCGGATCTGTCAATGAAACGTAGCCTTCCTCGGCGGCAAACAATCCGACAGCCGTCGCCATATTGCCGCAGGTCGGTTTATAATCGATAACATTTTGTTCAAGGCTGACCTGCCCGAAAGTATAGTTGATATCTGCATCGGGATGGGTTGACGGGCCCACAATAGCCATCTTGCTGCTGAGCGGGTTCCCCCCTCCCAACCCGTCGATTTGACGCAAGTCCGGACTTCCGTAAATCCGGGTGATTAATTTGTCCCGCAAGACAGGATCTGATGGAAGATGCACACTTTTAAATATAAGGCCCTTGCTCGTTCCTCCTCTCATAAGCACAGACGGAACTTTAATAAATTGATCCATACAATCATTCCTCCATCATGTTGTGATTTGAACCGCTCGGTTTCGATGTAATGAAAACCGACCCTCCGACCAGAAAAGCTCCGCTAATATAGAACACTGAAACCACTCCGGTCCAAGAACCGATCAGACCGAAAAATAAAGGGGCAATCAGCTGCGACAGTCGATTAGCAGCAATGCGAAGCCCGAGCACCTCCCCTGTCCTTGAGATTGGTGAATGGTTATAAATGGTAGTCATGGAAAGTGGCTGCCCGCATCCTAGGCCTGCACCCATAAAAGCACTTAAAACGATAAGCTTCCATTCACTGTCGGCAGCGGGGATAAGCAAAAACGAAATTCCCGCTACTATGATCGAAACCAGCAGGATGTGGTTACGGTTGAACACTTCCGTTAATTTGCCCAGGAAATAGCGAACGGCGACCATTGTCAATCCCTGGAAGGCGATGACCAATCCGATAGTCGAGTCGGAAACATCCAATTGATTACCAAATAAAGGAAAATAAGCTATAAAAATGTCACGGGAATAGGTCACGAGTACACTGGATAGCAACGCTTTGCGCAACAGCGGCATTTTCAACAAATGAAACGTGCTTCCAACGGGCTGTCGCTTCACTCGTTTCCACCGCTTCGCGAATGGAATTGAAAAGGCAAGGGCAATTGGAACAAGTCCCATAAATATGGATGTAAGAAAAACGGATGGATAGTCGAAATGCTCAGCCAGATAGCCTCCCGCGATGGGACCGATGACCCCGCCCAATGAGACGGTCGTAGTAAACATGCCGAAATAATGATCTCTTTTTTCTTGAGGTGAGGCATTCCCCAAAAGGTTTTGCAGCGAAATGGCAAGAAAGATTTGCGATGAGCCAACGGTAACCTGTGACAAGTAAAGCGCCCACATCGTTGGAAAACAATACGGGAGCGCCACTCCTGCCGTCAACCCGATAAGACCTGCTATGATAGGCAATTTGTCTCCGGCACGATCCGCTATTCGCCCTGCATAAACGGCCAGAAAGAGTGGAAAAACCGCGAAACTGGCAGTCAAAACGCCGATTTCAAATATGCCTGCTCCCATTTCGACCGCAAATAAGGTGACGACCGGTCTTGTCATATTCAGTATGATCTGAAAACCGAGCACGAGGACAAGAACAGTTCTAATGATCATGAGCAGTTTACATAGCTACTATATTGGTTTCGGATTTTGAAAGCTGTCTGAGAAACTTCTTCGTACGCTCATTTTGCGGATTCTTGAAAATTTGTTCTGGTGTTCCCTCTTCGACAATCATCCCATCCGCCATAAAAATAACTCTGTCTGCGACTTCGCGCGCAAATGACATCTCATGTGTGACAATAATCATCGTTGTTTTCCGGTCGGCTAATGATCGGATGACCCCCAGAACTTCCTCGATTAATTCGGGATCCAGAGCAGAGGTCGGTTCATCGAACAGCATGACATAAGGATCAACCGCAAGCGCTCTGGCTATTCCCACCCTCTGCTGCTGTCCTCCAGACAATGTTGATGGATAACTATCCGCTTTATCGCTCAATCCGACTTGTTCCAGCAGCTTCTCGCCAATAGCCCGGGCGTCCTTCTCCTTCATTTTCTTCGCGATGATCAGCGATTCGATGACATTCTGCAAAGCGGTTTTATTTCTAAACAGGTTATAGCTTTGAAATACCATCGCCGATTTTTTTCGTAAACGGTACATGTCCTCCTTCGTTAGCTTTTGAACGTCGACCTTTACATTGTCTATTTCAATCAAGCCTTCCTCCGGCATCTCCAACAAATTCAGGCATCTTAATAAAGTTGATTTGCCCGATCCGGAAGGGCCGATCACCACAATAACCTCCCCCTTATTTACTTTAAATTGGATATCATTCAGCACTTGAAGGTTTTTGAAGCGCTTTCTTAAATGCTCAATTATTATCATGTCTGCCTCCTAACGGTACGGTTTATTTACCTTTTCTTCGATCTTTTTTTGTAAAATCGTCCATATAATCGTTATAATCCAATACATGATGGCGACCGCCAAAAAACTTTCAAAAAATTTATAGGTCGCTGCGGCGGACATTTTAGCTTGTGCGAATATTTCCGCGACCCCGATCGTGAACGCCAGCGAGGTTTCTTTCACCAGAATGATAAAGAAGTTCCCTGTCGGCGGTATTGCTATTCTCATCGCCTGCGGCAATACTATTCGTCTTAAGACTTGCCATTTCGTCATTCCTACAGACAAGCCGGCTTCAAGCTGGCCCGGATCTACAGAGGTAAGGGCTGATCTGAAAACCTCGGATAAAAATGCAGAATTCCGGACTCCCAAAGCAATAATAGTTGCCGTTATCGCATTTATGATGCTGAAACCAGGGATCAATTGCGGCAGACCAAAGTAAAAAATAAAAAGCTGTACGATTGTCGGGGTCCCTCTGAAGAAAGAAATATAGACATTGGCTATCGGATTTAAAATTTTCACTTTATTTTTCGTAATAATCGCCAATACTAAGCCAAGGATAATGGCAATAATCATGGCGACAATGGCGATTCCGAGCGTAATGTGAACATACTTCAACAGATTGGGGAAGAGGCCTAGCATAAATTCGAAATCAATTTTCATCTACTTTGTTACACCACCCAGATGTTATTTAGCCAAGTTGGCCGTTATTTCTTTTTGGTTACATCCTGTTTGAGATGTTTCATGGAAAGCTTAGATAATGTGCCGTCTTTGGCCATTTCTTCGATCGCTTTATTGAATAGTTCAACCAATTCTTTATTTTTTTCATTTTTCACAAAAGGATGGGCTATGATATAGTCTTCAAATGGCTTTCCAACCAATTCCAACGGCAAGCCTGACACTTCAATTTTAATAAGTCCGCTCGCCCCGTCCACTATATAAGCATCGACCCGGCCGTTCGCCACATCATATACAATACCGCTTGGATCTTCGTAGGTGACGATGGACATGCTTACCTTCTTATCGGTATCAAATTTTCGCAGAAACTGTTCTTTGTTTGTCCCAAGTCCCACAGCTATTTTTTTTCCTTTTAAATCCTCAAGTGATTTAATAGACTCGTTCCCTTTCTTTACAGCTAACTGCGAGCCGGAATATACATACGGTGCGCTGAATAAATATTTTTCTTTTCTTTGGTTCGATGTTTCGACCTGATTGGCTATCGTATCGATTTTGTCGGCATCAAGCATTCCGAACAATCCGCTGAATTCACCCGTGGTCCATTCTACCTTATAGCCGATTCTTTTGGCTATTTCGAGCATAACCTCAACGTCGTATCCATCTAACTGCTGCTTGTCGTTTTTGTAAGACATCGGTAGGCTTCTTCCCGAAGTGCCCACTCGCAGCACCTTTTCCTCGACTTTTACCTGCTGCCCGCCCTGCTGGCTGGCCACCACAGCTTGCTTGCCGCAAGCACAGACCAACAAAATTACCATCGAAAGAATACCTAGCAGCATACCTGCTTTTAACTGTTTCAAAGAAAACCCCTCCTCTTACTTGATGACGCCGTTGTTATATTGAGGCGCCCCCGCCTGCACCAAACCCCGCAGCCGGAAGCGTTGACCTCTAATAGATTAAGGCTTTAGCAAAGCGGTAAGTTGTGAGATGTCGGATACTTCCTCAAGGTTGAATATCATATGGATAATCTCATCCATTCGAGATTCGGGCAAAGCAACTCCGGCCAAGCTCTTGAATTTCAGAATCAAGTCGTCCCTTGTCAGCGGTTTATCCACACCTCCTTTTCCATTCCACACGACCTTCGTAATCTCTTTTCCGTCACGGGTGTAAATCTTCATCTCGCAGCCCCAGTTGCGCGGATATTCCTTTGTGTATTTCTCCGTGCTGTAGACATTTACCTTCCCGGCCAGCTCCAAAAGCTTCGGATCCGTAATTCTTTCTTCTTCAAACTGCCTGATCGAAGCTGCTCCATCATATAAGGCAACGGCAATGCCGTAAGGAATCGAAAATTTCGCTTCAAACACATTTTGCGGTATTTGGAAAATGCCACACTGCTTCACCCCTATTTCATAAGTGAAAACGTCAATTTTGACAATATCCTCCGGCTGAATAGCGTACTCCTTGCGTACCTCCAAAACCCCGTCGATGGAGAGGTGCATGCTTCGGCAGCATGCGTACGGCTTTCTTCCTACCCGCATAAGCTCGTAATTTTCCCCAAGTCCTTCGGTAACGATATCGAAGTTATATTCATCTGAGGTAGCCCGGTAAAAGCCGCCATCACTTGCCTCCAGAATCGCCCTTGGTCCGGTCATCCCTCCACTTGCCAACAAAGCAGACTTGATCCCGCATTCGGCGGCGTGTCCGGCGTGCAGCTTTTTGTTGCTTGCACCGTCTTCCATAAATGCCCACAAGCCGCTCGATTGAGTACCGGCTATACCTAAGGCGCTTACGGTTTGCTCCACATCCATACCGATAATTTTCGCTGCACTAAGCGTCGCCCCGAATATTCCGATCGTCGATGTGGCGTGCCAGCCTCTCATCCGGTGAGAGGACGTTCCTACGCCCATACCGATCCGAATACCGATTTCGTAACCCACAGCCAAAGCTGCAAGCAATTGTTTTCCTGATATCCGGTGAAACTCGCCTAAAGTGATTGCCGCCGGAACGACGACTGTCCCCATATGGATCTTGGCCAACGGATGAAAGTCATCCATTTCAAGCGCATGAGCTGCAATCCCGTTCAATAAGGCTGCATTTGTTACGGAAGTTTTCTTGTCCGTTCCCCAAATCGTACAGTCGTTCGATTGATCGTAACGATGAAATACGTCCACATTCCCTTTAACATCCGGAACCATAATAGCGCCGATAGCTCCTCCTAAATTGTCGATGAGGTTTTCCTTCGATTTTTCAATGACGGCTGCCGGTAGATTGTCGTATTCCATTTCCGCAAAAAATTGAGCTAGCTTGGTCGTTATTGACATACATTCTCCTCCATATCCGTTTTATGCTCAATGAGCAAATCGTTCAACAATTCTGTTATATTTGCAAGTTGATCAAACCGTTTCAATTTATCCATCAGCCTTTCGGTCCTCTCCTGATCCAAATGAACGCTAACATTATTTCTGAATTTGGTAATAACGTCATATTCGCTGATCGGATTTTCGGCGGCTCCCCGCTCATACTTCTGAATTTTCAAATATTCAGCGCCGTTTTTGAGCATGATCTTGACCCAACCCGGGAAGTGGCCAACGTTATGAGTCGTTTCATCCGTGATGCAGTCAAATTTATCTATAAGCTGCTTAACCTTTTCGTCATCGAGATATTTCATATCTATCTGCATTGGGCTCACATTTCCTTTTAAAATCGCCATGGAAACGATATACGGCAAACTAAATCGCATGGCATAATCGGAAACGGGCCTCTTTTTCGCCTCCTCGGGTTGGCAGACGACTTTCGCAAACCGCTTCTCTGTCCGGCATTCTATCCGTTGTATTTCATCTACGGCAAAGCCGTGCTCCTCTTGCAGGTATTTTACGCAATCAATAAAGGAGTGGATAAAATGGCAGCACGGGTACAGCTTTACCGATATTTCCGTAGTCCGCCACGTTTGGCCCAAGTCATCAAACGCCTCCATTACGCCTTCAATTGTTCCTAGGTGGGATGCATATAACCCGTAATTGCCCTCGAATATTTTGTGCGGCCCTCTGATCCCTTCCTTCGCCATCATCAAGGCATAAATGGCACTATGGCTAGCCCAGCCTGGATGCAGCTTTTTTACTGACGAGCCGTCGTGTAAAAATTGCTGCAAGGCGGCGGCCTGACTGCCGCAAATCCCCAATGCATTCACCAATGCATTATGGGGCAGCTTCAGGAGCTTAGCTGCTACACACGCGGACGCGAATGGCGCCACTATACCTGTAGCATGGAAGCCGTGATCGTGGAACTTCCCTTTGGCCGCAAGCGCAAGCCTGATAATAATTTCCCAGCCGCAAATGATTGCGCTTAACATATCTTTTCCATCAGCGCCCACCGCCTCGCCCACAGAAAGTGCTGTGCTAACCACGCTTGCACTCGGATGGACGACACCGGCCACATGGGTGTCATCGTAATCCAAGCCATGGATCATGGCACCGTTTGCCAGAACGGCATCAGCCATGCTCACTTTTTGCTGTGTACCCCATAATGTACTTTCCAGCTTGCCACTAAATCCAGTTACCACCTTTCTGACAATTTCGGTATCCTCCAAATGATGGGAAGCAATCGCGACTCCCATGGAATCAATAATCATCAGCTTGGCGTAATCCTGTACCTCCTTAGGGACAGCATCCAAAGTAAAATTTAAAGTAAAATCAGCTATAATTTCGGAAAGCGACCTATTCGACATCAACATTTTCCTTTCAAGACAGTTAGTTTATGGATCCTATGTTTTATTCACTTGCATATTTGTCGCCCAATAGTTGCTTGGTAATGTATACAACCTGCCCTGTATGCTCCGAGTAATGCACCGCACACTGGTGAAGCAATTCCAAATTTGTGATTTCATTCCCCTTGTTTTTTTGTTTTTGTTCCAATTGCTCAGTGGAAAGGTGCTCGACGGAATGTATCGCGAAATCGAAATAATAACTAATTATCCGTTCTAATTCCATTTTTTGTATATTTAGTTCACAAAATTCTAGGCTCCGGTTTCTTTGTACTTCTTGGTGGAGTATTCCTTGCTCGATTCTTTCCTGAATATTCCCTTTCATATGGAGAATCAGGTTGGATACGCTGTTGCTGCTAGGGTTCGGACGCCAGTTGAGCTGTTCGTCATTAAGCTGGCGTACGGTGACAAGAAGCTTTCTTTGTATTCCGGCAAACCTACCAGCCAGCCAGCTTTGGTTCCATTCATATTTCATAAGTTCCCCCTCGACGTAAGGCTGTTTCAACTCAATTCGTTGACCGCATTCTCAATCCGCTGTAATGCATCCTCTAATACAGCCCTTCTGCAGCCAATATTCATGCGCATAAAGCCTCTTCCTTCCTCGCCAAACAAAATACCGTCGTTTAAGCCAAGTTTTGCTTGTTCAAGCATAAACCGATTCAAGGCTTCCTGCGTCATCCTTAAATCTCTGCAATCAAGCCAAATCAGATAAGTCGCTTCCGGCTGTATCACTTTAATAGCGGGGATCTTTTCCTCAAAATACTTCAGTAAATAATTCACATTTTGCTCCAAATATTCGACGATCTGATCCGCATAATAGCCGCATTCATTATAGGCAATTTCAAAAGGAAGCGTGCCGAACACGGTGCGCCCATCCACCCTGTTGCTGAGAACTCTTTCACGGTACGTTTCGCGCAAGAAACGATTGGGTGTAATGACGGCTGCCGTGCGCAACCCTGCAAGATTAAAAGTTTTGCTCGGATTAATAAAAACAAGACTGATTTGCTGCAATTCCTCAGACAAAGTCGGAAACGGGATATGTTTATGGCCTGAGTAAACAAGATCCGAATGAATTTCATCCGATGCTACTATGACATTATGCTTCAAGCATAGCTCGCCAATTTTCAGTAATTCCTCACGGGTATACACCCGACCGACCGGATTATGCGGGTTGCACAATAGCATCAGCTTCGTTCGCGGATCCTTTAGTCGATATTCCAGATCTTCGAAATCAATAAGATACTTTCCGTCTTTCAAAATCAATTGATTGACCGCCTTAATCCTCCCATTATTAGTTACAATGGAATGAAACGGATGATAGACGGGCGTCTGGATAACAACTTTATCACCTGGATGTGTGAATGCTTGAATCGCAGTGACGAGCGCCGTCACGATAGCCGGAGCAAACTCAACCCATTCCTCCTCGATTTCCCACTCAAACCTTTCCCCTTGCCATTTTATTACTGCTTGATTAAAGCTTGTGCTGTTTAACGGATATCCGTAAATCCCATGCTCCGCCCTATTGACCATTGCATCGATGATTGGCTGAGGGCATTTAAAATCCGTTTCCGCAATCCCCATTGGTATGATATCTTCCGGGTAAACGTTATGTTTTTTTGCGTCTGTGCCTCTGCGTTTGATCACCTCTTCGAAATTATGCTTTGAGGGTAAATCTTCCATATGCACGGCTCCTTCCGTTACTTCGGCGAGCGATCAAGCCACTCATTCCACCGCTCTTCGTCCCTACTAATGTATGCGCTTTCTCTTTCACTTACAATGATAGTACAGACAGAAACATAAATATAATACATTTTTCTTATTTGTTCTCATAGAAAAAACTTATGGATACCTGTATGGTTGGGCAAAAGTAAAACCTTCCCGTCATGCCGATCCAATGCTTTTCTAAGATCTTCAGGTTCTGGTGCAAAAATAAAAGCGGATGAAAGTTATTACTGCTCCTGCAAACATTTACGGAGGTGTACCCCATGTCCGGTAGGGCGTTATTTGAAGCTTTGTTAACCTTTTGGAACCCCGTATGCGTACCCCGCATGTACGGTGGTGTGAGAGGACGGGGGTTAGCCGCCTCCCCCTACTCGATAAGTATGGTTTACATCTCCGTGTAGATTGAGGAACCTTCGTGCCCTAGGTGTACTTGAATGGGCAGCATGGAAGATGGCGAATTCACGCCGAGGATGTTGGGAAATGTCCCGAAACATAAATAACGCCCTTAACCTTTCCTACTGGAAAGATCAAGGGCTGCTTAGTCTAACGGCTCGTTATCTGGAAATTCGTTAACCTTTAGGAACCGCCGTATGCGGACCCGCATGTCAGACTGTCTAACAATTGATTTCTGAGCACCCTTAAACACATGGATTTAAGCAATTTTGCTCAAATTAACGTTGCGCATCATAAAAATCGAATAAGCTCGGTCTCTAAAGAGACGTATGAGCTCCTTCACTCCCTTTATTTTGATCATTCTCTTAAGATTATAGGCAAGACAAATTAGATTGGTCTCAGTGCCTACTGATGCCAACCCTCGTGTTAAAAAGTAAGTATACCCCCAGTGACGTTTTATCGTCCCGAAAGGGTGCTCAACAATTGCTGCTCTTTGTTTATAGACTTGACTTTGACTACGTGTATTTTCAGCAACCTGTTCGATCAATTCTTCGTTCGTCAGTCGGGTTACCGACCTTCCGCCTTTGGCAGTCGTGCAGGGATCCTTTTGCCCGCAAATATCGAAGGCTTCACAGGTATAACGCTTGTACTCTTTCCCATCCTGTTTTCCATTCCATCTGAAAGGCAATTCATAACCCAATGGGCAGATATACCTATCGTTTGTGGCATCATACTCAAAGTTTTCTTTATCAAATCCGTTAGCTATTTTGTCGTGCTTTCCCTTCTATGGTTTTATTAAGAGTTCGGTGTTTTCGTCGACAACGTCGATAATTTCAAGATAATTATAATAACCTGTATCGGCCAGAATTGTAATTTTTTGATCACGGAAAACTTGCTTTGCCTTCTTTGCCATGTTGGACAGTTGCCCTTGATCGTTAACATCATTGACCGTATCGCAGTCCACGATCAATTTATACATGCTGTCCACCGCAGTTTGAACATTGAAACAAACTTCGTGCTTCCCGTTGGTTTTCATTGATTTGGCATCGGGATCAGTAATGCAGAGCTGGTTTTCCCCGGTTTCCTTGAGTTCTTGTTTCATTACCTGCAGCTCGTGCATTCTCTCTTGATAGACCTCTAATTTTTCAGTGATTTCCTGTTTTTTGAGGCGATTGTCTTCTGTTAGAAAGGCGCGCAAATAGGCATCGATTTTTTCATCGATATACTCAAGTTTCCTACAGATAATGCTGTCATTATAGTGTTTCTTTTTAGAGCAATCCGCCTTTAATTTTGTGCCGTCAATGGCGACAAGTTGACCATTGATTAACCCGAAACCTTTTAACATTAAGGTAAATTCTTTAAACAGTTTTTTTATGGCCATTTGGTTACTCTTCATGAAAGCAGATAAAGTGCCGTGGTCCGGCTGGAGCTTACCAATGAGCCACATCAATTCCGTATTTCTTTTCGTCTCGATTTCCATCTTGCGAGAGGAACGAATGCCGTTCATATAGCAGTAAAGATAGAGCTTGAGAAGCTCTTGTCGACGGTAAGGTTTTTGCCCCGCTTTAGAGCCTGAATACACCTGGAACCCCAATTCTTCTAGGGGCAAGCTATCCACATAAGCATCGATAACTCGAACAGGATTTTCTTCTTCTACAAAGTCTTCCAACGTATAGGGCAGTAAATGAATCTGATGTCTATCTTCACCTGAAATAAAAGGCATATGCGCTCATCTCCTTAGATACAGAGATTCGATAAAGGAAATCCATTTTCATGCCCAAAATAGATATTTTTAATAATTGTTAGACAGTCTGATGTACGGTGGTGTGAGAGGTCAGGGGCTAGCCGCCCCTATCTACTCGATTTCACTGTTTATGAAGGCGTCGGCGGCGCTTCCTTCGCTTTTTTCCGATGGAACAGACGTCCCGCGCTAAGCTTCATATTTTCGATCATTCCATAAACGATCGGCACAATCAGCAGCGTGAAGCTGGTATCCATCATAATTTTCGTATTGTAGGTTACATTATCAAACTTCAAATCGCCGAGTTTTTGCTCGGCCAGCCAGGAGTGCATGGATTCGATAATTTGTCCGGAAGAGAGGCCGTACATGCGGGCTTTGTTCTGGTCGACGGCAATTTCCACTTCCTTGTTTGTTACGCTCAAGTTGTCTTCTACATCAAGAAAGCCCGGAATTTCCTTCATCTTCGCTTTTACTATTCCGCCCGCCTTAATGAGCTCATCCACGTCATCGCCTCTCAGCATGTAAGAGAAGTCAATGCCGCTTCCTCCTCCGCCAAAGCTGACAATGCTGCCACGAACTTCACTTTCTTTCGGCACCATAGCGGCGATCTTTACCTTCATGTAATCGACAAGTGCCCTCGCATTCGTCCCATCGGTAGCCGAGGCATTAAACAAGAACCGATAGCTGACCGCTTCGCTTCCTCCGCCTCCGATGAGCGACTGCATGTATTCGAACGCAGGCTCGTCCACGCCGTTCTTCGTCTCCCTCATCATTGCTTCGATACTTTTGACGATTTGGTCCGTCGTATCCAATGAAGTTTCTCTCGGCAAATGACTCTAAGGCTCAGCTTCTTATCGGAATTGCTGGTGGGCATGAACTCCTTGGCAAGAAACGGAACGGTGCCCGCAATCGATACCACAAATGCTAATAAAGCAAGAAGCATACTTTTTTTACGGTTGTTAAGCGACCATTGCAACGCCTTCAAATAACCGGCCTCTACTTTGCCGACCTTGTGCTCATCGTTATGCTTAATGTTCTTCGAACGGAGTACAAGCAGCTTGGCAAGCATTGGAATCACGGTTACTGCGACGATCAGCGACGACAGCAAAGCAGCCGACAACGTGATCGGGAACGGACGGAACATATCACCGAGCTCTCCTCCAACGAAGGCAATCGGAGCGAATACCCCTACCGTAGTCAATGTCGAGGACGTAATCGCGGATGCGACCTGCTCCGTAGCTTTAATAATGACCGATTCGCCTCGCTCATGCGTTTTGACCAGCTCGCTGTATATATTCTCAATAACGACGATACTGTCGTCCATAACACGGCCGACCGCGATAGCCATGCCGCCGAGAGTCATAATATTGAGCGTAATGTTCAAAGGTGCCATGATCAAAAGCGTAATCAGGATAGATAAAGGAATGGAGACAAGGACAATGATCGTCATACGGAAGTTTTTAAGAAATACGAGAATCATGATGGAGGCTAGAAGAGCTCCAATGGCCCCTTCTTTGACCATTCCGTTAATCGATTCCTGAACGACTTCGGAGTTTTTCGAGATCGACATGAATTCAATGCTTGGGTATTGCTTCTCCCATTGGGCCGTCATCGCATCCGCATTTTTCGCAAACTCAACCGAGTTCGTTCCATTCGTTTTGTACAAAATGACCCCGATCGACGGTTGTCCGTTCAAACGCGAGATGAACTTGGACTCGGTGATCGCTTTGATCTTGACGATTTGCTTGAGCAGCAGCGTATCCCCGGCTGTTGTGTTGACCTTTATGTTTTCCAGGTTGTAAATGCTGTTGATATCGCTCGTCACACGAACCATTCGCATGATACCGTCCACCTTCAGTGCACCGACCGGGCTCGTGCGAAGGGCTGACTGGATGACCCGCGTTACATCGGCAGGTATCAATCCGTAGTTGTTCATCGCATTGCCGTCCATCTCGAGCGTCAATACCGCTTCCTCATTGCCCATAGACTCCACATGATCTAACCCTTTAATCGTGGTGAATCCAGGCTGAAACACATCCTTGCACAGCTTATCCAACTGTTGCTGATTCATGCTGCCATTGAAGGATTACTTTTTATTTACCCTATTGTAGTCTTCCAAAGCTTTGTTGGATGCTGCGGCCATATCTTTAATTGCTTGGTCGATATCTTTTTTGCCTGAAACATAGGCCAGTGTTTCATCCTTTATCGCGCGGTTGAATTCACCAGAGACAGGATTCATTGGTTCCTGAGTTTCCGGAGACGAGGCGTGCAGTTGTTCGATTGCTGTTACAAATAAAGGATTTTTATCCAAATGCTGCTTCATTTCAGGCAAATCATAGGTTTTTTTATTCACCGGGAAATAACCCGTACCTGTATGCCATGTAAATTGTGTTTTTGGAGAAGTGCTGTATTTAAGATATTCCCATGCAGCATCGATGTTCGATTTTTCGCCTCTATCCACCAAGTACAGCGCCGAACCGCCGACAGCTACTCCGCCTTTGTCACTTTCATGGACGCTAGGCAAGAACGCGGTACCTACTTCAAATTTATCGCCCACCGCAGCTAACGTTCCTTTTACTCCTGATGTAGAATTAAGGAACATGCCTAACTTTCCTGCAGCAAAGATCTCGTTCGTTTTTACTTCAGGACCAGTTTGGATACCGCCGTATTCAACAGCCTTTTTCCAAGTGGTTAGAAATTCTTTCATCGTACCTTTCGAATCAAATTCTACTTTGGTCATTGTATCTTCACGACCGTTTTTGTTATTACCAATATAGCCTCCCTGCATACCGATCCAGCTCGATAAGTGGTATTGGTCCGGCGTTACGGAAAGACCCCATTGCGATACTTGATCTCCGTTTCTCTTCGTCATCTTAGCGGCGTATTGGCCCATTTCATCAATGGTTTTAGGAGGTTTATTCGGGTCCAACCCCGCTTCTTTAAACATGTTTTTATTGTAGTACAACAGAACTGTAGAGTTGGCAAACGGAACTCCCGCCAATTTGCCTTTGAAGCTGAAGGAAGAAACGCTATTTGGTTCTAAATCCGCTATATTGAAAGACCGGTCTTTATCGATCATAGATTGCGCCCAGATGATACTAGGCACGTCCTTGATATATGCAGTGTCCGATGCAGGAACTTGTACGATATCCGGCAAGTTTTTGGTATCCTTCGCCTGAACGGCAGCTTTTACTTTTTTCAGCAAATCTTGGTAACCGCCTTGAAATACCGGCGTAATTACGATACCCTTTTCCTTGCCTATCGTGTCGTTGAAATTTTGTACGACTTCTTTAACCACACCTTCATTCGTGCCACCCATGGCATGCCAAAATGTTAAATTAACAGATCCGGAATTGCTGACTTTAGTCACCGCGCTGCTGCTAGCGTCCTTGGTAGATGCGACTGTGTCGGTTTTCGCCCCACACCCAGCCATTAGTATGGTCGATGCGGCTAGTACTGCAATGGTTTTCTTCATTCCTAATTCCTCCTAAATGTTATGTGTGTTTTTTTATATTAACCTATCAGGGCTTGGTCTGCGTCTGAGTTGGCAGGTTAATCTTCTTTCATTTCCATATGCGCCACTATCGGATAATGATCCGACGGGTACCCATTTTCAACCTTGTCTCTCACAATCGCACTGGATTTAAAGTCAATACCTTGACTACTCATAATGTAATCGATAGGGCTGCCTTCCGTGCCCCCCTGATAGCCATGAAACGTTCTGCTATGTTTCTTCTCCTCCTCAGACATGAGGTCGAAGCAACTTGTCATAGGCTCGAATTCATTGATCACTGCGAGCAATCCACTCTCTGGAGTATCATTGAAATCGCCAGTTAGAATGACTGGCAATGGCATATCCAGGTTCTGTTCCCGAATATTATTCAAAATCAGTCTCAACCCTTCCGTTCTAGCCACCTTGCCTATATGATCCAGATGAGCATTGAAAAACCTTAGCGCGGACTTTGTCTCGCCGTTAAAAGCAAGCTCTGCCCAAGAACAAATCCTTTCACATTGGGCATCCCAACCCAAACTTCCGATCACATCCGGAGTTTGCGACAACATAAACGAACCGTTTCGTAGGATGGAAAAGCTGTCTCTTTTAACAAAAATAGCGCTGAATTCCCCCGTCTCTTCCGAACGGGCTCGGTTAACCCCATAGACGTCATAGGTTCCGTGGAATTGGCCTTTTAGCCAATCTAGCATGGGAACCGTCGCTTCTTGCGTACCGATCAAATCCGGCTTCCCGTCCTCAATGATTTTGGTTACCCAATGCTTTCTTTCCTCCCACACATAAGGGTCTGTAGATACTGCCATACGCAAATTGAATGTCATAACTGTAAAAGCTCTGCTCACTTAAACTCCTCCTATCCTTTAATTGCGGTATATGTAATTCCTTGTACCAATTGCTTCTGGAATACCAGGAAAATAAATACCGATGGAATCAAAATGACCGTAACCCCCGCCATTACCGGACCATACACCATGCTTTCTTCGAATTGGAGCATCGTAATTCCAACCTGCACGGTTCTCATATGCTCGGTGTTGGTAACCAATAAAGGCCACAAGTAAGCATTCCACAGCCCGATAAAAGAAGCGATAAATATGGATGCCAATACCGATTTAGACATAGGCAGCAGAATATTCAGAAAAAAACGTAGATCCCCGCAGCCATCGACAAACGCAGCATCCCTGAAATCCCTCGGCATTGTTTTGAAATGCTGCCGCAGCATAAACATAAACGTAGCCGAAGCGATCATGACAATCATAATGCCTGCGTAGGTGTTGATTAATCCCATATTCGCTACTGTAATGTAATTGGTAATAATGAGCATATCGCCCGGAATCATCATTGTTCCAAGAATAATTAAAAACCAAAAATGTTTGCCCTTAAAATCGAAGAAAACAAAGGAGTACGCCGCTAAGCTGCTTGTAATCAATCTTCCAATCGTTCCGATAAACGCGATCAAAAAGGAGTTCCACATAAACATGAGAATAGGCGTAGACGTAAACACCGTCTTGTAATTATCCCAATATAAGGTGCTTGGAAATAATTTGGGAGGATAGGAGCTTAGGTCAGACGCGCTCATAAAGCTTACTCCCACGCAATAAATAACTGGAAAGAGGACAATCAATCCTACAATAAGACAAATAATGTTCATTAACGGCTCGCGTACATACCTGGATCTCATCATGTGTAATGAACTCCTTTTTTCTCATATACAAAGCTCAGCAAAGTAACCAGCATAACAATTACGAATATTAAGACTGCTACAGCGCATCCGTATCCGTATTTCGCATTCTCAAACGCCTCGATATACATCCAGTACATCATCGTTTCCGTAGATCCCATAGGACCACCTTTCGTGGTAATCCATACGGGACCGAAAACCATTAATGAACTGATCAAATCCGTACAAATCAAGAAAAAAATAGTGGGAGATATTAAGGGCATTTTTATGCTTACCAGCTTCTGAAAATAGTTGCAGCCTTCCATATCTGCTGCTTCCAGCAATTCTGACGGGACATTTCGGAGCGCCGCAAGCAAAAACAAAAAGCTGAATCCGAGTCCCATCCACACGCTAAGTATCGAAATGCCTGCCATCGCATATTTTTCATCGCCAAACCAGTCGATGCCTAAACCTGTCAAATAGTTAAACATACCGATTGTCGGATTCATAAGTAGCTGGAATATCATGACTGCCGAAGACATGGATACAGCCATTGGCAGTGCGAATATAATTTGATATATGTGGTTTCCTTTTCTCTTCTTTTCCGCTAAAAGTGCCAAAGCCAAACTGATAAAAAATGTAGCGGGAATCGTTATCGCCGTATATTCCAACGTATTTTTCAAAGTATTGATCAACATCTTATCTTTGAAAAGATTAATAAAGTTTTCGAAACCAACAAACTCAACCGGGTTTCCATTCAGATCAACCAAAGTAAATCCCAAGTAGACCGTCTTGGCGAACGGATAATAGGTGAACAAAATAACAAACAGCAAACATGGCAACATAAACAAGTAAGGCTTGATTATTTTTTTTATTTGTTTGCTTGTTTTTCTGTAATTTACTCTTTTATCGAGCTTTTTGATCGTTTGAGTTACAGCACTGTCCATGCTACCCATCCCCTTATCGTTTATTTATATATTCAAAACAATTGAGCAGATCGTTGCTTTCTGCAGCTGCGGTTCCGAGACAATGAATTTTCATGTAAAGCCTCCCAATCATCTATAATGAACATTATCTTTCTATTTTTCAAAGAGGTATAGACATCTATGTCAATATCATAGCGTAATAGTATTCGCCGATTGTCAAATAGATGTAAATGTTTTGTAAAAGCAAAAGAACCCGCTCTGTAGAAAAAGAACGGGCTCTTCGCGGTCAAATCGGCTAGATCATGCGTCTTATACGGAATGTGAAGACATCGTTGCGCAAATAATCCAGCGAGTACAAGACAGGCTGATTGACTTCGTCATAATGAGTCTGCTTCAGCAGCAGCACGGTCGTTTGCGGGTGCAGGAGAAGTCGCTGGCAATTGCGGTCGATGTGCAGCGGCGCGCTGATTTCCGAATCGGCCGTCACGATCTTACGGCCAAGCTGCTTCTCGAAAAATTCCATCAGCGAGCCTCCGAACTGACCGTTATCGAAGCGATCCCCCGCGATCTGCCGGGGTATGACGTTGATCGAATAAGCAACCGGCTCTCCATTAGCCGAACGAAACCGCTCCAGCATAATAACCGGATCATCCGGCTGAATGCTCAGCGCTTTTGCAGCTTCAGGCGTGCATCTTTCCGTCTTGAGCCGAACGCGTTCCTCGCCCTCATCCAACCCGGCGGCCTGAATCATCGAGCCGATACTAGATAGCTTCTCAAGCGAGCTTGGGATGAGCGGCAGCGGCTGGATCACGAACGTTCCCACTCCGTGCTTGATGAGAAGCCTTCCTTCCTGCTCCAGCACGCCAACAGCCGAACGAAAGGTTTCGCGGCTGACGCCGAACTCCTTGGCCATCACCAGCTCCGAAGGCATCCGTTCGCCGATTCGCAGCTCCCCGCTGTTGATCATTTCCTCCAGCTTCTGCTTAACTTGATCATATTTAGCCTGCATCACAACGTCAACTCCTCTAGACAACTTTATTATAGATTTTGCTCGACATCCTTATCAGTTGTCAAGTGGGAAGTTGGAACCTGTTTGGAGTAAATATATAAAGAAGGGGCAGCCTGTTCTTTCTGTACGCCGATGAAGTTCGTGACTTGGGTTTTCAATCTGCTCTCCAACAATTAATGGCTCTATTTCAGAAAATGGCCGACGCGACTACAAAACGGAACAAGCGGTCTGTATTCTGTCAACTACAGGAATGGATTGCTGGTTTCCCCTGTTATATCAAGTGTTTATTCAAGGAGTTAAGCTGCGAAAGTTGAGTTAATTATTAAACTATCCTCCCGTTACTTCAATTAGTCTGCCCGCCGATGTACCCCGCGGCAGTCCTCGAATTGTTAACATTCTGGATAGGGCGCTGTACGATAATTCGGTTGAGCAGCACATAAACACGCTTGTCGCCAAAACGGCGAGTCATCGAAGTAACTTTTGTTTGCAGCACCCAATGGCGGTTTAGAATCTACACCTGAATGTCGATTCTGAGGGACCTACCCTCATCTCTTGTAAAGCACGAAAAGCTGCGTATTCCCTCCTGTCATTGCTGCTTTTCTTCAGGACACACTAAGCGTCAAATAGCCCACACCTTGCTATCAAGATGAGGGCTATTTGACGCTTACGGTTCGGAACCGTTTATGCAATGATTAAAGGGGCGCCTGCACTATTTTTCTTCGGCGGCGGATGAGAGCTGTGGATCCTGCTTACAGCAGAGCACTGACCTCCTCGACCTGGGGGGCGTATTTTTTGCACAAACGCGATTTGCTCAGGTTCGATTTAATGATTTTTTTCATCCTTTTGTCATTCGACACCGCATATTTTTTCAACAAAGCGAAGCCTCTCTCCGGCTCCTTCTCCACAAATAGGCTGATGGCGTACTCCAAGCCTGTGGATAATATGCGGGCCTCCTCGTCGGTTGCTGCCGGCTTGCGGTCGGCAAAATCGTCCAAAATGCGCTCGGCTATCGATAGGCAGAAATGCACGTGATTCCGGTCTTTCAGAAGTGGAGGATGAGCCAGTGCCGCGACGAAAGCGCGCCTTTCCAGACAGTTTGCGTCCTCCAGCCACTCCTCGAACCAGATTTGAAGCTGCTGGAACGATTGCTCACCTATAGACTGCAGGGCGCTCGCGGCGCTCTCGCGAATTCTCCACCTTGAATCACTCATTGTCTCTTTCAGTACGGCAACGATTTCCAGCTTGCGCTCTCCCGCAGCTTGGAGATAGTACGCTCCTAGCGCAAGAACAGAGCAGAAGGGTAAGAACTCTCCCGAATTGTTCGTCGGAGCTTCCGCTGCCGACAGATTTGCCCATTCCAGCAGAAGCTTCCACATGGCTTCGCTGGGAGGTTGCTTAACGAAGCTATTGGCAAAGGATTTCGCCAGCCCGAGATTCGCCCGTGGACCCGGAAGTCCTGAACGGTCCAGCAAGAAATTTCGCAGCTTCGCAAAATGCACGCAATCGTTTCTCCACTCTAGCCACTCGGGCGAAATCAGTTGTTCTTTGCCATTCCTCGCATGGATCTCCACGCTAATCACTCCGAACGCATTTTCATGTATTTTCACAACTCTATTGCTAGTACTTCCTGTTTCCAATTTTACCATTTCAGCATAATTAAGTCGAATTCCTGGAGTAACGGAAAGAGCCAGTTCAAACACAACGCAAATACAGTGAGCTTAGAATGTACAATTACATTTTGCACGCCCCCAGTTTGCCCAGAGCGACAGTGCTTTCGTGTGCTTGCTGCTATACGTACCGTAATACATCTGGACCACATTGCCTTTCGTGGTCTCCATGGATACGCTGCCGTTATGGCTAAGCGGAGTGGACTCGAACCGCACCGTCGTATAGCAGCCTTCCTCGCTTGCTTCCAGCTTCCAGCGCCCGTCGAGATCGAGCCCGCCCCCGCTTTGGTTATACCAGACATATCCAGCTTTCATTTCTTTTTTCAATTCATGGTCGCTTGAATAACCATCGACATCACCCCTTCTTTCTTAGTAATCTTGTTATTTTATTCCTTACTATTCTTCTTAAATTATACATGTGCTCCAACCGTTGGCGATCTATGACAGCAGCCGCGTCTTAGTTGTTTATTGAGCTATAGTGCCCGTTCGTAATCGTCAGATGTCCAATGAAACAAATTCCTCCCCCATATTTGTTACACGTATGCGTCTTTTTTCATAATGATAACGTACCCTTCGTAGACAGAATAACATCGCTTGTTATCCTAATTGCTTTCTTCAACGCATCGCCGAATGCCACGAAAATCGCCTCATTTATATGGTGTGTATTTCTGCCGTATTCCAAATTGATGTGCATCGTTACCCCACTATTATGCGCTACAGCGATAATTAAAACCACCCCTCCCACACCACAACTGTCGGCGCATGATGACAAGAACAGAGGAAATCTTGGGATGCGGCTAGTGTATACCGCACTGCTCCCGGATCTCGAAAGAAACATGCAAAACATAAACGCTTTTCGTTCCTCGGAAATAGGACCATGTTCTTGTCCAATATCGGAAAAGGGGTCAAGTTCTTGTCTTTGGGTTTGGACAAGAACCTGGCCCCTTAAAATGAAAAAACTGCGCTGGGCGTGGATCCTTATGGCACTATGTTCTTGTCCTCTTACATACACATTATATATGTTGTATTTTCGATCATCAAATAATAAGTTTCTAAAAACCCCTAACATAACAAACCAGCCCTCTCAAATAAGGACTGGTTTAAGCTGCTTTCATTGAGCCGTGCAGGTAAACGGAAGATTAGGCGCCAAACCAACAATAAATCTAACAGTTCTGACTACCGCTACAGCCGGAGAATCCCTATTAAAGTAACGTGCCCTTCAGGCCGCTGGGTCAACTGCACAATTAAGCTGGAACGTAGGTCAACCTGATCACCTTCTCGCCAATTCGATCGCTTGACACGAGGCGCAGCGGCGGCCGCGGACCGCCGAAGAACGGCTTGCCGTGACCCAGCACGACTGGATGGAGATAGAGTCGATACTCATCAACGAGACCGCGCTCCGTTAGACTGTGGGCCAACTCCGGCCCGGCAACTTCAATCTCCCTTCACTTTTGGGACACGAACTCGGTCCTCCGTGCTTTCTTTGTGAAATCTCGCGAATGAGTCAAAATATGTGGTAGCTACTGCTCCCTTATTTTAAATAACACGCTCCCTTTATTGGAACGAACATGGTTTTCTGGTTAAGAACTTATTTATTTAAAAATTTACTACGGTCAACTGCCTCTGGTGGTTTTTCTAACCATCCATTTTCAATCAAGAGATTTGCACCATCTTCCACATATAACATTACTTCCGCTTGGCATTTCAAAAATAAAGCACCAATATCTTTTCTACCGTCAAGCGATATGCCATTGGCATACTCCCTTATTTTCACATTAAACATGTCAACTTTATGAAAAACCATGATTTTGTCAGAAAATGGTGAAACTGTCGATGAAGTCACCAAATGATCTATTAGTGTCGGGGAGGGCAATCCATCCTGAGACAACTTTTCTGTTAATAATTCAATGTGCTTTTGATTAATATCTTTTCCGCGTTCTAGAAATGTTCTTACCTTGTTGTCATTTGCTACTTGAGCAAATCCAATAATAAGTGCTTTGCTTGTGATATCGTTATTTAGATTTCCGAAGATATGCGCAATTTCCAATCCTTGTAGGGGTCTGCTTTTTCCGAAAAAAGAGCCCAGAAACTTTTGACTATGTACAAAATCAACTTTTTCTGGGGGCTGAATAACAGGCGAATTCATAAGCTCATTTTTAGATTCTGAAATCACCGCAACCACGGACTGCAATTTCATTGTATCTTGGACGCATTTGATAAAAAAATCCCGAATATCTCTTCTTGTAACCAATGGAATAGCAATCGAGTAGAGACTCATACCAGCTTTGCTCGCATATTTCATATAATGAAGATAAAACTCATCAATAAACAAACGAGGCGCTTTGAAATTCACGTCACTATCAGTAAACCCAACAGGTATAGGAAAGTCTGCTTGATTAAAGAAAAACTCAATTGTTTGGATATTATTATTGCTTAACTCCAATGCATATTCTAAAGCCACTTTAATCTCGGGATCATCTACATTCTTTAGATAATAATTGAGCATGCACTTTCCCATTGAATTTCCGATATAAGTCGCCCAAAGTTTCCCCATTTCAGTTCCTGTTAGCATGGATTTCATAATACATAGTCCTCTTTTCTAAAGTTTAAAGGTGTAAAAGCATTATTAATCTTACCCAATAAGAAATTCAATATGTAAAATTTATTATTTATCATCAATCATCCCATATTTGTAATCAACCGATAAAAAACTTCAAATTTATCGAGGCAAACTTACGCTTTCAAAATTTAAAGTCCTTGATCTAAAAGACTTTTTCGAAATTGCTTTTTAAATTCCCCATTCAACTCGTTACCCGTTAGAGTTCAATCGTCAATTCCATAAATAACTATGTCATTTTGCATAACTGAACAAATTTTAAAGAATAAGGGATCCTCTGACTGCCGCTACAGCCGGAGAATCCCTATTAAAGTAACGTGCCCTTTAGGCCGCTGGGTCAACCGCACAACTAAGCTGGAACGTAGGTCAACCTGATCACATTCTCGCCAATTCGATCGCTTGCCACGAGGCGCAGCGGCGGCCGCGGACCGGCGAAGAACGGCTTGCCGTGACCCAGCACGACTGGATGGAGATAGAGTCGATACTCGTCAACGAGACCGAGCTCCGTTAGACTGTGGGCCAACTCCGGCCCGGCGACTTCAATCTCCCCTTCATGCTGAGCCTTCAGCCCACGTATGGCCGCTGCGAGGTCGCCCTCGATCAGAGAAGCGTTCGGACCGACGGACTTTAACGTCCTCGACACCACCCACTTCGGTTTGCTTTGCCACGCCGCTGCGTATTCCCGTTCTGGCGCATCCCATTCAAAATGGTCTCCGTCCCAATACCGCATGGTCTCATACATGCGGCGCCCGTACAGGCAGCCCGCCAGGCCGCGCACGTCGTCGATGAAATGACGGAATAGCACGGGGTCGGGCTGAAATGCCGTGTGGTCGTGGTCGACGAATCCGTCCAGAGACTGGTTCAATGCGAAAACGATCTTTGCCATGCGACTGACTCTCCTCCCTGGTTTTCTCGCACATTCATCATCAAGATTACACGTTCCATATGCAGCCTCCTTTATGTCTACATTTTATCATCCAACAGCATGTCCGGTTTCTCATGGATTGCTAATGTGCACAGTCCTTGCCTGACCGAATACAAATTTAATTTAACGAAGGATGGTAAATTAAACAATTCTCCCAATAGCGCAGTAATACAAAAGACTAGAGCTATTTATTGAAATAGAGAATTCTTCTTGCGACATTTATACTTTTATTATGTGACCTCTCAATATATCCCGAAGGGATGTAGCCCCATGACGACAATTGGCCTTCCAGTTCTCTAGACATTTTCTCTTCGCTGTAGGGCCCTAGAATTAATCTCCCTTCTTCAGCAACGTAATTATTAAACAGATGTTCAAAGAAAGACTCTTCCATTTTTTGTGGAACGTAACCTAACTCTTTCACACAAACAAAATCAAACTTATTTTCTGGAATCCATTTAAAGGCGTTACCTGTGTAGAGTTTGTCCTTCCAGTTCGGCAGTCTCTTTTTGGCAAGATGAATCAACTCATGAGATATATCCAACCCGTAAAAATCAACTTGTAACGTATTAATTCCATTTAACCATTTATTTAATGACTCGATTAAGTATCCATTTGCGTACCCGACATCAATGAATGAACCACTCTTAGTAATTATATCAAGAAGCATAAAGTGGTTATGGAAGTAATGTTGTTCGTCACCTCCATGACCGGATTGGGATCTTGGGTTATCAGCTGACAAGTAATGTTCAGTGAAATACGTCTTATTAATTTCGTACCATTCCATTTCTGTTATTACACCTTCATCTAACGCCTTCTGTTATTCTTCAGCAAAATAATACGCTCTGTCAATAATTCGTTTGGATTCCATATGGCACCTCCAGAAATTTCTTGTTTTAACCTTCTGGATTAATTCTATTCTTTAAGCACATATAATTCCCTCTTTTATCCTTTTAAAGGAATTATCTTGTCATTGAATTAACAATCTGCACGTTATCGTAGAAAAGGACTACCACTTGATAGCCCTCTCAGTATTGGACAATAGTATCCTTTAGTTCAATTATTTATTATTCATTACTTCTGGTCAATCCTCGTAAACCCGCATAAACAGCTTCGCATATATCCGTTGGGAAACTGCCTGACATCCCCTCTAGTGCCGTATTTGTGAATGCTACAACGCTAAGCTCTTCCCTTGGATCAACAAACCAAGAATGTCCATAAGTCCCACCCATCCGCCATGTACCCGGTGATTCCGAAGTAATCGCAGCTATAGGGTCTTTGAGTAGGAAAAAGCCTAAACCAAAACCTCTTCCCGGCCAATATGGCATCGTGATGTCGCCAATTTGATTGGTAGTCATTTCAGTGACAAGTGCTTCCGGAAGAATAGGATCTCCCCCTTGCCGTAAAGTTTCCAGTAAATTAAGGAAGTCCCCCGCACTTCCAACCATACCGGCACCACCGGAAGGATAAGCGGACTTTTTCAACTATAGCGACTTTTAGACGCTAATCTTGCATTAGCCGCCAATCGTTTCTAGGGTTAGCGATTCATAACAAGGAAATAAATGGTTACTTAGAAGGGTTTCCTAATAACTTTGATAATGCGTGCGCCACCTCGAATAAGCTGATCTGCTTTTTTTCGGTTAATTCTTACAAGTACAGAAATGTCAGTCGAGTTTTCAACATCGAAGACAGAAAAAATGCGCCCATTAGCGAACAGTACACCCTTCAGCTCAACTTTCTTTCCACGACTAGGTGTTGGAGGCGAATTTTGAAATATGGTACGTTTCACCCCTGCACGAATGAGACTTACTGCTTGTTGTGAAGTTGTCCGGACGGCGAATACCGGATCAATTTCAACTCCAGGTGATTTTGCTTCCACCTCAACAATCAGGAAAAAACGGTTACCGATCTTCGCTATAGAATTCGCTCCGATCGTTACTGGTTGCGATGTTTTTGCCATTTTTGAATCCTCCTCCTCACTTATCATATGAGGGATGGGATGTAATGGAGAGTGGTAATCGCCTATGATCCGTTTTTTTTGATCAGTATGCATAATCTTCGTCTAGCCCGGAGCTTCCTTTTAGTATGTATGGTTCTTCGGCTGTCGAGATGGATGTGTGTCAAATAGACACCCGCGATAGGCGCTCCCTCGGCTGCAATCACATCTTCAGTGCTTGGCTGGGCGTTCATATCGTTGATACCACCATATTTTCTAAGCACCCAGCCAACACCAACTCCACTTGGATCCTCAACAAGACGCTTGCTGACTCCTGTATCCACAAGGAAGAAACCTTTCTCAGGATGGCGAATAATGTGGATATAAATCTTAATAGGTTCTTTACGGTTTTGCAATCCAGCAACGACAGCTTTAGGGTCTTTTAAATTAAGCAAGCCAGAGAGGTCTGCTGCCCATTCAGTGGCAACAGTCTGGACCTCAATTGTTCCAGGAGTGTCAATGAGCGCTTCCATTATATCCCAACAACAGGTCTACCAAGGCGGATCTATATAAAATTGACATGCCAATGGAAATGCAGGTAAAGCAGAAAGAGAAAGCAATAAAACAAGCTTTGAAGCTTCTGATTTCCGATGGGCTAATTAAAGGCTGCGGCCTAAACTTGAATTTGTTTTTTAAAGGTTTTAAAAGACTTTTGTTTGCTATGCCTTTTTTTAGCGAGCATGAAGTATTTTTTACGCTAATAGCTCCATTTATAATAATTTGAACAAACACAGTTTGACTGCCATAAAATGACAAAAGGTAAGGCTCACCCTCGGCATATTCCGTTAGGGTTGCCTTTTCCCTTGTCTCACACCGTACGTGCCACTTTCGCGGCATACGGCGTTCCATCTTTATGTAACGATACTTATTGTTAGCTTTTCTCTAAAATCTGTGATCTTTCTCCAAACCTTAGTACCTAGATGGGAGTAGTCTTCGGTACTGTGAATAAGTGGGTGCAAATCTTTGTGTATGATCGCAAGGTTTCTCACTTACATATAGTATTCAAAGTTGAATTGATACGGGTTTAAAACTTTCAAGTTTCCCTCGTGAATTAGCCAACCGTGTAACTGCATCCGATCCTGCGTCAGTCCGGCTAGCAATATGTCGCCCCCGGGCAGTCGAAGCGTATATAGACTATTCCACATTCCGCCATCAATCTTCCAGCTTCTCACAAGGGAGAAATGATGTCCGTCCGATCCATATCGATCAAGTTGTCCCGAAGGGTGGATTGTCCAGAAGCTGCACGGACCGTCTGCGCTTTTCCCGCTGACAGCCGCAGTGGCGCCGTTGATATAATCGACGTGAGCCCAAACGGTGAACGGGGCTTGGGGCTCGTTTCGCAAACCTTGAAAATGGCCTTCCCTCACTGAGATGTCCCCAGTTTCAGGGTCCCAAAACATGAAATCTTTTTGCCCATCACCATTCGCGTCTTCGACGAGAAGTTTACTGCCACCAGAAGGCAAAGGTACGCTGTGGGCTGGTGTGAACGGCACATAATCCTGTATGGAATAGAACGAGTATCCCTTGGCTCGCAGGCTGAAAACCAGCTTTTGCAGCTGGCTTCTACTACTGTCGGGGTAGCGATATTCGGGTATACCGTCACGCAACATCGGCTCTCCGCTCCGGTCCGTTACGGGAACCAAATATTTGAATTCCATAAATGGATGATAATAAAATGAGGCAATGTTGTTCGATTTTCCGACTCGGTCGACAATCACCTTCTCGTCCTTATTATTAGGAATGTAATCAAACGGTGTCGGAACGTAAGCTGACCCGAGCGTTGAAGCGCCATAACCGTTGATGCGTCGGTTTACATATTGGGCCACAGGTGATTTACTTTTCGTTTGAACGTCGGCTTGATAGTTCAACCCAAAGTAAGAGCGGAACACCTCATCCTGCAGATGTGTGGAACGATAATGGGGCGCTTCCCAAAATTGCGGTTTGAGACCCGCATTATTCAGAATGGATAGCCCCTCCTTTAAACGCTTCTCGGCGTAGCTCACCGACATTGTCTCCTCTACCCCGGGAACATTGAATTCATTGCCTATGCCTGATTCATGCTGATCGTCGTCGCGACGGTCGTTACCCACTTGATGTGTATAGCCATGCATCCCGAGAATCGCTCTCGCTCTCACTGCCTGATGGAGCACCTTTTGATAAGCGGCAACGTAAGGATCCTCACTTTGGTCAAGCTGGACATCGTACCTTCCTCCATTGACCGGCAAATCAATCCATCTCGGCACGACCGCAAGATGGTAAGTCACGTGCTCATCACGCAAATATTCGAGAACTGCTCTTAGCTTCCCAAGCTGGTCCAGCGAAGCGTACTGCCCCCCAGGACCGATGTCCTCAAGTCTCATCAAAACAAATTTAGGTCCTCCTCCTTCTCCTCCCATCCCCGGAATGTGATAAGCGAAAAGAAGCAAAACCAGTAGTTTGGCGGAAAAAGCGTAACGAGTTAGCTTATATTTAAGAATTGGTGTCATTACCCGCATCAATTTTATTTTCCTTATGGATAACATAGATTACTTAGCTCCCATTAAAAAATTATGAAAGTTGTGTTATTTAAGCTACGGTCAATAGAGTTTCTCCCATGAACTAGGTTTTTATCATAATTTTATAAAACGATGTCGTAGCTAATCTTTGAAATAATAATAAACGGTATTCCTATTTACGGCTATAAAACCAATATTTATTCAGAATATATATTCTCATGAAATTTACACTAATACTATCTACAGGAGGTGGTCATATGAACAAAAAATTTTATAAAAATGTATTAAATACGCTATTAGTCCCTACCCTTATCTTTGGGGGATTGACCGCTTGTGGTTATAATAAAGGGTCTAACCCCTACACCACTAACGATACAAGACCCTATAGGGTAAATGAAGCGACTGATGCCGGTCAATGGAAGAAGACTGCTGATTCGATTATTGCAGAGGGGATTCGTTATATAGGGACACCTTATGTCTTTGGTACAGAGAGATTTAATGATAAAGCGTTTGATTGTTCTTCTTACGTACAATATCTTTACGCTAACCACGGTATTCAATTAGGTTATAACTCAAGAGAACAGGCAGTACAGGGAGAAGAAATACCGTTTATAAATTTACGCAAAGGAGATATAATGTTTTTTTCTGATGAAGATTTTCCAAACGAGACAGGATTAAATAAGGTGCGACATGTTGGTATTTATATGGGAGATGGGAAAATACTCCATACATATGAATCAGGAATTGGAGTAATCATTAGTAATATTCATAAGGATGAAAAAGAAGGGGAGTATTGGTATCAAAATTACTTGTTTGCTAGGAGAGTAATTCCAGGTTAACTCCAAAATTGAAGGGTCTACATGTTTTATATTCAATATCACGAACCCACCCGGAGGTATCTATATCAGTGATGAGTATTAAACGGTTGAGTTGGCTTCCGGTTATTCTGTGTATACTTCTTTGTCCAGTCCACGTTCTTGCTGCCGATACTGGTGATGAAACACAGGATATACGCTCTTTTTTAATAAAACTCTTCAATGAAAGAGCGCAGTTTTTAATCGATCAAAAACCGGAAGTTATTAATAAATTATATGATAAAACAGACAGATTTGGCCGGTATATGTATGAGCAGGAACTATTGAGGAGCAAATATATCAATACTTGGGCTGAAAAAAGAGCCATCGTTGTTTCCACCGTGGAAAGCAGCATCCGAATTATACGAATCAAAAAAGAAGGGGATCTGGCAAAAGTTTCGTTAAACCAAAGCTTAAAATTAAGCTATGTGTACAAAGTCGGTAACTACACCCCCCAGTCCTTAGGTATAGGAACTCGACATGGATTGACACTTAAAAAAATCAATGGCGAGTGGTTGGTACATCGTGAATGGTATGCCGACCCGCTTACTGAAAATCCGAATTGGATATCTGAATTCGATGGGTTCCCGAGTCCAACTTTCTTGAAGTCCGAAACAGATACTAAACAAACCGGCGATAAAACAAAGAAAAGATACAACAGAGAACAGGCAGTAAAATATGCCAATAAATATGCGGGGGTCGCATGGGGAGCGGGCAATAATCATCGCTACAACAAAAAGTATTTAGATTATACACATCTGGGGGGAGATTGTACTAACTTCGCTTCTCAAGTACTCGGAGATGAGAAGGAAGGCGGCGGATTGAAAATGATAATGGGATGGCATTACCGTTCATCGGGGAGCCAAACTTGGGTGCGGACGGATTCATTCAAAGACTTCGTATTAAATAGCGGGTACGGTAGACTCGTCGCCAAAGGCTATTTTACAGATGTAGTTAAGCCAACTGAAAAATATCCGAGCGGGGCCATTGCTACATTAAAGCCGGGAGATCTAATTGCTTACGAGATGGATGGGGATGTCGATCATTTTTCAATCTTGGTTGGATTTGACGACCACGGATACCCGCTTGTCAATTCCCATACAGCGGATCGGTACCACGTGCCTTTCGACCTCGGATGGGATAAAAACACAAAATATATATTGATTCACATTAATGACTAACTTGTCTTGCCTCGAATCATATCTGAATGGCTTGTGCAATATGATAATTAGGACAAAGCCCTACAGATATCTGAGGTGAAACTATGAGGTTACCCGAGCTGGCAAAACAGATGGCACTTCGTTCGGGTGCCATTTTCCTTGTAAAGGTAATAGGTTTTTTTGCTCGAATTGTGTTATTCAGGTTGCTCGGACCCGAAGGTATAGGGCTTTATCAAATGGCGTATTCCGTATACGCCCTAATCCTTACCATCATTACAGGAGGATTCCCAACGGCGCTTGCCCTTTCTACAGCGAGAGACTGTGAGCAAGGGTGGCGGTTATTTAATGGTACGGCCATTTTTCTTGCTATGTTTGGCATCATCTTGGGGTTTTATTGCTACACCTTTGCGTCCCCTATCTCTCTCCTGTTGGGTAATGCTCATCTTGAATTTGCCATTCAGTGTATTGCCCCCGCTGTAGCTATCGTACCATTCCTCAGTCTATTACGCGGGTTTCTGCAGGGAATGGAATATTACGGGTATATAGTGGTGTCAGAACTTATTGAACAACTCGTTCGCATTGCTGTGATGATCACTATAGCAACCACATGGTTGCGGTTCGGTATCTCGTATACGGTCGGCGGCTCTATGTTAGGAGCTCCTGCTGGGGCTCTTATATCCTTGATCTTTTTGCTAATCGTATTAATGAGTTCTACGGTTCACAAACTGACTTTTAATTATAAAAGAACTTTCCAGCAGTTGACTATGCCCGGTGTATTTTTGTTTATCCACACGGCATTTTCCATTCTTGCTACGCGATTTATTGTTCCCGTTTCTGATTTTCTCGATGCCCTCATTATTCCACAGCGGCTGCAAGCTGCAGGTTTGAGTGTTTCCGATGCGACTTCCGTTTACGGCATTATTACCGGCATGGCTACAACGATAGTATATATGCCTTCGCTAGTTACATCCGCTTTGGCCTATACGTTGTCGACCAAAGTTACAGCAGATTGGCAAGCAGGACTGCAGGACCGATTCGTTTGGCGTACGAAATCAGCGTTGGAAATCGTTTGGCTTTGGGGATGCGGTTCGGGTTTGGTTTTGTTCTTTTATGCCGGGGACCTTTCGAATTTGATATTTTCCAACGGTTCAGCGGAAATCGGTATTCGTTACTTGGCCTTAGCTCCTCTTCTGTCAGGAATCAGGGAACTTTCCACCATTGCTTTATGGGGAACCGGAGATAAAAACACACCTCTAATTGGGTTAATCATCGGCGCTGTTTGCTCGATAGCACTCAATTATTATTTAATCGCCATTCCAGGATTCACCTATGCGGGAGCTGCCATCGGTATCCTTTCCCTGGAATTGATTGCAGCCTTATGGAATATGAACACCCTAAGAACCTATACCAAAAGATTACTGACAGGGTTATCCTCCAGCACGTTCGTCATTATCTTACTATTTGCCGTGAGTTTATTATTGGCTAAACTGGCATCTCAAGCTTTTCATCTGCCCCACTATGTACAATCTATTGGTGAAATGACTCTCATAAATGGTTGCATGATCCTCTATATAATAATGCGGTTCCTAAAAAAGGAACGTCGTTGAGGACCCCAATACATCCCCCATATCTTTAGCAACGATGAGCTCGCGTTTTTCAAACATGCGGATACCTGTATTTCAGAAACATTGAATCTCAATGTTCGAGATGTTGATTTGCACGCCGGTGTACTGACGAGCATGGATGGGAATTCAGCAAGGACAGGCTGGTTCCTCTGTCCAATGAACTCCTTCATCGATGCCATGCTCTATGTGAAGCAAGTTCGTTTGTTTTCGGATGCAAATGGTTATTTCTTTCCTTCCCCGAAAGGACACGGTTACACGACTTTCGCCATTCCTTTGCTGTACACCCAATACTTGAGGCTTACCGCTGAACCCGTACCCAATTGGTAATCATATACGGCTTTTTTCTCTTCGCCCTTAGAGCTTGACTCTTTGACGGGATTATTCGTGTTATGAATTGAAATCGTTATCGACAATGCTGATCCCCTCCTCGTTTGGAGCAGGAGGAGTTACTGGCTCCTGTGGTTGCTGTCTTGCCCACTTATCCATCCATTGAATCACTTCCATGCGCTTAGACCATGAAGCCTTCAAACTTTTGAAAATGGATGAATGCATGCCTAACCGGATTTGACGGGCGGCAATCCACACCTCCCGTGGCAACCGAAACAAGGAAGCTATAATAAGACGTTCTTCCGGTGTTAACGGACATCGTTTTTCGTAACCGACAAGAAACCCATTCATGTTCGGTACAGAAAAATTTGTAGTGTTGTTCAAGGTTTTGGCGACTTCATAATAAGCTGAGCCACGTCCTCCTATATATTTAAATGTAATTATTACTATTATGTTATCCTCGATTTGAGATAGCGTCAATCACCATTCGCAATGCTACCTTAAAATTCAAAAAATCGTTCATGTTGACAAATCAGTCACTAACCTTTTAGTGAACATATTGTGAACACCGTACGATCGAAATGACTCTTTGTAGTCATTTTTTTTTGCCTATTTGGAAGCTATAATTACTCTGTTCCAAGCTTGGCAAAAGAATTTAAAACTGTTAATTGCCTTGGCTTGCTTCAACTTTTAATGAGAGGATGTCATAAACTTGTCAATGCCAGCTCCCAAGCTTCCAAAGACAATCCCAGATGAACCACAACCTATATTAATTCCCAAAGGAGGAAGAACAACAAGCCAAGACCGCCCGCCTCACCAAGGGCTCTATGTATGGCTTAGTATGGCGATGGCATTTTTTTGCCGGGATCATCTTCGCCCCCATCATTGCCTTACTCGCTATTAGTGGCGGTATTTATTTGTTCAAGACGCAAATTGAAAACCAGCTATACGAGCATTTATACCAGGTAAGTGCTGTTGGCTCCTCTACCCTTTCATTGACCGAGCAATCCAACCGCGTGAAGGAGGCTTTTCCCGATGCACAAATCAGCGCGGTAACGGTGTCGGATGATCCCAAACAATCCACAAGATTCAGCGCCACCGTCAACAAAGCAGCCTCTACCGTGTTTGTCGATCCTTACAAGGGTTCCATTATAGGGACGCAGAAGTCGGATGAAACTTTTATGGCTATAATAAAAAAGCTCCACAGCCAATTTGTTGTAGGTGGCGATGTAGCTAATCGGCTTGTGGAGCTTACCGCATGCTGGACACTTATTCTGCTCATTAGCGGACTTTATTTATGGTGGCCCAGAAATCGGGCTGACATTTGGGGAACCATACTGCCCAGACTGCGCGGCACCAATAAAAGAACATTCTGGCGGGATGTGCACGCTGTCCCTGCGTTTTGGCTGTCCCTGCTTATCGCGCTTATTATAATGGGCGGGCTTCCTTGGTCTGGCGTGCTAGGCAATCAGATCAGTAATTTTGCCGCCGCAACGAACACATCGACCCCTCCATTCGCCAACAACTTTATGGCGAAACCTTTATCTAATGCCCCAGTTACCAAGGATGTGGCTGAGAATGTACCTTGGGCTGCCGAGAATATTCCTGTTCCTTATTCTACAGCAGGACAAAGCACTGCCTTGGCTTTGGAGGATATAATAACAGTCGCCCAACTGAAGCGTGTAGCGCCACCTTATACCATATCCATGCCTAAAGGTGAAAAAGGCGTTTATACCCTATCAGTTTCAGCCTCGAACCCTGTCAACAATGTAACCATGCACATTGACCAATATTCGGGCCATGTGCTTTCTGATGTCCGCTTTACGGATTATGGTGCCACTGCCAAGTATATTTCCTTAGGGATTGCGTTTCATGAGGGGCACCTGTTTGGATGGCCTAACCAACTACTCGGATTAATTGCCTGCTTGGGATTGCTGCTAATTGTAATTAGCGCCTATACGATGTGGCTGAAGCGCAAGCCTGGAGGAAAGCTAGGTGCCCCGCCTAAAGCTAAAAACCCTAAGCTAGTCCGCAATTTGGGTATCATCATCATTGTGTTAGGGATCATCATGCCTCTTGTTGGTATTTCTATCATTATTGTTTTCTTGCTTGACCGATTTGTTCTAACACGAATTCCTGCATTGAAGTCATGGTACATGTAAAGGAGAGCTCGAGCATGAAATCGATATACACAAGTTTGGCTGTGGTTGTGCTGCTGCTGTCCGTAACGGGATGTTCACTTACACCTACCATCCGCAGCGGCACGGCGGATGGTATCAATCCACAGCATGTGAAAGCGGAGTTTGTTCTTCCGGAGCGCATAGCTCCGCATACGGAGGCTTCTCTACGTGTTAAGGTGACCGATAAGGGGGTTCAGGTCAATCAAGGAGCTCAAGTTGATTTTGAAATTTGGAAATCAGCCGAAGGCAACCCGTCCAAGCTGCGTCTGTCCCCAGTTTACGAAGGTGAGGGCGTTTTTAAAGCAGCCTATACCTTTGATCAGGATGGTATCTATTACTTACGAACCTATGTGACATCCGGCGACCAGAGTATTATGCCAGCCCAACGATTTATTGTAGGCAAACCAAGCGATGCAGAGCTTGCACAATTTGTGGGCAAATCGTCAAAGCCTGCCGATAAAACCAGCGAGAATGCTGGAGGCGGAAGTCACCATTAGCTAAACTTGATTTGGGATAAAAAAGAATCGGCCTCGCTCACTGTGATAGTGAGTTGGAGGCCGATTCTTGTATTCAGGGTTCAATCGATTTTAAATGCTCAACTATAATCTTGTCATTAGGCAGCTCGCCGGCAACTGCTTTAACTAGCCTACCTTGCTTGTCAATGAGAAATGTTGCAGGAAGTCCTGTTACTTTATAGCTTTGTGCAGCCTCACCACTTGGGTCCAACCAAACAGGAAAATCAATCCCTAGTGTTGTCAGAAACTCCCGCGCAGTCCCTCTGGACTCGCCTACATTTACCGCGATAATTTCTACATTCGACGTATTTAATCGATAAGCTTTGTTCATACGGGGCATCTCTTCAACACAGGGGGTACACCAGGAAGCCCAAAAATTCAGCAACACACCCTTTCCCCTATAATCGGACAGCTTTATACTGGCCCCATCCAATGTGATAGAGGTAAAGTCCGGAGCAGGGTCCCCCGGCTTGAGGCTATGAGCCAGTTTGGGCTGCGGCTGAAACAAGGTATATATCAAAGCAGCGCCGATAACAACGATCACCACCAAGGTAGTCCATTTACGCCATTCCTTCATGGCTGAACGACCTCTATTGCTGACACGGACGGATCGGGGTAAGCAAACAGCTTATCAAAGGCTGCAGTTAAACCATAAGAGCCGTAACGCTCGATTAACGAGGCTGTTGTTCCCTGCTCAGCGACCTTACCCTCCTTCAGGAAAATAACATAGTCGGAAATCGATTCGGCAATTTGCAGCTGGTGAGTAGAGAAAATAACTGCATGGCCTTCATTCTTGACGTACCGGATCAGCTCAACAAAGGATCCCATCCAGTAAGGATCCAGACCGTTTGTCGGTTCATCCATAATAAGCAATGACGGCTTAGCCAAAAGGGCTTGAGCAAATAACAGCCGCTGCCGCATTCCTTTAGAAAAGGAGCTTACTTTTGAGCGTCGTACTTCCAGAAGACCAACCAGCTTTAATACTTCGCTCACCCGTGTAGATGAAACCTTGCGCAAGGATGCCCAGAAAGCTAAGGTTTCCTCGGCGGACAAGCCTTGCCCAAACAAATATTCGTCCGGCATGTAGCCGATTTGCTGTGCATATCCCTTACGATCGTGCTTCCACGTCTTGCCTTTAATCCAAATCTCGCCTGCTGTGGGCTGCAGAATGCCTGCAACCATTCTGAGCAGCGTGCTTTTTCCAGCGCCATTGCCCCCGCATAAGGCAAGTACTTCCCCTTGACCCAGACGTAAGCTTGCATCATGGATGATCCACCGTCCTCCCAGCTCCTTGCGGATGCCAGCAAGCTCCAGCACATTATTATCCACGCGACCGACTCCTCTCCCAAATCAGGTTGGCAAAGCCAACCGAGAGCCCAATCCATACCAAACAGAGAAGAACGAATATCCAGGCACCTGCAGGATGCTTGATCCACTGAACCCATTGATAGTACTCGGGCCCCAGTACTGCCCCCCCGCCAAGCTTGATAACAACAAATAGTCTTACCAATTCAGCCGGGTTGATCATCGTGAGTGCGGTTAACGCTGGCTTGATCCAGATATAGGGCAGCAGTCCGAGCATAGCGATCAGAAGTGTCGGCCAACCGATGATGGCAAAAAACCAAACCGTGACAGCAAAGGTCAGCGCCTGCCAACGGTTGCGTGCCAGTGTATCAAGCACAAGGGCGATCGCCAAAAACAAAAGTACCAGGCCTGTAGTAAAAGAAAAGAACAGTCCGAAAGCATCCGCTGTCAGCCCTTTGCCAGTCATGAACCCAACTACTCCTGTAATTCCATAGCCAAATGCAACAATGCTCAGAAGAACTGTGCTCAGACCGATGTATTTGCCTACAACAAAAGACACGGTTGATATGGGATAGGTGGACAAGAGCTGCCAGCTTCCCTCCTCTTTTTCTGCTGTAAGTGAAAATGCCCCGAGCAGCAGCGTCATTAAAGGCAGTAAATACAGAGTTAAATTAAGCATAGAGGCCGTGGTACTTGAATAACCCCGGGAGAAATACTGGACATTAATGACAAGCAGCGACAGGCTGAACAAGGTAAACAAAACCATAAAGGAATAGGACCAGGGATTGCGAAAGCCAATTTTTACTTCCCGAAGCGCAATGTGAAGGGTGCTCATTTACCGTGCATTCCTTTATCGGCGTTCCCGGCTTCAGGCTTTTTTGTCGAGCTGTCTTGCATTTTATGGGCTCCATCCATATCCATGTGCATGGTATTGCTGCTTCTTTCCCAAGTGTGTGTGCTTAAATCGGCTGCAGTCATCAGCTTGCCTTTCTTTTGGCTGCCAATGAATGCTTCAGCATCACCCTTGCTCTTAAAAGAATAAATCCCATAGGCCATTGGCGTTTTAAACGAGGGATGAAATACGTAGCTGGCCTCTTCGAACTTGATCCAATCCTTGGTATTGTAATCTCTGACAAATTGGGCTCCAATACTGTCCACACTATTTTTTTGCTTCCATTCATTCATGCAGCCTAAATCATCAAATTTAAAGTTTTTGCCTTCCTTTGTCGTTAACTGAACGGCATAGGCATCATCTTTAACCTGCATATTACAAATGACACAAATGTCTACCTCTTCGTTAATGGGAAGAGCTTTATATTCGCTTTTGGCGCAAGCGGAGAGAAAGAGAACCATACATAGAAAAGCAGCTGTTGCAAATAAACGTTTCATCTTTGTTTAACCCCCAAAAAATAAATTGTACTTACAGAAAGAAGCAGAAGCAGCAAGGAGATGAGCAGCAGGGCACTAGAGCCTGAATCATCGTTATTCGCCATCATGGACTGAGCAGGCTTCATGAGAGGATTGAGATCAGATGACCAGTCGGAGTCCTCCATTACCGACATACTTTCGAGAAATTGCATGCCCGGAGATTGAAAAAAAAGCTGATAGGCGGCATTTTTGGAGGTCAAGGCTTGGAAAAACGGGTTGATTGGGTAGGGAAGTTCACTAATTCCATCTCCATTCGTATCGATTCCGCGAAATGCCTCCCAGAAGTTTCCCGAAAAGCTGTTATTTTGGCTGTCAGTTGCCTGGGCTTCAATCACATTGCCAATAAAATCATTCGCTGTAAATCGATTGGATTCGGATTCAATAAATTGAACTCCAACAAAGTTGTGGTGCACTTCATTATCCTCAAATTCATTATTAAAGGATTGTTCGATATACAATCCAACCCGGTTTCCCTCCACCTTGTTATTCCGTATACGTGAGCTTTGAACATCGAAAAACAGCAGACCCTGCGAGTTGACACTCTCATTTTGTTTAATAAACGTGTTGTCTCTGATTTCTGCCCCTTTGACTCCCATCACCATCGCACCTGTGATATTGAACATACCGGTATTGCCTTTGACGAAGGTTCCTTCGGTGTACATACAGTGAACACCATATCTGGAATGATCAACTTGATTTTGTTCAACACGATTTCGGTTGCTGCTTTCCAAGTAGATGCCGTCAAACATGGAAGAGATCGTATTTCCTATTATGAGATTGTCATGAGCGTTAAATAGATCAATTCCGTTACGCTTTTCTGTTAGCTTGCTGGTGCTGGAGTCCTGAGAGGAACGCTGGATTGTGGTATCCCTGATTTCATTAAAGCTACCATCCTGAATCATGATGCCAAACGCTTGCGTCTGAATATGTAACGAATCCAAGACATTTCGATTACTTGCCACTAATACAGCACTTGTTTCTCCCTGGCCCTCCTGAATAATGGATATCCCTTTTAGAAGAACATGATCGGCTTCAATCCGGATAGCTGGTCGATCTTTAGCTGAATTTACAAGAGTTGCCTGTGCTTCAGAGACAATAGAAATCGGTTTTTTCACAATGATGGCTTCATGGTAGGTATCTGAGGGAAGATTCAGTACCCCACCCGCTGTGGTAGCATCGATCAGTTGCTGCAGTCTCCCTGACGAAGGCGATTCTGCTGCATAGATGGAGTTCTTTGCAGAATCCCATCCCCACATGCAAACAAAAAGGGCTAAGAGTATAGGCAGTACTCTAATTAATGTCCTATTCATGTAACAACGAGCTGCTTTTTCTTGGTCACATGCATATCCTCCCGATACAAGTGAACATAAATGGTGTAGGTGCCTGGTTTATCGAAAGTCCACTCGGCTGTATAGCCCCCTTCGCCTATCGGTTTGGCTTCTAAATACTCTGGAAGCACGTTCGTCACAGGCGAGCGAATGTCGAACTGAACCGTTGCTCCATCTTGCTTCTCCAGTCCCGTGACCTTGGCTGTCAGGATCATCTTTTGCAATACGACCGCAGTTGCCGGCTCCGACACCAAATCGACTCTAATCGCTGACGGATCCTCTCCCTGAGATTGTGCTGATGAGCAGGCTGAAAGCATAAACAGCGCTAACAGGATCCACGTTGCACGTTTCATATAATTGAGCATAATTGCATCCATCCCTTAACCATCTGATATTGTCCAGATTCATAGAATTTGGAACGGTTAACTTCTTTTCGCCGTAACTACTCCACTCGGGCCCTGCAATTCATTATAACCATAATTTTCAATTGTAGCCTATGACTCTTAAGAGCCATCTGTGGTGTGATTTTGAACAACATTGTCACAAACCCTTCAAACTCGGTTAATATTATCCACCACCAGACTGATGCACTACATGAAAATGGAAGCTACACTTCCTAAGGAACCCTTATTATTTTGTCATAAGGATGAGTCTGCCCCTTTTCATCTTTAATGAGTATCGACAGGCTCCATTCTCCCTTCTCAGGCAGCATTTGACCATTGGCATCGTAGGTGTATTTATCAAACCCTTCGTAACCATAAGGATCAGGCCCCCCTGTTCGATAGTTAAAAGGTATAATCAAGCTAGTGTCCGTTTCAGCTTTCCTGGCCGTAACATTAACGTCAACCGGGGCACCCATTCCAGTTGGAAGCCACACGTCGAGTCGGAACGCTTGAGTATTCTTCTCATCAAAGCTGATTCGCATGGACATATGAGCTTTATCTCCCATCACATGCCAGTACACGGGTTCCGTAGCAGTCACTTTAGCAGGAGGTGACGTTGTAGAGAGCATTCCGGCACATACAATCACTGCCACTGCCAGCACAATTTCCAGACGAAGACCCCAAACGAATTTTTTGAGCACGTTCAAGTAATCTTCAGGCTTGGTATCCGCTGATTTCCTCATCATGGGCATTAACACCAGTCTGTGAAAGGCTCCAATAACAACGATCAATAACAATAGAACTGTTTTGGTAAGCACCAATAGTCCAAATTCAGTTTGAACAAGGGAATAAAAGGACGTTAATCGCATACAGGCAAGCGCGATCCCACTAATGGACACGATCAATATAGCTGGAAGCGCAATAGCGGAAAATCGCTGGATCAGGTTATTCACGTTTAAATAAGTAGCTTCGTAATAATCCAATTTACAGGTTGCAGACCATATTCCGACCAATCCGCCCAACCAGATTGCTGCTGTCATTATGTGCAAAGTATGGGACATGACCGCATACAGGACCCCCGATTCCGAACCATACGCATGACCGGTTAAAGGGTAGGTAATAATCAGAATCAAAGCGATGATAGCTTTCATACCCAGAGTTCCGATAGATTCACGTTTGGATGTATAGGTTACTACAATCAGCAACCCAGCCAATGCTGGACGTATCCAAGAAACACTGCCTATTAAGGTGGATGTCAGCAGCTTCCCAGCTGCGCATAGGATACTTTCATTTCCTAATCCGCTTAATTGTTCAGCCAGCATCCAGACATGCAGCACACCCGATACAGCAAATACGGCACCACCAAGAAGATACAGCTTAAGCTCATTATCTCTGGAAAATAAAAACGATGTATAGCTCCGGGCATATCCCCAAATTCCATAACGGAAAATAAGAAAACCAGATAAACACATTACAGCAAGCACCTCAAGGATTCGCAGCAGATGATAGACTGGTGTCCGCCACTCGCCAATATGTACTCCGGTATCGTGATGACTATGGTCATGAGCTGAAGCTTTAGCTGTTTCCAGATGCTGACGCAGTTCAGGAGTTGGGGTCCCGAGCGTATTGCTTATGGAGGGTGTATTCGGGATCGTCTCGATTGTGAGCACAGCGTCCTCTAAAGGACAGGAGCGCTCCATATTGGCATGCCCATAAGCAAACGAGGGCAGTATCAATAGTAATAACATGAATCCGCCCAACCATTTCAACCTTTTTAGCATTCTGGTTCCTTCCTTTCAAACAAACAGAGCCACCTACTCGATGTTATATCTTTATTTTTTAATGGATAGCCACTCGACAAGGGATTCCACATCCGCGTCCTTCAGCTTTCCTTTGAAAGCCGGCATGCTGCCACCGCCATTTTGTACTTTGGCTGCGATTTGCTCTTTGCTCAGCCTGGGCCCAACCTGCTGCAAATTGGGCCCAAGGGTACCCTCCAGCTTATCCCCATGACAGGAAATACAATTGGCTTTATATAGCACCGCCTTTGTCACCTGCTCCTGTTGCAGCTTGGGCCGATTGCTTTGTATCCGTCGTAGGCCCATTAGGACTATTTGTGCTTTGGCAGGCAGATAAGCCATTTATCAGTAGGAAGCCCGCAATCAGTAAACTCCATAGCTTTGCCATGGATGCTCCCCCTCTCCATTTATAATCTCCCCTTAAACCAGCCCTTGTCATAGGCATATCTCATCAATTGAACACGATTGTCCAGATGAAGCTTGTGCAATATATTTTTTAGATGATTTTTGACAGTATGCTCCGATATGCCCAAAGACACGGAGATGTCCCGATTGCTGCTCCCTCTGGCTACATATTCGAGGATTTCCTTTTCGCGCCCGGTAAGTGGGGATTTCTCTGGGATCGTATCTTTGATGGTAGAGAACTCTTTAAGCAGCCGAAGCGCCACTTCTCGAGACATCGGGGCTTCATCAATAACGACAGCATGCAGATATTCATGCCAAGAGGCCGGATTCAAATTTTTTAATAAATAGCCCTGAGCTCCTTTTTTTATGGCCTCGAATAAATCGGTAATGCCATCCGAAACCGTGACCATCACAATTTTCACATACGGAAATTTTTCTTTAATCAGCTTGGTTGCTTCAAGACCGCCCAGCTTGGGCATGTTAATATCCATCAAAATCAGATCAGGCATCCAGGTTTCGGCAAGAGCTACCGCTTCCTCTCCATTGCTGGCCTCACAGACAATTTCAAATTTGGGATCCACCTGAATGATCCCCTGCATGGCCTGCCGTGCATGTTTATGGTCATCAACCAGCATAATGCGAATCGGCTGTGTCGTAGAGCCTCCCTCTTTCCTACTTCCATGATGGTATAACCATGTTCCTGTTTAAATTCCAGATACCAGCCCATTTCGTGTGCCCGTTCCTTCATGATGGTAATTCCAAAGCCTTTCAAGCTATCCAGGCTGTCCGAAACAAAGCCTTGTCCATCGTCTTTAACTCTACAGGTCCATCCCCCTGGCTTTTCTTCCCCTGTGATCCAAGCCTGCTTGGCATTTGCATGTTTGTATACATTGATCAATGCTTCCCTCAGTGTTGCATAAAGCTCCACTTTTTCTTTCAAGGAGAGCTTTTCGTCATGAAGACGCCAATCCAGCTTAGCTGTAATGCTCGTGTCGTTCTTGAACTCCTTCACCAGATTGTGAAGCGATTCCATCCAAGGCAACGATTTCAGTACGGGTGGATAACGTAAATTGGCTATCGCTTGGCGCACATATTCATTGATCTGATGCACGGTTTTTCGAAAGCTCTGGTAAGGCTCCTGTCGATCCTTAGTATCATCCTGTTCCAATCGGTCAACTTTGACGGCGAGTAAAAATAACGACTGAGCAATCCCATTATGCAATTCCTTGGCAATTTGCTCGCGTTCTTCCAGAGCTGCCTTAGCTGCTTGCTCATGCTGCAGCTGCTCTTGCAAAAATTCCATCATGAGGAAAAGCTGTCGGAGTAAGGTCATGGTCACTAAAAAAACGATCAGTGGAGCCAACCAATTTCCAAGCTCCATGGATATATAGGGAAGAAGATACGCGTGACGGATGTATTCCCATAACCCAATCGTCAATGTGGGTATAATTAAAATCAAGCTCTTGATGTTTTTGTACAACATATGCAGACCTCCTGAAAATTTTGCGGAGCATGTATCCACCCCTACCTACCCTGAATCGGATGGCAGGAGCTCGTATCTACCTCATTCATTCATCTAAACATATTTTCCCTTAAAAACCTATGACCCGGAAGGGTCATTTGGCAACAAGCAGGTTGGGTTTTGCAATCCCATATGACTATAAAGTGCTATATACAAGCATTTCAACGACATGCTAGAATACCCGTGAAAAACTTGTCCTAAGGAGGCGTCAAACATGTATAAATGGACAATGGCAGGGATTTTAGGAATTGCTTGTTTATTAGGTGTGGGTGTGCTGTTCTCGGAGATTAATAATCGTCAAGGGGAAGCCAAGCAACAGGCTGCCGCCCCCAAGATGCCAGAAGCTCCGCTCAATGCACAAGCGGCCGAGACTATTTACAAGCAGTCGTGCATTGCCTGTCATGGAACCGATTTGGAAGGAAAAGTAGGACCTAATTTGCAAAAGGTTGGCGGCAAGTTGACGGATCAACAGCTCTATAAATTGGTGCAGAACGGAAAAGGCGGTATGCCTGCATTTAAAAGTTCACTGAAGGATGACGAAATCGCTAATCTTGCTCGCTGGTTAGCAGAGAAAAAATAATGAATTCATGGACTGCTGACATAGGCAGTCTTTTTTTATGTAAATGATCAATACCAGTCACGATTTGGACAAATTCATAAGGCAGTCACCTTACTGCAGGTGAAGATCTCCAGCTTCAATAAGACGCTCCTGCCCGACAAGAAAAGGCTGAGGTTTAAACCAACCAACAGCCTTTTTTGAATGCTATTATTTATCCAAGATTAAGAGGTAACACTATTTGATGAACAGAGCAATAGTTCCCTTAGCTTCTGTATTTCCTTCCAGAGCCGTTCATTTTCTTGCTTTAAGCTCTTATACAGTGTCCCCTCTGTCTGCTGCTCTTCCGTCTGCCAACGTAGACTTTCGATTTTATGTCTAAGCTCTGTATGTGTGTATAAAAAGGGTTTGGACACGCCTGCTTCAATCGAAACGGTATTAAAGTTTACGGTTTCTTTTTCCTGAACTAACCGATCAATCGCAGCTTCAGCCTTTTGAAAGGCTAGTAAGGTTTTTTGTTCACTGAATTTTTTGATGCCGTCTGTATTTCGATGGCTCTGCCTTGCCCTTCGGGCAGGCTTCTGCTGAGCATTTTGCAAGCTCATGCTATTCAAGATAACCATCCTCCCTCATGTTCTGTCATTCTTCACTCTCCTCTCTTTATTATAGCCAGTACACCCATGAATAAAATGGCTACAAAGAGTCAAGTTTCCATGAATTTTGACAAAAGTGTGGACTATGAAGCAAAAACGTCAGCTCTCTACCGATCATCTAGCCCTTTGGAGTCATGGGTTGAGGCGCACCCCTCATGCTATAATGAGAGCATTTCAAGGATCTACCTATATGACTGAAGAAAAGAGGAAGCTCATGAAAGTATTTTTTGAAAAGTATGGCTTTAAAATGTTTGTCACGCTTCTGCTCGCCGGTCTGGTCGTCTCCGTTTTTTTTTGGATTAATCAAAGTCCGACCCTGCCTGTACTCAAGCAGGCTCCCAATTTTACATTGAACGACCTGGAGGGAAAAAACGTTCAATTAAGCGATTCCAACGGAAAGGTTCGATTAGTGGAGTTCATGTTCACCAGCTGTCCGGACATTTGTCCGATGACGACTTTCAATATGGTAAAGCTTCAGGATGAGCTCAAAAAAAGCAGTCAGTGGGGAAGTCAAGTGCAATTCTTGTCCGTCACCTTCGACCCTCTCAAGGATACACCCCAAGTGTTTAAGAAGTACGGAGACCGCATGCGAATCGATTATAGTGGATGGACCTTACTGACCGGAACTGAAGCCGAGACAGCGGAGGTTGCCAAAAGCTTTGGCGTGCTTGTACAAAAAATGCCCGATGGCCAGTTTGTCCATACGGTAACCTCTCTATTTTTAATTGATGGCAGTGGTAAAATTCGTAAAATATTTGCAATGGGAGATCAGATGGACAATCAGGAAATATTAAAATCGATCCGACAAATAGCCGATCCAGCATCTAAATAGCCTGAACTCGATTGCAAAAAGCCGGATAAACGATAATGAGTTCGTTTATCCGGCTTTTTGCATTTAATTTCTAGAGAGCTATTGTATATCGTTGTACCTTAGTTTCGAGTATAGTGCGCATGCTGTCCTAACGCTTCACCAAGCTCATAATCAAAATGATTCCTTGCAGATAAATCATCAAGCGTTATGATCCCCAAAAGCTCACCATTTTCTACAACGGGAAGTCCTCGCAATTGTTCTTTCACCATAAGCTTGATGGCTTCTTCCAAGGGAAAGTTTGGCTGAACACTTCTCACTTTTTTTGAAATAATTGCTTCTACTGTGGTCATCCCCGATTGCTGCTCCGCATAACCACGAATTGCCAAATCACGTTCAGTCACCACACCAACCCATTCCTTCCCATCCACGACCGGAATAAAGCCTGTATGATACTCTTTCATCTTGTGGGCTGCATCAAATAGTGTTGCCTCTCGTGTCACGGTAACATAATCCGTCGTCATCATTTCCGCAACATGCTGTTCCGTCTTTAACAGCTTATAAAGCTCATACAATTTGCGTCTGGACATCTTGAGGATAGATTCAGGTATCGGTGATTGGTAATCAAGTCCATGAGGAAAAACCGTTTTTCCGATATAGGCATCTTCCAATACCAAGATCGCATAGGGTGACTCCAGCTTGCCCTCAATCGCCCTTGTATTCAATCTCAAAAAATAAGTGCCGTCCACAGCTTTCTCCTCCAGCTTACAATCGTAGGTCGCTCGAGTGTACTCCCATTGCCAGCGAATAAATCCGAGACTTGTCGTAACTTCATCCAAATAAGCGAGATCGCTTTGAATCCCTTTTATTCCTGCATCCTCAATAATCATAGGTTCAGCTCCTCGTATGAATAGCATCAACAATTCACAGTAGTTCAACTACCGTTCCAAATAAACGCGCCTTAAGCACTTGGCTCCAGCAGAGGATCATCATGGTCCTCTTCCTTGTCTTTTTCCTGCGCGTACCATCCATAAAATACGTAGCCTAATATACATCCGTAAGCCAATTCCTGAATAATTTTCATGACGACTCCGCCCAGCTGTTGATCCATAAGTGGGGTCAGCCAGGAAATATTAATAATGGGCTTCTCCACGACTAATGAGTAGAAGGGAAGACACAGCAAATGCGAGGACCCCGTATAGGTAGAATAAATCAGCTCATCGGCAAAAATAATTAATGCACAGGCGGGTGTCAACAAAAAACCATTTATGAAAATATACCCCATTTTCTTGAGATTGCTCATGTAGTTGATAACTCCCTCAGGACAAAACACTGACCACCACATGCAAAAAGATGAAAAGAAAATAAGCAGATGCAGCACATTATGAAGAGCATAATTAGACATCGTAGCATCAAAAATGATCGGAATATGGTAAAACGAAAAGGAACCGTTAAACAAGATAATCGCAATAATCGGATGACTGAAAAAGCTAATAATCCGATGCAACACGATGGGTTCGGTTAATTTGGCAAAGACATGTTTGGGTAAACCTCTGTACAACAGAGGTGGGACGATTAAGTATAAAACAGACTGCTGCAGCATATGGCTGCTAAACCAAAAATGACCCAGCAAATTAAGCGGTCCGCCAAGGGCGAAATAAAAACAAAAAAGCCCGGACAAAAAGCTCAACCGACTTTTGAAGCTCACTTGATTACCCAAGAATCGTAAATAAAAGGTAACAAGGATTACCATGATAATGAATAACTCGGGGCTGAACATAGCACGAAATCCATAGGTCTCCAACAACTGCCTAATATCCATGTGTATCTGATCTCCTTTTGGTTGATCATTATGACCATGGTTTATTTTACACGTTTTACACCATCCTTCCTATGGCTCTAAAGTGCTATACACCGGGCATAATCACTTTAAGGCCTATTTTTCGCTCAATTCAACCGGTAGGAAAACGCTTTGAAATTGCCTATAGCACGATAATACCCAGTTTTTTGGCGTTATCCTTCCAAATATCCTGCAGTGTTTTTTGCGAGGTATCAGGATAGGTTCGTAGCTCAATTCTTGTGCTTTTAGCGATGGCAGCAATTCCCTGTCCTTGTGGCATATGAAGATTGTCAATAATCAGATCCGGTTTGAGCGCAGCCAATTCTGCCACCTTTGTCGGAGTTAACTCTTCCGGACCGTATTCACCGATAACCTGATAACCCAACCATTTGGCAACGGGAGTCATATATATCTGTGCAATCACTTTTTTTCGGAAACGTTTTGTTTCATGTCGGCCTCTTTAATGGTATTGAGACGCTGCTTCTGTCCACCTGACAGGTATCTGCAATCGGAATGTAGTTGACCAGCCAACCCTACTGTTTCAAGCATGCTTAAGGTTAAATTCTTGTCTTCTTGAGTCGGCCGATGCATGTAGGCGAATGAGGTTACCCATCTTCCAAGCAGTACGGCCTCAAACACCGAAATTGGAAATTGCCCTTTCCCCTGATTTTGCGGCACATATCCCATCTGTGATCGTGCCCATCTTTTGTCCTTCTGCGAATGGATTTCGCGACCCAAAATACGGATGAAGCCAGTTTGTACTGGAAGGGAGCTGCATGAGCGAACGAAAAAACGTCGTCTTCCCTGCCCCATTTGCGCCTAATAGCGCCACCATTTCGCCCGCATAGGCTTGAAATTGCAGCTGCTCCAAAATCATCTTTTTTCCATAACCTGCATGAAAATGTTCCATCTCAACAGTCAGTTGCTTGATAACCCCAGCCTCCCTAAACTACTTTTCAAAAGTTTAAACACTCGAGTACTACTCTACTAGAAATAGAAAATGAGGAGTATGACTATTAAGTGCTATTTGCCTGCATAAATAAATCTAAACTGTGAAATTTGAGCACTCTTCATGTGGCCTGCTCTTAAACCCGCATTTCATATGACTACAAAGAGCTATTCTATTGAATATTTCGTGAATTGAAGTAACCATTATCTTGTATGTTCTTACTGTTCACCTCATAGGTATGAAAGAACAGCACATTGGAAAGAAGGGCTAACATGAACAAAGCTTTAGTCGTAACTTTACTTATCTGTATAGTTATTGCCGTTATGCTGTTTCAATCTGGACGTGACATGACCATGGCAAAAGACACCTATCAAGACGAATTCATCCGAATGGACATTGCTTCGGAGCAGGCTTCTGCTCATACTATGAAAGAAAGTTCCTTTACCCTAACGATTACCAATATGACGGGAGAACCCTTCAGCGGAGCCAATCTGGAAGTCGTGCTGTCCATGCCCGGTATGTTTTGTGGATCATTTCCGGCGAAGGTCACTGAGGCGAAGCCCGGATCGTATGTCGCAGTCGGGATTCCTGTTATGCGTGGAGAATGGCAGGCTGAAGCACGCCTTCAAACAGATGACAAAACAAGGCGTGTGATTTACCCCTTCATAGTCGATTAAGCTCATTTTACATATATTACCATATCCATGGATGCACGGTAGGAATCCAGCCATTCGCACTGATGCCTTTCATAAATGACAAGAAACCCATGAGAAAAGCGAGGAAAAGACCAGCCTTTCCCATGCTTTTCCGCCACTTCTTGCGAATACTGCCAGCTGAAATAGTTGTCAGCAGCAATATGGGAAAGGTAGACAAACCAAAAACAAGCATGATAATAAAGCCATCTATCCATGAACCGGAGGCTGCTGCGTTCATTTGCATGGCGTAGGTTAAACCACATGGAAGGAATCCAAGCATCAGGCCAGTGAGAAATACAGCAGAAAGCTCATAGCGCAGGCGCAGTCGAGCGATCTTTTCTTGGAAATAAGTCTGTCCCGGCAAGTTTTTGGGATGAGTAAACAGCGTGTAGCGTCGGAAAGTCCACAGCAAAATAAGAATTCCACCGAGCATGCTCGCGATACCCTGAATGCCGACGAATTTTCCGGCAATATTCACGAAAGAGCCAGCCAAACCCATTCCACACCCTATCAGCGCGTAAGTCGTGACTCTTCCGGCATTGTAGGCCAACACGGATTTCATAGGGGAGCCTTTTGCATTAAGAGCAAATGAAGCAACGATACCACCGCACATGATAAGACAATGAGGTGCACCCATAAACCCTGAGAGGGCAACCATCACTATAGAATTAGCAGACAAAGTCAAGATATCTTCCTCCCTAATTAAAACGTTAAATTTCCAGACATTGTTCGCCATGCGTAATAGATTCGCATATACAGATTTCGCTTGTCCATTCATTCTATGAGTGCATAAGTAAGATCAGAATGACTCGAAAGGGCTAACCATGTGTTTGCTACCATTAGATCCGTTGCATTTTTTCCGAAGCAAACATTAAAAACAACCCCTTTCATCTCGTGTAAGGGATTGTTTTAAGTTTTAATTATTTAATTTTTGACTATACTCCCTAAATTGGACTCGGACTTTTGGCGTCATACGACGGTAATTGTTCTGTAATACATATACATTCCACAGTGGAATTTGTATGTTCCTAATTCATAATTTCACTTTGTCTAAGTTACCTGTAAAATCCTTGATCTTGCCCACTCACTTGCTGAGTGTACGAGGTGCTACCTCCATGTATGGAGCCAAATACAGCTCCCTGACCTCATGTCGGATCCAACTCATTAATGAAACTACAATCAGAAGAATCGTTAGCGATGTAACAAATACTCTTTTGTTATCTTTTTTGATAAGCTTCAGCAGCAGCCAGCATAGAACCATAGCTAGCAGTATGGACAACAGCAGTAGACAGGTATGAAATAACGAGCCACCCATGAACATACTACGTACGTGTTTGTCCATACTGACCAGGAGCAGCGGACCGGCAGCCAATTGCAGTACTGTAAACAGTGCAGCCATCTTTTTGCCGTACAAGGCGTATTCAAACCAGACGGGATTATTGCCTTTGTCTTCAGCCTGCTTTCTGCTTCCCCAGCCATACATGAACATCCCCATAACCGCAAAGCTTGCCGCGATAAAATGCATATACCGCTGCCAAATTGTCGGGATCGTAAACAAGGAGCTCCAGAAGCCGCGTGACTGAGTCCACAGCTCAGGCTGCAGCATCGACGCCACATTAGTGATGAACAGCAGTGGCACAAATAATAGTATGACCATGCCAAGCAGACCGAAGGCCAGATGTAATTTTTTGCGATTTCTCCAACGCTCCCAGGTGAATTTATACACATATAAAGATAGAAAAGCAATGATAAGCAGAGGAATAAGCGCCAGCCACATTTTACCGATCAATATCGTAGAAGGGTAAAAGAATTGGGTATAGATGGCGCTTATAATCAAGAGTGGAGCAACTCCGAGAACCACTGCCATACTTTTGAAAATCGAAATTTGGGTAGCCAGTTTAGACGCCAATTTATCGTATACTATATTTTTCCTGAGGATTCCTTTCACTTCGTTGAACACAGCCGATACCGTACCTGCTACCATGATATTGACAAAAATAATATGAAGAATGAATCCGACCACGATCAAGACTTCAAATAAAGGAAGATCCCCCGGCAGCGCAAGCCCGAGATCATTAGGAACTGGAGATTTGGCGTTTATCCAAGCATGGGTATTCATCACTCTATTCCTCCTTCTTTATCTTTATTGCTTTCTGCTACCATTTTATGGATATAGGCAGCTAGAGCTTTTGCTTCTGCATCATTCCCTGCAAAAGGCGGCATTACCGGACGAACCTCGCTCAAGTGCGGTATAAATGCGGCAAGCGCATCCTCGCTCCATCCTTTAGCTTTAACTGTCATGGCACGAGAACGGCGTACGCCATCGATACTGTGACATACAATACACTGCATACGAAACAGCTCTTCTCCCGCCTGAATTTTATTTTCTTCCGTAACTTCTTTTACCTTTGAAAAAGCGGAGTTCTTCAACACGCCTTCTTTCTTGAGAGTCTCAACCTCCGATTTTAATATCCCATTGGCATACATGTAATTATAGATCACATAAGGCTTGCGGATATTTTCCCTGACGATTCGAATTCAGCCAGAAGCATTAGCGAGAACAGTGCGGTGAATACCGTTAGAGCAACAGACATTTTTGATTTTCCTTCGAGCAAAAGAACACCTAGAAAAAACATCAGCAGCAGGCCCAGCAGGTTGATGAAATTAAAGGTGATATCGCTGAGTCCGGAGCCCCAGACCACCAGATCCTTGGCCTTTTCAGGCAGGCTGTTCAAATACCAGATACCAAAGATCAGCATGAGCGGAACAGACAAGATCAGCCATTTCCCATAGATTTTCAGCGCGATATGACGATCCTGCTCTTGCTTGACAAACCACCGGGTTAGAGGTGTAAGCAGCGCCACACCTAAAGTAATCGCAGCAAAGGTTCGAAATAAAGTTGAGGGGACCCAGGTCGGATTAAAGAATGCACTCCAAAATGATAAGGTTTCAGCCCAATCGCCGGGGTTAATCTGCGCAGCCAAAATCCCAGTAATGAGCACTAGAGTAAGCCATGACATCACACATAGGGCAACACCCGTGCGTATATGCAGCTTTTTCTTCTCCCCACGCCAACGATCCCATGTATAAAAATACATCAAAATCAGAACAACCTCGGAAACGAAAACCAACCATTCCGTAAACCAGGCCCAATGGAAAATGCGAATCAATGCTCCAATGGCATCAGGCTCAATGATGGTTGTGGTAAACCATATGCCCACTCCTGTCATTGCACCAGCCGTTGTCGTAATAATCAAAATCCATTTACTCAGTCTTCTTGCAAAAGCCTCCAGCCGTTCGTTGCCTCTCTTAAATGCAACAAATTCAATCGAGACCATCAGGATCGATCCGCCAATTGCAACGGCATGATTAATCATAACGTGAAGCACAGCCATCATCCCGATCAGGTTTCCATTCCCCAGCCATCCAAAATCAATCGTCGGAAAATTCATTACTCCCACCCCTTATAAAAAAATCAACCCTGTGCCGTAATTCGACAAGGTTGATTATAAGCGGTTCAGTTTTAATCAAAATGACTCCTTAGTGCTATGATTTCGAAATCTGAGTGAACAATTGATACTGTTCACAAAGCTTCCACCCTTTGTTCAAACTTTTGACTAAGAAGTAACTCGTTTGAGTCATGTGAAATATCTATGTTCAGGATAAAATAAATCCCATCGTGAGGTGAAAAGATGACGCAAATGACGTATAAAGTACTGATTGCCGATGATGAAGAACGGATACGTAAAATAATTCGTATGTACATGGAGCTAGAACAAGCAATCGTTGAAGAAACACATAATGGAGAGCAAGCGCTGATAATGGCAATAGATACCGACTATGATCTCATTATTATGGACAGGTTGATGTCCGGTCTTAGCGGCTTGGAGGTCTGTCATATGTTGAAGAGTATCAAAAATACACCCATCATCCTACTGACAGAAAGAAGTGATGAAGCAGATCGTATTTTAGGTTTCCAAGCTGGTGCAGATGATTGTGTTTGCAAACCGTTTAGCCCCAGGGAATTGCTTCTCCGAGCCAAAGCTATTTTAAAACGAACGATTCCAGAACAATTTTGGCTGCCCGCTCCCTTCCCCAGTGGCCAGATCGTCTTTCCTAATCTGGTCATCGATCACCATGCACGTCGGGTACTCGTAGAAGGCGAAGAAATTTATCTCACTTTAAAAGAATACGAACTGTTACGATACTTTTCACTCCATGTAGGAAAAATATGTACACGAGAACTGCTGCTAATGGAGATTTGGAACTATGAGGAAAATGGGGATCATCGAACTGTAGATACACATGTGAAGCGATTAAGGGATAAGATGCATAAAGTATCACCAACTGCGGCTTCTATGATTCGAACCGTTTGGGGCACTGGCTATCGTATGGATGACATTACATGATTATACTTAGCACCGATCCTCTGTAATTATCTGCAATCGGACTATATTCTTGTCACCCGACAAATATTAATTCTTTCATCACAGTATGCTTATTTTTTCTACCATGATTCCTCTCACCACAACTACTAATGAATCCATGTTCGAATTCATGAACAGCAAGCATATATGGTACGCGAGCATAAGTATGACTTATCATAAGACTTCTGCAGCTTCTCCGCAAGCGGCAAGGGTGCGACAGGCGCAACGACAACACAGCTCTTTCATTCACAGAGGAAAGAGCCGTGGAGTCCAGCCGCTGGATTATCTGGTGAAGACTGCCCCGTGACGCACTCCTTTGGGAAGTGATACTTCTTCGCTTACGTTCTGCCATGTCTTCAGATCATAGGATCGGTATGCCCCATAGTAGTGGTCCTGGAAACCGTCAACCAGCATCATCCACTCCGTTGCGCCGTCCCGTTCGATGGCATAGAGCGTTGGTCCTTCGGTTAGTGGAGCCGTGAGCAGTCCGGGTGCATCCTGGACATCCGGACGATCACTGCCGTCCTTGGCGAACAGGCAGGATCGGATCGCCTTGAAATCAGTGCCAGGCTCATTCACCCCGCGCTCATCCTTGAAGAGCATAAGATAAGACTCGCCAAGATCCGCAACGCAGGCATCGATCACATTGTAGCCGGGATCAAAGAACAGTGACGCCTCGGAGAACTTTTCAAAATCAGTTGTTGTGACCGACCAGATCCGATGATTGCGCGGTCCTTCGCCAACGGTGGAAGACCAGATTACTCGGTATGCCTCAGCCCCTTCATCGTAGAACACCTCCGGCGCCCATGTGTTTTGGGTCTGTGGGAGCTGCTCCATCACCGGGATCAGCTTCGTGTCCTTCCAATTCAAAAGATCTGTGGATCGCGCATAACCGATACTACGGCTCCGCCAGCCGTCGGTCCAGACGAGGTGATAAATACCGTCACGTTTTAGCCAACATAACCAGAAGCTTCCCGTTGAGAACGCTCAAGGCACGCAAAATCAATCTCCTTCGTCGCTTGATGTCCTCGAAACGGTTCAAGCGGCGCCCAAACGAAAAACGTATCCCGTGGCAAATGGAATATCCAGAGATACAGCCGGGAACGAATGGAAGCTGACTGTGAGCTGGAAAGATCCGGCGCTTGAAAGGTCGAAGAATGCTACAGTACTTGAATGGAACGAGCGGGAGTACATAAAGAAAAAAAGTACTCCTGTAATCGCCTTTAAATATTGTGCAAATTTTGAACAAAATGAGCCCGTTGAGTTTTACCATATAAATCGACAGGTACCAGGGTTTGTAGCCGACAAAGTGCGACAATTTATTTGTCGGAAGTCAACATCATTATTACATTGAAAGTCGCTTAAATTGCGGCTTTTTTTAGTTATGTAATAAGGCGTGATAGGGGGCTTCAGAGACAGACTCACGCCAAGATGATCCGTCGCGCGCCCTGGCGAGATTGGCGATCAGCTCAGCACGGGTCTGGTGTGCGTGCGCAGCCCAAGCTGGCTGTCCGGGACCGCTGTGCCATGACTCGCTCAACTGTTGTCGATAGTATCGAAACCGTACTGGTCGTACAGCCGCGTCACGTTTCGTGCCGGTCGCTTTCGATACCCCATCGGCGTTAATATTTAATTCTTCATTGCATTCGCGTAGAATAGTATCTTCAATTGTCTCACCTGATTCTTGCCCACCACCTGGCAAAGTATAATAAATGCCTACTTTATCAAGTTTTTTCTTAATAAAAAGTAGCTTATTATCATATTCAATAATTGCTTTTGCTGTATTCCTAACCAAAATGTTCCCTCCTGTATCGAAGTCACTCAACTATCACATATCTAGGGTAAACATGGAGATGATAATGACACACGTCTTGATTACCAGCAGGCTCATTATGTTGCCGCGTAGAAATCCCATCACATCTAAATGTACTTTTCATTGCAAACGCTGTAAGCTGAGCCGCACGATGAATTTCAACAGCGTAATCCGCAGGGAGTTCAAAGATGTTCTCGAAATGTTGATTAGGAACAACAAGTACATGTCCTTTATTGTTTGGCCACCATTTGCTAGCTATAAATGCCGTTACCTTTTCATTCTGATAGATGATATCCCTTTGTTTTGTTCCCTGATGAGGTCGCTCGATACCCCAAACACGACAAAATGGACACTCGTATCCTTCGGGCCTATGTGAAAATGATGCTGTCATCTTTCTCATTCAACTCCATCCATATTTATCCAATAAGTTATTAGATGCAGACAACTTCTGTTCGTTGCGTTATTCTGCCCTTTTTACTTTAATATACAAATGAGGAGCTGCCGCGAAGCAAGCCCCTCAACTATAGTGCCCGTTCGTAATAGTGGGGGATAATTACTTGGTTATTTTTTTCTTGCTCGGTTATGATGAACTTCATTGTGGTAATTCGAATCTTCTCGCTTGTAACCTTGTTCGCGCGCGTGCCGGACGGCCAGTTTAAGCGAGCCGCGCAGCATGGTCCGCTTGTCGATCGCCATCGTTTCGGTCACGGCAATCACGTACAGCTCAGGCGCTTGACCCCGACCCAGCATTTCGTAAGGCAGTTCGCCGTCTTTAGTGACGTGACGGCAGCGAAGCGTGCGGGTTTCGTCGTTATACCCATAAATGACGCCGAAGTCAGGTACGAACAGATCCCATGCCATTACAGGAATGCCGTGATCCAGACTCCACTGGATCAACTCGAGCGCACGTTCCAGCTGCTCCGGTGACGGTGGCATCGATGTCGGGCCTCCCTCATATCGGGTAATTACCTTTAGGGACATACCCACATACAATACATTTGCATTCTCAAAAACTATATATATTCCAGTAACATCATGATCTATATGTCCAAGACAACTTTTCAGGGTGAAGCTGTATTTTTCTAAATAAAGTGGGAAAAAGTATCGTTGCATCTAAATAATCACCTTAAAGGTTTTAGTATTGAAAGTTTCTCGAATATTTTTTGTTGTTTTGTTTTCATCCTTCGGGTTATTGAAAATCATAATAGTTACTTTCTTCATAACGCTTACCTTGTAACTTGATGATGTTCGGGACCATGATCCCGAATCGCATGCGATAATGTGGACGACAAGAAGGTTAGGGGTTCCCGGTGAAAAATATAATGGGAGTGATTATGTGAACCCTGTCATTGGTTTGGATGTGTCCAAAGGGGTAAGTCACGCGCAAGCTTTTGCAGACAGAGGAACGCCCTATGGAAAGATTTTTCGTTTTAATCATGATTCTTGGTGGACTTGCGTCTTTTCTTCGTTATGCTCAAGATTTAGAATCTTTTACTGGGAAACGTGCGGCAGTCGTATTAGAGGCAACGGGTCGTTATCATAGTCCAGTTGTTCAATTCTTGGATGAGCATCAGTTTGTGCATATCGTCATTAATCCGTTACTTTCACACCAACTGAATGTTAGAAACGGTTAGGCTGTTTGCAGCCAGGAGGCATAAAGCTTCCAGCGACAAGATCATGCTTACAAGCTGAGGTTTAGAAAATTCCAGCTTCAAGGCTAAAATGAACTTGACGATCGGTAGGTAGAGGGATACCATAATAGTGGGACATCTCCTTTATCCGGAAATTGTGGCATCGCAACCAACAATTTCTTCATTAAAGGCGGATCTCCTCTTTATGTTTAGTCATTCGACGAAGCTTCTAAAAACTTTGCCTTAACTCGTTTTTGTCGACAACATGATTTTTGCAACACTCAAGTATATAAGTTTGAAAGTAATACTCAATTATTAGGACCTGTTTCGATAAGCAATAAAGTGGGTAAATAATATTGAAGTTATATTCATTTATTTTTTTTATTTTACGATATTGATAAGACCTTCAAAATAGGAGGTCTATTTTTCGCGAAAACATTACCTTACACTATGGAGGCCGCCATGCATCGCGTTAACCTGAACCAGGTTCAATTCAACCAACAAGTGTTTGATCATGCTTCCTTCGGGATCGCACTTGTTACACCAGACGGTATGATTTTAACAGTAAACTCCGCCATGGAACGGATCTTTGGCTATTCCAAAGCAGAGTTTAACGGCATGAGGTTAGAAGACCTCTCCCACGATAATGATGATATCAGAAATATTCACGATTTTAAGGCACTTATGGGTGAAAAAACGGAAGTACAGGTCGAAAAGCGGTTTCTCACAAGGATGAGCGACTACATGTGGGGATTGCTCTCTCTCAAGCTTTTCATCGACGAGGCGAACCAACCGACGTATTACATCTGCCAAATCATTGAAATCACAAAGAAAAAGGAATCCGAGCAACGTCTTCAGGAATCCGTTGAGCGGTATACGTCTCTCAAAAAATACAACCATGACAGCGTCATCTCCTTTGGCCTTGACGGCCGAATCATTAACGCCAACAGTATGTCGGAAAAGATAACAGGCTACTCCATCGAATCCGAGTTGATCGGTATGAAGCTTGCAATTCTAATTGGACAGGAAAACGTCCAGAACATTCTGGATAGGGCGCTGTACGATAATTCGGTTGAGCAGCACATAAACACGCTTGTCGCCAAAGACGGTGAAGTCATCGAAGTGCTTACCAGTATTGCACCGATTTTTGTGAACAATCAAAATATCGGATTCTATCTCATATGCAAGGACATCTCCGAGCAGAAACAGTTGATGCTTGCGAAGGAGACCGCCGAGTCCACGAACAAAGCTAAAAGTGAGTTTCTGGCCATGATGAGCCATGAAATCCGAACCCCCATGAACGGGGTGATCGGCATGACGGATATTCTGCTTGACACCACGGAGCTCAATGAAGAGCAACGAGGCTATGTGGAGATCATCCGCAAAAGCGGGGATACTCTGCTCAATATTATCAACGACATCCTTGATCTTTCTAAGATCGAGGCAGGCCGAACAGAGCTGCAAGAGGATACATTCGAACTGCGCAAATGCATCCAGGAGAGCTTCGCCGTCATTTCCATGAGAGCCGAGCAAAAACACTTGGAGCTCTCCAGCACTATAAATCACGGTGTTCCTGACTATATTTACGGTGACGCCGAACGCTTAAAACAAGTGCTCCTAAACCTGCTCGGCAATGCAGTAAAATTCACGCCCAAGGGAAGCATATCGGTAAAGGTAAAGCTTGGAAAGGAAGATCCCTCCCTGTTGACATTTACGGTAACTGATACGGGCATTGGGATTGATCCCGCGCAGCTCAACGAGATTTTTGAACCGTTTGCGCAGATTGACAGTTTTATGATGCGCAGGCACGAAGGCACTGGCCTTGGGCTTGCCATCAGCCGCAGAATTATCGGCATGATGGGCGGCGAGATTTACGCGGAGAGTGACGGTAAGAACGGCTCGTCGTTTACTTTCACTATCAGGCTTAAGAAAGCAGTGGCACCTCCCAACCAAGAGGTTCACATGGACAAGAGTCATACGGCACGAGAGGCGAGCATTTTGCTTGCTGAAGACAATCATATCAACCAGCTGGTGCTGACCAAAATACTTGAAAAAATGGGTCATAAGGTTACCACCGTCACAAACGGCTTAGACGCGGTTCAAGCAACGCGCAAAGAGCCGTTTGATCTCATTTTAATGGATCTGCACATGCCGATTATGAACGGCTTCGATGCGATGAAGATGATAAAAGAAGAGCTCAAGGAGAAAAGTCCGCCCATCATCGCGGTCACGGCCAATGCTTTGAAGGGTGATCGTGAAAAGTGTCTCACTTATGGGATGGATGAGTATATCAGTAAGCCTGTAAAGCGTGAAGTTGTCCAAAAGCTATTAAACCAGTTTGTGAAGTAATATAAAAAGGCATAACGTCTCAGGCGTTATGCCTCTTTATATTACTTCCACCGTTAATTAATATTTGGATAAAATAATTCTGCCAGTCTGTTTTTCCAGATACATGGAAATATCCACTTTTCCATCAGTTGACCGCAATTGTACTATGCTGCCAGTTACTTCAATGAAAACCAGAGAGCAGCTGCCGCGGCGATCTGCTCCCTGGTTATTTCACTATCGTATTCGTTCGTATAGCTTAGCGAGTACGACAACATAAGTATACATAATAATTAATTACATAACTAAAAAAAAGCCACAACTTAAGCGACTTTTAATGTATCAATGATGTTGACTTCCGACAGTTGTCGCACTTTGTCGGCTGACAAGAACTTTATCCGATAACTGACAAGAACATTGTCCGATTAGTCCTCAATGTAGATAAAGCTGTCGTCATAGATTTGGCTCAAGCCTATCACACTTGGATCAGCGAATGCTTTCCCAAGGCCATACGGATTGCCGATCGGTTCCATGTCCATGGTTATATCATTGAGGCCTTATAGGAGGTTCGTAAATCGCTCTATGAGGGTGCCCAAGCGTGGCAACCTCATAGAGCCGCTAACACTTCCATAATATGGTCTTTGATTACCTTGGAATTGGTCCAATCCACTTCTGTAAGTGCTGTCGAACAAAAAATTTTCGTTGCATTTTCTAACCAGCGTGCTTGTTCAACATGGTATCTAGACCCCAGCAGACTTTCCGGCAATTTTGTCCAAAATCCCATGCCACTCCCCTGCACCTTCTAGACCTTTCACTGAACGAGGCATTTTTTCATAAGCCGAGCGAAAATGCTCATCATCCGTCTCACCATTTATTAAATGCATCAACCGCGAACCCATAAAAAAACCTCCATTGCACCATATTCTGTGGTTGTGCTACTGAGCACTCGATACAGATAAATTTATTCACTTGAAAAACTTAAGAATATCACTTGCTATTATTTCTGTTGTCAACTCACGATTTTCTTCACTCAGATGATAAAGTCTTATCCCAGATCGTTTCTTTATCTTGTCAATGCTCGGATGGCTATCCACACAAATTGTCCCTAAAATCATATGTTTAGAACTCGAAATAACTTCATAGATCATTTCTTCAAATGGAGCGGATAACATTTGCATGAAACCGATCTCGTCAATGACTGTAATCTTCTTTGTATTTAACGATAGGCTCACTGCCTTTAAAGCAATATTTTCAAAAGCATCTATATCAACCCCATATCTCCCTACTCTTACCGAACTTTCACTATCAACACTTGCAATACATACAGTCTCACCATTAAGCGTTATGCAATTAAATCCAGTACGATTTGTAGAGTTACGTATTTCTTCAGTGTAAAAACCACCAAAATATTCGTGACCAATTTGTTGAATGATTCGCTTTATTGCTGTTGTTTTTCCTATTCGAGGTTTCCCGGTTAACAAAAAACAAGCTTCCAACTCTTCACTCCCCCTATATATAAATAAGATAAGGAAAAAATATAAAATATCAGTACAAGAAGATATTAAATTATTAATGATTAAATTATTCTGCCAGTTACTTTAATGAAAAAGCAGACCACCTCCGCAGTCTGCTCTGTTCAACTATAGTTCCCGTTCGTAAATAGCATATTGGACAAAAACACCATACTCTCGTCAACCGACCTGTTAATATAGTCAATGATTTCAAAGTTATTGTCATTAAACAGCTCCAGCGTTTCATTCATAAGGTCTTCATCAATTGTAAAGTCCTTTCTCAGCAAATCTAGTAAGGCAGGTAAGTATTCGCTGTTATATCCGTCAATATTCACGGTAGGCAGTACATGCTGATGAAGTTTCAGAGAATATTGTTTTGTAATTCTTCCGTTTAGTCTTGTAAAATCACGATATGCGACTAGTGCTTTATCCTTCAATTGCTGAGGAGATGCGAATCCTACGATTTTTAAATATAGTTCCAACCAAACTACATCCGAAATTAAGTGACATAAATAGCCAAGGTAAAAGGGTTTATTCATAGTATCCTTGTAAGTATCATAAAAGCGAAAGTAGTTGATACGACTTTTTCCACTTGCATCAATATTCTTAAAATGTGTTACTCCTTTTGCCACACCCATGAGCCCATGTATATCAGGTGCTATCCCCCCGAGCATAAACTCGTTCCTGTTCTCAATACCTAACCTATCAGCTAATAGAGATGAAATACAATAGTGCATGATTCTTGAACCCATCTGTATGCCCCCTTCTTAAGCTATAGACACTGTATTTATTTGTCTTATCCATATTCTGATAAACATGGATATATTTCAATAGTCGTAAACTAACATGTTAATGACAATAAGATAATAAATTGTGTTGTATCTAGGTCCATCACAGTTGAGCGACTATTGCTCCATTAAACTGCCCAATAGCTTAATCCCGTAGGGAGTTTTCGTATACCTCCTTTTCACTTCAAAGTAGACTCGTCGGGAATGAGATAATGTTCTTGTCAAAATCGGGAATGGGATCAAGTTCTTGTCATTTGGTTTTGACAAGAACTTGATCCCATAAAATAAAAAAACCGCGATTTACGCGGCAACTAATGAGATAATGTTCTTGTCACCCGACTCACGATTTCGTCGAGAAGCTGCACGAAACACAGAAAAAAGCGGAACAAAACAAAAAACACCAAGGTAAAGGAACCCTTGGTGACAAGCTGCCCAATAAACAGCACAGTACTAATAAATAGTTCTGTACGAAGCCGCGAACCTGCAGGGTCGCGGCTTTCTTTATAACATAAGCGTATTTATAAGTTTTCAGCGGAGCTGAAGGATTCTTATGTTTCAAGAAAACCTACATCTGAAACGCGGTCGCTCATCATCGAAAGGCCTTGATAGAGGTTTTCTTATCATATACAAGTTATATACTGCCAACGAAAGACTTTATTCGAGTAGGCTTGGGCTGGGCGGATGCTTTTCTTGTATCCCATCATGAACGGAGCATCCTATGGCACAGCCAGTCAGTTAGCTTCAGATGCAGCGCCGTCATATACAAGACGCCCCTGCTTATAGGTTTTGATGATCTCGATACGGTCGTCATTTTGCCGGAAAATAGCCAGATCCGCCGGCGCTCCGGGCTGTAAACCAGCCGAAGCCTGGAGGCTCATCGCCGTGGCCGGACGCACGGAGGCCATGTCCCATGCATCGGCCAACGAGGCCAATCCGCTGCGGGTCACATGCTCAATCCCCCAGGCGAGCAGTTGCGCCGATCCGGCGAGCAGCTGCGGATTGGCAGCCAGGTGAAGCCGCCCCTCCGGTGTCAGAATCACCTGACCGCCAACATGCGTTTCATACTCACCCGGCGGCATACCGCACAAATAGACGGCATCACTGACGATCAATGCCCGTTCGCCCTTGACGCGGAAAGCCGATTTCAATACGGAATCCGGCAGATGAAAGCCATCGGCGACTACACATGTCCACAGACTGTCGCAGGCGAGCTGCTCCCACAAATAGTTGGGATGCCGGGGCAGCATAAGGTGCGCGCCGTTGCCCCAATGAGTGGACATCCGTGCTCCAGCGTCCGCTGCCGCAAGGATTTGCTCGTTGGAAGCCGATGTATGACCGATAGACACCGTTACTCCCGATGCCGCGCATTTGGCGATAAAATCAGGCGCTTTCGGCCATTCGGGGGATAAGGTAATGATCCTGATTCGGCCGTCAGCCGCTTCCTGCCAGCGCTGAAACAGCTCCCAATTCGGCGCTTTCACATAAGCTTTGCCGTGAGCGCCGCGCGGACCGTCATGCGGTGAAATAAACGGTCCTTCGAGATGGATGCCTCCTACAGACAGATCCACCAGCGTACTGCGCCTGCACGCTTCGGAAATCGATCGGACGGCCTGCTCGATCTCCGCGTCGCCGTTTGTAATCACGGTCGGATAATAGGACGTCACTCCCTGACGCCATAGTGCCTCAGAAATGCGCTCCGTGACATCGGCCGGAATTGGCGACTGATTGAAATCCAACCCCATGCAGCCGTTAAGCTGCAAATCGACTAAGCCCGGTGCGATTCGAGGCAGGTCGGTGTCGGTTTCCTCGACCTCACTGCTTTCTGTCTCACGGACAGCTGAGATCACGCCGTTTTCAACCGCTAACTCTATAGAAAGTCCGGTCCGGTAATGACGGCCGCGGACTGTAAAAATTTCGCTCATCATGTTCCCTCCTAAACTAAACGCCCTATCGGGCTCAAACTTTATTGAAAAAAAAAACCTAGTTTATTTCGATCTTAACCTGTCAACAAAGATAAGAGCAGGACAGGAAAAGTCGATAAGCTCAATGTGGTACGACCGCGACACCTAAACTGAAATACATCGCCTTGAGATCAAACTAGTGTGAGCTATGAGCCACACCCATCAAATTAAAGGCTTTAGTCAGGCGATTGTAGCCCTGCGGAAAGGATGCCTAGATCGGTGCAGTTCACTTTTGGAAAATTAACTTTTTAATCTAAGGAGACTTGGGGCTGTTCCTCGATACCCATTACAGGTACTTCACAGGTCGTTACCCTACTCTCACAAGGATAAATGCATTTCGGCAAATTGCCTTATAGCAACCGTCGTGAATGGCATTCACAAAACTGACGGTCCTTGCTTTCTTTGTTCCTTGTAACCTAGCTATTCATATAATCATTAGTTGCTTCCTCTGAGCCTGTGGGCTGGATACCGCCATCGTTCGGTATAGCGACTTTCCTATGGGACAATTGTACTTCTCGCCACCCACTCCAACGTTTGTTGGACCATATGTTTCCATATGTTAAGTCTATAGACTCGTACATTCGGTAGTTCGTCAGACCTTTTGATCATTCTCACCGTAGATTATTTTTCAGCCGTCCGGCATATCATTTGGCGTACCTTCTCTTTACGAGTGGCTTTGGCCTACTTTCTGCCGACTTCACCTGGCTTCATACGATTGCCGTTGCCGCGCCAAACGCATGCAGGAGTATTAACGAGATTGTTTCAGGAAACAAGGATCCTTCATTCCAATCTTCGGTTACAAAGTTAGGCTCTTGAAAGCCCCTGCATTTCCGTTTTATAACACTTTGAGCGTTACTACGTTATAGCAGAACAAATCGCACATCCCTTACTTTGAACCCTATCAAGAAACAACTGGCCAATTTGGATACCATTCCCGGCGTCGCTCTGAAAACTGCCCAAATGATCGTCGCTGAAATCGGAGTGGACATGTCTATCTTCCCCACAGAGGCTCACCTTTCATCGTGGGCTGGTTTAAGTCCGGGCAATAATGAGAGTGCCGGTAAAAAAAAAGTTCACACATCTTAAAAGGTAATGCCGCTTTGAAAGCTGCGCTAGTCGAAGCTGCATGGTCAGCCAGTAAAACTCGAAGCTTTTTAGGTTCAACGTTCTGGTCTATTGCCTCAAGACACGGGAAAAATAAAGCTGTTGTTGCGATTGCTCATAAAATGCTCGTGATTGCCTACCACATCTTAAAGACGGGTGAACCCTACAAAGAACTCGGTGCCGATTTCCAAGCCAAACGCAGATCCGTTACTCATGAAGAACTTATGATCAAACGACTTCAGAAGCTCGGGTACTTGATACAAAAGTCGGAAGATCCGTCATCAGCTTAAAGTGAGCACTTAAAACTCTTCATGCTGTAAGCTTGATTTTTAGCTTGCCGGGTATGTCTTTGTCTTTTTTCTACCTGGTACTTTTATACGACCATGCTAACAAGTAAAACCCAGTTAATGTAACTGTCGCGCATGCTCTTGCTCTATCTATCCATAACCGGCTGCTGCACTTCCTGCTCCGTACCCGTTTCAGCTGAGCGATACACATGCTCCAGCGCGGCAATCACACTGCGTATCGCGGATCGCTTCAAAATGCCGGTCCGAAATAATACCCGCGCCAATGACGGCTGTTCTCAAACTCTTCATTTCCATGAGGTCCGCGCTCCTTTCAGGCTCCATCATTCCAATCCAACACAAGTTACACACCGTAGGAATCCTTATCCGCATACAGCGTGCAATCATCATGTTGGCGAAGGATGCTGGCCGGACACGCTGTTGAGATCGGGCCGTGCAGCGTCTGTTTCACCGCTTCTCTTTTCAATGGACCCGGCACGGAGCAAAATAAATGCTTGCCTGAGGACAGCGCTGGAATCGTCAGCGTCAAGGCATGCGTCGGCACCTGATCCAGCCCGGCAAAACAGCCGTCATTCACCTGCTGCTGGCGGCACTCCAGATCCAGCTCAACCGGCTTCACCAGCAAAGGATCCTGAAAATCGGCAAACGGAGGATCATTGAAGGCGATATGCCCATTTTCCCCGATGCCGAGGCAGACGATATCAATCGGCGCTTCTGCAAGCAGGCGGCTGTAGCGCTCCGCTTCCTGAGCAATGTCCCCCGCGCTGTTAATAATATGAACCTCGTCCGGCTGTACCCGATCGAATAAACGATCTTTCAGAAATTTGCCGAACGCCTGTGGGGCGTCACCCGAAAGCCCGATATATTCATCCATATGAAAAACCGTAACACGGCTCCAATCGAGTCCGTCCATCACCGCCAGTCCGGCGAGCACTTCATTCTGCGACGGGGCTGCCGCAAAAATCATCCGCAGTCTGGGCTGGCTGCCTAGCAGTTGTTTCATTTTTCCAGCGACATCCAGAGCGGCCTGCTGCCCCATAGCTGCTCTGGTATCGAACACTTTTACTTTCAACTGATCCGCGTTCGTTTCTATGATCATATTTGGCCTGCTCATGTGACGATCTCCTCCCGAATTTGAAAAAATATCAATCTATGAAATCATGCGTCCGGCCACCGCCCGCCGTACTTTGCTTAAGGCCATTATACGTTTTTCCGCAGCCATTTATATGACGAGATCGTTCGTTACAATACGTTGAGGTTGTAAACACGAAACGATGTAAATTCGATGTAAAAGGTGCGAACGTGGTCATCGTTACTTAGAGGAGATGTCCCATCCTGGTGCGGCCTACAGAGGAGTTACAAGTAGGTTAACAAGAGGAAGAGTATACTTGTAAACGAAAATCACAATCAACCATATATTTCCATTTAAAATTTAATTAGCCATTCTACATCAGAGAGGACAGGTGAATTATTTTCGACCTGCCCCGTTTTAACGGGGCTCTGAACTAAAACATGCTCAAAACGAATTCATAATACGAATTATCCGAGATCGTTAGAATAATCCCTTCAACTTTCCAGCACATTATCAATCTAATTAGCTGAATGCAAGTTGTCGCTTAATTAGTCTTTATAAGCTTACTGTCTTACCCGTTGCCCGGCTATCATTGGCCGCTTCCAAAAAGCGAATAATTTCTAATGTTTCTTCCGGATCGACTGGAGAAGTCCCACTGTGAAACATGGCGACAGCCATTTCTAATAAACTTGCATAAACGGGCTTAGGATACTTGCTGCAGTCGACGAACTCCGATTCCTTGGTACGATGGATGGCGGCTCCCATCGTCATATTTCCAAGCCGATTACCACGAATGGTTCCAATCCGTCCATCTGACCATTGGCCAACAACAAACTCATGGCTCTCATTCGTAGCTGCTGTTACCTGCACGCAGCCTTTACCCAATATACGATACAGCATTTCAACTGTATGGATGCCATACCAGAACAGCCCTGGCTGTGTCGGCTGAAGCTCTGTTGGTCCGTAACAATCGGCCCCGATAATAACATCGTCTGTATTTCCGTTTAAGGCATCAGCTATCCCAGTGGAGTAACGCAGCGAAGACGAGCTCATGATCGGCAGCTTGTATTCAGCTGCAAGACGCATGATTTCCTTTGCCTCTGCCGTTGTCGTTGCAAAAGGCTTATCAACAAATACCGGTTTGCCATAAGTTGCAATCCGGCGGAACTGCTCCAAATGAACACGCCCATCGACAGAGGTGAGCAATACCGCATCCGAACGTTCTGCCACTTCCTCAGGGCTATTTAAGATTTGTACCCCATATTCATCACGAAGTGTGCTTGTAAACCCTTCGACTCGGGAATAGCTTAGCTCAAAATCTGGCGATCCCCCAGGAAATGCATAAGTAACTCTACCACCTGGAATATGGTACTCCGTATTCGGATCATTTAAAAGCCTCGTAAAAATACTACTGTGGGAAGTATCCAATCCGATCATTCCGATAATCAAGGATTTTGTTACGGTCATATCGCCCATCCTTTCCGAATCCATTTATAGTTATTTAGCTTTGTTGAGCACGGGATTAACCTTTTTCAGCACCTGATGTACCATAAATTCCTTGTGGAAATCCTGGACATCGATTTTCACCCAAGTACATTCGCGTGAAGCCACGCTGCACTGTAAAGCCATGCTTTAATAAGAGAACTTTACCAAAGTCATTCAAGCATGGCATATCAAGCAATATGGTTTTGCCAGCTACCTCGCACATAAAAGCTTCAAATAAGACTTCAGCTGCCTGCTCGCTGCTTGCTATCCAAGGACCCGCTTGCACTGCATTGTAGCCTTGATGTGCTAACAGATATCCTCAGTAATTGGGATAACATCCGCTTTTGTGAGTTGTTTTACTATGCCTGCCACGCCTTGATAACGCTCCAGCTCATACTCTTCCGCGAAGCCGAGTGGCACATAAACGGTTTTGCCCATAGGTGTGGCACCAAGCTTTATGCAAGTTACCCCGAGACCCTGTAAATACGCAATAGTCCGTTTCAGTATTGCTTTGCCGATCCCATAACGGCGCAGATCGGGATGGACTAATACCTTCCCAATCCATCCGAGTTTAGTTCCGTAGCGGATCGCCGTAGCTGTTCCTGCAGCGCGACCATTGATTTCTGCAAGGAAGCAACCAGGCTCATATGTCAAATACCCCTGGCAATCGGCTTATACCTGGTGGTTCCAGCCTGCGATATTCTTCAATTCCATCGCAAAAGGAATATCAGCTTCTGTCAGTTGGCGAATGACTAGCTCGTTTATTTGCGCTGCCTGCTTCACCCCTGGCCATCCGCTCCTTTAGACAAGGACTTATGATGCTGTTCTATCCGCTCCAAGTATTGGAGGGCACTTTCGACCATAATGTCCAATAGCTTGGCGCCCTTGGCGGCTGTACCGCTTTCCGGGAAACCCCAATACCCGTCTTCCGACAAATCCATCACGTCAAAATAGTCCATGAAATCCTGGGGATGGAATTCCTTATCGGGAAGCTCACGAATCGTGCCCACATATTCGGGGTGCAGGTGCGGCATGATAGAGGTTTCTTTCTCCCCGGCATGAATACGTGCTGCTTGTGTGTGAACACTTCATTTTGCCGGTCAGCTCCAACTGTGGTATGGATCAGAATCGTTTCCATACCCATTCCGCTATGGTGGCGATCATTCAAATCGCGGTTAAGCTGTCGAATGGTTGGCTTCAGAATCCAATTACCGCCATGCCCATTAATGAGAATATACTTTTTGAATCCTGCTTCGTGAAGCGATTCAGCGATGTCTTTTACTACAAGGGCAAGTGTGGTTGCTTTTAAATACACGGTGACTAGTGCTTTTTTGTGTTCAATGGAGGAAGTCACTGCAAGCACTGGCAGCAAGTAAGCGTCCAGTTTCTCAGCCAATCGGGATGCAAATTCAGATGAAATGATCATATCCATGCCTACAGGAAGATGACTTCCATGCTGCTCCACGGCTCCAATCGGCAGCACCGCTATCGTCGGATTGTCTCGTTCAAAATCAATACGATTGTTATATACGGTTAGCATTGCTGTCCTACCTGCTTTATACCAAGCTAATTTCTTTGCCCGTACGCGCGGATTCATAGATAGCCAGAATGAGGTCTACGGATTTCCGCCCTTCCTCGCCTGTTATCAGCGGATCCCGATTCTCGCGAATCGCTTGAATTAAATCGTCTACAAGCAGAAAGTGACCGTGATTGGCTATTTGTTTCGGGTCATCCTTTGAGCTTAATGTGGAAGGTACCTGTGGCATTTCTTCCTCGCTATCGGCAAATTTCCATTGTTTGAAGCCCAAATCGTCAAAAATGATCGTTCCATTTTCGCCGTGCAGCTCAAACCGTATTTCCTGCGCAGGATACACCGAAGTCGTCCCCTGGATGACGCCAAAAGCTCCATTTTTGTACTTCACAACGGCTACGGCTGTATCCTCAACTTCGATCTCACGAACCAAGGCGGATGAATAGGCAAAGACGGATTGTACATCTCCCATCAGCCATTGAATCAAGTCAATACCGTGTACGCCTTGATTCATTAGCGCCCCTCCACCGTCAAGCGCCCAAGTACCCCGCCAACCCGCACTTTTGTAATATTCAGGGCTGCGATAATATTTCTGGTAGGCATCACCGAGCACCAGCTTGCCTAACTTACCGTCATCCATCGCTTTTTTCGTAATGATTGCTGCAGGACTCACCCGGCGCTGGAATACACAACCAAGCTTTACTCCTGCCTTACGGCAAGCAGCTGTCATTCGCGTCATATTGTCCGCTGTAATTTCCAGCGGTTTCTCGCAGAGCACGTGCTTACCGGCTTCAGCAGCCGCAATTACGACCTCGGCATGATAGCCGCTCGGAACGGCAACAGTGATGGCATCGATATCATCACGCTTAAGCAATTCCTGGTAATCCTCATATACGTGGGGAATGGCGTAATCAACGGCCATCCGCTCAGCCTTTTCCAATTCAACATCCGCAATGGCCACAAGCTCCGCTTCGGAATTGCCTGTAATCGCTTGAGCGTGAGTTGGGGCAATAACACCACCGCCAATAATACCGAACCTCATTTTATTCATTTTCTTTTTCTCCTCTATTTCACAAATTGGATTCATCTATACCCCTACTATTACTTTTTCACATTCTGGTTATACCATTCCGTTAATTCCTTGATATATTGATCTCCACCCTGCTTGCGCCAAGTGGCTACAAATGTGTCAAAGGATTCGAGCGGTGCACTGCCGAGTAAAATTTTAGCTGCTGCTTCCTGGAACAGATTTCCGTTATAATCGATATCAGGATTTTGTTGAAGGGCTGGCAATTGCGGTATGATCGAGAACGGATTCGGCAGGCCTTCTTTGGCGGCTGTAGCTAATGTTGCCTGCAGGAAATCATACCCTTCTTTGCCAAGCTTCGCCTGATTTATGGGTGCAAAGCTTTCCAGATAGTACATCGTACTCAATCTCCAAAGTAAAGTCTTATCATCCGTATCCTTTTGTTTATCATATTTGTACTCATTTCCTTCTTTTGTATACGTTACTCCTGGGATGCCAAGGTTTGCGAACGCTTGACCCTCTTCGCTGGCCAACCAATCAAACATCTTAATGATGGCCTCCGCATTTTTGGAGGAGTTCATAATGAAGTATACTCTGCCTACCGGACTCTCTGATACGCCAACCTTTCCTGTATACCCTGTCGCCCGCGGAGTGGGAATCGCGACCAGCTTAGCGCCTTGTCCCGGATTCGCTGCTTCCAGCTTAGCTTGCCATGAGGTCCACGCTTCTCCAGGTACATGCACGAATAATCCTGCAATATTGCCCATTACCTTGGGAGGTGTTTGTTTGTTAACGAACATTTCATTGTCTAATAGCTTCTCATCCAGCATGGTTTTCATGAAAGACAACGCCTTCTTCATATCCGGATGAATGAAATCAGGAATGATTTCCCCATTGACTTCATGGAAGTTATTAGGGGATAGCCCATACATACCGAATATGTTATCTCCCCAAGACAGTTTTTCTCTCATAATGAAGGGGATTTCGTCTTTCTTTCCGTTTCCATTAGGGTCTTTATCCCGAAATGCACGTAACATGTCTAACAATTCCAGCTCATTTTTGGGGTTTTCCTTGATTCCGACTTTATCCATCCAATCCTTACGGGCGTAAAGTATTTTACTGGAGCCCAGCGAGCTTGGCATCGGTATTCCCAATATTTTCCCTTTTTTGGATACGCCAGCCCAGGCAGCAGCTGGAATTACCTTTTTTAAATTCGGTCCGAACTTATCTAATAAATCATTTAATTCCATGGCTTGGCCGCCCGTTATCGAATCCATCTCTGCGATCGTATTCAGCAGGATGATATCAGGGATTTGGCCGCTCGCCACTCGAATGCGAAGCTGATCTTTATACTGGGCGTGAGGCAGGAAGGTCCAATCGAGAATGGTGTTTGTTTTATCTGCCAAGTACTTGAAGGTAGGTATGTTCATCGTTTTTTCTGCGGGTAGTGGAGAATTATTGTCCGAGCTGAACATGGTAATCGTTGGTTTAGTGACAGGTGCTGGCGCATTACCTGTTTGCTTCGTGTCCTTTTCAGTCCCCGTTGAACAAGCTGACAATGCCGCCATAATGAGTGCTGTGCTCAGCAAACTGATTGTTTTAAACTTTCTCATTCTTGTCGCCTCCCTATTTGTATTGTTTGTTATATTTTAACAGGCTTTGACCCCTGGAATAACAGTTATTCCTTGACAGAACCTAACAAGGCTCCCTTAATAAAATGTTTTTGCAAGAAGGGATACAACAAAACAATAGGCAAGGTTGCCAGAACGATGGTTGACATTTGTACGGCTTCAGGTAAAATACGCAAGTTGGTATCTGCCGTTGCGGCAACGGATTCCGTATTCGATTGAGATATCAAATTGTAGATGTAAACCTGTAAAGTATGCTTAGTTCTATCCGTTATATATAGCAGAGGAACCATGATGCTGTTCCAGTGGCTAACGGCGTAAAATAGCAACATGGTAGCCATAACGGGCTTGGATATCGGTAAGGCAATCTTCCACAAGCTTCCATACTCAGAAAGCCCATCGATTTTGGCGGCATCAAACAATTCTTCGGGTAAATTTCTAAAGAAGGTCAGGCATATGATCATATTAAATGCATTTACTGCCACTGGAATGATCAAAGCTGCATAAGTATCAAGCAGCCCTAAGCTTTTGACCACAAGATATGTGGGGATGATGGGCGCCTGGAAAACCATTGTAAATATAATAAACAATAGAATCCCTTTGCGGCCCTTAAGGAATGGCTTTGACAACGGATACGCTGTAAGCACAGTTAAAATTAAATTGACAGCGGTACCTACAGTGACGATTATTATGGAGACTCTCAAGCCACTCCAAAACGCGTCATTCTGCAAAACAAGCTGAAGGTTGTACAACGTCCATTCTTTGGGCCAGAAGTAAACTTCCCTCCGCGTCAGCGCATTGACTGAGCTTAGCGATCCCGCTACAACATGGAGTAAAGGTGATATTACCGATAAACAGATGGCCAACAGCAAGGAAGTGTTAAAGATATCAAAACTTTTTTCGCCTAACGTTGACTTATATTTCATAGCTCCTCCTAATATAAACCTTCTCCTGATATGGCTTTGCTGATTTTATTGGCAGTTACTAAAAGGATAAAACCAATTACCGATTTGAAAAGTCCGATTGCTGTGGTCAAGCTGTATTGGCCTTGTATAATGCCTGCCCTGTAAGCATACGTATCAAGAATGTCGCCTGTCTCGTAAGTAATAGGATTGAGAAATACATAAATGTGTTCAAAGCCAAGGTCCAATACATGGCCAATTTTGAGAAGCAATAAAATGACTATGGCAGGAAGCAATCCGGGAAGCGTAACATGGACAAATTGTTTCCAACGGTTCGCACCATCCATTCTTGCAGCTTCATAAAGGGAGGGGCTAATTCCGGCCAGGGCTGCCAAAAAAATAATGGCACTCCACCCCATCTCCTTCCACATGCCCGAAAGAACAATTAAGGTGCGGAAATATTCAGCCTTCTGCATAAATTGAATGGGCTCCATGCCCAAGCTTACAATGATTTGATTGATGATACCGGTTTGTGTAGAGAACATCATATAGGACAAGCCGAATATCAAGGTCCATGATAAGAAATGGGGTAGATAGAGAATCGTCTGAACCGTTCGTTTGAAAAACATATTTCTTAACTCGTTTAACAAGCAAGCAATAATTATGGGTGCCGGAAAGGCAAACACAATTTGATACAGGCTGATTAATAAGGTATTCCTAAGCAATCTGCCAAATTGCGGGTAGGTGAAGATCTGGTTAAACCATCGCAGACCCGCCCAGTCACTACCCAAAATACCTTTAAAAATTTTATAATCCTGAAAAGCAATTACACTGCCTAAAAGCGGGACATATTTAAATATTAAAAAATAGACGAGTCCCGGAATTAACATGATGTACAAGGCACGATGCCGCGAAAGTGACTTAACCCATGAGTTTTCCGGGGTTAGCCTTTTTGTCGGTTCCTTGTTAACCTGTTTGCTAACCTGTTTGTGAACCGCTGTTAAAGTATTCCCCAACTGTAACTTCCCCCTTGTTAGATTCATTTAAATTCCCTTGCAAAACCATGTTATTCAGGATAAATCCTCATCCGTTTACTTAATCTTATTATAAATCCTGCTTATTTGAAGCACTACCCAGAGATCTTCCGATTTAGCTGGGTAATATTCAGATTATTAAAAAAATTCGGGATGCGGGAGATTTCCTTACATTAAAAGAAGTTAAAATCGTTTTGTAATCGCATACAATCAAAAGAGGAATACCCAACTGAACTTGTGACGCCGCTTTCAAAGAAATAAAAAGAGCGAGTGTCAACAATTTCATGTCAGGATAGTTTTCACGAATAATCTTTTCGGAAGGTATATCGAGGTGAAGAGACACGTGCTACAATGATGGAAAGATTTATAAACGGGGCGGTTATTGGGTTCCTGGATTTATCTTTTATCCATTCTTTTTTTGAATTCCATTGGACTCATCGAATAATATTTTTTGAATAATTCTGTAAAGTATTCGGTATTATCGTAGCCGATTTGGTTGGCGATTTCGTAGTTTTTTAAGGAAGTATTCAATAATAAACTGCGTGCCATCTTCATTCGTACGGCTACAATGTAATTTAAAATGGTCATACCGGTTTCTTGTCTAAATACGCTGCACATATAATTTTTACTCATATCCACTACGGCAGCCAACTCCTGAAGGCTGATTTTTTTGGCAAAATGCTCCTCAATATACGCTTTAATTTGGACGACGCATCTGCTCGTTTGATCATTGCGGCAATTTTTCATGGCCCCCATTAACAAGAAGGCGCCCTCCTCTAATCTTCTTACGGCACAAAGCCGAAAATATCCTCGTACTTTGTCTAAGGATAACGTCTTGTCTCCAATCCCCAAATCATCTCCTTCATCCAGGATGACATCACTATTAGTTTTGAAGAGTTCCTCAATTAATGTTCTTAACCACACGTTGGATAAGGAGTTAAGTAGGTGGTTGTCGTTGCCCACCCATTTCTCAAATACTTCGACGGTTTCCACGATAAGAAGGGGCATCGTTTCCATGTTTATGGTTTGCACTTGTTCGATCCACCGATCAATCCATTGCCGGAAATAGGGCAGCTTTTCTATAAGCAGTTGGGTGGAATCACGATGTCTTACCTGAGCTTGTTTCTCTACAGCCTTCTGTAAGCACGATATAAATTGCTGTTCATCTATAGGCTTTAATATATAGTCAAGCGCTTGGAGTTGAATAGCCAGTTTGGCATATTCGAAGTCATCATAACTGGAAATAACGATATTTATCATCCATGGACAATGCTCATTTATATATTTAATTAGTTCTAAACCATTGATGACCGGCATTCTGACATCGGTAATACATATATCAGCAAAGTTGGATTGTAACCATTCAATGGCTTTTTGTCCGTTGGCAACGGCACCGCTTACGACCATGGTCTCACTGAATTGTTCGACAGATTTGGTGATGCTTTTGCGAATAATTGGGCTGTCATCCGCAATAAGAACCCGGTTCATAATCTATGCACCTCCTTAGGGGACCCTTGTCTGTAGGGAAATATAATATTTACAAGCACTCCACTTTGGCCAGGTCTATTTTCCACCCATACCCCTGTTTCTGCGTCCGAATAATACATCTTCAGTCGATACTGGACATTCAGTAAACCAACGCTTGTTAATTGCTTATATTGATTTTCAGAAGGTGAATCAGAGAGAAGCCTTTGTAGTTCCTCAAGCTTATTTGGTGTAAAGCCTGCGCCATTATCGGTAATAACAATTTTAATATAAGCCTCTTTCCATATTTGAGCGGTAACACTGATCATGACGGGCTCCCCAATGACTTCGTACCCATGCTTAATGCTATTTTCAACGATAGGTTGAATGATTGCCTTTAAGCACGATATCTGCTCTAAGAATTCAGGATGTTCAATAACGAACTTAATATCATCCCCATATATGATTTGAATGATGTGAAGGTAATTCCGTAAATGGTTGCATTCATCTTTTAAATTCACAACGGTTTCGGAGTAGTTAGAGGTATATCGCAGCATGTTAGATAAAGCGACTGTTGTTTGCCTGATTTCCAGGTGATCGACTAAATTAGCCATGGCATTAATCGATTCAAGAGCATTATATAAAAAGTGAGAATGGATTTGCGACTGCATGGCTGAGAAGGCGGCTTCCATCTGTAAGATGCGGGCTGATGCCAGGTCTTGAATCGAAGTTTCTATCTGTTGCAATAACTGATTGTAGGAAATGGCCAGGTCAGCGACCTCATCGTTTCCTTCCACTTTTACACGCAGGTCAAATCTACCAATTTGAGTCATTTTAAACATTAAACGAAGGGTTTGCAATCGCCTTGTAATCGACGTGGAAACGATAACGGTCAAACAAATTCCAAAAAACAAGCCTATTAGGGCTATATAAACCGTGGCATTACCTATCCTATCGATAGCTTGTGCCATATCTCGGTATGGAACCAATACGATAAGCTTCCAGTTCGAATAAGGAATTGTACGAAAAACCGCCATTTCTCCGGTTGATGCAATGAAAAAATTGCCTGAGGGTGACTGACTTAAACGTTCAGATATTTCCGTCCCAAGCTTATTGGTAATTTGAACAGAATCAGGATGGGCAATAATCGTACCTGAATCGTCAACAATGAGTCCCACCCCATTATTTCCGAGGCGAATCTCGTTTAATATTCTTTGCGTTGGGGAAATGGAAATATCAATGGCTAAGTAACCTTCATTTCCATTGAACTGGTATTTTTGAATTTGGGTCATAATCGGAACATGAAGGGATTTTCCCATGGCATCATCATAATTATCACTTTGTGTGATAATTTTCTCTATTTTTCCAGAAAGGGTAACGGAAGCTAGCCAGCTTTCGTCTCGTAAGGAGTAATTTTTTTTGAGTAACATGGGAAAATCATGATTGTAGTTCCGATAGATAAGTTGATTCCCATTGGAGTTGTATAACGTTATGGATAACATTTCGGGATGAAGGGTGATAAAGGGCTCAATGTACCGATTGGAGATTTGCTGATAATTTTGCAATAAATCAAATTGATCCCCTTTCTGTGCCTGTAACCATCTTCTGAATTCCGGACTGCCCGCTATCAATACAAAAAACTGTTCATATTCGCGGTAATAACGGCTTAAATTCAAGTTAGCCTGAATCAATATTTGATCACTCGAAACTTCTATATCCGCCTGGATGGTTCGGGAAGTTTCCACATAACTAAATATGCCCGTTACTGCAATCGTGATAATAATAATGACGGAGATCAGACTAATTAACTTCCATTTAAGCGAACCTGTGATAGCCTTTATTAGCATATTATGCTCCCCCTGTGGTGCATCCCTAACAAGCCTATATTGTTTAATTGTAAGGCAATAATAGACCATTAACCACTACAGAATCTTCCAAAGGGTGAAATGGCCATCCTCTGCATCATACTCAACTATGGCATCTTCAAACTCGAAGCATAAGAGGGTTTGCTCCCTTACAACTGCATGTGAAGCATAAGGCATGGCACTAGAGTCATAGGTCTCCCCAAGTAGAAAGAACATAATATGCAAAAAATGCTCATTGGCATTGTTGGCTACAGAGTCCAACACCCACATATCGCTCACTTCATCCTTCATCTTCCCCGCCCAACGGTTTCTTCTGAAATAACTCCAACTTCGCGGCAGCAATAGGATCCTTTCATCCTGAGCGGCTTGCCATATTCTCCTTGGGCAATGTCTGTCTTCAATTCATGAATCACGGGGGCAAATGCCAACTGATAGCCTACTGCTATAAGCTTTCCATATTTGTCTCTTGCCGCACGCATTTCATGAACTTGCTGAGTGGTTGCAGCCGCAGGCTTCTCACAAAGAACATGGGACCCTTGCGAAAGAGCGTAACACGTCTGATCGGCATGCAGATGAATGAGTGAAGAAATGACGGCAAGATCGGCCCTGTTCTTGGCGTAAAATTGCTCTAGACTTTTGTATACAGGAACGTTGCGTTCCATTAATTCCGAATAATAATGGCAGCCCTCTGGATAAGGGTCTACGGCTCCGGCAATTTCCAAATAGTGCTCATCCATCCGCTCCAGCATTTCCTTCACATAGATGTTCCCATAGCCGCCGATCCCTACAAAGGCTATCTTTAACCTATCCACGTAACTTCCCCTCTTCACTTCTTACCCACTATACGAATACTATTTAACCGACAATCCGACAATTCGGCCATGTAAATGTCCAGTTGCTGTTGGCGGTGCATTGCTTGGTCCTATTTGCAAAGAGTTTTCCGCGAGCTGAAACGAAATTTCGTTCATATAAGAATCCTGAGCCGTTTTTACCAAGGTGTACTTGTTCGCATCGTTGCCCCAGACAACGATTCGCTCGGGAGGAGCATTAACTATAATCGCTGTTTTTTCTTCCTCCGCATGCCCGGCGGATTGAAACGAGTTTTGAACGATATGCATATCCGCTACGCCCGAAGTCAAATAGATGTCACTGTCTCCTACGGTGCGATTGTTATCGTGAAATGCGTTATTTTCCACCAATGTCCGGTGGCCGGACTGATTATAGAGGTCATTGCGGACAAAGATCCCATGCCTTCCGTTTGAGGCAATGCGGTTATTGCGAATGATCGCATCGGTGTCCCGATGCCCGATAGACAAGCCGTCCTGTCCGTTCCCTTCAATGATACAGTCCTCACACAACGAATAGGAAACTCGCAAACAATAATAAACCCCGTCTTTTCCATTGCTGAGACTTTTTGAACCGCGGAAAACGAAACCGACAGAGCCACTGCCGGGATGAAACCCGCAACCGGTATTGTTGATGCAGGAACAGTGCTCCACAAGCGTATTGGTACACTGCTGGAAGCTGATCCCGTCGCCGTTGTAATTTTTAACCGCTACATTTCTTATTTGCACATTGTCCGTACGCAGCAGGAAAATGCCGCCTCCCCGGCAGCCATTCAAGTAGGCATTTTGTTCCGCATTCCCATCGATAACCAGATTCTCTACAACAGCATTCTCCAGATCGTAACCACTGATCATCGGATACACCGTGGTGACCCTCCCATTGGCTGCTCCGGAAATGTCGTGGTTGAGCGAACGCGTCAGTCCGAGTTCGTTGCCTCTAATCCAGCAAACGGTTGCTACCGCATCCGTAAAGCCACCTGCTCGGTCGTCTGTAATATGAACACCATTACCAATAGAGAACTTTTCCGGTTCTGTAACGGCTACCGCAAACAAACCGTAACCGTTATTATAGATCACAGACGAGCTGATTGACGGCGGCTTCCACAAAACCGTTTCGCTGCCATGACCACGAAGTGTTATATTTGAACTCAGGTGTAGCGAATCCTTCAAGACATATCTTCCTGGAAGTATATTGATGATGCCCCCGCCCACAGCGGCTGCCTGATCAATTGCTGCCTGGATGATTTCGTTCGTTGTACCCGTCAACTCGGCATCCTGTTGTCCCACTGTCCATTCCATTTTCACCATATTCCTGCTCCTCCTAAGCTCTTAGCTTGCAATTTTTTTGCAGCATCCTTACAATCACAACACATCGGACCTAGCCTACCTGAAAGTAAGACACCCCTTCATGTGTCAACCGCCCAATGCCCCAGCACATTGTTATATATAGCTCTTTTCAAAGTTAATAATTAGTAGATAGAGTCATCATACCTCAGCGATTAATTATACGACAAATCTTTTTTTCTTCTTTTTTAATCAACAAATTAACGAAGCAATCCTACTTGCAACTAAATAGTCTGTCGGCATTCACCGAGGCAGATGAGACAATATTTCCTTGTACCATCCAAACGGATCTCCTCCTACGAACCGGAATTCGCAACCTCCCATAATACACAAATCAGCATGCCCAACAAGCAATGACCTCGATTGATGAAGAAAAAAATCGCCGTTTAGAAATACGGCTATCTCTGTTATGATAGAATCGATTTTGAACTGAAAGGAGTGGCATCACCTTGAAAGCGATCTCATTCGTTCGATCTTTGATTTCCGGCAAACCGAACAAAGGTCACCTTTATCGAAAAAGCTTACTGTTCGTCGTATTCGTGACCTGTATCCCTACAGCTATCATCGGGATCAGCTCTTACTTCGTGGGCAGCAATAATATCGAGCATGAGGTAAATCGTACTCATCATCTGCAATTAACTAAGTTTCCTCTCCCAAATCGGCCCACTTGCTAGACGCTAAGACTCTTCCGGAAAAATATCGGGTTGGAGAGATTTCCGTTTCCCCTCTTGTAACTCTTTTCGATATTTTTTTGCGCGGCTCATATACACAGATATCTGCTGCTTTGATGTCTCTAGTATTTCGGCAACTTCGGAAAGTCCAGCAAGTGGGGGATTAGTTTCCCAAGATTACGAATGTTTCAGCTTGTTCAGGTATGTCGCTTTCATCTTCAAGCGTGATGTAAAAAAAATGAGATTGTTTAGTTTCAGGTTCATTTTGACGTTTTGCCCACATCCACTCAAGATCAATGCGGACGCTTGGTTTGTGTGTATGAATCAGGTTTTGGTTTGGAGGAGTGACGATAACTGTCATTGGATATTGAAACGGTTTGCTGTAATAAGTTGCGGCATTAAGAATTTATGTAAAGTTATTTTTGATGGCTTCAATAATGTTTGCCTCTCGAATTTGAATATTTTCTGCAATGGGCCGCGGTCGTTTTGGTTGTTCATTTGATAAGTTTTCAATCAAATCATCCTCTCATCGATTGTTTAACTTTATTTATGACTATATAGAATGAACTCGTGTTTTAAACAACCGACCAATTCGGGTAATGATGTAGAAAAGACCGAAAAGGAAGGGATCAGAGATGAAAAAAGAAAACGAACTAGAGATACTCGTAACAGCAATGAAAGAAACCAATAGCACTCGGATGTATGAACGCTATCTCGCTGTGCGTCTTCACTTGGTAGGACGAACCTTAACGGAAATCGCGGGTAGCTTAAAACGGACTTACCAAACCGTCAGCACGTATTGGAACACCTACCGTAACCAAGGGTTGTCGGGTCTCGATCTTGGACATTCGCCTGGAGGTCCAAAGAAACTCACTGAAGAACAAGAAGACAAGGTGAAGGCTACCATCACGACTCTGCGTCCTGTCGACGTTGGATTCAAAGCCCGGCACACTTGGACCCTGAACATCAAGTCGAATCCATCGTCAACCGATCGGGGAACACAGATAAAGCTCGTAAATTTACGGTGTATCAATTGTTGCAATATTGGTGCGCACAGCGGTTTATGAAGAATGGCCCAGCTACCGTGCCGGTTCTGATTGCGCTTCCCTCAGTGACCTGGTGGAAGTTCATTATTCACGATTTTCAAGTAAAGCGGCTGAAGTTCCATTTGCCGTATTTAAGGATGGACCGGTGAGCGAAAGCCTGACTCAGATGCCTTTCATTATGGTCATGGACCGGGCGTACGGCAAACTGGAGCGACTGGATCGTTTCAAACAAGACGGGCAATTCGTTTGTCATTCGCTTGCGCGACAACGTCCATCTGGAAAAGCCGATAGCGTTACGTCAACAAAGTCCGATGGAATTACCGGTCATACGTGACATCACCTGTCAACTGGGCACTCCGCAATGTCGTTCGAAAAAGCTCCATCGCGTCGTCATTTTTCAAGACTTCGAAGGCAGTGAAATCCGAGTGGTGACCGATTTAATGCATGTGACGGCGGAGCAAATTGCACAGATATATAAAGTTCGCTGGCAGATTGAGGTCTTTTTTCGCTGGATCAAACAGCATATGAACCTAACTACGCTATTTGGCACAACCGAAAATGCGGTGTATGGCCAATTGTTTAGCGCTCTCACGATCTATGTCCTGCTCAAATGGTCATTCAATGCACTTTCCTTAAAAATGCCCCGGCATGCCAGACTTCCATTTGTTCAATTTTCACGCTTATTTAGTCTGTGTAAGTAACCGATTGAGTGGGTGGTGCGACTGAATCGCCTGCTTCAGTATACCTCTGGCAGGATTACTTGTATTACAATTTCTGGTTAATCAACAGGTCTGGTATCCCCAATATATACCATCTCCTTGTTAGATTCCTTTAACTTTGCTCTGCAAAGCCATGTTGTTCCGGATGAATCCTCATCCGTTTACTTAAACTTATTATAAATCCTGCCTATTTAATGCACTACCCAGAGATCTTCCGATTTAGCCAGGTAATATTCAGATTATTAAAAATACTTGGAATATAAGAGCATTCGTAACGTCACCGGGCATTATCTTTTTTCTTAAACATAAAACGAATGATAAAAGCGGTATAAGGGGGCACCCAACCGAAATCACAGTAAATTAATCTTCAGTTTTTTCCTTCCTAAAGTGGGCAACAAGTGGGCAACTTTATATGAGTAGGTAACTTTGTGTCAATATACAATTGAGTAGGTAACTTTGTGTCATTGAAAAATGACACAAAGTTACCTACAAAAAAAACGAGAATCCTATATAAGTATTGAGTTTCCATAGTGGGAAACTTAATGTCGATCTACATGACAAGATTAAACTTCGAGTACTTCCGTGTTGCCCATATCGTGGACGAACTCTACCGAATAAGCCGTGAGCGGCCGACCGGTTCCTCGTCGTCCTAGCTCTAAGAGATAGGCGAGTGTAATCCCAACCAGTACAGGAGGTCCGGGCTCCGTGGCATGCTGCCAATCCAGTTCGATGATACCCAGCCCTCCTTCTTCACGTAAACACAAGCTTTCAGGCGGGCACATTTGCTTATTTCGAGTCATTCGCGTAAGAGCATTTCGGAAATCCCTGGCATGGAAGGTCGCTAAGACGGCCGGTGGATATTGCGCCGTCTCGAATGCGGTGGCCAACTTGACGATTCCCGTGGCAGTATCCCCGATAAGTTCGGCATAAGCCTGCCAGATCGCGTAGTATTGGGCGGTTGTGACGACTGGGTCGTCGATGACGGTCAAGGCAGATGAGCATGGCGCGCTACTTCTTGAGGGGAATCCCTAATAGGCGCAAACTGGACCAGAACCCTGGTGCGAGCTTCACTCGATCAGCGGCTGTTGCTTTCATTATGGTTAACCTCCTAGGGCAATGTCGAATATCAAAAATGGCCCACGGATACCGTGGACCATTAAATTATAGCTTAACCATCAAGCAGCGTCATTTGTTCTTTCATGTATCGAGCGCCTTGAGTAATGTTCTTCGGACTAACGTTCTCGATGAGCGTAAGGTCTTCTTTCGTGAGGACAACATCCGAGGCAGCGGCATTTTCCTCCAAATACTTAATTCGCTTCGTTCCTGGGATGGGTAGCGCCCCATTGGAGATCGTCCAGGCGATGGCAAATTGAGAGGGAGAACAATCTTTTTCAAGCGCGATCTCCTTGATCTTATTGACAATCTCCAAGTTCTTCATAAAGTTCTCTCCCTGGAATCGAGGCAACCATCTGCGAAGATCGTCGGCAGCCAAATCCTCGAACTTACGAAGCTCGCCGGAGATAAAGCCTCTGCTGAGCGGACTATATGCAACATGGGTAATCCCCAGTTCTCTTGCGGCAGGAAGAATCTCGTCTTCGATGTCACGGCTCCAGAGTGAATATTCGCTCTCCAGCGCGGAGATCGGATGCACTGCATGGGCACGACGAATGGTTGATGCGGAAGCTTCAGACAGACCGAGCGCCCGAACCTTGCCAGCCTTAACCAGATCGGCCATCGCCCCAACCGTCTCTTCGATCGGAACTTGCGGATCGACTCGGTGCTGATAATACAGATCGATGTAATCCGTCTTTAAACGATGCAGACTATCATCCACTGCCTTCTTAATGTAATCGGGATGGCCGCTGATACTCTCGTAATTGGGGGTGTAAGAGAACTTGGTCGCAATTACAGCTTGCTCTCGACGCCCCTGAAGTGCTTTCCCAAGCAACTCTTCGTTGTGCCCGTTCCCATACACGTCGGCGGTATCGAACATCGTGACGCCTAGGTCTAAAGCACGATGAATCGTTTGGATAGATTGTTCATCGTTAGTCTCCCCGTACATGCCCGGAGGACATTCCCATGATGCCAAGTCCGATCGAAGATAAAATAATATCACTATTGCCCAATGCTCTTTGTTTCATCTTTTCATCCTCAATCCTGTTTAATCGATTGGTTGTGTTGATCTTCCATTTGATTCAGCAGCCTGCTCTCGGAAGGAAGCCTTCCCCTCTCAATATCCTCGTAGATGGCAAGCTTATTATTAACGGCATCAAGCGCTTCTGCCAGTTCGCTTTGTCGACGGTACAATTCTTCTTTGTACTGGTTTAAGATCGCTTTTCTCTGCGGAATCGTGGCATCGCCGTCTAACGCGAGGTTAACCATCTGCTTCATCAAGGAAATTTTCATTCCGGTGGCCCGGAAACACGTCATTAACCGAATCCAATCCAGATGATCTTGATCGAACAGACGATTGCCGTGCCGATCCCTCTTAATGTAAGGAAGCAATCCCTCCTTCTCATAAAACCGAATCGTATGTGCCGGGCAACCAAGCCGCTCCGAAGCTTCCTTGATCGTATATGACATAGCGATGTTCGCTCCTTTTGTGCAAATTTTAAGAAAGCCGGTTGGTTCTTATTAGCCTAAACCTTAAAGTGCACTTTAAAGCAAGTATAATTTTGAAGCAATTGCTCACAGCATCAATTAAGTGCACGGCTGGCCAACGATTGAACTATCCTCCCTCGTAGAAAAGGACTACCACTTGATAGCCCTCTCAGTATTGGACAATAGTGGTTACTTAATAATGATCTTTTTATTTAGACCAAATCTGCCCGGCAACCTTCAAGCAGCATTCTAATTTAAATTACTCGCCAAAACTTCTTTCAAAAATCATTTGTATGCTGTGACCTAAATCATCAATAGAGTTAGCATCTCTTTCAGTTTCTTTCTCAATATCGCTTTCAAATTCATCGTCTATCGGATGGGCACCTTCGAAGCGATACTTAAAAGAACTTATACAAACCTTCTTGGAAATACCTATATTCTTCATCTGTTATCCTTAATCTATCATAGGATTCAAAGAATAATTCTTTATCCCCCTTTTGATCAAAAACATCTTGCTTAGGTCTGATAGCCAACGCGATATCAAATCGCGGATCACCAAACGCAGCTCTAGGCCAATCGATAATACCAATTACATTATTGTAGTTAACCAATACATTATTAGTGTGAAAATCGCCATGAATCAGAGTATTCTCAATCGGTTTAGGTCTATCATTTTTCAGTCGTATAAGTAATTCTTCAGTGCCATCCACATTATAATTAGCAAGATTGTGGCTAGCCTTCATGAGCATTGTACCTAACCAAGATTGATCATTCTTGCGCAATCTAACAGGGCATTGGCATTCATGGATTTGCTTTAAACATAGACCATAGTAAGATATAACTTTCTCTCTATCCCTGAGATTAGGTTTACTTCCCAAGAAATGTCTCAAACTTATTCCATCTATATAATCCATGAGTAGCCATCTGGATTTGTCTTGAATATGGAAAGCATATGCCTTTGGAACCGGTAGTCCAGTAGTTGAAAGATATTGTAATGCTTTATATTCCTCCGATAACCATTCATTAAATAAACCATGCTCTGTCTTTTTAATAATGAACTGATGATCACGAGTTTCAATTTTAACAACAAGCGAAGTATGCCCTTGTTGAGGGAATGAGATGTTCTTAATCGCTCCTATTTGCTCTACAAATTCAACAGGAATATCATGTATGTCCATTGGTCTCTCCTCTTCCGCCTTTCGTGCCCTTTCAGATAACGTTATTGCATTCGAACCCTCACCGGTTTAGGCTTCGAAGAAGCGGATACCCTTTCTCAGTTAGCCAATGCAGGGTTGTCCGCTGCTTCCGCTTCTTCGAAAATACACCTCGCGGACCGCGGGATTCATGCCTCAATCTCCTCGAATCGTACATTATATATCGCTATTGTACGCTACCTTCATCAGTAAAAGGAAGAATTTTCTATTCAGTTTAAAGAAATACGTTTTAGTAAGGTGTCACCTGATAAGTCAAATGCAATTGGTCTAATTGGTCTACCAGCTTCTTTGGGATTCCAACCATGGTTAATAGCCAGTGTTATGAACTGAGATACATCACTTGGCTTTATTACCTTTAAATTCGTATCATTCACATCAGGAAAGCTCGTCCAAAAGCCATTACTTTCGGAAGTAACGTAAACCTCGATCCTTTTCCCCTTACTATTCCATGTTCTGTAACAAAAACTAAGTAACCACTATCAGGTGACACAGTCCATCTATACATTTCATTATCACCTACAATTGTTCTTGAATTCCTCTTACTGATGGTCAAAAGCTCACTTCCCGTCCTAAAATGTAACTCTTGAATTAAGGAATTGTACCATGTATTCGAAATAAAACACTTGGTTTCAGATCCATTCTCTGTTGCGGATAACTGCCCGTTCGTAATATAAGGTTAGCCAGATATTTCTGGTTGACCTTTTTTCATAGGGTCTTATGATTACGGTAGTCGGGGTAGAACGGTGTGCCCGTGGGACTTGATCCCGTCAGCTAAACTGTTCACCCCCTACTTGTATAAACATGTTTCAGGCTGGTTGGGACCAGATCCCGTTTAACAAGCGAACCTATGACATTACAAGAAGCCTTAGGGGATACCGACAATTATGTATGATGAAGGAGGAGAATTCGTATGAATCCAGTCGTGGGTCTGGATGTAGCCAAAGGAGAAAGTCAAGTTCAAGCATTTTTGGATAAACGAAAGCCGTATCGTAAAAGTTTTAGCATCCTTCATAATGTTGAGGAATTTAATACTATTTTTCTTAAGTTCTTAAAGGAAGTTGAGACCCTAGGGGGTAAAAAGCCTACAGTTATTTTGGAATCAACAGGACACTATCATACTCCTGTTGTTCAATTGCATCAATATGTGTATATTATCGTCAATCCACTTATTGCTTATCGAGCTAAAAGTTCAAGCTTACGGAAGGTTAAAACCGATGCCATTGATTCCTTTCATCTATGTGAACTTTATTATAAAGAAGAACTAGAGCCTTATAAAAAAGGGGGATCCAACGCTTAAACCTTCGTAATCTAACAAGACTGCACGAAAGCATTCAGGAGTATCTGCACAAACGAAATTACAGCTTCATTCCGTGTTGGATCAAATATTTCCTGAATATGTAGGTGTGTTTGGTGATTTATATTCCAAAGTTTCCTTGCAAACACTATTACAGTTTCCAACATCGAAGTCGGTTTTAAGCATCAGCGAATGTACATTGGTGGATAAAATAGCTTCTCTATGTAAAAGTCGTTCTGATAAATGGGCGAAGGAACGGGCGCAAAAGCTAAGAGACGCCGCATCCCGAAACCCATTCCAGAACAACTTATTTCAAAGCCATATCTTTAATCTTGAGATCCTGATCACGTTAATCCTTCAATACCAAGAGCACCTATCCAAGTTGGATGCCGAAATAGATGCCCTTGCCCAAGAAATGGAAGAATATATGATTCTCCAATCTATCCCTGGTATAGGAGAAAAAATCGCTGCAACGCTTATCTCCGAAATCGGTGAGATCGATCGGTTTAATCACCCCAAAAAGCTAGTCGCTTTCGCTGGAGTAGACCCTAGTGTGTATGCCTCTGGCAAATTTACAGCTTCAGTTAACCGAATTACCAAAAGAGGGTCTAGCAGCTTAAGACACGCATTATATATGGCTGTAAGGTGTGGAATACGTGATGCTCGTAAAAAGAAAAAGACAGATGAAATGATCCCACGCAATAAAGATTAAGAGAATTTTACGATAAGAAACGAAATGAAGGCAAACCTTTTAGAGTAGCGGTCATCGCTTGTGTTAACAAACTTTTACATTGGATTTATGCGTTACTAAAAAGCAAAACAGATTTCCAAGATACGGATCAAAAACTACATCCAACTAAATAAACAATAACTTTCCAAATTAAAAATTGGGGAAGTTTATTTGGCATGTTCATTTTTAGTATAGCACGTAAATTAGAAGTGTTTTAGAGAAAAATCTTGACAACTATTAGCTGGTTTAGCTCAACGAACGACAGCAACCGATCACGCGACCGGTTGCCGTCATGTTGAGATGCTATCGTCTACCGATAGAACACAATAACAACAGTGAATAGGGAACAGAACAATCGAAGATCGATTGCTCTTTCATCCAAGGAAAAACGCGCTCTGTCGTCCTTTGGAGGCAGAGCGCGTTTCGTTATTCTTATGATGCTTCCGTATATCGTTTGAAACTATCCAGAATCGCTTGCCAACCCGCCTGTTGGAATTCAACAGGGTGAGTGCTCTCGGGGTCGAAGATTTCAACGACCTTCGTGGCCTCGCCTTGATCGACGAACGCAATATCCACTTTCCGTCCGTCTCCCAATGTGTAGGCAATCGTCTCATGCAGCTTCACTTCGTCGTAAATTCCGCTATAATCAAAACCCATACTACCATCTTTCGCTTCCATCCTTGTCAGGAATTCGCCACCGACTCGCAAATCGTTCTCCGCTCTTGGCGCATGCCATTCCTCGGAAGGTTGATACCACTTCGTAATGTGGTCCGGCTCGGTCCAATAGCTCCATACTTTTGCTACAGGGGCTTGAACGACGGTCTCTACGGTTACTTTCGTTGAATTGCTTGTTTCCATTGTGAAGGACACCTCTTTACAGGAATTTTGTTTCTCACTAATATAGACGAATACCAATCTCCGAATTCATCGGTCTATTTGTTCGGGAAGCCCTAATCGGGAAAATAATTTTGCATTTATGAAATTTTGAACATGAAATATCCGATTATCTTTCACTTCAATCACGTGAATGCCCCAAGGCACCAGGACGGATGCCTCCTTACCTGGCACATACTGCGCCCGGGATAACCGCCATTCACTGTAGTTGGCAAAAATTTGGCTCCCTCGCAATGCCAGCGCGTAAGTGCAAAAAACGCGGACAAATCTTCTTGCCCGCTTATCCACATGGCGAAAGGCGACATGGACATACAACCTTCCTCATGTAACAACGACACAAGCGCTTGGATATCGAATTGCTCAAACGCTTCCACATACCACGAGAGAAGATTCTGGTCGGGATTGACATCCATCTTACTAAATTCGTCGGAGCGAAGCCACGTTCGGTCCATCGTCTCCCTGGCTCGTTGCAGGGCGCTGTTCGCCGCTGCCGGCGACATTCCCAACGTTTCCGCAATTTGTTACGAAGACCATTCAAAGACATCCTTCAGAATAAGAACCGCGTGTTGACGAGGCGGCAAGGTTTGCAAAAGTGCAATAAAGCAGAGCTGAAGGGTATCCTTGCGAACGAGAGCATCTTCCGGATTTTCTCCAAATTCGGGTGAGGGCCAAATCCAGGACGAGTCTGGCAGCGTTTCGTTCGGTTCGACAATCTTGATCACCGGGTTGGACAGGTCAACGGGAAGCGTACGGCGCTTCGCTTGCCTCAGCTTGTCCAGGCATAAGTTCGACGCTATGCGGTAGATCCATGTTTTAATGGATGAGTCCTGTCTGAATCGATCCCAGCTCTGCCATGCCCGAATATAGGTTTCCTGTACAGCATCGTCCGCATCATCAATGGATCCCAACATTCGATAACAATACGAGGTTAACCCCGGCTTGTAGCTCTCAAATAACTTCATATCAAAAGCGGCTTCATTCATCTTCGCCTCCTTAGGTCCCTCCTTCCATCATATTCGAATCATCCGGCAGACACAAGGCGAAACAGCTACGTCGTCCTTTGGCGGCGGGGCGTATTTCGCACCAAGAAGTATACAGGATTGTCCTCATGTTCATGTCTGGTTAAGCTATTGTTATCCGTTAGTTCAACAAAATGATGAAATTTTAGAATCTAAATTTTGAATATGGTTCAATCCTACGGCTTATATAATATTCTTTTAAAAAATCTTTGAGTGTTTGAGGAAACTTTAGATCATTTATTTCGCTGACTTGCTTTAAAGACTCTATTATTGTTGAAATATCCAACCATTCAAATCCAATCTGGGCAACATCATTCTGTAAATGAGTGATCTTATCTTCAACTTCAAAGGAACAGTGAAAGATAAATTCAATTGCGTGTACTTGTTTAACTAAAAAAGAATATTCGTGATTATTAGAAATATATTCCCTAACGCAAACCAATTCTTTTATTTTTGCGTTAATATTTAATTCTTCATTGCATTCGCGTAGAATAGTATCTTCAATTGTCTCGCCTGATTCTTGCCCACCACCGGGCAAAGTATAATAAATGCCTACTTTATCAAGTTTTTTCTTAATAAAAAGTAGCTTATTATCATATTCAATAATTGCTTTTGCTGTATTCCTAACCAAAATGTTCCCTCCTGTATCGAAGTCACTCAACTATCGTTTTCCGTTTATTTTTTCCCAATCCTTAGTAAGGCCTACGTACACTCAGGTTCATCTCCTACTAGGGATATCATTCGCTCCTCCTAGACCTTAAATGTTTTCCTTTATCCAAGAACGCAACTTATCAGCATAGAAAGAGCGTTCATCTGGATCGGACTGAGAACCCTTTGTCAGATAAAGTTGATCATTCACATATCTTGGGTAAACATGGAGATGATAATGCCACACGTCTTGATTGCCAGCAGGCTCATTATGTTGCCGCGTAGAAATCCCATCACATCCATATGTACTTTTCATTGCAAACGCTGTAAGCTGAGCCGCGCGGTGAATTTCAACAGCGTAATCCGCAGGGAGTTCAAAGATGTTCTCGAAATGTTGATTAGGAACAACAAGTACATGTCCTTTATTGTTTGGCCACCATTTGCTAGCTATAAATGCCGTTACCTTTTCATTCTGATAGATGATATCCCTTTGTTTTGTTCCCTGATGAGGTCGCTCGATACCCCAAACACGACAAAATGGACACTCGTATCCTTCGGGCTTATGTGAAAATGATGCTGTCACCTTTCTCATTCAACTCCATCCATATTTATCCAATAAGTTATTAGACGCAGGCAACTTCTTTTCGTTGCGTTATTCTGCCCGTAACGTAATGGGGGCTGCCGATTGTGTTGGCAGCCTCGTCCTGGTGTTATTGTGCTAACGTTCCTCGTTTGATCAACAACGAGAAATAATTTACTACGATATACCTTTTTGGTGTTTGATTATAAACTCTGGGCTCGTTACATACTCCATGTAATTTACTGCTCCGTTAAACTCCAAATAAGCCTGATAGCGAGTGCGAATAGCTGGATGTGTAATGAAATCAAGAACTCTATATTTCGCCACCCAGCGGCTATCTGTTGTTTCTTCAGAAACAGCTAACTCCCCGCCAACAGGTTTACATACGAAATCAAATATAACTTGCGTAGGAACATCAGTCACGCCATCATACCATTTAAAAATACCTGTATTCGAATAGACACCAATTAAGTAGCTAACCGTGGTGTCTATTCCGCTTTCCTCTTTGATTTCACGAACCAAAGCGTCCATCAGATTTTCTCCAACTTCTACTTGACCACCAGGATAAACCCAACCACCGTCACGAGTTTTTACTAAAAGGATATTTCCTTGCCCATCTTCCACAAATCCACCTGCGGATACTATGTGCGTTGGAAATGGCATATTACGTCCCCCCTTTATCGGCAATGTTCTATATTTATTCAATTACCTTCTTGCATTATCCTGTCCGTGGCACAACGCGGCTGCCGATCTATGCCAGCAGCCGCATCTTAGTTGATTATTGAGCTATAGTATCCGTTTGTTTAAATATCTTTATAACCTCGTTGTACTATAATCCATCCTATCATTGTTTCAAAACAAGCGGTCCCATCTCTTGCAACGTGGTACGTCCCCATTGCTCAATATGCTTGCAATAGCTTTCCGCGTCATGCATCTGCGCGGCCACATCGGCGATCGTCATGGACCATGCCACCTTGGGAAGAGGCGGCGCATCCGCCAGCCTTCGAATCCCTTTGGTGCTTCCTGGTCCTTGGACGGCATCCTGGCGAATCATCTCGGTGGTGTGGCCTTCCTCCAGGTATTTTCGCAGCGCGGCTTGCATCCAGACATACAATTCATCGCTGTAGCCCACATGTTGAATCATGTAGCAGGCGACGGTGAGAAAATGAACCCGTCCGTAACCGGGATCGGTGAACTCGAGTGCCAGAAATTCACTGAAAATCGATTCGCACGTCTTCTCCCCAGTATGAACGGCGCCGCACTTAGTACAGGTTTCAGACATGAATATAACCTCCTATCACATTCATAGACGCATAATATTGGAATAAGTTCTATCTTCTTCTGGTAGACTCTACAAGAAAAGACGCTTATCTGGGTATGTTAAGTGGTGGATAGCAAAGCTTGTGTTCCCGGGAGATTAGCTACCTCTATTCATTAAACTCCCGTTAGCTGAGAGGGCTGTCGTTCTATAGTATCGGCAGCCTTCTTCATATGTCTATTGCGCTAACGTATCCGTTAGCGCAATGATTCGAAATTCATATTGATACCTGATCTGTTGCTGACACGAATAATTGAATCAAGTTGACTCTTGGGATATTCAATCCATCCCCTGCTCATTACTTGATTACTTATTTCAAAAGAATGATATCCTGGATAGGTCTTAAACTGCTTCAAATAATCTTGAATTTGTTTGATCATATGAGCTGAGTTAAATAATTTTGAATCAAATGCAAATATTATAGCCCCTTCTCCCCAGGGTTTACCTGGTGCATTTCCAAAAAATCCCCAAGTTAATGCACCTGCAATAAACTCCATACCCATTGCTAACCAAGACCTTTAGTTCCACCCAAGGGCGGAAAAGATCCGCAACTTCGATCTCCTTCGAGAATCTTATACAATATATTTAAGTCTTGAGATGCCTCACCATTTGCATCTTGTACGATTCCAGGAGGAAGTATTCCATATTAGTCAGCATATTCTTTTAGCCCGACCGCCGAGTGACGAATATCATGAGTACTTAAAGAACCGTCAAATAAAAAAGGCGGGGTACCTGGTGCACATATTGCAAGCGGATTATTACCAATAACATTTAGATCGGTAATGCCTTTATTCAGTAATGGGTTGTTTTGCGTTATTATTAACCCTATTTGGTTTGCTGATAAAATCGGTTTTAATCCTTCCCCAATGATGTTCGGTTTAGGCACCGCGACGATCCCAATTCCATATGTATCAGCTAGGGATGATGCAAGTGACGCACCTTTCCTGGCGACTTCATCAGGCCAATTTCTATAAGTAGAACAAACACGAGCTGAAATTGGTGTAATATGCTCCGTTGTGACTTCCAATTGCTTAGTCACAATTCCACTATTAATTCTATCAATAATTGATTCGAGCCGTGCAGTACCTCTTGGAAAATCACCAATAATATCACGATTGATTTGTATTTCTGTCCACGTGTTTACAACATAGTCATCTTCCACCCATTGACGTAGAATACTCTTACACCAAAGAGTCATCTCAGAAATACTTATTTTTACTGACTCAAGCATTTTAGTTCCACTCCTTTCCCTTTTTCAAAGTACAACCGAACATCTTTCTGAATATTTTTTTCCAATTATATCCTTCCATTCAAATGCATGCAAACTTATTTTTAAACATTCTTTCAATTTGTTACTACTCTAGGTTCTTGTCAAAATCGGGAATGAGATAAGGTTCTTGTCACCCCATAAGAACTTTATCTACTTTATTGTATTTACATCAAAAAAGCGTATTAGCCTGTGATAAGGCTTATACTTCATCGACCTCAAATGATCTGGAACGATTACTTGGACGCCCGGTCATAACACTCCAAGAAAGCGTAAAATCATTCATCTCTTTGGAAAACTTGATGCTCTGATTTCAGAGCTTGCTACAAAATATTCCATTCAGGATCGTGATTGGGAGGCTGTTATGCTCCACCAGCAAGCGCAAAAAAGAAGCCTTAAAATCAGGCTTCTTGAGTTTTTCCCTATTTTAGTTTATTTCAAACCTATGTCTGTTCTCCTCAACCCATTCCGCAAAAGATTTAAGCTCAACGCCATACTCTCTTGTTTCCTGAATATCGAAGCCGTAACCGGGCACTTCTTCTAACCACTCCATAAAATAAACCGTTCCCTCCAACATTCCGCGTTTCCGGGTTTCCTCATCGCCTGCGATTTCGAAGACCACTTTTTTATCGAGAACGCGACTCAGCGTTTGCGCAATCTCCGTCATGGAAAGTTCGTCGCTTGCGACATTAATATCCTTTCCATGAAACTTCTGCGGATTCTCAAAAGCTGCGCGCGCAAATTTGGCCGTATCCTCTCCGGAATTCAATTTTAGAGGAGTATCTCCCTTCAACGTGCCAAACAAAACCCCGTTTTTCAATTCCGGCGCCATAATGGCCGAGTTGGGCTCTACAAAATTTTCCATAAACCAGCAAGGATGCAAAATCGTCCAAGCTTGGAAACCTCCATTGCGGATGAGTTCTTCGATTTCGTATTTATTCTCCCAAGTCTGAGTCAGATACTTGTATTTATCCCACCGTGGAAGCACATTGCTGCCGGCGACCGAGGTATGCACGACTTGTTCGATTCCGGCTTTTCTTGCCGCCTCCACCATATTTGCGGCATTTCGCGGTTCAATTGTCTGATCGTAGGGATCGGCGTACTGCACTGAGAAGATTGCCGATACATTGTCCATGGCAGGTTCGAGCGATGCCGCATCGGCCAAGTCTCCCTGGATCAACTCCGCACCTTTAGCCGCTATCGCTTGAGCAGCAGCCGACTCCGGGTTCCGGGTCAGGATCCGTACGCGATGACCGTGCTTCAACAACTCGCGAGCTACGTTGCCGCCTTGTGTTCCTGTACCACCTATAACCAGTATCAATCTTGCTTTGTTGGGTTCCATATCTAACCTCTCCAATCCGAAGGAATATTCGAATTATATTACATGGGTAAAGAAATGTAAATACCAGGGTAAAGTTTTATTGAACTTGAGATCGAAAAGGAAATCAAAATACTAAAAAACGCCCCCTCTTTTGAGCGAAGCGTTACCTTTTACAACCCCTATTCGCCTTACACGACCAGCAAAATTTCAAATTGCTTCCTCGTTTCTTCCAGAATATCGAAACTGCCGCCCATAATGGCCCAATTCAGAATGACTCCATTGGCTATAATACACATTGAATCAAGCAAATCCTCTGCGCTCGCCGGATTTTTGATTTGTCCAGCGTCTTTGGCCCGTTGAACCAACGTGGGAATAACGCTGCTTAATAGTGATGACTTGCCTTTATCGAGCGGAAGGGTCTGGTTCCGAAGGTGGACCCTGTAATTTTCCTTCGTCATTTCGACTCCCAGACGAACCATGTGCTTCACGTAAATCTCCATGCCTTTTATCGCCTGATCGGCATAATCGGTGACGGACAGAATGTCCAGTACATCATTGTTGGAGATCATATTGTCAAACGAAAAAACCTCGGAAATCAACTCATCCTTGGATTTGAAATGATAGTAAAACGCGGTTTTGGTCACATTGATCTCTTTGCAAATTTGATTGATTGTGACTTGATCGAATCCATATTTATTAAATAACTGGATGCTTGCGGTCAAAATAGCTTCTTTGGTTGCGCCTCTTGTGCTCATCTCTTCCCCCCAACTCCTTTGCCATTATTATAAATCATTTTACTAAGAATTAATATTACATTACTTCGGTAATGTTTTTAGTTATTTTAGTATTGACTTTGATTTGTCTTGGTAATATCATGATCCTAGAATCGCAAATCGTTATGAGCTCATAAGTTCAGTCCTCCAGATAGACTTCCTGGCAACAAAAATTGTGTTTGCATTAATGCTATTGAACATTTCACTAATTGGCGACTACCAGCGACCAAGATATCCTTATCTGGTTGTTGCTTTAATTGAATCACTTCTTCTGCGATATTCCCCTTAATGAATTGTGAATTGTTCCACTCCAGATTCTCCAATGTTGTTGTTACAACGTACTTGGGGAGGTTGTTCATACGATCGGCGAAACCTTTTTCATCTGTCCTTGAAGGCCGAGCATCTGCGAAGCCTTGATCTCAGATACAATTATTTTTCTCTTTTAATAATCTCTTCCTACTCTGCTTCTATATTCACAACGAACGGGAGACGCTAGAATCGACATTTCAGAAAAATTTTCTAATCTTTTTTCAAATATGATTCCGCCTCTTTAACTTATTCAAGTTAAATTCCAACATCCTGCCAAATAGCTCTATGAGGCTGCCCAAGCGTGCAACCTCATAAAGCCGCTAACACTTCCAGAACATGGTCTTTGGTTACCTTGGAATTGGTCCAATCCACTTCTGTAAGTGTTGTCGAACAAACGATTTTCGTTGCATTTTCTAACCAGCGTGCTTGTTCAGCATGGTATCTAGACCCCAGCAGACTTTCCGGCAATTTTGTCCAAAATCCCATGCCACTCACTTGCACCTTCTAGACCTTTCACTGAACGAGGCATTTTTTCATAAGCCGAGCGAAAATGCTCATCATCCTGCTAACGTGCATATTCCATTACAACAATTCGATATACCCTTCTGTTCCATGCACCCGAATTCGTTGCCCATCTCTTATCCGTTTGGTCGCATTCTCCACACCTACAACCGCCGGCAAGCCATATTCACGTGCTATAACGGCTCCATGGGTCATCAATCCGCCGACTTCCGTAACTAAGCCTTTTATAGATAAAAACAATGGAGTCCAGCTGGGATCGGTAAAGGCAGTCACAAGTATATCGCCATCTTCCAGATCAGCCTCTTCCATATTCAGGATTACCCGTGCCCTCCCTTCAACAACACCCGAAGAAACGGCAAGACCTGCAATAGCTCCGGCGGGGATATTTTCCCTTTTGTACTGACCGGTAATGATTTCGCCATCAGACGTAATCACACGTGGCGGAGTTAGTTTTTCATAGTGTTTATACTCCTCTTTTCGTTTGTGGATAACTTGGTAATCCAGTTTATTTGTGCGTACGGTTTCCTGCAATTCTTCAAAAGCAAGATAGTAAATATCTTCTTTTTCATGAAGAATGTTGGCTTCTAAAAGCCTTTCCGCTTCCTTTAGTAACGCCTGCTTGTAAATGAAGTAGCGACTTACAATGTCATATTTCGGATATTCACGATAACCGATGAAATTCCGAATCAAATCGATCATTTGTTTTGTCTCTTCGGCTTTTTGTTCACCACCCGGTAATTGTTTCAATCGGGCTAATAAGTCCTGTTCTTTTTTCAAAGCTTCCTGTCGCCCTTGCTCAAATTTTCGTTTACTGGCGCCAGGCTCAAGATTTTTGATGTTACTAAGGATCATAGGTACCAGTATACTTGGTTTTTCACTCCAGCGTGTTCTTGTGATATCGATCTCCCCGGCACATCGCATTCCATATTTGTCGAGATAAGCAGCAATGGCATCACGCACCTTCTGCCCACCTTCGAATTGAACCAGTTCATCCAAAAATTTATCATCCTTTAGCTGTTGTAAATACTTAATTATTTCCGGATAGGGACGAATCACATCTGCAACATCCAGTAGCTCCATACCCATTTCAGAAGTGACGTTGTTAGGTACTGATAGGGAAAGTGTGTCTGCTACGTTTTTTTCACCTAACCATTCATTCATTTTTTCATTGATCCATGCTGAAGCATGGATGCCGGCCATAATTACACTCAAATTATTCAAATCTGACGAACGCTGCCTCCGTTGCTGCATATCTTCCAGGATGCAATCAAACACTTCTAAGCCCAATTTCGACTGGATGTTATGTTTTAATGCGGACAAGGATGCCTCACTACTCTGAATCAAATGATCAACAATCGACGGGTTATTTCCTGCTTCTGCTAAAATCTCCGCAGGCGACATACCTATATGGCTTTTTACGGGACCTGGTTCGCTCTGGTCATTCGGGTCCAACTTTATAAAATCTCCCCGCTCTATGATGGTAATAAGCGCGTCTTTTATGAGTGGATCGGAGTGTCCTAAAACACCCAATAAATTTTGCCTGCCAGCTGTTGAAGCCAAGCCCTTCGTGATATCCACAAACAGCCTTCCGCCACCCGTTTTAAACATGGGGCTGGCACCTGTTAACACCCAAACGGATATCCCAAGCGGTTTAAAAGGATCCGTCATCATTTGCTGATGGCCGACAGACACATACACGTGATTCTCCTGGTCATTCGCTTCAGGAATGGGATATAAAGTGGTGATCGGCCGGCTCTGGACAATATAAAAGGTATCATCAGCCAAGCACCATTCGATGTCTTGGGGGAAGCCGAAATGTTCTTCAATCTGTCTTCCGATACGTTCCAGTTGTAAAATTTGTTGATCTGTTAGGGCTTGCGTCTTTTGCTGATCAGGATTGAGCTGCTGGGTCTCTGTTCCGCCTTCTTTTCGACCATAAATAGCCATTTTTTTGGTTTCTATTCTCTTGCTAACGATTACCCCATCCTTAACTTGATAACAGTCGGCGGATATCAAGCCGGAGACCAACGCTTCTCCAAGTCCGAAACTGGCATCGATAGAGAGCAGCTTTCGGTTGCAAGTGATGGGATCAGCGGTGAATAGAATCCCTGATGCCTGAGGGAACACCATTTTCTGAACGATAACGGATAAATAAACTTGGTTGTGGTCGAATCCATTCTGCATTCGGTAAATGACCGCCCGTTCCGTAAATAAAGAAGCCCAACATTTGCGGATATGCTCCAAGATGGATTCTTTGCCAATAATATTTAAATAGGTATCTTGCTGACCAGCAAAAGAAGCATGCGGCAAATCCTCAGCAGTCGCACTAGAACGCACGGCATAAGCATATTCATCGCCATACTTGGTGATATGGTGAGCAACTGCTTCCACAACTTCCAAAGGAATAGCCGAATCCAATATGGCCTCTCGAATCTTTTTGCTGATTTCAGCAATTTGTTCTCGATCTTCTACTTTCAGCAAAGTTAGCCGCTTCAACAAAGCATGAACGATTTCGTTTTGTTCGATAGCATTTTGATATCCCACCGTTGTCACACAAAATCCTTCTGGCACTTGTAATCCTTCAATTTTTGACAATTTACCTAAATTTAGCCCTTTTCCACCAACGAGCATAAGCTGCGTTGTATCCATCTCCTGAAACCCAAGAACCAACGAATTCATTCAATATCTCTCCTAACCATTGAATTGAGAAAAAACATATGACAAGAGTTTACCAGTGTGGTACCCGTCCTGTTGTAATGAAGGGTTACAGGATGGCGCCGAAGATTTGCTAAATCATGAGCTGCAGCTTATCGCCGCCGACGTCACCCCCGATCCCTTAATATGGCGCTTTCTCGTACAAATTAGCAGGCAATGCCTGCACGAACCGCGACCAATCTCCCGTCGTGTAAAGATGAAGCCGGTGCATGGCCCGCGTACAAGCGGTATAAAGAAGCTTGCGTTCATTGTCCCGGCCGTAAGCTTCGGGCGAAGCATCATAGACCAAGACTGCATCGAACTCGACACCCTTGGCGAGATACACGGGAATGATCATCACTCCTTTTTCAAAGCCCTGCGTCTCCTTCGTAATGAGCTGCAGAGCATCGCCTCCATGAATCCGTAACGATTCATGGGCCTCCCGGCTTTCGGCTGCGGTCTTCGTAATGACGGCAATGGAATCGAAGCCCTCGGCCGTTAGCGCCGCGATGTCTGCCAGAATTTGCGCATCACGCTTCTCACCGACGTCCAGTCTCATCAGAAGGGGCTTTGGACCGCCCCTTTCAAACGGTGCAATGTCTTCCCCGCCTGGAAGCATCGATTTCGTAAATTCAACAATCTCCTTAGTTGAACGATAACTGCGCACAAGGCGGACAAGGCGTGTTTCAGTTTCGCCGAAAAGGCGGACCAGTGGCGAATCGGCTGCGTCCAAACTTGTAGACTGCATAAAGATCGCTTGCCCGAAATCGCCGAGCACCGTCATCCGGGCACGGGGAAACAGCTTTTTTAGATATTCATATTGAAACGCCGAATAATCCTGTCCCTCGTCAACGAAGACATGCCGGATTTCCGTGTTCGTCCGGACGCCTTCGATAAGTTCTCTTAAATACAAATACGGAGTCGCATCCTCGTGGAACAACTCGCTGCGGAGCAGCGCTTCCTTGGTTTGCGCGCATATTTCAGCCCACAGCGGGGGGAAGTCGGCTCCATTCGTTTTCTCCCGAAAAGGGGCTTCGCCCTCAAACAGTTGCCCATATAAGCTCTTGATATCGATGAACGAGAATTTCTTCACACTTTTCCTAAGTGGTTTAAAGCCTTCTTTCACGATCTTTCGGCGAAGCAGCTCTTCCTCCTTAAGACCGAAATCAAAGTCGCCTTCATCTCCCAGGCGTTCGTTCTCGCGAGCGGCGTATTTTTCCACAATTTCGAATACTTCCTTCTCTTTATGCAGCATTTCGAAGGCCTCCACGTACTGCTCGGTGTCGAGATAATTCAACTCCTCCTGCACCCAAGGCGCTTCCCGTTCCGCGCGTTCCAGCGAAGCCAGTTCATTCAGCAGCCATTCCTGCAAAAGCAGGACACGATTGGACAACGACAGGGAGCGGTCATAACCGTAAAACTCCACCCTCATTCGCTCCGCGGTGATCAAATCGCGGTCCCGAAACCGAATGCCGTTGAACCGCATGCCTTCCCGTCCCAGCCACATTGCATAGTTATGCAGGGCTTGCAGGAAAGCCTCGGATGCTTTATACCCGATCCCTTGAAGGCGAGCCTCGTACCCCGGCACTCCTTGCGAGGTCAGCACATATTCAATCTGGTCAAAGGGATCCTCCGGCCGCAGCGCAGAACCGAGCCAATAGTCGAGATATTCCTGAAAGGTCGTCTGCTGCATATTCTCTTCACCGAGCTCTGGAAGGACGTTGGAGATATAACCGGCAAACATCGGATTCGGCGAGAAAAGAACGATCTGATCGGCCTTGATCGTCTGGCGGTGTTTGTACAGCAAGTACGCCACCCGCTGCAGCGCTGCGGAAGTCTTGCCGCTGCCGGCCGCCCCCTGCACGATAAGCATCCGGCTTTTGTCGTCGCGGATGATGGCGTTCTGTTCCTTCTGGATGGTTGCCACGATGCTCTTCATTTGCGAATCCGCGCCTTTGCCGAGCACCTGCTGCAGCAATTCGTCTCCGATCGTTTCACTCGCGTCAAACATGTTGCGGATTTTCCCGTTTTGAATCTGAAACTGCCGCTTGAGCTCCATCATCCCTTCGAATCGCCCGGACGGCGTGACATAAGACGCCGGGCCGGGGATGTAGTCGTAGTACAGGCTCGCAATTGGCGTGCGCCAGTCATAAATCAGAAAGCTCAATCCGTCTTCGTCGACGAAGGAAGAGACACCGATATAGATCTGCTCGCTGAAGTCCAGACCATCCTCCTTAAAGTCGAAGCGTCCGAAATAAGGAGACGGGAGCAGTCGGTTCATGCTTTTCCATTGCTCCGTCAGCAGCTTGTGGCGGCGCTCCCTTTCGGCCAATAACGCGGACTGCTGGTTAATCGTGTAGTAGGTCTCTTCGAAATCTCCGCCCGTGCTTGTGTTAATCGTAAGATCTTCCCAAAACCGCTTGCGGATGTCCGAAGCCTGATCGCGCATCCCCGCAACCTCCGGCTCCAGTTCGGCAATTCTCGCCTGCAGCTTGTTCCGGACCCGTTCCAGCCGCTCCTGTTCCTCCCGCCAATCCATCACTTCCATCTCCGTTGAACACACTCCTTTTTCCGTTTTTTGGGGATAAAAAAGAGCATTGACAAATCAAAGTTCCAGATGTACAATTAAATTAGGGATAAGATTAAATGCAATCCATATTTTGATTTTCAATGACGCTACCGATTATATCATAGTGTCTATTCGTGTTCAATTTATTTTTTTATTATTACCGTTCGGCTGCGCTGAACACTGGCCCGGATTGTGGACAGTTTCAACAAAACACCGCGGAGTTAAGCTACCAGGAGATGACCCTTTATTCATTAGGGTCATCTTTTATTATGTCCACTGGCTCAGAATTGTAATGGGTGATGTGGAAGCGGCATTTCAGGCAGACTGACATCCGCTTGTCTTCCATGTCCAGCGTGTGCGAATACACAATAGGGGTCCCGCCAACATTTTGCGTTTATCTATACTCGAACGTGAAAAAGCCTTGAAATATAAGGCTCTGCACATTGTTTACATATATTCAATGTATTCTTGTGGGAACATCACAAAAAAGCAGGCCATAACTGGAACAATACAGTCTTGGCCTGCTTTTTTCTGTCATTCACCAATCGTGTTCCATTAGCGTAATGGGTTGCTGCGTTTCTAATTTTCGAAATATGCAAATATCGATGTGAGAAATCTTTAATTATAGAAAGAAAGGTTTCACGTAAATCGCCTAGATGAGATATCCCTCGAATATCCAAAGGATGTATGTTCTTGTCCACTTACACTTGATCTCGTGAATAACTGGCTCTTAGGCTCAAGTTCAGATATAATTGCTTTTGCCATATTATCCTGACAAATAATACAACCAAGTGAGTGGACCGCTGCAACTGCGCTGCCGTGTCCCCCTTGCCATTATCTGGAGGCAATCAGGTATAAAGATCTGTTGCTGTTAGCCTGGCGTCAGCATCACCCATTCCCGCTCGGATTTATCGGGAAGCACCCAGGTGCACTGAGCTGCGTCCGATAGCTCATTTTTATTGCACCAAAACTATAATAACTGATTGAGCTTGCTTTCAGGCTCTTCACCATTTTCTACACGTTTTATATTATTTATAAAGAAATCATATCTTTTTTTATGAAATTTTCGACCATCAGGCATACCTGCTGTATGGGGAGTAAGTATCACATTACCAAGATTCCGGAGCTCACTATCAATAGGAAGCGGTTCAGATTCAAACACATCCAGGCATGCGCCTGAAATATCCCCGTTTTTTAATGCATCAATCAAGTCTCTTTCGTTGACAATCCCGCCGCGGGCTGTATTGATAAAAAGAGTGGTATTCTTCATTTTCTTGAATGCAGCTTTGTTGATCAGCTGTTTGGATTGCTGATTCAAGGGTATATGTACACTGACTATGTCCGATGTGCTTACAAGAGTATCGAAATCTGTCATTTTCACAAAATCGTCAGATTGTACAACAGCATTTCTCGCATAAGCCAGCACATTCATATCAAAAACCCTGCAAAACGAAGCTACTTTTTTTCCAATCGCGCCCAAACCGATAATCCCAATCGTTTTATCCTTTAATTCACTCCCTGTATAGTCCAATTGATTTTCATCCATCTTGTTTTTCATGAAGGTATCAAGAAACGGTATGTTTTTATAATAAGAGAATATCAGTGCCATTACGTGCTCGGCCACTGCCTGTGCATTCACTCCTGCAGCATTGGCCACCCAAATGCCGAGCTGTGTACAGGTAGGGACATCTACATTATCAAATCCTGCACCCGTCTGTACCAATTTTAATTTTTTTGCGATAGAAAGCAGGCTGTGATCCACTTTAACATGTTCAGGGATGATTACCTGGCAATCTTCAATATGATGCAGCATTTCTTTTCCGGGCGGGACAACTATAACTTTCCAGTCTTGCGGAAAATACCTTGTAATATTAGATTTTGAGGTCTCGCTAAAATAGCCAACTATGAGAATCTTCATTGCTAAACCACCTTTCCCTTTCATAACCTTTACCATTCTTCGAAGAAAACCCGTTTGATGCTCGTCATTTTATCCTTTTAAAGAAGCAGTAATTATTGCCATATTATAAACTTCATCTGCAGTACAACCTCTTTAAAAGGCCATTGATCGGTGCAATTAGCCCCTGGATACTCAAACTAGACTATATGCTTCAAAGTTTCCAAGACACTGACAGCAATCAGGACGAGAACTCTTCAGTGAAAAAACATTTGACCCCTCGTCTTTATTAATAATAATTTTAAACATAAAGAATAATGTTGTAAAACTCAAATATTTTGTGAACCTATTAATTATTTCTAGATATTGAGGAAGTATTCTATGTATTTTCCTGGGAATGAAGTCGTTTTTAGCTATCGTACGGACCGAGAGTGTAAGAAAAGCGACCGAATTACTGTACCTGTCACAAGCTACGGTAAGCTATCGGTTAAAGACATTGGAGCAGGAAATGGGCCCTCTTTGGTTGAGCGAAGAAAAGGGGCACCCAAAATCAGTCTGACTCTTTTCTTTTGTCTTTACTCTTTCCTCCATCATTTTCTGAAAATGCTTTGCTCTTTCCAAGTGGCAGGCTTTTAGCTGATCCTGGTAATGATGCATTTTCATATGCTACTCATACATTTGTTTGTGGTAAGTAGCGTGATTTTGAGTAAACATAGGCATTTGATAAAGAGTAAAAGACATTACATTTACCACTCCTTGAAGTTGCGATTTTGCTTACGACAACAGTCTATAAAATGAACACGGCACCAGCCTATGTCCTGTTTAATCATAAAAATGAATAGGGGACTCCGTTTTCCACTTTGCTCGCATCATACCCACAGCTATAGCTGTTGATGCCCCTTTCGTCTGCTTTCTTTTCTATTCTTTGACCTGCTGTAACTTCGCGGCCAGATGTTGTAACACCGGTGCATTTGTTGCATGGTAATAGCTTGGAAAGCATACCTAAGCTAGCTTCAGCCTGCGCGCCAGAATCAGCGAAAAAAATGGTGGTCAAGGATGTATTCATTCACCATGCAGCCCAGGGCTCATTTAGGGAAATTCAGGTTCACTTCGTTCCTACGAAGAACCCAGAGTTAAACCCATAATATCCGATCCGCATGCTTGTTAATACCGTTATTCAAGTCTTCGTCACGCGCACCGCCATGTACGGAATGCCTGGAAGCTCGATCCGGAATGCGCCTTCGTAGGTGCCCGGCAGTCTTTTCACCGTCATGTTCCAGGTATCGATCACATCCACATGATACCAGATGCCCGGCTTCATGCTAAACTTCCGGTAACGTGGTTGATTGAAGCCGTAATAGAACAAGTAATACACGTCGGCGATCCCTGCCGAGGGTACATCCCATTCGGATAGGAGCGGATTGAGCCCTTCCGCTGGCCCTTCCTCCATTATCCAGCGCAGGAAGGCGATCCGTTCCATACTCGTTCCATGAAGCTTGCCCCCCTTGGACCACCAGAGGATGTCATCCGGATGCAGATAGGTCTCGCCATGCCCCACATAGCCGCCACGCACCGCTCCTTCCCAGAAGCGGCGTGTCATCTCCTGTCCGCTGATGTTGCCCCAGCCTTGATCGATATCGCCTTCATATGCGCATTCGTCGATGACGATCGGTTTGTTCCACCGGTCCCGCCATTCGTTCGTATTTTCGGCCGTTTTGTACACGTCGATCCGCTGAATGCTGCAGTGTGTAATCCAGTCCCGGCTGTAATCATAGAAAACAAAGCAGTTATGAATCGATATCAGCCGACCGTAGGCATCCTGCCCGGTTATGATCCTGGCGAAGCGTTCCCAATCGTCCGGCTGCTTGGCCCACATCAGGTCGTATTCATTGGCCAGCGACCACCAGACATTCCGGTAGGCGGACAGCCGCGCCACGATATAGCGCAAGTACCGGTCATCGGCGGCCGGACTCATCTCGGAGAACCCCCAGCGGTCATACGCATGGAACAGGATCAGGTCCGCTTCGATCCCAAGCCCCAGTAGATCCAGAATGCGGCTCTCCAGATGACGAAAGAACGCAGGGTTGAACCGGGTGTAATCCCATCCTTCCTCGAGCGAACCTTCATACGGATAATGCTGCGGCTCATTGGCATTGAACTGGTAATATTTCGGAAATACGCACATCCGCAGCTTGTTGAACGGCGATGTCCGTAGCGTATAGAGCGTCCGCTGCTCCAACTCCTCGTCCTGATGCGTCCATACGTAACAGGTGGTGCCAACCGGGATATACGGCGTTCCGTCGGCATACCCGAAGTGGAACCGGTTTTTCACCTGGACCGGTCCGTGATTGCCGGACGCCGGGGCGGTGCTTGCAAACCGGCCTTCGATTCCGTTCAGGGAGCGTGCCGTGCTTCGCGTCCGGTACGTCCACTCTCCCACGACGTCTGGCATGAACCGGATGCGGTAGATGCCCTCCCCGTCATAAAAGCCCGCGGTTTCGACCGCCCGATCGGCACAGCGAAACTCGGCGCTCAGCGCAACGTCCACGAACGGATTCCCGTGGCTCGGGCCATGCAGCACCAGCTCGAATACACCCCATTGCTCCGCCTGCGGAGTCCCCTGTACAGTTGCGGATCCTGCGGGAACCGTAGCCTCCTCGTAAAGTGCGGACGGCGCGATGTCCGCCTCCAGGGCCGGCTCGTCCCGGATCGTCGCCAGCTCCTGCAGGATCGCGTGCAGCAGCTCCGGCATCCAAGTATATGCTTTATTGGAAGCCGCAAGCTGGGGAAGCGTCTGTATTTTCATAAACGACAAATAAGGAGAATCCGTAAGATCGGGAACATGCTTGAGCAGCACTGCCCGTGCCTCGGGATTCGCCCAGATCACACCGATTTTCGTTTGCTCCGTAAAAGACACTGCCAATCTCCCCCTTCATGGTAATGTAAATGGCAGATCGCTTGGTATGGTGAGAATCCCTTTCAGCCCCTTATGAAGGTAGTACTGCACCGACTTCCCGTTGCTGACTGTCCATTGGGCGATCATTTTGACTCCAAGAGCAATTAGATGATCCTCAAGATAAGTGGTGCAAGCGGATACGCAAGCCAAGTATGGTGTGGACATACGTCCAGTAATCTTCTAAGTTCATCTGCGGGATTTCATCACATTGTACGCAAACCTGGAAAATTGAGCCGTTCCTCCAATCTCCTTGGTAGAGTAGAGGAACAGTCCGTAACGCACCCCTACAAATTGATCCATTTTCCAGACCATATTATGGGTAATACCAAGCTTCTTCCAAGCTTCTCCGTCCATGTAATAAAACTCACACTCGTCCGTATTGTTTACGAAATTGCCATAAGCCTTCAAAGTAACTTTGTTATTGTCCACTGGAATCCTTGCAAATTCTACACCGGCATCTTTGTCTACCAGGTTTCCGAAGATCGTTTTATCGTCTGTCGTCCTTGCCAACATGACCAAGTAGTAATGTCCAGCTTCCTTGGTAAGCGCAATGAAGCCATAGGTGCTGATCAAGAAGCACAAGCCTGCATAATCGCCCTCCTTTAGCTCGCTTCCATCCAAGGTAACGATAGCTTCGCATGCGGGCCCCATTGCACGCTGTGTCAACATATTTGCCGAATATATTAAATTTGCACTAATTTTTCCAGATTGAATCCGATATGTACCTGGCTTATCCGTTAAAGACCACAAATTATTTGTCGGAATATGATTCCACTGCCAGAAGTCTTTCAGATGGACGTTGCCGTTCTCATCCGGCCTGTAGAAGAAATCATCACTTCCGACCAAAGGTTTGTATTCATATCCGGGTTTAGTGCTCGGTATGTCGATATATGAGGGCGGTTTCCTATCGAATACCGGAACATCATTATCCCAATGCAAAGGCACCAAGACAGGGATACGGCCAACGGCACCATGATCCTGAAACAATACGGCATACCATTTACCATCTGGAGTATCAACGATTCCGCCTTGTGCTATGCCTGCATTAAAATACCCCATGTCATCATCAAACACCTCTCCGCCAACAAAGTCCCCTTCCAGGGAATCTGCTACAAAACAGGCTTGTGTTCTGCGACTATGTCTGGAATTTGTTATGTGTATGAGAAATACGTAATATTTCCCATTAATCTTATAGACATGAGCACCTTCATAACCAAGATGATAAGGTTCTGTCTCCCTTACAATGATCCGGTTTAATCCACCAGGCTTGGGACCGGTCAAATCTTCCATTAATTCTGTAAGATGAATCTCTGCATTTCCATATATAATAAAAACTCTACCATCATCATCAAACAAAAGTGAGCAATCATGATAGAATCCTTCAATATTCGGATGCTTCGTCCATGGTCCTGTGATTTCAAAAGCAGAAAACAAATACGTTTGATGAGTATCATTTGCTACGAAACATACATAATATTTGCCTTGATGGTAACGCAAAGATGCCGCCCACATTCCCTTTCCATAGATCTGTCGGTCACCCTCCAGTCTCTGATCCGGTGTATGATCCAAAGCCTCATATACATATGCTGCCACTTCCCAATGGATCAGGTCATACGATCGCAATATGACACACCCCGGCATAAAATGCATGGTTGTACTGACCATATAATAAGTATCCTCAACCCGGATCACATCGGGGTCCGGATAGTCCGCCCATATAATGGGATTCGGGTACATCTGCATTTCCCCCTATCCTTTTCTCAACTCACTTTTTAGCTCGTAGGGCTTCCCGCTGTTCCAACGGTGTCAGCCCGGTCATTTTCTTGAAAAATCGGGTAAACGAGTGAGCCGCATCATACCCCACACGAACACCGACCTCCGAAATTTTCAACTCATCCTGCTTGAGCAGCTCTCTTGCTTTTCCAATCCTTGCTTCCTCAATATAGTCAGATAAATTCCTGCCGCACTCTTGTTTGAAAAGTCTGGACAAATATGACGGATTAAAATGAAACTCACTTGCCAAACGCACTAGTGACAGATCCTCGGCTAGATGCTGTTCGATGTATAAACGAACCTTTTCGACCACCTCCGCCGCCCGATTTCGTTCACCCGTTCGTCTGATAGCGAACAAGGATTCCGCCGTCCGTTTCAAAAACTCGAAGCTCTCATACCACGATGCATGCTCGTCAATCTGAATAAGACCAACGGCTCCTACTTTATCATGAAGCTCCCAGCGATTCATGTAAGATAACAGGATAAGCGCTATCATGAAATAAAGCTCCTTCAAAAAATTACTTCCTGTATTCCTTCCATTGAGCAGCGGTGTTGTCACTTCGTCAAAGATTCTAAGAAACTCGTCCCTCCGACCTCCTTCCAGATGCGCCGCTAACGCCTCCGCCTTTTCCCGAGAAGCTCGTTCTCTTGCCAGTTCCGACGATTCGGAAGCTTTCATAGCTGCCAGTTGCACCATCTGAGCTCCATCACCTGCCCTCAGATGCTGCCACCGCCTAATTGAGTCGTAGGCCGTCGACAACCCCTTCCACTCGCAAGGCTCAGCGCCTATCGTTACAGCAACCGATACTTGTAGAGACTCCTTGCAGGCTCGTTGAATCAGCTCAAATTCGCCTTCCAGAAATCTTACCGTTCTAGCATAATCATCCGCTATTGCGAGCTCATTGTTCGGACGCGTTTGGATGAACCAGACGAGATCACCGTAGCGATCAATCATTCCGAGACTTACCGTTTTTTCCGTCAGGAACGTCTCCGCCAATATCTTGACGGCTAACGCCGCTTCCTGCCTATCGGCTAACGAATTTGAAAATGAAGGCGCCAAACCACCAAGAGCCATAAGTACGGGCAGCGAAGGATCGAGGGGAATGTTTAATTTATGGAAATCCTCAACCATCACATTTGCAGCACGCGCACCTTGGAGCAAGTGCCGAAAATAATTCCCTTGAGCAAGCGTTTCCAGCGTCGTAAGGCTCTCTCTGGACTGCTGAATCAAGTTGTTCAAACGCAGGCTGTTTTCCAGTTCTTCGATGGCATCGCTAACTGCTGTGATGATTTTCTCATATCCTTCACTCTTGAGCAGGTAATTGACACCCGGAGTTTGGATCGCTCGATAGACATAATCGAAATCGTGATGGCCTGTTAAAAATATGATCTTGCAATGCGACCATTTCCGGCGAATGTTCTCCATGAGCTCCAGCCCCCCCATACCAGGCATACGGATGTCGGATAACACGATATCAACCCTGGTCCGGTTCAGTAGCTCCAAAGCTTCGTACCCGGAGTAGGCTTTGTACAAATCAAGGTCGAGATTCAGTTTACAAAATACTTCAAACAGCCCGTCGGTAATGATCTCTTCGTCATCGACGATTAGCATTCTATTCACGAACATCACCCCCTTTAAAGGGAATACAAATGATCACTTTCAGCCCCCCGCTCTCACCTCTACATACCCTGAGCCCGTAATATTCACCGAAAGTGATCTTCATTCGGCGGTGAATATTTACCAACCCCGTCGTCTCCTCGTCACCATTATGAAGAGAAGACACAATACGTTGTAATGCCATGTCTGTCAAGCTTTCACCATTATCTTCCACCACGATGCGAATTTCAGTCTTTTCAATCTCGAAGCGGATAACAATCCTTCCGCCATGCGCCATCTGTTCCAGGCTGTGTTCGAATGCGTTCTCAATAATGGGCTGGACAATTAAGCGTGGAACCGAAACCTGCTCGATTTCCTGTGGTAAGGAGTCGAACTTTACTTCAATACGCCTTGAGAAGCGAAGCTCCTGAATCTCTGTGTACATTCTGGCATGGTGAATTTCTAGTTTCAACAGCACATCGTCTGAAGCATTCCGGGTAACAAATTGAAAATACTCACCCAACTGTGTTGTGAACTGTCCGATTCGTTCAATATCTCCCGTTTTCGACATCGTATTCAGAATAAAAAGACTGTTGTATAGAAAATGCGGATTAATTTGTGATTGAAGCTGCTTCAGCTCGGCCCGTTGAGTCATGATTTTCTGCTTATAGACTTGATCGATCAAAGAACGTAGATTTGCAACCATTTGGTTAAATCGGCCATACAAATATCCAAATTCATCCTTAGACTCATGCCGGATGTTAACGTCAAGGTCTCCATTCTCCATACGCCGAAAGCTTTTAACAAGCGTTAATAACGGTTTGTGAATAAACTTGTAAGTGGAGAACGCATAAACCGCAATAATAAAGACAGCAACGAACACAAACAGCCATGCCCACATATAAAACTTGTCCAGCGGTTTCTTGATCATTTGTTCGGGAATAAACCGGTAAATGGACATTTTTAGAAAGTCCGAGCTTGCAATGGCCGTATAATAACGGCTTCCTGAGATGGTAATGGTTCCCGCATTACGAATTGTAGTTTGCCTTATTTGTTGAACGGCAGTAGTCATATCCAGCTGCAAGTGCTCTACCGGCACACTCGTCACAATGACACCGGATTTCTCTGAGATCAACAAAGTTCCGCTGCCGACATAGGTGTTGAACTGGCCCAGCGCCTCCTGAAGTCTGTATTGATCAAGCTCAACTTCAATGATAAACAGCGGTTGATTCCCATTGGTTCCGCTTTGCTTTGCCGCGCTTAAGAATAATCCACCATTCCACTCAATCATCTGGTTGTTGCGGCTGCCAAAAACCGAGCGAATCTCATAATACCTCTCGGAATCTAATTCGCGAGGACCGTTGGCAGATGAAATCGTTTTTGATATCGGATAGATGTGTGCGCTCACATTTTTGATATACGTACTACTATTTTGAATGGCGTAGAGCCGTTTTCGCAGCGAATTGATTTTTTCAGTACGCCTAAAGGCATCCATCGTATTCCAGGTCAGCGTCAGATCATTGAGATCCTCGTCCTCGAGAACTCCATACTGTAGGAGCTTCATCCGTTCTACCTCTTTCTCAAAATCCGTTAGATAGAAGCTGATCTGGGTAACCGCTGTTTTGGAGATGTCTTCGCTTGCCGTTTGTACGATCCAGTGATACAGGTAAACGCCAAATAAAATAATCGGCAGCATGATAAACAAAAAAGTAATGAGCAGCCGAAGAAAAATCGTGTTTCGCAGAGAGAATGGTTGACGTTTGATCAAGGAGCAAGCCTCCAACGTTTTCTTCCATTATAGCTTGAAACCTTGAAACCTTCCTAAAGTATTTTCGTCCTGCACCAATCGACCTGTTACCCCTTTACGCTGCCTAGAACAATTCCTTTTACAAAATACTTCTGCAGAAACGGGTACGCCAAAATGATTGGGAGGGAGCCCAGGAATATCTGTGATGCTTTTAGCGTTCGGTCGGAAATAAGGGCCAAATTCAACGCTTCGTCGCGCGACATGCTTGATAAACTTTGCTGTATGACGATCGTCTGGATATAGCTCTGCAGCGGGTAATGGCTAGGGTCTCCCATAAGTAGAAGGCCGTCGAACCAACTGTTCCAATGCTCCACCATGGAAAATAAGGCAAGCGTTGCAAGAGCAGGCTTTGATATCGGCACATAAATTTTCCATAGTGTCGTCCAGTGACTAGCGCCGTCCATGACGGCTGCCTCCTCCAGCTCCTTGGGAAGCTCTCTGAAAAAATTAAGCAGCAGTACAACACTAAAAACGGGAACCGCGCCGGGTAAGACGAGTGCCCAGATCGTATCAAGGAGATTGTACTGCTTAAGCGTAGTATACCAAGGGATTAAACCACCGTGAAAGAGCATCGTCATGAAGAAAATCCAAGCGTAAACCATTCGCAGGCGAAATGATTTCGATTCCTTTGACAAAGGAAATGCGACGAGGATGGTTAAAAACAAATTTAATGGCGTCCCAATTGCTATGCGCTCCAAAGAAACAAGCATCGATTGCCAAAACGCTTCCCGGCTAGCCGTATAAGAATAAGATGCCAATGTGAAATCGACCGGCCACAGTTTTACATAACCTGCTGCTGCTGCAGTACTTGAACTGAACGAAACAGCGACGATGTGGATTAACGGAAGGACGCATATTAACGATACCAGTATGAGGAAGGAAGCATTTAGAACGGAAAACCATTCGAACCGCCTTCGACTGTAAGGTACTTGGATAAACGCGTCAGATGCAGGTCTTGTTGAATGCTGTGCCACTGTTTTCCCTCCTTCTAGAAAATTCTATATTTCGCAAAACGATAAGCAACAAAATACGAGCCAGAAATCAAAATGAGCGAAACCAGTGATTTGAATAGTCCAACCGCCGTTGCCACACTATATTGGGCATCCAACAAACCGAGCCGATACACAAAAGTATCAAGGATATCGCCGCTTTCATATACCTGAGGGCTATACAAATTGAACACCTGATCGAACCCTGCGTTCAGCAACTGCCCTAGACTTAGAACAGACAGCAATACGATTACCATACGCATGCCGGGAATGGTGATATGCCAGATCTTATGCCAGCGGTTTGCGCCGTCAATCGTAGCCGATTCATATAAACCGGGATCAATACCCGTAATAGCTGCTAAATAAATGATAGTCCCATAACCAAAGTTTTTCCATATATCCGAAGAGACGAGAGTAAACGGAAACCATTGGTTGTCCCCGAGAAAAAATATTTTTTTAAGGCCGAGCGCGCCCAACAATTCGTTAACAATACCACTAGAAGGCGATAAAATATCGATTAGTATGCCGCCCAGAACGACCCATGAGAGGAAATAGGGTAAATAAATGGTCGTTTGTACACTTCTTTTAATCACCTCATTCTTCAATTCGTTGAGAAGAATGGCAAATACAATCGGAACAATCAAGCCGAGAATAAGCTTAAGACTTGAAATAAAGAGGGTATTCCACAAAACCTGATTAAAGCTGGGCAGGTGCATGACGTATTTGAAATTATCCCAACCGACCCATCTCTGATCGCCGAATAAGCCCTTGGCAGGTATAAACTTTTGAAATGCGATGATGATTCCCGCCATAGGTACGTATGAAAATAATACGATCAGCACCAGTCCCGGTAATATCATCAGATGCAGCGGGAGCTCTCTCCACATTTTCCTGGTTACCATATTCATCCTCCATCGTTTGGAGCAAACTAAGCAGAGGAAGGAAGACAACTCCATCCTCTGCTCGTCGCTACTTCTTCTTTGATGTGTACCAGTCATTGACTTCTTTCGTTATTTGTTCTCCACCAAGCTTCGCCCAGTCTTTAACAAATTTATCAAATTCATCTATAGCTGCACCCATTATGATTTTAGTATAAATCTCATTCTGCATCTTTTCCAAAGTAGATTTGCGTTCAACCATTGTAGAAGTAGGTGCTCCAACGAACTTCTCCATCAGGAACTGATTGTTTTTATCGTACTGGTCAACCACACCCTCGGAGCCTTCAGGGCCGTAAATCCGCTCCCACCCCCAAAGTGCAAACCCTTCTTTAGAGCCCGAATTATAAGCGTCGATTTTCCCTTGAATGGTCTTGGCTTCTCCTGTCAATGTCGAGACATTTCCTGATTTACGGGCTGCATCGATCGCTCTAAACGCCTCTACGTTTTTCTTCACTGGCGCCGGCTGCACGGGGGACAACTGCCATACGCTTTCAGCTTCAGGTGGTGCGTAATATTTGTCAAACTCTGCCGTTTTACCAAAGTTTTTCTCCAAATGCAGATTAAAAAGCTTGACCACCGCTTCAGGATGCTTGAATCCCTTCTTCACGGCAAAGAACTTGGTCGTACTGAATTTTAAAGGTACTTTAGGTAATTCCCCGTTCTCCGAAACAATCGGAAACGCCCTCCACTGCGCTTGCGGGTCGTTATTGCGGTTCAACTGGAGCGGCCAAATGGAATTCCACTGCTCACCATATTCCATGCCGATCTTACCGGCAGCAATTTGCTCTGATACCTTGCCTCCGTCTTTAATCCCGAATTCCTGATCCAATTCCCCGTTTTTAAACATGCCCTGGAGGGCTAGAAGCGCATTCTTCACTTCTGGTTGAATGCCACCATAAACCAGCTTCCCAGAACCGTCTGCCATCCACATATTCGGATAGGACTTGTACCCAGCCATAAAACCTTCCAGTCCCATGGCTCCGCCCCACAAACTTTTCGTTACACCAAGGCCATAAGTATCTTTTTTCCCATTGCCGTCCGGGTCATTTTCCGCAAATGCTTTTGAAATCGCTCGCACATCAGCCATCGTCTTTGGAGGTTGCAGCCCCAGTTTCTGCAGCCAATCTGTACGAATCCATAAAAACATAGCACGCTCAAGCGAGGAATCGACCTGCGGGATCGCCATCAATTTGCCGCCAAACGTAGCGGCATCAAACGGACTTGTGCCCTCCTGGGATAGGATTTCTTTGGCCAGTGTAGAAGCATATTTCTCATATATGGCCGTCATATCTTCGATCTGACCGGAATCAGCCAACTGGTTCAATTGAGTTGCGTTCACCGGAATGACATCAGGCAGGTCACCGGAAGCAAGCGTTACATTAATCTTCTGTAAATACTGATCTGACGTGTCATTCCCCTTGACGACCCAGTTATATTTGATATTGATGCCCAACTGATCCTTGTATAAACGGCTCCAGCGATTGTCTTCTAACGTTTCGCCCTTTAACACACCGAGCACGTTATTTTCTACGACGTCACTTAGATTACGGACGAACGAGACATTGATCGGCGGATCATACTTGCCAAGCGGGTCTGTATTTGCACCCTTCACATCGTTATTTCCCACAGTGCTCGCCGTTTCATTCTTAGCTTCTTTCTGATTGGTACTCGTCGAACCGTTTTGACTTGTACACGCCGACAAGAGCGTTGTGATTACTAAAATAGAAACAGATAGCGCTTTCACATTATGCTTTTTTAGTTTCATGTACATCCCCCGATACCCAGTTTTTAAAATATTAACACAGTGGCGCTGTGTATGTCTTCATTATAGGAGCCGCACAGGAGTCTAACAATGTGCAACTCTTTACTTTACTTACCAATTGTTGTCATAATGTAAACGCAATCACTATTCCTTTTACCTGCGCAGCCAATGTGGTTTTGAAGCGGGCACCTTCCGTAACTGAGATTTTCCAGGCATTTGTTTGCCATGCATGCAATAAAAAGACCCGCCAACGGGCGAGTCGTCAAGTGTTTAAATTAAGGGATTCTTCTGTCGAATAGCTGGCCTAACCTAACCTCACCCAAATGCGGCTGAAACATCCAGCCTTACCAAAACTACAGACGCTTTCGGAATTGTCACCGTAAGCTCCGAGCCTGCTGCCGATACGGGCTGTTCCATCGGCGTAACCTTGTATGGCTCATCAAAGCTGTTGCCATCCTTGTGGCTGGATGAAGACAATACGACAATTGACCCTGTACCTGCATATTCGCCACCATGCAGGTCAAGCTTAACCTCCTGGTCCTCATCGACCGCTAAGTTGGCAAGTGTAACCGCCAGTATGCCGTCTTTGACCGACGCGGAGCAGGAGATGCTTGGAACGTAATGCGTCTCGCCCTCTATTGTATAGGTGATGTCACTGCAATCGACTGCCGTCTTAAGGCTCATTCCATGCTGATGAATTTTATACATATCAAACACGTAATAGCTTGTAGTGGCCACACAGTTATCACCCTTGGCAAGAAACAGGGAGTGGATACAGTTTACAAGCTGCGCCACGTTGGCCATGACAACCTTATCGCAGTGGTTGTTGAAAATATTCAAGGAAAGCGCAGCCAGAACCGCCTCTCGCATCGTACTCGGCTGCTCAAACAAGTATTTGCCCGGCAGTGGATGCCTGCCGTTCTGCAAATGCCACACCCCCCACTCATCGACGATGAGTCCAATGGACGCTCCGGGCATTGCAGCTTGAATCATGTCAAACTGGGATTGAATAAACGGCTCCATCTCCAGCCCGACACGCATCATTTCATACCACTGCGCATCGGTATATTCCAACTCCGTACCCATTTTACCCGTATTGGTCACATAATAGTGTAGAGAGTACCCAAACATGGGAGAAACCCTTCCCACTGTATACATCTCCTTATACTTGTCAAAAAACTTTTCCGTCCACTCCGGAATATTTTCGTACGGCCCGCATGCTATGTAATGAAGCTCCGGTCCGACACTTTTGCTGATAATACCATACTTTCGGTAAATATGGCAGTAATCCTCGGGTGTCATGCAGCCGCCGCCGCCCCAATTTTCATTGCCAAGCCCCCAGTATTTGACGTTGAACGGCTCCGGGCTTCCATGCTTCTCGCGTTCCATCGCAAGTGTGGTTGTTCCTCTCGGCATATTGCAGTATTCAATCCAATTTCTGGATTCCAATACAGTTGTTGTCGTAGCGTTTACCGCCAAGTACGGCTCAGCATTTACAAGCCTGCAAAACTCGATAAACTCATGAGTGCCGACCTGATTGGATTCAAATTTTCCGTCGTTCATATACCACCAGTTCACGGTTGTCGGACGCTGCTCTTTCGGACCGATGCCGTCTCTCCAGTTGTAAGTCTCCGCAAAACATCCGCCTGGCCAGCGAATAACAGACGGTTGGATAGCCTTCAATTTCTCAACAAGCTCTTGTCTAAAGCCTTGGATATGAGCGACCTCGGAGTTCTCGCCTACCCAGATTCCGTCGTATACGACTCCTCCCAAATGCTCTACAAAGTGTCCGTAAATGTCGGGATTAATGAGCCCTATCTGTTCTCCCAGTCTAATGTCAATTGTAGTCATCCTCATTCTCCTGCCCTTACCATTTAGGAGTCAAAGGATAGGGGCATCCCCTATCCTTTATTTTAGTCCGAATTTGCACAAGACAGCCGCAATATTTGCATGTCCCTCCGAGTGTATAACCAGTGCAACTAACACATTGAGCAAGCCGCCCTGCGCTTGTTACGTCGTCGGCAAGCTCTACATGACGAGAATCAATCAGCATTTGCAGCATAGCCTTTATTTTCTCCGGTGTGACATGTATCGTTTCCGAACAGTCCTTGCATGGCCCCTGTCTGGTCATCGGGGTACCTCCTCCCGATTAAGAAATTGTCAGCACGACAACAGACATCGGCGGAATATCCGCATGGAATCCTTCTTCGTTCAATTGTACGCCCGTGAACAGCTCGGGCTTGACTTCATCTGGTTGTTCGAACGTATTATGGCTGTTCATCAAGGATGATACCAGTACTCTACCCGTAACCTGCTTGCCGACGAATCCTTCCGCATAGCCATCCAGCGGCGCTGCTTGTTTTGGGTCCGTATTACAGATGGTTATATTCAGTTTGCCTGCCGCATCCATGGAAGCGGATACGCTTAGCTGCGGAACTTCTTCCCCATTGAACGTGTAGGTACCGCTCTGAATCTCGATCGGCTGCATAATGGCATCCATGTGTACCTTAAACATTTCAAACACATGATAGGTAGGGGTCAGGATCATTTTTTCCCCCTCCGTTAAAATAACCGCCTGCAGCACATTGATCGTCTGAGCAATATTCGCCATTCTTACGCGGTCACAGTGATTGTTGAAAATATTCAGGCTGATCGCCGCGGAAACTGCGTCTCTCATCGTATTTTGCTGGTACAGAAAGCCGGGATTGGTGCTGGGCTCAACGTCGAACCATGTACCCCATTCGTCGATGATGAGCGCCACCTTCTTCTCGGGATCATATTTATCCATAATTGCCGAGTGCTTAACCACAAGCTCCTCTGTGAAATAGGCCGCCTTCATAATGCCAAACCATTCGCTTTCATCGAAGTCAACGGCTTGTCCTCTCACCGCATCCGGTTTTTTCAAATAAAATCGGTTGCCGTCGGGATTTTCGATTACAATGCTGTGATCTCTTAACCTCGTGTAATAATGGAGCGCCAGTCCGTCCATGAAAGGTCCCGCTTCCCGCATGAGAACCTCTGTCCAGTGGTAATTGTCTCCCCTTGGGCCTGCAGCGATTTTATAGATGGAATTGTCTCCATAATCCCTAACATACGTGCTGTATTGCCGGTAAAGATCCGCATAATATTCTGCTCTCATTCGGCCGCCGCAGCCCCAGTTTTCGTTGCCGATACCGAAATATGTCAACTTCCAAGGCTTTTCTCTTCCGTTTGCTTGCCGCAGGTTCGCCATCGGCGATTCACCGTCGAAGGTCATATATTCGACCCACTGCTGCATCTCATAGACCGTTCCACTTCCGACATTCCCGCAAATATACGGCTCGGTCTCCAGCAGCTCGCACAAATCGAAAAATTCGTGGGTACCGAAATGGTTATTCTCAACGACGCCACCCCAATGGTTGTTAATCATTCGGGCTCTCGATTCCTTAGGGCCAATGCCTTCCTTCCAATGATATTCATCGGCGAAGCACCCGCCCGGCCAACGCAGCATCGGAATGCTCAAATCCTTCAATGCCTGAACAACATCATTGCGGATTCCACGCGTATGGGGAATGTCTGAATCCTCGCCGACCCAAATCCCCTCATATATACAACGTCCCAGATGCTCGGCAAAGTGTCCGTAAATGTTTCGATCGATTTTGTGAACTGCCGTTTGCGTATTGATTTTAATGCTGCTTTTCATAATGTCAGCCTCCTGATTGAAATAATTTATGATGGTTTAGCCTTTAACGCCGCCAGTGGACAAGCCTGAAATAAAAGCCCTCTGATTTAACAGGAACAAAACAATAATAGGGATGATCGCGAGCACGGCTCCGGCAATTAGCATGTCATAATTGTTGCCGTAAGGCGACATCAGCGAAGCAAGACCTATTGGAATCGTAAACATCGTATTGGTGCGAAGCACGATCAAAGGCCATATAAAGCTGTTCCAGCTCTGCATCGCCAGCAATATCCCCATTGCGCCGAACGCCGGCTGCATCAAGGGGGCCATAATTCGGAAAAATATACCGAACTCCGAGCATCCGTCGATCCTTCCCGCATCCATAAAGTCTTTGGAAATACCCGTTACGTACTGCCGGAAGAAAAAGATCGCCATAGGCGAAACGACAAACGGCAAGATAACTCCATAATACGTATTGATTATGCCCATCTTCACCGTGAGCTTATAGAGAGGCAGCATCAAAATTTCAAGTGGCACCATCATCACAAACAGCACCAGCATAAAAATCAAGTTTTTCCCCTTGAAGTTATATGCCCCTAAGCCGTAGCCAACCAATGAAGAGAGCAACAGAGAGAATACGGTATGAAGCGCAGTTATGCCAAGACTATTTCTATACCAGAATAAATAAACACTGCCCTTGCCTGAAAACAAAAGCTTATAGTTGTCAAGACTCATCAGGCTCGGGATAATCCTGAAATCCATACCACTTCGGAATAGCTCCTTGGAGCTCTTAAAAGATGCCATAAACATGTAGTAGAGAGGAAATAAGACAATAAAGCATACGATGAGAAAGAAAGCAATCATGAATACCATTAACAACTTTCTTCTAATATTAGGATTCATCGTCAGTCACTCTCCTTTTTAAACAGTCCGAACATTTTCAACTGGATCAGATTAACCGTCAGTACGATCAGGAGCAGGGTAATGCCAATTGCTGATCCCATTCCCATATCATTTCGTTGAAATGCTTGCTGGTAAATAAACCTGACGATGGTAAGCCCGATATCTCCCGGCATGCCTTCGTTCCAGAACACATAGCTTTCTCCGAACATTCTGTAACCTTCAAAGATGCCTATCGTCAAGGTGTAGATGATAATGGGCTTTAAGAGCGGTAGTGTTATCCAGTAAAACTTGGAAAACACACTGGCTCCGTCCATTTCAGCCGATTCGTATAATTCCTCCGGTATGCTTTGAAGACCGGCCAGGTAATACACTATATTAATACCGGCAGTTCTCCATGTATTGAGAATGACCATCAGCATCATTCCCGTACTATAGTTAAGAATCCAATTTTGCGGAGAAATACCGAACTTGGCGATAACGGAATTAATGAATGCCGTATCCGCTTCCCCAAACATAAGCCTGAAGGAAACACCGGCTACGATAACAGAAGTTAAGGCCGGGATGAAAATGACGGACTTAAACAATGTTTTTCCCTTGGTCAATTTGGAATTCAGAAAAACGGCGAACACAATCGGGATCGGAATCAATAACAGGAGCGATAAAATCGTGTAGATCGTATTCGTCTGCAGAGCATTGAAAAAATGCTCGTCAAACATTCTCCGGTAGTTATCGAGACCTATAAATTTGCTGCTGCTAAGCCCGTGCACCTCTTGAAAGCTCATGCTGATCGTGGATGCTGTAGGGTATAAAAAAAAGATGAGAAACGATAAAAGAAACGGCGCTACGAAGAGATAAGGAGCAAACTTTTCCGAAAAAAATATTTTTCTCAAGCTGAATGCTTTCTTCACCTTGGGATTGTGGCTATATGCCTGCCGAACAGCTTCTTTATTCAACTATTTCACCTCCATAAGCATGACGGCTGCCGTAAGCGGTTGCAATTCCCCGTTTGTGCAGCCGTCAGCATTACAATCTGCCGAATGGCTATTTCTTCTGTTTGCGGAGCTCGGCTGCAGCAGCTTTTAATGCCTGTTCGGGAGTTTGTGATTGGTCCTTCAACGACTTGAACATGACATTGGAATTGACCAAGTCCTGGGAAGCGGAGCTCAGCTCGCTCATATTTGGCGATTTGATCTCGTCCTTCATGCCCAGAAGTACATTGAATATAACCTCATTACTGAAATAGGGATCGGGTTTTTGCAGCTCAGGATCATTCCAGACATCCCATCTGATCGGATCGAACTTCAACTCCTGCCAAATCCTCACATTCGATTCCTTGGTCAGCTTCGCATACGCAAGGAACTTTGTGGCTGCATCCTGGTTTTTGCTCTGCTTCGTAACGGCCGTGCCGGTTCCTCCCATACCTGCGGATCTTACGTTGCCATTTTCCCAAACAGGCATCGGTCTAACCAAAATTTTCCCCTTCAAATCAGGCATGTATTCCAAAAATCTGCTCATGTACCACATCGGCATGATCAGTGAAGCCGCTTCTCCTTTGTTCATAAATGTAAAAAATTCCTCCGCTCCAGTATTGCCGCCCGGCATTGGGACTGCGATTTTGTCCTTATCAATCATATCCTTCATTGCCTGCAGCGTCTTGATATTGATTTCGTTGTCAAGCGTAACGTCGCCTTTTTTATCCAAATAGTCGGAGCCTCGCTGAATGATCATAGGCCAGAACGGTCTTTGACCTGTTACCTCGAAGGAGGTCATCGGCTTGCCGGTTGCAACCAGCACCTTTTTACCGGCTTCGATATAATCGTTCCAGGTTTTTATGGTATCTACATTTACGCCAGCCTTATCCAGAAGTTGCTTGTTATAATACACAACTGTAGCGCCGACATGGAAATCGATCCCGTAATATTTTCCGTTTTTACTGTAAATATCGAATCGCGATTGAATGAACTTATCTTTCTCAGGCTCGATAATGTTGTTCAATTCTACCAGCTGGATATCGCCTTTAAGAAAGTTTTGAAAATAGTTAATGTTGATATCGCTAATGTCTGGTGCTCCTACTCCGGATTGAAGAGCGATGAGCAGCTTATTGTGCATTTCCGCATTGGGGTACGTGTCAATCGTCAGTTCAATCGGCTGATTGGGATTACTTTTATTCCAAAGCTCCGCCGTTTTTTCATAATACTTCTTATGAAGCTCCTGGAAGGTCCACAATGACAGCTTAACCGGTTTCGGTGTACCCGGATTACTGTCCTTGGCCTGATTGGCCCCGTCACTGCTGCAGCCCGACAGAATAGTTGTCAACAGAACCGCGGATACAGCTGCAATAGATGTTGCTTTTCTCATAGAATCGTTCCCCCTTAAAAAAGATGTTGTTAAGTAAACGAATACGTTTGTTTACCTGTAACTAATTATAAAAACAAACATCCCTTTGTCGAACTCCATTTTTTTATAATTAACTATAAATTTTTGATATGCGCATCCGTTTATTTCTGTATCACTTCCTGCAGCTCTGCTCGTATTCAAGCGGTGTCATGCCCGTTACCTCCCTGAATACTTTAAAGAAATAATTATAGTTATTAAACCCGACGCTGCTGACAATTTCCTTTAGCTTAAGCTCGCCTTTTTCAATACAATGCTTAGCTTGCTCAACCCTGACATGATTCAAATATTCAGCAAAGCCTATTCCGCATTCTTCCTTAAACAGTCTGCTGATATAGGAGCTGCTTGCACCCGCGAAATCAGCGACATCCTTCAAGGAAAAGTCGCTGCTGTAGTTGCGATGTATATACTCGACAGCTTTCTTCGTTATATTGCTTAGCCCGCTCTCTAATTTCATTAGCTTAAGCATCGATATCAGTTTATCGTATAAATTCACGACCCAAGCTTTAATATCCATAAGGGTTTCGTATTTCTGTATCAGATTGTAAGGAATGTCCTCTGCCATATACAGCTTGGCTATCTCAATTCCCGTATCCTTGCAAATTTTGTTTACAATATTGATCAATTCGGCACAAATCATCTGGGTAGATTTGCTACCCAGCCTCATACTCGAGATTTTACCAAAAATGTCATCCAACCTGCTTTTCACCTCCTTGTCATCCTGGTTTTTCAGCGCGGCATAAATGGCTTTTTCATCTTTTATATCCAAGCAGAAGAAGCTTTCGTCCTTTTTATGAGGGGTACTCTCGATAAAAATACTGTTTTTGCCTTTGTAAAACTTGTCTCTCAATAGGGTCTCCGCATAGTTGTAAGCCTGAGGCAGTTTGGTCAATTCCGTGCAAACCTTGCTCACGCCGAAGCATGCCGTTATATTCAAATGTTTTTTGATTTCCGATCTCATTCGGTTTAAAATCGTATACATGGTATTGTAGATATACATTGTGCTCTTTAACGGGCCTAATGAGAAAATCATCGCAAACTTCCCTTTAGCCATATGCACGATGACGGACTTTTCCCAATCCTTAAGTATTTCCTTCGATATTTCCATGAAGGTATGGAGCACTACGTCCACTTCAGGAGAAGAAAATTTTTCTTCAAGCAATCGGAAATCGTCAATTTCGGCTATCGTCACCATCAAGTTTTCCGTATCCAGCTTCATGTCGAGAGTACGGAGCCTCCCTGTGATTTCCTCCACATTAGACAGGCTCCCCTCCAGAAGCTTCCGAACAAATGTTTGACGCAAAACAACCTTGCTGGTCGTCAGCTCTTTATCGATATCGCGCTGTCTGTCGCGTTCATTCCGATACGAATGAATGGAGCTACGTGCCGTATTCAAAATATTCAATAAAAATGGCGCATCTAGACGATGCTTCAGCACGTAGTCCATAGCGCCATTCTTCATGCTTTGTCTTACATAATCGAAATCATCATAAGCACTCAGCGCAATAATACTGATCTGTGGGAAGTTTTTTTCCAAATGCTCGATCAAACCGATGCCGTTTAATCCAGGCATATTGATATCTGTAATAACAATATCGGGGGCTTCTTTTTCGATAAGCTGAACGGCATGGTTTCCGTTATGGGCATCCTCCATTATATAAAACCCTGCGTTCTCCCAATGGATCATCGTCTTTAATACGGTTCTGGAAACCGCATCGTCATCAACTATGAGCACCTTCAGCCTATTTGACATCGTCTTCACCTCCTGCAGCAGGAATTGTTATTTCAACAGTCGTAAACAGATTAGGCACGCAATGAATCGAAAGTCCGAATTTTTCACCGAAATACAGCTTTATTCTTTCGTCAACATTCCGAATCCCTATACCACTGAATCCGGATTGATTAATCGATGTTGTTTGCTGCAGCAGACTGTTCAACGTATGCCCGTCCATCCCGACACCATTATCGGTAATCGTTATTTTTAATTCATTCTGGACCCGATATCCTTTTATAATAATCAAGCCCTGTCCTTCCATAGGCTCAATTCCGTGCAGCAGACAATTTTCCACAATCGGCTGCAACGCGAACTTCAATATATGACAATCCAGAATATCTTCCTCGATCTCAAAATGCACCATGAACTTGTCATAATACCGGTACGCCATAATGTTTAAATAGTTTTTGACATATTCGATCTCCTCTCTAATATTGATCAGCTCGCTGCCTTTTCCCATAGAACCGTGAAGCAAGCTGATCAGGGAAGTGATCAGGTTGGATATATTGTCGGCCTTCTGGACATTGGCCAGCCATCTGACGGTATTCAAGGAATTCGATAAAAAATGCGGATTGATTTGCGCTTGTAACGATTTTAGTTCTGCAAGCCTTTTCAATTTTTCCTTCATTTTCACTTCATCAATCAAGTATTGCAGCTCACTGACCATTTGATTGAAGTTTGTCGTCACTTTCCCCAATTCATCGCTGCTTCTATCGTCAATCTGGACGACTAAATTGCCCAGCTTCACGTTATTCATCGAATCGATAAGACTCTTTAGAGGAGAGGAGATACTCTTGGATACGTAGTAAGACAGAAGCAGTGCGAGCACAAAACAACTAACACCGAGTACCAATATATAGAAGCTTATTTTTACCGATTCATGGTCCAAATAGGAAAAGGGTATGGTGCTTACTACATACCAATCTGCACGTGGTATATATGTATACGCAATCAAATGACGCTTACCGGCAATCGTGGTGTTGAATGAGTATGTGTCGGTATCCCTATTCTGCTTAAGCTCTTCAATCAGCGTGTCATCGGGGTAAGGCGTGGCGGCCTTAAGCTGCGGATTTTGACTCGATATAACGGTTCCTTTCCCGTTCACTATAAATATATGGGAACCAGCTCCCAGGGTAATGTCTTTGAACTTATTGAATATATACTTCACGTCAATTCTCATGATCATATACCCAATCGGAAGTCCTTCAAACGATTTAAAGCTTCTGGACAACAAAATACCCGCTTCCCCGTAATTACTGAAACGAGAGCTTGAATTCCGTGCCAGCTCTTCGTTATCCTGATTTTGAATTGACCATACAGGAACGCCGTTTTTAATCATCGTTTCTTCAAATAGTTCGTTTAAATAATCGGACTTCAAATTAAATTTGAAGCTAATATCCCCGTAGGCAATCACTTTCTCCTTATTTCTTGTATAAACCAGAACATCGGACACACTGTGAAAAAAAGAAAATCGTTTAGCCAGCATCTCCTGTATCTTGATTTGCGCCACGTTCCTTTCCCATTCGCTCATTGTATTGAAGCCGCTCATCGTCTGTTGAACGAGATCGGAGAATGCAATGTCAACGCTGTCATTTTCAAGCTTTATAAGTTCATTTACTATATTTTCGCTGACTTGGTCCATCAGCTGGATGGAGGCTGTGCTGATTTTTGTTCTTATCGCATCGCTTGATATGTAATAAGAAAATATTCCAATAATGAACATGGGGAGCAAGGAAAGAACAGCAAAGGAGATGAGCAGCCTGTTTTGAATCTTGATCTTACGGATTAGTCGGTTCATGTTATAAGTCATAGTCTCAGTCATCCTTATGTTTAGTAGATGGGGACAGCTACACTTCTTAATAATCGCCGAACAATCACAGTATCGTCAACTATAACTTAGAAGCTGTGCTCAGTTGAAGGTATGGGTACACGCGTCATCTTGTCAATCATAAGAAAGTATGGCGACTCATAAAGTATCTAGGTATCTAACTTGTACTTGACACTGTTGAACAGTGGACAAGAAAAAGAGACGTAGCGGAAGCTGTTCTCCATTCGGATCAAGGCTTTAGTATACGTCCCAGGCGTACAACATGCGTTTAGAAGCATTCGGCTGTAAAGGGGCAGCCACTCTCGCAAAGCAATCTGCCTGGATAACGCATGCATCGAATCCTTTTTTTCGCATTTCATGACAGGAAAAAGCTACCATTCGATCTTCCGGTATGTCGCCCCATACACCGTATTTGTCGCGCCAGTCGTCCAGTACCGTGCGCAATCTTTCCAAATCAGCCCGATAACTGGGATCGACCGCTAAATTACGCATTTCGTAAGGGTCATTCACGTAATCGTATAATTCTTCAACAGGCCCCGTGTTCTGCATCAATAATCGCTGATCTCCTTCAAGCTGGCCCGAAAGCTCCAGTCTCCACAACTCCTGGAAAGCCGGATGCTGGTGACTGAATTGAATCTGTTACAGGTAAGGCTTCTCCGGTAGTAATTCCGAATATATATATCGCTTGTCACGCGCAGCACGTACCATGTCATACGATTCGTCATAACGATCACGGGTCGCAAATATATAATCCCTCGATTTTGCGTGTGCGCCCAAAAAAGGCTGCCCTTGCAGATGGCTTGGCATGGCTGCATCCGCTAATAAATTGCGTGAAGGTCAGTCAGATGTAATAATAGAAAAGAGGGAGACAAAGTTGGGAGGAAGGAGAATATGTCGAACATGGACAAGGAGAAAAAGGCTCTGGAGAAAGCGACAACGATATATGAAACAGGCGAAATCATAACGGCTAAAGTGTACAAGGTCAGCCAGGAGCAGAAAGAGGAACTCGATCGTCTGTCAGCTGAGAGGCACGAAAAGTTACTCGAGGAGGCAATACCGAAGATCCGAGAGCGGTACGAACAGCTAGTCAAGCTCCGGCAGCAACAGCCGAAGACTGACGACGGTGGCAAGCCTCCGAGTGATTCCGCTAACGGGTAAATTTAGTTCAATAAAATTGCTTTTTCCACTTTTGAGCAACATGCTAAAATACATTAGCACCAGTTAACCTCTGAGTCTAATGTGGAGCTTAGAAAGACTTCTATAAAGTATTTGTGGTAACTAGTACGATATTAAGAAGGAATTAGCCCCCTAATAGGCGTATATACAATTGTGCAGTGACCTCTCAGGGAACAACCACCCAGAATAGGTTTGGAGCCAGCAGGACATCCCCCTAGACTTCTTTAACAGAAATGAGGCGCTCCATGTTTTTAGCGCTGCACATTTGATGATTATTCAACCTGTCGAAATGACAGGTTTTATTGCATAGAAAAACAAAGAACTTAACAGAGAACGCAGGAAATTGTTTCCTCATGTCGAAAGAACTTAACATTAGCCCTTTAAAGTTGTTAAGGCGGATTCTCGACCTCTCAGTTTATTATGGGTAATGCACCGAATCTAAAACCTGACATGCTACATTGGGCCCGTTGCGGAGCTCTTAAGAAAACTTGGTTAATCTGTTGCATATGATTCGAATAGGTGATCATAAGTTGAATAATTTTATACTTACGGATACGAGCCTTATTGAAGACCAAGACAACTCAAGAGCTTTTTATCCCTTCTATGTTGGAATAGATATTGGTTCGGACTTCCATGTTGCTGCTTGCATTCCTTTTGAAAAGTTCCGCAGTACTCTAATAACAATTGGTGCAAAAACTACTGCTACAAAAGCCTCTGTGACCTTGGCAGAGATGTTACCCAACAACACCATCTTACACTTCCTTAAATAGAACATAAATCGCCCATCACCCTGTAAATTGGAAGCATAGAAGCTTCTAATTCAGTGTCATGGGCTCATTTAGATTTTTCTAAGCACTACACTACATTGTAGACTACTCCATTAAGCTATCGTGTTCCGTTTGAACATCATGATAGTGGTATAGATTTCTTTAACAACTGGTTACTGTAAGACTATTAAATAGAAGAGAGCTGCTAAGACAAAACGGTATAGAGCAAACCATTCTAATCGAATTCGCTTAATCAGTTTGATGAAAGTCACTACTGCAATCATTGCCACAAGAAAGGATGTCGTAAAGCCAATTAATATTAGAAAGAAATCGTCAGAATTCAGCAAATCGCGACTATCGTACAAATCCAACAAGCTTGCGCCAAACATAACAGGCACGGAAATAAGGAACGTAAAATCTGCGGCCGCTTTTTGGCTAGTACCAAGCAAAAGGCCACCCGAAATCGTCGAACCCGATCTGGAAAACCCTGGACATAAAGCCAAACATTGAAATAGCCCAATTCCGAAAGCTTGTTTATAATTAATCCCATCCATCGTATCAGCGGTTTCAGTTCTCCTACTCCGTGCTGCGATGATCATCAACAAGCCACCAGTAACTAGACCAATTAGAACAGGGGTTGGACCAAATAATTGGCTTTTTATTGTGTCCTTGAAAAGAAGATATACGATTAATGCTGGCAACATAGCCAAAATCATATGAATGACATTTAACCCTTTACTTTGAGAAAAATCCATTCTAATCAGATTAGCCCCAATCTCCAAATACCTTTTCCAATAAAGAATTAGAACTGCCATCACTGCACCCAACTGTATAACAATTTTAAAAGTTATTGCAGCGTCTCCCTCAAAGCTAAGCAAATTGCCTGCTAAAATAAGATGTCCAGTAGACGATACTGGTAAAAATTCAGTTAAGCCCTCTATTATGCCAAGTATTATTGCTTTAATTACATCAGTCATCAGTGGATATCCCCCTTACGGAATTAAACTCGTTTAACAATTTCCAGTATAAGGGGGATATCAATATATACCCATCGATTAACCTAACAATATTCAATTCAGTATGACATAATTGTCACATTGCTTATTTCTTTAGTCTTGAGTAACCCCTTTGATTAAAATCATGGCAGTCAATTGATGTGCTGAAGATGACCATTCCAAGTCCCTATTATTTTTGATACTACTGTTGAACCGCTTCCGGCAGCTCCTCGAAGGTAATCTCTTCCCAGTGCGTGACACCTCGAATCAGCGTGTTATATAACTGGACGTAAGCCCCTTTTCTCAATGGCTTCCCGGCCGAAAAGCCAAGCTTTTTTTCCTTTCCTTTCTCATTATAGGCAGTTAGCTCATAGCCGTAACGTCCATTCTCATCTTGTACGCCGGGCTCGTTTATTATCGTATAAAAGACGGTTTTCCCCGCAGGATTATCAGGTGTCAGCTTCTCCGGAGTGAAGAAGAATATCCACAAGCATGCCCCAATCACAATAAGTAGTCCAAGCACCAGCCATATTTTTTTCATCAATAATTCCTTCTATGCCCAATCAGGATGAGACCATATCCTGATTCTTCAACCGGCGAATAGACAGCAACGCAAAAATAAGAATTAAAACCATATTCACCACCCAGAACAGAACGTTCTGTACGTCAGTCAGTTTATCCTGGTTCAGCACACTCATACCAATGGTGAGCAGCGAGAACGGAAAAAAAATGCCCAGCTTGGCCGTATACATGCCCAGACCGATAAAGACCGCGAACAGACTAATGCCTATAGGCGTTGCGAAGCTGCGAATTCGTACCGACAGTCCGAGTTGTAGTGCCGTAATGGACAGCGAAGCATACCATCCACGCAACATCCAGCCAATAGTCTCTACTGGAAAAGTCCCTAAGGAGAACAGGGTACCAGCAAGCCAGTACAGTCCCATGAACAACGATTGTGCTACCAAGATTAAAATGCTGACAACAATCAATTTGGCAAAAAACACACTTGCTACCGATACAGGAGTGGTCATCATCATATTCCAGTTCCGGTTCAGATGCTCCAGCCTGCATACATAAGCACAGCAAATAGCAATCAGGATGGGCAGGAAAAACTCGCCGTAAAACAAGATTACCTGGGTCCACAGGCTATACCAGCCATTGTGCAGGACACCTCGATTAAAATAATAATTTGCACAACCAATCAGCAAGCTTATGACTGGAAGTACAGCGAGTACAATACCAATACGGGAATGCCTCAATTTGAGCCATTCAGCAGATATACTTCGTTTCATCAGCTTCCCTCCTTAGATTTCCTGCCGGGTTACATGGCTACTTCCCGCGATATAGAACAGGACCGTCATCATCAGCGCAGTCATTACGATACCGGAGCCTACAGGCTGTGCCATAAATGTGCCCGAAGAATTGGCGTATAGATAAGTAACCGGGCTGAGGTCCATATAATAAGACCAGATAAAGATATGTCTGGCAGCAGCAGGGAACAATCCGGCGGTCATTCCGATAAAGCCGCCCAGCATGCCCAGGCACAGCGCGAAGGCCTGGTTCTTGATGGCCAGAGAAATCCATTGCTGAAGCGCCGTAACAGCGAGAGTCGTCAGCAGGGTACCTCCAATGAACTGGTTTAGCAAGGCCATAGGAGGAGCGCCGGGAAAATCCTTTATCAGTCCGAACACGATCATGAGTACGGTCTGTACAAGGATGCCATACAGGAGCAAACTATTGGCGCAAATATACTTCGCTGCGTAGAGCTGGCCGCGACTCACATTGGTAGAAACAAGCATTTTCCAAGTATCGCCCTTATGCTCCATATCACAAATCCGGGAAACAATGATGGCGGATATAATCGGCGTAAAAAGTCCGTTCATGGAGGATATACTGAAAATGACAGATTCCCAGACAGCGTGATCCGGATTACGAGTAATGGACAGGCTGATGGACATGAAAGCCCACAGCATCTCTACGACAAGAAATAATATCATCATGATCCATATTTTTTTGCGGCGGATTTTGAAGTATTCCAGTCCTAATATTTGGATCACAAGCTCCGCTCCTTCCCCGTCAGCTCCAGGAAAATATCCTCCAAGCTTTTCTTCCGCTCCTCGATTCGGATGACAGGAATGTTATGTGAAACAAGCAGCCTGTTTAACTCTGCCACCTCTATGTCCTCAAGATTGTCGAGCTCAAGCCGACTGCCGCTTTGGATCGGACCACAGCCTTGAGTGAGAAGCAGCCGCTCTGCTTTGGCATTGTCTCCGGTTTTTAGCAGGATGGTGGTTTTGCTTTTTTTCCGCAGGCTTGCCATACTGCCCTGGTACAGCAGATTCCCTTCGCTGATAATGCCTACTGAGGTAGCGATCTGTTCGATCTCCGAGAGCAGGTGGCTGGAGAGCAATATCGTTATTCCGTAACGTGTGGGCAATGACTTGATAAGCTCCCGGATTTCGCCAATGCCTGCGGGATCAAGACCATTCGTTGGCTCATCGAGGATCAGCAGCTTGGGGAAGGCGAGCAGGGCCATGGCTATTCCCAGCCGCTGCTTCATTCCGAGCGAATATTGTTCAGCTTTTTTGTTTTGCTGATTTTCCAGCCGGACGATACGAATCGCCTCATCTACATTTTTATCCGGCACGTTCCGCAGGCGCTGCATGACCTTCATATTCTCAAGCCCTGTCAGGTGCCCATAGAAGGAAGGAGATTCAATCAGTGATCCGGTACGTTGCAGTATGGATGAGCGATGTCTGCTAAGACTTTGCCCGAAAATTGTGATCGTCCCCTCAGAAGGCTTAATGAGTCCGAGCAGCATTTTTAGCGTCGTCGTTTTTCCCGCTCCGTTAGGCCCCAGAAACCCGTAGATTTCACCCTCCTGAACCTTAAGATCAACCTTATTTACACGGTTAATTGCCCCATACGTTTTGGACAGATTGTGCGTTTGCACAATAGCCGAAGCATTCATATGAAAAGTCAGCTCCAATCAAGTCTATTTGAGATCGCTCTCCTCTGCTCCAACTGTAATGAATGCGCCTTTCTCCAGCCTAAAGAAAACCTTACAGCTACCTTAAATAGAATTAGCACAACACAGATAACCCCCTTGTTCATGTATAATAAAAATCGGGTGATACAGCATGGACAATTTAAAAGACAAAAAAATATTAATTGTAGATGATGAACCGGAAATCAGAATTATGATGGAACGGTTTTTAAGAAAAGAGGGCTTTTTCCGCATATACTCAGCCGCCGACTGCGCTTCAGCTTTATCGATCTGCCGCACAGGCAAGCCGGATATAGCAATTCTCGATGTCATGCTGCCAGATGGCGATGGTTTCTCGCTCCTGTCTTCCATCAGACAGTTCACGGATACGCCAGTCCTTTTTCTCTCCGCTCGGGGCGAGGATGAGGATCGGTTGCTCGGATTAGGCTTGGGGGCAGATGATTACATGGTAAAGCCGTTCCTGCCGCGTGAGCTGGTATTGCGGCTGATGGCGATTTTAAAGCGGGTCTACGCCTCTCCCATGGCGGAGCGTTTGTCTGTCTTCCGATTGGGAGAACAGACCATTGATCTGAATAGCGCTGTCGTGCACAGGAATCAGAAGGAGCTGCCACTTACGGCAAAGGAGCATGCGATTCTTGTGAAGCTGTTCGAGAACCAGGGCCGTATCGTCACGAGCGATGCCTTATGCCAGGCCGTCTGGGGAGACGATAGCTATGGCTACGAAAATACACTTATGGTTCATATCAGGCGGGTACGCGAAAAAATCGAGCCGGATCCTTCCAAACCGCTCCATCTTCTCACCGTCAGGGGACTCGGGTATAAGCTGCTGGTGAAGGAGATACGTTGAGTGCAGGGAATTATTCGCATCTTACGCCGATTTGTCGCCACGACTATCTTTGTCTCGATTTTTCTGCTTATTTTTAACTTCGTACTGCTGGGCACGCTGGTGTTCAAGGAAATTGACCAGCGCCCGTCTCCGCAGGGCGTCCTCAAGCAAGTGGCCCAAGAGCTTGGCAAGCAGGATGGCAATTATCGTCTGGACGAGCAAGCCGCTGCGCTTCTGCAGTACAATCAAGCCTGGGCTATGCTGCTTGGTGAAGATGGCCTTGTGAAATGGGACTACCTCCTGCCAAATGATGTTCCAAGATCCTACAATCTAATCGAGGTAGCCAAGTTCTCGCGTTATTATCTTATGGAATATCCTGTCTATATTTGGGAGCACGAGGATGGCCTGGTTGTGGTGGGGTACCCCAAGAAAAGCTACGGAAAGTATCAATTTGATTTTGTTGCTGACTGGCTAAGGACGTTGCCCATGCGGCTTGTGCTGCTGCTGCTCCTGAATGTGTCGCTGGCCCTGCTGATTTCTGTCGTAATTGGCACGCGTCTCATGAGAGGGATCCGTCCTCTTGTAGCGGGAGTCCACAATCTTGCCAAGGAGGAAGCGGTCCAATTGGACGCCAAAGGTATATTCGGTGATGTAGCCCAGAGCATTAATTCCGCATCAACTATGCTCCAAAACAAGACGGCCGCGTTGAAGGCGCGGGATGAAGCCCGCTCCAACTGGATTGCAGGGATTTCTCATGATATCCGGACTCCGCTCTCAATGGTTCTGGGCTACGCTAGTGAGATGGAGGATAATTCAGATTTGCCAATGGAGCAAAGACATCAGGCCGGTATCATCCGACGCCAAGGTGAAAAGCTGCGCTCACTTGTAAGCGACCTGAATCTCGTTTCCATGCTCGAGTATGAAATGCAGCCTTTACATTTGAAGCACATCCGGTTATCGGTTCTGGCGAGACAGGTTGCCGCGGAGTTTTTAAATAGCGGATTGGATGACCGGTATGACATTGAATTGAAACTGGCCGATGAAGAGGTTCAGATCAATGGGGACGAGAAATTGCTGCTTCGGGCAATCAGTAATCTTGTCCAAAACAGTGTGCGTCATAACCCGCAGGGCTGCGAGATTATGCTAGAAACTTCTCTTTCTAGGGACCGCTCCCAGTACTTCTTGATCGTAACGGATACTGGATTGGGAATCCCACTGGAGCAATTGGCGGAGATTACCAAATTGCCTTATTCATCAAGGAGAAAGCGAACTGTCCTGCTCGGTCACGGTTTGGGGCTTCCGATGGTAGCAAGGATTGTGCAGGCGCATCACGGCCGTCTCATTGTTGCAAGCGGTGTGGATCAAAGAGGTCTGCAAGCAGTTATGGAATTCCCTGTGCATCCGCAGCATGGAAAATAGACAGAGAGAAAAATGAACTAAAGAAGATTGGTCACATATTTCCATATAATTACACTAGCGTTGCATTAATTTTCTTTGAGTGTGGTGGACGGTGGTCTGCGAAATGTACCGGATGTGGTCATATCATTCTTTTTGGCGAGACGAAGCAATCTAATACATATACCAAGAAGAACACCCGTAAGCGTCAAATCTAGCACGCCTTCAACTGCACCAGAATTAATCCTTACCACCTTGATATCACACTTCAGAGATGAAACAGCGGTCAAGCGATCTCCTTGTGGGCTGTTTCAATCTCTGAAATTCTCTTAAAGGCGGAAGGGTTATGAAACTAACATTTGTACTCTTACCCATCCAGTAGAGCGAAGAGCCAAAAAATTAAAGACAGGCTGCAGCCAATGCAGCCACAATAAGTTGGAAGCTCACTCGCGAAGAATTTAATAAACTAAGCCAGACCGAGAGACCAACAGAGTGTGTAAGAATTCCCATTCCTGATCAGTTGTGAAGTATTTAGAATCAAGTCCAGAGAGTTTAGCACTTCTGCAAATTGCTTTACAACGTCCTTGAAATTTTCCGGGTTACTTTTGATATAAATTTGTATTTAAGAATATTCGGACATTAAACCACCTATTGTCTGGCTACTAGTAGCCCATGATTATAAGTGCTGTCCGTTAGTTCAACTGGCAGTCGTTGTCGTACCCTAATTTCGAATATATTACCTTCTGTGAACCGCAATGAAATTTTCTCACATATTGCATTATTATCCATGAGAAAAGCTACTTTCAGCAAGTGGCCTTAATGCAGAAATGATGGGAATTCAGAACACTAAAACTATTCCATACTTATTTACGAGATAGATATGGGCATATATCCAATCCCTAATTTTTATCTCGGCATACACTGAGTTAGAAGCCCAATTAATAAGGAGTGAATAAATCGAATGGGATTTATACCGCAGCAAGGACCAACTTCTCCTCCACCCTCATATGTACCTCAATTGTCTCCATATGCTGTTGACCTTGGGACAATTTCTGGTTGTTTGGATCAATACACGTTCATATGGCTCAATAATGGAGATAGCTTTTGGTTCTATCTGACTTTTGTCGGAAGGACATCGATTTTAGGATATAGATTTTTCGGAGGAAGATGGAATCCTTATACAGTCAATTTAAGAGAAATTATTTCATTTTCATGTTACTAATTAACTTGAGTGTTGCGAAAATAATGCTGTCGACGAAAGTAGCATAAGGCCAGGAATTTAGAAGCTTCGTCGAATCCATAAACAGAAGAAGGACATCGCCTTTGAATAGAGAAATTTTTGGTTACCACGC
>NZ_JAJNMU010000208.1 GCF_022458865.1 Paenibacillus periandrae | reverse complement strand
AAAATCAAACAACGCAGTTAACACTTTATTTTTAACTTACTAACAACCATCTTGCAGGAGGTTACAATTTTGAAATCTATTAAACGGATCATGTCCTTAGTTTTATCTTTTGTGCTGATTGTATCTACAGTTTTAGGCGTCATGCCTTCCCGTAAAGCGGAGGCTGCATTGCCTACATCTATGGAGTGGATTAATAATTCAGATTGGAGTCACATAAACGCTACGCAAGTTACTGACAGTGGTTTTTCTTTATCT
>NZ_JAJNMU010000207.1 GCF_022458865.1 Paenibacillus periandrae | reverse complement strand
CACCTGCGATCACTGCACCTGGCGCTTCGATGTCGGCGCCAGCATCAAGAAGCGCATCAAGCACTTCAATGTCATCGCAGCTCGAAGCCCAATGAAGCGGTGTCTCGGTGTGTGATCCAATGAACCGTGCGTTCACCTCCGCACCGAACTCGACTAACGTACCCACAGTAGTAGCACCGTTAGGAAAGTGACCGGGCCAGTCGGTCACCACATGCAACAGTGTTCTAGACATTCCACTACCTTTGCCTTCGTTGT
>NZ_JAJNMU010000206.1 GCF_022458865.1 Paenibacillus periandrae | reverse complement strand
CGGATATAGCTCAAAGCTTACGTTGAGAGCTGAAACAACTAAGAAGCTGCTCCCGGCATGGCTCGACCAGAGTGGCAGCAGCGGTGTGCGGGCATGATAACACAGTAGCGATTCAGGTGTTAGTTGGCTACCGATTCTCCGTGGCCATTGTAAAGTCTAGCAGCATATGCAATCCCCAGAAAGCAGCAAATGTTGTCCGACGACACAAATTGTTGTGGGAGAAAAACTTCCCATTTCTGTCACCCACCGTTTAAT
>NZ_JAJNMU010000205.1 GCF_022458865.1 Paenibacillus periandrae | reverse complement strand
TCACGCACGAGCACCACATTTGGCATGTAGATAAAGTAAAAGTTTTGGTCGCCAACCAGGATGAGGCGGTAACATTTTTCTGCGGTGGTTCTAGGAACTTTTCGAAATTCATAGATCTATTTGACGGCGTGTTTGTCCTCGAGGTCGACCTTAACACATTGAACCGGCGGCTTGACGAGCGACCGGAAAATGAGTGGGGCGGAAAGAAAACGGAACGGGAACTCATTGCGCGATTGCACCAAACGAAAGAAGACA
>NZ_JAJNMU010000204.1 GCF_022458865.1 Paenibacillus periandrae | reverse complement strand
CATTGGCCGCAACGAGAGCCACATGAAGTTTGATCCCCGCCCGCTCCCCATGATAGGGTGCCCAAGGCAAACGGGTTTTGCCGACTGTGATCGTGGTCGAGTCGATAAGAAGAAGGTCCTTAGGCAAACGTAATTCGCGGCGCAAGGGTCGGTTGCATTTTTTCAAAAGTAGCTGCAAAGTCTGCTTAAACAGGTCATAAGGAACATCCTTGGCTTTTTTGGAAAAGGTCGAATAATCGCCGGCTGGTAGTCCGC
>NZ_JAJNMU010000203.1 GCF_022458865.1 Paenibacillus periandrae | reverse complement strand
CGGTTGCAGAATCGGATTATTCGTTGGTTGGATATTCGCTTCCCGGTGTATAGATCTGTGTTTAATGATTGGACTTGCAAGAGTTCAATGGCCTCATTGAATGAGCTACCGTCCACGCAAGATCTTGGATCTCGTTCTGTAACTGAGATGATTACGACCTGGAGAAAGCATATGCAAAGAGCAGGCGGCTCCACAGGCATGCAGAAAGCCGCTGAGCTTATCACTCAAGCCAAGCGGAGCGTAGGAGACATTACG
>NZ_JAJNMU010000202.1 GCF_022458865.1 Paenibacillus periandrae | reverse complement strand
GATCCATTAAGGGGCTTGGTCCCATCTTTGTTGCAGCAATTTTGGCTGGTGCCGGTGACCTTAGACAGTATGCGCATGGACGTCAGTTATTGCGAAAGGCCGGTCTTAATCTGGCCGAAAGTATGTCAGGAAAACGGAAGGGGCAGATTGTTATATCGAAACGTGGAGATTCTACCTTACGTAAATATCTGTTTCTCGCAACCATACAGCTCATAGGAATCAATCCTGTCTTTCGAGAGCTACATGAGAAAAACA
>NZ_JAJNMU010000201.1 GCF_022458865.1 Paenibacillus periandrae | reverse complement strand
GAACCGTATACGTAGATTCAGTTACGTTCAAGTATGGGACAGACAGTAACATCGTGGCCAACCCTGAGTATGAAAAGCAGACGCGCCCAGGTAGTAGCCTTGCGGATGGTTGGGACTACTGGAAGTCGAATCCGGACATGGCAACGGGGATGGCGGTGGTTAATACGCCGGTAGCCTCAGGAACCAAGGCACAGAAAATAGCGAGCAGTGCCATGCCAGCGGGCGAAGCGATCTTTGTGCTGCAAGACTTGGCGG
>NZ_JAJNMU010000200.1 GCF_022458865.1 Paenibacillus periandrae | reverse complement strand
TACAAAAAGTCAGAGCCCGTTTAAGGGTGATGGCGTGCCTTTTGTAGAATGAACCGGCGAGTTACGTTCCCGTGCAAGGTTAAGGTGAAGAGCCGGAGCCGCAGCGAAAGCGAGTCTGAATAGGGCGATTGTAGTACGTGGACGTAGACCCGAAACCGTGTGATCTACCCCTGCCCAGGGTGAAGGTGCGGTAACACGCACTGGAGGCCCGAACCCACGCATGTTGAAAAATGCGGGGATGAGGTGGGGGTAGCG
>NZ_JAJNMU010000199.1 GCF_022458865.1 Paenibacillus periandrae | reverse complement strand
CAGCTATCCTGCCGCCCGAGCTCGAAGCCGTCCATGCGACCCTGCTCTTCATACTGCTTAAGACACGCTTCCAGATCCGCCCTAAGGCCCGCTGCGCTCCGATACCTGCGCATGACCGATTTTTCCAAAAGCTTGAGAATAATTTGCTGCAAAATAACCGGAATTTCAGGAGAGACATCGTCCATCGGCAGAGGGGCTCTGGCCACATGGGCGTGAGCCCATTCCAGCACATTCTTCGCCAGAAAGGGGAGCCTGC
>NZ_JAJNMU010000001.1 GCF_022458865.1 Paenibacillus periandrae | reverse complement strand
TGCATAACTCTCAGAATTGCTTAAATAACGTTGAACAGCTGATAATTTTTCGTCTGAAGTATACTTAGCCATTAAAAAACTGCACCTCCAACTGTTAGATGATGTCTAACAATTGGGGTGCAGTTCAAAGAGGGGCGGTTTTTTGTATAAATACCTTAAGATAGTACCAGAAACACAAATATTGTCATCTACAGACTGATCAGCTCTCTCTATATAATACAAATATACCAACACGGAGGTGAGCTTACCACATGAGTCGTACCCTAGTAGAACCAGACCCCCAAATCGTTCAAACCAAAGCGAGAAGAGTAAGCAGCGGCCGCTGGAGATTGTTTCGAGGCAATCTCGACCTCTATATATTGTTAGTTCCTGGCTTGCTGTTTCTATTGATGTTTAAGTATGCGCCCATGTATGGCATTATTATCGCTTTTCAGGACTTTAACATTTTTGATGGGTTTGCCGGCAGTAAATGGGTCGGACTGGCCCAATTCGAAAAGTTGGTTCGCTCGGAAGAATTTTATCAGGTATTCATCAACACGTTATTGATTTCACTGTACAAAATCGTGCTGCTATTCCCGATCCCGATCCTGATTGCACTTTTCCTGAATGAGGTGCGCAAGGCCTGGTTCAAAAAAACCGTACAAACAATCATCTTCCTGCCGCATTTCTTGTCCTGGGTTATTATTTCGGGCTTGTTCATTAACATCCTCTCACCAAGCGGCGGACTGGTCAATAATGTTATTCAAGCCTTTGGCGGCACACCGATATCCTTCTTTCTGGACAATAGCTTCTTCCGTAGTGTGGTCGTATTTACAGCTGGCTGGAAAGAATCAGGCTGGAATGCGATCATCTTCATCGCCGCTATCGCAGGTATCGAGCAGGAGCAGTATGAAGCGGCTGCCATTGATGGAGCAGGGCGAATTAAACAAATGCTGCATATTACACTGCCTGGTATCGTGCCAACGATCATTCTGATTTTTATTCTGCGCCTGGGTTATTTACTGGAAGCGGGAACCGAACAAATTTTGACCATGTACAATTCGGTTGTCTATCAATCCGGCGATGTCATAGGAACCTTCGTATACCGTCAAGGGCTTGGGCAGCAGGATTACAGCTTCAGCACGGCGGTTGGCATATTCAATTCGCTAGTTGGCTTCATCCTGATTGTCGCAGGCAACGAGCTTAGCAAAAAACTGATCAAACGCAGCATCTGGTAGGAGGCGAGAATTATGCATAAAAAAACAATTGGCGATTGGTCCCTCGACATCTCCGTTTATCTGGTATTGCTGCTTTCGGGTCTGGCTACCTTACTGCCGCTGGCTAACGTGCTTTCCAAAGCAATCAGTGAGGAATCCGCCGTGGTATCCGGGAGAGTCGGGATCTTCCCTGTAGGCTTTCAGCTCGACACGATGAAGCATGTGGTATCTTCAGCACAATTCCTTCATTCGATAGGGGTTTCCCTGCTGATCACAGTGGTGGGTACGGTGCTTTCGATTCTTTTGACAGCGATAACAGCCTACCCCTTATCCAAAAGGCACCTGCCGGGCATTTCCTTTATTATGCTGCTGTTCATTTTCACCATGCTGTTTAATGGCGGCATCATTCCGAACTATCTGTTGATGAAGCAGCTTCACCTGATTAACAGTCTATGGTCGCTTATGCTGCCCGCCTTGATTAGCGTGTTCAATATGCTTGTCATCAAAAGCTACTATGAATCGTTACCGGAAGCGCTGGAGGAGTCAGCCAGAATGGATGGTGCACGCAACTTTACGATTTTATTCCGCATCATAATGCCGTTAAGCGTTCCTGTTATTGCGACCATCGCGCTCTTCTATGCTGTGTATTTCTGGAACGACTATTTCCATCCCATGCTTTATATCAACGACGCCGGCTTGAAGCCATTGCAATTATATTTGCGAGATATCGTTATGGATGCGGACAGCTCCAGCGCCGTTAACAAAAGCGTTGACGATATGATGAACGTATCTCCGGAAGGTGTGCGTGCAGCAACCGTTATTGCTTCGATTATCCCGATGCTGCTCGTGTATCCTTATTTGCAAAAGCATTTTGTCAAAGGTGTACTGATCGGCTCTGTCAAAGGATAAATTTGCGTTAATGCTCGGGGTGCTTGCATCTTGGGTTTAATGATATAGTAAACATAATCGAATCGGGAGGTTTACACATGTTGATAAACAGAAAAACGATGCTGCTTACAGTTGCAGCCACCTTGTCCGTGACGTCGCTTGCAGCCTGCTCCAGCCCAACCAACACCAGCGGTGGCAGCGCGCCAAATCCAGCCCCTGCAGCTTCATCGCCAGCAGCACCAGGTCCCAAGCCGGAGTTGAAATCACTTCAAATCTGGCAAAAGGATGACTACAATACGTATCCGGTAGCCAAGTATTTAGAGCAAGCTACAGGCTATAAGGTCCAATATGATATGCTGCCGCAGGATAAGCCACAGGACAAGCTGAACATTCTGATTGCCTCTGGAGAGCCTTACGACGCGATTACAACTACCGGCGGTACTGATTTCAAAGCTTTGTATGCCGATTACGCCAAAAAAGGAGCATTAACGGACTTAGGCCCCCTGATCGACAAATTTGGACCTAACATTAAAGCAGCGATTGATCCGGCTGCCCTGGAAGCGGCTAAAGTGGATGGCAAGCTGTATGCGATTCCTACCAGAACGATTCCCTTCGCTGCATCCAGCTTATACATTCGTGAGGATTGGTTAGATAAAGTCGGAATGAAAGCGCCTACTACGTTAGATGAGCTCGTGGCAGTCCTGAAAGCGTTTAAAGACAAGGATCCAGGCGGCAACGGTGATAAAAATATTCCTTTGACGATAAGAGGGGACGCTTCCTTTATTGACAATATTGTCGGTGCATTCGGAATGCCTGGCTTCTGGAACAACGTGAATGGCAAGCTGACGCCTCGCGCCATGGACCCTGCTTACAAGGAATATGTAACGTTTATGGCAGATCTGTTCAAACAAGGCTTGCTCGATAAAGAATTCGGTGCGAACAAGGATGCGACTGCCAAGGAAAAATTCACCAGCGGCAGAGCGGGCATGATTATGTTGAATTGGTCCGATGTACCGACCATTGCGGATGCTTTAACCAAAAGTGTACCTGCGGCCAAAGCTGCTTTTATTCCTACGATAAAAGGTAAGGATGGAAAAATCGGACTTAATGCTACCGCAGGTTTCGACCGTATCACATATATTCCTAAATCCTCCAAGCATGCAGAGGATGCGATCAAATGGATGAATGCGAAGCTTGAAAAGGACGTCTTCAAAACGATGGCGATCGGTGAGGAGAATAAGCATTATACATTCAAGGACGGTGCGTATACGCCTATTTTGCCAATCTTTACCGATGAACGGAATCAGGCTAACAATTTCCTGACGGGTACAGACGATAAAAACTATCCGACCTATTGGCAGGCTCGTGTTCGCAAGGACCCGCGTTTGTTCGACGCATGGAATTATATGAATAAAATCCAGCCGGACAACACAAGGGTTGCGGATCCGCTGGGATTTGCTCCATACTTGCCTGAGTTCTCCAAAAATTTCCAACAGCTGAATACGTTAGTTGGCGATTATACGAACAAGCTGATTTATGGTGCAGAACCGATGACGGGGATCGACAATTTTATTCAAAAGTTTAAAACCTCCGGTGGAGATGCGAGCTACAAGGAAGTAAACGATTGGTACGCAACAGCGAAGAAATAAGGTAGATTAAATTCGCGGCAATTCTCGCACTGTTGTTGGAGTGTGAGGTTGCCGCTTTGTTTGTCTTTGAATTATCTTGTTCTCGGAGGGAATACACATGGATAATCGATTTGAACGCAAATGGCAAGGGAAAAGCTGGTGCACCTTGGGTGACAGCATTACCGAAGCCAATGGCTATCAGCCCTTGGTTGGTGCTGCCCTAGGGTTTTCCGTAATCAGTAATGAAGGGAAAAGCGGTTGTCCACTCACTGCTGGCGGTGATCGGGATTATGGGGCCACCGTGCATGTGGGTCGCAGCATCGAGCCGATGTACGATTGCGTTACGATCTTCGCGGGTACCAATGATTATCGCCTGGACAAGCCGATAGGGCACAGGGATGATCGGAATATCCATACCTTTTATGGTGCTTATCTCACATTGGTCGAGGATTTATTGAACAAGAACCCGGCGTGCAGGCTCAATTTATGGACGCCTCTCCAGCGCGATAAAGACGGCTTCGACATCGATACTATCAATCAGTCCGGTCATCGGCTTATCGATTACGTCGAGGTCATTCAGGAGATCGGCAACCGTTATGCACTTCCTGTACTGAATTTATATGCAGAAAGTGGCTTCAATCGATATACGCTGTCTTATTTGAGTAAGGATCGGCTGCATCCGAACGAACAAGGCTATGAACGGATTGCGTCGATGGCTGTCAGCTTTCTGGAACGGTTATAATCACTTTGAATGGTTCAAACTATCATACGATCCCTAACAGACTTTCCATGCTGCTCTGGAGCAAATGGAAGGTCTTTCTTCATGTACACGCCCTGATCAAGGCTTATTTCGACTGCTGCTCTCTGTACTGCCCCGGTGTGATACCCTCATGCTTCTTGAAGGTTCGATTAAAATAAGCGGCCTGATAGCCTACCTGCGAGGCAATATCATTGATTTTCTCATCCGTTTCTATTAACAGCCGTTTGGCTTTGTCCATACGGAATTGGGTTAAATAATCAATAAACGTTGTGCCTGTAACCTGCTTAAAGCCGACACTCAGCTTCTTGGGGTATGTGCCGTGCAAATCTGCGCAATATTCCAGGGAGATATCCTTCATATAAGTTTCGTGAATCGTATGAAGCACCTTTTCGACGAGCTGTTTGAGCTGGATATCCTGCGTTTGATGCATTTCCTGCAAATAAGGTGCGATTAATTTGTCCTTGATCGTTTGGATCGTGGTCTTGGGGTCCATATGAAACAGCTTTTCCCACAGGGTCTCACCTTCATCCAAATGCAAGGGGTTGAAACCGGAAAGCATGATCGTGTTTTGAATATTGCCAAACAGTTGAAGCAAACCCTGACGCACCTGAATTTCCTTATCACTCTGCTGCTGAAGAGCTGCCAGAAAATGATCCAGACTCTGGTACAGCTCCGTATCGCTACCCATGCGAAGAGCTTGTATAACTTCCTTCTCAGTTTCGAATGGGTAATTAATGGCATGAGACCCTTCCGGCATCATTTCATCCATATACAAAATCTGCTGCTGTTCATCTAGCTTCTTATACTTCAGCGCTTTGCGTGTATCATCGAATAGATCCGCGAGACTGCTGAGCGAGCGGGTGCTTTTGCCTACACAAATGGTAATATGCACCTTGAGCAAATTGTACAGCATAGAAGCGAGCTCGTCAGCAAGATGATACAGGGTGGCCTTGATATCTGCCTCCGACATATCGTTAGTGAATCGGATGAGCAGTCCGACCGTCAAATCCTGAAAGTTAATGACGCTGCAGGCCATCGTTCGACCATTCGTAGCTTCCGCAACAATATTGGATGCTGCAAATGTCACCAACTGCTCGTCACCAGGCGAAAATTTACCTTCGTGATGAGACAAGCCATGCATTTGAATCATCATTACCGAATGGATGGTATCCTGAACATCCCAGCCGTACTGCTCCATGCGATCGACGATTTCCTTTTCATTCAGAAAATACAAATGACCTTGTACAAGCTGGAGCAAAAAGCTTTCCTTAAGCGTAGGCAGCTGGGTGTCCAGACGCTCCTGCATCATCTGACTTTCTCGTGAGATATGCTTCCATTCGCTGGCTATAAAATCAAGCTCATCCGTTCCTTCGGAGCTTTGCTTGCCAGAACGAAAGAGCTGAGCAAGCTTGCGAATCGGACGATACGATTGCCTGGAGGCGAACCAGGAGAGGAACAGGGCCAACAGCAGTCCAAAGCAGCCTGAATAGATAACTAACCGGGACAGCAGCTCGACTGGCTGGGTCAACTGTGCAAGCGGCGCAGCTGTGGCGACCTTCCATATATGTCCGATCCGTTTCATCGTGGCATATGAAATCGAATACGATTGACCTTGTAGGTTTTCCACGTAGGAGCCCTGCTCATTTTCTCCGATGACCCTTGCCACTAATAAATCCAGCTCCGTAGGCTGGTTAATGGGGCTCAAGCCCAGGGATATGGTTCTGCCATCCTGCTGCATCAGAATTGTGGAGCCTTCGCCTCCGGGTTCAAGCTCCCCGATCAGCCGGTTTAACTGCTTGGCGTTAATTTCTATGATTAATGCAGCCTCTGTAGTGGCTAATCCACCAGGAAGCCGGACGACCAGCATATACGGAGCGGCATTGGGATTATGCGTGATTGTATCTGTCCAATATATGTCCCGTTGGTAGGAAACCAATGCTCGATAGTCCTGCAAGGAATCCTTGGAGGTAAACTTCTGAATGCCTTTATTTTCCTTGATCAGGACTTCCTGCTTATCCAGATACAGGCTGACCTCATCGATCAGCGGATCTGATGCCTTGATCCACGTCAGTGATCGATAGATCACCTGCTGGATATTATAGAAGTCACGCTCGACATCCAGATTGCCATACGTATTGCTGAGGTTCAAATTAAATGACCATTGGGCAATGACGGTTTCCAGATGCGCGAGATTACTGTCAATTCGTTCAGTCGCAAACGAAACCTGATTTTGATGGGTTCGTTTGGCTTCTGCTTCAATATTGGCAGTCCCTATGAAATATACAAACAGTCCGATTATGGCAGCGGGTAAACAGGCGCTGATGGCTGCGATGAGAAACGTATTTCTATAATGTTTGTGCTTCCACATGCGCTCACCCCCCAGTATACGTTATATCTTAATACATAGGTGGGCTGTAAGCCAAGCGTTTTTGGCCCTTGGAATGAAAGTCCAATGGCAGGAAATCGAGTGGAATGAAAGTACATATACAGGAAATGGATGGGGAACGAATATGCAATTGCCGGAAATTAAGCGGCATTATAAAGTGAGTCCAAGAACAACAAGAGGATGGTGAATGGGATGAGCGGCCCAAAGATGGATTCCATGAATGCTGCCGCATGGAAGACGACAACGCACAACAAGAAAGCAACCAAACGAAGAGCAGTCTGGCGAGGGATAATCAGGGACAAGTATTTGTATGTGCTTGCATTGCCCATGCTTGCGTATTTCCTCATCTTCAAATATGTACCGATGTGGGGAATACTCATTGCTTTTAAAAACTACACGCCTTATGTAGGGTTTATGAACAGCCCATGGGTAGGGTTGGAGCATTTCGAACGGTTTTTCTCCAATACGGACTTTGCGATCTTGCTTCGCAATACACTGGCGATCAATGTGCTGAACTTGGTCTTGTTTTTTCCGCTGCCGATCCTGATCTCTGTGATGCTTAACGAGGTCCGTAGAGAATGGATCAAGAGAACGATACAATCGGTGATTTATTTACCGCATTTTTTATCGTGGGTTGTGATTGCAGGGATTACTTTTCTGATGCTGTCCACGTCAGATGGTGTCATTAACAAGATGATGTTTGCACTTGGCTTTCAAAAGCATGATTTCTTGACGGACTCCAGCTTCTTCTGGCTGCTGCTCACGTTTCAGTCGATGTGGAAGGAAGCTGGGTGGGGAACGGTCATTTTCCTCGCTGCGATTGCTTCGATTGATCCGGGACAGTATGAGGCTGCCAAAATTGATGGTGCCGGACGCTTGCGGCAAATCTGGCATGTGACCCTACCGGCGATTCGTAATGTGATCATTATTTTACTCATTCTGCGGATTGGCCATATGATGGATGTGGGCTTCGAGCAGGTGTATCTGATGATGAATGGAGCCGTGGCCGATGTGGCGGATGTATTCGATACGTATGTGTACCGCAGCGGGATTCAGCAGGCTCAGTTCAGCTACAGCACTGCCGTCGGTTTGTTCAAATCGATCGTAGGTGTCATTCTGGTTGTGTTCACGAACCGTTTAGCCAAAAAATTCGGAGAAGAGGGCATTTACTAAGCAGGGTACCAAGGGGAGCAAAAAGATGCGGTACCTGATCTTGGGAACAAGCTCAGTGAGCTGCTTGATATCAGCCTAACAAGGAGGTTAACCGATGGTAGATCGGAGTATTTCGGACAAGTTGTTCAGCTCGGCAGTTTTATTCATTTTATTGCTTATTGCTTTAACGATGTTTTTTCCTTTTTATTATGTATTTGTCGTTTCCTTCACCTCACCCGTTGAATACTTGCGCAAAGGTCTGGTGCTGTTTCCAACTGAATGGACCTTAACCTCGTACAAATATTTACTGGCGAATAATGTATTTGTGAATGCAACGGCGGTGAGCACCTTTCTCGCGACAGTCGGAACAGCGCTAAGCTTGATTGTTACCGCAGCGGGTGCCTATACCTTGTCCAGAAGACGGCTGCAGGGGAGAAGGGTGCTGCTGATTCTGATTCTGATGACGACCCTGTTTAATCCGGGCATTATCCCGCCGTATCTGGTGGTTAGGGAATTGGGTTTAATCAACAGTATTTGGTCATTAATCGTACCTGTGCTAACGAGCGGCTGGTATGTGATATTAATGAAAGGCTTTTTTGAAAGTATTCCAGAGGAGCTTGAAGAGGCAGGGAAAATTGATGGTGCCTCTGATATCGGGATTTTCCTGCGGATCATTTTACCGCTGTCGCTTCCTTCTCTGGCTGCTTTTGGCTTGTTTTATGCAGTGGCTTACTGGAATACCTTCTTCTCGGCGATTTTGTATATCAATAAGGCAGATTTAAGACCTCTGCAGGTTGTACTTCAAATGCTGCTGATTGATTCCTCCAGCTCGTCCTCGGGAGAAATCGCAAATCAGATGTCGAGTGAAATTTCGATTCCAACCGATACGCTAAAAATGGCTGCTGTCGTCATCTCGACCGTGCCGATTTTACTGGTATACCCGTTTTTGCAAAAGCATTTTGCCAAAGGGGTTATGGTAGGCTCGATAAAGGGGTGAGCAGGTTTGGAATAGCCCGTTTGTCTGTGGTGGGTTGATGAATGCAGCTGAAAAAGCTGATATTGGGGTAAGCTTAATAACATACTCAGGGAGGTTACAAGGATGAAACGTTATCATTCAAACATGCATCAAAAAATCGCATTTACATGTGCTGCGGCACTCGTTCTGCCTGCATTGCTCACGGCTTGCTCAGGTGGTGCCGGAAGTACGGGCGGAGAACCCAAAGCCGGAGGCGCGGCGAATGCGGATACAGGGAAGCCTACGGAAATATCGATCTTTGCCAACCAGCAGGGGGCGCAAGCCGTAGATTCCTCTAATGAGCTGCTCAAGGAAATCGAGAAAAAAACAAACACGAAATTGAGTATTACCTGGGTGCCATTTAACTCGATCAAAGAAAAAACAAAGGTAGCACTGGCATCTGGAGACTTATCCGACCTGACCTTTGTCGATAATGTTTACGATTCGCAGGTGGTCCAAATGGCGACTTCGGGAGCTTTTTGGGATTTGACTCCTTATATCAAGGATTATCCGAACCTGAACGCGCTGCCCAAGGAAATATGGGATAATGCGAAGATCGGCGGCAAAAACTTTGGAGTACCCCGGCCTCGTCCGCTTGAGGGTGGTTGGGGTGTTCATGTCCGTAAAGATTGGCTGGATAAGCTGGGGCTGAAGGTTCCTGAAACGATGGACGATATTTATGCAGCAGCCAAGGCGTTCACTGAAAAAGATCCTGATGGCAACGGAAAAGCGGATACGTTTGGACTTACCGGAAATGTGGATGCCGATGGGATGGGTGCTTATGGCTGGGTTGAAAATGTATTTGTCGGGGCTTCAGGCAAATGGAAATTGAAAGATGGACAGCTGGTTCCTGTTATTTATGAGCCGGGACAGAAGCAGGCCTTGGAATGGTTGAAAAAAGCTTATGATGAAAAGGTGCTTGTTCCCGATTTTGCCGTTATGAAATCAACACAAGCCAGAGAGCAGTACATGGCGAACAAGGCGGGAATATTTGGCTCTGCACTTAATCCTCAATGGTTGTATACGGATGCGCTACGTAAAATCGATCCGCAAGCCGACTCCTATCCGTTAACATATGTGATAGGACCGGAAGGCAAGTTCGCCGGCAAGGATTCCGGTGTATTCGGGATGTTCGTCATTCCCAAAACGGTGCCGGAAGCGAAGCTGAAGAAAATTTTGACTTTTGTGGATCAAGGCAATAGTGAGGAAATTTCAACGATGACTCAATTTGGCCTGGCCGATAAGCATTATACGATCAAAGACGGCTTCAAGGTTGCGACAGAGCAAGCCAAGATTGACAATATTCCGGATGTGACGAATAACCTGCTGCAAATTTTTCAGCGTTACGATAAATACCAACGGGCCTATTACAACGGTATTCCCAAAGAATTCTATGAGCGCAACAAAAAAATCGTCGATGATCGTTCGAGCTTCAGCAAGCCGGACATCAGTACGGGGTTAATCTCGCAAACGGCGCTGACCTTAGGACCCGATCTGTACAAAAAGATTCAGGATATGAAAATCAAAGTCATTCTCGGTAAAGAGCCTATGTCTGCTTGGGATGATTATGTGGCTAAGCTGAAAACCGATCCGCAGTTCGTGAAAATTATTCAAGAAACCAACGAAGCTTACAAAAATAAAAATAAATAATAAGCTGTTTGTCCCTGGTTGCCGATGTGGTGGTGATCAGGGATGATGTTATTTTCTAATGACTGGGCTGAAGCGTATGGATTATGAGTTTTTGACAGGCTTTACGCCGCGAATGGTCGATGTGGTGGAGCGGGATGTTGAGTTCTGGGAACGTTTTAATTATGTGTTATTGCGTGAGAAGACCAGACTTCATGTGCTCTGTTACGTATATGCGGGTAAAGGCCTGCTTGAGCTTGATGGGGAAAGGCATTTGCTCGTACCTGGCAGTCTGTTTCAAATTCGCCCGAACCGACATATGCAGATTACGACTCAACCGGATACTCCGGTAGGCTTCTTTTCCTTTCATTTTCAATATTGTCTGACCAGCTGGGAGGGTATCATCATGAAAATCACGGAAGGGATTGAAGAGCTGCCTTTTCCAATCGTTCAATATGTTCAGGAGCAGCCTGCTCTCACAGCCGCATTCCGTAAAGCCTTTCAACTGTGGGAGGACAAGAACAGCGGCTACGTATGGCTGGTCAAGCTTGAATTCCTGAATACACTCCAGCTTATGAATCAACTATCCTCGATGCAGCAGGAGGATTCCTCGACCTTGGCAGCGATTCAGAAGGCCATTCAATATATGAAATCTGCCTATCAGGAGCCGTTAACGAGAGATAAGCTGGCCGAGCACGTGTCCTTATCACATGGTTATTTTTCCGTTTCCTTTAAGAAGCATACAGGCATTAGTCCTATCCAATATTTAACGCAAATACGTATGGATTCCGCCAAGCATCTGCTTAAAAGTTCAATGCTCCCGATCAAAAAAATCGCTGAAGAGAGCGGATTTCCCGATTCCTTTTATTTCTCACGTTTGTTTGTCAAAGAAACCGGTATGTCTCCTCGCGACTATCGTAACTCTTAACTGCAGCAGCCAAGAAGAAACCTCTATCACATACATGAGAGAGGTTCCTGATCAATCTTATAGTGCGTGTTCAAAAAGTCGACATTTCAGCACCGAGAAGGTTGCAAGCAGGTGAAGAAGGAGGAGCGGAGTTTAGGCAAACCTAAATGAGCACCGGACTTCGAGCCTGCTTGCAAGATTCGATGCCGAATACGCTTCCTTTGTAACCGCGTGATCAAAAGGTGACTTTTTGAACAACCTCTTATAACTACATTTTAGGATTCGCACCATATTTATTATCATACTCTTCGCTATCCTGACACAAAAATACGATGAGGATGATGCTTCCAATCAGCGGAATCAAACTAATTAAGAGCCACCATCCGCTTCTTCCCGTATCGTGTAGTCGACGAGCTCCAACAGCTAGGGACGGTAACAAAATAGCTAATGAATACAGTCCTGCTAATACGGAATTCAGATTTACGATTGAATCCAATATGGCCGCTACAATAGAAAAAATGGTACTGAACAGAACAAACATCCAGTATTCCTTGCGTCTTGCTCTCCCTTGAAACCCAGCGTAATTCTTAAACGCTTTTAAAAACCATTCCATTTCCTATCCACCTCGATTTCATTTTGTTGCGGTATCCGCAATCTTTCAAGTACTTTTTCTATATCGGCAGGCAGCATACAAATTTTAAGTGTATTTCCAAATTTTTTTTGAGAATATGTCTGCTCTTGCCCTTAGGTTTCCTCTTTGCTCTTGCTCTTGCCCTCTACCTCCTGCCAAGTGAGGTGAACGATGAGCGAAGCGGTCGTGGTGTTCTGGAGAAGCGGAGCGCTCGCCTTTGTTTGCGGATTTTCACCGATAAATAACTGATCAAATGAGGAAAATCCGCAAACAACAGCGATCGTAAGAATACTTCGACCGCGCAGCTCCTACCGTTCACCTCACTTGTTGCATACTTTTCTCCAGATTTTCCGAAACATTTGTTTATGTACGTACCTCTGATGTGTCTTTATAGTAGAACCTATAAGCAATTAGATTCCACGGTTAAAGGAGCGAATAAGATGAACAATAAACCTAATATCATTGATGCTGATGTTCATAATGCGATTGCCAAGCCCAAGGATCTGCTTCCATTTTTGCCGAGAGTATGGCACGAGAACTGGCTGGCAAGCGGTCCAGGCTACGGTGGAGGCTGGTATTCACCGATAGGTGTGATGCGTAAGGATTCCGTTCCTGAAGGCGGAGGAACCCCAGGCAGCGACCCTGCCTTCATGCTGAAGCATCATTTTGAAAAATACGGAATTGACTACGGGATTTTGACAGGGTCCGGGGTGCTCGGCATTTCTTTGAATCCGAACCCCGATTATGGTAATGTCGTCGCCAGTGCTTACAACGATTGGCTCGTTGAAACCTGGCTGAAGGCCAGCCCGGTATTTAAAGGGTCTATACTTATCAATCATTCGGACCCGCAGGCAGCAGCCCATGAAATCGATCGAATGGCCAAGCACCCGGATATGGTACAGGTGATTATGTGCAGCGGTTCGAGAATGCTGTATGGTCAGCGGTTTTATCATCCGATCTACGAGGCGGCGGAACGCAACGGACTGCCGGTGGCTGTTCATCCGGGAACGGAAGGCAGGGGCATATCGGGGGCGCCGACACCATCCGGTTACCCGACATCCTATCTGGAATGGCACAATATTTTACCGACGAACTATATGGCTCATGTGAACAGCCTGGTCTGTGAAGGGGTATTCGAAAAGTTTCCAAAGCTGAAGTTTGTTGCCATTGAAGGCGGAATTGCATGGCTGCCGCATCTGATGTGGCGGATGGACAAGAATTACAAGGCGCTGCGGGATTTAGTTCCTTGGTTGAAGCGTATGCCGTCAGAGTATATTCGAGAACACATTTTGCTAACGACTCAGCCGATTGAAGAGCCCTCAAGCCCTGATCATCTTAACCAGATTTTTGATATGATTGGCGGCGACCATATGGTCATGTTCTCATCCGATTATCCGCATTGGGATTTTGATAATCCACAGATGGTGCTTGCGCCGATTCGCAAAGATTTACGACGTAAGATTCTGGTCGAAAATGCTATGAATCTGTATGGACTGTATGACAAACCAGCTGCAAACATCGCACAATCGACTGAGGCTCCTTCGAACGTAGCTTCCTCAGAGCCTTACAACAAGGCTTAAGCGGGTAAGGTCCGTTGATTCTATAAATTCGAAGGAGGAACACCATAATGAATAAAGTCAAAGTACGTTATGAGGCTGCGTCGCTGATGGAGTTACAGGAAAAAGGGCGGGTCATAGCAATGGTTAAAGGCATGGAGATCGGGATCTTTCTCGTTAAAGGCAGCCTGTATGCATGGCGTAATGTGTGCCCGCACGCTGCGGCTCCGGTATGTGTAGGGGTTGTATGCGGAACCCGATTGCCCTCAATGGTTTATGAGTATCAATATGGCAGGGAGCAGGAAATTATTCGCTGTCCCTGGCATGGCTGGGAGTTCGATCTGACCAATGGTCAGCATTTGGCAGATCCTAACGTTCGACTGCGGGGATATGAGGTGGAAACAGAGGGTGATCAGGTATATGTGCTGATCTGAATGCTTACGTTAATGTCTGTTCCGAAATTGAGTCGGTGAAACGCCGAAATAGGCTGTAAATTGCTTGGTGAAATAATGAATGGAAGCATAGCCCAGATACATTGAAATATCGGTTATGGATCGGTTGCTTTCAAGCAAGGTGGCTGCAGCTCTGCGCATTTTTATTTTCAAAAGATAGGCTTTAGGTGACAGTCCCGTCATCTGTTTAAATAAATTATAAAAATGGGTCTTCTGCAGCCCGCTTTGGATTTGCCAATCCATCTTATTGTCCTCGTTCCAGGAATGGCTTTCCATCTTTTCGATAATGCGTTGAATCCGTGGGTCAAAGGGTTGTGCTGAGCGGCAAATTTGATGAAATTCCAAAATCCATCCATAAAGCAGGCTTGAAGCAATTTCGTGCTTAAACAGGCTGTTTTCACTGTACACACGAGTTATATGAATAAACAAATCGACAAGACGTGGGTGCTGCTGGATTTGTACCACCGAAGGAATGTGCTCCAGTTCATCACAGGGCATTATGGTAGTGAGGTATTGAGAGTCGATTTGTACGGTGCTGTAGGCTACATGCTGCTTTGTCTCCTTGGGATGATTGGTCCAAAGCTCGCAATAAATATTATAGCTGGACAAAGGATCTTCATGACTGCTCTGAAAACCATGTATGTGTGTCGGTGGAATATAGAACAAAGATCCTCTACGTACAGGATAACGTTTGGAGCCGACTGTCACCGTGCCTTGTCCACCATCAAATAGATGAAAAGCATAGCAATACCCATAACGATTTCCTTCATTGGAGCTTTCATAAAACTTGTAATGGTGGGCAATTCTTAGGGAAGGAACTATATCTTGAATGTTTTTCACGGAGCCGATTCATCTCCTGACCTTTGGAACGAGCTGACCTCCTTAGTTTAACATACTTGGTTGAACTCAAATCACCGGAATTTTGTACAAATCAGTGATGATTTATTAAAATACTTATGAACCGCCCATTGCTATAATAATCCTGCAGATCGATCCAAATTTTATTATCTGGAGGTGTTTGAGTGAGGGATGTGTATGTAAGTGGCAGCTTAACGAAAGAGCAATTGGATTTTTATAACGAAGAAGGTTATTTGGTTGTTCCCGAATTATTAACAGAAGAAGATTTGCAAGCGGTAAAGCAAGCGATGTCACAAAAGGTGACACAGATAGCGGATGAGCTGTTAGCCGCAGGTTTAATTACGGATACTTTGGCGGATACTCCTTTTCCGAATCGACTGGCGGATTTGTTCAAGGACTTGTCCGCAGAGGAATTTCTGAAATACGGGCGCAGCTGGAGAGATCGATTACTGGGTTACTTTACCTTAATGAGCAATCCCAAAATATTGAATGCAGTAGAATCGCTGATTGGCGGTGAAATATTTTCTAATCCGGTTTATAATGTTCGTCCCAAGGTTCCTCTTGTTGCGGCAGGTGCAGTGCCGTGGCATCAGGACAAATCGTATTGGCCGGATGCGAATGCAAATCCTGTAATAACAGTATGGATTTCATTGGTTGATGCAACCGAAGAAAATGGCTGTCTGCATATCAAGCCGCGAACGCATAAAAAGCGGGTGTTGAAATGGCATCGGGAGAGTGCTACAGGAACTGGCTACACCACTTTAAGCGAGAAGCAATTAGGAACTGCACCAACCGTAATCTTGCCCGTAAAAGCAGGGAGTGCGATATTGTTTAACGATCGCTGTCTGCACATGTCCACTCCAAACTTGTCGAAAAGTGTTCGCTGGAGTGTGGATCTGCGTTACCAGCCAACAGATCAGGATCCCATGCCACAGCATGGAGCCGGTTTTCTTGCAAGAAGCCATAAGTATCCTGAACGGGTATGCACCTTGGCGGATTGGCTGAACAACAGACCCGAGCGTGGGGAGCAGGATTTAACATAATCTACTTTTGCATACCAAATAGCGCCCTGAACCCGATATTTCAGTCGGATCAGGGCGCTGTTTATTTGGAGCCATCATGCTAGGTACCGCCATGTACAGGGACTTGTTACTACCCTAGTCTAACGGAGAATAGGTTAATGTCATACTAATGAATCCAGAGCGAAAGGTGTAAAGTATATGGATTCAAGCGTATTTGTATAAGTGCGTACGGTATCCATTGAGGTCAGGCAAACAACACCGCTTTCTATGGCTTCACGACGCAATTGGAAGCCGCTGCTGTCAGCCATTTTCCCTGTCGTTACGGTGTTGATGAACAGGTCCGCTTTGAGGCTTCGCAGCGAATGGACCATTTCCTCTATGGGAAGGCTTGCAGCTGGAATACCGGCTGCTTGCAGCACCAGCGCAGTCCCGGGTGTAGCGATAATCTTGTATCCCAATTGGAAAAGCAGCCTTAATGGCTCCACCACTTCCTGCTTATGCCTGTCGTCAACAGAAACAATAACAGTACCTTGAGCTGGAAGCTTCATGCCTGCGGCAAGCATGCCCTTATGCATCGCTTTGGCAAACACGGGATCTCTGCCTATCACCTCACCGGTAGATTTCATGACCGGACCGAGTGCGATCTCCACTCCGCTTAATTTATGCATAGAAAACACGGGGACTTTGACGGATACTTCGTCCGTTTCCTTAAGTAAGCCTTCCGGGAATCCGAAAGAGGAGAGGCTTTGACCTAACGATACTTTTGCAGCCATATTAGCCATAGGTACACTCGTGACTTTGCTCATAAAAGGTACGGTTCTTGATGCACGCGGATTGACTTCGATAACATATACCAGCTCGTTTTCGACTACAAACTGAATATTAACGAGTCCTACGATGCCGAGGTGTTCAGACAATTGCAAGGTGATGGCTACAATTTGAGCTTGGACACCGGACGATAAGCTTTGTGGTGGATATACGGCAATAGAGTCTCCGGAATGGACACCGGTTCGTTCGATTTGTTCCATAATGCCAGGAATCAGGATGGTTTGGCCATCATAAATGGCATCGATTTCGACCTCGATTCCGTGCATATAACGGTCGATTAAGACGGGATGCTCAGGGCTGACCTGAGCTGCACGTACCATATAAATCATCAGCTCGGCCTCGGAATGAACAATTTCCATGGCGCGTCCCCCAAGAACGTAGGAAGGACGTACCAATACAGGATAGCCGATACGTTGTGCGGTATCCGCGGCCTCGACAATCGAACGTGCTGTGGCTCCTTGCGGTTGGGCAATATGCAGCTTGCTAAGGAGCGCCTCGAATTTTTTGCGGTCCTCGGCCGTATCGATTCCGGCAAAGCTGGTACCATAAATACGAATGCCCCGCTCCACTAAAGCCGAAGCCAAGCCAATAGCTGTCTGACCACCGAATTGCACGATAACCCCTTCAGGCTGCTCATGTTTAATCACATGCAGGACGTCCTCAAGATGAAGAGGCTCGAAATACAAACGGTCGGAAATGTCGAAATCGGTCGAAACCGTCTCTGGATTATTATTAATGATAACTGCTTCATAACCCATTTCCTGTATGGCTTTAACAGCATGAACGGTGGAGTAATCAAATTCGATTCCTTGTCCGATACGTATGGGACCAGAGCCCAATACCACAATCCTCGGCTTCGTTGGTGTCGGGGTTTCATTTTCCATTTCATAGGTTGAATAATAATAAGATGAAGTTGCTTCAAACTCCGCCGAGCAGGTGTCCACCATCTTGTATACCGGAACCATGCCAAGAGCATAACGATATTGTTCAATCGCCAATGCGGTTGTCAAGGAATAGGAGGGATTCGCTGAGCGACGAATGCCAGCAATAGCCTGATCGCTGAAGCCATGCTGCTTGGCTTCCAGAAGCAGTGACTCCGTTAGCTCCTCTTGTTGAAACTCATATTCGAATCGAACCAACTGCTCGATATTGTGCAAGAACCAGGGATCGATCTGTGTCAGACGATGAACGTCGGATACGGAATATCCGCGACGAAATGATTCGGCAACCAGAAATAGCCGCTCATCGTCCGCTTTTTGCAGCCGTTTATGCAAATCGTCTTGCTGGAGCTGTGCCACGTCGGGAAGATAGAGTCCTACAGCCCCGATTTCAAGGGAACGAACAGCTTTCTGCAGGGACTCGCCAAAGGTTCGGCCAATCGCCATGACTTCCCCTGTGGCCTTCATTTGTGTGCCCAGCGTACGATTGGCTGAAGGAAATTGATCAAACGGCCAACGTGGAATTTTCGTCACAATATAATCGAGCGCAGGCTCGAAGAAGGCATAGGTTTGGCCTGTTACCGGGTTAACGATCTCATCGAGGGTAAAGCCCATTGCTATTTTGGCAGCAATTTTGGCTATCGGATAGCCTGTGGCCTTGGAAGCCAGAGCCGACGAACGGCTGACCCTCGGATTCACTTCGATGACGTAATGCTGGTAGCTGTCTGGGTCCAGCGCGAACTGGACGTTGCATGCTCCCTCTATACCAAGCGAGCTAACGATTTGTATGGAGGCCGTGCGCAGCATTTGATATTCGCGATCGGATAAAGTCTGGCTTGGAGCAACGACAATACTATCCCCTGTATGTACGCCAACAGGATCGAAATTTTCCATATTGCAGATGACAATGCAGTTATCGTGGGCATCCCGCATAACCTCATATTCGATTTCCTTCATACCGGCGATACTTTTTTCCACCAGACATTGACCGATGGGACTGCAATACAGACCAGAGCGGACGATATCCATCAGCTCATCGGCCTGATGGGCGATACCACCACCGCTTCCGCCCAGCGTATAAGCGGGGCGAACGATGACCGGATACCCGATTTGCTCGGCAAACCGTATAGCCTCGTCGGGCTCGGTAACGATGACGCTCTGTGGCACTGGCTGCTGAAGCTCCTTCATCAGCTCGCGGAACAGCTCACGGTCCTCCGCCTTGCGGATGGCATCCAGCTGCGTACCAAGAAGCCTCACCTGTTCACGCTCCAGAATGCCGTCTTGAGCAAGCTCAAGCGCCATGTTGAGCCCCGTTTGCCCGCCAAGTGTGGCAAGTATCCCGTTAGGACGCTCCTGCATAATGATCTGTTTGACGAATTCCAGTGTTATCGGCTCCAGATAAACCTTGTCGGCAAACGTATGATCGGTCATAATCGTAGCCGGATTGCTGTTAATAAGCACTACCTCTACGCCTTCCTCCTTAAGCGCTTGGCAAGCTTGTGTACCCGCATAGTCAAACTCGGCTGCCTGCCCAATCACGATGGGGCCTGATCCGATGATGAGAACCTTTTGATAAGCTTTATTTTTCGGCATACAACCGTTCTACTCCTTTGTCTTGAGAATTATTTAAAGCACGAGTTGGCTGAAAACGACGGATAACGTCCAAAAATTGATCGAACAGCGCATTGCTGTCGTAAGGTCCCGGAGACGCTTCGGGGTGGAACTGTACTGAAAATGCAGGATAATGGTTGTGTCGGAGTCCTTCTACCGTGCCATCGTTATTATTGATATGAGTAATCGTCAGATCGGTGGCAGCAACGGAAGCATCCACCACCGCATAGCTGTGATTTTGTGAGGTGATGAGACAGCGGCCGGTTTCCAAGTGCTTTACCGGATGGTTGGAGCCGCGGTGCCCGAAGGTCAGCTTGCTGCAATCCGCACCACAGGCCAGTGCAAACAGCTGATGCCCCAGACAAATACCGAACATCGGAATCTCGCCGAGAAGCTCCCGGATCACGGGTAACACATAAGCGACATCCTTCGGATCGCCTGGACCATTGGAGAGCAGAATGCCATCCGGGTTAAAGCGGCGAATTTGCTCGGCTGTCGTATCATGAGGAACGACGGTAACATCGCACCCCCGGGTGATTAGCTCTCGGATAATTCCTGATTTACAGCCGAAATCCACAACCACAATACGCTCTTTGGCTCCGGGGCTCCGGTATGGCTGCGGGGTGGAGACAAGCGCTGCGGGATTACTCAGGGGAGATGTGGCATGCAGCTGCTCCTGCAGTGAGGCTAGCGATTGGCTGCTGGTCGTCAGCAGCCCCTTCATCGTACCGTGCTGTCGCAGAATACGTGTCAGCATCCGTGTATCAATACCGCTGATCCCTGGAATTTCATACTGCTTCAGCAAGGCATCAAGGCTCATGGACGATCTCCAATTGCTTGGTGCTAGCTCGTGCTTTCTAACAATAAAACCGTGAATCCACGGGCGGATAGCTTCAAAATCGTCCCGGTTGATACCATAATTTCCGATCAACGGATACGTCATCGTAACGAGCTGTCCGCAATAAGAAGGATCAGAAAGTACCTCCTGGTAACCTGTCATACCGGTTTGGAAGACGACCTCTCCTGCGGATTCTCTCTCACTGCCAAATGCCTGACCCTCAAAAAGGGTTCCATCCTCTAACAACAATCTGGCTTTCATCCTGCTTCACTCCTAAAATAATTATATAAAAAAGGTGGGATATTAAATTAAAGTTTTATAATTGTGATTAAATATACATTAAAACGAATAAATATACAATCCTATAATTTTTCTGGATAACTGACGAAGGATTCGCAAATGTAGTATAATGTCCTTTTCAAAGAGGGGGAGTGGGAGTTGGATGGGAGTCAGCGTAAAGGATGCGATGCAGATCGGCGGTTTGGTCAAGTGTAAGGTGGTAGCCGGGGAAAAGGGGCTGCATAAGACGATTGATTATATCACTGTTATGGAAGTGCCGGATGTGATCCGTTGGCTGAAGGGAAATGACCTATTGTTGACGAGTCTGTATCCGATCAAGGACGATGAGGAAGCGATTGGACAGCTGGTTCAACAATTGCATGCTGTGGGGAGCTCGGCCTTGGCGATAAAAACCGAGCGGTACGTGAAACAAATCCCTGCTGCGATCATTGAGGCGGGGAACCGGCTTGATTTTCCAATTATTGAAATTGATGACGAGGTTTCCTATCTGGATATCATGACCCCACTGATGGAACGGAGCTTAAATGAGCCGGATCTGGGGAAGGAGCAGCTGGAAAAGTCGTTCCAGTGGATCACGGAGCTGGCTATGGGAGGCAAGGGCATACCGGCCTTGGTGGAAGCTGTCCAGCAAATGACGGAAAACATCATTACCGTGGGTTCGGAGATGCCTAACCTCGAAGGTATTTCGTCGGGCAGTCATGTCGCTCCCCTCACACGGTCACAAAAAAACGAGTTGAAAATAGCGAAACGCTCAATCAGGATGGAGCGAATGCTTAATCATCTCAATACCCCCTGCATAGTCACACCATTGCTGTTAAACGATGAACTGTATGGAGATGTAACGTGCTGGCAAACCAAACGAGAATTTGTTGAGCGGGATTTTCTTATACTGGATCGAACGATACTGCTGATGGCTCTTGAGTTTTTGAAGGTGATTACGAAGGCTGATGTAGAACAAAATTTTAAGGATGACCTGTTAACGGAAGTGCTTTTGGGGAATATTAAGGATAAAGCCGAGGTTATTAATAAGGGGAGAATGTTCAACTGGGATTTAGCGAAGGATTATCAGGTGTTTGCTATCGCTTTTACCAGCTCTTCTTCACATACGACACTGATCGAGAATGAGGCACTGTGGTTTCAGGAGCGTAAACGAAAGCTGCTGCGCAAAGTGAACGATATTTTCCGATTTAATGCCATACTTACGATACGTAAGGAGCATATCATTGTGCTCTATCACTGCGATGGGACAAGTGCAACAGTGTATGCCCAGCAGCAGGGGCCCCACAAAAGCTCCACCATGGATTTGGCTGAATCCGCGTACCGGCAGCTTTCGCAAGAATTTGAGGAATTGCAGTTTACCATCGGTATCGGGCGGTTTTATCATGGACTGGAAGGCATTCACGAAGGGTATAAGGAGGCAGTTAAAGCGATTCAATTGGGAAAACCGATCAGCGGAGCCACAGGCTGTGTCCATTATGAGGATCTGGGTATTTATCGCGTATTGGGCCAGGTAAATGATTGGAAAGAGATGGAGGAGCTGTATTCGGAAACCATCGGCAAGCTGGTAGAATACGACTGGAGTAACAATGCCACCCTTGCAGATACGCTGAGGGAGTACTTTGCGAGCAATTGCTCTTTGTCGGAATCGGCAGAGAAGCTGTTCGTTCACGTGAATACGATGAAATACCGGCTGCAAAAAATAGAGCAGCTTACAGGCTGTAACGTTCATGATGCGGAGAAACGGCTGCTGCTGCATATGGGGCTTAAAATAGATCAGCTTTTACAGTCCGGCAATATTTAGGATTTGGCTAAACCGACGACACTCGGTTTATTTTTTTGTCCAATTCCACATATTCGCACCGCGATTTTCTTGGTACGATTTCTACTATCTCTTTCTATTACTTGAATTGAAAGGATTGACAGGACATGAAGATACTTATAAAAAATGGAACGGTTATCAATCCGGAAAACGATTTTAACGAAATCGCTGACGTCGTCATCGAAGATGGCAAGGTGGTTGCTATTGGAAATAAGCAAGTTGAAGCTATAGATCATGTGATTGACGCGAAGGATTTACTAGTGGTTCCAGGTCTTGTCGATATTCATGTTCATTTTCGTGATCCCGGCTTCCCACAAAAGGAAACGATTTCATCAGGTGCCGCTTCTGCTGCTGCAGGGGGATTTACCTCAGTGGTCTGCATGCCGAATACGAAGCCAAGTATTGATACGGTACAGACCCTTGAATATGTGCTTCGCACCGGACAGGAGCAAGCTAGTGTCAAGGTTTATTCCTCGGCAGCTCTGACTTATGGGATTGAAGGCAAGGTGCTAACAGAAATGGAAGCCCTTTATCGGGCAGGAGCTGTTACGTTTACCGACGATGGCAAATCTGTTATGGACCCACGACTCGTGCATGAGGCTTTCCGCAAAGCTGCAGAATTGGATGTGCCGATCAGCTCACATTGTGAGGATCATCAGCTGGTTCACAGCGGTTCCCTTAATCAGGGTAAGGTAAGTGAGCAACTTGGAGATCCGGGAATCCATCGGCTTGGTGAAGAATTGATTATTGCCCGTGATATCCTGTTCGCAGAAGATACTGGTGCAAGGCTTCACATTCAGCATGTGTCCACATCCAGAGGCGTTCAGCTCATACGCGAAGCGAAGGCTAGAGGGGTGAGGGTGACGGGTGAAGGTGCGCCGCATCATTTTTCCTTAACGGATGAACAGGCATTGGTAAGCGGGACCATGGCCAAGGTGAATCCACCGCTTCGCACCCGTGAGGACGTGGAAGCCGTCATTGCGGGTTTGGTTGACGGAACCCTGGATGCCATTGCAACCGATCATGCTCCGCACACGCTTGACGAGAAAGGGAGCCCATTAGCAAAAGCACCGTTTGGGATGGTGGGGCTGGAAACTGCTGTGGGTTTAACCTTCACCTACCTGGTTCATCCAGGGAAGCTGACTTGGACAGAGGCGATTGCCAAGCTGACGATTATCCCTTCGCGAATTATGGGTCTTTCTTCCGGAAGGCTGGCTGAGGGCTGTGATGCTGATATTACATTACTTGATCCGCAGAAAGAATGGACGGTCGATGCAGAGGCCTTTCAATCCAAATCCCGAAACAGTCCGTTTATCGGTATGAAACTTAAAGGGAAAGCCGTTCTAACGATGGTCAATGGTAAGGTCGTATATGACGAAATGGGGATAACCAGATGACGATTCGATTTCCTAGGGTTTTTCTGATTATTCTTGATAGTGTGGGCATCGGTGCGCTTCCGGATGCATCACAATATGGAGATTCAGGTTCTCATACGTTGGGACATATTGCCGAGACGACAGGACAACTGCGGCTGCCGCAGTTGGAGCAAATGGGTCTTGGCTGTATAGAAGCCATTCAAGGGCTGCAGGCTGTAGCAAATGCCAAGGCTCATTATGGGAAAATGGCCGAGATTTCAGCGGGCAAAGACACACTGACAGGTCATTGGGAGATTATGGGTGTATGGAATAAGGTGCCGTTTCAAACTTTCCCTGAAGGCTTTCCTGAAGCGTTCATTCAGGCTCTGGAGACGGCAGCAGGCCGCCGTATTATCGGCAATAAGGTTGCTTCGGGCACCGATATTCTTGTTGAGCTGGGTGCTCAGCATATGCAGAGTGGACATCTGATTGTATACACCTCAGCTGATAGTGTACTGCAAATTGCGGCACATGAAGATATTGTTCCTCTTGAGGAATTATACGCAATTTGCCAGAAGGCTAGGGAAATGACCTTAAATGAGAACGGTATCGTCGTGGGCAGGGTTATCGCTCGTCCATTTACTGGAGGACCTGACCTGTTCGTAAGAACGCCGAATCGACGGGATTACGCTGTGACTCCTCCTACGGCTACGGTTATGGACTGCTTGGTTGAGCAAGGGCTTGCTAGCATAGGGATCGGTAAAATTTCTGATATATTTGCAGGTGCGGGCGTTACGGAAAGCTTGAAAACCAAATCCAACAGGGATGGCGTGGACCGGCTGCTGAGCGTTATGAAGCATGATTTTACAGGTCTCTGCTTTTTGAATCTGGTTGATTTTGATGCTATTTATGGCCATCGTCGGGACCCGGCAGGGTATGCGTCCGCATTGCGGGAATTCGATGCGCGCTTACCGGAAATCACCGGAGCTTTAAGGCCCGATGATCTGCTCATCATTACGGCTGACCATGGCAATGATCCGACACATCTGGGCACTGACCACACCAGGGAATATGTGCCGCTGCTCGTTTCACATCGAAATCTCGATCAAGGCTTAAATCTGGGAATTCGTCCGACCTTTGCTGACGTTGGAGCGACGATTGCCGATAATTTCAGCTCGAAGCCCCCGGCGCATGGGCAAAGCTTTCTTTCCGATATCTAAGGGGAAAACTGCATAGTCAGAAAGAACAGTGGGCATGAATAAGAGCAAGGAAAAACTTGCTAGATGAACTAATTACAAATATTTCTATTCCGTTTCTGTTTGATATTGCAGTCCACAAAGGCTCAGCCGGATCAAGAATGGTAAATATGTACATTGTCTGAGCGGACAAAAATGATGGCTTTAATTTGTCGGTTTGGATATATTTCTTTACATTTATAAAATGTAAAATAAATGTATACAAAAGGAACAGCTATTTATAAAATGGTGTCCGTAAAATTGCGAAGTTTAAGGGGTGTTATACGTGTCTACTACTGCAATTCACATCGAGGATGTTAACAAAATCTACAAGGCAAGCGATGGGCGAGAGGTACAGGCGTTAACACATATTAATCTGGATGTAAAAAAAAGTGAGTTTATTTCCATTATTGGTCCATCCGGGTGTGGAAAATCCACATTATTGCGTATACTCGCGAATTTGGATACGCCATCGACGGGTAAAATTACATGGGAGAACTCGGCAGATAATATCGGTTTTGTATTTCAGGATGCTACCTTGCTCCCTTGGAAAACTGTATACCAGAATGCCAAATTTCCGCTTGAAGTCAAAAAGATGGAAACTTCGGCCAATCTGGAAAATTTGGACAAGCTATTGGAGCTTGCAGGCTTGAAAGGGTTTGAAAAGGCATATCCCCGTGAGTTGTCCGGCGGGATGAGGCAGCGGGTAGCGATAGTCAGAGCATTATCGTATAATCCGGATGTTCTGCTCATGGATGAACCGTTTGGTGCATTGGATGCTCTGACCCGCGACAAGATGGGTCTTGAATTGCTCCGAATTTGGACCGAAACCCAAAAGACTATCCTGTTCGTGACTCACAGTATTTCCGAAGCTGCATTTCTATCGGATCGTGTCATTGTGATGTCACCACGCCCAGGGAAAATTGATGAAATTATTGATATTCAATTACCACATCCGCGGACCGTAGAAGTGAAGGAAACGATCGAGTTCGTGAACTACGTTAAAAAGCTAAGGGAAGTGCTGGGCTAATGCTGAGATTAAGGCAAGCTGGAGAGTATTTCGTTGCCATCCTTATTCTAGTAGTCATCTGGTATGTGTATGTCATCGCTTTTGATGTACCTGCGTTTATAGTGCCGCTTCCTTCGGATGTAGGAAAAGCACTTATCGAAATGTTTTCCGCTCAGGATTTGCTGCACCATTTTTTCGTCACCTCCGGTGAGGTGCTGGCGGGTTTTGTATTAGGTATTGTATTTGGTTATTTGGTCGGTTATTTGATTGGCCGTTATAAATTTCTTGAAGAAGCATTGATGCCATACATTCTTCTTGCTCAAACGGCGCCGAAGATTGCCCTTGCTCCTTTGTTTGTCATTTGGTTTGGTCTGGGCTTCACCTCCAAGCTGATGCTAATTGTATCTATGGTGTTTTTTCCAGTTATGCTGGGTGCCATATTTGGCTTGAAAAGTGTCACGTATAATCTCAGATGCTTGATGCAAATAACGGGATTAAACTGGTGGCAAAAAATCATTCAAGTTGAGCTTCCTTATTCCTTGCCGCAAATTTTTGCAGGCTTGAAGGTCGGCATGGTCCAGGCGGTTATTGCTGCAATCGTTGCGGAATGGATTTCGGGTGAGAGCGGGCTTGGTTATTTGCTGGTGTTTAACAGCACAACATATAATTCCCCTATGCTGTTTGCCAGTATTATATACACGATTGTAGTTGGGATTATTTTCTACGCACTTATTAGCTTTTTGGAAAACCGTTTTCTATTCTGGCACGATTCCAAGCAAGTGAAATAATATTAGGGGAGGTGAAAAGAGAAGATGAACAGCAGATTCATTCAAGCAGATTTTCCTCTGTATGAAGGAACGAAAGTACCTCATTTACGCATTTCTGAAGGGGAAACAGCACCTTACGTACTGCTGCCAGGCGACCCGGCGCGAGTCGAGCTGATCCGTGAATTGTTCGACAGTTATGACATCATCAGCTCGAATCGTGAATTTAAAGTAGGCACAGGCGAGTACAAGGGGAATCCGATCTCTGTCTGCTCAACCGGCATAGGCGGTCCTTCGACAGAAATTGCTGTTCTGGAGCTGCTTCGCTTAAAGGCCAAGTGTTTACTTCGCATTGGCGGAACGGGAGCGATTCAGGAAGGCATTGATTGCGGGGATATGATTATCAATACGGGAAGTGTCCGGTTAGGCGGTACAACTGGCCACTATGCACGTCCTGAATTTCCGGCGCTAGCCAATCATTATGTGACTCAGGCGTTAATAGAAGCCTGTGAGGAATTAGGCTACCGCTACCATATTGGAATTGGCGCAACGACCTCTTCCTTTTATCACGGTCAGGGGAGAGACGTAGCTCCTTACAATTATTCAACTGACATCATTAATGAGATGAAGTCGCTTGGCGTGCTGAATCTGGAGATGGAATCAGAGACGCTGCTAACGATTGCTTCGGTTATGGGCGCTTACGCAGGCACCTTGCTTGTTGTTCATGCTAACCGCATCACGAATCAATGGCTGGTTGATTATGAGGAAAGTCAAATAAAACTATGCAGGGCCGCTTTGCTAGCTGTAGACAAATTGATAACCAGGGGTGTTGTTTCGTGATGAAGAAAAAATCAATTAGCCTTTTAATTTGTATGTTGTTTGTTGCTTCGATCTTGGCTGCTTGTGGAGCTAAGACGGGGAATGAAGCTGCACCTGCTGCACCTGCGCCAGGCGCAACCGATAAGCCTAAGGAGCTCCAAAAGGTTACCGTTCAAATGGACGGAGCTGCTGTTCCTTACTATGCACCGATGTATGTGGCCAAAGAACAAGGCTTCTTCAAGGAGCAAGGGTTGGATGTTGATTTTGTCTATGCTGATGCTGCAAGTATCGTGAAGAATGTTGCTGCCGATAACGTGCAATTCGGATTTCCTAATGCGGATGCAGTTATTACAGCCAAATCACAGGGTATTCCTGTAAAAGTCGTACACACGACTTATCAGCGCGGTTTGGGAGCGACTATTTTCAAAAAAAATAAAGGGATCACAAGTCCTAAAGATTTGAAAGGCAAGACAGTTGCCGTAACCAGCTTTGGAAGCCCGAACTATATCCAGCTTCAAGTTATGCTCGAGAAGAACGGCATGAATATCAAGGACGTCAATACGAAAATCGTAGGTACGGGTGCTATTGTCAATGCACTGGTGTCTGATGAAGTCGATGCTATCACTTTCTCGATGTTGAGAACCGTTGAGCTCAAAAACAGTGGTGTGGATGTGGACGAAATCCGCTCTGACGATTTCTTGCCTTCATTCGGTAATGTTGTCATCGCATCGGACAAGTATTTGTCCAGCAATAAGAACATGGTTATTGCGTTCAATAAAGCATTGAACCAATCGTTGGATTATATTATTAAAGGCAATGCCAAAGCAGCTATCGATATGTCAATCAAGAAGTATGCGACATCGTCTGAGGGTAAACAGGAGATTACAGAAAAAATATTCAATGATGTGTTCATTCCTTATCTATGGCAAAGTGATTTGACGAAGAAAGATGGCTATGGAGCTGCCGATATGGCAAGATGGCAAGCATCCATCGATACTCAAAAAACGTTTGATACGATCAAGACCAGCTTTAAAGCAGAAGATTTAGTTGTAACCAATCTAAAGTAACGCAGGTGATCGTAAATGAAGTATTACGGACGTAAAAGCTTGCTCGTTCTTGCTACGCTGATTGTGTTTATAGGGCTATGGCAAGCCTACGTATCTGTATTTCATATACCGGTACAAATTCTTCCGGGTCCATTATTGTTCTTGTCCAAGTTTTTGAATATTATGGCCATGGGTGATATGAGCACGCATATTGGATTAACCTTGTATGAGATTTTTGTCGGATTTTTGATTGGTTGTGTGCTTGGCTTGCTCTTTGGATATTTGCTTGCCAAGAGTGTACTGCTGGAGCGTATGTTCACGCCGTATATCGTTTTGGTTCAAATTGCACCCAAAATATCGATCGCTCCGCTGTTTCTATTATGGTTCGGGCTGGGCGCTACCTCGAAAATTGCTTTGGTGATGCTGGTTGTCTTTTTCCCTATTATGGTCAATACGATTGTCGGTATTCGTTCCGTGGAGAGCAATATGCAGGATTTGCTGCATATTCTCAAGGCTAACCGGTGGCAGCGTTTCTGGACCGTGGAGATTCCTTATTCATTGCCTTCAATCATGTCAGGTGTCAAAGTGTCTACGACCTATGCGATTACCGGTGCCGTGATTGGAGAAATGATCGGTGCAAAGGCAGGTCTCGGGTATCTCGTTATTCTGGGCAGTGAAACCTATGATATTAACCTTATATTAACAGCTGTATTGATATTAAGCGTAATCGGTCTGGTTTTATACCTTTTGTCTAATTTATTGGAGAAAAGGCTGCTCCGTTGGCATGAATCTCAAGAAGTTATTATGTAAGAAAAGCTTTCCGTTTCAGCCGACCCCAACGTTTTGTACTCTGTCTGACAGACCTTAACGAAGGGGCGTTTTTTTTAGAGTAAGAGGTGAAGAATCGTGAATATCACTCGTTTGGAGACTGCGTTATTAGAAGTCAATGAGATAGGTGCTGTCAAAGGGCAGGGAATCACCAGACTTGCCTACTCTCGCGAGCACTGGGCAGCGAATGCTTACTTTATTCAAAAGTGTGAGGAAGCAGGGATGTCCGTAAGCATAGATGCCTGCGGCAATGTGATTGCACGGAGGGAAGGCAGCGACCCACAGCTGCCTGCTGTAGCTTGCGGATCTCATCTGGATACGGTACAGCACGGTGGACGTTATGATGGAACGCTTGGCGTTATCGTGGGGTTGGAGATGATACGCAGCTTAAATGATAGAGGCGTTGTCACCCGTTATCCGATTGAGCTTATTTCATTCGCTTGTGAAGAATCGGCTAGGTTTGGAGTCTCAACAATCGGAAGTAAAGCAATGGCAGGGAAATTGAACCCGGATTCGCTGGAGCATTTGCTGGATAATGAGGGTATATCCTTTCCGCAGGCATTGGCTGCAGTCGGCCTGGACTTTGCACAAATCACAAATGCGCAGAGAAAGAACAATGAACTGAAAGCTTTTTTTGAGCTTCATATCGAGCAAGGTCCGCTGCTTGAAAAGCGCGGAGTGGAGATCGGCATTGTCACAGGCATAGCTGCTCCCGTCCGCCTGGAAGTAACGATTCAGGGTCAAGCGTCCCACTCGGGGACGACACCTATGAACATGCGTAAGGATGCGCTGATCGGAGCTGCCGAAATCATCACGGCTCTGGAGAAGGCGGCGTTAGAGCAAACCGAGCATGATACGGTCGCTACCGCAGGTGTCTGCGAGGTTCTTCCGGGAGCGATGAATGTAGTACCGGATTGGGTGAGCCTGAAGATAGATATTCGTGGCACAGATGCGACTTCCAGACAAATGATTATCGAACAGCTATACAGCTTGTTCCATGAATTGGAAAAAAAACGGGGACTGCAGATTGCAGCGCGAATCTTAAGTGAAGAAAAGCCGGTTGCCTTGGACAAAGAAACGATACGTTTGTTGTCCTCTGAGTGTGAGGCTCAAGGTGTCACTTATACCGATATGATGAGCGGTGCCGGGCATGATGCGATGAATATGGCTAGTATTTGTAAAACCGGTATGATTTTTATTCCATCCAGAGACGGTATCAGCCATCATAAAGATGAATACAGCTCCATCTCCCAAATAGCAAAAGGCGCTGCCTTGTTGGAAGAAGTTGTTCTCCGGTGTGCAGAAGAAGTTCGGAATGGTTCAACCGGGGCATTCAATAACATGGACAGGAGCATACAAGATGAAAGCGGAAAAAAGAAAAGTGCTATCTAATCAACAAGTCAGCGAACGTTATTGGCATATGATTGTTGATGCGTCAGACCACCAGATCACAGCAAAGCCCGGCCAGTTCTTTAATGTTCTCTGCGGGGAGTCTTATTATCCGCTGCTGCGTCGGCCTTTTAGCATATACAGAATCAATAAAGACAGCAATACGCTCGAATTTCTTTATTTGGTTAAAGGGATCGGCACCAAGCAGCTGGCAACTATTCAAGCAGGAGATACTGTCGATATTTTCGGTCCGCTTGGCAATGGCTTTACCCTGCGTGAAGAAGACGGAACGATTCTGATGCTCGCTCGTGGTGTTGGCATCGCCACACTGGCAGCGCTGGCGCAAGAAGCTGCGCAGCAGGGGGTTCGCAGTGTGGCTATCCTTAGCGCGAGAACAGCCAATGATTTACTTGCAGCCGATGCTTTGCAAGGATTCGGTGCGGAAGTATACAAGGTGACGGACGAAGACGGCAGCAGCGATGTCGAGCAGGTACGGCTGTTGATTGAGCGTATTATGCAAGAGCATTCCATCCACGCGGCCTACACCTGCGGCTCGAAACGGTTGTCTATGCTGCTGCAGGAGATTGCCGCCGGGCAGGATATTTTCGCTGAAATCGCATTGGAAGAAAATATGGGCTGTGCGTTGGGTGTCTGTTTTGCTTGTGTCTGTGATATTCAGGACGAGAATGGAGCTACCCGGAGTGTCAGGGTTTGTAAAGAGGGCCCGGTATTTGCCTTGGAACAGGTGGTGCTATCATGATCAAAGCGGACCAAGAAACACGAAAGCAGGAAGCTGCTTTAAATTTGCAAGTCCAAATCGGAAGTCTCACTTTGCAAAATCCGATCATGCCGGCCTCGGGAGCCTTCGGCGAAGAGATGGAACAAGTGATTGATTTTAATGAAATTGGGGCGATCGTTCCGAAAAGTATTACCAAGCATCCTCGTAAGGGAAATTTAACGCCAAGAGTTTGCGAGGTTCCTGCAGGAATGATCAATTCCATTGGTATTCAGAGCAAAGGGATTGCGTATTACCTGAAAGAAACGATTCCGAGTTATGATAAGTATGATACACCTCTTATCTCCAGTATTTCGGCGGATTCAATAGATGAGTTTGCGGAGATGGCAGAGATTATCGGGAAGCTGGATAGAGTCAGAGCCTTGGAGCTGAATATTTCATGCCCCAATCTGAAAGGAAATGGACTTGCCTTTGGTATGGACCCGGAAAGCACACGCGCATTAGTCTGTAAGGTGAAGGAAGTTACCGACAAGCCGATTATCGCAAAGCTTTCACCCAACGTGACCAGTATTCAGGAAATTGCCCTCGCAGCTGAGCAGGGCGGAGCGGATGGGTTGAATGTGGCGAATACCATACTGGCTATGGCTATTGATATCCATACACGCAAGCCCAAAATCGGAAATAATATGGGTGGTTTATCCGGACCGGCGGTCAAACCGATTATTGTCCGTATGATTTATCAGGTACGTCAGGTCACCTCTTTACCGATTATCGGCTGTGGCGGGGTCTCAAGTGGCGAGGATGCCATCGAAATGATTTTGGCAGGAGCTACTGCGATACAAGTAGGAACGGCCAGCTTTATCCAACCAACGGCAATGATTGATATCCTGCAGGAAATCAAGGACTACATGGTGCTTTATCAAATTCAGAATATTAATGATTTAATAGGGAAAGTTATGGTAAATAGTATTTATGCTGCAGAATAAGGGAGGTTTATTTTGAGTATAGTCATACTTCGCAATCTGAAATTCAGGTCAAAAATGATAATATTAAATGTGACAGCTCTTATTTCTATCATTCTTATTGCGTTTGTAGGCTATCATTATATGACGAGTATGGCTGTGAATTCCAAGGAAATGTACATGAGTCGATTGATGCCGGTCAAATGGATCAATAATGTTCAAACCAGCACACGCACGAACGAAGCCAGTATGCTTGAGTTTCTGTTGACGAAGGATGAACTGTTAAAAATCAAGATCAGCAAGCAGGATCAATTTATCGATACTACAATTGAAGCGTACAGTAAGATTGCCAATACTCCAACCGAAATGGAGCTGCTCGAGCAGTATAAGAAGCTGCTTCCTGCTTACCGTACAGCTGTCGACAAGGTAATTGGGCTTGCTATGGCTAATAATGAAGCCAAGGCTTACGATGCTTTTGTGACAGAGGCCAGCATACTTGGCAAACAAATTAATCAAACCCTAATCGACTTGTCTGATTACAATGAACAAATCGCTGAGCAGTTGTATGTGCAAACCGAGCGGGACTCAACTACAGCACAGCTCATTACTTTCATTTCAACCTTGTTGGCTGTAGCGATTTCTATTCTTGTAGGCGTTATGATCAACCATGTCATTACAACACCACTGCGCTCCCTGCAAGAGTTAATGAACAGGGCTGGAGCTGGCGATCTTTCGGCAAATGGAGATTATCCTTATCAGGATGAGGTAGGCAGTCTGACCAGCTCTTTTAATAAAATGCTGGAAGGCTTACGGGGCTTGGTCGTACAGGTTTCGGACAATGGGCTGATCATTTCTTCGAGCTCTCAACAGCTGCTGGCAAGTACAGAGCAAAGTGCGCTGGCCTCCGAGCAAATCGCTTCATCAAGTGAATATTTGGAGCAGGAGCTGGATAAGCAAGTGATCAGTTTAGAGGATGCGACGAATGCCATAGATCAAATGGCGGACAAGATTACAGCGATCCAAAGTAACAGTGAAAACGTGTATGTATCTGCTGGACAGGCCGCTACCGCTTCCAAAGAAGGGGCCTTGACCGTAACATCCGTATCGGAACAAATGGTATCGATCCATTCGTCGGTGAAGGATTTGGATGCTACTATTGAGCTGTTGACTACGCATATTCGTGATATTGGCAAATTCGTTGCCGTCATCCATGAGATTTCAGCTCAGACGAACCTGCTTTCCTTGAATGCGGCAATTGAATCGGCGCGTGCAGGAGAAGCAGGAAAAGGCTTCGCGGTTGTCGCTGCAGAGGTCAAAAAGCTTGCTGACGAATCCGCAGTTTCCTCTCAACAAATTGAGAGGCTGATCGGTTTGATTCAATCGGAGATGAAACGAATTGGCAGTACCATGCAGAGCGGTTTATACGAAGTGGAATTAGGGATCGAAAAAACGAAGCAAGCCCAAGTCGTCTTTCAGCATATTGATGTGGCGGTTGACCATGTTTATGCAGGTGTAAGCAGCGTCAAAGAAACGGTTGACCATCTGATATCAGGCAGCCAAAGAATCGTGACCGTTATGGATGTCGTCGATAACGTTGCCAAAGAGGGCAAGGCAGTGAGTCGGCAAAGCTCAGCTTCAAGTCAGGAGCAGTTCTCCAGTATGGAAGAAATCAGAAGTGCGGCAGAATCATTAGCCAAGCTTTCTGAGGATTTGCAGCTGGCTTTACAGCATTTTCGACTGTAAACGACAATTTTTAACAAAAGTCGCTAGATTGTCATAGTGTTGATGATGATTTTAAGGTAAACTAATGGCAAGCGACACAGTTGGTTTATCCATTCGTCGATACTACATTTATGGAAGGGATGATTTTTATGAATAAAGTGGAAAAGGTAAAGGCATTTTCAGAGTTGTTTGAACTCATTAACATGTATTATGTTGAACGGGATCAACCAAGCGAGGAAGACAACTTTTTTGCAAAAGTGGAGAACTGCTGTGATCTATTGGAATTGGATTTTGAAGAGCTTAAAAGAGCGTTTGAGCTTAACTCTCTGGCTTAAAACCCATACGTTTGGAATGACCTGGCCTTTGGCCAGGTTTTTTTCTTATTTTCATGAAAGTCTGAGGCATCTGAAATGACCGTTATTGTAGCGATTATGACCGTTTGAGCACAGGTGGGTGCCGATAAATGTAAACAACGGTAAGCCTTTCAACAATTTCTTTACGTGTCTCTAATCCTTGCAAAACACTGCATAGGTAGAATTAGTATGTAAGCCAAACAAGGAAGCTATCAGGAAGGAGCATTCGGAGTGATATTTAAAGAGGCTGTAGCATTAGGGAGTAAGCCTACTGTTAAACCTGCCGCAACCCTTCGTGAACGCAAGCAAGTCAAGCCGCGTTCCAAACGAAAAATAAGAGAAGCATGGACTGGATTTATGTATGCCCTGCCTGCACTGGCACTACTATTGCTGTTTCGATACTGGCCACTTGTGTTCGGGATGTGGATCAGTTTATGGAAATGGGGATATGTGCCGGAGCGTTTTATTGGCTTGGACAATTATGTGCGAATATTCACCGAGGATCTAATTGTGAGTGATTCTGGAGCCGGCTTGGAGCTTGGCGCTGTCGCGCAGGCATTTATGGTGACGATCTTTTATGCGATAGGAACGATTCCGTTAACGCTATTGCTTGCTTTTATTGTAGCTTATGTGTTGTTTCATATTACGAAAGGGAAGACACTGCTGCGGGTTCTGTTTTTCCTTCCTTATATTACCTCTCATGTAGCTGCGGCGATTGTGTTCAAATGGATTTTTCATCCGAGTGTCGGTCTTGCCAACTGGGGAGTACGCTCCATGGGAGGAACTCCGCAGCAGTGGCTTACTGATCCTGATCCCATTCTGATCAAGCTGATCACGACGCTTGGAGGCCAATGGCCGGCTGCCATTCCGACCGTGCTTGCGGGGCCGACCTGGGCACTGGCTGTCATTATATTATTCTCGATATGGAGCAGCCTTGGCTTTCAGATTATCGTGTTCCTGTCCGGCATGACACAAATTCCGCATGATCTGACGGAGGCGGCCCGTATCGATGGAGCGCGGACCTGGAATGTGATTCGTCATGTGACGCTTCCATTGCTGTCTCCGACCTGGTTTTTGCTTACGATCGTATCGGTCATCGGGGCTTTTGAATCGTTTAATGCTTTTTATGTATTTTCCGGTGGTGAGGGTGGTCCGCTCGGCTCGACAATGTCATTACCGTTGTATATTTTTCGCAGCTTTTATGTGTATGGTCAGATTGGCTATGCTTCGGCAGTATCGATGGTATTGTTCGTGCTGCTGCTGGGATTGACCTGGCTGCAGCTGCGCTATGGTGAGAAAAAGGTTCATTATATGCATTAAACGGAGGAAAGCTTTGAGGAGGAATGTAGCATGTACCAAATGGTTGGGGCGCGTCGCTCCTCCAAAATCTTATGGACTGTTGTGCTGATCAGTGTGTCGCTGTTGGCTTGCTGTGTCGTCTTTCCTTTCTTTTGGATGATCATGACCTCGCTAAAAAGTGCTGTGGAAATCAACCGGATGCCGCCGACCGTGCTGCCTGAGCTGTGGCAGTTTCACAACTATGCGGCAGCTTGGCTAAAGCCGGAGTCGACATTTGAACAGTATTTTATAAATACAGTCATTATCGCCGGGATTGGAACGGCTCTGCAGCTGCTGGTTTGTGTACCGATAGCTTTTGCCATCACGCACTTTTCATTTCGTGGACGCAATCTGATTTTTATGCTGGTAGTTATCACGATGCTGATTCCTTACGATGTGACGCTGGTACCGAATTTTGTAACGATGCGTCATATCCCTTTCGCTGGCGGCAATGATTGGTTGGGTGACGGGGGTCAAGGGTTTTACGATAGCTACATGGGGATGATGCTGCCATTTCTGGCTGAGGCGTTCACGATATTTTTGCTGAGACAGGCGTTTCTTTCCGTACAGAAGGAATACTGGGAGGCGGCTCAGGTCGACGGAATGTCAAACGGTCGCTATCTGTGGACGGTGCTGCTTCCACTCGTGCTGCCTTCGTTGATAACGACAGCATTGCTTGCATTTATCGGTAAATGGAACGGGGTGCTGTGGCCGCTGCTGATCACGTCCAGTGAATCACTTAGACCGCTGCAGGTTGGACTGCTCTATTTTGTCAGCGAGGAAGGTCCGAATTACCATCTTCTGATGGCGGCGGCTACCTTCACAATCGCACCGATTGTGCTGCTGTATGTGTTCGCTCAGCGCTGGTTTCATCAAGGTATCACGGCAACAGGGCTTAAAGGATAAGCATGTGTGCATACAAACATAGCAGTTACTTGACAGAGGAGGATTACAGATGAATGAGCTGCACAATGTGGAGGTCGTACTATTTGATCTGGACGGTACGCTTTATCAGGATGGAACCTTTTATAAGCGTTACCTGGAGCTCTTGTTTGACAAAGGGGAGCACGCTGCAAGGCTGGAAGAGTTTCTGGCCGAAATGGCTTCCTTATTGGAAGGAAGTCATCCGAGCAGCATTGGGGATTGGTACCACCCGGGTTCGGATACATGGACACGCGGTGGAGATCTGACCGTGTACCGGGATTGGCAAGGTCAGCAAGTAGAGGCTGTAACGGATACGGCCGAAATGGCTTCTATATATGCAGGGGATGCATGGAGTCTGGTCAGCATCTTTGCAGCCAAATACGGTGTTGGGGAAGGGCAGCGACAACAGGCCTTCCAGCAGGTACGTAAGGAAATGCTGCGGGGCGCTTCAAGCTTCGAACGCCATCCGGGTTTATACGAGGCGATTGGGGGACTGACCGGAGTACGTAAACGGATACTGCTCACCAACTCGCCGGAACATACAGGCCGCGAATTTATTTCGGCACTTGCCTGCACGGAGCTGTTCGACGAAATCGTGTATGGGGCTGGAAAGCCTAGTGGACTTGAACGATATATGTCTGAGCTGATCGAGCAGGAAGGTCTGCGTCCAGATCAAATCTTATCGATTGGCGATCACGCCTGGAACGATCTGTATCCAGTACGCAAGCTTGGTGGCCGAACCGTTTGGCTGTCTCCGTATCCATCCTCGGAAACGGTGCAATGGGATGTGCAGCTGTCCACACTTGATGAGCTGGCAGACCTGTTAGTGAGGCTGCAGCAAGCACAGGAGCAGAAGCTCGAACAACAGGCTGAGGCCAACATATAAAGCATTCAAAGGAGGAAACAAACATGAGTGATCGGTATGAGGAAAAACTAACCTTCTACGGCGGATTGACTACGATTGGCGGTGTACACATTATGTACAGCTGCGGGGATACGGGAATCGTATTCGATTTGGGTATGGCACGCGGTTTTTTTAACGGAGATACCCGGGTTCGGTCAGATTATGGGATTCGCAGTTTTTTACTGACACGCATGGCTCCACCCGTGCTTGATCTGTATGACCCGGAACTGCTGGGTGATCTGGGCGAAGCAGAGCTGCAGCAGGTATGGGGCAGGGAGCAGCTGGAGCAGGTAACCAATCTGCATGGCTTTGTCAGCCACATTCATCAGGATCATATGGCACTCTTGCCTTCACTTCGGCCAAATCTCCCGGTATGGATGCATCGTGATGCCTATGCAGTATATGAAGCGATTGTGGCAGCGGGTGAATACGAGGACACACGTGCTGATATTCGCATCATTGAGGACGGGCAGATCGTCGATTATGGTCCCTTCCGCATCGAATTTATTGAGGTCGATCATGATAGCCCCGGTGTGACAGGCTTCATCATTCATGGACCGGAGCATCGGATAGCTTTTACCGCTGACTGGCGTCGGCATGGTCGAAATCATCATCGCCTGGACCGTTTTATCGAACGCTGTCAGACGGTTGGTGTGGATGTGTTGATTACAGAAGGCACAAGGATGCGCCCTGATACTTTATTCCGTAAGCCGAAGGATCGGCTTGAGGTGCAGGTAGCTGTTGAATGCCGCCTGGCGATGGAGCAAACGGACGGATTGGTGTATGTGAACATTCTTGCCCGCAATGTGGAGCGAGTAGCCGATCTGATTATGAAGACGCAGGAAGCAGGTCGTGAGCTGGTGATGGACGAAAGCACGGCGGTGCTCTGGTTTGAGGCTTCAGATAAGCTGCAGGTGCTGTCCGGACATCCCGCATTGGAAGCTGGACGCCATGTAATCAGACTGCTTCGCACACCTGTTTGGTCACAAGGACCACGCCCTGCGAAGAATGTTAAGCTTCCTTATGCGCCGATTACATTGAATGAAATTACGGCGAACAAATCGCAGTATGCGGTTTACCTGATTTATCCACTCACAGCATTAATTGCAGAGCTTGAGACCAAAGGCTCGCTAGCTGCAGCGTCCATATACGTTCATGCTGATGGCAATCCGCTGACTTCGGCTGACGAAACGCTATTAAAGTGGTTGAACGAATTTGGTGTTCAATACCGTTATTGTGCAACCGGAGGTCACGCAGCTCCGCAAGAAATTACGGAATTGACGACGGCCATTGCGCCGGGACTCGTGATTCCACTGCACAGCAACCATCCGACCTTGTTCAACAGCGGTGGCGTTCGCAAATATTATCCAGCTCCAGGAGAAAGCTTCAAGGTGTCCGAGCTTGTGGGTCATACAACAACCGTGTAGGACCTGTATTCAACGTTCGATATGACTTGCCATTTACCCAATAAACAATTCCCAACAATCGAAGGAGTGATAGTCGTGTATTCACGTAAATCGTTTGCTCATTGGAAAGCTTCACTGGCGTCTTTGTTATTAATCACAACGGTAGGCTGTGGGGTGACAACTCCCGCAGCAACAACAGGCAGTGGGACGGATAAGAAAACGGAAAGCACAGCAGCCAAAGGCATTGAGCTTGGTAAAAACGGACCGATTACTATTGACTTCTGGCACATTCAGGCTACGATTTATGGCGATGCGATTAAAGAAATGGTAGCTGCCTTCAACAAGGAGTACGAAGGGAAAATCATCGTCAAGGAAGTATTCCAGGGCTCCTATGATGACCTGAACAAAAAGGTTCGTGCTGCGCTGCAGGGCGGAGGACTTCCGGCTGTTGCGATGTCCTACGAGAGCGATACGCTTGAATATATGAAGGCTGATAAAATTGTACCGTTGGACGAGTACATTAATGATCCGGTGAACGGGCTGAACAAGCAGGCGTTGGACGATATTATGCCAGGGGTGCTTGCGCGTCAGCGTATTCCGGAGTACAACGGCAAGACGATGAGTTGGCCGCACGGTAATTCCTCCATGGGCGTATACTACAACATTGATGTACTCAAAAAAGCAGGTTATGAGAAGCCGCCGGCTACGTGGCAGGACTTTGAGAAAATGGCGCTCGATATTACACAAAAAAGTGGTGAGCCGGCACTCGTGATGGGCAACGCCAACAACGGAGGTACGTTCCGTACGTGGCTGCGCACCTACGGCATTGATCCGATCAAGCTGGATCAAAGCGGCGTGAATTATGATAATCCGCAGGCGGTAGAGCTGGCTGCTATGATGAAAAACCTGCTGGATAAAAAAGCGATCATTCTGGCAGAAAATACGGAGCAGGAATTCACGAACGGCAGAGCAGCCATGGAAATCGGAACGACTGCCCGTACAAGCTCTAAGCTGGATTTGATTAAGGACAAATTCAAATGGGGAATCACTCTGATTCCGCAGGGCAAGAGCGATAGCAAGGTAACTGAGCTTTATGGTGGCAATCAGGTGCTGTTCAAGACGACCCCCGAGAAGCAGCTGGCCGGATGGCTGTTCCTGAAATACTTTGCAGAATCCAAGGCACAGGCGATCTATGCAGCGAAAACCGGATATTTCCCGGCTACCAAGTCTGCACAGGATACGGATTTACTGAAGAAAAACTATGCGGATAATCCGCAAAAGAAACAGGCGTTTGATGAAGTGTTCCCTTATGCCCGCATCGATGTATCATCCGCTGCCCGCAGCAAGATGGATACGGTTCTGGGTGAAGCGTTACAGGCGATGAATGCAGGAAAGCTGACTCCAGCTGATGCGATGAAGAAAGCGCAGACTGACGTTACCAAGGCTTTAAAAGAATTCAAATAACTGTTGAATAAGTGAAACCTGAGTCTGGGAAAGCACGCTAACTTCTCAGGCTCTTAGGGGGTAACAGCGTTGAGCTCAGTTCATCGGAGAAATGAAATTATGATCGCAGTACGGCGTGTCGGCAGCGTCTCAGTTGAAGAGCTGGTCGATACGTATCAAGTCTCGGTGGAAACCATCCGCCGGGATCTTCGTATTTTGGACGAGAAGGGATTTTTACGCAGAACGTATGGCGGAGCGGTGAAGCGAGAGCAGACCACCTGGGATATGCCTTATTACGAAAGGATGCAGCTCAATCTGGAGCGTAAAGAGGCGATTGCCCGTGAAGCTGTGAAGCTGCTGGAGGAGGGCGACAGCGTTTTTATTGACGGAAATACCTCCGGTCTGGTGCTTTCCCGTTACATCCCTGATGACAAGAACCTTACGATTGTTACGAATTCGGCTATGGTTACGCTGAATCTGATTCAGAAGAAGGGGAAGCTGAAGGTTTATCTGGTTGGCGGAGAGGTCGATGAGGACGGCAAGACGTTCGGCTACAAGCTGCACTGTGAGCTGCGTCAGTACCGATTCGATAAGGCGCTGTTTTCCTGCATGGGCTTTGGGCCAGAGGGCATCTATTATTCCAAGTGGGAACCGCTGCAAATTGCGCAGATGCTGGTCGAGCAGAGCAATCATCTGATTCTGATGGCGGATTCGTCAAAGGTCAACCGCAGCGGGTTTTTGTTTGGCATGGTACTGAACCGCATTCATACACTTGTAACAGACGAAGGAACACCTTCCGATATGCGCGATAGTTTGCGGGATTCAGTCCGCAGCTTGGTCATCAGCGGCATTGAAGGCAAGGAAGAATAGCTGCCTGATAGGAAATGAAGCATAGAAGTAAATTGAACTGCGGCATCCTTAGGGACGTCGCAGTTATTTGGCATGCCTCAAAGTACTGATTACCGACAATCTGCCCTAATGATTATATACAATCATGACACCAACAGATAACTTAGAGAGCATAGGGGCTGATTTGTAACCCCATTTTGTATTCTATATAATGTAGAAACCAGATACCATTGAAAAACAGTTGTGCCGAGACGTTTTGAATGTATATATTTTCCATCTCATCAAACGTGATGACTATAGCTTGAATCGTGAGGGAATGCCATGTATAAATCCAAATATTTACGGAGAATCATTCTCTTTAGTATGATCCTGGTTACGATCCCCGTCGTATCCTTAGGTATCTTATCTTATTTTAAAGCCAAGGGTATTGTTCAGGAAAAGGTTAATGAGGGCAACATGCAAGTGCTGACGCAGACGGAATTGAAGGTTGAACAGATATTGCAAACGATCGATAACGCAATTGTCCAATTCAGTAACAGTAAAATTGTCAGCGAATCGATAACCCGCGGCTTTGAGGCCAGGGATTTTATGTTAGTGACCGACTTGGCGAATGGCCTGTACAAGCTGCAATCGTATGATTTAGGTATTTCCAATGTACAGCTTGCGAGCTTTGCGCATAGATGGACACTCGACAACAGCGGGTTCACGCAATCTATGACGGACATCGAACTGAAAACGCTGACAGCACGAACACAGTTTGCAGAATCATCCAAGTGGGTTACCAACGAAGGTAACTCCCATATTTTGCTGGTCAAGAAGCTGCCAATCAATATCTATAAGGGCACATCCGGTGTGATTGTTGCGAACGTTCCTAACTATAGACTGCAAAAGCTGATTCCCGAATATAACGGCGTGTCGGACACGATTGTCTTTGATGCGGATTACCGCTTATTGACACAGGTGTCCAATCCCAATTTTTCGCAGGAAAAGATTGATCAGGTGGTTCAACATTTAAAAGCATCGACAGAGGATAAAGGCAGCAATGAACTTCGTCTCCAGGATGGGTCCATCGGTATCACTTACAAAAAATCTGCTTTTAACGGCTGGATCTATGTTTCACTTGTTTCCATTGAACAGATTACGAAGGAGTCAGGGGCGATCGGCTGGTACACGTTTTATGTGTGCACGGGGGTATTTCTTATTTTGCTGGTGCTATCGTTAATCGGTTCCAATCGAATCTACACACCCATTCGTCTTGTATTCGAGTCCGCGGCTGGAGATAAAGCTATCGAGAACAGAAATGAGGATGAGCTGCAATTCATTGGCAAACATATTGTTTCGCTGCGAACCTCACAATCAAGACTGCTGGATCAAATACAGGGACATACGAAGCAGCTGAAGGAATTTTTTGTGAGAAAATTGCTGTTAGGTGAGCTGAATGGTCAAGAAATTAAGGAAAAGTCAGAGCAATTTCAGTATGAATGGGGCGGTGACTCCTATTGTGTGCTGACAGTACAAATTGACACTTTAGCGGGAACGCGTTTTCAGGAAAATGATCATGACCTGCTGATGTTTGCGGTTAACAATATCGTCTCGGAGCTGACACTTCCGGAATCCCGTCTTGAACCTGTCGTTATAGGCGGCAATCAGGTGACACTGCTGAGGAACAGGACTTCCTCGTCCGAGCAAGGCAAGAACGATGTGTATGCCCTCTCAGAGCTGATTCAGACAACGGTCAAAGAAATACTGGGGCTGCAGATCAGCATAGGCATCAGTGGCTTCTATACAAATTTGAATAGAGGGGCGCAGGCTTACCGGGAAAGTCTGGAGGCATTAAAGTATAGAATTCGCTTTGGTGAAGAGGCCATTCTGCATGTTGAGGATGTGCTGCCTGACCATCGGATTCAGACAATTTTCCCCGAATGGATCGAAAAGCAGCTTATCGATGCGCTCAAGATTCCCGATTTGGACAAGGCCCAGCAGCTGCTGCACGAGTTTCTTACTGTGATGCTGCGCGATCCTATTCGGCATCAGGAATACCAGATGATTTTGTTCCGGCTGCTGGCCGATCTGATTCGCGAGATTCAGAATGCAGGCGAGAATCTGCAAGCCTCCTCCCAGGAGGACAGGCAGTTGTTTGAGCAGCTCTTTAACCTCAAAACGATTGCAGAAACCGAGAGCTGGTTTATGAAAACAGTGCTGGAGCCGATGGTCACATTGTTGAACAAAAAGTGGGAAAGCCAGAATAAAAATATTTCCGAGCATATGATCGAAATTATCCATGAAGAGTTTGAGTCCGACCTGACACTGGATCTATGTGCGACGCGGCTTAATTATCATCCGAATTATCTTAAGACGGTGTTTCGTAAGGAAACAGGAGTGAATTTCAGTGATTATGTATCCCAATATCGGCTCAATCAGGCGAAAAAATGGCTGCTGGAAACCGATATGAAGGTATCGCAAATTGCGGAAAGGCTCAGATATCAGAATTCGCAAAACTTCATTCGGTATTTCCGCAAGATGGAGGATATGACTCCCGGCGATTATCGCAAAAAATATTTGGATACCTGAAGAATGTTAGTTAAACTGGCATTCTTTTTTTGTATGCAGTCAATTAATGGACATATTTCGACAAAAAGTTCTCCATTCTTAGATCTCCCATTTGGAATAAACACTCGTTTTTACTATAATAGAAAGCACATGATCAGGACGGGAGTACGAATTCAATATGAATGCTTATCATGACGTTGAAGAAGCCGAGCAGTTTATTCATATATGCTACAGTGAAACAGGCAAAACAATGGGTGAAATGGAACAACGAATTATAGAGATCCGGCAAGCGATGGCCGAACAGGGCTTTTATGAGCATACGTTGGAGGAACTGCAATATGGAGCCAAGCTCGCATGGCGCAACAGCAATAAATGCATCGGCAGGTTGTTCTGGGAGACCCTGCATGTTATCGATGCGCGCACTCTGGAAACGGAGGAGGAGATCGTGCAGGCACTGTACCGTCATATCGAATACGCTACGAATGGTGGTCGGATTCGTCCGGCAATCACTATTTTCAAGCCTGCCATTCAGCCGGAGCAGCAGATTCGCATTATGAATCACCAACTCATTCGTTACGCGGGTTATGAAACCGATGGTGGTGTGGTTGGAGATCCGGATTCCGTTGCCCTCACGAAGCTTTGCCAGGAGCTGGGCTGGACGGGAGCCGGGGGCTCCTTTGACGTGCTGCCGCTCTTGGTAAAAATAGGCGATCGAGTACCGCGGCTATTTGAGATTCCGTCATCGCTCATCATGGAGGTGCCTTTGAGCCATCCGGAGCTCCCTGGCTTTGCCGATTTGGGGATGCAATGGTACGCCGTGCCAATGGTCTCCAATATGCGGCTGGAGATTGGAGGCATTCATTATACAGCAGCACCCTTCAACGGCTGGTATATGGGGACTGAGATTGGAGCGCGGAATCTTGCGGATACGGGGCGTTATAATCTGCTGCCCAAGGTAGCTGATCTGATGGGACTCGATACGAGCAGGGATTCAACCTTATGGAAGGATCGGGCGCTGGTCGAATTGAATTTAGCCGTATTGGATTCTTTCAGGCAGCATGGCGTAGCCATCGTCGACCACCATACAGCCGCCCAGCAATTTATGAGATTTGAGGCTAACGAGCAAAAGAAGGATCGTCAGGTGACCGGGAATTGGTCCTGGTTGATTCCTCCCTTATCGCCTGCGACGACACCTATTTTTCATCGGCAATATGAGGATGCAATTGTTAAACCGAATTTTTTTTATGCTGAAACTATATAGAGCCATCAGCGAAACCTCCCATCAAGGAGGTTTTTTGGCTTCTTAAGAGATTATCCGATCTGCCATAATGATTATTAATGATCAAATTGGCACATAAACCGGCCTCTGAGGCTCTCACAACCCATGATCTGCTGCCGTGATTGTAGACGGTAACGGGCATTGCCTTTAAAGTATGAGCTACAGACAAACAACCATACAACGGGTGAATGGGGAGTGAACCAAGATGCAGGCTGTATCTGAAACGAAGCCATCCATTTCAGATTCCAAAATGAATGCTTTCAAACGAAGATTCAAACGACAAAAATGGTTTTTTATTATGCTGCTTCCGGGACTCCTGTACTTCCTAATTTATAAGTATATGCCGATGTGGGGTATACTCATTGCGTTTCAGGATTACCAGCCATTCCTGGGTTTTTTTGGGAGTAAGTGGGTTGGGTTCAAGCATTTCGAAACGTTTTTTGGCAATGAGATGTTCTGGCAGCTGTTCAAGAATACATTCATTCTGGCTGTATATAACATCGTGTTTTTCTTTCCATTACCGATTATCATTTCGCTGATGCTCAATGAGGTTCGCCGAGATATATTTAAACGATGGATTCAAACACTCATCTATGTACCGCATTTTGTATCGTGGGTAGTTGTGGTCGGGATCAGCTTCCTGTTCTTCTCGACAGAGGGCGGAATCGTCAATACGATGCTGAACAGTATGGGGGCTGAGCCAGTCAAGTTTCTGCTAAGCAAAGATTGGTTCCGAACGATCATTACTTCACAAGTGATATGGAAAGAAACGGGATGGGGCACGATTATTTTTTTGGCTGCGCTCGCTGGTGTCGATCCTGGATTGTATGAAGCGGCCCGCATCGACGGGGCTAACCGGTGGAGACAAATGTGGCATATTACGCTTCCTGCGATTCGCAGTACGATCATTATTTTACTTATTTTGCGGATTGGCACGTTCCTTGATTCCGGCTTCGAGCAAATTTTCCTGATGGTTAATCCATTAAACCGCGAGGTTGGAGAAGTGTTCGATACGTATGTATACACGACGGGGATTTCGCAAGGGAAGTTCAGTTACAGTACAGCGGTGGGTGTGTTTAAATCGATCATCGGGCTGCTGTTGGTAACCGGGGCGAATCGCTTAGCCAAGAAGTTCGGTGAAGAGGGTATTTATTAGATTTCCAGTCAAACTCGAAGGAGGATCAAACCCATATGGTAGAAAAACAACTATCCAGCAGATTGCTTGACGGCATCAATTCCTTGCTTCTGCTCATTATTGCCGCCGCTTGTATCCTGCCTTTTATCTTTATCATCGCTTCGTCACTGACAGCTCCTGAGGAACTGCTGAGGAAAGGATTTATCTTATTCCCTACCAAATTTTCTTTGGTTGGTTACAAGTATATTTTATCGACGGACATTATTGTATCCAGCCTTGGTGTTTCGATATTTATCACGGTAGTTGGAACGCTGGCGAATCTGTTGTTCACCGCCTTAATGGCGTATCCGCTGGCGCAAAGAGAGCTGATGGGCGTCAAGCTGTTCATGAAGCTGGTCGTGTTCTCGATGCTGTTCAGCGGCGGGATGATTCCTACGTATCTGGTCGTGAAGGAGACGGGGCTGCTCGATCATGTTGGCTCTCTTATCATTCCGGGCTTGATCAGTGCCTTTAACCTGATTATTATGCGCAGCTTTTTTCAAAACCTGCCTGATGGTCTGGAAGAGGCAGCACGGATTGATGGATGCAGCGATGTGGGGATTTTGTTCCGGATTGTGCTGCCATTGTCGGCACCTGTATTGGCTTCACTCGCTTTATTTTATGCGGTAGGGCATTGGAATGCTTACTTCAATGCCGTTCTATATATTAACGACAGCACGCTATGGCCAATTCAGGTATGGCTCAGACAAATCGTTATTCTATCGCAGGGAGGGATTGGAGATTCTACGAATTTCGGTGAGGATTTTGTTGCTCCACCAGCGGAAACGGTCAAGATGGCAGTTATTGTGCTTTCAACGCTGCCAATTCTGATTGTATATCCGTTTTTGCAAAAGCATTTTGCCAAAGGCGCGTTATTGGGGTCAGTAAAGGGTTAAACTAAACTAGAGATGAAGAGGAGACTTAACTATGAAAACGAATGAAACTCGTAAGTTTGCGAAAATGATTAGCGTTGTTTGTTTGACCTGCATGTCGGTGTCATTGCTGGCAGCCTGCACAGGCAAAACCGAAACACCTGCCGGACAACCGGCAGCAGGCACACCAGCCAAGCCGTTAGAGCTTCAGATTATGATGATTCAACAAGGTGCTGAGCCGCCCAAGAAGGATAGTCCCATTCAGAAAAAGATCGAAGAGTACACCAATACGAAGCTTGATATTATCTGGGTACCTGGAGCGGGTACAGCCTATGACGACAAGGTTAGTGCGACCAATGCTTCCGGTAAGCTGCCTGATGTGATGCTGATCCGTAAAACAAAGGAATCCGCCATGCTGAACGCGCAAATGTCAGGCATGTACTGGGATTTGACTCCATTTATTAAAGACACGAAAAACCTCAGCAAGATGAATCCGGTTGCAGTTAAAAATGCGAGCGTCAGCGGCAAGCTGTATGGAATCCCGCGGGAGCGCGTATTGGCTCGTTACGGTATGATATTCCGCAAGGATTGGTTGGATAATCTGGGATTGCAAACTCCTAAAACAGCTGATGATATATACAATGTGGCGAAAGCCTTCACGTTAAATGACCCGGATAAGGATGGGAAGAACAATACAACCGGTATCCAGGAGGATGCTACGATGGAATTGCTGAAGCAGCTGACGATCTACAATGGTGGACCGAACGGCTGGGGACTGAAGGACGGCAAGATTACACCTGATTTCCTATATCCAGAGTTCAAGAAATCTTTGGACCTCTATAAAAAGATGGTTAGCGAAAAGCTGATCAGCCCGGATTTCCCGATTGCCAAGAAATACGATTACTTTAACCAGGGCAAAGCGGGCATGTATTTCTCCGTTATCGATGATGGCGCTACCCGTCATTTGGATATGATTAAAGCGAATCCAAAAGTGGTCGTTGATGTCGCTGAGAATTTCGATGGCCCGCAAGGACAAAAGGTAAGAGGCACTGTAGGTTATGATTCTCTGATCGTCATTCCGAAATCGAGTGTTACGACTGAAGCCAAGATGAAGCAGGTGCTGGCGTTCCTGGACAAGTTGGGTGATGAAGAGATGCTCACACTGCTCAATAACGGAATTGAAGGGACTGACTACAAGGTTGAAAATGGAGCAACGAAAAGAGTCGATGGCTCGCAGCTATCTGGTGAGTTTGTTAACCTAAGATGGGGCGATCAGTACGGCGGCATCAAGATTACTAAAAATGCGATTGAAACCAAGATTGACAAAATGTTCGCTGACAATAAAGGTATCGCGGTTAATGATCTAAGCGCTGCATTATTATCCGATACCAACACAGAAAAAGGCGTGGACTTGAAAAAGGCGATTACCGATGCGCAAACCAAATACGTATTAGGTGAGCTTGATGACAAAGGCTGGAGCGATGCCGTTGACAAATGGGTTAAAGGCGGCGGCGGCAAGATCATGGAAGAGTTCACAGCCGATTATAACAAAAACGGCAAATAAAGAGCTGATACCATAATCAAATCTTAGATACCCACGCTTGTATCAGAATCGCGTGGAGCGATGATTTTGTGGAGTGGCATTGGCCGAAATAAACCTGAGCAAGAATAGAGATTCACAGCATTATCATCTACGAGCAGTAGCCGCCTGAGCATCAACTCCGGCGGCTTTTGCAAGATGACATTTGCAAAGCAATCTACACTCGTTGACAGGCAATGGGTAACGACTGGAGCTTAGCCAATAACAACTCCGACTTTGCCTTCGTCAACTTGTGTTGTATAGCTTCGGGTACGCGTTTTGTCATTAAACAACGACTTTCCGGTCTTGATATCAAATTCCCAGCCGTGCCACGGACAGCGAACGATCTCCTGATCTCTTCCATATATAAACTCATATACGCCGGAATCCAGTGTTGTTCCACAAACGTCACCCCTGCACAAAGGCGCACCCTCATGCGGACAATAATTGTGAATGGCGTAAAATTCCCCTTTAATATTGTAAACACCGATCGATCGACCGGATACCTCCACTACCTTGTGACTCCCTGGCGGAATGTCAACGGCTTCAGCAATATAATAAACGGCCATATGTGGGAACCTCCTTAAAGTTTTCGCAGAAAACTTACATCGAAAGCATCTGCCAAGTTTTCGCAGAAAACTCACATCGAAAGCATCTGCTCTTATTTTAGCTGGTACAGCTGACGGGCATTTTCGTAAAAAATCTTGTGTTTCGCTTCAGCGGACAAACCTCTCATGATCATGAAAGGGTCGTCAAAATCCCAATGCGGGAAATCGCTGGAAAATAATAGGATATTCTCCGCGTCCATCATTTCAAATATTTGCTGCAAATGCTTGGGATTATCTGGCTCTTCAATCGGCTGTGTGGTCAAATAACAATGATCACGGATGTATTGGCTGGGCATCTTCTTCAGCCATGGAGTGGTTGCGCGCAGTGCTTTGAAGTTTTTATCCATTCGCCACATCAGATGGGGAAGCCAGGCTACTCCGCCTTCTACGAGTACAAATTTTAAGCGCGGGAATTTCTCGAACACGCCTTCCAGCACAATACTAACGAGCTGAGCCATGAAATTTTGTGACAAGCAAGTGTGCCATTGAAAATAGTTGCTCACATAACCCGCCGCAGTAGGCGGATTGGAAATGCCGCTTCCTTCGGCTCCCGGGTGGATGGCAACAGGAAGCCCATGCCTCTCTGCCGCTTCATAAATCGGATGATAGTAGCGGTTTCCATAGGGAATGTGAGTAGCGCTAATGAGTATGACCTGTACGATATCGGGATGTGGTCCAATCCGATCGATTTCCCGGGCTGCCTGCAGGGGGTCTTGTGTGGCCACGGTCATAGAGCCTTTAAGCTTTGGATGATTCGGGAGCCAATGATCAATCAAATAGTCATTATAGGCTGCTACAATAGCCGTGGAATAATCGGCATCGGGATGAATGGACATTGCATAGGTGCTGCCGGTAAGTATTGCATAATCCATACGATAAGCATCAACCAGATGCTCCATTACGAGCTCAGGATAGGCTGCTGCGTCCCGTCCGTCATCCGCATAAGCATCCTTACGCTGTACGCCAATAGGCGAAGTATACGTGCCACCGCCGCCCTGTATACCGAATTTGATAACTCTGCTTTTCCATGGCTCTTTCAAGTAAGGCACGAGATCCATAGGGCTCTTCAGTGCATGATGAACATCGCAATCAATGATTTGGGCTGGAAGCTTCATATTGTCATTCCTTTCACAACGGCTGATTGATTTCTAGTTCAGTATAAAAAAATAAGCTTCTGCTTGCGATAAACAAAACAATTATTATTTGGACAATTCGATGATTACTGACTATAATGGGGGGGATTAGCCGTAACACTTAGCGAAGAATTGATAATGAAACGAATGAGCAAAACAACATGTATATGAGGTGAAACCGCGATGATTGAATTAAAATCCGTTCTTCTGGAGGAGGTTGGTCCTGAATGGAGGAAGGCAGAGGAGATCACGGAAGCCCATATTTTCATCTATGTGGTCAGTGGTCAATTGACCTATCGACTGAACCACGAGGATATACCGCTTACAAAAGGGGATATACTGTTTATTCCCAAAGGCACACTTCGTGCAGGCATCGGGGATGGTATTCAAATGCATCAAAAGTTCGCATTTCTGTTCCAGTCCTCTGGTGCAGCAGATCACACCTCCATTCCGCTGCTTGCACACAAGCCGTATCTGCTGCTGCATACCCGGAATCATGAATATATGAAGCAGCGCTTTTCACTGCTGCTGCAGCAGTGGCTTGGCAAGCTGCCGCATTACGAGCTGATCTGTACGGGCATCGTGCTGGAGCTGCTCGGTATTGCAGCAAGAGAAGCGGATCATGCAGACTTACCGTTGAAAAAGCTGTCCATGGTAGCGACGATTCAGCAGTATATCCTCGACAGCTACCGCGGACAAATTCGTCTTGAAGAGCTGTCACAGCTCGTTGACCGGACTCCTAATTATGTGACACGAATATTCCGCGAGGTGACAGGACAGACCCCAATCGATTATTTGCATCAGGTGCGTGTGTATGCCGCCCGCGATTTGCTGCTGAATTCGCCGATGACGATTGGGCAGGTTGCTGATCAGCTCGGCTATTGCGATCAATCCTATTTTAACCGGATGTATAAGAAAATCACCGGACATCCACCCTCCAATCATGCCGGACCTCAAGCGATCGGGCAGCGGAAGGAGGAGCAGGCATGAGAAGCTTGTCGAGATTGAATTCGATGCAGACGAAGCTGACGCTGACGTTCCTATTGATCCTGCTGCCGCTCGTGAGTGTCAGCATATTTGCCAATTATTATTCGCAAAGCATTATGAATGAGCAAATTAGTGACCGAACCAAAGGGGCTCTGCTAACTACCTTGGAGTATATCGATCAGCTAACCCAAAATATGGATCAGCAAACACTGCTGATTGCGTCCAATCCCAACATCGTCGATATCTGGAAAGGAATCGAGAATCCTTTAAGCCCGGACCATTTGTATGGCATCCATACCGTTCAGCAGCAGCTGACTGCGCTGACGAACGTGAATGGAGCGGTCAAGGATGCTTTTATCATTCATGGTGAAAGCGGTAACGGAGTCTCCACACTGAAGGGGGGAATCAAATGGCCTGATGTGAAAAAGGATTATTGGTTTCAGCAAACGATTAAAGGGAGCGGAGGGCTGGTAGTATATGTGCCGACCAGGGAGAGTCGCAATCCGTCGCTGTATATGAGTGAGGACATGATTTATTATATGCGTCTGCTGGATGTGCTCAGCAGTACTCGAGAACCGAATGTGATGGTGCTGGCTGTCGACAAGCGATCTTTTCAAAAAATCATCCAAAATCTGCAAACCTCGATCAATATGAACATTACACTGCTCTACAACGACGGATTTGTGCTCGAAACCAATCCAAATTCGGAAAATTTGCATAAGGAGGAGCCTTTTTCGATTACCGTACAAAAGGGTGAATGGTCGATGCGGTTGGAGCAGCCGAGGGAGGAGGTATTCAAGCTATCTCATATTCTTCAGCAATTTACTTATTTGATTACAGCTATCAGTATTATGCTGGCGATATGGATTGCATGGCTCGTGTACAGCAGCATTTCCAAACCGCTGCAGCAGCTATCGGGTGCCTTTAAACAATTCAGCAGCGGGAATCTGGCTTTCGAGGTTGTACATCAGAGGAAGGATGAGTTCGGCTTTGTGATGAATGGCTTCAATCGAATGGCGGCTGCACAGCGTAAAATGATTGAAGATGATTACGAAAAGGAGCTGCGGCTGGCCAAGGCCGAATTCAGCTTGCTGCAGTCGCAGATTAATCCGCATTTTCTGTATAATACTTTGGATTCAATCTATTCGGTTGCTTCAAGCAAACGTATTCCGGAAATAAGCGAAATGGTCATTAATCTGGCCCGTTTTTTTCGTGTAAGTCTGGGTAAAGGCAGAGACTCTTTCACATTGGCGGAGACGGTTCAGCATCTGATGTATTATATGCGTGTACAGCAAATCCGCAAGGATCATTTCACCGTGGAAATCGAGCTGGATGAGGCAACGAAGGAGCTTCAGATCCTGAAATTACTTCTACAGCCCATTGTGGAGAACTCGATCATCCATGGACTGGAACAAAGCCCGAATGAGGGTTACTTATACATTCGCTCGCGAATTGTAGAAGACAGATTATATGTCGAGGTGGAGGATACGGGAGTCGGAATCCCCGAAGACAGACTGCAGGAAATTATCATGGAAATGGACAAAATCACGAGCAAATCGTATATGAGCTCTCCAGATAAACCAACGATTCTCTATTATGGATTGAAAAATGTGAAATCACGGATCAAGCTGTATTATGGCGGTGACGCTGATTTGTTAATCGACAGCCAAGAAGGCAAAGGTACGAAAGTAACGTTGATTTTGCCAATGGGAAGGAAGGATAAACATGAAACTGTTAATCGTTGAGGATGAGCATCATGTCAGGGAGCGGATTGCGGAAGGGATCGAATGGGCAGATAATCAAGTAGAGCTGGTAGCGGCCGTCGGCAGCAGCAGGGAAGCATTAACCATTCTGCAAAAGGATCATATTGATATCGTGCTCACGGATATTCAGATGCCCTTGATGAGCGGACTGGAGCTGGCCAAATGGCTGAAACAGAAATTCCCGCTTATTAAGGTTATTATTTTAACCGGTTATGACGATTTTGAATACGCGCGGGAAAGCATCGAATATGGCGTGTTCCAGTATTTGGTCAAGCCGGCGGAGAACGAGCTCATTATGCGGACAGTACTGGATGCCAAGGCAGTCAGGGAGCGGGAAATTAACGAGAAGCACAATATAGCCATACTCGAAGCCAAGTGGAATGAGCAGCTGCCGGATTTGCAAAAGATGTTTTATAAAAATTGGTTGAATGGGCGCTATTCCATATGGGAGATTGAGAAAAGAAGCCGGGATCTTCTGCTATCTCTGGATGCCCGCAAATATTTGCCCATCATATTTGATATGGACCCCATCTCGGAGGACAACGGCCGTTTTCAGGTACACGATCGATCACTCGTGCAATTTTTGCTTGCTACCATTGCGAGCGATGTGCTGGCTGATCAGGAATGTGTGGTATTGCAGGATGATGACGGCATGACCGCTGTGGTCTTCATATGGCCGGATGAAGAGCAGGATGAAACGTTGTACGGGCGAGTGAATCCGCTCATTAGCGGGCTGCTCGGGACGGTTAAGGACTGTCTCAAGCTGACGGCGAGTGCAGGTATAGGGCCTCTGGTAGCAGACAAACAGCTGCTCGCCAATGCCTATAAGCAAAGCCGAATGGCTCTGCAGGAGAGGATTATTTTGGGCAATGAAATCGCGATTCCGTATAGGGATGTGGTTTCGATTCAGGATTCGTGGATGATGATGAGCCATTTGGAGAAGGAATATGAGGTCGCTATTGAAACAGGTGACCGTACGAAATGCGAAGCCTTTATTCAACAGATGATGGAGCTTGGTTTCTCTGCTCATACACCTGTAACAGAGGCGAAGGAAATGCTGTGGCGAATTACGTGTCTGTTGGCAAGGATTATCCATATCCACGGATGGACACTGCGTGAAGCGCTGCAGCAGGATTATGCGGATTTTGAAAACTTCAACCAGCTGTTATCCAAAGAGCAGGTTGGCGAATGGCTGCGCCGGATGACTTCACGTATTAGCCAAACGATAACCGAACGGCGGCAAACCGGCACGCAGCTTGCCATGAGTCAGGTAATCGGGTTTATTCAGGAAAGGCTGCACGAAGAGGAATTGAATCTGTATCTGGTTGCCGAAAAAATGTTTATCAGCTATTCCTACTTAAGCCGGACATTCAAGGAAGTGACCGGGGAATCCTTTTCCGATTATGTGCTTCGACTGCGTATGGAAAGAGCCAAGGAATTGCTGACCAAGGGTATTAAGGTGTACGACACGGCTGAGCAGGTGGGATATAAGCATGTGAATTATTTTTCCAAAAGCTTTCAGAAGTACTGGGGAGTCAAGCCCAGCGAAATTTATAAATGAGCGTGTTCAAACAGGAAAGTCGGAAAGCGATCCGGCTTTTTTGTGCGTTAGACAACTAGTTCGCAAAAAAGTTGCATGTAAAGGTTTAGAACTGGGGTACGAAAGATAGGTCATCCACGTTATAGTAGACAAATAAAACAAGATCAGACAGCGAGGGGAGAAAGCGATGAAAGCAGTTTCGAAAAGATTCCGGTTCAAATACGTGGATCTTTATCTGATGGTACTGCCTGGTTTACTTTTTTTGATTATTTTCAAATATGTCCCGATGTACGGCGTTGTGATTGCATTTAAAGACTACAACCTCATACAGGGAGTCATGAACAGCAAATGGGTTGGACTGCAATATTTTCGCGAGCTGTTTTTGTTTGATGAATTTCCAAGAGTGGTGCGCAACACGTTATACATCAGCCTGATGAAGCTGATCGTCGGATTCCCGGCCCCAATTTTGTTGGCACTGCTCTTAAATGAGCTTAGGCTGGTTCGGTTCAAGCGTGCTGTGCAAACGGTTACCTACCTGCCTCACTTCATTTCGTGGGTCGTTATTGGGGGGATTGCCGTAGATTTGCTGTCGCCCAACAGTGGTATCGTCAACAAGGCGTTGGAAGTGCTTGGCCTGCAGCCTGTTTTTTTCTTATCTGATGAACGGCTGTTTCGTTGGATCCTTGTCTATTCGGATGTGTGGAAGGAAGCAGGCTGGGGCGCGATTATTTATTTGGCTGCCTTGATCGGGATTAATGAGGAGCTGTTTCAGGCGGCAACAGTCGATGGAGCCGGAAGGTTAAGACAGATTTGGCATGTTTCCTTGCCCGGTATTCGATCGACGATCATCGTACTGCTCTTATTGAGGCTTGGTCATGTGCTGGATGCCGGGTTCGAGCAGGTTCTGGTCATGTACAATCCGGTCGTATATGACGTTGCGGATATTATTGATACCTATGTATTTCGCGTTGGCTTAGGTACAATGCAGTTTGGCTTGACGACGGCTGCCGGACTTTTTAAATCCGTTATCGGCTGTGTGCTGCTGCTGCTGGCTAATTATTTGGCAAGAAAAATGGGCGAAGAGGGTGTATTTTAATGACAGAAGGACGGTGGTCTCCATGATCCAAACAAAAGGTGAATCGGTATTCAGCTATGTGAATGTGCTATTCTTGTCGCTCGTTTCCTTATCGATGATATTGCCGTTCATTCATATTGCCGCCAAATCGTTAAGCAGTGAAGCACATGTATTAGCCAAGGACATCACCCTATGGCCCCAAGGCTTTAATCTGATGTCGTACCAATATGTGCTTTCCAACAAGCAATTTTTTTACTCGTTTGGCAATTCGATATTCATTACGGTGGCAGGAACCTTGATCAGTATGGCTCTAACGGTCCTGGCAGCGTATGCTTTATCCAAAAAAACATTGCCCTACGGCAGATTTCTGATGATGCTGTTCGTGATCACGATGTTTTTTAGCGGGGGTCTGATTCCGACTTATCTGGTCGTGAAGCAGGTGGGGCTGATGAATTCGTTATGGGGTCTCATTTTGCCGGTTGCGCTGGCTCCTTTTAACCTGATTCTCATACGCAATTTTTTTATGGGAGTCCCGGAGTCTCTGGAGGAATCGGTTCGCATGGACGGTGCTAATAACTGGCGTATTCTTTGGTCCATTTACTTGCCCTTATCCAAGCCGGCGCTGGCGACGATTTCGATGTTTTATGCGGTTGGCTATTGGAACAGCTTTTTTCAGGCGATGATGTACATTACAGAGAGACGCTTGATGCCGCTGCAAATGTTCCTGCTCCAGCTCGTGACAGATGAGAAAACATCAGATACGGTCATCACGGATGTATTCAAGGAGGTCACCCCCGAGACGATTCGTGCGGCAGCCATTCTATGTGTGGTTATTCCGATTATATGTGTGTATCCGTTTATTCAAAAATATTTTGTCAAAGGAATTATGCTCGGTGCGGTAAAAGGATAAGTGCCGTTCCGTTCATTATATAAGCAGCTTTTCATGATATGATTAAACAAACAGGAGGGGTTTCAATGAACTACAAGAAATCGGCATGTATAGGGATGTCAGCGGTTCTGCTAACTAGCTTAATCGCGGGCTGTGGTAACGATTCAGGCACAAGCACGACTGCGGGCAGCAGTTCCAGCAAACCTGCAACCAAAAACAAAGAATTAAAGATTATGATGTCCTATCACCCATCGTTGGAGCAGTTTCAAGGCTCTGATAATATGAACAGCAACAAATTGGTCAAGCAGCTCAAAGAGAAATCAGGCTTTGATCTTAAATACGAAGCACTGCCCAAGGATAATCCCTCGCAAAAGGTTTCGATCATTTTGGCATCCGGTGATGTGCCCGATCTGATTCGCATCAATAACAAATCGGATTATTTCAAGCTGGCCCAGCAGGGGGCATTTGAGCCATTGGATGACCTGATCAAGAGTAGTATTCCGACCCTGTCTGCTATGATTACACCGGAAATATTGGACGCCACCCGCTTCGAAGGCAAGGTGTACGGTATTCCTCACCGCGTCGCGCAAAAGGTCGGCAACGGTCTGCTTGAACGTTCGGATGTGATGAAAGAGCTGAACCTGAAGGACCCGGAAACTCTGGATGATTTTTATACGACGCTCAAAACGATCAAGGAAAAGAAAAATATTGCACCACTGACTGCAATGGCCTCCAATCCAGGTTCATTAACGGGTTCCTTCACACCGTTTGCACAAGCATTTGGGGTAGGAATGACGGCGGTAACCAAAAATAACAAGCTGGAATTCAGCTGGCTGCAGCCGGAGTACAAAGAGTTTTTAACGACGATGAAGAAATGGTATGGGGAAGGCTTGATTGATAAGGAGTTTTCGATCAACAAGGACGTGAAGGACAAATTGATTAACGGAACGGCTGTATTCACTACCACGTCGTGGTCAGATGCACAAATCATTGACCGATCTATGAAGGAGAAGAACAATGGAGGTACGCTTAAATTCATCGCACCTGTTGTGGGTAAGGGAGGCCAGTCCGGCTTTCCTGAGGAACGTCCGATAGGCACTTATTGGGTTATTCCGAAGCAAGCGAAGAATAAGCAGGGTGCTGCGGAATATATGAACTTTATTTTAGGTCCAGAGGCGGATAAGCTGCTGACCTACGGAATTGAAGGGGAAGACTACAAGGAAGAAGGCGGTAAAGTCGTTCAAACAGCTGAGCAAAGCAACGCAATTCCGTGGCGCACGCTGTATTTCTTAGGTGATTCGGACCCGAGCTTTTTTGCACGGCTGGGAGCCAAAGGATTTTTGCCTTACTATGAGCCTTTGATTCCATTTAAGCGCAACCGTGATGAGACTGCATACGCTCCTTCCGTGGAAGTGTATGATACGAAGTTTAATGAGCTGCGAAATTACGCAGAGGAGAATGCTTTGAAATTCATTATGGGTAAACGAAGCCTGGATGAATTCGATAAGTTCGTGCAGGAGTTTAATGCAAAAGGCGGCAAGGCGGCGATTGATGCCATGAATGAATGGTACGCGAAGAAAAAATAAACGACATGGTGAAGTAGCAGATACAATGGCATGAAGTGAAGATGGGACTGTCCTGCAAGGTCTGAAGCGACCTGTGAGGCAGTCTTCTTTATGTTGACTGAACAAAAGTACAACTTTTACGTCAGGTTTGGGGAAGTTTTGAACAGCTTTCCATGATACAACTAAAGTAGGACTGTATTCGCTTAAGAAGGGAGACTTATATGCAAACGTCCGTGTTCGCTCGTTCAGGTGAAGCCATCAGCAGGCTTGGCTTTGGTGGTATGGGTTTAAATGGCATCTTTGGCCAACAAGACGATGCTGCAATGATCCGTTCCCTTGTGTATGCGCTGGAGAACGGAGTTAATTTTATTGATACCGCAAGAGTGTACGGAAGATCGGAGGAGCTTATAGGCAAGGCATTAAAGGAGTGGAACGGGGAAAAACCGTTCATAGCCACAAAAGCTGCTGCCTCGGCACCGCCTCATTCCTTACCTGGTGCAGGCTTTCATTTCCCGCTGGATGTACAATCCACCTATCCGCCCGGATCCATACGGACGAGCGTGGAGCAATCGCTGCAGGCTATGGATATCGAGACACTGGATCTGCTCCAGCTTCATGTCTATTGGCCGCAATGGGATGGTGTTGATTATTGGATGGAAGAGCTGCTCAGGCTGAAGGACGAAGGCAAGGTTCGATATTTGGGTGTCTCTCTGCCGGATCACCGGCATGATCATGCGATTTCATTGGTTAGAGCGGGTGTTATTGATTCGGTGCAAACGATCGTCAATATTTTTGACTCGGTTGCACTCGATTGCCTGGTTCCAATCTGCCAGGAGAATAAAGTGGCTGTCATCGCAAGAGTTATTCTGGACGAGGGAGGGCTGACTGGATTCTTGAAGGAGGATACCGTTATCCCCGATTCGGATTATCGCTACAATTATTTTGACTGTCAGCCACGAAGTGTTTATCTGGACAAGGTGGATCGCCTTCGTCAATATGTGCCTCAGTATGCGAGCTCATTAACGGAGCTCGCGATTAAATTCGTGCTGAAGGACCCGGGTGTGACCGTTGCGATTTCTTCGATGCAGGTGCTCGAATATGCGGCGGAAAATATCGCGGCTTGTGACAAGGAAGCTTTGCCCGATGAGCTGTATGAGCTTATTAAAATACGTGAGCGTTGGATCAGACACTTCTATCATGCAAGGAGACATTTATGAGCAATGACTCAAAAACTGTATCCAAGGTGCTGTGGGCCGAGTTGTTCCCGGCTGAATTGATTGAGCGCCAGCAGCAATGTCCTGTCGTGTATATGCCGCTTGGTTTATGTGAGCCGCATGGTCAGATCAGTGCTTTTGGTTTGGATACCTTCAAAGCTGAATATTTATGCACACGTGTAGCCAAGCAGATGGGTGGTATTGTCGCTCCCAGCATGAACTATCATGTGCATGAGTCAGGACCTTCAGCCAAATTTCTGGAGGCAAATGTGGGGGAACATAATCCTTATATGTCATCCGTTCCGCCATACGTATTTTACCATTTTTTCCTGTATCAGCTGCGTTCCTTCTATAATGCAGGCTTTCAGTCGGCGGTCATATTGTCCGGACACGGTGGGGCTCATGTGCATGATCTGCGTAAAATTGCACGGATGTTTCAGGAGCAGACAGGAATGAACATTTGGTATGGAACGGATTTTGATCTGGTCGAGGGTAAGTATACGGGAGATCATGCTGGTAAATACGAGATTTCGATGCTGATGCATATTCGTCCTGATCTGATAGATCCTTCCAAAAAAGCTTTTGAGGAGCTGGAGGGGGCTGGGGGACGGTTGGCGGCTGCATCGGATGCCAATGAGGCAACTCAGGCGTACGGTGAACTGATTTGCGATGCATGTGAGCTTGCTTTAAGCCGCATTGTGGCTGAACTTGGACTGCAATCCGAACCTGTGACGAACCGCCGGCTCCCCCTTTCCTATGGAGTAGTTGAGGAATTATGGTCACATATTGTTGGCTCAGCTGAATCAGGTGCCGAGCATTGGGCAGCTTTGCAGCCGAGGGAAGGGCAAGAGCCTGTCTCTGAGCAGTCACGTTGGAAGCCTTATGAGTATATCCGTATGCAGACTAACCGGTAAGCAAGAGCACTTCTGCCTTATTCTATAAATTTCTTTGAAAAGCTGAACAAAAGTACAACTAATTGATTGAATTGAAGCAGTGAAGAACATCATTTTTCGATATATTTGTAGCATACCAAACAAGGAGGGTTTACCCATGTTAACGACCAATGCATCGAATTTTGTATTGACTGAAGAAATGATTGAAGAATTTTACCGCGAAGGCTTCTTCTACGCACCTGGCTTTTTGACCCAGGAAGCCGTTGATAAAATTAACAAGGAAAATACGGAATTCGCCACCCAGCAATCCAATGACGGCAAGTGGAAGTCCAATGCTACTGTAAACTTGGCCAAAAGTCAGGCACAGTTTCCGGAAACAGTCAATTTCCTGAGCGATACGCGAATTATTGAATCCTTTGAACGCATTTTGGGAGACGATGTCAAGCTATGGATGGGGATGTATGCTGTCGTGCCCCCGCGTGGCGAAGGCTTGGCCTGGCATCAGGATAATATGTACACGCATATTCTGGGGCATATGCTGAATGGCTTTGTCGCATTGGATCACATTACTCAAGAGAACGCAGGCTTGTGGCTGGCACCAAGATCCCATCGTTTGGGTCGTCAAAAGGATCTGAATGAGGCGGGTGAAACACATCGCCGTGCTGCTGATCCGGATAACGGGGCACCTTGCAAGCCGATGGCTCCCGGGGATGCTGTCATATTCCATAGGGAAACGCTGCATCACAGTAAAACCAACCATACCGATCTGCCAAGAAGAGCATATGCCTTTCAGGTGGCATCAGCCGTCTGCCGATATGCCGAGACAGGCAAGCTGCTGACAGACCGAGAAGATTTGTCTCCTTACAAGAAATAATTGTTTATTTATTCAAATAAAGCTGCTCATGGTTGTCTAACGTGAGTAGCTTTACGTTTTTTTATGAGATAGTGAGTTTAAGTAATTAAATATTATTGAAAATGATTCTCATTGTCAACGATAAATTTAATAACAAATTTTAATGCCCCTATCAAGAAAATTTATGTTATTTTGGGGGTTGACAATTATTTACTCCCTCATATACTATCGAAATTGTATGCATACAGCACTCCAACTACCTGGTATAAGCAGAAACGCAGATTGATTAGCAAGTACAAAGCAAAATAAGAAGGCATATGAATATTTTTTTGTGTAATTATTGAGAATGATTATCGTTATTATTTGAAGATTTGGATAAACCTGCTGAGTTTTATTGGTGGCATATTTAAGCTGCTTATTCGTAAAGGAGAGATATTGTGAACGCGCAATTTAAGAAAGTCCTGTCAAGCTTACTCATCCTGTTTGTCCTGCTTGCAGGCATCCCGCTTCCGGATGCAACGGCTGCTATCGGTGATCCAACCGTACAATTAAAATCCGCCACAACCTCGGTGTATGGTGGAAACAAGCTCTCTAGCATTTGGCAATCTGTCGGCAATGTGACCAATAGTGTATATCAACAAGTGTATGGATATGAAGCGACGATATCCTTTGATCCAAATGAGATGGAATTATCGGGCGCTACTGCCCAAACTCAGTTTAATACACCTGTAAAAACGGAAGTAGCTCCCGGAAAGTATCTTGTTACTTTTGATATCAAGGACAGAAGCAATCCTGTCAGTATTACATCCGAGACTTCTTTTCAATTGCTCTCCTTATCCGTGCAGACTAAAGCAACCTCGCAAATTCGTAACGTAACGATACAAGCATCCGATATTTCCATTATCAACAAGGATGGAAGCAAATTAAAAGTCGATGATTGCTCGTTCACCTTTACTGTGTACCCGGCCGGTGATATTACCGAGCAGAATGTGAGCTTTACAGCATTGCATGCTACCAAGGATCAAGCTTCATCTATGGATAGTTACTTTAACAAGCCAGCAAAATGGAAGGTACAAGACGGCAAGAACAAAGTTTCGTTCACTATCAATAACAGTACGGTGGTACCGAGCTTCAAGGTAGAGCAGAACGGTACCATGGTGGAAGCAACTACAGTCAGCACAGATACAGCAGCGAATACAAGAGTAGTTGAGTTTGAAGTGAGCGACATGACGGCATTGTTGAACGCTGTGGTGCATGTATCTACCTCACTGCCAAATGGATCACCTTATGAAATGGATCATTCGATTCGCTTGAGATTCGAAATCTCGAATAAGACCACCTTGAAAACGCTGATAACCGACGCACAAGCATTTCATGATGCAGCTGTGGAAGGAAGTGCAAATGGTCAATATCCAGCAGGTGCGAAAAGCACATTGCTTGTGGTTATTAATCAAGCCAAGGCGATAGCTGACAGTGCATCCGCAACCCAGCAGCAGGTGGATGAAGCACTAGCAGCTCTGCAAGCGGCGCTGGCTGTGTTCAAAGCAGCAGTCGTTGTTGTCACTAACCCGGGTACAGGAACGGGAGGTTTAGCGGACGGCCAGTATGCAATCAATTTCAACATTTACAAAAAAGGTACGAATGAAAATTCGGTAATGTACGATTATGTAGATAAGAGCAGTGGTAAATTAACGGTTGCCGGCGGTAAAAAATATGTCTCGTTCAAATTGCTGCAAAGTGCTGAAATCACTTCGTTCAAAACTGAGCAGGCTGGAATTTTGACAGAAACGGCAATCGTAAGCCAAGATACCGCTAACAACACCCGAGTTATTAAATTTGAAGTCAATGATTTGAATGCACGATTGAACGGATGGGTGAAAATATACTGGCAGGTAACGCCTACCTTCTTGTACGACAATGAGTACGATGTAGAGCTCGGTTTTTCCAGTGTAACCACAAAGCGAGAAATAAACTTTACAGCATTGCATGCTACCAAGGATCAAGCTTCATCCATGGATAGTTATTTAAACAAGCCAGCAAAATGGAAGGTACAAGACGGCAAGAACAAAGTTTCGTTCACTATCAATAACAGCACGGTGGTACCGAGCTTCAAGGTAGAGCAGAACGGTACTATGGTGGAAGCAGCTACAGTCAGCACAGATACAGCAGCGAATACAAGAGTAGTTGAGTTTGAAGTGAGCGACATGACGGCATTGCTGAACGCTGTGGTGCATGTATCTACTTCACTGCCAAATGGATCACCCTATGAAATGGATCATTCGATTCGTTTGAAATTCATTATCGTGAATACCAATTCCTTGCAAGCACTTCTAGCTGAAGCTCAAGCCATCCATGATGCAGCTGTAGAAGGAACAAGCCACGGTCAATACCTGGCAGGTGCGAAAAGCACATTGTTAGTGGCTATTAACGAAGTCAAGACGACGGGTGGCAACACATCCGCAACCCAGCAGCAGGTGGATGGAGCATTAGCAGCTCTGCAAACAGCGCTAAATGCGTTCAAAGCAGTCGTAGTTGACAAGACTATTGATTTAACTCAGCCTGTTAAAAACGGTGAATACAGTGTTACCTTCAAGGCAGCAGTATCGGAGGATGGCTCTGGGACTCCTATCAGTAATTATGTGGACAATGGAGGTACACTGAAGGTAGTTAACGGTAAGAAAATGGCAGTAATAAAATTGAAAAGTGGAGTAACGGTTTCGAAAATTCAGCTTATTAAAGCTGACGGTACAAAATCCGAGTTATTGCCGCAATATTCACTTAAACAATCAGGGGTCGTAAGAATATTGGCTGCTGAGGAAAGCTCCAGGCAGGTGGAGTTTGAGACTGCGGATTTGACAGCTACCTACGCAATTCAATTAAAGGGTTCAGGCGGAGAGGAACATACGTTTAAATTAGAATTTGACAAGGTCATCGCAGTCAATGTACCCGACGATTCGACAACACCGACCACTCCAACGACACCAGGCACCGGTACAAGCGGATCTGGAAGTTCAGGTGGCGGTGGCTCTGGAGGCGGATCAGGAACGATATCATTCACTTTGGCTGATGGCAAGTACAGCACGAACCTCACGATTTTTAAAAGTGGAACAGATGAGAAATCAATCATTCAGGATTATGTGCAAAGTCCAGGTATTGTAAGAGTAGTTGGAGGAAAACAATATATTTCCTTTATTATTAAACAAAGTGAAAAAATTACAGAAATGAAGATTGAGCAAAATGGAAGCTTGTCCGAGGTCAGCGTCCTGAGCAAGGATGAATTGAAAAATACTCGTGAGATCGAATATGAAGTAAAGGATTTATCAGCGAGATCAAAAGGCTCTGTCAAATTGGCTCAGACAGCCGTCAATGACGTCCAGTCCTTCGATATTGAAATTGCTTATGATAAGTCCAGCTTGAAGGAAATTGATCAAAATGCAACACTGACATCGATCGCCGAGAGTGGTCAACCAACGGTTAATCCAACAGCAGGACAGATTGCATTAAGCGATATCCAGAACCATTGGAGCAAAGACGCAATTGAGCGTGCAGTGGCACTTGGCATCGTTAATGGGTATGAGGATGGTTCGTTCCGACCTGACGGTGAAATCAATCGTGCCGAATTTACGGTAATGATCAGTCGAGCACTCAAATTAGAAGGCAAAGCAACAGAATTAACTTTTGCTGACCTCTCCAGCATACCAGCTTGGGTGAAACCACATTTGGCTCAGACAGTAGGTGCAGGTATTATAACGAGCTATGAGGATCAAACTTTCCGCGCAGACCGCAAAATTTCCAGATCGGAAATCGCGGTTATGATCGGGAGGGCGTTGAAGCTTCCGTCTGATGAAAAGGCAACACTTTCGTTTGCAGATGCCGAGCAAATTCCAGCTTGGGCACGTGCGTATGTTGCTGCTGCGGCCAAGCAAGGAATTATTAACGGAAGAGATAATAATATATTCGCACCTAATGCGAGTGCAACCCGTGCAGAAGCAGTGACTCTGATTGCCAAGCTGCTGGTCCAGGTTAAGTAATAATTGCTAAATCATATCCGTTTTGGAAATACGAAGGGTGCCGGGCAACTGGTATCCTTCGTGTTTTTATATGTATCTTTTAACATGATGTTAAATTTTATACCAATATTTATGTATTGAGCGAATAGCTAGGAAGAGGGTAAGATGGGAGAAACTTCATTGTGGGAAGGGAACTGACAAGATGAAACAGACATTATCCAAATTTCTGCTCTGCTCTACACTATTGTTATCCGCCTCCACTCTCCCTAATCTTACTTTATCCGCTTCTGCTGAGCCGATCTCCTCAACAGTTCTGTCACAGGGGTCTACAGGCAACCAGGTATCCTTGCTGCAAACCAATTTGAAAGTACTTGGTTATTTTAAATACTATACCGCAACAGGTTACTACGGAAGCATGACTTCACAAGCTATCGTGGACTTTCAACAAGCATACAGTTTGCCGACAACTGGAATCGCCGATCTGAAGACCCAGGCAGCCATTACAAATGCGTTGATCAAAAAGAAAATTGTTGCTGATAGCTACAGTTACCTAAAAACTCCATATGTATGGGGCGGCACGAATCCTGGTATTGGCTTTGATTGCTCCGGCTTCGTTTATTATATGTTTTCGTCACATGGTGTTTCCATGCATCGGACGTCCTCTGCCGAATTGTCACAAATGGGTACAGCGGTAAGTCGAAGCAAGCTGCAGCCGGGTGATCTTGTTTTCTTCAGCATCAATACACCAGGAGTCGTTGATCATGTAGGCATCTATGTAGGTGGGGGCCAGTTTATTTCAGCGACCCGCTCAGCAGGCATTGCTGTGCAAGCTTTAGACAACAACAGCTACTGGACACCGAGATATTTGGGAGCCAAGCGGATTTATTAAGATAAGCTAAGATAAGCAGCAAGAACCGGAAGCCATGTGCTTTCGGTTTTTTACCTCGAATTTGCTCATGCTTGGATCCGCTTTCATAATAAAAGGATGTCTGCTATACTTAAAGGCTGACAAGTATTCTAGGTTCAACCTGAAATGACGGAGGAAGCAGCTATGTTTTACGATGATATTCGTTTGGATGATGAACTTAATTTTGTGAAAAAAGTAGGTACTTTAACCGAACACGAAATGCATGTTCATGATGCGCTGGAAATTAGCATTGTGTTAAAAAATAATGTTAAATACCACCTGTGCGACCGTGATTATCATGGCAAGCCCGGTGATGTTTATGTGTTTCGTCCGTTTGAGCCGCATTGGAATCTCGCTGAGGAAAGCGATAAGCCGGTAGAGTGGACGATGGTGTTGTTTGCTCCTTCGATTGCAAGGTCAATCCCCGAAGGGCATAAGCTGCTGACGCCGTTCTATGCGGCCGACATGTTCTCGCCATTAATTCCTGCGCATACAAGCTACGCCCAAGCGATTCAAAACGCCTCCAAGCTGGCGATAGCCGAAGGTGAGCAGCAGCTTCCCGGATGGAGGGCCAAGCAATATTTGTATTTTATCGACATTCTGGTGATGATTTTCCGCTACTATGAGGCTGTACAACTGGATGATTCTTCCAATTCGAAAACGGATCAGGGCATTATTCATGTTATTCAATACATGCTGTCCCATTTCTCTGAGGATATCGATATTAACGAAATGATTGTCATGTCAAATCTGCGAAAAACACTGTTTTTCCAAAAATTCAAAGGTACTACGAGTTTGTCCCCCAATGAATTTATTAACCGTCTTCGTTTGCAATCTGCAGTCTATTTGCTGGACCACACGGCCAAGTCGATCACGGATATCGCATTTGAGTGCGGCTTCCATTCCTTAAGTTATTTTAACAAGCAATTCAAGCAGTACAGAGGAATTTCACCCAGAGATCAGCGCAATCAATTGAATATTAGAAGAGAGCTATAGATCCAAATACTGCTTTCGGTATTGATAGGGCGTAATTCTCATCCTTTTTTTGAAAAACTGGCAAAAGTAAGACAGATTCGCGAAACCGCTTTCCAAACAAATCTCGCTGATGGTTTTGGAGGAGGTTTTTAATAATAAACACGCCTGATTCAAACGTTTGGCCATCAGGTAGTCGGTGATGGTTCCCCCGGTTTTTTGCTTGAACAGCGCAGAGATATGCTTGTGGGACAGATGAACCTCCTTGGCCAGCTCTTGGATGGAGAACGGCTCCTGATAATGCGCCTCGATCCAATCCATAATGCGTTCGGCGTGGTTGAGGGAGCGGATTGAAGCGCCATCCGTACTATCATATTCCGTCCATATGGGGCGAAGCAGGCATAGAAATCGAACAAAAAATAAACCATATTCCTCTGCCAGCGTATTGACAGGAACCCTGGAACAGCGACTGTGAAGTTCCTCGTAGAGCAGGACCAGCGGGTGCTCCTCGTTCAGCTCGAATATTTGCTTGGTCAGCTGATCCTTCCATAGATGCTGGAAAAAGCTGCGCAGCACCGGAAATGGTGCCAAATAAGTATCAAATAGTGACGGCTCGAATACAACATAGGAACGTATATAATCCGAGCTGTTATCCTGTTGGATACGGTGCAGCTGAAAGGGCTGGAACACAATCAACTGTCCGCTTTTAAACTCATACATTCGGCTATCCAGCATCAAATGACCTTTCCCCTTGTAAATATACATAAACTCCATCCCTTTATGGGCATGAAAATGGTTCACCATTTGTTGATCTGCCTGATACTTCAGAACAAAATGGTTATCCGTCAAATCCAAATGCTCAAAAACGGCCATACAGTACCTCCTAAGATCGTACTTTAACTACATTATAACCGTTATTAGTGAAAGTTTAACGCGTTTTTTTATGATAAGCTTTTTAGGAAGAGTCGGTATGGCTAAAGGGGGATCAAAAATGACAATCATTATATTTGCCGACAAGTTCAACCAGGATTCTGAAGCAGCTGTATGTAGAGAGAATCAATTACAGCAAATTTGGAAGCGCGTACATGAGGATAACAGAGAGCTCATTGATAACGCTTTCGGATCAAGGATCAATAAGGGAGATGAGCAGAGTGACGGTACGGACGGCCGCATTAATTGGAATCGGAGGCATTGCGCAGGCGCTTCACCTTCCCGCACATCAAGCGTTGCACGGCTCCAGACTCAAATGGCTGTGTGATCCTGATATTCATAAGGCAAAAGCCGCCGCCGAGCAATTTGGTATTCCTCACTGGACGAATGATTCCAACTTGATATGGTCAGATCAGGAAGTCGATTGGGTGGATATTGCTGTGCCTAATCGTTTCCACGAGTCCGTGACCATAGCCTGTCTCGAATCCGGCAAGCATGTTTTATGTCAAAAGCCGTTGGCTGGTACCTTCGATGCTGCTAATCGGATGGTGGATGCAGCCGTTCGTTGTGGACGTCAGCTTGGCGTCTATATGTGCTTTCGTGGGGACCCGGCACTTCAGTTGCTCAGACGGTTGATCCGGCAAGACCATATGGGTGAGATCATTTCACTGCGGGGCAGGATGATTTCTTCCAACGGCTTCCGCATACAGGAGGGGCAATGGCGAATGGAGGAGGCTTCGGGTGCGCTGGATTTGCTTGGTGTCCATATGATCGATCTGTTTGCCTGGCTGCATAGCGATATGGAATGGGTTCAAGCCTACTCCAATACGCTGTATGCTCCGATGAAGGGCGATGATGTGACAACGGCCATATATGGTTTGGCGAGAGGAGTAACAGCAGTCCTCGAAACAACGTACAGCTCGTTCGTTCAAGCTGATACCCCCTTGTATGTGCTGGAGGTTAACGGAACGGCAGGCTGGGCCCGATATGTGCTGGATCGTGGGGAACTGACGATACAACTCAAGGACAGCTTTATTGATGAGCAGCTGGCTTATGAGGGTGGAACCATAATGGAGGCTGAATTTCCACATACGTTATCCGGTGGCGGGGCATTGCCCAATGTTCATCAAGCCTTCGTAAATGCGCTGCGTGAAGATCGTCCTTTCGAGATCGACGGTCAATGCGGCGCGCAAGCCATTCGCGTCATGTCCTGTACCAGGGAAGCGGCGATTACACACGCGAGGGTCATGATTTAAACTGTAAGGTTGGACTTGGTTGTTTTCACGTCATGATGTACATAGGAAAAGGGAGGGTTTAATATGAAGCGAAGTTTGGTAGCAATGATGTCCATGGTGATATTGGCAGGGGGAGTGGCAGGCTGTTCGACGGGAGCCAATAGCGGTAACAATACAATGGCTCCCAAAACCGACACATCCAAGCAGGAGGCGCCCAAGACAGATACGGCCAAGACAGATCCGGCAGCCAAGGTGAAAATTCGTGTAGCCTGGTGGGGCTCTCAGGACCGGAACGATAAAACGCTGAAAGCGATCGATTTGTTCATGAAAAAAAATCCGAACATTGAGGTGCAATCCGAATTTATCGGGTTTGATGATTACTGGAATAAAGTGAACACCCAGGCTGCAGGAGGTAATTTGCCAGATTTGATGCAAATCCATGAAGGCGTCATCAATGAGTACGTCTCACGGAAATTGCTCGTCGATTTGAACCCTTATGTAGATAAGGGAACGATTAATCTTAAAAATGTCGATGCCAACTATTTACCGGATAAGGTGGACGGCAAGCTGTGGGGTGTCAATCTGGGTACCAACACGATGACGATGATCTACGATCCGGCTCTATTCGCAAAAGCGGGCGTTGAAGAATTAAAGCCGGGCTATACGTATGAGGATATGGCCAATACGCTGCGTGCCATGAAAGCCAAGCTCGGTAAAGACTTTTACGGGATTACGCTGGATAACGGTTATGACGGATTCAAGCATTTTGTTAGACAGAACGGAACGATGTTTTATTCGGCTGATGGGAAAAAGCTCGCATATCCCGACGATAAGGTGTTCGTTGACTACTTTACCTATTGGCAGAAGCTGATGAAGGAAGGTTTGACACCAGGACCTGAGGTTCAATCCGAATTTAAACAGCTGGAAAATTCACTTCTGGTCCATGGCAAAGCAGCGATTCAGCCGGTTCAAAGCAACCAGATTGTAGCCTTGGTAGCGGCCTCCAAACGTCCGTTGAAAATGACGGTTTACCCGACGCTGCCCGGCGGAAAGGAAGGGCATTTCCTGAAGGCGGCGATGTCATTCGCTGTTACGAGCCACTCGAAAAATCCGGAAGCAGCAGCCAAGCTGATCGACTTTTTCACCAATGATGCTGAAGGCAACGATATCTTGGCGGCAGAGCGGGGAATTCCGATCTCCTCTGAAATCCGCAAATCGGTTTCGGCGAAGCTTCCAGACACGTCCAAGCAGATGTTCTCCTACGTCGAAGTTGCCCAAAAGTATGCTCGTGAGAGTGAAGCACCATCCCCTCCAGGCGATAACGAGATCCGTACGCTGCTCGGCAAGCTGCAGGAGCAGATCAATTTTGGCAAGCTGACGCCGGAGGAAGGTGCCAAGCAATTCCGTAAGGATGCTGAGCAAATTCTAGCCAAAAGCACAAAGTAAATTTACTAACACGTTAACCAGGATTTCTACAAATTAAGTAAACAGCCGTTCGGCATCGGACGGCTCATCTTCATATAGGGGGCGATTCACGATGCGCCAGACAGTAGCAACAGACCGCCATTCTATCGGGGTGAATAAGCTTGCGGCGTTACGGGAATGGAAAAAAACGATCATTGCATATGGTTTTATTTCACCGTGGCTCATAGGCTTTGTTGTATTCATTATCGGCCCGATGCTGGCTTCTTTATATTTTTCCTTTACGCAATATGACATGCTGTCCAACCCCAAATGGATTGGACTTGATAATTATATCGAAATGTTCACCAGCGATAAGCGTTTTCTCACTGCACTTAAGGTGACCCTGCTGTTCGTGCTCGTTTCGGTTCCGCTTAAATTGATGTTTGCTTTGCTGGTTGCGATGATTTTCAATGTGGATCGAAAAGGGGTTACCGTTTACCGTACGCTTTACTACATCCCGTCCATCCTGGGGGGGAGTGTCGCGGTTGCTGTGATGTGGAAGCAATTATTTGGCTCCAAGGGAGCTGTCAATTCACTTCTGGGCTTGATTGGAATTAAAGGCATGAGCTGGATTGCAAGCCCCGATTTTGCTTTATGGACATTGATTCTGCTCGTGGTTTGGCAGTTTGGCTCACCGATGCTTATTTTCCTGGCTGGGCTCAAGCAAATTCCGACTGAATTGTACGAGGCCGCCAAGATGGATGGAGCTGGTGCCGTCATGCGCTTTTTCCGAGTTACGCTGCCGATGCTGACGCCTATCATATTTTTTAATCTGGTGATGCAGACAATAGGAGGCTTTATGACCTTCACGCAAAGCTTCTTGATTACAAGTGGCGGCCCAATGGATTCTACTTTATTTTATGCGGTGTATTTGTACGAGACGGCTTTTACGCATTTCCATATGGGCTATGCATCGGCGATGGCCTGGGTGCTGCTGCTTATCGTGGGCCTGTTCACAGCATTGATTTTCAAATCCTCGTCCTCATGGGTTCATTATGAAACCGAAGGAGGGAAATAGGATGAGCAGTTCGATACGTACGGTTTTATTTCATACAGGTGTGATACTGCTGGGGTTGTTCATGGTGTACCCGATCCTGTGGGCCATTTCGAGCTCGGTGAAGCCGGAAGCGGAGATTTTTCAGAATGCGTCTTCCTTAATACCTTCAAGCCTGCGATGGGATAATTATGTGAAGGGCTGGGCGGGTTTCGGTAATTTTCATTTTGGGCTGTTTTTTCAAAATTCCTTAATCATTACGACAGCGATTGTGATAGGTACGCTGATTTCGTCCAGTCTGGTAGCGTTTGGTTTTGCACGTCTGCAGTTTAAGCTGCGTAAGCTATTGTTTGCTTTACTGCTGATGGCGATCATGCTGCCCGCGCAGGTCACTTTGATTCCTCAATATATTTTGTTTCACAAGCTGGATTGGGTGAATACCTTTTTACCATTGATCGTTCCCGCATTTGTAGGGGGAACCCCGTTTTTCATTTTCCTGCTGATTCAATTCATCAGAGGTATCCCCAAGGAGCTGGATGAGTCAGCAGTGATCGACGGCTGCTCTACCTTTGGCGTGTTTTGGCATATGATGCTCCCGCTGATGGCTCCTGCCCTGGCGACGGTTGCTATCTTTTCGTTCTATTGGTCGTGGGATGATTTCCTCGGGCCGCTTATTTACTTGAATCAAACGAAGCTGTTCACCGTATCGCTTGGCCTGCGGATGTTTGCAGATCCGTCCTCGATGTCACAATGGGGCCCGTTATTTGCGATGTCCGTGCTGTCGATTGTTCCGCAGATGCTCGTATTTTTGTTTTTCCAAAAATATCTGGTGCAGGGACTTGCTACTACCGGCTTGAAGGGGTAAGGGAAGAGCTGCCAGCAGCCACAGCAATAGTGTTGTAGGCTTAGAACGTATTGGATGGATAGAAACCCGCCGAGAGCGGGTTTTTGTGAATAAACGTACATTTGATTTGTAAATAAAAGGTATCAAATTGTGTACGAAGGGAGACATTAATTTCAGCGAATTTAAAATAGGCCGTCTGTAATTAGATAGGTTGCAAACCTATCTAATTGTGTGATTTAATATATGCATGTCCAGTACAATTTAAAACTGTTGAAGAGGAGAAGCTAGGTATGGAATTATTTATTACGATTTTGGTTCTGCTTGCGCTTATTGGGGTGTCAAATGTTATCAATCGGGAGATCCCATTCGTTCCCGTTCCCCTCATTCAAATTGCTCTGGGCGTTATAGTAACTTTTCTTCCACTGGGCATTCATATGCACCTGGAGCCTGAGCTTTTCTTTCTTTTGTTTATCGCTCCTCTGCTCTATAACGATGGTAAACACACCCCCCGCGGTGAGCTGTGGCGTCTTCGCGCACCTATTTTAATATTAGCCGTCGGCCTTGTGTTCGCAACTGTTTTTGTGATCGGCTATGCCATTCATTGGATGATACCATCGATTCCGCTGCCTGTGGCGTTCGGTCTTGCTGCCATACTGTCGCCGACTGACGCCGTAGCTGTCAGTGCATTAGCAGGGAGAATCCGTCTGCCCAAAAGCTTGATGCATCTGCTTGAAGGCGAGGCGTTAATGAATGATGCTTCAGGACTTGTCGCTTTCAAATTCGCGGTAGCAGCTGCTGTAACCGGCGTATTTTCTTTACCGAAGGCTGGTGCCAGCTTCTTGATTATTGCCATTGGCGGCCTTGTCGTTGGTGCGGTGCTGGCATCGCTTATTACCGGTTTACGTATATTACTGCGCAGATCCGGGCTCGAAGACGAGACCATGCATATGCTCATACATATTCTGACTCCGTTTGCACTTTTTTTGGCAGCAGAGGAATTAGGCTTATCCGGCATATTAGCCGCGGTGGCCGGTGGTGTTATGCACGCTGTCGAACGAGATAAGTCGCAAAAGGCAAAACCACGAACGAATGAGGTTTCAGATAATACCTGGTCTGTGATTCTTTACCTGTTAAACGGGCTCGTATTTGTTATTCTGGGTTTACAAATTCCAAGTGTTTTCAGTACGGTATTAGGGAGTCCTGATTTCAACAATGGGGAAGTTCTGGGTTATGCGTTGGCCATTTTCATTATGCTTATCGTACTGCGTTTTTTATGGACCTTCGCTTTTTCGCGAGTGGGCACTGTATTTGGTCGTAGTAAAAGTAATGAGAAAATATCGTTTAAAATCCTTGCGATGACTTCTTTATCCGGTGTTCGCGGTGCTGTAACGCTTGCGGGCGCCTTCTCCATTCCGCTGATTATCGAGAATGGCGACCCATTTCCAGAACGCACCTTGGTTATTTTCCTGGCAACGGTTGTCATCCTGCTGTCTCTGCTTACTGCAAGCATTCTACTTCCCTTGTTAGCCAGCAACGATGGAAAAAAGAATGAAGAGGAGCGGCTGGAAAAAGAACGATTGGGTCAGATCAAGATGATGAGCGCTGCGATTGAGGCGGTTCATCATGCTACGAATGAAGACAACGAGGTTGAATCCGCGGCTGTCCTTGCCGATTACAATCGTTGGATGAAGCACATTCATCCAAATGAAGGCAGATATGGCAGCCTGCGCATGAGCAAAGATGAACCCAAATTTCGAATCGAAGCTGTTGAAATAGAACGTGAAGAAACGCGCCGTTTGCTGGCAAACAAGGAAATAAGCAAGGAGCATGCTGTTTTATTTCTTGACAGCTTGGAGCAGCTTGAATTAATTTTATCAAGTCGGATGCATCTCTTGCTTATTATACTGAAGTCTTTAGCTAAAAGGTTTAAGGGAGTTTTGTTCAAGGATGTATCGAGGCTTTCAGAAGCTCAATCCAGATCGGATCGGGAGGCTATGAGACAAATTAAGCTTCGAACCAGCAGTGTCGTTATCGAAACTATGGGAAGACTCCATTCTGGATCCAATGAGAAAGAGGTTATGGAGGTTATTAACCATTACCATTTTATTAAAGATAAACTATCAGAGTCTTATCTTTCCCTGCATGGAAATAAGGAAGGCAGTGATGAAGTCAAAAGAGATTTGCATTGGGTAGCCATCCAAGCGGAACGAGATGAGGTACAAGCCTTGTACGAGCAAGGTATAATTACTCGGGACATTGCCAACGAGCTCAGACGGATCATCCGTGATCGCGAGGCATCGATACTTGAGCAGGAGTAGTACAATAAATGAAAATATCAAACGGAGGTGATTGTTGCCGTGGATGAGGAAATATCTTCTATTATGAAGGAAATGACTGAAACCTTCGAACGGTTTGGTAAAGCCGCATGGCGAAAGCAAACCGTCTACGGTATGAAATCGAGCGAGATTCGGGTACTGCTATGTTTGCATCAACTTACGAATGAAAGCGATCATGGAGTTAATATATCTGACATCAGCAAACGGTTATCGGTGACCTCGCCAACTGTCACACAAATGATCAAAAATGTAATAGCTGCTGGTCTGGTAGAGCGTTTTAATGATTCTACCGATAAACGGATTACTTTACTTCGACTGACAAGCAAAGGGGAAGTTGTCGTTCAGAAGGCTACAGAAAGATACCAGTTTCTTTTCTCCGGTCTCATCGAGAAATTGGGTGAGGAGCAAAGCAGAACGCTCATCATGCTGCTTAACGAAGTTTATAATCATTTTTACGAGGTCAGCTCCAATGAGTGGGCACATGAGGATGAATAGGATGGCTGCCGTTCGTATAAAAATCGCTTTTCAGCATCATGATTGGATTGTGTAGGTGGATATATCAATGATTGGATACCAAGCCCGCTGCTGCAATGTATGATCAGTGGGCTTGGTTATTATCCAGTCCTATGTGTAAACATGATAGGGTACTTGCTTTTAGTTTTTATTAGTTGTTTTTAATTGTTTTTAATTGACAGTTTGAAAGCGGCGGAGTATGATGAAGCCATAAGCATTTATCTCCGATAAAGGAGGAGAAGTGGTCATCGTTATCGCTTTTATACTCGTGATTGGCTCTGGGCTGATGCACGCAGTCTGGAACTTATTTACCAAAACGAGCACTAATAAAATTGTATTCCTATGGTCGATTCACATTACATCGTTTGTGTTATTGCTGCCCCAATTTGTTAGTGAATTGTGGCAGTCGCAGCTTACCCCGGCCGTGGTGTCGCTTATGCTGCTGTCCATGGCATTTCAAATGGCTTACTGCTTTTTGCTTCCGGTTGTATATCGGCTTGGAGATATGTCACAAACGTATCCCATTATGCGTGGAACGGGTGCGCTGCTTGTGCCGATTCTAAGTGTGTTGTTCATGGGTGAAACGATGACACCTGTGGGATGGGCAGGCGTGTGCGGTATCGTTCTCGGTCTGTTCGCACTCGGTGGATTTACCCGGAAACGAGGAGAGGAAGCGCCTGCCATTCGCAACATGCTGCCTGTGTTTGCGGTAGGGCTATGCATCACCGGTTATGTCATGACTGACAAAATAGTACTACAGACGCTCTCGCCAGTAGCTTTAATCGAGCTAGCCAATATCGCGTACCTGCTTGTGCTAAGTCCGTTTGCGCTTCGATCCGGCTTGATCAAACAGGAATGGAAGCTGAATTTCAAAACGATTCTACTGGGAACGGTATGCTCACCGGGCTCGTACCTGCTGTTTTTATTTGCTATGCAGCTTGCACCTTTATCGTATTTGGCGCCTATGCGCGAGATTGGAACCGTTTTCGGTGCCTTATTTGGCATCATATTATTAAAAGAATCGGATGGACTGCGCCGTATCATTTTATCCGGTGTGATAACGGCAGGGGTCATTTCGGTTGGCATTTGGGGAAATCCATAATCATTTTCTAGGAGCGTGATGGGTATTGAAGAACATTAATCGTGTCATTATTATTGGATGGGACGGGGCTGGAACTTTTGTGCAAGGGGCACATACTCCCCATTTGGATCGATTCATTCAGACAGGCGCATTTACTCTGGAGGCTCGAACGGTAGTGCCCTCGATCAGTGCCCAATGCTGGGGGGCTCTGTTGCATGGAGTTGTTCCGGAGAAACATGGACTTACCAATGATTTGGCAGCTGCGGCAAGCTTTCCGGAGGATTCCGAATTCCCATCGATCTTTAGATTGGCAAGGGAAGCCTATCCACATAAAAAGCTGGCCTCCTTCAGCGCCTGGCAGCCGATTAATGACGGGATTATTGAACGTTCGCTTGGGGTTTACAAAGAAAATAACCCTGTGGATGGTGAGCTTGCTCTTGCGGCTGCGAGCTATATTCGCGACAACCCGGATTTGCTGTTGATGTATATTGATTTGGATTGGCCAGACGCAATGGGGCACCGACATGGCTTTAATACACCGGAACAGATTGACGGAATTGAGATGACGGATGCACACACGGGGATCATTCTCGATGCGATTGAGGCAGCGGGAATCTGGGATGACAGCCTGATCATCATCGTAACCGATCACGGGGGCGGAGGGCTTCAACCACAGGACCATGGCAGTGATCATCCACTCGACACAACGATTTTTTGGGGATGTATCGGTCCGGGCATCCAGACGGAGGCAGCGCTTTCAGGAATTACAATCACGGATACGGCCGCTGTCGTTGCGCATGCTCTCGGGCTTCAAGCGCCTGCTGCTTGGGATGCAAGGCTGCCGAGTGGATTATTTGCCAATGCAAAGCATACAGCACCATCGGCAGCCGATTAAACGGCGTTGTTTAAGAATCAGCTGTCTTCAGCCATTCGATAGTATGCTGCTTTAATGCCATTTCCCATTCTTCAGGAGGCTCCAGATCACATACAATTCGTGATATGTGATCTGAATCGCTAATTTTATAAGGAAAGCGTTGACCCAGCTTGGAGGAATCGGTGATAACGATCACATCGTTCGTCTGCTGGATAGCTTTTCGGGAAATGAGCGCTTTGCCTTCGTCCATACTTGTAATGCCTGCCTCAGGATGAAGACCGTCAACAGAAATGAATGCTTTATCCACGTAGTAGTGGCTCAGCATGGTTTCCGTGATGGACCCGGAACAGCGTGCCTGCTTGACACTGATTTCGCCACCAAGAAACAGCACCCGTCCTTTAAAAGTATGCCGATTGCTTCTTTCGATCAACAAGGTCGATATGGGAAATGAGTGCGTTATGATCGTAAGATCATGTTGGTTCAAATATGGAACGATGGATAGTGAAGTCGTGCCTTCATCCAAAAAAAGGACATCTCCGTCCTTCACAAGGCCAGCCGACAGGCGGCCTATTTGTGTTTTTTGCTTCTGATACAGGGTGACTCGTTCCAGATAAGGGGGCTCCTCCTGAGCATAGCTCCGTTTAACAGCTCCGCCGTAAATCTTTCTTAGCTTTCCTTGAGCTTCAAGATCGTCCAGATATCTGCGTATTGTTTCTTTGGATACCTGCAATAAGCTGACGAGCTCAGCTGTGGTGACCTCGCCGTTATTGTCAAGAAGCTCAATAATGGTGCGTTTGCGTTCTTCACCGATGAGTGACAATGTAATCCTCCTGGCCTTGGTGGAATGAGTAATAGTAATTCTCAACTGATGTGTTAATCACCGCCCCCACCACCTCCACAACTTGATGAAGAGGAGCAGCTTGACGATGAGCAGCTGGAAGAGGAACCGCCGCTGTCATGGCCGCTGCCGTTATCATTGCTGCAATTGCTTTCATTTCCATTGCCGTGGAATAATGAACCTGAATCACTGCTGCAAGATGAGCCGCCACCTGATGCTGCAGCGTCCTGTTCGCGCTTCAAGGTGTCTTCCTCGGTGTAATGCTGTCCCATGAAGGAATCGAAGCTGCCAAGCTGGGTGGCGGAGTAGAATAGCAAGGCTCCAGCCAAATAAGGCATATAGCCCGCCGATTGGGAAACGGGACGCTCTGTGTAGTAGGTGGTGCCGGGAATTGCCTTGGATACTTGTTCTTTGGCCTGGCCTATGAGCTTGCTGATCGTTTCATTGATCTCGGGGTAACGCTCCGCGGCACTTTGATTGAACCTGCGGGCCCGTATTGTCGTCTCATCAGCCTGCCTAAGCTCCTCAAGCCGTTCGGCATTTAAAGGAAACCGGAAGAACGGACCCCAGATCCGGTTGGAATAAGCGGTATCGATGAACATATGGGAGTATATCCAATCAAACCAAGCCCGGCCATCAGGGTCAGGTGCCCCGTCAGTATGTGGGGCGTGATGGATGGGGGAACCGAGAAAAGCTTCTCCCAGCTGGCCGTATTCACGTGTAAACATCAGCATTTCATGCCAGATCTCGTCAACTGCATCACTGAACATCGGAACATCCTTTAACACCGCAGTCATCAAAAAATAACGTTTCAGCTCAAGAAATTTCCATTCAAATTCAGCTGGGGACATCTGCGGATACTTGTTCAGCATGCGGGTTTTAAGCTTGGCTGTAAATTCTCCGGCTAATGCTTGTTCCAGTCGAAGCACAGCTTGCTTGATGGGCAGTGTTGGCTGGATACCGAGCAGGGAGGGTAATGGAGTATCCTCGTACAAGGCTAGCGGCGGCTGGAACTTTCTTCTTGGCGCCGTAGTCTTATGACGTTGGTGACGATTACGACTGGAGAAATGGTCTTGATTGGATTTGCGTATAGTGGCGTTGCTAATGACGACGACGACAATAACGAGAAGCACAATAATAACAATAGATGCCACAGTCATAAGTTGACCTCCTTTAAATTGTCGAAGTAATGACCTTCAAAACGATTTACCAGGAACTGCCTACAGTATACCATAACACCCCTAAGTGGAATCAACCGTTGATAAAAGAGCTGAAGGAGTGGGGCTGTGGGCATAAGATTTAAATTCAGAATAAATTAAGAAATTTCCCAACTTTATCCGCAGATTTATACGCTAAGCTTATGAACGTTACGGTTCAGTTGCGAATTGCTGATTGCGGAGGAGTCGAGAGGATGTATAAGTTAACCCATTTTTCCATGAAAAATATAGCTGCAGTCGTCATTATTATGCTGCTGCTGCTGCTTGGAGGCAGTTATTCTGCAACAACCTTGAGGGTAGAGCTGATGCCGGATATTTCATCGTCTGTCGTTTACGTTACGGTTCAGTATACAGCTCCGCCTCAGGATATTATGGAAAAGGTCACCAAGCCTATTGAGAAAGCTGTTTCTGGTGTAGCGGGCTTGAAAAGCCTGATGTCCACCTCACAGGATAACTACGCTCAAATCGTATTGGAATTTGAGCAGGGTACAAAGCTGGACGATCTAAAGAAGGAGGTAGAAAGCGCAGTTGCTAACGTTCGCATTCCGCAAGGCGCTGAGAAACCCCAGGTGCTTACCGAAGGCTTCACCTCAAGCGTCATCTATTACATGGCTGTATACGGAAATGAGGGTATGAACCAAAACGAGCTGGACAAAGTGTATAAGGACACCATTCTTCCGGGCTTTGAATCGATTCGGGGGGTCGACCACGTTGATTCCGTCGGCAACCAGGAGAGTGTGTTAACGATCAGACTCGATGCAGCAGCGATCAATAATTATGGGCTTACGCCTTCTCAGGTTAGCGATCTGCTGCAGGCCTCGCTCGTTTCCAGCCCGGCGGGATTACTTGATTTTAACGGAAATACACATATGGTTCGTGTCAAGGGACAGCTCAACTCCTTGTACAGTCTGAACCATCTTCCCCTAACTACGCCTCGTGGTGATACGCTTTTACTTAATCAGCTTGCTACTATTGAAGCGATCAACGAGTCAGCGTTCATAGCCAGGTTGGATGACAAGCCGGCTATTGGCGTGCAGCTGTATAAAGCCAAAGGGGCCAATGAAGTGCAAATCGCCAGTAAGGCGGAGCAAATGATGACCGAATGGGAGCGAACCTTGCCCGGAGTGAAATTTCATATTGTGTTGAATACAGCGGTTACGATTAATCAATCCGTTCATGGCATGGTGCAGGAGGGGGCACTCGGAGCACTATTGGCCTCGCTGATGATATTATTGTTTCTAAGAAATGTACGGATGACCCTCATCGTACTGGTTTCCATTCCACTGTCCATTTTGATCACTCTCTTGCTCATGAACCCGCTTGGGATTTCTCTGAACATTATGACGCTCGGTGGCTTGGCCATAGCCGTTGGCCGTGTTGTCGATGATAGTATTGTTGTAATAGAAAATATTTACAGCCAACTGCAAAAAGCGCAAAAGCGCAGCGAATCGGTAATCAAGCTTGCGACAAAGCAGGTGTCCTCGGCCATTACGTCCTCAACGATTACGACAGTTGGGGTATTTGCTCCGATCGCTTTCGTCAGTGGGGAAATTGGCGAGGTGTTCCGTCCCTTTGCCTTAACATTGGCGTGTGCGCTGCTGTCTTCACTATTGGTTGCATTGACAGTGATTCCGATGCTGGCTAAGCTTATGGTCATGAACAGCAGCATTCCTTGGCATGATGAGACTCAAGTGAGCTGGTCCGCAGAGCACTATAAAAAGGCGCTGTTATGGTCGCTTCACCATCGAATCAAGACGCTCCTGTTGGCTGCGCTTTTATTTATTTTATCAATTGTGCTGATAGTTCCACAGCTGGCGATAAGCTTTATGCCGGAGGAGGAGTCGGATGGACAAATGCTGTATCAAATCAAGCTGCCGCGGGAAACGTCGCTGGAATCGATGAATGCTAAATCCAGAGAAATAGAAGCCATGTTCAGAGAGGCTGTGGATACCGAGGGCAAGCCCATCTTTATGTACAACGAATCACTTGTCGGCTACAGCTTCAGCAGAGAGCGAACTGCCTATATAACGTCAATGTTTACAGAAGTATTTAATAAGAAAGCAGCCAATGAAATTGTTAAAAAGTATGAGCGTGAAATTCTCAATCTGCTTCCCAAAGGTGCTACTGTAAGAGGTGTACTTTTAAGCGGAGGGAACAGCAGTGGATCTATTGATTTCTCTTATTCCTTGCTCGGAAGCGATCAGCGTAATCTGGAGCAGGCAGCGGTTTTGGTCAAAGAGAGGATGTCCACCTTTCCCGAGCTTTCTGATGTTAAGGACAGTCTGAGCGAATCCAAAAGCGAGATTGAAGTAACCGTTGATGAAAACAAGGCAAGGGTATATGGATTGACTGCCGCAGAGGTACTGGATCATGTGCACAAGTGGATCGCGGAGGAAAAGCTGGGAGATCTTAATTTCGATAATGTCATATTTACAACAAAGGTTATGCTCGACCCCCAATTCAAAAACTCGATTGACAAGCTGGGTACCTTGCTCATGAAAACACAGACCGGTTTGAAGGTTCAACTGAATGAAATCGCCAAAATACGACTTGTCGACGCACCGATCGTCATTAGTCGCGAAGGGCAAAAGCAGGTGCTGAAGCTAACAGCCAAAATCGATAGCAAGGATAAAGGCGGAGTTAGCAACCTCGTATCTGCACAGCTGGGCAAGCTGGAGCTGCCGGCTGGTGTCACCCGTGAGGTGAAGGGCGTAGCCCAGGAAATTGACAATAGCTTCCTGCAAATGTACGCAGCGATGGCTGTATCGATCTTTATCGTATTTTTGGTCATGGTACTTGCCTTCGGCAATATCAGTGCGCCAATCGCGATCCTGTTTTCCCTGCCACTGGCGGCTATTGGTGGCCTGCTGGGTCTTCTGGTTACAGGAGAATCGCTCAATGTGACCTCGATGATCGGATTCCTCATGCTGATCGGTATCGTTGTAACGAATGCGATCGTGCTGGTTGACCGGGTTCAGCAGCTGAGCAAGGAAGGACATTCTGTGCGCGATTCGCTTGTGGAAGCGGGATTAACCCGATTAAGACCGATAATCATGACGGCAGGTGCGACCATACTGGCTTTGATGCCCTTGGCGTTAGGTCTGTCCAAAGGCACCTTGATCTCTAAAGGCTTGGCAGTCGTGGTCATTGGAGGACTGACAACATCAACCATTTTGACCCTTGTCATTGTACCGATTATTTACGAGCTGATTTACGCACTTAAAGCTGGTTTGGCCCGATTCAAGAAGCCAGGCAGGGATGTGCAAGCTTAACCCACACTTGGCTCAATCTCGAAAATAAAATTGGTGTGATCAATTCGGCAATGAGCCGTGACCGTGAATTGGGACGTAGCGTAGATATCGTCCCATGAAGCTTGCATTTTTTTCCAATAATTAGGATAGCTGCGATGAATCTTTTCTCCGATACCGAGCAAATCGATTTTATGCTTTTGGGAATAGCGGATATATTGCTGTACGTCACTGGCGATTGTCTTATTCAGCTTCTTTTCCAATTCAAGGATGATCTCGGGATTGATTTCGGCACCCTTACACTCATACCCGGTAATATTTAAGGTCGCATAAATATCAATGTGAGTTTTTGGTTTCAGGGTGGTATCGACAAAGGGTTGAATGACGCTCTTGTTACTGACGTTTTCAAATGTGATGCTTTGATTAGGTCCGCAGGAGAGGGTCTCTACGGCACTCTCCATCTTGTTCAAGGCACGCAAATAGCCCTTGGTTTCCGTTGTACTCATAAGACCGATGAGCTGCTCACCCTGGAATGCATATAGACCCGTAGCTTGCAGCTCCTGCTTCTTGCTCATAATGGGGTCCTTTACAACCTGGAGTGCAGGTATAGTCAAATCATGGGTACGGTTAACCAGATCTTTATAAACTTCAATCAAACTCGTTTGCTGCGTTAACGCGGTGCTCTTCTCACCCTGTGACAGGCCCTTCAGAGTTTGTGAAAAAATCGGACCCTTCGGTTTAGACACCTGCAAAGCTTCAAAAGCTTGTCCTTCCGTCACATAGAGCAGTGTAGAATTACGGAACTGCTTTAAACGGCGTATGGCTTCTATATGCTTGTTAATTCCATTTTTTGCGGCTGCCTTGCTGAACAGGATAACTGCCGTATGTCCCCATAGCAGCGTTCGATCCGATTTGGTCCTCATCAATCGTGCTGCCTCGAACAAGCTATTCCCTTCTGAAGAAAGAAAAAAAGTACCGTTATGCATCCCTTTTGGCTGTTGTCCGCTTGGCGATAGCTCAGCAATTTCGGCAGTAAGCTTAGTTAATCCATGACTTCCCTCGTCAATGGCAATCGAATGGACCAGATGTAAATCGTTCAATTCCATATTGCCTCTGCAGCCTGAGCTGATCAGGCATATGCCCAGAATGACAGCTAACCTCCATGTCCGATGCTTCATCTTCTTTTACCATTGAAGCGGGTTCTGCTAATCGGCCTGAACATACTCGGACGCTTATAATTGACGGAATGGGGTCTCCGAATAATGACATCGGTCAATTGGTCCATATCAAACGGCGCAGCAGGTCCCAAATAAGGAATGCCAAACGAACGAAGAGAAGCCAAGTAGGTCAGCAGCATAATAATCCCCACCATAATCCCAACGTAGCCTAACAGGAAAGCAAACAGCGTCATGGCAAACTGAAGAATACGAATCGTGTAATTCATAGCTGTTGGCGGAAGTGTAAAGGTACATATCCCTGTTAATGCCGCGATAATTACCATAATCGGAGAAACAATACCGGCCTGTACCGCGGCTTGTCCCAGGATAAGGGCACCGACAATGCTGACAGCCTGACCAATCTGCTTAGGCATCCGAACTCCGGCTTCACGCATAATCTCAAAAGCGAACATCATCATGAAGCTTTCTAGCACCGCGGGAAAAGGTACGGGTTCTTTGGCCGCTGCGATGCTTTGCAGTAACGGAGTTGGCACGAGTTCGTGGTGATAGGTAACTGTAGCCACATAAAAAGCGGGAAGGATCAAGCCGAGAAAGCCGCAAAATAAGCGAAGCAAGCGAACACAGGAGCCGATATAAAAATTCCAGTTATAGTCCTCGCTTACTTGAAACGCCTGCAGAAATACAAATGGCAGCAGAATGACAAAAGGAGTCCCTTGAGCTACAACCGCAATCCTTCCATCGAGCAATGCGCCAATGACCCGATCCGGTCTTTCTGTTGACTCCACTAAAGGAAACAAGGTATACGGATTATCAATGATCCACTCCTCGACATAATTGCTGCTCAAAATAGCATCTATCGGAATTTCATCAATTCTGAGGTGCAGCTCATTCAGAATGTCGGGATTGGTGATTTGATTGACTGAGAGTATAGCCAGAGTCATTTTGCTTAAATAACCAACTTTACGGTATTCGACCTTCAGATCCGTTGAGGGAAAATGAAATCGAACCAATGCAATATTATTATGCAACGATTCTGTAAACCCGCTTCGTGGTCCTTTCACCGTAGATTCACTATCAGGTTCATCCACATTTCGCAGCTGAACACCAAATGTAGCTATAGCGATTCCATATGCCTCAGCTGGAATAAGCAGTACCGTTAACCCCGATACAAGTTGTTCGGCAGCATCCTCAATGGTGTATACCTGGGTCTCTTTTTGAAAAGCACGCAGCATTTCCTTATTTTCTTTAAACAGCGTCAACATCTTCTCCAGCTTTTTGGAGTCGGTCATTCCTTCCAAATAACACACCGTCATGGCTTGCCCGGCATCCATAAATAAGTCAGCCATAATCAGATCATCAGAATGTTGAAGCTGATCCAGCAGCAATTGCTTATTATCCGACATATTGTCCGTCAATGCGGTTTTGTTCGTTTGTATGAGGCTCACCCACTTTTAAAGACTTTTAGTTTCATCAGGGCTACTGTTAACAACAAGGTGGGAATAAATAATTGAAAGGATACAAAATACCAGGCTTGTTTATCATAGATGGCTGCTAGTTCGATAAGACCCCACACTTTGTATTTGGCGCATATGACAAATCCAATAGCCATAGGTACGATAAACATGCGAGGGTGTTGAATTCGCAGCAAATCTGTGATTCCCTGCAGAGCTGACCAGAAATAGACCGTAATCTTGATAAAGGAGCTCATCACCCATACCGCAATTAGTAGAGCATCGAATCGTTCAATATTGGTAAATATTCGTATGTTTTGTATGAGACTGATGCTCGGGTATGTAAAAGTTGATGTCGTTCTCCAACCAAATATCAACGTGCTGGCCATGACCGATAACAGCAGTATACAGGCAATAAGTCCAACTGCACCTGCTGCGTAATAAGAGGATTGCTCAGTCTTGCGAACATGCTTGAGAATCATGGAAATAAACATCAGATCACCATACCAGGAGATAGCAACCATCAGACCTTTCAAAGGCTGAATCAATCCGTTCTCCAAAATGGGAAGCAGGTATTCGGCATGGTACTGATTGACCAATAACAAGTAAATACCTATAAATGTGATTAGAGTCACAATGAAAATAATTTCAGATACGCGGGCAAACACCTCGAGGCCATGATAAACCGCATAAGAGCACATAAGTGCACAGGCAATCATGTACCATACTTGTGGGGTTGTAGGATCAAGGGCAATAATAAAAAATTCAGCAAACTCGCGAAGTGTCCATGTGGATACGTCTATTAAATAAAAAATGATAAGAGCAGCAACCAAGCTGCCTATCCAACGCCCTAACAAGGAAATGCTGATTGTAATTATATTTTTACCGGGAAATAAACGGTCCAGCCATGCAAATACGAATATGTTGAACAATCCAAAGGCGCCACCCATCAATACTAGATACCAGGCGTCGCGTTCCGCATAGTGGGCAAGTGCCGCCGGAGCGTATAAGCTTGAGGCCCCAATGGTCGAGATCACAACTAATGCCAGCATTTGATGATTGGTAATCATAACTCGGCGTTCCATATCGGACCTTCCTTTCCATTGATTATAAGTATGCTCATTCATCAATGAAATCATCACCAGAATAACAGGCTGATTTTGGGAAAAGCTAACTTTGGTATATAAGGATTTTGAGAAGAAAGAGGGAGACTTGTCTATGAGTTCTGTACCTATAGTATTTCGATTCCAAGACGATGGGGCGGCTGCCTTGGCTTATGACACGTTACTGGAAATCGGCTATCATGCTCATCAGGATGTACAAGAAGGTCAATGGATCGTTCAAGTGTTTGTGGATCACAGTGAGCTGACTTCTGCTTTGGAAATTGCGCAAGCTCATGGCGGGGAATTGCTGTTATCGGGCGAAGGTACTGCAGGGGATGAAGACGATGACAGTGGCGTATTCATTGGCGGTAATTTAACGGATGCAGCTGGCGGACAGCTGTTCAATACGGCTTATGGACTGGATATGATTCCGATTCCGGCTCATCTCGTCAATGAGGACGAGGTTGCAGATGCAGCAGCATCCGACTGATGAAACCTTATATTTATGCGTACATCCTGTCGGCTATTTGGTTTCTGCTTGTGATCCTGTACATGCCTCACAGTAGAGGGTATCAAATGATCGCAAGCAATAACTGGAGCTTCGTTGTTGTGGATACCTTATTGATCGCTCCTGTGCTCATTTTCCTTGTTATTGCAGATCGCTTTTGTCGTACTGGGAAGAAAGCTGACGGACAGAAGAAATCATCAGATCCATAAAAAATCGATAATGACCGTGCATGTGCTCAAGCCCGATGCGTCCCCCATGCAGCTCAACAATATGTTTGGCAATGGACAATCCGAGGCCGGACCCGGAGGGCATTTGGTTATCATATCGGGACGGTTCTATTTTGTAAAATCGTTCAAATAGCTGTTCTTCCTGCTCGGGTGAGATAGGGATACCGTTATTTTCAATGCTCAGGGTAACCGAAGCTGCTCCCGCATCAAGTGAAACCTGAATGGTACCGGGTCTGTCCGAAAATTTCATGGCATTCATGAGTAAGTTATCTATAGCTCTAACGATCTTTTCAATATCCAGATCCAGCATCACGGGCACCGGCAACAAATTTGTACGTACAGTGATTCCCTGCTCCTTGGCAACGGGCTCAAACTCGGTGATCATTTGCTCCAGTAAACTATTCATATCAACCTGCTGAACTGCTAATTGAATATGACCGTCGGTAAGTCTCGTATACTCAAACAGATCATCAATCAGTTTTTTGAGCTGCTGGGTTTTATTAAATGCGTTGTCAATAAAACGCTCCTGTTCAGTCACATTCTGATAGGTATGCGATTTAAGCAAATCGAGATAGCCTATGATACTGGTGAGCGGAGTTCGTAAATCGTGGGATACATACGTAATCAGCTCCATTTTTGACTTCTCGAGCTGTCGTTCCCGTTCCTGCTGGATCTGCAAGCGTTCTGCCATTTGATTAATATTGTGCGCGACAGTCCCCAGCTCATCCAGTCGGGACAAGGGGAGACGATAGCTCAAGTCCCCGCTTGCGATTGATTGTAATCCCTCCGTTAAGGCCTTGAAGTAACGCACGATAGGATGGGTAAATACAAAAAAGAACACAATAAAGCAAGCTAACAGCATGATCAAATTAAATAGCTTAGCTAGTGATTCAGCCCAGGGAGGCAGGAGGAGGGTTAAGTTATCAGAAACTACAGTCATGAACATTGCGAGAAACCAGCTTAGGATAACCACCCATAAAATGCGGCCTCGAATGTTTCTTTTACCACTCAGGAGAGACCAGAGCTTATTTGTCAATTTTATATCCCACTCCCCAAACGGTTTTTATATATTGAGGTTCTCTGGCATTGATTTCTATTTTCTCGCGAATATTTCGGATATGGACCATGACCGTATTTTCGGAATAAAATTCATTTTGTTCCTTCCACACACTCTGATAAATTTTATCGATACTGAACACTTGTCCCTGGTGGGTGGCAAGCAGCTCAAGGATGGAAAACTCAATGGGTGTTAATGAGATCACTTGACCGCGAACGGTTGTCCTGTGGTGATCCTTGCTTATGACCAATTCATCGATATGAATTTCGGAGCTGCTCTGGGCTTGTGGATGAACGGCGAAGTTCTGTCTTCTCAGCTGGGCTTTCACCCTTGCGATTAATTCCAGAGAGTTGAACGGTTTGGTCACATAATCATCGGCTCCGGTAGAGAGACCGGTGATTTTATCCAAATATTCCTCTTTGGCCGAAAGCATAATAATGGGAACATGGGAGATCTCGCGAATTTTGAGACATGCTGTAATTCCATCCAGAAGAGGCATCATGACATCCAATATGATCAAATCGATCTTATGCTGCTGAACCATTGTCAAGGCCTGACTTCCATTCTCCGCTTCAAGAACCCGATACCCCTCATTTCGCAAGTAAATGTGGATGACATCGCGAATATCCCGATCATCATCAGCAACTAATATAGTGACACTCATCGAGCCGGATCTCTCCTTCGAACTAACCGTATGACGATCATAATAATGATACACAACCCCAGCAATCCTAACAGCCGGATACCGTAATTATAAACCAGAACCCCGACATCCTGCACATGATTTCCAACAAAACGCCCCACGGTAAAAAAAATCAATGTCCAAACAAGACCGGTCGTATACGAGAGCAGCGCATAACGTCTAAAACTCATTTTATTGATCCCGACCAGATACGGCATGATGTGCCGGACTACGGGAAGCAAGTAGCTGATACACAGTGCGAAGCTTCCATACTTGACGATTAATCGCTCCGAAAAGCCGATCCATCTATTCATCCTTGGTTTGCGCCGCAGCTTATCCAGCACTGGTGTACCCACATATCGCCCCAGTATATATCCTAAGGATAACCCGGATATAACACCCAAATACGTAAGCACAAAAGCGGGAATCACCTGCAGAATTCCACTTACTGTAACCGCCCCGCCAGTCATCACAACAACCTCGTCAGGAATCGGCATCCCGACAATCCCGAGCCATAAGGAAAAAAACAAGGCTGCATAACCATAATGTTCAATCATGGATACGAGAGTGTCATAGTTCATGATGGTCGAACTCCTTTTTTGCGGCACACATAAACGAAGGCCGGAGGCAGGTTCAAGGGAACCCAATGGACAGCTTCGATATCAAAATGTTCACTTAGCTGTGACTTCATCTGCAGGGAGTATTGAAAAGCGATAAACAGTCCACCTGTTTTCAGTGACGTGACAATCTGGTTCATCAGCTGATCCCTGATAGCTTGTGGAAAGTTGAAAAAGGGCAGTCCGGAAATGATCGCATCCAGCTGCTCAATGGACTCCTGACGCATTGCATACGACAGGTCGCGGCCATCGGAATAACAAGCAAATTGTGGATATTGGCGTTCCAGCGCTTGCTGCAAATACGGATCTTTTTCAAATAGCAGTACATTGGTATGGACTTGTCTGACAGCTTGGATGTGCTTTGTGATGGCACCTGTACCTGCACCAAGCTCAGCGATGCTGCTTACCTGATCCCATGGTACGGAGGCAAGCATTTTATCGGCCAAATAACGGGAGCTTGGTGTCACACTGCCGATTTGTCCGGGTGAGCATACAAATTTATATAAGAACAGCAGCTTTTCATGTATTTGTGACTTGGTTTCTACCATCATACGAATTCCTCCTGTAAAAGAACTGTTTATAGCATAACTAAAAGTTCTTCAGATAAAGTAAGGGGAATTCTGAAGATTTTCTTAAGAATTTACAAAACTATTAAGCTTGTATGATCTTGCGTTAATAGTGGAGCTGTACAATAAGGTGAAATATAGCACAAAAGAGGAGAGATACCGATAATGCGTAAAGGTAAATGGATCACAATGAGTCTCGCCTGCATCATGGTTTGGACGATCAGCGGCTGCGGCACCTCGCCCACCAGCACAGAAAAGTCCGCCTCTCAGGCAGCGTCTGCCGGAGTAGCGGAGACGAAAGCGGCTGTAGCAGGCAAGCTGAATTTTTACACCTCCCAGCCTGAAGAAGATGTGACAAAGCTGATTACAGCTTTTAATAAAAAGTTTCCTGAGGTGAAGGTGGAGACATACCGCTCCGGGACGGAAGAGGTGATCGCCAAGCTTCAGGCAGAGAATCAGGCAGGTAAAGTCCAGGCCGATGTGCTGCTGGTTGCAGATTCCGTAACCTTCGAGGCGCTTAAACAGCAGAAATTGTTAAAATCTTACAAATCACCTGAACTGGCCAAAATCCCAAAAGGATTTGCTGATCCCGATGGGATGTATCAAGGTACCAAAATTTTAGCGACGGTGCTCGCTGTTAATACACAAAAAGTAAAAACGATGCCTACTTCTTGGAAGGTGTTGACGGAAGCGGCCAACAAAGGCGCAGCTATTATGCCCAGTCCATTGTATTCGGGAGCGGCTGCTTATAATGTTGGCGTGATGACAAGGACGAATGAATTTGGCTGGGACTTTTTCAAACAGCTTAAAGCAAGCGAAATCTCTGTAGTCAAGGGTAACGGCGCTGTTCTTAAGGAAGTAGCGACAGGCGCCAAGTCATATGCCATGGTGGTAGATTATTTAGTGCCGCGTGAGAAAAAGAAGGGTTCTCCGGTTGAGCTTATTTATCCGACGGAGGGAGTGCCGGTTATTACGGAGCCGATTGGTATTCTAAGCAACACGGCTAATGAAAAAGCGGCGCAGGCACTGGTCGATTTTGTACTATCCGAAGACGGTCAGAAGATCTCCGCGGAAATCGGGTATACACCGCTGCGTGATGGTATTAAAGCACCGGAAGGTTTAAAGTCGTTCTCTGAGATGAAGGTATTATCCGGTGATCTGGCTAAGCTGGTAGAAGCACGTGATCAGGATAAAAAAGCATTCACGGACATATTCGGACAATAAGCTAGCGAAGGACGCGAGTACACAGATATGAATACGAATCTTGAGCAGACAGGGCACCGTAACAACGGGTCAAGAGTCGATAAGGCTCCGACCCGATTGGGTTCCCGTGTCTGGCTGCAACGGATCGCTCTTGGATTAGGTTTCGTTACTGTCATTCTGCTGTTTCTGTTCCCTATCATAAAGCTGATGGCGTTAAGCTTTGTGCACAAAACAGGGACGGGGCTTGGCGTATACTTTGATCTATTGAGTGAGGCAAGAACATGGAAAACGGTGGAATCGACTTTAATCATCATCAGCGGTTCGACCCTGGTTGCCATACTTTTAGGTGTAGGTCTTGCATGGTTAATAGCCTATAGTAACTTGTCACATAAATCATGGCTTCACTTGATTGTCATGCTTTCATTTATAATGCCTTCTTATGTTGTAACATTAGCCTGGACATCATTTACAGGTGTACAAGGACCAATAGCCGAATTTCTGCATCTATTTTCCAAGGATATGAAGCCGTGGAGCATGTACAGCTACGGGGGAATTATATTCGTCATGGGTATCCATCATTATCCGCTTGTGTATTTGCTGACGGTTGGTGTGCTCAGGCGAATTCCGCGAGAGCTGGAATGGGCAAGCCGTGCAGGTGGAGCCGGCCGATGGGCGACATTTCGCACGATCACGCTGCCGCTGGCGATTCCGGGTATAGCAAGCGGTGGTCTGCTCGCTTTTCTGGCCAGCCTGGACAACTTTGGCATCCCTGCTTTCCTGGGAATTCCGGCTAATATTACGGTATTAAGTACGCTGATTTATGAGCAGGTAGTCGGATTTGGCCCCAGTGCGTTTGCAAGAAGCTCTGCGCTGGCTGTCCTTCTGGGAATTGTCGCTTTAATCGGGACTTTAATACAATGGCTTGTTCAGCGTTCCTACAAGACATCGGAAACGGGATACGAGGACATGGTTCCGCGGTTTCAGTTAGGCAAAAAGAAGTGGCTGTGGACGGGGCTTGTCTGGCTGTTTCTGGGTGTGATTACCTTTTTACCGTTAGTCTCGATGCTGATGTATTCCTTAAAGAAAGCTTATGGGCTTCCACTTAGCTGGAATAATACGACCTTCGATCATTTCCGTTTCGTCTTGTGGGAGAGTGCCAAGGCGTACCGCGCGATCGGTAATAGCCTCACATTAGCGTTGGTCACCTTAATCGTCTGTATGATAGTGGGGACAGCCTTTGCGTACTATCGGCTGCAACGGTCTACGCTGCTTGTAAAAGGAATGGATCTGGTGATCAGCCTGCCTTATGCGCTTCCGGGCATAGTGTTCGGCTTAGCAATGATTCTTACCTGGATGGAGCCGATTCGAGGCTGGAATCCGGGAATATACGGCAGTGTGGCCATTCTGTTCATTGCTTATATGATCCGTTTCATGACGCTGCAGGTGCGCAGCAGCATGACGGATTTTCAGCAAATCGATGCTTCAGCGGAGGAAGCCGCCCGGATTTCAGGTGCAGGGTGGAGCAGCGTATGGCGTAAAATTCTCCTGCCTCTGACGCTGCCGGGGATACTGGCCGGAGCCCTTCTGGTGTTCTTGTCCGCTTTGACGGAGCTGACGGTATCCTCGTTGCTATGGTCGTCAGGATCGGAAACGATTGGTGTCGTTATTTTTAATTTTGAGCAGGCAGGCAGCACGAATTATTCTACTGCATTGTCGTGCGTCATTGTGGCCCTGATTATGATATTGATGATTCTGCTGCAGGCTGTGAAGTGGACAGCCCAAAGAAAGGGAGGCACATTGTGAATACGGAAATCATTCGAGTAACGAAGCATTTCGGATCGCAGGAGGTATTAAAGGGGATTGACCTGCAGATTCAATCGGGAGAATTTATCGCTATTCTGGGGCCGTCTGGCTGTGGCAAAACGACATTGCTGCGGCTTATGGCAGGCTTTGATCATACAACCGATGGGGAGATACGGATTGCAGGGAGAACAGTCGACGGCAACGGGCATAATGTTGCGTCTGAGCACCGGAATATCGGTATGGTGTTTCAATCCTTTGCGCTGTGGCCGCACCTGAGCGTCAAGGAGCATGTCCGTTTTCCATTACGTCATCAAAGTAACAGAGCTGCTTTACCACGTGCGAATGAGCTATCACGCATATCCGAGGTATTGGAAATGGTCGGTCTGACACAGCTGGCAGATCGGATGCCGCATGAGCTGTCCGGCGGACAAAAGCAGCGGGTGGCCTTTGCCCGTGCAGTCGCAGCCAAGCCCAGCTTGCTGCTGATGGATGAGCCGTTATCGAGTCTGGATGCGATGCTGCGCTTGGAGATGCGCCGGGAAATTCAAAGCCTTCACCGTCGTAGCCAAGCCTCGATTGTTTATGTGACACATGATCAGGGAGAAGCCCTGGCGATGGCAGATCGCATTGTGGTAATGAATGAGGGGCGGTTTGAGCAGATCGGCACTCCGCAGGACGTATACCTGCGGCCGCAAAGCAGCTTTGTGGCCCGATTCGTAAGCAAGGCCAATCTGGTTGAAGGCAGCTGGGACGGTGCTGTTTTTCATCCGAGAAGCGAGAATGTGGCTGCACCTGCATGGGCTGGAAATGAGGTTTCAGGGGAGATCAAAGCCAGCGGCTTGTACCCGGTCAGACCTGATCAATTTTTGATGCATAGAGATGGCAGGGAGCGATCGGAGCGGAATGGATTACCCGGACAAATCGTCAATGTGCAATATCAAGGCAAAGAAATTCATTATGCGGTTAACGTGAATGGGCATACCTGGGAAGTGCATACAGGATTTACGGAGCCCTTCGAGGTAGGCGAGCGGGTACAGGTTGCCTTGAAACAGCAGGCTGTATAAATTAGCGAATATGAATCAGCAGCATAAGCAGTTCATAAGCAAGAGCCGTTTCCTGGAACGAACAGGAACGGCTTTTTGTGTACGATGTTCAATGGAATGCTTATTTTTTATCGGCTAGCCAAGTCGCAAGCGCACCGATTTCAGTATCTGTGAGCTTGCCTTTAAAGCTGGGCATGGCCCCTTTTCCGTTATTTAATATCGTGGCAAGCTGATCCTTGGAGTATTTGGCACCGGCCTTTTGCAAGCTGGGTCCAACCGCACCCTCCAGTGCATTACCGTGACAGCTTACACAGTTTTGCTTATAAATCGCACTAGCATCTGCAGTGGTACCGCCGCCCGTAGTTGATCCAGCTCCCTGATTAGCTGCTGGCGGAGTTGGGGTACTTGGAGGTGCAGAGCTTTTCGAGCCACAGGCGGATAGTGAAATAGAAAGCAGCAGGGTGACACAGACAAGTGATTTGTTCATTGGGTATTCCTCCTTGGGGTTGGTTCTGGTTTCAGCTATTTTGTGAAAAACAGTTTGTTTGCATAAAATGTCCGTCCGGTGATCAAAATATACGCAACGTCCATTTATTACAAAATGAAGCTCAATAATCCAATCTAAAAGGAGATTGCTGTCATGGAAGAAAAGGATACACAACGTCCATCGGATGATTCGCGCCGTCGTTTTTTGAAATATTCCGGAGCTGCTATTGGTGGGGTCGTTGTGGGTGGAGTGCTGACCAAGGCTTTCACCGGCGGGTTGACCAAACCTTCAGAGACTCCTGCCCCAGCGCCCGCACCTGGCAATGAAGCCTCAACGATTGATTACAATCAAGCTCCGATGTTTTTTGATCAGACTCAGCTTCAGCTGACGGAAGCGGCTGCAGAATGTATTTTTCCTAAGGATGAACTTGGACCAGGAGCTACAGAGCTGGGTGTTGCCTTCTACATAGATCATCAGATGTCCAGCCGCTGGGGCGTGAACGCCCGAGAATATCGGACGGGCCCTTTTGTTAAAGGGGAAGTGACTCAGGGCGATTATCAAAGCATTCGGCGTAATGAGCTGTTTACGATGGGTCTGCAATCGTTGGAGGAAGCCAGCCAGAAAAAATATTCAAAAGGTTTTGTAGATCTGGCCGAGGAGGAGAAGATCGCGATTCTCACGATGATGGAAAAAGGAGAAATTATGGTTGTGAATGGGGTCACGGGCAAAACCTTTTTCAACATGCTGCGCGCTTTAACGATAGAAGGCGCCTACTCTGATCCGCTATATGGCGGCAACAAAAATATGATGGGTTGGAAAATGCGCAAATATCCGGGCAATCAAATGAGCTACGCCGAAATTATGGACAAGGAACAATTCGTCTTAATGGAGCCAAGAAGCTTACGTAACCATTTTGTTACCCATTAAATCAGTGAGAGAGCAGTCAACCATAGAAAGTGAGGAAAATAAATGGCTACAGTATTGCCAAAGGTTCCGGTAGTGATCGTGGGCATGGGATTTCTGGGAGGAATTATTGCCGCGGAATTGACCAAGGAAGGGGTCAAGGTAGTCGGATTGGAGCGCGGGAAGCCTCGGAGCACCAAAGACTATTATATGGTGCATGATGAACTGCGTTATTCACAGCGGTATGAGATGATGCAGGATTTATCCAAGGAAACGATTACGTTTCGCAATACCGAAAAGATTGCTGCTGTGCCGATGAGAGAATATGGTTCTTTCCTGCTTAGTGAGGGGCTTGGTGGTGCTGGGGTTCACTGGAATGGACAAACGTATCGGTTCCTGCCTTATGATTTTGAAATCTACAGTAAGACCGTGGAAAAATATGGTAAAAATAAAATTCCGGCAGGGATGACGATTCAGGATTGGGGTATTACCTATGATCAAATGGAGCCGTACTTTGATAAATTTGAGAAGATGGCCGGCATATCCGGTGACCCCGAACAAAATCCGCTTGTAGGAAAAAGAACTAATCCTTTTCCAACCAAGCCGATGATACGGACACCAGTGCTCAAATTATTCGAAGAGGCCTCGAAGAAGCTTGGCTATCACCCCTACATGATGCCATCTGCTAATCTTTCCGAGCAGTATACGAATCCTGACGGTATCACACGGGCTGCCTGTCAATACTGCGGCTACTGTGAACGATATGGCTGTGAATATGGGGCCAAAGCGGACCCGGTGGTGACAGTCCTGCCTGTAGCTCAAAAAACCGGCAATCTGGATCTGCGATCCTACTCGAATGTCATTCAAATTTTGAATGACGGCAAGAAGGCTACTGGAGTCGTCTATGTAAATACGCTCACTGGGGAGCAATTCGAACAGCCGGCAGACGTGGTGATCATGGCAAGCTACGTGTTCAATAATGTTCGTCTGCTGCTGACTTCCAAGCTGGGCAAGCCCTATGATCCCGTTTCGGGAACAGGAGTGATCGGCAAAAACTACGCTTATCAAACAAACGGGGGAGCAGCTACCGGATTTTTTGATGATCGAGAATTCAATTTGTATGCAGGGGCCGGATCACTCGGAATCGAAGTTCCTGATTTCAATGGAGACAACTTTGATCATACAAATCTCAATTTTATTCATGGAGCAGGAATCCGGATTTCCCAGACAGGGCTTCGACCGATAGCAACCAATTCGGTACCCAAGGGAACCCCGTCATGGGGAAAAGAGTTCAAGAAACAATCGATCAAATATGCTAATAGTGTGCTGGCAGTATCTCCGCAGGGCAGCAGTATGCCTTGGAAGCATCATTATCTTGACCTGGACCCTACGTATAAGGATGCGTACGGACTGCCCCTGATTCGAGTGACCTTTGACTTTGAGGATCAGGATCGTGAAATGATCAAATTCGTCGCAGGTAAAGCGGCCGAAATTATGAAAGAAATGAAACCGACGACGATGGGATCGGCCGATCAGCTGGGGCCATACAATATTGTCCCTTATCAATCGACTCACAATACAGGAGGAGCGATTATGGGAGCTGACCCATCCACTTCTGCAGTTAATTCCTACTTGCAAATGTGGGATCACGAAAATATTTTCGTTGTTGGGGCATGCGCATTTCCGCATAACAGCGGCTATAACCCTACAGGAACCGTTGGCGCACTCGCATACCGGGCAGCGGAAGGGGTCTCTCAATATATAAAAAAAGGCGGATCTCTGGTGTGAATACACGGAATCTGCAATCTAGCTTCTAATGGGGTGGGGATCGGATGGAAATGGAGGACTGGGTACTGCATTTGGCGGAGATCAGGAAGCGGCTGATTATCGTGGGCTCATGGTTTATTGCCGCACTTTGTGTAGGACTGTACTTGTCTCCGAGTATTTTACGTTACATCAAGTCACAGCCTTCAGCGAGCGCAATTGAATGGAATGTATTTTCTTTTACGGACGGGCTGCTCATCTATATGAAGTGTGCTTTGCTGTTTGCTCTGCTGTTCGCGGTGCCTGTCATATTGCATCAGCTATGGGGGTTCGTGAAACCAGGGCTTACAGAAGCTGAGGCCAGAAGCACCTTGCCTTACATTCCTGCGGCGTTTGTACTGTTTTTAGCTGGAGCTGCCTTTGGTTACATGGTTGTGTTCCCGATGATGCTGCATTTCATGAAGACCATGAACGTGACGATTGGCGCTGTGGAAACGTATGGTATCGACCGCTACTTTTCGTTTTTATATGAAATTGTGTTTCCGATGGCGGTAGCCTTTGAGATGCCAGTGGTTCTGATGTTTCTTACCAAATTGGGATTGCTGACACCCGAGCGGTTAAAAATGACACGAAAGTATGCCTACATCACCCTGGCCATTGTAGGCTCGTGCATTTCGCCACCAGATATGATTTCTCACCTATCGGTAACTGTTCCTTTGTTCTTGCTGTTTGAAATCAGTGTATTCGTTTCAGGCAGGCAGTGGCGGGCCATGCAGCATACGCCGACGAACAGCTAAGGAAGCCTGTACCGCAGCAGAGGATGCATACATAGGAGCCTTCTTCATTCGGCCAGGCTCCTGATCATTAAGGGAAGAAAGGAGAATCCATATGTTCAACAATATTGGTGTTTCAGGCTTAGTGTTAATTCTGGCTATCGCTCTGATCGTGTTTGGTCCTTCCAAGCTGCCACAGCTCGGCAGAGCCTTCGGGGACACACTCCGCGAATTCAGGAATTCTACGCGCAGTATCGTAGAGGATGAGGAGCCTGCCGACAAAGCTTCTATCAAGAACGAAACGACAAAACTGCTGTAAAGCTGGCTCGTGATTGAGTAGCGTGGAATAACAAATACACCTCTCAAATCCCACTTGAATTGTGGTTTGGAGGTGTATTCGTTGTTATTGGGAAGTGCGATGAATAAGTCTCGCTGCGCGGTCAAATATCCTAACGAATTTATTTACCTTGGTAGAAAGTAAGGGATCCAGCTACTTCATTAGCGCTGACGAACAGGTTGCGTCCGCCAACCTTGTGAATGCCCTCAGGTGAAGTGCCGGAAGGAAGCAAGCCCAGGTAATTCGGTTTCTTGGGATCGGTTACCTCGAAGAACAGAATCACGCTTGCACGTTCAGCAGCTACCGCCATGATTTGCTTGCCGTTCACTTCGGCGATCGTCAGGTTCTCAACCTCGCTGCCACGATTACCGCTGCGGTTTTCTGGGTAAAGACCTACTAGAGCAGCAGATTGATCGATCAGTTCCATGCTGTCATAGATCACATTTCCATCTAAATCCCAGCCCATCACATTACGTCCGCCCGAGCGAACGCCATCCTTGAATTCGTCTTTACCCAGATCACCTTCATTGGCGGTGAACAGGTATTTGCCGTCAGTTGTAAAGGCGATACCATCCGGCTCAGGGCGAGCGGTCATATCTTCGGTGAACGACACTTTGTCATCTGTTTTTAAATCGGCCTTATGCTTGGTAACACCAAGCGAGAAAATTTTGGTAATTGCTTTTTTGTTCAGATCTACGATGGCAATTGCATTGTTTTCCTGCAAAGTGATTGCGGCTGTAGAGCTGTCCGGACTGATCGCTACATATTCAGGCTGAGGATCATGGGGGTAGATAGCTCCCTTTACATTGGTCAAATCTATTTTAAGATCGGTTAATTCACCCTTTGTTACATCTCCACCTGCAAAGCTGATAATTGCGATCGACCCTGGACGTTTGGCATTTTTATAATCGATTTCGTCCTTCGCTACATCAATTTCTTCATCTTCAATCGCGATGACCACATGTTTGCCGTCCTTGGAGATTACGATACTGTCGGGTCCGATGCCAACCTCGTAGGATTTGACAATGCTATATGTATTTAAATCGACTGCGGCCACTATACCTTTGTTGGCGTGCGTTACATCATCACCTGTACGGATAGCAGCCAATGCAAATTTGCCATCAGGAGTTACCGCCACACTGGTAACGGTTGCTTTATCAGAAAGGCTTTTGAAGCTGACTTGCTTCAAGACACTAACCTTAGTCACATCTTCAATATTCAAAATACTGATACTGCCCAGGTCATCCTCGGTAACGACCAAACGTTTACCATCCGGTGTAGATGAAGCGATCTCAGCTTTGCCGCCAGGCATTTTGAAGGTGCTTGCCACCTCGTAGCCGGTTTTGTTTTGTTCTGCAATGGCAACCTGTTGAATAGACTGGAAGGTCTCAGGTGAGATTTGCATCAAGGAATCCGTCAGATAAGGCTTTTTATTTAATTTGAACAGCTTGCCCTGAAGTGTTGCATCTTCGGAATCGAGCTTGAGCACTGCTTGTACGCTGCCGACCACGATTTGCACACTGCGATCCTTTTCATTCCAGGTAAGCTTACCTTGCATGTTTTCAAACGTTTTTCGTACAGGTACATCCTTTGTTTCCGCAAAAGCTGTAGCGGTTGTCAGGCTTGTGATCAATAAGGCGCCTGCGGTCATACTGGTTAATAGTTTACTACTGCGTTTCATGGATACACCTCTTCATCAAAATAGTGACAATATGCATAGTATAAGAGGACATTGTAAAGAGAACGTTATAAAAATATAAATAAATTGTAAAGAAGTGCGTTATTTCCAAGATGTTAATTGTTTACATTACGTTTACACACGCTAAATATTCAGATAGTACTTCCTATATATAATGATTAAAGACCATATTGAAAGAGTGGAGAGTTTATATGACCAAAGGTGATATTTCACAATTTGAAAAAAAAATCATAATCCGCAATATTGTGCGTGCCGACTTCGAAAATATCATCGCGCTGCAAAATATCTGTTTTCCGAATATGCTCCCTTGGAAAATCGAGCAGCTGGAAAGCCATATCCGTATATTCCCGGAAGGACAAATCTGTGTGGAATATGATGGGATTATTATCGGTTCGTGCTCCAGCCTGATCGTTAACTTCGATGAATATTTGGAACAGCATACTTATGCGGAAATTACGGATAAAGGCTATATTCGTACGCATGATCCATTAGGTGGAAATTTGTATGGTATGGAGGTCATGGTGCATCCGGATTACCGCCGCATGAAGATTGGCAGACGCTTGTATGAAGCGCGGAAGCGGTTGGCCGAGGAGCTGAATCTGAAAAGCATTATTGTAGGCGGACGTATTCCGCTCTATCATAAATATAGTGATAAAATGTCGCCGAGAGCGTATGCCGAAGAGGTATTGCAGCAAAACATATATGATCCCGTGCTGACTTTCCAGATGATGAACGGCTTCACGTTGAAACGGATCATTACGAACTATTTACCCGATGATCAGGAATCGATGACCTATGCGACACTGCTGGAATGGAACAACATTGAGTATAAACCGAAGGTTTCCAAAATCCATTACAAAATGTCATTTCCCGTGCGGGTATGTGTCGTTCAATATATGATGAAAAAAATTGAATCGTTTGAGGAGTTTGCTACCCAATGCGAGCATTATGTGGATGTAGCCTCGGATTATAAATCTGACTTTGCCGTATTTCCGGAAAATGTGACGATGCAGCTGTTATCGTTCCTGGAAGAGCGCTCGCCCAGCTTGGCTGTGCGCAAATTGACCGAATTCACACCGAATTATGTGGAGCTCTTTTCCGATCTGGCTGTGAAATATAATGTCAATGTTATAGGCGGTTCACACTTCTTGGAAAAAAATAATCGTATCTATAATGTGGCCCATTTATTTCGCCGTGACGGGACAATAGCCCAGCAGTATAAGCTGCATATTTCTCCCAATGAACGCAAGTGGTGGGGAATCAACGGTGGCAATCGGTTGGAAGTATTCGATACGGATTGCGGCAAAATTTCGATCCAGCTCAGCAGTGATATTGAGTACCCTGAGATTTCACGCATTGTTGCTGAAGAAGGGGCACAAATTATTTTTGTACCGTATTGTACGGAGGACCGCCAAACCTTTTTACGTGTCAAATTTTGTGCCCAGGCGAGAGCGATTGAAAATCAGATGTTCGTTGTGACCGCAGGCACAGTAGGCAATCTGACGCATGTTGAGAATATCGATATCCAATATGCCCAATCCGGTATTTATACACCATCCGACTTCTCCTTTCCCCGTGACGGTGTGGCCGCAGAGTGCAGTGAAAATACGGAAACGGTTATTATGGCCGAGATCGATCTGGAGGTACTGCAGCGTTACAGAAAAACGAAGGAAGTTTTGACGATAGGGGATCGACGAACCGATATTTATTCACTGCAAATTCGTTCCTAATTCGTTTTTCTATTGCAAAGGAGTCACGCCACTATGACAACATTGAAAATTGCTACGATTCAATACGGTTTGAGCGACCTTCATTCCGCTGAGCATTACTGGGAGCTGATGGCTGAGAAGCTGCAGGAGGCAGTCAGGCAGGAGGCGGAGCTGGTTGTTTTACCGGAATATGTGACAGCGCACTTGCTGTCGCTCGTTCCAACTATGAATAATGAGGAAGCGTGCCGGTATTTGGACAGCTTTACGACCGCCTATTGTGATTTCTTTGAGCGTCAGAGTAAAGAAACCGGTATGGTAATCGCGGCAGGCAGTCACATTTGTCAGGAAGCAGACAGTTACGTGAATACGGCATTTATGTTTTTTCCTGACGGCCGGGTAGAAACGCAAAATAAATTCCATCTTACTCCTGAGGAAAAGCATCGCTGGCTGCTGAAAGGCGGCGATTCACTTAATATCATTCATACCCGTTGGGGCAAAGCAGCCATCTTAACCTGTTACGATATTGAATTTCCTGAAATTGCGCGAATTGCTGCAGCCAGAGGCGTAGAGCTGATCCTGTGTCCCTCTTACACGGATTCTGCGGCGGGATATCATCGTGTCCGGCATTGCTGCCAGGCACGTGCCGTTGAAAATCAATTGTTCGTGGCATTAAGCGGGATCGTCGGCTCATTGCCCGTAAGTCGTCCTCAGATTGATGAAGGTCATTGTCAGGCGGGAGTATTTGCACCATGCGATGTTCCTTTTCCCAATGATGGGATCTTGATATCTGGGCGTTTGAACGAAAATATGGCCGTTTATGCGACGGTCGATTTCTCCGAGCTCGACAAAAACCGCAAGCATGGCGTCGTCGCTCCCTTCTATGACCGCAGACAGGATTTATATGAGCGTGAAGAGAAGGCGTAAGTATAATTAGATCGGCATACGCAAGAAAAAATGCACACACAAGAACATATAAGAGTTGGAAAAGCCGATACTGTCTCGCTGCGAGATAGCTCGGCTTTTTCTTTCCGTCTGTTGTATAATCAATATGATGAATTATGCATCAATGATCTGACGGTTTGTAGGCGTAATGGTTATGGACTGTCGTTATTTGAATCATGGAGGGCTTATCATGTTGAATTTTTTGATAATTGCTCCTTATCGCGGGATGAAGGATCTTTTGGAAGATATCCCGTCATCGCCCGACTATGAGGTTCATGCAGAGGTGGGTGATCTGAAGCACGGACTGAACATTGCCAGGACAGCTGAGCTGCAGGGCTATGACGTTATTATAAGCAGAGGCGGAACCGCACGACTAATCCGCAGCCATGTGCAAATTCCGGTGATCGAAATAACGGTCAACGGCTATGATATATTACGTTCGCTTACTTTGGTTAAAGGATATCGGGGGACGATTGGTATCATTGGATTTCCCAACATTGTGGATGGAGTGGACACGATTGCCGAGCTGCTGGACATTCAGGTCATGACCTTCATTATCCATCATGAGCATGAGGCGGAGGCGGCGGTGAATAATGCCAAGGAGTTGGGCGTCGATCTCGTGATTGGCGATGTAGTTACTGTGGCCGTCGCTGAGCATTCAGGTGTTCGGGCAATTCTGATAACGTCTGGGCGAGAGGCGCTGCAGGAATCGCTGCTGCAAGCCGAGCAAATAGCCAGAAAGAGGCAGGCAGAAGCCCATCAAAGAGTGTTAATGAAATCGATACTGGATGCTTTGCACCATGGAGTTGTTTATGTCGATGCCGAACAGAACGTGAAATTTTGCAATGAGCAGGCTGGGCGTCAATTAGGGGTAAGAGCGATGTCAGCGGTAAATATGAAATGGGCTGAGCTCATTGCCAGCACATCCACTTCCCTGGTTTATACAGATGCAGGTCGTTCGGCAGACATAACCAAAGGAGCAGACAGAACGGTTAGAACAGCTGTGCGAAGTAGAACAGATTCGTTTAAGCTTCAGCAGGCTAACTCGACAGAGGATCTCATTCTAGTGATAGAGCATTCTTTGGCGGAGCAAGGAACGATCTTTGAGCTGCATGAAAGTCAGACGATTGAAGGAATGGAGCGGCGGGCCCGCAAGGTAAGGGAAGACAGGCTTTCACCAGCCAAGAGCAGGTTCCAGCAGTTCGTGCAGACAGATTATATGAATGAGGCTTACATGGATAAGGCCAAACGATGGAGTAAACAACTGTATCCGATCTTGATTACGGGAGAGCCGGGGACAGGAAAGAAGACATTAGCTGAAGCTCTGCATAATGACAGCTCTTATCAGTCGGGGCCCTTTGTTCTGTTCGATGCGGGAAGCTGTGCCACCGAGCAGCAGGACCAACAGCTGTTCGGTCGTTTGGAACAGCCAGATAGCTGCTTGCTGCGTCGTGCAGAATCAGGAACGCTGCATATCCAGCGGATTGAGCAGCTTAGTCTACCCGTTCAACGCAAGCTTGCAGCGGCATTACAAGCTTCCCATACAGCTATGACGAATGGTGAGCGGCCGCCGTTTCGTTTTATGGCTTCGACAGCCGCAGATTTGGCGCATCAAGTAAATCTGGGCGAATTCGACCTGCTGCTGCTTGTACAGCTGCAGCTTTATTCGCTTCATCTCCCACCACTTCGCAGCGTAACAACAGAGCTGGATCATATCGTATTTTGGTATTTGGCAGAGATGAACCGAACCTTGGGCAGTCAGGTGCTGGGAATTAAACCGGATGCATTGAATCTGATGACCACATATGAATGGCCGGGTAATTTTGCTGAGCTGCAGCAGGTGCTCAAGCTGATTGTCGAGACGTGTGAAGGTTCTTTTATTACGCTGCAGCATTTACAGCCGGTAATGGACAGCTTAATCAGTAAACATGATAAAACAACGAATAGCAGTCTGGAGCAGTTGATCGGAGCAACGCGGACTCTGGAGGAAATTGAGGCTGATATTATACGTTTCGTTCTTGAGCAGGAGGGCTTTAATCAATCCGCTACTGCCAAAAGATTGGGGATGAACCGCACCACGCTCTGGCGCAAGCTAAGCCCATGAGTCGAGTCTTGTACGATTATAGCTATTACAAATGTCACAATTTAAAAATGTGTTTAAAAATGAAACACAATTTGTATTTCTCGCCGTTGTATTATGAAACGCTGATTTGATAAGATGAGATCAGACAGCAAGTGGAAAAGGAAAGCAGGCGGGTATGATTATGGATAACGTCATTATTCTTTCTGATGATTTAACAGGGGCGAATGACTCTGGCGTTCAGTTCGCCAAGCACGGAATGCCTACAGTTGTTTGCATCGATGACAGGCAAGCTCTTAGGCCGGCTAATTCCGGTACAACGTGTGTGATGAATGTGGAAAGCCGGTCACTTACACCGGAAGCCGCTTTCCATAAGTGGAGCGAGCTGCTTGAAACCCAGGATTTGAGTCAGTTTCAGGTCATTATGAAAAAAATAGATTCTACACTGCGTGGAAATATTGGCAAAGAAATTGAAGCTCTGATGAGCACAGGACAGTTTGACCTGGCCATCGTAGCCCCTGCCTATCCGCAGAAGGGGAGGTTGACCATAGGCGGTTATCAGCTGCTTAACCAGCAATTGCTTGAAGATAGCGAGATTTCACGGGACCCGAAGTTTCCGATTACGAATTCCAAGATTTCTGATATCATCGGTGCTCAATCTTCGATTTCGGTGGGTGAAGTTGAAATTCGTTCAATCCGCAGCGGCAGGCTGGCTATGGAGGTACGCACACTTCAGCAGCAGGGAACACGTGTCATTGTAGCGGACAGCGCCACGCCTAATGATTTGCAAATCATTGCTGAGCAATTCGCGGGCGAGCGTGTGCTTTGGGTAGGCTCTGCAGGGCTGGCGGAAGCATTGGCTAATCGTTATCCCAAGCTTGGATTCTATAAGCTGGAGTCGGACGTTGAGAGGCTTGATGATGAGAGACTCCAAGAACAGGAACAGCTTGCCGATCCTATTGCTCCTGTACTCGTTGTGGCAGGAAGTGTCAGTCAGGTTACGAGACAGCAGGTAGAGACACTGAGGCAGAATGGCTTCCGGTCATTGGTGATTGATCCGCTCCTGCTTCTCGGTATTAGCGATCAGGAAATGGCTGAGCTCGTACAGGAAGCGCGGCAGTTCATTGCCTCGGGCGAGGATCTGGTTGTAACTACGGACATTTCCAATGAAGCCAAACTTCAAGTGGTTAATTATTTGCAGCAGGCAGGCTTAAGTGCACTGGCTGGCGGGGATCTGATCGCAGACGGTATCGGAAGGCTGGCAGCAGCGGTCATTACTCAGGAAAGGCTTGCCGGTGCAGTACTAACGGGTGGAGATATTGCCTACCGTGCCTGCACACATTTGAACATTGCCAGCTTGGTTATTATCGGTGAGGTGGAGGAAGGCTTGCCGCTCTGCAAAGCTGAAGGTAGAGTCTCGATTCCTCTGGTCACAAAGGCGGGGGCTTTCGGAAATCCTAATTCTTTACTGCAGGCAGCAAAAGTTATCAGGGATAGAAAGTAGTCATTGCCCAAGCAAACAGTCATGGAAAATAATCAGCCAAGCATAAGGAGATATATAGGATGCATAGACCGATAATAGGAATTACAATGGGTGACGCGGCAGGTGTCGGCCCGGAAATTATTATGAAAGCATTGAAGGACCCACAAGTATTTGAAACTTGCAAGGCGATCGTAATCGGTGATGCCAAATTTTTATCAAGAGCCGAATTATTTTTGCAAACCGGTTTGCGCGTTCATTCGATAAAGTCCCCTGAGCAGGCATTGGATCAAGCTGGAGTCGTCAATTGTCTTGATATGGATCTATTGCCAATGAGTCTACCTTACGGTAAAGTTTCGCCACAGTCCGGCGATGCCGCGTTCCGCTTTTTGGAGAAATCCATTGAGCTTGCGAAGGAAGAGAAGATCGACGCCATCTGTACGGCACCCTTGAACAAGGAGGCGCTGCAGAAGGGTGGACATCATTATCCGGGACACACGGAAATTTTGGCGGATTTAACTGCAACTAGTGATTACGCAATGATGCTGAGCTCCCCCAAGCTCAAGGTTATTCATGTGACAACCCATATGGGTCTGATCGATGCGGTCAAGTCGATAACGGCTGGACGTGTATATTCGGTTATTAAGATGGCACATGACACACTGAAGAAAGCAGGCTATGAGCAGCCGCGGATTTGTGTATGCGGGATTAACCCTCATGCCGGAGAAAACGGACTGTTTGGTTATGGTGAAGAGGATGCGGTTATTGTACCTGCTGTAGAGCGAGCCAAGCAGGAAGGAATTAACGTGGTTGGGCCGTTGCCTGCGGATACGTTATTTTTCCTGGCAGTTCGCGGCGATTACGATATTGTCGTTGCGATGTATCACGATCAGGGTCATGGTCCTATCAAGGTATTGGGCCTGGATGCAGGCGTCAATATTACAGTAGGCTTGCCAATTATACGTACCAGTGTGGATCATGGAACCGCATTTGATATTGCAGGCAAGGGCATTGCTGATGAAAAAAGTCTTTTGGAAGCGATCCGTCAAGGTATCGAATTAGCACCCAAGCGGTAGAAGTGATGCCATGACACACATACATGACAATCGAAACCATATCCTAACAAGGAGGAATACATCCAATGTTGCTGCCAAAGTTTGTGAAGGTCAAACAGCATTTTAATGGACCCAGGATCGACGATATCGAGGCGGAAATCAGCAAGCAAATGGAAGCTATCCGTTTGTCCGACAAGGTCAAGCCGGGGATGAAGGTGGCAATAACAGCAGGTAGTCGAGGCATCGCTAATATTGCCTTGATCATCAAAAATGTGGTCAACGAGCTCAAGAAGCTTGGGGTTGAGCCGCGAATCATTCCGACAATGGGCAGCCATGGTGGAGCGACCGCTGAAGGACAGATTGAGGTGCTGGAGGGTCTGGGAGTGACTGAGGACTTCTGTGGGGCTCCAATTCTTTCGTCCATGGAGGTCACACAAATTGGTGAGACTCCGGCAGGCCTAGCGGTATACGCGGACAATCACATTCTAGCCAGTGATGCGGTTATCGTAATTGCCAGAATCAAAGTTCATACTGATTTCAAATCATCGCAATGGATTGAAAGCGGAATTGTGAAAATGGCCGCTATCGGTATTGGCAAGCACAAGCAGGCACTGCTGCTTCATTCGTATGGGATTCATGGTATCCGTGATTTGATGCCTGCTGTGGGTCAAGTCACTCTCGATAAATTAAATGTGTTATTCGGATTGGGCATTGTGGAAAATGCCTTTGATCAGACGGCCATTATCGAGGCTATTGAAGCGAAGCAAATTGTTGAGCGGGAGCAGGCGCTTTTGAAAATATCGAAAAGCATGATGCCCAAGCTTCCCGTAGACGATATAGACGTGCTGTTCGTTGACGAAATCGGCAAAAACTACAGTGGGACCGGGATGGATACCAATATAATAGGTAGAATGCGGATTTTGGGCGAGGAAGAGCTGGATAGTCCGAGGATCAAATATATAGTAGCCAGTGATTTAAGTGAGCCTTCTCATGGAAATGCACTCGGAATGGGGCTTGCCGATCTGACAACCAAACGTTTTTTCGATAAAATCGATATGAAAATAACGAACGAGAACGTCATTACAAGCTCATTCATTATGCGAGGCATGATTCCGATGGTCATTGATAACGACAAAGAGGCGCTTCATGTGGCTTTACGCTGTAACTGGGGTATTGAATCGTCACAAGCAAGAATAGTACGTGTCCCCAATACACTTCATTTGAAATATGTCTATGTTTCAGAAGTGCTGATACCCGAAATTCAAAAGCTGTCTCATATCGAAATTTTGGGTCAGCCGGAGCCCATGCAATTTGACGATCATGGTTATCTACCGAAAATGGCTGAGCACGACTAGAGGAGGCAGCGGGCAGACTCACTTTATTTCAGGTAACTATAGGAATCCGAGTATATTAAATGAGAAAAATGTCAGTTCTTTCTATTCTCTCAATTATTGGTTATGATTTAAGAGGTAGATTACATATACCAAAGGAGCTGAGTATTAATGGAGTACACGTTCTTAGGAAGAACCGGACTTAAAGTGAGTCGTCTTTGTTTAGGCACAATGAACTTTGGACCGTCGACGGATGAGAAGGAAGCTTTCAGTATTATGGATGCTGCACTGGATGCTGGAGTGAATTTCTTTGATACCGCCAACGTTTATGGAGGGGAAAACCGCCGTGGCTGGACCGAGGAAATTATCGGACGTTGGTTCGCTCAAGGCGGGAATCGTCGGGAGAAAGTTGTGCTGGCTACCAAAGTGTATGGTCCTATGGAGGATGAAAATGATGGTCCTAATATGGAAAGAGGATTATCCACGTACAAAATCCGCCGTCATCTGGCAGCTTCATTAAAGCGGTTGCAGACCGATCATATTGAATTATATCAAATGCACCATATTGCCCGAAGCGCCACTTGGGATGAATTATGGGAGGCATTTCAGGCACTGGTGCAGCAGGGTACCGTTGACTATGTGGGCTCCAGTAATTTTGCAGGCTGGCACATCACTTTGGCACAAGCCAAGGCGAAGGAGCGTCATTTCCTCGGGCTGGTTTCTGAGCAGCACAAGTACAGCCTGTTTTGCCGTGAGCCTGAATTGGAAGTACTACCGGCTTCGGAGCATCATGGAATCGGTGTGATCGCATGGAGTCCATTGGCAGGAGGCCTTCTGGGTGGTAATGCATTGAATCCGGATGCAGGCTCCAGAACAGCGAATCAGGCCAAGGCTATCGAGAAGCATCGCTCGCAGCTGGAGCAATTCTCCGCGCTGTGCAAGGAGCTGGGGGAAAGTGAAGCGAATGTTGCATTGGCATGGGTATTATCTCATCCGGCACTCACCGCACCGATCATCGGACCACGGACTCTGAAGCAATTTGAGGATACGTTAAGAGCTGTAGAAATCAAGCTCGACAAGGAAACGTTGACCAAGCTGGACGAGATATTCCCGGGTCCAGGCAAGCCTGCCCCGGAAGCGTACGCCTGGTAGCAGGCTGACACATCCATATTTGCATCTATACTTAACAGACTACCCTCCAATTTCGTTGTGAAAACGCGATTGGAGGGTATTTTACTCTCATGCATACTGGGTAAGAAGCAAGGTGTTACACTTTAAACTTACCGATAACGTCCTGAAGTTCGTCGGCCATGCCGGAGAGAACGGTTGCAGATGCCGTGATCTCCTCCATGGTAGCGAGCTGTTCTTCGGCCGCAGCCGATACATTTTGCGTACCTGATGCCGTCATATCGGAAACCTCCATAATGGTCTCAAACGACTGAACGACCTGCAAGGCATTCGCACACATTTGCTGGGATGAGTCGGACACCTCTTGAATTTGTGTAGATACCTGCCGGATTGATTGCTGAATTTGTGTAAAAGCGTCACCTGCGGTATGGACGGCGTGCAGGCCTTGGTTGACCTCGGTAATTCCGATATCCATAGATTCAACCGCGTTTGCGGTTTTGTCCTGGATGATGGCAATAAGCTCGGCAATGGTTTGCGCTGAGCGGGAGGATTGCTCGGCAAGCTTCCTGACTTCGCCAGCAACAACAGCAAAGCCGCGGCCCTGCTCTCCGGCACGAGCTGCCTCAATGTTGGCGTTCAGAGCCAGCAGGTTGGTTTGTTGGGCAATGTTTGTAATAACGCCGATGATTTGTCCGATTTCCTGTGATCGGTCACCCAGTTCCTTGATTACCAAGGCAAGCCCGTTAACGGTTTGCTGCATGGATTCCATTTGGGTAATAGCCGAATGAATGGCCACGTTACCTTGTTCAGTCTTCTCGGAGGCGTCCAGAGCCAGAGAAGAGACATTGGTTGCATTAGCAGCAATCATTTGAATACCATCTGAAATGTCCTGAACCGACTGTGAGCTATCTTTTAAAGTCTGAACCTGCTTCTCCGTTCCTAATGCTACTTCTTCAGTGATCTTAGCTACTTGCTCTGTGGCTTGACTGGTCTGCGACGCGCTGGCTGTCAGCTGCTCGGCAGATGCTGCCAGGCTTTCGGAGTTGGAGCCGATCTGCTGAATCATATGCCTCAAATTTTGAAGCATCAAGTTAAAGCTGTCGGCAAGCTGCCCGATTTCATTGTTGTCCTTGATTGTCACTTGTACAGTAAGATCACCGCTTGATGCTTGTTTAGTAAAGGCGGTCAATTGAATGAGCGGTTTGGCAATTGTATTAGATAAAAAGAAGCCCGCGGTACAGGATACTAGCAATACAATGACAAGTAAAACGATGCTTTCATTGATGATTTTTGTGTTTTGAGACATTACGGAATCGTAGGATTGAGCATTACCTACAAGCCAGCCAGTCAGTTCATTATAAGTGTAAGAAACCATCATTTTCTGACCATTTTCGACAAAAATCGATGTTCCGTCATTTCCCTTCAAGCCCTGTTGGACAAAATCGACCGCACTGATGTCCTTATCTATGTAGCTTTTATCCACGTGAGCCAAAATTTTACCACTGCGGTCTATGATAAAAGGAATATTACCGTTCTGAGAAAGTTTGGTCACATATTCGCTGAGAAAAGAAAGATCAATATTATCAGTCAGGATGCCAGTGACCTGTTTGCTTTCATTCAGAACCGGCACAGCTAGGACGATAATTTTACTTCCGGTAGCTTTGGCTACCAATACTTCGGATACAACAGGCTTACCGGTTTGCAGAGATTGTTTGAAATAGTCCCGGTCGGCTACGTTTGTCATAGCCAGATTATCACTGCGGACTTTTTGCTGCCCTGTAACATCGGTGTAATTTAGGACCGCTTCTGGATGAACCTTTACCGAGGCGTTTAGTAGTGCTTTAGCGGTTTCAGCTTTGGGTGCTCCGCTCTGAAAGATTTCATTCTGGGCAAGTACTTTTAATAAGTCAAAGTTTTGGCCGATGACAACGCTAATATCATTCTGAATCGATTGGGCATTGGCTAGGCTAAATTCGCTGGCATTATGCTGCAACTCCTGGCTATTTGAGTAAATACTGAAACTGGAAAATACTAACATAGGTAATGAAGCGAATAGCATAAGAACAATGATAAGTTTCTTTTTCACATGATGCCCCCCCCTAGGATGTACTTGTAAAAAATTAGTCATCTTTCGTACATTATATTGTATAATTCGACAAAAAATCTATTAAATAATAGTCAAGTTCTTGATAAATTACATAAACTAAGACTAATGGACTAGAGCATTCATGCTTACAAAAGCTGGTTTTTCCTGTCAATTGCCAATTGTCAATGTATTGGAATTTGGGCTTGATTCTGTTAGAGTATTTATATGGAAAATTGATCCAATCAAACAAAGGATGGGGAGACATTTAATTGAATTATTTACAAAAAATAGGCAAACGTTTTATGCTGTCGGTCCTTGCGATGATACTGTTTGTATCCGTTGCAAGCTCGTCAGTTTATGCGGATGCCGCAGCCGACAAGGGAGCTGTTCCCGCGGTTATCGAAAAAACGACCCGATCTGTCGTAGCGATCATCGGTAAACCTATCGATAATAAAAAGACAGTGGAGAAAAACCGCTATGATCTTGCTCACGGCACCGGAGTTATTGTAAAAAGCGATGGGTACATCCTGACCAATGCCCACGTGGTAAAAAATATGCGCAATATCGTGGTTGTAACCTCTGATGGACAGACACATCCTGGGAAAACGACACATTTTGATGAAGAAAGTGATCTGGCTCTCGTGAAAATCGAGGCGACGGGCTTGACCCCGGCCGTGCTGGCTGATCCAACGGACCTTAAAGTCGGTGAATCGGTTATGGCGATTGGGACACCGTTATCCTTTGCGCTGCGCAACTCGGTTACTTACGGTATCGTCAGTGGAATGGACCGCTCGGTCTTATCCAAGTATCAGCTGATACAGACGGATGCGGCGATTAATCCCGGCAATAGCGGGGGGGCGTTGGTCAATATGAAAGGACAGGTTATCGGGATCAATACGCTCAAGTATGTCCAGTATGGTGTGGATGGACTTGGCTTTGCGATTCCGGTGGCGACTGTGCAGCATGTATTGGATCACTTTTTCAAATACGGCAAGGTGAAGCGTTCTTCCCTGGGATTGGAGCTTGGAGAGAGCTGGGAGGCTGTTGTTGGCTTACCGTCAAGCAATGGTCTGGAGGTAACTTATGTAGAACCGGATTCTCCGGGTGCGAAGGCTGGGATTGTCCAAGGTGATGTGCTGCTGGCCATCGACTCTTACCCAACACGCAATCAGGTCGAATTCAACGAGGCTTTGAAGAACTATTTACCGGAGCAAAAGGTCAGATTGACGCTGCAGTCAAGCGGAAGCTCCAAAATCATCGAGGTGGTTCTGGGAGAAGAGCATACCAGCTCCGAAACCGTTATTCAGGATGCCGATGGTTCCTATATTGATGCGGACCAGGGCAAAACGTGGATTGGCGATAGCCATTACGGCTGGTCGATGAAATATCCGGCAGGACTTGTTAAGGCCAATGAAGACTCGGGGCAGGGCAAAAGTGTGCTTCTTGTTGATGCCAAAGGCGAGTTTGCCATCAGTATTATCGTTGAAGAAAAGCAAAGCGAGGATATTTCTCCGGTTGGACTCATGAAAAAAATGGCCGATGATGGCAAAGGTACGCTTTTGGAAAAAAGGTTTATCGAGCAAAAGCCGCAATCTTATTTATTACTTGTAAAGAAAAATGAGCGTGGGGAATATTATCAAACACGAGCCTTTTCCAAAGGGGATAAAGTTTATTACCTGACGCTGATCGTCGAGAAGGAGGAATCCTACAACAACGCGATCAAACGCAACAGCTACAGCGATCTGCTGGATTCGTTCGTGCTCTCTTTTGACGCGAGTAATGCCTCCTTGAAGGATATATCCGCCTATCAAACCGGAAATATGGTGACGACGGAATATGGGCTGGTCTTTGAAACACCTCTGGAATGGAGCAAGCGGGAATGGGGCAATGGTCTGAATTATGCAAGCAAGGATGGTGAGCAAACTTTATCTGTACAGGTGAGCTCGGCCGCATCCGGTGATACCTTGAAGGACTGGGTGGCAAGGCAATCAGCAAAATTTAATGATGCCTACACGGAAGGCTATAAGGAAGTCGGGGAGTCGAATGAAACGGTCATTGGCGGCACCGCAGCTATTGAAAAGCGTTACGCATCTACTATGGGTGATAAGTGGCGTCAGTCTCATGTTATTTATATGATTAAGGATAAATACAAGTACGAAATTAAATTCATGTATCCAAAAGCCGCAGGCGGTGAAGATATGGATACGCTGATCAGCAGCTTTGAGAAGTCTGCTTCCTTTACCAAGGAAGGTGTCAATCGTTCGCTCGGATTTATTCAGGATGAAGAAGATCTGACTGATCTGAACAAAACGATAACGTACACCAACAAAAAATATATGTACACATTGCGTGTTCCCGAAGCCTGGCAGGGAGTTTACCAGAGAGAGCTTGACAGTCCATCCGCGCAGTTCAGCTTTAATGGAGGCAGCCTGAACATATCGGCTGATGACCGTTCGAGTCTGGAAGAGACGATAAAGCGGATTGAACAGGATCATAAGAAAAGTACTGAAGCCGATGCAAATTACAAAAACTCCGCCGCTGACGAGGAAATGTTGGGCATGACGGTCAGAAAGTTCACAACCACGTACAAAAGCAGAAATGTGCCCTACACCCTGGTTGAATATGTATTTGAAAAAAATGGTTATGTGTATTCCGTTCGTCAGCGGATTAATGATGCGGTCAAAACCGACGGTCAGTGGCAGCGGCTGGAAAATGCTGTGCATTCGATTCAACTGCTGGATAAGTAAGGATTGGATGAGTAATGGTGACGAACTATCGATGTAATTTCTTGAATCCGTAGTATCAGGAAGGGGATTATGATCATGCGAGGTTTGGATCAGCAGGTAGCTGTTATCGCAGGCGGCGGCAGAGGGATTGGCAAAGAGATAGCCAAGGCTCTCGCCGGCTATGGCAGCAAGGTCATCATCGGAAGCCGTACCGAGGAGCAGTTTAAGGGGACAGCAGAGGAAATTCGCGGGTTGGGCGTAGAGGCGGACGGACTCCCGCTCGATGTTCAGGATCAGGCCAGTATTCAGCAGTTTGTGGATCAGGCGCACCGTATTCATGGGCGAATTGATATCCTGGTTTATTGTGCCGGGACGAACAAGCGAATGCCTGCCGAGCAGTACACATCGGAAGCATGGGATGAGATTATCGGGATTAATCTGAGAGGTGCCTTTTTAACCTGTCAGGAGGTCGGTAAACGGATGATCGAACAAGGCAGCGGCTCGATCGTGACGATCACCTCGATGCTGTCCCATATCGCTACCCCGAATCAGAGCGCGTATTCAGCCTCCAAGGGCGGTCTGCTGCAATACAGTAAGGTGTTGGCGGTGGAATGGGCCAAATATGGAATTCGTGTTAACTCGGTAAGTCCGGGCTATATCGAAACCGATCTCAATTCGGCGAACTTTAAACGACAAGCGTTCCGAGACGGTGTATTGGGCAAAACCCCGATGGAACGGTTTGGTCTATCACATGAAGTGGCGGAGGCGGCATGCTTTCTGGCATCTCCTCAAGCCTCGTATATAACGGGCATCAGTATCCCTGTGGATGGCGGCTTCTTGGCAGGACATCAAAATATTGTTATGCTATAGGTTCAGTCAGTTAAGGATAGAAGGGAGGCTCATCTCCAGATGGCCAAAAAACAAAGACCCGCAGCGGCACCCAAACCAGCTGCTCAGGATAAGCCGGCTACTTTGAAGGATTTGATTAATCCTGATGTTCTAAGCAAGCTGCAGGCACAGTCTGATGCGATGAAAGCAGCCGAGGCGAAGCAAAAGGAAGATGCCAGACAGCAGATTGTGGATGCCCGCAAGGCCGAACAGAAGCGGCTGGAAAATGACTTCGAATATCTGCTGAACAACAGCAGTACAAAGGGAACGAAGTACTGATAGAAGGGTAAAATTAAAAAGGAACAAAGAGGACGACGGTAAGCTGTCGTTGCTTTGGTCCTTTTTTTGTGCACCAAATTGATCAGGCTTCGTCACTTGATTCCGATCCTTTCGCATAGTATTCCCGAAAATAATAACAAGTGCTATGATGGAAATTGAAAAAACTGATGCTGCATAAGAAATGCTAATCATACTGGTTTTCTGCACAAACTCGGTTTATAATAGTGAAATAAGTTTTCTTGAAAAAACCAAATGAATGCCTATGGAGGGCTACGAAGAAATGCGCATTGACGCACATCAGCACTATTGGCTAACCTCACGTACAGACTACGGATGGCTCAAGCCTTCATTGGGACGTATCTATGCGGACTATATGCCTGAGCAGTTAAAGCCTTTGCTGGAACGGTACGATATCCCCAAATCTATTGTTGTTCAGGCTGCTCCAACCTTAGAGGAGGCGGAATTTCTGCTAAGCATAGCGGAGAGCGAACCTACGATTGCCGGCGTAGTCGGATGGCTGGATCTCGAATCAAGCACATTTGAACAGGAATGGGACCGTTGTCGCCGCAACCCCAAGTTTGTCGGTCTGAGACCCATGATTCAGGATTTGCCATCCGACTGGATACTGGGAGAAATGGTTATCCGTCATCTCAAGTTATTGGCCGATGCCCAGTTCCCTGTTGATTTGCAGGCTAATCCCCGTCATTTGCCGTATATCGTGGAGCTGCTCAAGCAGGTTCCGGAATTACGTGCTGTTGTCGACCATCTGGCCAAGCCGCCGATATTGGAAGGCATAATGGAGCCTTGGGCTTCACAGATCCGACAAATAGCTGCGTATCCGAATGTGATGTGCAAGCTGTCTGGAATGGTTCCCGAGAAACTGGATGCTGACTGGACGCAGGCGGCTATTCAGCCATTTGTGAATGTAGTGGTTGAAGCCTTTGGCAAGCAGCGTGTGATGTTCGGCAGCGATTGGCCGGTATGCCTGTTCTCAGCGACATACGCACAAATAATGGAGTTGATCGAATCAAGTCTGGATGCAAGCTGGACGGAAGAAGAACTGGCTGCTGTCTATGGAGGCAATGCAAGTCGGTTTTACCGATTAAAGGAATAATATAATCGATATTCTTATATTCAATAACCAAGTAAAGCATATTACAGGAGGCATAATGATGACTACTATCCAACAATCAGGCAGCAAAAGGAGCTTATCCGATATTCCACAAACGATGAAGGCAGCGCTAATGACGGAGCCGCATCAAATCTCGATCGTCGAGCTGCCCGTACCAGCAATCAAGCCCGATGAGGTACTCGTCAAGGTAATGGCAGTGGGCATTTGCGGTTCGGATCTCCATTATTATGAACACGGCCGAATCGGTTCCTATGTTGTAGAAAAGCCGATTATTCTTGGCCATGAGTGTGCAGGAATCGTCGCAGCTTGCGGTGAAAATGTAACGCGCTTTAACCCGGGTGACCGTGTGGCCATCGAGCCTGGAATTACTTGCGGTCGCTGTGATGCTTGCAAGTCGGGCCGTTACAACTTGTGTCCAGACGTTCAGTTCCTGGCTACACCTCCTGTAGATGGAGCCTTCTGCCAATATATTGCCCACCGTGAAGACTTTTTGTTCCCGATTCCTGATTCCTTGACCTTCGAGGAAGCTGCTTTGAATGAGCCTTTTTCCGTCGGTATTCACGCGCTGAATCGGGCTGGCTTTCAACCTGGATGGGATGTGGCTATTATCGGGATGGGACCTGTGGGCTTAACAGCTGTGGCTGCCGCCAAAGCCTTTGGAGCCAATCGGATTTTTGTTAGTGATCTGGAAATCAACCGGTTGGAAGCAGCCAGAAAGCTGGGTGCAACCGACCTGATCTATCCTGATGTGGCCGATGCTGCAGCCGAGATCAAACGATTGAGCGGCGGAGGCGTTCATCTGTCTATTGAAACCGCAGGACACCCACGTGCACTCAAAACAGCGATGCAATCGATTCGCCGTGGAGGCAAGCTGTCGATAGTAGGACTGCCACCGGTTGATGAGGTTGGCGTTAATGTTCCTTTTATTTGTGATAATGAAATCGACATCTATGGTATTTTCCGTTATGTGAATACGTACCCGCAAGGAATTACCTTCTTGTCTTCCGGCAACACGGACATGTTGAGCTTAATTACCGACCGATATCCACTCGAGCAGACACATGAAGCGATGGAGCGGGCCAGAACGAATAAAGCAGGCAGTCTGAAGGTTATGGTATATCCGAATTCACTTACGTAACAGGTTTTGAATCAAAAAAGATTAATTTAACAAACCTGATTCATAAAAAACGGGCTGTCCCGAAGAAGTAGCTTTAGCTACCAATGGGACAGCCCGTTTTGCTTGGCTATTAAGGAAGGAGGATTTCCTGACCTGGATAAATGCGATTCGGGTTTGTCAGACTATTCAGCCTTTGTAGGGTTTGCCAGGTTGTTGCGTAGATACCAGCGATTTTCCAAAGTGTATCGTCAGGCTTAACAATGTACACTTTGGATGTATTCGTTAAAGCAGGAGCAGTAACTGACGGAGCCGGAGGAGTGGCGGCAGTATTAGTGATACTGGACGCTGCTGCGCCTTTTACAGTGATACGGCCCTCGATCTTCGGTACAGTACTCCCTTCGGTTTGCATATAGGTGATCACGGACTCCTCGAGTGAAGAGAAGTCGTTGGCGATCGGATAATCCTTGAACATCGTATATTGATCACCGCCTGCAGCCATAAAATCGTTAGTGGCAAGCAGATACGTTTGGTTAGGGTCTAGCTGCTTGCCCTTGATTAATATAGAGAGCACACGGTTACCGACTGGCTGTGCAGGATCGAATTCGAAGATAATACCGCCTACATGCGGAAAACCGCCTAATTCACCGGGATAACCGGATACACCAAGCTCCAACGCTGCTTTAATATCAGAGCCTTTGACTTTCTTGGTTTGAATATAGTTGCCAAAGGGCAGCACTGTAATAATGTCACCCTTTGTTATTTGACCAGCTTCGATAGAGGCACGAATGCCGCCGCCATTCGTAATGGCCACATCAGCACCGGTCTCGCTGAGCATCGCATTGGTTATAAGATTGCCGAGGTTGGATTCACCTTTGCGAACGATTGTCCGGTCACCGATGAGTTTATCAGAGGAGGTTCCGACTACTTGTGAGAGCACTGCCTCTTGTTCCTTTTTAACGTTGTTGATGTCATCCAACACAGCAGGATCTGCCTGAAGCTGATCAGCTTCCTTACGAGTGATTAAACTTGCGTTTTTACTGGTCAACTTACCGCCTTCGATACTGAGCTGGATTTTTCCGATATTTTTACCGTACTCACCAGTTTGTGCGATCAGCACGCTGCCGACCATCATTCCTTTTTCCAAGACCGTATGGCTATGTCCATCAATGATGACATCGATGCCAGGCACCTGCTCAGCGACCTTTTTGCTTGTGTCGATGCTGGTGGTATCTACACCAAGATGCGAGATGGCAATAATGATATCCACCTTGCTCCTTAGTTCAGCAACCTGGGCTTTTGCTTCCAGTACCGGATCGGCAAAAATGATGCCTTCGACATTGTTGGGATGAGTCTTGTAGGCTGTTTCTGGTGTCGTCAGGCCGAAGATCCCGATTTTCACACCGTTCACTTCTTTGATGAGGTTAGTCCCCAGCAGCCTGGAACCATCTGTTTTCTTCACATTTGCACCAAGTACCGGAAAATTGGCCTGCTTGGCAAGCTCTACCAAACGTGTGCTCCCATAATTGAAGTCGTGATTACCGGCGGTCATGACATCATATCCGATCAAATTCATGATCTTTACTATGCTTTCCCCGCGTACCAAATTTGCGATCGTCTGACCGTGGAACGTATCTCCCGCATCTATCATGAGTGTGTTTGGGTTGGCAGCCTTGATTTGCTTAAGTAAAGTGGAAAGTTTGGCGTAACCGATGCTATCAGTGCTTTCCTCAACCCGGCTATGTATGTCATTGGTGTGGAGAATGGTGATCATTTGGCTTGAGCGGTCTCCCGTAACTCTGTTGGTGTCGGTGGTCGTCCCATTGTCTGCAGATATAACGGATTCAGTTGAAGTCAGAACCAGTAATGACGCTAGCACTGTGAAAGCCCACTTCTTCAATTTTTTCATACAAACCTCCATTAGTCGTAGAATTTAAATGATCGCCCCCCTAAAATATAACTATGATTTGTTAATTGAGCCGTCAATTTATATAAAGGATTTGTAAAGTGTGGGAATTGGATGAACATAAATATCATAATGAAGCAAGCTGGAAGCTGACATAACGAAAGCAATCCGGGAATTTGAAATAGGGACTGCACGGATTGCGGCAGCCCCTAACTTATAAATAACCAGTTATCTACTTGCGGATTAAGCACTCGACTGCTTAGTGCCGCTGCTTGTGATGTTTACTTTGCTTGCACGCTGATACGAATCACATTCCATGAAGCCTTTGTCAATTGAGCCGTCAAGCCGGAACCATTCACCACGGCATTGCCGCGGTTATGCGGTGCAACTGCAGTTGAATCGTCAGCAGTGTTGCGCGCCTTGAGATCAGGATTCTCCAGAACGATATGCTCGATCAGACGGCTGTTGGCTCCAAAGCTGCGAAGATCAAGCTCAAGCGGGAGTGGATGCTCCAAATCACGGTTGACAGCAAATACCGTAACCTCCTGCGCTTCCTCATTATGCACAGCTACAGCTTCGAGGTAAGGGACATCGGTGATCTCGCTTGTATCGTATTTCGGCGAATGAATTAACGGAACCAACGCATTGCCTCTCCCATATACCGATGCATGCATATAAGGGAAGAAAATCGTTTGCATCCACGCTTTACCGCCTGTTTCCGTCATAATCGGTGCAATGACGTTGACCAGCTGCGCAAGGCAGGCCATTTTGACACGGTCGGCATGTTTCAATAAACTGATAAGCATACATCCAACAACCAACGCGTCCTCCATCGTATAAATATCCTCAAGCTGTGGAGGAGCGATTTGCCATGGGTCGCGCTTCTTATCAGCCTCATTGGAGTGATACCAGACATTCCATTCATCAAACGAGAGATACATCGTTTTTTTGCTGCGCTTTTTGGCTTTGATATAGTCGCTTGTAGCTATAATTGTTTTAATGAAGTCATCCATTTCCAACGAACGTGCAAGGAATGTTGGTGTATCGTTCTTTTTATTGCCATAATAGGTATGCATCGATAAGTATTCAACGTGATCATACGTATGATCAAGCACAGTAGCTTCCCATTCCGGGAAGGTAGGCATCGTCCGACTTGAGCTGCCGCACGCTACGAGCTCAATCGTTGGATCGACCCATTTCATGACCTTTGCGGATTCGGCAGCGACACGGCCATACTCGGTTGCCGTCTTGTGACCGATTTGCCAAGGACCATCCATTTCATTGCCCAGGCACCAGGTTTTAATTTGATGGGGCTGCTCATAGCCGTGGCTTCTTCTCAAATCACTCCAATATGTACCGGAGGCATGATTCGAATATTCCACGATATTGCGCGCTTCATCGACACCATGGGTGCCCAGATTAATTGCCCACATGACATCGGTTTGAGCTTTTTGAGCCCATTCCACAAAATCATTCAAACCGAACTGATTCGGTTCAATCGTTCTCCAGGCCAGCTCCAGCCTGCTTTTGCGCAATTCCTTGGGTCCGATTCCGTCCTTCCAATCATAACCTGATACGAAATTGCCGCCGGGATAGCGAACAATCGGTACCTGAAGCTGCTGAATCAAAGAAAGCACATCTTGACGAAAGCCTTTTTCATCCGCTTCAGGATGCCCTGGCTCATAAATGCCTCCATATACGGCACGGCCAAGGTGCTCGATGAATGAACCGTAGATGCGATTGTCAATTGCGCCAATAATAAAATCCTTGTCAATAATCATGGTTGCTTTGTGTTGGGACATGATCTGTAACACTTCCTTTTTGATTAATATAATTATTAATTTAAATAAACTATGTTCTTTCTGATATCAATTTAACACGTATGTAAAAGGAATATCAATGTTTATTTTTCAAATTTTCTTGATTTTATTGAAATAATATATATATTAATTATAGTGATTGTTTATACGAAGGAGGCTCTTATGTTAAAAATAAATACGGATACCAAATGGCTTGCGCTCTATGAGGCGTTGGCAAGTAGTGTGCGGCTGCATATTCTGGAGCTGCTGGGGGAACAGCCAATGAACGTAAAGGAACTTGCTGCAAGTTTGAATCTGAGCAGCGCTATTGTCACCATGCACGTCAAGAAGCTCGAAAAGGGTGGGTTGATAACGACCCGAATGGTTCGCAAGCAGGGAGGTACTCACAAAATATGCTCGCTTGCTGTTCAAGGCATTGAGATAGTACTTCCGGGTGAGGCGCCAGTAGAAGAAAGAAGCTACCATGAAGCGAACATACCGATAGGCCATTATACAGCCTTTGACGTATATCCCACATGTGGATTGGCTACACAAAAGCAAAATATAGGACAATATGATGATCCGCGTTATTTTCTGGACCCTGAGCGGATGCATGCCCGGATTTTGTGGTTTAGTAAAGGGTTTGTGGAGTATACGGTTCCTAATTATTCACAGCAAACTCAGAAGTTGGAGGAGATTGAAATCTCCATGGAAATTTCTTCGGAAGCACCTGGTATCAATGAGCATTGGCCTTCCGATATCCGTTTTTACTTAAATGGAATATGCCTGGGAGAATGGACGAGCCCTGGAGATTACGGGCATACCCGAGGTCGGTTCACACCATCCTGGTGGCAGAGAAATGTCAATCAGTATGGATTACTCAAAGTCATTCGAATTGACCACAAAGGGACTTATATCGATGGAAGACAAATATCAGACGTCACAGTCGATTCCTTAAGCCTGCACAAAAAGTTCTGGACGCTGAGATTTGCCGTGGAGGAAGATTCTGAGCACGTAGGCGGGCTGACCCTGTTCGGCGAAGGCTTCGGCAATTACAATCAGGATATTGAACTTCGTGCCTATTATAGTGAAAGCTAAAGGTGTGGTGAAAGAGCGGTAAGAGTTAAAGGAAGCTAATTGAAGATCTTTAAGGTCAAAGAAGGTCAAAGAAACAGAAAGTCCATGATTTGGCAATCATTTTACCGGAAAACCGGTCTATTTTGAGAAATACAGCCGATAATCGCTTTTGATTCTTTAGTCAAGACAGCTTATAATGAACATATACCAGAAAGTTAGATAAACTGAGAGTAGCGGTTGCAGGCTTGCGGGTAACCATAAGGATATTGTAAATACAGCGATTTGGGGCACATTAATGGTTACTGTAACCGTTCAATCGTGCCCTTTTTAATAAATCTGGTTTGACCTTTATTGACCAATTCGATATAGGGAGTGAAGACTATGAGCCCTACCAAGGATTTCTATAAGATACTCGGTGTTGACCGTAAGGCGACAAAGGAACAAATTAAAAAAGCCCATAAAAAAATGGCCAAAACTTATCATCCCGATGTGAATAAAAGCCCTGAAGCAGAAAAGAAATTCAAGGAAATCCAGGAAGCTTACGAGGTCCTGAGCAATGAAGAATCCAGAGCCAACTACGACCAATACGGCGAGAGCTGGCAGGATCGAGGTCGTGCCCAGCAAGGTGGCTATGAAGACTTTGGACAAGCGGGCGGCTTTAATTTCAATGGACAGCACTGGGGAGGCGCATCTGGAGGTGCCACCTTTCAGACTGGAGAAAATGATTACGGTGATCTGTTCAGCCAATTTTTTGGCGGAGCTGCTGGTCGTGGCGGCCCGGCGGGTGGTGGTTTTTTTACGAACGAGGACAGATTTGGTTCAGAGCAAGTGGATGAAGAGGCGTCATTGCTTCTTACTTTAGAGGAAATTATAAAGGGCGGCAAGGTCAGGGTACAGGTTCAAGGCAAGGAGATTGGCGTTACGCTGCCTGCATCCATAAGTGATGGACAGCGTATTCGTCTCAAGGGTATGGGTGGAACCTATAGGAATGGCAGCAAAGGCGACCTGTACATTACGCTCAAATTCAAGCCTGATTCTGTATTTGCCGTAGACGGCTTTAATCTGTCTGCCCGACTTGAGACTGCTCCTTGGCACGTGGCGCTCGGTACTGAAGCGAAGGTCAAGCTGCCGGATGGCGGCATGCTTAATGTTAAGGTGCCGGCCGGAATCAGCACAGGGCAAAAGCTGCGGGTTACCGGTAAAGGCTTGCGCAAGCCGGATGGCAGCTTCGGGGATTTGTATGTCACTGTACAGGTGGCGGTACCTAAGGCAAGCTCGGAGAAGGTGCAGCAGCTGTATCGCGAGCTTGCACAAGAGCAAGCCTTCGAGCCTAAATTTATGACTAGATGAATGGGGGAAACAACATGGATTTTAATCGTTTTACACAAAAAGCGCAGGAAGCCATTATCGCAGCTCAGCAGACGGCGATATCACGGAAGCACCAGGAAATTGGTTTGACCCATCTGTTATGGGCACTGCTGGATCAGCAGGAAGGACTTGCGCCGCGGCTGCTGCAAAAACTGAATGTGCCTATGGAAGCGTTCCGCACCCGTTTGGAGGAGCAGCTTGGCCGTAAGCCGAGAGTAAGTGGAACCGGTACGGACACGATGCGTAATTATTTATCTCCTGCTTTTGACCGGGTTATACAGGATGCAGAAAAGGAAGCCAAATTACTGAACGATGACTATTTGTCGATTGAGCATTTATTGCTCGCACTTCTTGAAGATAAGCAGGAAGCCGGGGGACTGTTTCGTTCCTTCGGTGTGACGCGCGAGACGCTATTGAAGGCATTGTCCGAGGTTCGTGGCCATCAGCGTGTAACGAGTCAGGAGCCGGAAGCAACCTATGAAGCGCTGAGCAAATATGGCCGTGATCTCGTTGCCGAGGTGCGGACAGGCAAGGTAGATCCTGTAATTGGGCGAGACGCCGAAATACGTCGTGTCATTCGTATTCTCTCGCGTAAAACCAAAAATAATCCGGTCCTGATCGGTGAACCCGGAGTTGGTAAAACAGCGATCGTTGAGGGTCTTGCCCAACGTATTGTCAAACGTGATGTCCCGGACGGCCTGCTCGACAAAACGATTTTTTCACTGGATATGAGCTCACTCGTGGCCGGCGCCAAATACCGCGGAGAATTTGAGGAACGTTTGAAGGCTGTACTTCACGAGGTCAAGGAAAGTCAGGGGCGCATTCTGCTCTTTATCGACGAACTGCATACGATAGTGGGAGCGGGTAAAACCGAAGGCGCGATGGATGCAGGCAATATGCTGAAGCCGATGCTTGCGCGTGGCGAGCTTCACTGTATCGGTGCAACCACATTGGATGAATATCGTCAATATATCGAGAAGGACCCGGCGCTTGAGCGTCGTTTTCAACAGGTGCTTGTCAGCGAGCCGGATGTGGAGGACACGATATCGATATTGCGTGGTCTGAAGGATCGCTTTGAGCTGTATCACGGTGTGAAAATCCATGATAATGCACTCGTGGCTGCTGGTGTTTTATCGAATCGCTATATATCTGACCGCTTTCTGCCGGATAAAGCTATCGATCTGATTGATGAAGCCTGCGCGATGATACGTACCGAGATTGACTCGATGCCGACGGAGCTGGATGAGGTAACGCGGCGGATGATGCAGCTCGAGATCGAGGAAGCTGCTCTGCGCAAGGAAACCGATGCAGCAAGTCAGGACAGACTGAGGGTGCTTCAGAAGGAGCTTGCGGATTTAAAAGATCGGCATAACACGCTGAAAGCCAAATGGGAAAATGAAAAAGAAACCATTCAAGGCATCCAAAGGCTTCGTAAGGAATTGGAGCAGCTCCGGATGCAGCTGCAGGAGGCTGAGGATCGTTATGATCTTGAAAAATCCGCAGAGCTGAGCTACGGGCGTATACCCGAGCTGGAAAAACGTGTGAAGCAGGCGGAGGAGGAGGCGCGGGCGAACACGGACCATCGTCTGCTGCGTGAGGAAGTTACGGAGGAGGAAATTGCCGGAATCGTTGCGCTCTGGACCGGTATACCGGTCAGCCGCCTCGTTGAAGGCGAGAGGGAAAAGCTGCTCCGTCTGGAGGAGCTGCTGCATAAGAGGGTTGTCGGCCAGGATGAGGCCGTTAATCTGGTTTCCGATGCTGTGCTGCGCGCGCGGGCCGGATTAAAGGACCCGAATCGACCTATCGGCTCGTTTCTGTTTCTGGGACCTACTGGCGTCGGTAAAACAGAATTAGCCAAAGCATTGGCTGAAGCTTTGTTCGACAATGAGGACCGAATCATTCGGATTGATATGTCGGAATACATGGAAAAGCATTCGGTATCCCGACTGATTGGAGCTCCTCCCGGTTACATCGGCTACGAGGAGGGCGGACAGCTCACAGAAGCGGTGCGCAGACAGCCTTATTCCGTGCTGCTGTTTGATGAGATCGAGAAGGCGCACCCTGAAGTATTCAACTCGCTGCTGCAGCTGCTTGATGATGGCCGGTTGACCGACTCTCAGGGCAGAGTCGTTGATTTCAAAAACACGATTGTGATCCTGACCTCCAATATCGGGTCTGCTTATTTGCTCGATGGTGCAGATGACAACGGAAATATTGCAAAACAAGCGCAGGAAGCCGTCTTCCGTGAGCTGAGGCAGCATTTCCGTCCTGAATTTTTGAACCGGATTGATGATGTTGTCCTGTTCAAGCCGTTATCGCTTCATGATGTGGAGCAAATCGTCAGCAAGCTTGTATATGGCTTGGAGCAGCGCCTTAGTGAACGGCGGATTGAACTGCGCTTGACGGACGAAGCCCGTTTTCATATTGCGGTTGAAGGCTATGATCCTATGTATGGCGCAAGGCCATTGAAACGCTATATTCAGCGATTTTTGGAAACCAAATTGGCTCGTGAGATTGTGGCTGGCAGCATCCTGGACGGCTCGCGGATTGCTATAGGTGTCAGTGAGGGCCAGCTTGCCATTATTCACGAGGAAAAGGTTGCTTATTCTAACGATAGCGAGGCAGATGCAACCATGGATGACCCGACCGCCAGCGTAAAATAACAGGCGGACCGAGTTGCTCACAATTTGTAGATGCTCTTGGTACAGCTGCAGCTTCATGCAAAAAGTCCTTGTCAGATGTTTACACTGATACCCATAGACTAGACACTTTTAAAAAAGGTGTTCAGGCTGTGGGTATTCCTTTTATACTGAGATACGATAACGGACAGTTTTGTTGAAGGAAAACAAATAATGATATAATTATCCTATAAAAGGAATTTGAGGGAGGGTATATATGATTTTAAAGGATTTAACTGGTGTTAAAAAACTTTGGATTCCCATAGGCATTATTCTTGTTACCTTGCTTTCATTCGTCCCTTTCGCTTACTTGTTACCAGTTAAAAAAACGGTGCCCGAAACGAGTCCGGTTCCTTGGGAAGGTGGTAAATGGAGAACCTCTACTCCCGAAGAGCAAGGTATTCATTCTGCTGAGTTGGCTGATGTCCTCAAAACTATCCAAATCCAGCATACCAATATTCACTCCTTACTTATCGTGCGTAATGGTTACCTTGTACTTAGCACCTATTTTGCTCCTTACCAAGAAGGTGATGGCGTATTTTATCAAGTCCATTCCGTGACGAAAAGTATTACTTCAGCATTAACGGGGATTGCCATCAATGAGGGTGCCCTCAAAGGCACAGATCAAAAAGTTCTGAATTCCTTTCCGGAGGAAAGCAAAAACAATACGGATTTGAATAAAGCCGCGATTACCGTGAAAGATTTACTGACGATGCAGAGTGGATTAGATTGGCCGGAAACGCAAGTGCCTTACGGAAACAACAACATTGTCAGCCAGATGATGGAGAATCCTAATCAAGTTCAATTTATCCTTAACCAGCCCATGTCAAGTGCTCCCGGTACTTCCTTCAATTATAATACGGGGGCTTCCCATCTGCTATCCGCTATGATTCAAAAAAGAATCGGGATAAATTTAAAAGAATATGCTATGGAAAAATTATTCGGACCGCTCAACATTACAAATTTCCAATGGGCGGCTGATAAGCAAGGGGTTAGCGACGGAGGGACAGGGCTTCAGCTAATCCCGGAAGATATGGCAAAAATCGGCTATCTCTATGCCAATAATGGCTTATTAAATGGAAAACAGGTAGTACCTGCTAAATGGATATCAGAATCAACAACAATGACGAACACCAATGGTTTTAAATATGGATATCAATGGTGGGGTGGTCAAGATTATTTTTACGCGAGTGGTTCTTTTGGACAGGGAATTTTTGTATCGCCTGAGAAAAATCTTGTCGTTGTAATGACAAGTGACATTTTGGATACTGACCCCATGATAGAGACAAACAAAATATTCTCTCGTATTAAAAGCGCCGCCGTATCCGAACAAGCCCTTCCATTTAATGCGGAAGGTAACCAGCAAATGAAAGAACAAGTACGTCTGGCCAGCTCTTCCAAAATGCCTATTCCTCAGCTTCCGATGATCGCTAACGAGATTAGTGGAAGGACTTATATGGTAAAGAAAACGGGTCTTGATTTTAGTGCATTTACGCTTAACTTTTCTAATAAGAGTGATGTAGCTGTATTTAAGAAAATTTTGGGAGCCGAAACCGTAGATATATCAATCGGACTGGATAACGAATATCGAGAAACTGGAAATTATAAAGCGAAAGGATATTGGGATGGAGATGCATTCATTATAAATGTGCATTACGTCAATCCGGATTTTCATTCCACTTATGATTATATATATAAGTTCCTGTTCGACGAGAGGGAAGGGAGTTTGGAAGTTCAGGGGCTAACCGGAGACAATAGAAATTACCACGAAATTATTGATATCATTTCCGAATGATTGGCTTATAGAAATGCCTTTTTATGTTTTTACATGCTAATAAAATAAATGATTTTATACAAATATCAATATAACCCAACATAAATCCATTCTTATCCTCATTTTCAAGCGCTACACTGTAATTTATTAATACGAAATTGGGATGGGGTATTTAGATGAAAGTTATCATTGGTGCAGGAAGAACAAACTATGATGGGTGGCTCAGTACACAAGAGGATGAGTTAAATTTACTTTATTTGAAAAGTTGGAGCGCTTTATTTAAACCGGGCAGTATTGATGCGCTGTTGGCCGAACACGTGTGGGAACACTTAACTTATGAGGAGGGGGTTGTTGCTGCGAACCATTGTTATGAGTTTTTAAAACCAGGAGGGTACATTCGTTGTGCCGTTCCGGATAAAAATTTCCATAACGAACGGTACCAACAGATGGTTCAAGTCGGTGGTCCCGGTCCGGCGGACCATCCGGCGGCAACTCACAAAATAGTTTATGACGCAAAAACATTCGTAGAAGTATTTGAAAAAGCGGGGTTTGAAGTATCATTGTTGGAATATTGTGATGAAAAGGGAGATTTTCATTATACTTACTGGAACGAAGTGGATGGGAAGATAGGAAGATCCTTTTGGTTTGATTCAAGGAATTCTATCGAAGGACTTGGTATGGTTTCCATTATTGTAGACGCAAAAAAGCCATTGATAATAAAAAATAAGCTCTGAGTGACTATGGCAGGTGGGATAAGAGAAATAAATCGGCTAAGTATTTGGATATTTGGCATGATTTTTTTGCTGATTATGGCTATGTTTGGCACTTATAGTATAGTAATTTGGATCAAAGAAGGAAAGATTTAACTTAACTACCCGGAAGACTATAGTTGAGGGCATAGCTAGATCTTGGAACATACGTTCATAATCGGGAGCGTGTTGTACCCAATCGAAGAATGGATACGTTGGTTGTTGTACAACACTTTGAAAGGACTCAAAGATGCTCTTCTTAATCCAAGGAGGCGTACTGGCTTCCATGATCCGAATAGTGCAGTAACCGCTGGCCGGGGTGTTGGCGTCCATAGGCTTGTTTAATGCCTGTAGAACCAACCCCTTTGTCATTCGTTTACTTATGTGCCAGCCGACGATCTTACGGAAAAACAGGTTGTGGATGCTTCTCTTCTACGGGAAATCTGGCTTGCTATCCTTCGATATTTCCATACTTGCTGCGGTACTGCCCTGGGGTCATTTCCTCCTGCTTGCGGAAGGAGCGAATGAAATTTTGCGGGTTATTGTACTGCAGTTTTTGTGCGATATCCTTGATCGGCATATCGGTTTCGATCAACCATTTGCGTGCCATCTGAAACCGGTACATTAACAGATAGTCGCTGAACGTCATATCGGTTTCTTTTTTGAACACACTGCTTAAATAAAAGGCATTATAATGCAGCCGCAGGGCGCATTCGTCTAAAGTCAGCTCGGTATCATATTCACTATGAATCATGCTAATAATTTGCTCGGATAAATTATGGTATTGCGAGTCGCCGCGGTCACGGAACACTTGCAGCATCGGCTGCAAAATACGAGTGCGGAACCAGGATTCGATTTCCCCGCTAATATACAGCTGCAGCAGCTCTTCATGCATCGAACGTCCTTCATGATGAATTTGCACCAAAGCAATACCGGATTCCTGTGAGACGATCATTAAATCGTTCAGCAGCCTGATCAACGAAATTTGGTATAATTGCGGTGTCTGATCCTTGCCCAGCACTTGAACAAGCCATTGCTTCAGCAGCGCATACGATTTCTCCTCGTCGGCCAGCTTAATGGATTCGATCAGTTCATTTTCCAACTGCTTGGGATACGTGTAAATTAAGGTATGCTTGCCCGAATTGAGGTTTTCATACGGAACCACGATACCTTGTCCGAGCTTGAGCCGCTGCATCAGCGCTTCCAAGCCTTCGCGGTAAGCACGGGCACTTTTGCTCGCACTGTCAAAAGGCAGACTTAAACCAATACTGATCGATAAACCGAGATAAGTACGAATATTTTGCTGAATGGATTCAGTAAATTGGTAAACACGGTCCTTGAAAGAATCCGTCTGTGAACTCTTGAAGCCGATCAGAGTGACCTGTGTCTGGTCAAAAATCACGGGCGTCAATCGGTTTTCTGCAGGCACGATTTCCTCGACGATATTATTGATGGCAAACATCAAGAGATCCAGATCATTAGCGGTAAAACGGGTTTCCTCCAGAGAATCGATCTGAAGCGTCAAGACAATCATCTGATCCCAGCCATCCATCAGCTCGGCATAACCATATGCCCGGAGTCGCTCTTCGATTTCCGTTTTGACGACGTTGTCCTGATACATATTAATGAGAAAAAAACTGCGGACCTGCTGGGAATGCCGGTTGATCTCGACCTTCAGATTCGAGTTGGAGGCAAATAGCTGCTGAATATGCTCCTGGATCACCTGAAACTCATTACGTTTGACAGCATTCCACTCCGGCAGGCCCTCTGAAATCGCTTGAAGAATGCGCCGCATCGGATTATACATATTTCGGCTTCCGTACCAGACGAAGATTACGCATACGGCGAGTATGAGCAGGCAAGCATACAAGGTAAACCAGCCAATGGCTCGTGATTCCTTGGTAAACTGACTCATTTCCGTGAACGATACGTAGATCCAATTGTTTAAATCCGATTTCACATAGGTGACTGAATAAGAACCGGTAGTTGTGTTGGTTTCAAATTGCTCACTATTATTGGCGAAATGGGTAAGCTCGTTCTCATTGATATACCCGGTTTCCATAATGGATTTACCGATCAGGGTTTCGTCGGGATGAACCATGATTGTATGGTTTTGGTCCATAATCATAAAGTGGCGTGCTGTCGAATCCGATTCCATCATACTGGCAAGGCTGCAGACCGGAATCGGCGCAAAAAGAATGCCTCTTTTATCGGACAGCAGCAGGGGAAGCTTTTTGACCAAAATCACGGTATGGCTGCATTTGTTGCTTTGCGTGTCCGGCGAACCGAGATTGCTGTTCTCGTGCAGGATCCAGCTTGAATTGTTCGGTAAATTCATAAAGCTCAGCAGGTGTTCCGTTTCTTTAAATTTATTAAGCTCGTATAAGCCGTTGTTGTTAATCAACCATTTATCGGCCGCATTTAGCAGGAGTACATCCGTTACTTTCATATCGAACGATTGAATATGCCCAAACTCACGACGGAGGCTATTATAGAGCTGAAAGTCGTTATAATCCATCTGACGGAATAGCGCATCCTGCATCAAGGTCGAATCCGCCATATGATTGAGTGTATAATCAAGCGTTTTCAAAACCTGTTCGATATTCCCTTTCATTTGCTTCATAATAAGCGTATTACTTTGATTCACCTGATGCTGAATTGAGCTTGAGGACTCCATATAGGAAAGCATACCGAGCAAGAGCACGGGTACAATGCAGAGGACACATCCAAAAAGGATCAGCTTCGTCAGCAGGCTTTGTTTGTTCATAGATCGGCGACTCCTTTATGAGAGTTGTATAAGTAATCTAGAGATTATTTGTGCAGGTTCGGTGAATCGGGAATGCAGTGCGATCGCATCAGGTACCCGATCGTAGCTGTATGTAATAGTAACAAATACAAGCCGTATCTCCAATAATCATTTTGCCAGAAGTAATCATTATATCAGATTCAGCATGCACATAACAGGTTTTACCGCGTCACACCAGCATGTTGCAAGCCTGCAAAGCCAATGATTATAGACGTAACGGATTAATGATTATAGTCTGAGACTGTCACAAACAGCTTGAAAATGTTCAGCGACAATCACACTTACAAATGATAATGGGGGACCGAACAAATGATGAATAAACGAGTATCGATGGTTATGGCAGCTGTATTATCACTTACCGTAGCGGCTGGATGTGCATCCAGTTCAACGCAGCCCGCTGCTAATGATGGTAAGAATGCCGCTCCAGCAACGCCCGCAGGACCTACCAAAATTTCAATCATGGCTTCACTGAAAATTCCAGAGGTACCAACGGATACAATCCAAAAGCTGGTTGAAGAAAAAACCAATACAAAACTTGAAATTCAATGGGTTCCAGATGGCAGCTACGATGAGAAGATGAACGCTTCAATGGCGACAGGCACACTGCCGCAGGTATTATATTTGAAAAACCCGGCCTCGCTGATCCTCTTGAAGGATGCCATTCGCAACAATCAGTTCTGGGAGGTAGGACCACTACTTAAGGATTATCCGAATTTGAAGAAATTGCTTCCGACGATTTTGAACAACACATCGGTTGACGGAAAAATTTATGCGTTGTATCAGGAAACGCCATTGTCACGCCAAGGTGTTATTTATCGTAAGGACTGGGCTGACAATCTTGGTCTGGCTGCTCCCAAATCTACGGATGATCTTTACAAAATGCTAAAGGCATTCACAGAAAACGATCCTGATAAGAACGGCAAAAAAGATACGATCGGTTTGGCTGACCGTAATGATCTGATCTACGGAGCCTTCAAAACGGTATCCTCCTACTTTGGTACACCTAACAATTGGGGCGAGAAGGACGGCAAGCTCATACCGGAATTTATGTATCCTGCCTATATGGACACGTTGAAATACTTCTTGAAGCTTCATAAAGAAGGCTTGATCAATCAGGATTTCCCGGTTACAAGTAAAACCGACCAACAAAATCTGTTCCAAACCGGTAAAGCGGGCGTTTATATTGGCTCGATGGCCGATGTTATTTCCCTGAACCAAAAAATGACAAATAAGGATTCCAAGCTTGATGTGGCTAATCGTCTGACAGGTCCGGACGGCAAAACCGGCATTTGGTCCATTCCTGGCTACGGCTCAGCCGTATTCTTCCCGAAATCCGCTGTAAAAACAGAAGCAGAGCTCAAGGGCATTCTGACGTTCTATGACAAAATGATGAGTCCGGAATTAACGAACCTGATTTACTACGGTATTGAAGGCAAGCACTACACGTTGAAGGATGGTAAAGCCCAAGTTTCCGAGGATTCCAAAATGACTGACCGCGATGTGAAGCCTTATCAGGCTACACTGATTGGTGGACAAAGCACGAATGGTATGCTGACAGGCTACTTTACTTATGATGCCAAAGCAAAAGCTGAGGATCTGATTGTCGACAATAACAAAATTCTTATTAATGATCCAACTGCACCTCTGGATTCCAAAACCTACACTGAGAAGGGTGTTCGTCTGCAGGATATTATCAAGGACGCAACCTATAACTTTATTATTGGGAAGATTGACGAAGCCGGCTTCCAAAAAGAAGTAGACAGATGGAAAAAAGAAGGCGGAGACAAAATTATCGAGGAATACACAGCTGCCTATCAGAAAGCCAAGAAATAATTTAAACGTTAATTCTCTATGAAGCTGGGGGCCTTCCGGTCTGAGGATGGCTCCCGTGCTTGTTGTATTAAAGGAAGGAGGAACCTGCGATGAATGACACAATTGTCTCCAATCAAGTCCAAATCAAACCGAAATCAAGCTCGAGCCTTTTGCAGCGAGTTATCAAAAATAGAGCGATCTACCTGATGATCTTACCGGGGTTCCTGTTTTTTATCATTTTCAAATACGTCCCGATGTGGGGACTCGTTATTGCTTTTCAGGATTACAAGCCTTATCTGGGAATTGCCGGGAGTAAATGGGTTGGATTCGACAACTTCCAGCGACTTTTTGAGGAGCCGGCGTTTTTTAGAATACTGGCCAATACTTTGATTTTATTCGGGATGAATTTATTGTTCTTTTTCCCGGTGCCGATTTTACTGGCCTTAATGCTTAATGAAGTGCGGCACAGCGGCTTTAAACGCACCGTGCAAACGTTGGTTTATATACCGCATTTTATGTCCTGGGTCATTATCGTGTCGATTACATTCGTTATGCTCTCGATGGATCGGGGGATCATTAATGAATTACTGGTAGCGGCGGGATACGAAAAAATTAACTTTTTACTTAACGCCTCATGGTTCCGGCCTACGTACATTTTACAGGTAATCTGGCGTGAAGCGGGCTGGGGAACGATTATTTATTTGGCGGCGATGGCGGCGATCGATCCTGGTTTGTATGAAGCGGCCAAAATGGATGGTGCCGGACGTCTGCGTCAAATATGGCATATTACGATTCCTTCGGTACGCGGAGTTATTATCGTGCTGCTCATTCTGAAAATCGGTGATGTGCTGGAGCTAGGGTTTGAACAGGTCTACTTGCTGTTAAACTCAGCTAACCGTGAAGTGGCAGAGATTTTTGATACGTATGTGTATACCGCCGGCTTGAAGCAAGGACAATACAGCTTCAGTACCGCTGTCGGATTCTTCAAATCGATTATCGGCCTGATTCTCGTGATGAGCGCTAACAAATTAGCCAAAAAAGCCGGCGAGGATGGCATTTATTAAGTCAACATGGAAAGGAGACAGAGCCTTATGCAGCAAGATAAATCGATGAGCAGTCGCTTGTTTGATGTGATAAATTACGGACTTTTGGCTATTATAGCTCTGGTGATGATTCTGCCGTTCATTCACGTGGTAGCGGGATCGTTCACGACTGCCGAGGAGATGGCGGCCAGACAATTTGTTATCTTTCCGACCGTCTTTTCGTTGAATGCTTACAAATACATTTTCTCGACGAATACGATTCTGCGTTCGTTGGGGGTTTCAATCGGAGTTACATCGGTCGGTACCGTGATTAGTATGTTTTTAACGGCCTTGATGGCGTATGGCTTGACTCGACGTGATCTGGATGGACGGAAAGTGATCATGTTCATGGTCGTGTTTACGATGCTGTTTCATGGCGGATTAATTCCAACCTTTATTACTGTAAAAAACATGGGTTTAATCGATTCCTATTTTGCTTTGATTATACCGACTGCTATTAATGCGTTTAATTTGATCATTATGCGCAACTTTTTCCAAAATATCCCTGACGGTCTGGAAGAGTCGGCCAAAATGGATGGCTGCAGCGATTGGGGCATTTTGTTCCGGATTGTGCTTCCGCTGTCAATGCCTGCCATTGCGACGATTTCACTATTTTATGCGGTAACCTATTGGAATACGTACTTATCGGCGATTCTCTATTTGAACGATAATGCGAAGTGGCCGGTACAAATTATATTGCGGCAAATTGTTATTTTGGCAAGCGGACTCAGTGCAGATTCTTCGGGCTTCGATGACGGTTATGCAGCACCACCGGAACAGACAATCAAGATGGCTGTTATCGTGGTAGCTACCATTCCTGTGCTGATCGTGTATCCGTTCCTGCAAAAGCATTTTGCCAAAGGTGCATTACTCGGTTCGATTAAAGGCTGATTGTACGATTCCATACATTATTCACTTACTACCCGAAGGGAGCTAATTATGAACACTACCGACGCTACATTTAACCGGACTGAAGCAACCCCTATCGATTGGGCCAAAGCGGCCTGCGATTCACTCGTATCCAGCTTTGTGCCAGGGGAGCTTCCTCCAGCTAATCGCTGGCATTATCACCAAGGCGTGTTTTTGCAGGGTATGCTCGCTCTATGGGAGCAAACGAAGGATGAGAAGTATTTGCTGTATCCCAAGGCATATGTGGATCATCTGATTGACGAGCAGGGCAACTTCTATTTCAGCCGCGATGAGCTGGATGCAATCCAACCGGGCCTGCTGCTGTTCACGCTGGATAAGCATTTCAAGGAGCCTCGTTACCGTATTGCGATGGAGAAGCTGCGACAGCTGTTCCGTACCTTGAATCGTACGGCTGAGGGAGGATTCTGGCATAAAGACAAGTATCCCTACCAAATGTGGCTGGATGGCTTGTATATGGGCGGCGTATTTGCGATCAAATATGAGGTCGAGTATGGTGAAGCCGGATTAATCGAACAAACTCTGCATCAAGAGAAGCTAATGCGTACCTATATGACTGATCAAGCAACCGGACTGTTGTATCATGCTTGGGATGAAAAGAGGCAGACGCCTTGGGCGAATCCGAAAACAGGCTGCTCACCGGAATTCTGGGGCAGATCGCTTGGCTGGTATGGACTGGCCTTGGCTGATTTCCTTGACGCTTTGCCTGCCAATCATGAGGCGCGTGAGCAATTGACGACATCGTTGGGTAACTTCGCTGCAGCGCTAGCCCGCTATCAGGATGAAGCCAGCGGATTATGGTATCAGGTTGTAGATAAAGGTGATCGTCCTGAGAATTGGTTGGAAACCTCAGGCTCAGCCTTGTTCGTATATGCGATTGTCAAAGCAATTAAACACGGCTATGCAGATACTGATGGAAGCTTGGCCAAGGCAGCTAAGCATGGTTATCAAGGTTTGGTTAACCGGATGAAGTTCGATGAGCAGGGACGTTTTGTTATGCCGGATATTTGCATCGGTACATCAGCGGGAGACTATACGAATTACATGACAAGACCTGTTTGCGAAAATGATCTGCATGGCGTAGGTGCATTTGTGCTGACTTGTGTTGAAATGAACGGTATTCTTTAGCATACTGAATAGGTGAAGGAAAATCATACACTATGAGTTGCTAAAAGTAGTGTGTCATGGAAGGAGTTGTCTTTCATCTGGAAGCCTGATTTGTATTTGGAAAAGCTGTATGCAGAGACGGAAGCCATACGCAAGAGGAATGGCAGTGATTCTCAGGGCCAGGAGCAGCTTCGCAATAAGCTTGCAACAGCTCTTGGCTCCTTCGAAGCGTTGGATGGCACACAGCCTGCGCTTGATCCTGTAATTCTGGAAAGCACCGATCTGGGTGATGTTATCCGGGAACGCGTTGAGTATTCGTCTGCTGATGGACTGCGGGTTCCGGCCTATGTGCTGATCCCGAAGAAGCATGGCAATGGACCGTTTCCTGCGGTTCTGGCCTGGCATGGACATGGCTATGGCAGCCGGGAGGTTGTCGGACTTCTGCCTGATGGTTCAGAGGATACCGGCGTTTTGGGGATTCATCGTCATTTTGCTCTGGAGCTGTGCCGAAGAGGGATGATCGTCATCGCACCCGAGATTGTCGGCTTCGGTGACCGTAAGCTGACCTGGGATACCGAACAGAACCCGGACACGCCGAACTCGTGCTTTCCGATTGCCGCTGCACTGCTGCTGGCAGGTAAAACGATTGCCGGACTGAGAGGGTATGAGGCCATTCGTTCAGCGGACTATTTGACGACACGAACAGATGTAGATGCCTCCAGAATCGGATGTATGGGCTTATCGGGCGGTGGTATGGTTGCCTCGTTGTCTGCGGCATTGGATCAACGGATTCAGGCTGCTGTTATTTGCGGATACAGCAATACGTATAAGCGCAGTATTTTATCGAGGCGGCATTGCCTGGATAATTACATTCCTGGTATTTTATTGCATGCGGAAATGCCGGAATTGATCGGATTGATCGCGCCGCGAGCCTTATTTATTGAGTCAGGTATTAGCGATCCGTTATTCCCGGTCGATGCGACTGAGGTGATGATAGAGCGAGTGAGCGGCATTTATGCTTCGATGGGTGTACAGGAGCGTTTTTTATCTGATTTATTCGAAGGCAGACATGAGATTAGCGGACGACGTTCATTCGATTGGCTGGCCGAGAGATTAGGCGCTGGCAGGCAAGCAATCAGCAGTTGAAATATAAAGTGGACGGCCGCGCAGGTCGTCTTTTTTTTGTTCATATTTGTGATAACTCGGATTTTGTCGATAGGACTTGAGCTAGTGATCGATATCGAGGTAGACACATTTTGATGCTTGGCGCTGCATTTAGCTCGAAGTACCGATAATAACAAGACATTTTTTGATATCCTGCAGCACTTTTGGCAAAAACAATAAATGTCGCTACCATCTGATGTCAACTTCTATTAAAATAGAGAAGAATGTTACAAAGGAGGAATTTGGATATGGGTTCAATTAAACAAGGTGCTGCAATCGGCTTCATTGGTACGGGTGTCATGGGTCAAAGCATGGTCAAAAATTTAATGAATGCAGGATATAAGCTGCATGTGTACAGCAGAACCAAATCGAAAACCGATGAATTGGTGGAAGCTGGCGCAGTATGGCAGGAAACACCGGGAGCTTTGGCCCGTGAGGTTGACGTTGTGATCACGATGGTTGGGTTTCCAAGCGATGTTGAAGAAGTGTATTTGGGCGAGCAAGGTATTCTCCGTCATGCACAATCAGGCACTTACCTCATTGATATGACGACCTCCAGTCCTTCACTTGCCAAAAGGATCGAGCAGGAAGCGAAAAAAGTCCAATGCTTCTCCCTGGATGCTCCAGTTTCCGGTGGCGATGTGGGTGCTCGTGAAGCCAGATTATCGATTATGGTTGGCGGTGAGCAGGATGTATTTGACGCAGTTTTGCCTGTATTTGAAGTGATGGGCAAAAATATCGTCTATCAAGGACAAGCAGGTGCAGGTCAGCATACGAAAATGTCCAATCAAATTGCGATCGCTTCGAATATGATGGGTGTTTGTGAAGCCTTGATTTATTCGAAAAAGGCGGGTCTTGATCCGTCCACTGTGCTTAAGAGCATTGAATCGGGTGCTGCGGGCAGCTGGTCACTGAGCAACCTGGGACCGAGAATTATTAAAGGCGACTTTGAACCTGGATTTTTCGTGAAGCACTTTATTAAAGATATGGGAATTGCTATTGATTCAGCTGAAGAGATGGGTCTGCAAACACACGGTCTCAAGCTGGCTAAATCGTTGTATGAACAGCTGCAAGCGCTTGGAGAAGAAAACAGCGGCACACAGGCTTTATATAAAATATACGAATAAGCGAGTTTAAGCTGAATGGTCGAGGCTGGATGGTGTTCACGGCTCTACTTGGCCTATACGAGTGTAAAGGCGTGATGAAGGATGGAAACCTTTTTACAATATGGAAAAGATGCTTTGCGGATTAACGTGCCTGATCATTCCCAAATCATTGAACCTTCGCACCTGGAGGGCTTGCAGGATGATAAGGCTGCTGTCATGGAGGCGTTGCAGCATCCGATTGGCGCACCTCCCCTGCGTGAGATGGTGAAAGCGACGGATAAAGTGGCTATCGTGATCAGCGATATTACAAGGCCCACACCGAATCATAAGCTGGTTCCTTGGCTGATTGAGGAGCTTGCCCATGTACCGGCAGAGCAATTCGTCATTATTAATGGGACGGGCACGCATCGGGATCAAACACGGGAAGAATTCGTGCAGATGCTGGGCGGGGAAATCGTCGATAAGGTTAGAGTTATTAACCATCATTGTCACAACAAGGATGAGTTGGTCAACCTGGGGCGAATTTCGTTCGGCTGTGATGCGTATTTGAACAAGGAGTACGTGGAAGCGGACTTTCGAATTGTAACCGGATTTATCGAGCCGCACTTTTTTGCCGGATTTTCCGGTGGACCCAAAGGAATTATGCCTGGAATAGCAGGAATCGAGACGATCCTGACCTTCCATAATGCGCGGATGATCGGGGACCCGCTCGCAACCTGGGGGAATATGGAGCGCAATCCTTTACAGGAGATGGCTGGCGAGGTTAATCGCTTGTGCAAGCCTGAATTCATGCTGAATGTTGCGCTGAACAAAGACAAGGAAATTACGCAGGTATTTGCCGGGGAGCTGTTCGAAGCCCATAAGCAGGGCTGTGCTTTTGCCAAGGAGCATGCGATGGTTCCGGTTGAGCAGCGTTTTGATGTTGTCATTACCTCCAATTCGGGCTATCCACTGGATCAGAATCTGTATCAGGCCGTCAAAGGAATGAGTGCGGCGCACAAAATTGTCAAGCAGGGCGGGACGATTATTGTTGCCTCCGAATGCTCGGATGGGATACCGGATCATGGCAATTATGCAGGTATATTACAGCTGCGTAAGACGCCGCAGGAGATTTTGGAGCTGATCAATGATCCTTCGTTCTCCCAATTTGATCAATGGCAGGTACAAAAGCAGGCTGTTGTGCAGGTGTGGGCTGATGTATATGTGCGTTCCTCACTGCCCGATGGGCTGATCGAACAAGCGATGCTGAAGCCGTCCGCTAATATCGATGATACGCTGCAGCAGCTTGCGCACAAATATGGTGAATCTATGAGTGTTGCTGTGCTGCCTCTGGGTCCCTTGACAATTCCTTACGTTAAGGGCGAGTAATAAGATATGATCAAAAGGCTTTCAAGATGAGCATTGGGGAAGCTATGCTGACCGATTGTTAAATCTTGAAGGCTTTTTGCGTTGTAAACCGTTATAAAGACCTGAATTGCACCATAGAAAGCACATATGACAAGTATTGACGGTTCAATGCCGCCTTCCTTCTGGTTATAATCATGTAGTACAATAAAAGTAAGGCTAAAATACCGTCATAATGGACATTAGACATTGCGTGGAATCCTCCCGCAGTAGATGGAGGCAGCTATGAGCAACTGGATTAACCGCTTGTATCGTGTATTATTTCCCGGGAAAGTAGAGCGAAGTGGTAAATATTTACATCGTTTAATTTGGGTAGGTTGTCTTTCGGTATGTATTCCCATCCTTGTAGCCGGATTATTATATTATCAGTTTGCTATGGAACGGACCAAGGAGCTTATTATAGATGAAAGCAAATCGTCATTGGCACTGACAAGAGACCGGGCGGAGCGTATTTTGCAAGGTATTGAAAAAGAGTCTCTTCAGCTGGCAGCCGAACCGGTAATTAACGATGTATTCTCAAACCGGATTACAGACAAGCCATTGGTATGGCATTTGGAGCTAATGAATAAAATTACGTTGGCCAAAAACGCAAACGATTTTATCAATGAAATTTATTTTTTCAGTACACAGGAAAATGTGGTTCTGACGAATCAATATGGAGCCGTCGACCTTCATGAATTTAAATATACAAATGATGTTGTGCAGCTGATGGCGGATAAAAATCCATTGAGATGGGTGTATTTGCCGGACAGTCAACAAAGTGGAATCATTACTTTTTTTCGAAGATTGCCGGTAGCCGCTGCAGCTTCTTCACAAGGCATTTTGGCTTTTCAGATCGATGCCAAAGGGATTATGCGATTTTTCCCCGATGATACGAATTTGCTAATGAATGGAAAAGAATTGATTTTTGTCAGCTATCCACATCAATTGGCTCAGTCTGGGAAGCTAACAGCAGCTAACGCCTTGAGTTTTGAGGACATGCCGGTCCTGAAGAAAATAAGCGAAGCCAGCAGCAGTATTGACAGCTTTTACTATACGGATGCTGATGGCAAGGAAGCCCATTATTCCTACGTCAAAAGCTTGTTTGGACGCACCTATGTATCGGTAATTCCTCAGGAGCTGATTACGGAACGATTAGTCTGGATACGTGTGATTACGTTATTGGCCTTGACCTTTTTTATTATATTGGCCGTCATTTTTACCTATTTTAGCACCAAACGTGCCTATAGTCCGATTGATCAGCTTATTAAGCACAGTAAATCGCTTGGGGCCGGTCGTGTGCAGACGAATGAAAATGAATTTGACTACATTCGCGCCTGTCTGGATTATTTGAGCAAGGAGACGCAGCAGCTTGGCAGCTATATGGATAAGATCCAGCCAACATTGCGTGAACGGTGTCTGCAGCAGCTCATTAATGGTGATTACGTGCTGAGCAACTCTCTGATACAGGATTGTGAAACGTACGGTCTGACAGTTAAATCCAACTATATGATCATGGTCGTCGAGGTGGAAAATGTGCTGAGGGAAACGCGGTTTTTGCCGGGTGATCAGCCGATTATTGCTTTTGCCGTATCCAATGTGATCCAGGAGCTCATGGAGAAAAACTCGGATTTGAAGGGTTATGTATTTCCGTATCAAGGTAAGGGGATTGCTTTGCTGCAGTGGGATCATGATACGGAGCAATCGAAGCTGCCAGAGCGGACGATTGAATTTGCCCAGACGGTGTGCGACTCTTTGAAAAACTTTCTGTCCTTCGAGGCATCTGTAGGGATTGGCCGCTGCTACTCGCATATTGCCGACGTTCCGGTTTCGTATAAAGAAGCTGAAGTGGCCCTGCAGTATCGGATTTATCAGGACACGGCCTCGGTCCTCTATATTGAAGATCTGGAAAATTCGAAAACCCGCGCCATCTTCCGTTACCCGCGCGATTTGGAGGGGGCAATTGTTGATTCGCTATCCAAAGGCGAGCTGAAGCAGGCCGAGCAGTCGCTGGAACGGTTCACCAAGGCGCTGCAAACATCACAATCGGTTAATTTTATTCACCAAAGCTACTCGGTGCTGCTATCTGCGATTATTACTTCTCTGGAGAAACAGGGAGGGAGCATACTCGATATTCTGGAGCATAATCTGTTCGGCCAACTGGAAAGCAAGCAAACCTCACGCGACATCATCGACTGGTTCAAGGAGGTATTGTTCCCGCTGCACAAGAAGCTGACCGAGGATTCGCTTAATGATACAGGACAGACTGCGATTTGGCAGGTGTGCCAATATATTCGTGAGCACTGCACGGAGGATTTGTCTTTGGTGTACTGCGCCGAGCTGGTAGGGATGAGCCCTTCTTATGTAAGCCGGCTGTTCAAAAAGGAAATGGGGATCAACTTCCTGGAATTTGTCGTGGAGTGCAAGGTCGAGGAGGCGAAGCGGCTGTTGCTGGAAACGGATCAGAGCATCAGCGAAATTGCCGCGATCATTGGCTACTCCGAACGCAACCTGACGCGCGTGTTTCAGCGAAGTATCCAGATGACTCCAGGGATGTTCAGGACGGCTTATCGGTAGTTGAATGTAAAACTTCAGATCAGTTTAAGGGGATTCGTGATAACAGTATCGCGAATCCCTTTCGCATCTTAACAAATGTTATACATGAACAAAGCGCTGATTTTTTTACAATCGTTAGGATTGTACTCCCTTGACCGTGAGGTCGAATTGATTATTATTGATTGTCAAGGCTGCTTCATAATAACCTCTACCACAAAATTAGGATCTAAACTTTTAAGCAAACTTATGCTTGCAAGCTGAATTTTCCAGGTGCATTATCCAACCAGACATACTTCACTTTACCATTCGTCCCAGGGAAATTCATTTCCAAGAACATTTCCTAAATACTTTTTGAATAAAACTCTAGTATTATCTTCCCAATTTCCTATAGACGCCTTAAAGGAGATATTTTTGGGTCCCAAAATTCCTCTGGCGATATCTTTAAATGCTTTATAATCCACATCAGCGGTTGTTCCCGTCGAACCGTGTTTATTATCCCCTCCAAAAATAACAAACTTTATATTCCTCGTTTTCACTGCTTTAGATAACAGGCTTTTATAAATGCTTAGTCCATTACCGTAGCCGACATGACTATCACCAATAATCGTAAAGTTGATTACTTGAGCAGCTGCTTTACGTACCGGTTTGGACTTAAAAAAAGTTTGACTTTACTAAGTTTGTGATTGTTCCTTATGAATCTCAATTGCATTCAACCTTTCCATGAGTTGGATTTGTGTATGAGTACTTTTATTCTTAATGGAACTTCTATGTGTGGGTAAAAAGGTTGTATGAAATGAATGGGTTCTGTGAGTGCTCGCTCAAAGCGTGTCCCGCAGGGACGACAAGCGTCCCGAGAACACCAAAACCCCGCGCCCAATCGACCCATCCACCCAACCCAAGCGTGTCCCGCAGGGACGACAAGCGTCCCGAGAACACCACAGCCGCGCGCCCAATCGACCCATCCACAATAAATCAAGCGTATCCCGCAGGGATGACAAGCGCCCCGAGAACACTACAGCCGCGCATCCGACCAGGGAGTCCAGAGGGCAAAGCCCTTTGGGGCCCTCCCTATAGGGAGGGTTTGGGAGGGTGCGTCCCTTGGGTTCCGGGTGAATATCAAAAGACAATTTCTGTCCATCCCTCCGGACCTTATTTGCATTTCAAGAATTGTCTGTATACTGCCCTCCTCGAGCAGTCTAGTATTAGGTTCACAGGGAAGCAATCCACAACAAATGAGGAGAGAGGGCGTACACAATGATAGAATCCAACAAGGCCGTGTTGAGCACCAGAGCAACCGGAAACGCAGGCTACTGGTCCAGGCTATGGAATCGGATGGTGCAGCACAAATATATGTATTTGCTGGCTTTACCGGGAATTTTGTTTTTCATGATATTTAAGTTTGCACCGATGTGGGGGCTGCTGCTTGCTTTTAAGGAGTATAACCCGTACAGCGGATTTGCCGGTAGTGAGTGGGTGGGGTTCAAGCATTTCAACGAGTTATTTACGGACAAAAATTTCTACATCATGCTTCGCAACACGTTTGCCATTAACATATTCGGCTTGGTGTTTATGTTCCCGCTGCCGATTATACTCGGTTTGATGTTGAACGAAGTCCGTCATGAGGTGTTCAAGCGGATTAATCAATCGATCGTATATTTACCGCATTTTTTATCATGGGTTGTAGTGGCAAGTATGACTTTTTTTGTACTGTCTACAGATGTCGGGATTATCAATAAATTAATAACGGACTCGGGTGGGGAAAGCATCGCTTTTCTATCGAATCCTAATTATTTCTGGGCAATGATCACGCTGCAAAGCATGTGGAAAGAGGTAGGCTGGGGTACGATCATTTTCCTCGCAGCGATGGCGGGTGTCGATCCGCAAAGATATGAAGCGGCGGTTGTTGACGGTGCTAGCCGTTGGCGGCAAATCTGGCATATCACCTTGCCTGCAATTCGACCAACCATTTTCATTTTGTTAATTCTTCGTTTGGGACATATGGCCGATGTAGGCTTTGAGCAAATATTGTTAATGATGAACCCGCTGGTTTCGTCCTTGGCCGAAGTATTTGATACCTATTCCTACACACAAGGGATTCTAAAAGGCCAGATCAGCACCGGGGTTACGGTCGGTATGTTTAAAGGTGTCGTAGGCTTTATTCTCGTCATGATATCCAATTATGTGGTTAAAAAATTAGGTCATGAAGGAATCTATTAATTAAAGGAGGAGAAACTGGATGAGCTTTGTATCGAAAAAGAAATTGGAGCCCTTCGACTGGGTCAATTATTCATTACTGGCCCTCATATCATTCGTCTGTGTGTTCCCGTTTCTGTATGTGTTTAGTGTATCTTTTACCGATCCACAGGCGTATGTGCCGCTGAAATTTTATGTGTTTCCGGAAAAGTGGTCGCTCTCCGCTTATAAATATATTTTATCGACCAACAGCTTTGTGAACGCTTTGAAAAGTACCGTGTTTATTACGATCATTGGTACAGTGCTGAATGTGATTGTATCGTTCTCGCTGGCCTATGCACTAACGAAAAAGACGATGCCAGGCCGCGGTATTATGATGGGCGCTGTTATTTTTACGCTCGTGTTCAGTGCAGGAATCGTGCCGAACTACCTGCTGATTAAAGAGCTGGGCTTGTTAAATTCTTACTGGGCTCTGATCTGGCCGGCGCTGACCAATGCGTGGAGCTTAATTGTCATCAAAAGCTTTCTGGAATCGCTGCCCTCGGAGCTGGAGGATTCAGCCAAAATTGACGGCTGCTCCGATCTTGGCGTGTTCCTGCGTATCGTGATACCATTGTCGATGCCTGCGATTGCGGCGTTCACCTTATTTTTTGCAGTAGCACACTGGAATACGTATTTTAATGCATTGATCTATATTTCCGATTCGAAGAAATGGACACTGCAGGTGCTGGTCAAAACACTTGTTATCGATTCCGATTCGAACGGTGTAGGTCAGGCGGGCTCCGGTGGAGATGATCGGATGGTTCCTCAGGAAACGATTCGAATGGCTTCGATCATGCTGTCGATGGCGCCAATTCTTGTCATTTACCCTTTTCTGCAAAAACACTTTGCCAAGGGTGTTATGCTGGGTTCAGTAAAAGGTTAGTCAATTCGAAGGACGGACAATTTTTATCCTGAGCAAATCAGCGCATCAATTGTCTGTATCACTCGGTCCAATCCAGGTTTAGATTGAATAGGAGTAGAGAGCTTTCCAATAAGAAAGCATTTTTATGAAACCATACGATGCAGGAGGATTTATTCAATGAAAACATCAAGAACATGGACGGCCGGCGTATCTGGCGTGGTAGCACTATCTTTACTGGCAGGCTGCGGAGGCAACGATGGTCAATCCAAGACACCGGGCGCAGCAGCAGGTGCAGGCAATACAAGCAAGCCGCTCGAAATTAAAATGTTTGCCGGGCTTTACAATGAAGTTCCCGATATGAAAAACGCATTTTGGACCGAATGGCAAAAAAGAACGAACAGCAAGCTTGATATCGAATGGGTACCCGACGGTGATTTGAATACAAAGCTGGATCTATTGCTGGCCTCCGCCGATCTTCCCGAGGTTCTGGCAGCGCCGTCTGCGGTACGTCCTACACTATTGAATGCTGTTCGCAGCGGCGCATTTTGGGATTTGACGCCTTTCCTTGGCGATTTGAGCGAATATCCGAACCTGAAAAACAATCTGGCCAAGGACGCGCTCAAATATTTGACGGTTGATGGTAAAATCTATGCGGTTCCGCGTTCCCGTTCCCGAATTGATCCTGGTATCAAAATCCGTAAGGACTGGCTGGACAAGCTGAACATTCCCGTACCGAAAACCTTGGATGAATATGCGGCAGCCTTGAAAAAAATCGTGGAAAGCGATCCTGACGGCAATGGCAAGAAGGATACGCTGGGCTTGATCGGTAACGAAATTATTGTAAAGGATGCTGATCCTTCGTTCGCCGCAGGCTTCGGTGCTTTGGATCCTACTTATAATGCTGAAGGCGGTATGATTGAGAGCCGTTTGACTCCGCAGTATAGCGACGCAGTTGCCTTTTACAAAAAGCTGTTTGATGATGGCATTCTTTCCAAGGAATTTGCGGTTATGAAGAAAACGCAAGCCGAGGAATTGTATAAAACCGGCCGTGCCGCTTCCTATGGACGCAGTGTGTGGTGGGACAATGAGTGGGAAACCGCAATCAAGAAGGTACAGCCTGACGCTCAAATTTTGAACCTGCATTTAAAAGGACCTAAAGGAGACGCTATTGAGCTGCAAACCGGTGTATCCGGCGGCTACTACATTTCCAAAAAGGTTCCTGAAGCCAAGGTGAAAGAGCTGCTGAAATATTTTGACCAAACCGCTTCCAATGAATTAACGGATCTGGCTTATTATGGTATCGAAGGCGTACACTACAAGCTGGTTGACGGGCAGAAGGTACTGAATGATCAAGGCATCAAGGAAGTGAACACCACAAGCAAAGGCGCAGGTGTGCTTGCCTATTCCAAGTGGGGTAAGGTAGAGAGTGCTTCAGGCAGCAAAGCTTATAATGATGCAAAGAAAAAAGAAGTGGAAATTTTTGATGAGGTCGGTAAAGTCAACCCGTTTAACTACACGGTGTCGAATACCTGGAACAGCACATGGCCTAAATACGAGAATGAATGGAAAGCCAATGTGACTAAAGCGATCGTCGGTCAAATTACGCTGGATGAATACAAGGCCTACGTCGACAAGATTAACAACACACCGGAAATGAAAAAAGCTTACAAGGAATTTGCTGAATCGTACAAATCCTTTATTGGCAAGTAAGAAGAGCAAGTAAGCAAATACAACAACCATTCAACGGTTACCAAGCCGTGTGGAGGCTCCAGACCAATGGCGCGCACACGGAGCTGGTAACCGTTTCCAGGAGGAAGCTATGGATACAACGAACAAATCTTGGTGGCAAAAGCCGCTGCGTGTTATTCAACCGAATCTTCAGGTCCGCGACACGGATCAAATCGATCCGCAGGAGCTGGCTGCTCAAATGAAAGATATGGGAGCCAACACTATTGTCTTTAATGTCGGTGGGATTTATGGCTGGTATCCGTCCAAGGTCAAATTTCATACGTTGAATGAATTTTTGCCAACAAGCTTTGATCTCTTAAAGGAAGTTATCGAAGCGTGTCATCAGCAGGATATCCGGTTTATTGCACGTGTCGATTTCAGTAAGGCTGAGGATTCCATCTACCTGCAGCGTCCGGAGTGGTTTGCCAGAGATCTTCAAGGTGAGCCGATTACGATTGGCGCCAAACGGCCGGGCAATTGGTCGCTGCTGATGTCTACCTGCATTAACAGCGCATACCGGAATGAAGCAGTGGCAATTCCCGTACTTCAGGAAATTATCGATAACTATGACATTGACGGGATTTTCTTCAATGCACCTAATTACACCCTCTGCTACTGTGAAGCCTGCCGTCGCAAATATACGAATCTGTACGGAACGGAAATGCCGACGGAGCGAAAAGCCTTCGAACCAGCCTGGGAATCGACCTGCCTGCGCGATAATATGGATAACCTGTACACAATGATCAAACAAACAGGTAAAGATATTCCGATGATCCTTTACTATAATCTGTACCATGATAATTTATTTGATCGTGCCGAAACGACTGACATGCTGTGCACAGAGCCGCAGGATATTTTGTCTCTCGGACATCATCATATTCCGGAATTTTGGAAGCCTGCTCTAAGTATGAAATTGGGCCGCAGCCTGCCGGATCGTCCGACTCCTTTTGGCATCGTGCATTCAAGTCCGGGTATGGATTGGCGGCATACGGGGCTTCCTCCGGCTGAGTATAGCTTCTGGCTGTCGCAAATTCCGGCTCATGGCGGAAGCATCTGGCATTCCTTAACAGGAATACCAAATACGATTGGTGACAAAAGAATTCTGGATGTCGTGAAAAATTTCAACGTCAGCGTCGAGAAGGTCGAGAACTATATGGATGGGGCTGCTCCCGTAGCGCAGATTGGCATGATGTGGACAGCAGATGCTTCGGCAGAGGGCTGGGCCGATGGTTTGATCAATATGCAAATTCCTTTTGATGTGCTGCTGGAGGCACAGGCGACAACGGATAAGCTTTCACACTATCGTGGTCTTGTTATCCCGGAAGGCATGGAATATTCGGATTCATTTATTGCTAATATTAGCGACTATGTTCAAGCTGGCGGTCATATTTTTGCCGAGGGAGCGATTCCGAATCACCCGGCTCTGCTGAAGCTGCTTGGTATTTCTGAGGATATGTACACAAGCGAGTCTTTACTGGCCTCGTACTTACGCTTTGAGGGTGCTAACAATCCATTGCAAAAGGGATTGGAACATACCGAGCTGATCGCTCATCGCGGCAAGGTCAATTATGTTAAACCAACGGGAGCAGACACACAGGTGCTGGCGACATTGGTGCCGCCATTCTCACCACTTGAAAGTGTGGGAGCGCCTCCGGAACGTGCTTCACTGCCGGTTAGCCATACAGATTTACCACTTGCCGTTTGGAATCCATCAGGAAAAGGCCACGCGATGTACCTACCGTTCTCCTTAAGCCAATTGATCAATGAATTTAAATTGGGTGAGCACTACCAGTTCTTATCCAATGCGATTGATATGGCACTTGCTGAACATAAATTTATTAAAGTCAGCAACTTCCAGGGATTGCAAATGACTGTTTTTGAAAAAGATAAGACATTGCTTGTCCACCTTGTTAACGGAGTTGGCAGACGTCCACTATCTACCAATATTCCGCTGCACCAGATCGAGGTGTCGATCAGGCTGAATGGTAAAAGCGTGAAGGCTGTGAAGCAGCTCATCTCCGGGCAGCCATTAGGCTTTGAGAGCAAGCAGGACAAATTAGCGGTTTCCGTTCCGAAGTTGGATATATGGGAGTGTCTGCTGATCGAATTTGAGTAAAGCGAAGGCAGACCAATCTTGCTGCACGGACAGTTTTTGACTTAAGCAGTGATTAGCATGAATTGTCTGTATGATTCCGATTGTTTGGCATTTAATATCGGGTTATCGGGGTTCACGTTCGGACAACGAACGGAGTCCCGACCCAATGCCATAACAAACTGAAGTTTGGCTTGGAAGTTAGTTTGACTTCATAAAAAACTTTTGAGGGGGACAATTTAATGAAAGCGTTTCAAAAATGGTCTGCAGGCATTTCATGTGTAGTTGCTTTATCTTTAGCTGCTGGATGCTCAGGAGGTACTACAGAGAAAGCGGCACCTGCGGCAGCTGGAACAGGAACTGCGACCGACACCAAGGCTCCGGCGAAGCCGTTGGAAATTAAAATTTTTGCCGGTCTGTATAACGAAGTGCCTGATATGAAAAATGCGTATTGGACTGAATGGCAAAAGAGAACCAATAGCAAGCTGGATATCGAATGGGTACCCGATGGCGATTTGAAAACGAAAGCAGATTTGTTGTTCGCATCAGCTGATCTGCCAGAAGTCGTGGCATCCCCTGATTCTACATGGCCGACACTGCGCAGTGCGATCAAGAATGGTGCTTTCTGGGATTTGACTCCATTTCTTGGTGATTTGAGCCAATATCCGAACCTGAAAAAGAACATGGCCCCGGATTGGCAAAAGTATTTGTCAGTTGACGGCAAAATCTATGCAGTTCCACGTTCCCGTTCACGAATTGATAACGGTATCAAAATCCGTAAGGACTGGCTCGACAAGATGAATATTGCTGTGCCTACTACATTGGATGAATATGCAGCTGCCCTGAAGAAGATTGTCGATAGCGATCCTGACGGCAATGGTAAGAAGGATACGCTTGGTCTTATCGGACACGGTGTAATAATTAATGATGGAGACGACGCGTTTGCGGCCGGCTTCGGTGCGCTTGACCCTACTTATAATGCAGAAGGCGGCATGATCGACAAGAGAATGACTCCTCAGTGGACCGAGATGGTGAATTGGTTTAGAGGTTTGTATACCGATGGCGTGCTGTCCAAGGAATTCGCGGTGATGAAGAAAACGCAGGCTGAAGAGCTGTACAAGACCGGCAGAGCCGCTTCCTATGCCCGCAGTGTATGGTGGGACAAGGAGTGGGAGGATTCCATCAACAAAACACAGCCAAATTCCAAAATTATTAACCTGAATCTGAAAGGACCTAAGGGCGACGCCATTGTGTTATCCACAGGTGTATCCGGCGGTTATTACATTTCCAAGAAGGTTCCTGAAGCCAAGGTTAAGGAGCTGCTGAAATACTTCGACTACACAGCCTCCGATGAAATGACCGATTTTGGTTATTATGGACTGGAGGGTGTGCATCATAAAGTAGTTGGTGGTCAAAAAGTGTTGACTGAGCAGGGCGTGAAAGAGGTTAATACCACAAGTAAAGGCGCGGGCGTTCTGGCTTATGCCAAATGGGGTAAGGTGGAAAGCGCATCAGGAGATAAAGCTTATAACGACGCGAAGAAAAAAGAAGTCGAAGCCTACGACACGATTGGCAAGGTAGATCCTTTCCGCTATGTGTACTCTGCAACCTTCAACAGTACTTGGCCGAAATATGAAAGCGAATGGAAATCGATGATGACCAAAGCGATCGTAGGGCAAATCTCGATGGATGAGTACAAAGCCTATATTGAAAAATTAAACAACCTGCCTGAAATGAAAAAAGCTTATATGGAAAACACCGAGGCTTACAAGGAATTTAACAAGAAATAAGCATAGAGTGCACGGAATGTGAAAATGAAATGAACGGAGTGCGGTTACCGGAGGCTTCCTCTGGTAACCGTTTCTATGGTAGATGCTTACGAAGAAAGCTTCCTACGGAAGCTCAGTTACTGCTTACGAAGTTAGTTTTGCTAAAGCAAAACTTAGCAGATGCTTACGAAGAATGCTTCCTACGGAAGCTCACAGGAGGATCAATCATGCAGAACCATACCAAAGCGTGGTGGCAAAAGCCGCTGCGTGTAGTTCAAACTAATTTGCAGATTAAAGACACCTCGCTGATCGAACCGGATCGGTTTGCTGCCCAAATGAAGCAGATGGGGGCCAATACCATCGTCTTTAACGTGGCGGGAATTTATGCCTGGTATCCATCCAAGGTGCCTTTTCATACAATTAATGAATATTTACCGCACAACTTCGATTTATTGAAGGAAGTGATCAGAGCTTGTCATGAGCAGGATATTCGCTTCATCGCACGGTTTGACTTCAGCAAGACAGAAGACAAGTTTTATTTGCAAAAGCCGCAATGGTTCATCCGACAGCCATCAGGCGAACCCGAGATCATAGGTGCAGGGCGACCGGGAAATTGGTCTTTGTTGATGTCGACCTGCCTGAATGGTGGTTATCGCAATGACGATGTAGCTATTCCGGTGCTGGATGAGGTCATTAGCAATTATGACATCGACGGGATCTTTTTTAATGCTCCTCGTTTCGTACCCTGCTGGTGTGAGGCTTGCCAGAAGAAATACTTTAACCTGTTTCAAAAGCCGCTTCCAGCCGATAAAAGCCAGTTTGATCCGAGCTGGGCACCCATCTGCTTCCGTAACAATGCGAACCATTGGTACAACTTTATCAAAAAGAAAAATCCTGAACTTCCGATGATTTTATACCTGTACCCAGCTAATATGCTGGATCGTGAGCAAACCTCAGATATGCACTGCACGGAGCCGCAGGATATTTTGTCGCTTGGACATCATCATATTCCTGAGTTTTGGAAGCCTGCCCTCAGTATGAAGCTGGGCAAATCATTGCCGGATCGGCCTACACCGTGCGGGATCGTTCACTCCAGTCCAGGTATGGACTGGCGGCATACAGGACTTCCGCCAGCGGAATACCGTTTTTGGCTGTCACAAATTCCGGCTCAAGGCGGGAACATCTGGCATTCGTTAACAGGCATACCCGAGACGATCGAAGACAAACGGATTCTGGACGTAGTGAGTGATTTCAATCGCAGCGTAGAAAAAGTAGAGAGCTATATGGAGGATGCGGTTGGTGTCGCGCAAATCGCGATGATGTGGACAGGTGATCCATCGGCAGAGGGTTGGGCTGATGGCTTAATCAACATGCAAATACCATTTGATGTCATTCTCAGTGTACATGCAACCTCTGAGAAATTGTCACGCTACAAGGGTCTCATTATCCCTGAGGGAATGAAGGTTAGTGACGCCTTTATTGCAACCCTTCATCAGTATGTGAATGGTGGTGGAACTATTGTCGTCGAAGGTGCAGTTCCTGAACATGAGCAGCTGCTTGAATTACTGGGCATCTCCAATCAGCTCTACACGAGTGAGGCGCTGACAGCATCTTACCTGCGCTTTGAGGGAGACCATAATCCGCTGCAAAAGGGTATGGAGCATACCGGCTTGATCGCACATCGGGGCAAGGTGATGTATGTGAAGTCGATTGGCGGCGATACGCAGGTGCTTGCTACCTTGGTACCGCCGTTCTCACCGCTTGAGAGTGTGGGTGCGCCCCCGGAGCGGGCGTCGCTTCCAGTCAGCCATACGGATCTGCCGCTCGTGACCCGGAATCGAATCGGCACAGGCCAAGCTGTGTACATGCCTTTTTCACTCAGTCACTTGATTAATGAATTCAAGCTGGGTGAGCATTATCAGCTGCTGTCCAATGTTATCGATATGGCTCTTGGCGACGATAAGCTGATTGAGATCAGCAACATTCATGGTCTGCAGATGACCGTTTTTGAAAAAAACAATACCATGCTCATTCATCTCGTCAATGGTGTCGGAAAGCGCCCGTTGGCAACGAACATCCCGCTACACGACATCGAAGTCAGGCTGAAGCTGGACGACCGCAAGGTCACACAGATCCGTCAGCTGATCTCCGGTCAAGCGATGGCATCTACCGTAACGGATGGTAAACTAGCCATAACGATACCACGGCTGGACATCTGGGAATGCTTGTTCATAGAATTTGAAAAATAAACCTGTAAGTTGGGGGGAATAAAGAGTGGAGCGACCGTGGTGTTCTGGAGATAGTGGAGCAATCGTAAGAACACTTCGGTCGCGCAGCAAATCTTATTCCCCCAACTTTCATCTTGCTGGGAGGCAAAGTTATGAGCTGGTGGAAATCAAACAATTTACGATTAATTCAAAATAATCTGCGTGAAACGGATGCTAATCTGAATGTGGATCGTCTGATTGAAGATTTGCAGCGATTATCCACAAATGTACTGATGATGAACGCAGGCGGGATCGTTGCCTTTTATCCGACAAAGCTTGAGTATCAATACCGGGCTGCTAACCAGCAGAAGGATTTGCTGAAGGAAGCTATCGAAAAAACGCATGCTCATGACATGAAATTTATCGCCCGTTTTGATTTCAGTAAAGCGCATGAATCGATTTTTGACAAACGGCCTGAATGGTTTTACAGAACCCTGGAGGGCAAAGAGGTCAATTATCATGGGATCGTGCATACGTGCATTAATGGCTACTATCAAAGAGAATATTCATTGCAAATGATTGATGAAGTGATATCAAATTACGATGTGGATGGCATTTTCTTCAACATGTTTGGCTACCAGACGCGTGATTATAGCGGCACTCATTACGGAATCTGCTTTTGCGATAGCTGCAAGGCCAAATTTCATGAATTTAGCGGTTTGGATCTACCGTTAACCGAAAGCCTGGATGATCCGGTATACCGCCAGTATAAATTGTTCCAGGATGCGACCACCAAGGAAATGCTGGATCGTATCCATGCACTAGTGAAAAGCAAAAATAAGGATATCGCAATCTCGACGTATAACGAGCATAAGGTCGATATTGTCCGCAAGGAATCGAATACGGATAACAAGCGCCCTCATCCGGTTTGGTTGTATTCAGCCTCGGAAAATGTGCAGTCGCTGGAGGATTCCTGGGAGGATAAGCTGGTGAGCAACTGCTGCATCAATGCGATTGATCTGGTCCATCGGTTCACCGGTGTATCCAGACATGAGGTTAATATTCGCTTGAAGGAAGGCTTGGCAAGCGGGTCGGGACTCGATTTTTGCATTATCGGCGTGTTCGAGGATTATCCGGATCGTGAGAATTTGCCGACGGTTGCGGCCATCTATGAGTATCACAAAAACAATGAACAATATTATGGGAATTTTATCTCAATGTCCGATGTAGCACTGATCAAGCCGGGCAAGCCTGTTCAGAAAAATATGAAGGAATATTTGGGGCTTTACAAAATGCTGAAGGAAGAGCATGTGCTGTTCGATGTTCTGGATCAAAATGTTCTCGCGACGAAAGCAGGATCGCCCAAGCGCTATAAAGCGATTATGATCCCGGATATTGCGAGCTTTTCAGAGGATGAGCTGCAGTCGCTGGAAGCTCTTTATCTACAAGGTGTTTGTTTGTTCAGTACAGGTGGGTCCTTCACCGAAGGCGTTGAGAATGCGTCTTTTCTCCAGCACAGGTTTGATGTCAAGCTGGACAGTGTGCACGTACACAATCAAGAGGCCGCTTACCTGCTAACTGACAATAAGCAGCTTTTTGCAAGCTTCCCTGAGCGCGATTGGATCTTCCTGACCGACAGCTTTTACCGCGTTGAATTTGGTCCGAATACGGATAAGCAGCTTCCTTACGTGATTCCATCTACATTTGGCCCGCCAGAGCGTGCTTCCGGTCATCGCATCTCCGAGCAGCATTGGGGAGCGGGCATCCATACAAATGGGAACCACAAGGCTGTGTATGTCCCATGGCAGGCTGGTGAGCTCTACTACAAGCATGGTTATGCCGATCATAAAAACGCGGTTATGGATTTGCTCCATCATACTCTGAATCAACCGTTGACTCTGGTGACGAATGCACCGACGAATGTGGAGGTATTTTTTCACAAGCTGCCTGATGGTAATTATATCCTGCATGTGCTGAACCTTTCCGGCTTTAACGGTGTATCGTATACAAATCCACTTCCGGTCTATGACTTGAAGGTAACGCTTCGTGGATTAGAAGCATGCAGTGAGGCTATTTATTTAACCGAAACATCCCAACCCCAAGCTCTGTTTGTGCAAACCGAGCAGGAGATGTCGATTGAAATCCCGGAATTGAGCGATTTTGCGGCAGTTGTGATTCGTACCCGTTAAGAAATTGCGTGCAGCCCCGTTATAGACACAATGAAGCCTCCGCCCCACAGTTATAGTGGAAACGGGAGGCTTCGTTGTGTATAAATGAATAATCTTATTACTATTTTGAATCCTGGCCGGATGCAGGCATCATTGTAGTCATTTCATATATATCGAGAATTTCTTGTTCTAGTCCATGATACAAATCGATCTTAGGCTCGTAGCCAAGTAAGGATTGGGCCTTAGTAATATCTGCCCAAGTGTTCCTGGGCTCCCCATACGTAGGTCGGATAAACTGAATGTCCACTTTTTTGCCAACCAATCGTTCCAATATAGAGATGCATTCCAGAACCGAAGCGCGTTCCTTACCACCGATATTGATGGTTTCACCAATGACATTGTTCGCATAGGCAACCTGGGCAACCGCTCGAACACAATCTTCTACAAATGTAAAATCTCGGGTTTGCTGACCATCACCATATATGGGAATTGGTTTATTGTGCATAATGTGATTAATAAAACGGTGAAAGGCCATATCCGGCCGCTGTCTCGGACCATACACGGTGAAGAAGCGAAGGATCACGATAGGAACCCCATCATTATGAGCGTATACGTGACATAGCTGTTCCCCGGTAAGCTTGCTGACTCCATACGGAGATAAAGGATCCGTTGGGGTAAGCTCGTTGACTTGTCCCGTCTTTTCTCCATATACAGAGGAGGTCGAAGCGTAAATCAATTTCTGGACCGGATACTGTCGGCAGCCCTCCAGCAAGCATTGCGTAGCCAAAATATTGTTCGTCACGTAAGTCTCAAAGTCGGGGCCAAAGCTCGAACGAACACCAGGGATTGCCGCCAGATGATACACAATATCCACCTGTGGGAGCAGATTTTCCAATGAAACCTTCAAAATATGCTGTTGGATAAAAGAAAACCGTGGGTGATGAAGCAGCTTACGAAGGTTGCGCTCCCTTATCCAGTTGGGAGTAGCCGATTGAACAAAGGCATCCAGCCCGATTACCTGATTGTTTTCATCCTGAAGTAATCGCTCGCATAGATGTGAACCTATAAATCCGGCTGCGCCAGTGACTAATATTTGCATAACAACCATCCTTTAGCTGATTTAGGTACGTCGACTTGTATCTTCATCGAATAGGCTTCGATCAGAAGCTTTTCTTATAACATAAGAATGTATAAGTTTTCAGTGGAGCTGAAGGATTCTTATGTTTCAAGAAAACCTACCTCTAAACCGCGGTCGCTCATCTTTGAAAGGCCTCGATAGACGGTTTTCTTATTTGTGCATCTGAGTCCAGTTCATGCCAATGCCCGAGTAATGATAGCCCTGTGAAGTTAATTGCGCGCCATCCAGCATATTTCTGCCATCCAACAGGAAAGGCTGCTTCAAGCGGCTTCTTAATTGTCCCCAGTCCGCCGTAATATACGGCTTCCATTCCGAGCATAGGATGACAGCATCACAATCTTGAATAGTTTCCTCCAGGGAATCGAACTGCTGCAGCTGTTCGGAGTACATGCTGCCCGGAAGCTTGGCTACCGGATCGTGGACTCTGATCATAGCAGAGCTTTCCAGTAATTTTGCAATCATGCCGATTGCGGGTGCTTCTCTGATATCATCGGTATCCGGTTTAAAGGAAATGCCTAATACCGCGATTGTTTTCCCATTGAACGTGCCCAACAGCTGCTCCCAAATATCCAAATAATAGACAGCTTGCGACTGATTGACCTGCACAACTTTTTCTAGAATCGTTAAGCTAAGGTCATGCTCCTGAGCAGTAAACAGCAGCGCATGGATATCCTTGGGAAAGCAGGAGCCTCCATATCCGATGCCTGCTCTTAAAAAGTGCGCTCCAATCCGATGATCCATTCCAATCCCGACGGCAACATCGGCAATATTTACTCCTAACTTCGTACACAGTCTGGCCAATTCATTGATATAGGAGATTTTCGTAGCCAAAAAGGCATTTGCAGCATATTTGATCAGCTCAGCTGTTTTGGGCTTGGTAACCACAACAGGACAGCTTAATTTCTCATATAAAGATCGAAGCCGTTCTGTGGCTTGGTCATTTTCACTGCCAATAATAATCCGATCAGGCTCAAGAGCATCTCGTAATGCGCTGCCTTCTCTCAGAAATTCAGGATTAGATATCACGTCAAAAGAAATTGCTGTAAGCTGGGCTTGTGTAATCCATTGGACTACTTGTTCATTAGTTCCAACAGGAACCGTGCTTTTGATAACAACTAGCCTGTATCCCGGCATATTGTTGCCGATACTCTCCGCTGCTTCTTTAATAAACCTCAGATCCGCACTGCCATCACTTCCTGAGGGAGTCCCGACACAGAGGAAGATGATCTCATTATTGCAGACAGCCATGTCCACCTCTGAGGTAAACGTGATCCTGCCGGAAGCCAAATGCTTGCTTAACGCATCGTCCAGACCAGGCTCGTAAAAGGGGAGCACACCTTGACTCAACATTCGAATCCTTGACTCATTCGGGTCCAATCCCGTTACATTCCACCCAAGCTCTGCAAGCAGCAAAGCTGTAGTCACGCCGACATAGCCCATTCCCATTATTAGAATATTCATTTGTTGGTTCCTCCAGAGGTCAGCACGTGCATGAATTGCGGGCCGAGAATGGCATGACTTAGGGTAGTCCCAGAATCAAACAGCTCAAGTCCTTCCAGCAAGATGCAGTTCTCCATATGGCAGCCGTCCAGCTTAACGTGCGGACCAATGGTTACATAAGGACCGATGATGCAGTTTCTTAATAAGGCGCTTGGGTCAATGAGCACAGGGGGAATGACTATGCATCCGTCCAAATGTTCTCGATTATTCAGCAATCCATCGGCATCCATCTGGTCCAGCATCCAGTGATTTGCTTCAAGCCATCGTTCCATCGTCCCCACATCTGAATAGTTTTGTTCTGTCTTGTGGAAGACTGCTGAATAGCCGTGGTTGATCATCCACGAAATGGCATCCGTGATTTCATATTCTCCTCTTGGAGAGGGGCTGATTGCATGTATGGCCTTGAATATGTCAGCCCTAAAAGCATAAGCTCCAAGAACGGCGAGGTTAGACTTGGGTGACACAGGTTTTTCTTCAAGTCCTACTATTCGATTCCCGTCGATTTCTGCAATGCCAAAATCCCGAGGGTTTGCAACGTTTCCAAGCATAATGGCGATCTCATGATCGTCATAACGAATAGCTTGAGCCAAAGGCTCCAAGGACTCTGTAATCAGATTATCTCCTAATAATAAGATGAAGGGTTCATCCAGAATAAAGGACTCGGCCTGCAGAACTGCATTTGAAATCCCAAGGGGCTGCAATTGATGAATATAGGTAATATCCAAATTCCACTGCTCACCTGTGCCAATCTCTTTCATGAAAAGCGCGAGGTGCTCAGGACGTATGACAATGCCAATCTCACGTATTTGTAATTTAATCAGCTGTTCAATGCAGTAATACAGAATAGGCTTGTTGGCTACCGGGAGTAATACTTTTGGTGTTGCTTCGGAAAAGGGGTAGAGCCGGCTGCCTTTACCTGCACAGAGAATTAATCCCTTCATAAGGTTTAAGCTCCTTACTTATATGAATTTATTATTAATTTATGAATATCATTTTCTATATGTTAGGGCGATTAGCAGTTCATAGAAAAATATGCGCTTTGATCAATAAGTGTAGTGGGGTCAACTGAATTCCGCCTTATTACTCTATCAACAGCCTACACAATTAGATTAGAAAATCATAGGATACAGGGAAACCTGAGAAGTTTCAAAATTAGAAGCGAAGGGAATGATCGTGGTGTCTTTGGCAGATCAAGTGAAGTTAATGCTTGACAACCATCCTGATGTAGCAGAAGTTCAGGTGAAATATTATAAAGTCGAGTTGGATGCAGAAAAAGGGGAATTGGAAGAAGTAGAAGACAAAGACGAAGACAGCGACGAGGAAGAAGATCAAGACGAAGAAGACGAGGACGAGGACGAGGAAGACGAAGAAGATGAAGACGAAGAAGATGAAGATGAAGATGAAGATGAAGATGAAGATGAAGATGAAGATGAAGATGAAGATGAAGACGAAGAAGATGAAGACGAAGAAGAAGAAGAAGAAGATGAAGAAGACGAAGACGAAGACAGCGACGAGGAAGAAGATCAAGACGAAGATGACGAGGATGAAGTTTAAGTATGGACATGTAAACATAATTGGTTAGCGGCAACCCGGACGCCTGCGGGGTTAATCCATCATTCAGTATAAATATTAAGTCTATGTAAGTGTACAAGCTGCTTACGTGGAGATAAAAAAGCGGCTGCATCGGCCCTAATGCTGGACTCCTGTGTCAGGAGGTCCAGCATAGGAACTGAGTCTGAGGGAGGCGTTATTTGCGTTCCCAGACGGACAAGATGTCGTCAGCAACTCGCTGCCAAGTGAAATGCTGCTCAACCAGTCGACGGCCATTCAATCCCATTTGTCGAGAGCTGTGAAGATCAGACAACAACAAATTAAGATGATGCGCATATTCCAGGGGATCTTCCGGATCCGTTATTAGAATGCCGTTATTACCCCGTACAATTTCCGGGTTTCCTCCTCGATTGGTGGTAAGAAAAGGGAGTCCTGCAGCCATTGCCTCGTAATGGACTCTTGCCAACGGCTCTTGCCAGATGGAGGTACAAACAAAAATATCACTCGCACAGAACCAACGATGAACATCGTGAGCTTGAACGTATCCGGTTGTGATTACGGGTATAGAGGAATGCTCAGCTAGAGCGCGGACATAAGCCACATAATCACTAATCGTATTATCGCTGTACCAAGCACCACCTACAATGACAAGCGCGGCATCGGAATGCCGCAGATGAGACATGGCGCGGACAAGGACATGTGGACCTTTGTTACGCGACAATCTTCCTACAAAGAGGATTATCTTTTTCGATGCAAGATTGTACTCCGCTCTAATACTTTCTCTGGCCTGCAACGAGTACTGGGATTCAGACCAAGGAGCAAACTTGCTTAAATCAACCCCGGAGTAGATTGTTTTCAGCTTCGGCTCTACCTGAGGGAAGTAATCACTTATCGCACTGCCAATATAATTACTAATAGTAATGATCCGTTCAGCTTGCTCAATGGCAGCGCTGCCCTCGGATTTGCTGATTTTGGCAGGATTAAACATATCGTTATGCATACTTAATATAATTCTGGCGTTTGGTGCGGCCTCATGAACGGCGGCAATGAGCTTCGGACGATTAAAAATATGAATGATATCATACTGCTCCTGGGTCTGCGAGAGGAAATGGATGACTTCTTGAACATAAAGGTCTAAAACACCATCTGAATGGACACGAACATAACGGATACCCTCAGTAACTTCTTCGTTTAATAAATCCGGATCTGTTCTTCCAAGGATAGTAATTTGATGATGCTTGCTTAGCAGCGAAGCAACCCCACAGATATAAGTCTGTATGGCACCGCCCCTAATGTTGGGAACAGGCAGTTTTTCAGTGCAAATCATTAAAATATTCATTAGGCCGTATCCTCCTAAATTTAATAGAAGACTTACTTCGTAAGCTTCTATTTGATAATCAGGCTGTCTTCTGCGTCCTTGGTTTATAAATTGGTTTATTGGAAGATTTAAGCGGAATCGCTTGTTTTTTCTTGACTTCTATTTTCTTTTTGGTTACAGGGGATGGCTGCCTAGCTTTTTTGACCGTCGTTTTCTTAAGCTTTTTAACGATTTTTATTTTGGTTACAGGCCGCGATTGCAACTGTTTTTTGCGTGTTTTACGTTTAGTCTTAACAACCACTTTTTTGACTTTTTTCTTCAATCTCGAAGGTTTAGGAACTCGAAGGGCGATACGTTCCGGCTCATTAGCAGGAGGCTGTGCGGCTGCGCTGTTGTCAGCTTGTGCGACTGTATTTGCAGCTAACTCTCGAGTCCCAACGGCTGCGGGTGGATGCATGATAGGCACTCCAGCCGGCTCATAAATAAGTGGAGCATGTGTAAATAGACCAAAATGCTCAGAACGAGCAGGTGTAGCCGAAATATCAGAGTCTGACAAGTAGACCGGATTGGACAATGGCGTATACGGCAGGTAATCCAGATCAGTATCAAAAACAGGGATAGCTTCTTGCTGCTGGTAATCCAGATCAGTATCGAAAACAGGAATGGCTTCTTGCTGCTGGTGAGCGAAATCAGCATCGAAAACAGGAGTAAGCCCTTGTTCCTGTTTTTCGGAGGCTGCCCAAGGCATTTGTGGGATATCGATGCCCACCGGAAGCTTGATACCTTGTCGAACAGGAGCCTTGCGTACAACTTCCCATTTGGATTCGATTTCCTCGGTCGAGTATTGTGCAGGTAAATAAAGGGCTTTGTCCTGCTCCAGCTCGGTTAAGGCCTGCCATTTACTGCTTTCTGTTGCCAACACTCTTGCCAGAATAGGCTCAAGCTCATGCTGCAAAAATAAATTCGGATCAAATACGATCTCCTTGATATGCTTGTAAAACTCGTTAGGAAACGCCATATCGATCCATAAGAGCTCAAACATATCCTGGTCAATCGGATTAGCTTCGTGGTAAGCACCGATCATACCGCGAATCCAGTTCAAATCCCAGTAACCCATATCATCCATCGTACTCGTTATCAATTTACGCAAATCACGGAAGGGCAGGTCGTAAGCGACTCCATCCAGATCTATGACCCATATCCCGCCGGGGCCCATCTGACCGTTGGACCATCCGTAGTCCTGATGAGCAAGTCCCCAGTACTGCTCACCTTTGCCTATCATTTTGAAATAGGGAGATGTCTGGAAACGAGAGAATATATCCTGAGCCTGTTTTTTAAATTCATCGATAACAGAAAGCAAACGTTCACTTGATGGTGTTTCCCGATAGACGGTAGCAATATCCTCGAACCATCCAATCTTGGCCATAATTTTCTCATAATAGTTGGACCAGCCGTACAACCGGGACGATTTGGCAGCACCCAATGGAGGAGCATAGCCTTGGGAATGCTTATGAAACTCCCCAAGACCGTAGCAAAGCGCGACGGCACCTTCCAGATCGATTTTTGAAGCTTGCTGCAGCGATTCAATCCACTCCGTCACAATCCATAGCTTGCCACCGGCTTCAACATACAACGTGTTTTCTTTATTGGGAATGAAGGCAGGTACCTTGGCACCTCGCTCAACCATATATTGCTGGGCGCCGATACTGAACAGGCTTCTCTTGGGATCTCTGTGCAGTACTTTAAGGCTGCGAGGGCCACGATCCGTATTAATTCTCCAGATAGCCCCGCCTTTATCGGGTTTGGAAGTAATCAGCAGCATGTCGAATACAAGCATTTCGTACTGCTCCATCACCTTGTAAGCCATTTTTTCTAGCTCGGGCGGAACGTATTGCTCCAGAACGGTTCCAGGCGGCAGCGTGTTCGTGAGATGGTCCCAAGGCCCAATTAAGTAGTTCTCCAAAACGATCACTCCTTCATAAAAAATTAATGTTCCGTGCAGATTTCAACTGGATGGCCTGATCGTATAAGCTCAGCTGCTTTTCAGTCGTTTGTGAAATATGAAATCGATCCATCACGAATTTTCTTCCGGCTTTGGCAATATCCGATTTTTGCTGTTGTTCCAGAAGCAGCATACTCTTTATTTGATTGGCCAGCAGGGCACCGGATAATAATTGTGGGCAAGCATGGTCGCCAAACCATGAATCCCATGCTTTCTCGTATAGAACCGGCTTCACCAATCCCAATAACCCGAGTGTGCCTGCCGCTAACAAGGGCCGTTCACAAGCCATAGCTTCAAGGGCTATTCGTCCCGTACCGATAACATAATCGCTGATACAGTAATAAGCACACATGTCGGTAACCTCGCCAACGTAATGAAGATAGGGATGATTTGTCGCCTTGCGATGGTTATTGACCAGTTTGATGATGCTCTCTTGCTTATTGCCTCCGCCAGCAATAATCAGATGCAAATTCGGATCATCCGTGTATCTTAAGGCCGTGGTAACATGAATCATGTACTCACCGATATCCGCTTTCTCCCACGACAGGCGGCCTGCGTACAGGATTACATTTGCATGCTGGGGAATAGCCAGCTTTTGACGCAGATACCTTCGATAGAAGGGGGCATAAGGCTGATATTCCATAACATCGAGTCCATTGGGAACCAGGATGGACTCAAAACCTTTCGCTGCCAGTGAACGTTGTATAGAAGGACTAACACAAGTAACAGTCGTGGAATTTTGCAGCAATTGGAGGAATTCCGGGTCATAATAGTTGCCATGTACGGTGAACACAAAAGGAATGTCCATCCGATCCGCAGCGGTGATAGCAATTCTTCCTGAGGGTATTTGGTGGCCATGAACCAGATCAATTCGTTCCGAAGCTATGATCGATTGTATGAATTCTATATACAGTTCCCTGTTTTGCGAATCAGGCTCATAGGTGTCCAAAACAAAGTCGATTTCATAATAAGAGCATCCCAGTCCGAGAAAGTGGTCCAGCAGCTTTCCTTTTTTACCAGCCACGATGACAGCGGCCCCTTGTTTTAAAAGCTCGCGGGTTAAGGAGAGCGTGTAAGTTTCCGTTCCGCCAATATTGAATTGATCAATAACCATCAGAATCCGCAGAGGGGGAGCGAGGCTTGGGGAAGGAGCGGATTCCGTAGGGTCAGGGCTCAACGTGCTATTCTCAGACACTCCTCGCTTGTTAGCTTGCATGATTCACCTCCCAAACAAGTTACTTGTATCTATTTCTAAGCATATGTCATCTAGCGATTCGTTGATATGTACATTCGTGGATTTTGCTCAAATACGTGGGATACGGAGCATTGTCCTAAGTTTTATTAGCACAAGCTGAATATATTAGTATACGATTCATAACCAAAGGAGTGAACCGCTTGGATATCCAAAAATTGCTTAAAGGGGCAGCGCTGATCGGGAAAGGAAAGCAGGGAAGGGTCTACAAGCTAGCTTCCGATCGGTGTGTCAAAATATATAGCGATGAGCAGCATGCTCAAATGGAATATATGTCCTATTGCCGTGCAGCGGGCTCTCCAGTCATTCCTAAGCTGTATGAAGCAGGACCGAATTACTTGATTATGGAGCTTGTACAGGGAACGTCGCTGGATCGTTATTTGAAAAAAAAGGGCGCGATGACTCGAAGTGATACGGAGCATATTTTATTCATCATTCATGAAATGACAAGGCTTGGGTTTACGCGAATTGATGCCGCGGTATTTCATATTTTTATCGATGAGGACCAGCCAACTGGCAAAGTGATCGATCTGGTCAACAGCTATACAAAGCAATACCGCATTCCGTTGGTAATGTTCAAAGGGTTGTCCAAACTTAACGTCTTAAATTCTTTTCTCGCGCATGTTAAAGTATTGGACCCTGAGTTGTATCAGTTGTGGGGGAGTTACTTGATGGCAAGGAGCGAACGGTATGGGAAACTCCAAGTTTTCGATGAATGAGGATTATTTTAAGCCGCACCTCATATGCGAGCAATTTCAATTAGGCAGTTTTCATAAGGTTCTTGGCGAGCTGGGTGGAGCCTTTAATACAAATGTAAAAATGGAGACAAGTGAAGGTGAATTTGTTGTTCGCATATTGAACGAAAATAATACGATCAAGCATCTGCGATATGTGGGAAAGATGCTTTCGGAGCTGAGTGCGAAGGGGCTGCCGGTATTGGCACCTCTTTTGGCGAAGAATGGGGACTCTTTTATAAGATGTAAGGATAAATTGCTGCAGGTGTCGGCCTTTGTGACTACTGAGCCTTTCCAATGTCGGGAACGACAGGTATATGCCAGCGCGCGGAGCTTAAGGGCTTACCATCAGGCGCTGGAGCATGTACATCCGGGCCCTAAACCGGGCTGGTCCTTCTATCGAAGCTCTGTTTATTACAAGCAAGCCAACGAACGTCTAAAAAGTCTTGATATGGTTCCACAAGCCGAGCTTTCCAGTATGGAGCTCATCCTTGAAGACTTGTCGACCAAATGGGGGCGGGCCCAAGCTTCACTTCCGAAAACGATTCTTCATGGGGATTGGCACTTTTGGAATCTGGGTTATGTGGGGGATGAAGTCAGCTGTGTGATGGACTTTGATTTTATGCAGCAAGGAACAAGGATTCACGATGTCGCCTACGCGTTATGGGTTATCTATGTGCTGCTGCCGGAGTATGCCTACAGCTTTGACAGAACTTTTATAGAGGGATATGGACCACTGACGGATGAAGAGAAGCATATACTCCCAGTCGCTGTAGCTAGAATCGCTATGTTTTTTCTGTTTCAATCAGCTTATGCTTCCAATCCTTCGGTGAAGTGGCAAAAGCACTATCCAAAGCAGGAGCCCCTGATTCAATGGTTATCCTCTGAGGGCGCCATTCGGCTTGAGGAAATAACAAAAGCGGCATCACAGCCAACTTCGTCTTGTAGGACAGAGGGAGGGTCAATTGAAAAGGTTGCTCCATCATAAGCTTCTGAATGGATCGCGGTCGCCCTGGAGGCGGCCGTTTCTTTCTATTGCGTAATTTTACCAAAAGTGCCATTCTATACGTATACATGGATAAGAGGATGTGCACAATCGTATGTTGACAATGAAGCGTTGGCGTTCTTTTTTATATGATTACTTAACCTTGAAACGTAGAATTATGATCATTTTTTCATTCACGGCCCTGATTCCATTTATCAGTATCGGACTTATTTCTTATTATACGATCTACTCGCTGCTCACCAATAAAATTCAAACCGGTATCCAGAGCAATCTGAAGCAGGTTGAGCTCTCACTGGAAAATACGATCACCAACCTGAATCATGTTTCCCAGCAGCTAGCTTTTCAGGGGGCCGTAGGCAAGAAGCTGGATCAGCTGCTCTCGGCCAGCCAGCCCTACGAAAGGGCACAAATGACCGATGAAATCAAACAAGAGCTAAGTCTGATTTCGTTCACCAATCCGTCGGTCGGGCTCACGTTGTATTATTTCAAACAGGACGACACGTACAATTTTGAGAACCTGGGGGTTAAAGAGAACTTTTCCTTGAACTCACTGCCACTGCTTGCTGAATATTTTGGGATTTCCTACTATGGACCGCATATTAGCAACAATCGCTTTGACAACCAATACGTATTGTCGGCGCTGAGAAAGGTGGACCTCCCGGATCGTGATGATGTCTATGTGTATATTGAAAGCGGGTTTCGGCTGACACAGGCAATTTTGAATAATGATCCTTTGGGAGGCAGGCCGTCCCATCTGATTGTGGACAATAACAGCAGAGTCGCTTACAGTGAGGTGGCCGATATATTTCCTCGTGATTCTTATTTTCCGGTCATTACCGACGGTCGCAAATTGGGTGAGTACAATGGCTATTATGGTTTCGTGGAGACAAGCAATCAGGGTTGGAGCGTAATCTCGCTGATTCCGAAAGCTGATTATAACAAAGAAATGAACCGTTGGTTTGTGCAAATATTTCTGATTACCTTGCTGTTTATAGGCGTAAGCCTGCTGCTTGGTTGGATTTTATGGAGAATGGTCTATCGCCCTCTAAATCATTTTAATAAAGAAATCAAGCTGCTGGCGCAAAACCAGAGGCAGTATGAACCCGCCTCGACCCAAATTCCTGAATTTGATTACTTACTCAATCAATTTCGCCAGATGAAGCGGCAAATCTGGGAGCTGTTCAGTGAGGTAGAGCAGAAGGAAAAGCGGAGGGTTGATCTGGAGGTGGAAAAGCTGCTGTATCAGATTAATCCGCATTTTTTGATGAACACATTGGATACGGTGCATTGGTTGGCTGTCATGAATGGTCAAAGCGAAATTGACCGTCTGGTCTCCTCCTTGAACAAGCTGTTGTTTTATAACCTGGGCAAGCTGGGTGAGGCAGCAACGATGCAGGAGGAAATTGACGCACTGCAGCAGTATTTGATCTTGCAGCAAATACGATACGATTTTAAATTTGATGTTCAGCTTCATGTGGATGAGAGTGTACTGAAAATGCCGATTCCTCGATTTATTTTGCAGCCGCTTGTTGAGAACGCACTTTATCATGGATTGAACGACGATGGATACATACAGGTTAATGTCCGATTAAATGAATGTATTGAGATTTCGATTCACGATAACGGCTCCGGCATGTCGGAGGAAACGATTCGTCATTTAATGAACAATCAGGAAGTGGAAACGCGAAAGGTTGGCATGGGGATTGGTATGAATTATGTAAGGCGTGTGATCGAGTCCCAGTATGGTAAGCGGGCGGAGCTTAGAATTGACAGTGTGATTGGGGAAGGAACGACAATTTTTTTAAGTCTGCCTGTTCAGGAGGTAAGTATCCATGATTAGAGTTCTCGTAGTGGATGACGATAAATTAGTTCGTAAAGGCTTAATATCGGCAATGCCTTGGCACGAATTTGATATGCAGGTTGTGGGTGAGGCCAATAATGGGGAGCGTGCGCTTGAATTTTTGCATACCAACGTTGTTGATCTGCTGCTAACTGACCTGGCGATGCCGGTTATGTCAGGAATTGAGCTTATGAGGTTGGTTCGTCAGCAGCTGCCGCACATTCACATTGTTGTGCTAACGCTTCATCAGGATTTTGAATATGTGCAGGAGGCACTGCGTCTCGGTGCTATTGACTATATTGCCAAGGTACAGCTGGAAAAGGAACGCTTTGAAGAAGTTCTGGGGAGAATTCACAAGCGGATGATGCAGGCGGGATTATCGGCGGAAGGGAACAAGCCAGTAATTCAGGATGAGGCTGGCTTCAGCTCAGATCGTGCCTATGTATGGATCGCCTTGAACAAGGAATTAAGCTTTAAAGGGATGAGGCCTTGGAGTGAACAGGAAGGTTTGGGTTCTCATGAACTTCAATGGATTGAGGTCGAGCCCAATCTATGGCTGTCGAATCCAGTACAACCGGAAGATTCGATTACGCAGCTACGCATGGAGCAGCTAATCGGGAGTCTGGCTGGCCAGTCTGGCTGGATGCTGTTCGGCTTGGATGGTTTAAAGGGTCACAAGCAGCAGGAGGTGCATCGATGGTTAAGGGAGTACAGGGAGAAGGAATTTTTTTATGATTATGATCCTGATCAACCAGCAATTGTCTACTTGACGCTGAACAATTCCACAGTCCACCAACGGAACTCTTCTGAAGATAACTCTAATGTATTAAAGATTCAGTGGTCTTCCCATGAATGGATTCATAACGATCTGGTGTTCAGCAGGCTTGTATATGAGCTTAAGCTGCTGCGGCTGTCGCAGGTGAAGCTAATCGGGCTTTTGTATGGGCTGACAGACGAGTGGAACCGGTTATTCGTGCCACTTGGCCTGGTGAAATTAGAGCTTAATCCTGCCTTGGACAGCTGGCATGAGGTTGAAAAATGGCTCATACAGGTGCGTGATTTGGTTCGCAAAGCGCTTGCGAAGCCGGCATTTTCCCCCGAGGTGATCGAATGTGTAATGAAGGCGATTCAGATGCTGCATCAAGAACTGCACCAGCAGGTTACCGCAGCTGACATTTCCAGGAGAGTCAATATGAGCCGCAGTTATTTTAGCCAATGCTTTAAGGAAATCGCAGGCAAAACATTTAATGATTATTTGCGTCAGCTGCGCGTGGAGAAGGCCAAGGAATACTTGCTGTACACGAATAAGACGATTGCCTGGATTGCAGAACATACTGGATATATGGACGAGAAATACTTCAGTCGCTCTTTTCGCGAGCAAATCGGCATATTGCCAAGTGAATTTAGGCTAACGATGCGCGAGGGTAGGGAAATGTCCGATAAATAGGTAGAAGGAGGTCGGTACAACGAGAGGACTTGTTTGGAAGAAGATAAATTGTCGAGCATATACCTACCTGAACCCGTAACCGCTTTCTATCCGGGGAAGCGGTTTATATATGTTACTTTTATACAGCAAGATCATTCGTACAGGAAAGAAGGGGGCGTTAACATGCGTAAGACCCAAAAATCCATCCAGATTTCAATCGCAGCTATGTTAGTTGTGATAACCGCATGCAGCAATACGAATTCGACCAAGGAGGAAACCAAAGCCGCAGCGAGTACACCGAACGCAGGTGCAGTAGCAGCTGTAGCTGCAGATCCATTCGGCAAATATGACAAACCGATCACGATCAACATTGGAAAAAGCATCGATCCCTCTGATAAGTCACTGCCACCAGGAGATACGCCGGAAAGCAACCAGTATACCAAATATGTCAAGGAGCAGCTGAATATTGAATCCAAAATGATTTGGCAGGCAGCTCAAGGTAAAGATTACGACCAAAAGGTCAATCTATCCATAGCCAGTAACGACCTGCCGGATACGATGATTGTCAACGATACACAGCTTAGACAGATGGTCAAGGCAGGACAGCTCGCCGATTTAACTGAAGTTTACAATAAATTTGCTTCACCTGCGATTAAAAGCATTATTGAAACGACCAAGGGCTTGGCCACTAAAAATGTAACGTTCAACGGAAAGCTGATGGCGCTGCCCAATGTCACGACCGAGTCCGACATGGTTCATATGATGTGGATTCGAAAGGATTGGCTGGATAAGCTCGGCTTGCAGGTTCCCAAGACGATCGATGAGCTGGAAAAGGTGGCCAAAGCGTTTGTCGAGCAGGACCCTGACGGCAACGGCAAGGCCGATACGATAGGGATCACCGGACCCCAATCCGGTGGCTTTACGAATGCGACCTTCATTGTACCGAATAACAATAATTATGGCTTTGACCCGATCTTCTCGGCGTATCATGCTTACCCTGGATTCTGGATCAAGGGATCTGACGGCAAGTCCGTATACGGCTCGATCACGCCTGAGACCAAGGAAGCGCTTGCCAAGCTGCGTGACCTGTATGCCAAAGGCTTAATTGATCGAGAGATGAGCGTACGTAAGGATGCTGCTGAATTGATCAAGGCAGGAAAGTCAGGTATTTGGTTCGGTATGTGGTGGGGTGGCTATGGCCCTCTTGGGGATGCCATCAAGAACGATCCCAAAGCCAACTGGCAGGCATATGCAGTTCCACTGGACGCCAAGGGCGAATTTACCCCGCATATGGGTACACCATCGAACCAATTTGTTGTCGTTCGCAAAGGCTATGAGCATCCGGAGGCTGCGATCAAGATGGTCAATCTGCTGCTGCGTGATGAGTCGAAATTCGACTTGAAAGTCGCTATTAACAACTATCCATTAAGACTCGTATTCGCTCCGATGGACGAAATGGACGTAACCTACAAAATGCTCAAGGAAGTACTGGCAGGCACCAAGAAACCGGAAGAGCTGGACATCCCGGGTTATAAATTGCTCAAGGCCGATGCCGAGAACGTGAAGAAGGTGAAGCTGGAGCCCTACGATAAGGTAGATATCGAGTATTGGAATCCGAATGCTGATCTGGGTGTATGGAAGCGGATGTATTCTACATTCGTAGGGGTGGCTGCGCTTCAACAGCCGTACAAGAAAACCTATAGTGTCACTTATTCGCAAACCAAAACGATGGAAGGCAAGTGGGCAACGCTCGACAAGCTGGAAAAGGAGACGTTCCTGAAAATTATTATGGGCGCCGCACCGCTTGAGACGTTCGACCAATTCGTTCAGGATTGGAAAAAACAAGGCGGAGACCAAATCACTGCCGAGGTGGATGAGGCTGCCAAGCAGTAATCGATAAGCGGTTATATGGGAAAATGGCGCGAAGCCATGAACCATCTATATATTGTGCGAGTTTAGGAAGTGCGGTGAATAAGAGGTGGAGGCTGCCATGTGGATTCGGAGATAGCGAAGCGGTGCCTTTGTTTGCAAATTTCAACCTATAAATGTTTTGTATAATGAAGAAATCTGCAAACAACAGCAATCGTAGAACCACATGGCAGCCGGAACCGCCCTTATTCACCGCACTTCACTTAAGGAGTGAAAAGCATTGGTAACAAAAGGTTTTGCCAAGCACTACTATATCATGCTCCTGCCAGGTTTTATTTGGCTGACCCTGTTCAGCATTGTGCCGATGTTCGGCTTCGTTATCGCATTTCAGGATTACAATCCGGGCTTGGGCATGCTGCATTCGGAGTGGGTGGGTCTGGACAATTTCACCTATATGTTTACGCTCGGGGATAGTAAAACGATTTTCGTGAACACGATTTTTATCGCGGTCATGAAAATTATCGCCAATCTAGTGGTGCCGTTGGTTTTTGCTTTAATGCTCAATGAATTAAGAATTATGATATTGAAAAGATGGATTCAGACCATCGTTTACTTACCGCACTTTCTGTCGTGGGTTATTCTTTCGGGGATACTCCTTGATATTTTTGCCTACAAAGGCCCGATTAATGATATGCTGTCAGCGCTCGGGGGAGAGCGGATTTTATTTTTTGCGAGGGCTGACCTGTTCCCCATTATTATTGTAGGAAGCGATGTCTGGAAGGAATTCGGATTTAATACGATCATTTTTCTGGCAGCTTTAACCGGAATTAATCCTTCCTTGTATGAAGCAGCGGCGATTGATGGCGCAACCCGTTTGCAGCGCCTATTTCATGTCACGGTTCCGGGAATAGCGACAACAGTGATCCTGCTCACCGTATTAAGTCTGGGCAATGTCTTGAATGCCGGCTTTGATCAAATTTTCAATTTGTATAATCCACTCGTATATTCAACGGGCGATATTATCGATACCTGGGTTTACCGGACAGGATTAGTGAATTTACAGTATGGACTGGCGACAGCAGCGGGTCTTTTGAAGTCGGTTGTCAGCTTTATTCTAATCACTTGCTCTTATTTCATGGCTTCCAAATATGCAAATTATCGTATTTTTTAATAGATGAACGGGTTGCAACAGCAGGTGGATGGAGGATGGTTATGGTTAAGGAAGCGACACTGGGGTCTAAAGTTTTTGATATTGTGTTGATAGTGCTGTTGGTCAGCATCTCGATCCTGTGTATATTGCCGATCTGGTATACGCTGGCGGTTTCGCTCAGTGAGAATTCGGCAGCCGCAGCCGGGCAGGTGCGATTGTGGCCAATCGGGTTTAATTTGAACTCGTATCGTGAGATTATGGATGACAGTAAATTTTTTAATTCATTCTGGATTTCGATTCAGCGTGTGGTGTTGGGCGCGGTTGTCAGCTTTGTCGTAACGGTTCTCATGGCTTATCCATTATCCAAAACAACAAAAGATTTTCGGCTCAGAAATGTGCTGATGTGGATATTGGTGTTCACGATGCTGTTTAACGGCGGTCTGATTCCATGGTATCAAACGGTCAAGGCGCTCGGCCTGATCAATAATATTTGGGGACTTGTGCTTGGACACAGCGTTCCGGTATTTAATGTCATTCTGGTCGTTAATTATTTCCGCAATTTACCCAAAGAGTTGGAGGAAGCGGCGCTCGTTGACGGTGCGGGTCCTTGGTACATGCTGGTCAAGCTGTATATTCCCCTTGCGGTTCCGGTTCTTGCTACGGTTACTTTGTTCAGTATCGTGTACCATTGGAATGAATTTTTTAACGGGCTGGTGCTGATGTCGAGAGCCGATCATTATCCGCTGCAAACGTACATTCAGCAGCTGGTTGTCATTATTGATGCTTCAACCTTGAATACCGAGCAGTTAAAAAGAATGAGTGAGCTATCCAATCAGACTCTGAATGCGGCCAAAATATTTATCGCGATGATCCCTGTACTGCTCGTTTATCCACTGCTGCAGCGCTTTTTCATTCATGGCATAACGTTAGGATCGGTTAAAGAATAAGAAACAAACAAAGACACCGATGAGGGTGTCTTTGTTCGATATCTATTTGTTGCTTTGGTGCTTCTCATCAGCTGATTTACCGTCGAATGTGTCCTCAACCCTGTCCATGATTTCTTGGACAGCCTCGCTCACCATATCTGTCGGGGCAGCATCCTGCTGATCCACTGGTGTAATGATAAAGTCAGGTGTGGGCGTAGGATGCGTATCCTGCTCTATGTTTTTTTTGCTCATGTCGGCTTCCTTCTCTCGTTTGGTTTTATGACGTACACAATATTACCCATCTCATACGATTTTATTCACCTGGGCTTCAACGTTTTCATTGAATCGTGCATACAAGAGAGTAAAGCTGTACAATAGATAGGAGAAGACATTCAAAGGCAAAGGAGTGAATGAATTGAGCGATATTACTTCTACGATTCAGGAAGCGTTTACCTTGGAAGCGGGACAATTGGAAACTGGAGAGAAGCTGTTTATCCGCGGAGAAGTCAGGGTTGTACCGAATCAACCAGACCCAAGTCCCGTGCTGCTGATCTGTCATGGTTTTAAAAGCTTTAAGGACTGGGGATTTTTCCCTTATATCGCAACACGTTTTGCAGAGCAGGGCTATTATGTCATCACTTTTAATTTTTCCTGCAACGGGGTGAATGAAACCGATTTTGATGAGCTGGAGCGATTCGCCGTGAATACATTTTCCAGAGAGCAGCAGGATCTGGAGGTTATTCTTCAGGCGCTGCTTGCTAACAAGCTTCCAGTTGCGGATGCTGCGGACAAGGAAAGTATTCATTTGTGGGGGCACAGTAAAGGCGGAGGAACCGCTATAATATTTGCCGCGGAGCATCCACAGGTGAAGTCGGTAATTACATGGAATGGAATCGGGTTCACGGATCTGTTCGACGATACTTTCAAAAAGCAGCTGGAGGAATACGGGATTGCCTACGTGGCCAACGTTCGAACCAAGCAGGAAATGCCGATCAAGGCTGTATTTTATGAAGACCTGTTGGCCAACAGAGAACGGTTTAATATTGTGAAGCAATTGGCGGGACTTACCATTCCGGTGCTGCAGATTCAGGGAGATCAGGATTCACCCCGTCTCATGGAGGGCTTTAAACAGATGCGTGAGGGGGATGACAAGCATTCCGTAGTCACTATTGCTGATGGAAACCATACTTTCGGAGCCGTACATCCATTTAAGGGAACAACGACCCAGCTGGAGCAGGCAATTCAGGCCTCCCTGCAGTTTTTGCCTCTAGGTTGACAGTGAAAAGACACTTTGTTAGCATGATATCGTAGTAAACCTATATGAATAAACTTTAATTAAGGTTCTACCGGACAGCCGGAGGCCAACATGTGATGTTGTGTCTCTTTTTCATATCCTATTATAGAAAGCGAAGTGTTCAGGCATGAAGCATAGAAAATTAGGAAGAACCGGTTTAAAAGTTTCCGAGGTGAGTCTGGGTACGATGGCGTTTGGGCGTTGGATTGATGAAGCACAGTCTCAGCAGGTTCTGGATGCCGCGCTCGATGCAGGAATTACATTAATTGATACAGCTGATGTATATGGAAAAGGCATGGATCGCGATAATCCTCTGGAGTCCGGAGAGTCAGAGTATATACTGGGCAGAGTGCTGAAGGGCAGACGCAATCAGATCATTCTGGCGACCAAGGTACATGGCAAAGTAGGGATAGGTCCTAATGATTCAGGACAAAGCCGCTATCATATATTCCGTGCGGTGGATGCAAGCCTGAAGCGGCTTCAAACCGATTATATTGATTTGTATCAGGTGCATCGCTTTGATCCGGAGACGCCGCTTGAGGAAACGCTGAGCGCTCTCGATGATTTGGTCAAATCCGGCAAGGTAAGATACATTGGCTGCTCCAACTTTGCTGCATGGCAAATTGCCAAGGCCCATGGGATCAGTGCGCTGAACCATCTCCACCGGTTTGAAAGTGTGCAGCCTGAGTACAGCATTATTACGCGAGGCATTGAGGATGAGTTGATTCCTTTCGTTGCCTCCGAGCAGGTCGGTGTTATTGTGTACAGCCCTTTGGGTCGTGGACTGCTGTCAGGGAAATACAAGCAGGGGGAAGCTCCACCTGAGGGCTCGAGAGCCGCAGCTGGCGAAAGAAGAATACATACCCTGCTCGGTGTGGAACGCAATTACCACATTATCGAATCGCTCAAGCCTCTGGCGTCCAACCGCGGCTGGACATTGGCGCAATTCGCATTGGCATGGGTGCTGAGCAATCGACATGTTTCCTCTGCTATTCTTGGAGTATCGAAGCCGGAGCAAATCCAAGATGCGTTGCAATTTATCGATGATCCGCTTACGGCTGAGGAATTGGCCGAGGTTGACCGGATTTCGAAGCTGAATTAATGGAAACGGCTAAGTGGAACAATCGCGCAATCAGCTGGATTTTCTTTGATGTAGGCGAAACGCTGGTGGACGAATCGAAGCCGATTCGTGAGAGCATCAGGCAATTTGTCGATAACGCCGCGAGACTTGGTTATCAGATTGAGCCGCATATCGTGGAGCAGTCGCTCATACATTATCATGGGTTGTTCAGTACGTTTCCGATGCGGCAGGTCATGGAACAGCTCGTTCCGTCCGAGGCGGATCGTCTGGAGATACGCAAGGGTATGGCTTATCGCAAGGATTGGGACGAGCCGTTCCCGGATGCTGTCGGGATTCTGGAGCAGCTGAGCCGGCATTACAAGCTTGGGATTATCGCCAATCAGAGTGCAGGTACGGCTGCGAGACTGGAGCAGTATGGGATGCTGCAATATCTATCGGTTGTCTGCTCTTCCGCAGAGGAAGGGTTATCGAAGCCGGATGTACGCTTATATGAACGAGCCCTTACAGAAGCGCAGTGCAAGGCTGAGCATGCAGTGATGATTGGTGATCGGATCGATAACGATGTCATTCCTGCAAAGCGTGTGGGCATGCAGGCGATATGGGTACGGCAGGGACTTGCCCGGCATCAGCCGATTCCGTTGGATCATACCGCACCGGATATCGTAGTGGATCGATTAGGGGAGATCATCAAGTATTTGGCAAGAGTATAGTAGTATCGAAGAAATGATGCTGACAAGGTGCCCTTTTGGCTGTCTTCCTTTAATGGAGGCGGGTGAGAGGGCTTTTTTGAATTGGCGGATCGTCCGTTTGTGATATGATTGAACAGGACAGGAGGACTATGATCGTGGAAAACAAATGTATTAGATGGTATGAGTTCGGAGAGCCACAGCATGTTTTAAAGATTGAGAATAAAGAAATGGAGAGACCTGATCATGGAGAAGTTCTTGTTCGTATGCGGGTTCGACCCATCAATCCATCCGATCTGATCCCGATTACGGGAGCCTATTCCCATCGTATTTCACTTCCGTGTATTCCTGGATATGAAGGTATCGGCATTGTGGAGGATGTAGGTCCTTCGGTTTCTCAGGAGCTGATAGGTAAACGTGTACTGCCTTTACGTGGGGAGGGCACCTGGCAGCAATTTGTTAAAGTGCCGGCACAATGGGTAGTTTCGGTACCTGATGGTATAGAAGATTACATAGCAGCTCAATTATATATAAATCCGATAACCGCCTGGATTGCCTGTACGGAAATCTTGAATTTGCAGCCAGACGATGTTGTACTGGTCAATGCTTGCGGCTCTTCGGTGGGGCGCATCTTAGCCCAATTATCTAAAATTTTAGGTTTTCGATTGATTGCAGTAACGAGAAATCATAGCTATACCCAACAATTACTTCGATTGGGTGCCTCCCATGTTATCTCTACATCTGAAATGCGACTGCATCCAACAGTGATGGAATTGACGAATGGTCGGGGGGCCGATGCTGCAATTGATTCGGTAGGGGGATTATCCGGTACAGAATTAGCTTATTGCGTACGTCCTCATGGCTCATTATTAACCATAGGTCTTTTATCAGGAACATCTGTAAATTGGGCGGATATTACAAACAAGGCTCAAGTCCATATTAAAATGCTTCATTTGCGGCATTGGAATCAGCGTGTATCTGTTCAAGCTTGGCATGAAACCTTTAACCAGTTGCTATCCCTCATTCAGGATAAGAGATTAAGTCTGATGCAACCACAGTCGTTTTACGACCTGACAGCGATACATGAAGCGGTTAGAGCTGCAGAGAGTGGTGGAGGCAATCAGGGAAAAATATTTCTGACGAGCCAGGAGTCAACAAACAGGGATTGACGTTACCTGCGAAAATAAGTATGATAACTTATGAATGAAGCGAAACGAAACTATAAATAACAAAACGAAATGACAAAACGAAATAAAATACACTTTAAATCGAAAGAGGGCTTTATGATGAGTCGAGGGTTGGTTTCATCTACACCGCTATTAGTCGAAGCAAGAGCACAAGGATACGGAATCGTCGCCTTTAACGTACATACACTGGAAATGCTGCAGGCTGTTGTGGAAGCGGCTGAGAGCTGCAGGGCACCGGTTATTATTCAAACCACGGTCGGTACCGTAAAGCATTTGGGGATGGACTATATTGTAGCAGCCGCTCAGGTAGCGGCACGCCGGGCATCGGTACCGATTGCACTTCATCTTGATCATTGTCAGGATTTGGCGCTGATTCAGCAGTGTATAGAAGCCGGGTATACCTCCGTCATGATCGATGCCTCCAAGCTGCAATTCGAGCACAATGTCGAGCGGACGAAGGAAGTCGTGGCCTATGCAAGCCGACGCGGTGTGAACGTGGAAGCGGAATTGGGCAAAATCGGTGGTGTTGAAGACGATATTGTTGTGAGTGATGCCGATGCGATGCTGGCCGTTCCCGAGGAGTGCGAGCAGTTCCTGGCGCTGACCGGTGTTCCTACACTGGCTCCCGCCATCGGTACGGCACATGGTATTTACAAGGGTGAGCCGAATATAGATTTCAAGCGTATTGAACAAATCGCGAGTCGAGTGGCTGTGCCTCTAGTTCTGCATGGCGGGTCCGGTATTCCTGCTGATCAGGTCAAACGATGTGTAGCATTGGGAATGGCCAAGATGAATGTAGCGACCGAATTGAAAAATGCATTTTCATTGGCCATTCAGCAATTTTTTGCTGAGCATCCGGAGGAGCTGGATCCCCGTCAATATATGGTACCTGCCAAGGAAGCAGTCAAGCGTATGGCAATAGATAAAATCAACCTTTGCGGCAGTGCAGGCCGCGCTTAATGCTATAGAAAGAAGGAAGGGATACTGCCTTATGCATAACGAGTATCTGCTTGGTATCGATATTGGAACCTCCGGCTGTAAAATAGCTGCATTTTCACCGGATGGCGAGGTTGCCTTTCAATGCACCGAAAAATATGAAACGTTATATCCGGCGAAGGATTGTGTGGAGCAGAATCCGCTCGATTGGTGGGCGGCGGTATGCCGCGGGACGCAGCGAATGTTTGCCCAAACCGCTATCCGGCCGCATGAAGTTAAAGGTATCGGCGTGGACGGACAAAGCTGGTCGATGATTCCTGTGGATGTAACTGGACAGGTACTGCGTAACAGTATGATCTGGATGGACCGGCGTGCAGTCAGTCAGTGTGAGCAGATGAAGCGTTCCGTAGGGGAGGAACGAATTTTTGCAGTTTCCGGCAATCCGCTGTCACCCTCTTATACGACTGGCAAAATCCTCTGGATGAAGGAGCATGAGCCTGAGCTGTACGCAAGGACACATAAAGTGCTGCAGTGCAACAGCTTTATCGTGTTCCAGCTGACCGGGATTGTTTCGCACGATCTTTCACAGGGCTATGGTATTCATGCATTTGATATGCAAACGGGAACCTGGGACATAGAGCTGTGTCGTGAACTGGGAATCGATCCGGATTTGCTGCCCAAGCTGTACGGATGCAGTGATATCGTCGGGACGGTACATGAGGAGGCGGCTGCGAGCAGCGGGTTGCTCATCGGGACTCCGGTTGTTGCTGGAGGCTTGGATGCGGCCTGCGGCACATTGGGGGTTGGTGCGATTCATGATGGTGAAACTCAGGAGCAGGGCGGGCAGGCTGGTGGCATGAGCATTGTGATGAGCCAGCCCATCATGAATGACAAGCTGATCCTGGGCTTCCATGTCGTTTCAGGTAAATGGCTGCTTCAGGGAGGTACGGTCGGTGGCGGGAGCCTGAACTGGTTCCAGCGCGAGCTGTTTGGGAAGGACGTTACAGCAGTATCTCAGGTATCTAATCCGGGAGATAAGCTACAAGACGATGCAGAAGCGGAGCAGAATGGCAGCGCTTTACCCCAGTCTGTGTTCGATCCGTTCAGAGAGATCAATGAGGAAGCGGCACAAATTAGCGAGGGCAGTGATGGCCTTATTTTCTTGCCCTATATGGCAGGCGAGCGCTCCCCGATCTGGGATATCGATGCCAAGGGTGTTTTCCTGGGACTTTCCTATGCAACGACGCGTGGTCATATGGCTCGTGCCATTATGGAGGGCTGTGCATATTCGCTGCAGCACAATTTGGTAACGGCAGAAGATGGCGGCGTAGGTATTGGTGAGCTGTATAGTATGGGCGGTGCGGCGAATAGTCAGCTATGGTCACAGATTAAAGCAGATATTACAGGCAAAACCTTGCGGATCGCAGCATCCGATACGGCAACCACCCTCGGAGCCGCAATGCTGGCAGGGGTTGGAACAGGCATGTATAAGGACTTTGCCGAGGCGGTTCGAAGGACAGTCCGTTTCCAAAGAGCTTATGCTCCCGATCCTGCACACACGGAGCTGTATACAAAGGGTTACGAGCTGTACCTATCGGCTTATGCAAGCTTGAAGGATTGGTTTCCACAAATGAAAGCGAGGTCTTGACGCATGAAAGCAGCAGTATTATATGGACAAGATGATATTCGTGTTGAAGATATAGCGATTCCCGAGCCGCAGGCGCATGAAATTCTGGTTAAAGTGATGGCCACAGGGATTTGCGGCTCCGATGTGCCCCGTGTTCTGGGAACCAAAGCGCATCATTATCCGATTGTACTCGGGCATGAATTCGCCGGGATCGTAGCCAGGGTCGGCACAGGTGTAACACGGATTGGTGTCGGGGATCGGATTGCCGGAGCGCCGTTGGTTCCTTGTCATCAATGTGTGGATTGCTTCAAAGGGGACTTTGCCCAATGCCAATATTATTCCTTCGTGGGTTCACGAGTGAACGGCAGCTGGGCCGAGTACGTCATTATTCCTGAGATCAATGCGGTTCGGATTGATGATGCGGTCAGCTATGCGGAAGCGGCTTTCTTTGAGCCATCGGCTGTTGCCCTTCATGCGCTGCGTCATATCAGCTTTCAAGGCGGCGAGGACGTGGCCATTCTGGGCGGAGGCACGATCGGATTATTAACACTGCAGTGGGCCAAGGTGCTTGGAGCGCGAACGGTTACGGTATTCGATATCAACCATGATCGTCTGGAGCTTGCCCGCAAGCTGGGTGCGGATTATGTGATCGATACACGCAGCGAAAACTTCAAGGAACAGGCAGCTTCTATTGTAGGTGCCACAGGCTTCGGTATCGTGATGGAGACAGCGGGATCGGATGTGACCATGCGTCTTAGCTTTGAGCTGGCGGCTAATAAGGCAAAGGTCTGCTTCGTAGGTACCCCAACCAAGGAGCTTACGTTCGATTACAAGCTGTTTGAGCTGATGAACCGCAAGGAATTTACTTTAACCGGTTCCTGGATGTCCTACAGTGCGCCATTTCCCGGGAACGAGTGGGAGCTTACGGCACATTTTTTGAGTAAGCAAAAGTTCAATTTCCTGGACATGATCGATAAAATATTGCCTCTGGAGCAAATCAACGAAGCGTTTGAGCTGTACAAGCAGCCGGGTGCAGTTAAAGGAAAAATACTGCTGACCCTGGGAAGTGAACCTGTGTGAGTGAGGACCCTATTAACGCTTCCCATGCAGATTCACGTAAATTGTTAAGCCTGGAGCGGCATCAACGGATCATGGATTATTTAAAAGCTAACAGGAGCGCAGAGGTCTCCCAGCTAAGTGCGCTTCTTAAAGTATCGGAGGTCACCGTGAGAAAGGATCTGGAGCGGCTGGAGCGCGCCGGCTTGTTATCCAGAAGCCATGGCGGTGCGATCCTTTTAGAGCGGCTGCTGTACGAGCCTTCTTTTGCCGAGAAGGAGGATCAATGGATTGATGAAAAACAAGCCATAGCTCAAGCTGCAGCTTCTCTCATTACAGATGGAATGACCGTAGCGATCATGACAGGAACGACATTAAGCCATACGGCACGGCTGCTCATGGAACGTCAACGATTGAAAATCGTCACGAATGCGGTCAATATAGCAACCGAGCTGATGCATGCGGCAGGGGTGAGTGTATTTTTGACTGGGGGCAATATTCGACCGAATACGTTGGCTTTGGTTGGAGAAATGGCAGAAAGGTCATTGGAGGGCATTTATGTCGAGACGGCCTTTATTGGAGTGAATGGCTTCAGTCTGGAACAGGGCTTAACAACTCCCAGTATTGAAGAAGCCCGAGTTGTCAAAAAAATCATGGAGAATGCACAAAAGGTAGTGGTTGCGGTCGATCATACGAAGTTCAATCAGGTTGCTTTTTTTCGGATTTGTATTGTGGAGCAGATCCATACCGTTATTACGGACGGGAAAACACCAGCCTCCGAAATTGATAAGCTGCGTGACAAAGGAATTACGGTTATCGTCACTTAAAGTGTGCCTGCGCAAGTAAGCTACACTTTTGCAATGACAGTTCCGTGAGCCCGCCGACCTGATCTTGTTAAAGGTAACTTTCGCGGACAGGCGGGTTCACGAGGACACATAGCAGATCATTAAAGGTTCCGATGTATAAGTATCGATAACGGCCAGGGGGCTTCAGTCGATTACTGCTTGATTCCAACTAAACGTTTAGCAAATGAGGCACCGAATTCCTGGCATTGCTTAAGCTCGCTCTGTGAGGGGGACATTTCGATTTTCAAGCCTTCCGCTACAACCTCAGCACCAATTTCCTTTAGCTTGTCAACGAGTTGATCGACCGCCCCGCCGAATACTGGATAAGAAGAATCGCAGGAGCCAAACACAATCGCTTTTTGTCCGTCCAGTTGTACCTCCGACATTTCATCAAAGAAATCGAGAAACTCATCCGGCAAATCTCCGTCTCCCCAAGTGTAGGCACCCAGCGCGATACCATCATATTTTAACAGGTCATCGCCTGATGCATACATGACTTCCTTAATATCCAGCTCTACATTCTCGGATTTAATACCCTCGGCAATGGCGTCTGCCATATCCCGTGTATTTCCGGTAAGGCTTGTGAAGACCATCAAAATTTTACTCATTCCCATACCCAGCTCCCTTTATGTGTAATTGCGTACTGATGTTAAGCGAATACCAACAATGATAAACGTTATCAGATAATCAATAATGATAATCATTATCATTTATGTTGTCAATAATAAAATATTTTTGATCCACTCTATGTTCATCCTGTGGTTTCGTCCGTGTTGCTGATGGTGTAAGATGTGTATAGATGCATAGAGAGGATGTTTACAGATGGACAATATCTATTACATAACGGTTAAGCTGGTTACGGCCATGGTTGGGCTGTGGCTAATTACAAAACTGCTCGGCAAGAAAGAAATTTCACAACTGACCGCCTTCGATTTTGTCTCCTCTCTGATGTTAAGCGAGATTGTTGGCAATACGCTTTATGACAAGGACGTTACTCTAAGTGAGCTGCTCTATGCGCTGCTGCTGTGGGCGGCGATGTCGCTGTTTCTGGAAAAGCTGGTGCAGTTTATCCCGGGATTGTCCAAATATTTGAATGGCCGCGCCGATATTATTATTAACCAGGGAAAAATCGATTTTCGGGCGATGAAGCGCAACAATCTGGATTTTGACCAATTACATACACTGCTGCGGGAGCAAAATATATTTACCGTGCGCGAGGTCGCTTTTGCTGTATTTGAAACGAATGGCAATATCTCGGTTTTGAAAAAATCGGAGGTGGACAGCATCACGAAGACGGATCAGGAGCTTCCCGAAAAGTCCATGATGCTTCCGATGGTGCTTGTTGAGAATGGACGGATTCAAACGGATCGATTAGCAAGACTCGGCCGCACGAAACCGTGGCTGCTTGATGAGCTGAGGAAGAACGGGGCTGGGCGATTACAGGATGTTCTGTATGTAGAGTGGTCGGAGCATCAAGGCATGTATATTCAGAAAAAGGAGTGACTGCGGATGTAATTATATACTTGTGTTGTGAATTTAGACCATGGGGGAGCTAGCATGAAGTCAAATAAAAAGGGGTTTAAAATCTCATTTATCATATCCGGTGTCGTGCTGTTTTCCGTTCTCATGACCCTGCTGATTAATTCGTTTGTAGGCTATCAGGCTGAGAAAACATCCTTATACAGCACGACGCAGGAATTAAATCGAATTCGGTCCGATGAGCTGAGCCGAACAACCCAAACGATTATTTTATCGATGAAACAAACCGTAATGGCATCCGCACAATATTTTACTAAAGAACACAGCTCGGATGAGGCAGCCCAAGAGCAGCTGGATTTTTTAATGAGCACCGATAATTTGTTTAATTCTGTAGCGTTGGTAGATAAATCCGGGTCGTTGCGTGCGATATCACCAAGAAATTCGGACATTATTGGACAGAAGCTGACATCACAGGCTTCCAGACAAGCGCTGGAGCTGCAGAAACCGCTAATGTCAGAGCCTTACAGAGCAGTCACGAACCGACTGATCATATTGGTCAGTCATCCTGTTTTTGATGCGAACGGTCGCTACAACGGATTTATCTCCGGTACCATTTACCTGCAAGAGCCTAATTCACTAAAAAAAATACTGGGAGAGCAATCGGCTGCCACTAACGGCTCGTATTATTATGTCGTCGATGCAGCCGGGAATCTTATCTATCATCCAGACACTGAACGAATTGGGGAAAATGTGCTCGCAAATCCTATCGTACAAAAAATAGTAGCAGGAGGCAGCGGTCAAGACGAGGTAAGCAATACGAAGGGTGTGAGTTATTTAGCCGGTTATTCCACAGTCCCTGAAACAGGCTGGGGCATTGTGGCCCAGACCCCTAAGCAATATGTAGACCAAAGCACCAAACGTTTAATAACATCGATGGCTTTGTATTCGTTACCATTTTTAATTATCGTGCTGGTGTTGGTGCTGTGGCTGTCACATAAATTATCACAACCACTGAGCAGGCTTGCGTTTATTGCCTCCGGTCTGAATAATGTTGATGGCAGGGGCAAGGAAGTTCCTCAAATTGATCACTGGAATTATGAAGCTAATGAACTGTATGCGGCCATTGCCAAGGCGTTTCATATCATGAACAAAAGAACCGAGGAGCTTTCCTTTGAAGCGCAAACCGATCCACTGACAGGGCTGACCAATAGAAGGACTATGGATGCCATTCTTGGGTTGTGGCAGGCGCAGTCGAGAAGCTTCAGTATAATCATGCTGGATCTGGATCATTTTAAATTAGTGAACGATACCTACGGTCATCAGATAGGGGACCAGGTGCTTCAATTTACAGCAGGGATCATGATGTCCGAGAAGCGGGAGCACGATTATTGCTGCCGGTATGGCGGTGAGGAATTCACGATGCTGCTGCCGGATGCTACGGAAGAAGAGGCTTATGCAACGGCTGAACGCATTCGAACCTGTATCGAGGGCAGCATCTGTCCGACAGGTCAAAAAATTACGTTATCCTTGGGGATCGCGTCCTATCCGAACGAGACATTGAGCATACAAAGATTATTTAAAAATGCCGATGATGCACTGTACCAAGCCAAGCATAACGGACGTAATCAAACGGTAGTGTATACGAAATCATCTGAGACGACAATATTATCATCTTAAAAACAGATTGTCTGTAGCCAAGCCATGCTCGTTACGGTATTTACCTGGTGACATGCCTACCCAATGCCGAAATACCTTGGAGAAATAATTACCCCCTGCAAACCCGACGGAACCTGCAACCTCGTCCAGGGTTTGTTCGGTCGTTCGCAGCAGCTCGGCCGCCTTTTCGATGCGCAGCTTGTTTAAATACTCCAGTGGTGTCAGTCCGATAAAACGCGTGAATTGTCTGAGGAAATGGTACTTGGAGAGTCCCGCATTTTCGGCCATCTCGTCCAGATTGAGGGGCTGCTCGTAGTGCAGCTCAATGAAATGTACGGTTTTTTGTATCGCTTCGGGGATCTCGGATATGGATTTCTCAAAGGTCGTGCTGCGGTGAAGCTCAGTAATAAATTGATACGCAAATAGCGCGTTTAGGTAACCATCTGTAATTTGTCGCTGCCGGGCTTTCTCGAATATCATTTTCAATGCCCGGATTGGAGGGCTATCTATGGAAAAGTCGGACACATGTCCGAGCTTGGAAATCAGCTCATCGAGGATGGGACGAAGCCGCTCACCCCGCATCATAATAAACATATACTCCCAGTGATCACTTTCCGGGGGGAAATAGTAACGATGCTGGCTTGGAATCCATACCAGAAATGCTTTTTCGGGAGTGAGCAGGCAGGATTGCCCCTCTATATGCATCATGCCATAGCCAGACAACGTATATTGAAATAAAAAAGCCCCTTCTTCGCCGCGATTGAGCCCATCCCAGTTGTAGTCCGTGCTGACTGTACGTTCCCATCCGACCCCGTGCAGCTGGGCGATCTCATAAGCTGGCGTTTCCCGGAAACGAAAGCCATAGCTGTGCCGAAACGATTCATTGGATTTATTGGACAAGTCCGAAGTCTCCTCTTTTCATCGATCTGAAATCATAATCCTATGCAGCAATATATTACCTATGGAAAGCAGTTTATTACCATTGTCATTGTTTCTATAATACTTTATTTTAGATAAAGGAAGCAATTTATTAGATTGATGAGGAATCAGGAGGATGTAACCATGTTGAAGGTAGCTATGATTGGTGCCGGAAGTGTTGGCTTTACCCGTAGATTAATGATGGATATTTTATCTGTAGAGAAGTTCAGGGATACCGAGTTTCGGCTGATGGATATTAACGCAGACAATCTGCGGATGGTCTCAGACCTGTGCCGTAACTTAATTGGAAAGAACAGCCTCGCTGCGACGATTGTGGAAACGACGAATCAAAGGGAAGCCATAGCCGGTGCAGATTACGTCATTTGTATGGCGCGTGTCGGTGGTTTGGAAGCGTTTCATCATGATGTAGAGATTCCACTCAAATATGGCGTTGATCAATGTGTCGGTGATACGCTTGGACCGGGCGGTGTGTTTTTTGCCCTACGGACGATACCGGTGCTGCTCGGGATTGCCAAGGATATGCGTGAAACCGCGCCCAATGCACTGCTGCTGAACTACTCGAATCCGATGGCGATGAACACATGGGCACTGCGGCGTGCAGGCGGCATTAACGTTGTTGGCTTATGTCATGGTGTGCAGGGTGGCCATAAGCAAATCGCGAGAGCGCTTGGACTGCCGCGTGAGGAGGTTGATTTTATATGTGCGGGCATCAACCATCAAACCTGGTACATTCAGGTTACGCATGAAGGAAGGGATATGACGCCTTATTTGCTGGAGGCATTTGAGAAGCATCCCGAGCTGTCCGAGCGTGAGCCTTGTCGGATTGATGTACTGAAGCGCTTCGGCTATTATTCAACGGAATCCAATGGACATCTAAGCGAATATTTGCCATGGTACCGCAAGAACAAGGAAGAGATCGACAAGTGGATTTATAAAGGCGAATGGATCGGCGGCAGAACCGCAGGTTATTTAAACCACTGTATTTCCAAGCGTGATGAATATCTCGAGATGTATCCAAAATGGATGAGCGGTGAAGCTGAATATATCAAGCTTGGGGAGCGTTCCGACGAGCATGGCTCCTATATTATCGAGGCACTGGAGACAGGCAAAACCTACCGTGGCCATTTCAATATCGAGAACAGAGGATTTATCACCAACCTGCCCGATGGTTCTACGATTGAAATCCCTTGTTATGTGGATCGCAATGGCATTAATGTTGCCTGGGTAGGCGATCTGCCCTTGCAGTGTGCGGCAACATGCCGTACGAGCATTAGCGTTCAGGAGATGGCAGTCGAAGCCGCTCTTACCGGAAACCGTGAGCTCGTGAAGCTGGCTATTTTGCATGATCCTCTAACCGCTGCGCAATGTACGACACAGCAGGTATGGGATATGTGCGATGAGATGTTTGACGCTCTGGCTCCATGGCTGCCGCAATTTAACGGTGAAGGCGCGACCTGGCCGGATATCCCGCAGCCGGAATCGTTTTACAAGATCAGCAAGTCTGCTGACGGCTGGCTGCCTCCTGCTCTGCGTGGTGAGCAGGTAATCGTGAATACGGAAGAGCGTTTGTCTGTCGGATATAAGGATTCTTAAGGAAATTACCAAATGGCGGGACGTAAGGAGCTGGAGTACTATCGGTTTACGAAGGACGAAATCATTAAGTTCATTCATGGAAAACGTCCTTTGACGGAGTATGACCAATTCCTGGGGACCTTGAATGCAACCTTTAAAAATGATGCTTATCTGGAGCATGCTGCCAAGTTGTTGAAGGAGAAGGGGATTTTGAAATAGCTTGATGTTAATTAAATGAATTTGCAAGGGCTGTATGGGGTGCTTATCCTCATGCGGCCTTGTTTGTTTGCCGCGGTTTTTGTCAGAGGCACTCAGGATTTGTCGTAGACAGAAATTCATGTTTTATGGATAATAGGGAATGAGACCCATTTTTAAGCAGGAGAAGGAGTGAGTTTGTAATTATGACTTTGAATCGGAAGATAAGTGAAGGTGCATTAATCCTCTTTGGGTTATCGAAATGATTATTTAAATCAGCAAATTCGAGAAAAATTATGCGGCAGACCCTATGCTGACAATTACGTTGTTTTTGTAATGGTCGTGGCACCGATCTCATTTGGTCTGTAGCTTATTCAATATTTGTGGAATCATAGGATATTTTCAACAATCCTTACGTGTTTTTTTAAGTGTAGCGTTATACATATAGGGGGGATTGGAAAAGTGTCATTATTAGTGTTAACCGCAACAACGGCAAAGGCATCGTCCATGTCTGATACGGAAGTAAAGTCCATACTGATAGGTGGAAGCTGTTTAAACGCGCTGCTGCTTATTGCTTTGATTTATTTGATTTACAGACTGGCTCAGCTGAAAAGAAATGACGGGAAAACTTTACAGCACTCACCAAAAGAGCGCCCGAGAAGGCTAACAGAACAAAGTGTAGGGCAGGTTATCGAAAGACAAATTTTGAATTTGGCAGCAGAGCGTGGTGGAACCCTAAGTATCGTAGAGACCGCATATCACACGAAGCTGTCAACTGAAATATCGGAAAGAGCACTGGAATCCTTCGTAAGAAGGGGCCATGCACAAATCAAGGATCGTAACGGCGCTGCCCTCTATTATTTTCCAGGTATGCTTACCGAGTATGAGAAGGTGACGGCCAGACCCCTTAGCGATTTATTGGACGAGTAAGCTTGAAGGATAGGCTTGTTAGTTTGTTAGAGAAAGGAGAATCGATATGTATGTATTCCATTTGGCCAGCAAAACATCCTCAGCAGCAGGTGATGCCCTTGGATCCATTATAGCTGTTATATTGTTGACTTTAATGATGAGTGGTCCTTTATTTGCTGTGGTAACCATTTTATACAGTAAACTTGAAAAAGCTCTCTATAGCCGAAGGTCCTTGACCGCAGGCTTAGAAGCGCAGCTATTAGAGCTGGCCCACGCAAAGGGAGGCACATTGACGATTCCTGAGGTTTCGATGAATACCGATCTTTCACTGGAGGAATCGGAGATCGTGCTTGATTCCTTTGTTAAGCTCAAATACATCAATCTCCGTGTTTCGGAGAAGGGCGCTGTCCTCTATGATTTCCCGCGAATAAATCGCTAACAGCTCGAATAATCAGCTAAAATAGAAGTAATAAGAATCCCGAAGCATGTAGACTTCCAACTGGAGGCCGACCTGATTCGGGTTTCTTTGTTGTTGTGTAATGCTTCATGGGTTCCACAGTCTGTCTTATTGAATGCCAAAAATGTACGAATCTGCGATAACGTTTGCGGTTCGGTAAAAGTCGAATAGGGACCGATGTACAGCATTTGAACATTTGTCCCTTCGTGAAGAGTCTTAAAAGCTGGGATTCGAGAAATATATACCCTAACATACCCCTGTTAAATATTAACTCAGCCCTATCCTTTAATTCTTTTCTATTCGGTAAGATAAATGAAGAGCGTGAACGGCTTACGAAGTCAGTTTTCTGACGAAAACTCAGCAAATGCTTACGAAGTCAGTTTTCTGGCGAAAACTTTTAGGAGGGAACCCATGTCCAAACAGCAGGCGTCCTTGCCCTGGCAGAGGCAATCAGCCGCAAAACACACGAAGTGGCACAGAATCAAAGCATACAAATGGCTGTATGTACTGCTGCTGCCGTCGATTGCTTATTTTTTTCTGTTCAGTATTGTGCCCTACTACGGGCTGACAATCGCTTTCAAAAACTTCTCGCCGTTTGTCGGAATTGCTGATAGCCCTTGGGTGGGGCTAAGGCATTTTGAACGGTTGATGGAGAACCCGGATTTTTATCGGCTGCTGAGAAACACGCTGTTGATCAGCCTGTACAAGCTCGGCTTTGGCTTTCCGGTTCCGATCCTGTTTGCCTTGCTGTTAAATGAGGTGCGTTCGGTTGTATTCAAACGCTCGGTACAGACGATTACGTACTTTCCTCATTTTTTATCCTGGGTGGTGTTCGGTGGGATTGTCGTTACCTTTTTGACTCCCTCGGGGGTCATTAATGCCATGTTGAAGGCTTTCGGCATGGCTCCGGTCAATTTTTTGGTGGATCAGCAGTTTTTTAGGCCGATTTTGGTCGTTACCGGTATTTTAAAGGATTTTGGCTGGAGTGCGATTATTTACCTCGCGGCACTGGCGGGTGTCAATCCCGAGCTGTACCATTCGGCCAAGGTCGATGGAGCGGGCAAGTTCCAGCAGATGCTGCATGTCACGCTGCCCGGCATACTGCCGACGATATCGCTGATGCTGATTATTAATTTAAGCCATTTGCTGGATGCCGGCTTTGAGCAAATCTTCGTGCTGATGAATCCGACTGTATACGAGGTAGGCGATATTATCGATACGTATGTGTATCGGATGGGTCTGGAAAAAGGCCAGTTCAGTGTCGCAACAGCAGTCGGTTTATTTAAGGGTGTCATTGGCTTTGTTCTGATTGTAAGCGCAAATTGGCTGCTGCGGAGATTTGATCAACGTTCGATCTGGTAAGCATAAATAACTGCTAGAAGACTGAATAAAAAGGAGGTTTCCCATGGTCAAAAGTGAGCGCAATGTACTCACGGACGTTTTGATTCACGCTGTACTTGTTCTGTTCTGTATCGTCACGCTGCTGCCGGTCGTGCATGTGTTCTCGGTTTCATTCAGTGACCCCATAGCTATTCATCAATCGAGCATTATGCTGCATCCGAAAGACATTACGCTCAGCGCGTATCAATATATTTTTTCAACACCGGCGCTGGTCAGAGCGTTCCTGATAACGGTTACGATTACGGTGGTAGGGACATTTTTGAATCTGGTATTTACGATTACGGCGGCATTTGCCCTATCCAAACGGAATTTGCCGGGGTTGAAGATCTTTATGATTCTGATTATTGTTGTCATGAATTTTAATGCCGGGATTATCCCGGGTTACCTCAATATCAAAAACCTGGGGCTGCTGAACAGCATATGGGCGATGATCATTCCTGGTCTTGTCAGTGCGTTCAATCTGATCCTGATGCGCAATTTTTTTATGGATTTACCTGAGGAGATCGAAGAATCCTCCAAGATGGATGGCTGCAATGAGTTTACCTTTATTTGGAAAATATTAATCCCTCTGTCGCTGCCAGCGATCGCTACAATTGGCTTATTTTATGGAGTTGCGCATTGGAATGAGTTTTTTAAAGGCGTCTTTTATATTACGGATTCACGTAAATGGCCCTTGCAGGTACTGTTGAAGGTCATTGTGTTCGACGGCAACTTTACGAATTTGGCGGGAGCGGATACGGAGCAAATGAAGGTCGAGCCTGCCAATGTGCAAGCGGCCGCGATTATTTTTGCTACCTTGCCGATCGTGCTGGTGTATCCGTTTTTACAAAGGCATTTTGTGAAAGGTATCGTGATGGGTGCTGTGAAAGGATGAAACTTAACAGAGCAGGGTGAAACATTAAAGCAGTCTTATTATCAAATACCATTTATGCAGCTACCATTAATCGTGTAATCGTCAGTAAACGCAAGCAAATGAAAAGGGAGGTCTTACCATTGATTCGTAAATCATTACCTGTATTTATGACCGGAGTGGTCGCATCCTCATTACTGTACGGCTGTACGGCACAAGAAACGAAGGCCCCTGCTGGCTCAGCTGCAAATACACCTGCCGGGTCACCGACTGCAGCACCTGCAAGCACAGCACCAGCCAAAATTTCAGTTATCAAGCCCTTATATCCGGGACACATTTATTACCCTGATTCCGAGCTGGAGAAGCTGGTTGAGAAGGGAGCCAATGTCGAGGTTACTTATGAGACTCCACCGAGCACGGAGTACAAGACCGCGATTAACGTCAAACTCGCTGGAGGGGATATTCCCGATATCGTCAATACGTTTTCTCCAGGTGACACCGAGCACAATGCGCTGATCGCTCAGGGGGCGTTCAGATCCCTCGATGATTTACTGCCCAAATTTCCGAAGCTGAAGGCTTCCTTCAGTGATTCCATATGGAACATGCTCAAAAATCCCGCAGACGGCAAAATCTATGGAGTACCTTGGCTGCGGGACCGTGGGGGTACAGGGATTGTCATCCGTAAAGATTGGTTGGACAAATTGGGCTTGAAGGAACCCAAAACTTTAACAGAGCTTGTAGATGTACTTAAAGCGTTCCGCGATAAGGATCCTGACGGCAATGGCAAGCAGGACACGATTCCACTCGCATTTAAAGACAATCAGCTGTTGAACGTGTATGCGCTGCTTCCGTTGTTCGGTGTCAATCCGGGCTGGTCTCCTGATCCGAAAGATAACAATAAACTGGTCAATGGTATTACCCAGCCGGGCGTGCTGGATACATTGAAGTTTATTCGGGATTTAAGACAGGAGGGGCTGTTGGATCAGGATTTTCTGGTCGGCAAAACGATCGGCTTTGACAAATTTAAATCCGGGCAGGTGGGTGTGCTCTTAACAGGCCTCGGTGACTATAGGCAGCTTGCTGTGCTGCCCAACATGAAAGCGGAAATTCTTGATCCAATCGAGCATAACGGAAAGAAATGGGGGCTGGCGATGCCTGCCATACCGATTTCACGAACGAACCAAATCTCAGCCAAGTCCAAAAACCCGGAAGCGGCACTGCGTTACCTCGAATACCAGATTACAGATGGCTTTGACTATATTCAATATGGGGTTGAAGGTAAAACTTACAGTATCGTCAATGGCATTAAAACCCCTTTTGCAGACGACAAGAAGGATAAGCAGTACAATACTAATGTAGGCTTGGAGCTGCTGCAGCCGGAATGGCTGTTCGTCGATACGGAAAAATATACGAAATTTGTTTCCAAGGATATTGCCCAGTACATCATCAAGAAGCTTGACGAATACGAGAAAAACAGTGTGTATGATTATCTTCGTCCGAATGTAGATTTCCCTTACCGTACGGAAACCTCCGTGCAGCAGACGCAAATTCTTACCGAGGGCTACAGTAAAGTATTGCTGGATACCTCTGTGGACGCGAACAAAACCTTCGAGGATACTATTGCCAAATGGAAAGCGGCTGGTGGCGATAAGGTTACTGAAGAAGTCAACAAGCTGCAAAAGGATAAATCCGCACCAAGCTATACCTTTAAAAAGAAGTAGGTTGATTTGTTAAACTTTAAAGAATTCATAGCCACTTTTACAAAATCATAATATAATAGACTCCTAAGCCAATCACAGCTGTTAAGGAGCTGCATATGAAAAATTTTGTAACCGTCGTAGGTACCGTATTCGTGGATTGTAAAGGTTTTGCCAAACAAAATTATATTCCGCAAGGAAGAAACTTGGGTAATATCGAATTTGTGCATGGTGGCGTAGGCCGCAATGTAGCCGAGAATCTTGCGAATCTGGAGTTAAATACGGCATTTGTATCTACTTTGGATCATTCCGGATTAGGTCTCGAAATTAAACAACGTCTTCAGGATGTTCAAGTGAATACCGACTTTTTGAAGCCGGCGAATCAAGGAATGGGCATGTGGCTCGCTGTGTTGGATGAGAACGGGGATTTGGCCGGATCGATTTCGCAGATGCCAGATCTTCAAGCATTAGAAAGCGTGTTTGCCGAATCCAGACAGGAAATTGTGGAACGCTCATCCCATATCGCTTTGGAGCTTGACCTGAATGAACAGATTAGCAGCTCAGTTATTTCGATGGCTGTACAACAAAACAAGCCTGTTTACGGAATTCCCGGAAACTTGGATGTTGTACTTAAAAACAGAGGTTTGCTCAAGCAGCTGGAATGCTTTATCTGCAATGAGGTGGAAGCTGAGCGGCTTTTTGAAAAGAGTATAGGTACGACTAACCCGGACGAAATGCTGCAGGAATTGGTTCCTTTTGTAGATGCTGCTGGACTGCGCTCGATGGTTATCACTTTGGGGGAGCATGGCTCCGTGTATTATGACTCCGTTAGCAAGGAGCAAGGTCATCAGCCAGTTTTCCCGGTTAAGGTTGTCGATTCCAGCGGTGCTGGAGATGCTTTCTTTTCCGGAACTATTATGGGATTAGTGCGGGGCATGAGTCTCAAGGAAGCAGTCGTGTGCGGTACCAAGGTTGCGGGCTGGACAATAGAATCGCAGGAAAACAACTGCCCCGATTTAAAAGCTAGAACGGGTAAAGACGAATATTTCCAGAGACTGCTTGTAAAATAAGCAGTCTTTTTTTGTTCATCGCAATCTAGCATCCATCAACGGACATAGTCTACCATTTGCATCCCGCAAAATATGAAGTAAAATGAAGATAGATGTCGATCTGGTGGAGGTGGAGAAGCGATGAAGAGAAATGTGGGAAGGGTGCTGCTCGCTGCAGCTGTGATCATGATGCTCGTACAACCGCTATCTACTGTACATGCCGGATTTTTTGATCGGGTGAAGGATATTTACAAGCTGCCGGAGCAGGTGGAGATCATTGAGAAGGAATACGAATCCACGAAGCAGCAGCTTCAGGAGCAAGTCAAAAAGTTCGACGAACAGAAGGATAAACTGACTGAAACGATAGCACGCTCGAAAGAAATGGAAGAGAGGCTGCTGGCCCAGAACAAACAGCTGCTGGAGCAAAATGAAGCTTTACAAAGAGCTATTCAGTCAGCGGAACAGGACAAGCTGGACAAGGAAGCGCGCAACCGTAAGCTGTTCTGGATGGGAGCGACAGCTGTAGCATTGATCGCAGGCTATTTTGTATCCGGTCGGTTAATACGTGTAGCGGTCTGGAAGCGGCAAAAGCGCAGTTTACGTAAATAGAAAATGGTAATTTGTGGGAGGTACAATGGACATTTCTTTTGAGCAGGCTGAACAAAGGACCCGGCTGGCAGTGCTTACGATGGATAAGGGAGAAGCCGTCCATGTGATGCATCCCAATCAAATTGTTGCTTTTCAAGGCCAGCCTTCCTTGCGTGAGGATTCCTTTATGAAGCTGTCCAATATGTACCGCAAAAAAAGATTCATTCAATCACGGATCAGTGGTCCATCACGTTGTATGCTGGGTCTGCCCGAGGGCTATAGCCTGGGAATGGTTGCTATTAAAGAGGATGACGATCTGCTGTTTGAATTCAAGCATGTGTTGTTTTATATGGAGGGGATGACCTTTCGCACACATATTCAAACCATTCGTAATGCGATCATGACACGTGATTTGGTGAAAATGAGGTTTCAAGGACCGGGAAACCTGGGATTGCTAACGTCAGGACCGCTTTATCAGGTGGAGCTTCACCCGGATAACCCGTTGTTTGTCGATGTGAACTGTCTAGTTGCTTACCCACAGCACATTGAGCTTAAGCCTTGTGTATATGGAAATACGTTGGCCAGCCAGCATATGAATTATCATTGGGAGCTAAAGGGCACGGGTTCCGTACTGCTGCAGCCCTGCAAGCCTGACAAGCAGCTGGATGAGCATATGCAAGGTGACAGTCTGATTCGTCGGGTACTTCGAGAAGTGATTCCGTTCGGAGGGATCTTTATCAAATGAAATAAGCCACCGAAGTGGCTTCAGAGCTTACACAAAACCTCGTACAGTCGCATGGGGTTTTTCTTCTGTTTGGAGAGATACGGTTTTAATTGAAGTGATCGGAATGATATTGATGCTATGGGGAGATTGATACTTCACAAAGCGTTCATCCATCTCAATAAGCGTCCCATTGGCAATACTTCCGCCATCAATGAAAAGTATCGTGACCTTTTGATTGAGAAATTCTTTTAACATGGACCTCACATCCTTCCTAGTTCAGTGTACCCTAAAGTCGGAAAGAAGGCAAAGCAGACATTTCACCCAACAAGTTAAATCAGGCAGGTTAAACCTTAAGTTAGACCTATCTTAACCTGGAGCGATATCCGCTATGATAAAACGGAACCAATAGTAAAGGTTGTTCAAAGAGCTGTTTTTTGAGCACGCAATATGACTGAAAAGGGTGGTTGAGATGTCTGCAAATGTTAACAATCCAATGAAAGATGTGCGGAATATTAAATGGGGTCTTGAAATTCCCCGCGAGCATTATTGTGATCAGCCCTATATCGTGATCACGGCAAGCGGAGATTGGGTATGCGTGATGACGACTGGAGCCGGTGTTGAGGGAGAGCGGGGACAGCATGTGGTCTCTGCAATCAGCAAGGACCAGGGTCAGACTTGGTCGGAGCTTACCGATATCGAACCGGCCGATGGCCCCGAGGCTTCCTGGGTCATGCCGCTTATTGTACCGAGTGGACGGATTTACGCGTTTTATACGTATAATAGCAGCAACAGGAGCGAGGTTATTTCGGATAGTGGTTCCCACATATCCCGCGTAGACACATTAGGTGACCTGATGTTTAAATATTCCGATGACGGCGGACGTTCGTGGTCGCAGGATCGGTATCAGGTGCCGATTCGGAATATGCAGATCGACCGTGATAACCCTTATGAGGGCAAGGTGCAGTTTTTCTGGGGAGTAGGCAAGCCGATCATTCATGAGGATTCGGTCTATATGGGGTTGGCCAAGGTGGGCAGCTTTGGTGATGGATTTATGGCATCTTCAGAGGGGATTTTTGTAAAAAGCAGCAATATTTTAACGGAGTCGTCTCCTGAACGAATTAAATGGGAAACGCTTCCTGACGGAGATCAGGGGATTAAGGCGCCTTTGGGTAAAGTAGCGGATGAGCATAATCTGGTCGGACTGAGTGATGGCAGCTTGTACTGCACGTATCGTACGGTTGAGGGTCATAATGGTCAGGCCTACAGCCGTGATGGAGGTCATACGTGGACAAGTCCTGATTATGCTGAGTATAGTCCGGGTGGCCGGAAGATCAAGCATCCGCGAGCCGCTAATTTTGTGCACAGGTACAGCAATGGCAAATACACGCTCTGGTTTCACAATCATGGTACGGACAATCGGGCAACCCCATCGCTTGCTTATCAGGATCGCAATCCCGTCTGGATGTGCGGTGGAATCGAAAAGGATGGGTACATTCATTGGTCGCAGCCGGAAATCGTGTTATATGATGATGAACCGCGGACACGTATCAGTTATCCCGACTTTATTGAGCAAGAAGGCAAATATTTCATCTCGGAAACGCAAAAAACGATTGCACGCATCCATGAAGTTGATGCCGCATTATTAGAGGCTATGTGGAACCAGCATGACAATGACGAGCGATCCGAGCGGGGTTTGGTTTTCGAGGTCGTGAAGCCGTCAACGACAGGAACAAACGCGCTTGTGGAGCTTCCAGAGCTGCCAAACCTTGCAGCCGGAGGCGGATTTGCGCTTGATCTATGGATTTATCATGGAAGCCGTGGAGCTGCAGGAAGCCTGTTGGATACGAGGAGACGGGATGGCAAAGGAATAGCCGTAGCTATGACCGAGCAGGGAACGATTCGTTTGACGTTGAATGACGGCAGAAGTGAATCTTCCTGGGAGTCCGAAGAAGGACTGCTGCAATCCAACGCCTGGCAGCATATTGTGGTGAACGTAGATGGAGGTCCCAAAATCATTACGTTTGTGATCAACGGTGAGCTGGCGGACGGCGGCAAGCAGCGGCAGTTTGGCTGGGGGCGGTTCTCGCCACATATTCAGGATATCAACGGAAGTCGTCAGACACTGCTAGGAGCGGATTGGGAGGGTCTGATCGGATCGTTTCGTATCTATGACCGCTATTTGCTGACCTCTGAGGCAGTTGGAAATTACCGTTTCGGCTTGACGCCACAATAATCCAAGGAAGAAAGGAAGGCAGATCCCGTATGAACGAGGAGCCATGGAAAAAATATATAAAGCTTGGTTTAAATCATCATTTGCTGTTTCCGGCAACCCTTGAGTCGGCAGCCGAGCATCGACGCACGATCAGGGAGGTGCTGGCTTATCCCGAGTTCGAGGTCATTGATATGTTCATTCCCGAGTCCGATGAAGCCGCCGAAGAAGAAATTCCGTTGGTGCATGCCAGCGGCAAAGAGCCTGTGTATAACTGCCCACTGATGAACGGACCCAGGCTGAATCCGAACAGCCCTGACCGGGCCATACGGATGGAGACCGTGGAGGCGGTAATCAAGCATTTGCGAAGAGGGTTAGATATCGGAGCACGCAAGGCCGTTATTGCGAGTGGACCGAATCCGGGAGAAGCGTTAATTGCCGAGCAAACCGCTTATTTCGTTGAATACGTAGCTGCACTGTGTGCGCGTGTCCCCGAGATCGAGCTGCTTATTGAGCCGTTTGATCGCTCCATCGGGAAAAATCTGCTGATCGGATCAACTCGTGAAGCGGCTGAGGTTGTCAGACAGGTTCGAGCTCAGGGCTATGGGAACATCGGACTGCTGATCGACATGGGACATATTCCCTTGATGAACGAAACCTTCGCTCAGGCTGTGAAGGATTCGCAATCCTATATCAGGCACGTACATCTCGGCAGCTGTGTGATGAGCAATCCTGCCAATCCGTTATATGGGGACATGCACCCGCCATGGGGCTACGAGGATGGCGAGCATGATGTAGTGGAACTGGTTGAATTTCTAAAAGCCTTGTTCGCATCCGGCTATCTGGGTGGAGAGGACCGGCCTTCAGTGACTTTTGAAATGAGGCCTTACCCTGGGAAAAGTGAACGGGAAAGTGTGGATGTTTTTCTTGCCAAGCTGCGCGAGGCCTGGAAGACGCTTTGAGGTGCATCAAGGCTGAATGAACAAGGGGAGGATTAAGCGGATGAAATGGATGATTCGTGTGGATATGGAAGGCTTGACAGGTGTCGTCAATATGAAGCAGGTCGTGCCTGGCGCCGAAGACTATGCGTTTGGCCTGCAAATGCTGAAGCATGATCTGGCAGCTGTGCTGGAGGGCCTCTTGCAAGCCGAAGAGGATGAGGTATGGTTGTATGATATTCATTTTTACGGTACGAATGTCGATCTGTTCCAGCTGGACCCGAGGGTTACCGCAATATGCGGCAAGCCTCATTACGGGCCCGAGAACCTTGCCTATCTGGATGGCAGCTTCGATGGGATGATTCTTCTCGGCCTTCATGCGAAGGCTTCGATGCCGGGGGCGCTGCTCAATCATAACTATGAGCATGATATCATCAGAATGAGCGTAAATGGTGTTGTTGTAGGCGAGATCGGACTGGAAGCATTAATGGCAGGCGAGGCAGGCGTGCCTCTCGTTATGGTTACGGCAGATTCAGAGGGTGTAAAGGAGACGGAGTCGCTGCTGCCGGGTACGGTTACGGTTAGTGTCAAGCAGTCGCTTGGCGACACCGCTGCCGCCTGCTATCCGCCTTCGCGGACAGCAGCTCTGCTGAAAGCCGGTGCGATGGAATGCGCCACGGCAGCGAAGAGGCTGACACCCTATACTATCGCCGGACCGATTGAACTGGATATGCAGTTCAAGCAGGGAGCTTTACTGGATAAGCTTAGAGTCAGACTGGCTTCTGCTTTCATCGAAGCAGACCGGATGGTTCTCACCGGTGACACCGTGCTGGAGGCCTGGAACCAATATTTGATTGCCAAATCCGATTGATGGCTTCGGCAGCTTAAGTAACCCCCCTCAAAAATATATGCAGCCGTGTATTGTTTGTACCTGAGCCTTGGTACAATGACATACACGGCTGTATGAGGTTATCGAGCCGTTCACTGAAAGATCGATTTTTAAACATGATCGTATGTGTATCGATTATAATAGATCTAAAACACTCGTTGTGGTACCGAAGGGAGGCGACCGTATTGAATCCATCGATAGATATTTTGATCATCGAAGACGAGGGTGAGGTACTGGAAGGTATTCGCACTTCCCTTCAACAGCTTGACCCCTCAATCGGTCATATCTACGCAATCGGCAATGCGGAGGATGCCAGAGAGATGATCCGTACGTTGTTTCCGCGGATTATAGTAACGGATATTGTACTTCCGCGATTGTCAGGTCTGGAGCTGCTGGATGAAGTGATGCAAATCTCCGATTACGAGCCCAAGGTTGTCGTGATCAGCAGTTATAATGAATTTTCCTATGCACAGCGGAGCTTGCAGTTAGGTGCGCTTGATTATGTGCTCAAGCCTTTCGATAAAGCTGAATTCAAGCTAAAGCTGCTCAAAATTGTGGCAATGATCCATGAGGAGGAGCGGCAGCGGTTCGAAATGCAGCATCGGATCGAGCATGCGCAGATGGGTACCCGGATGCTGATGGACCAATACATACTGAGCTTTTGTACCAAAAAAACACAGCTGCAGGAGCATATTTACCACCGTCTGCAGCTGTGGAATTTAACCTGGCTGACGACCTCCTCCTATCATCTGATGGCCTTTGGCGTTAGCGGTGAGGTACCGGAAAGCGATAAGGATATGGAGCTGCAGCTGTTTTCTATCGGCAACATAGCCGGAGAGACGATGGAGAAGTTCCATTCCTCCTATCTGCTGAAAAACGTCCATAACCGCTGGATCGTAATAACCGCTTATCCCGATCTGGAGGAGATGATGGAGGCCATTCGCCACAATGTCCGCAAGTACCAGCGGCACGAGCTGCATTTTGGCGTCAGCGGCACGATGTTTTCGTTTCAGGCTTTATTTGACGCCTATGAGCAGTCCAATCAATCACTTCGCTGGGCGGCTGCCAACCGTAAGCCGGAGCTTTACTATCAGGAGATGGAGGATGGCCTGTCGGAACGTACAACGGCGGATGTCAATGAACGGTGCGCTGCTGCGCTGATCTCCGGTGACCGTGACGGCATGGTCCGAGCGGTTCGGGACAAGGTGGAAAGCATCGTCCGGTTAACGCAGCTTATTCATCGCAAGCAGCTGGCCCAAAGCTGCCTGGACTGGATTATGGATATTCAAACGCTAGTCAATGAAAAGTCAGGCATTTATCTGGATCAAATATCTTTATCTCTGTGGGAACGTCTCGAACGCTACGAATCAATAGATTCGGTCAAGCACGAGCTGTGTGCCTATTTTCAAGACTTGTCTGATAAAATAACCTCTCAGATATCCGGAACAGGCAATGCGATTATTGAGCAGGCCAAGGTCATGATAGGTGAGGAATTTGATAAAGATATTACGCTCCAGGGCATTGCCGATAAGCTTGCGATTCATCCGGTATGGCTGAGTCATTTGTTCAAGAAGGAAACAGGCCAAACCTTTTCCGATTACGTGATTGAGCTGCGTATGGAGAAGGCGAGAAGACTGCTTCGTGAATCCAATCTGAAAATATATGAAATCGCTTCAAAAATCGGATATTTGGACCTGCAGCATTTCGGGAAAATATTTAAAAAACGAACGGGGATGTCACCCAAAGAATACCGGTATGGCAAATGAACGGAGTGTGCCAACAGCCATGATCAACCTGAATTTATATGCCAAAATCAGTCTGCTGCTTCTATCCGTCGTGACAATCCCAACCATACTGCTGGGATATTTGTCGTTCAGCAATTCAAGCGAGCAAATCCGTAACGTGACGAATGCGTTCCTACTTGATAATTTGCAGCACAATGCCCAACGGGTGGATACCCTGATGACCAGAATTGAACAACGCTCGGAGAAGGTACTGGAATCAGATAAAGTGAAGGCGCTGCTCAGAGAGCCTGCTCCGGACAGCCTGCTCAATGAATTTGATTTTATAAGACTGATGAATCCGGTGCTGGATGAGCTTAAGGGCGAGTACGAGCTGAACATTTATCCCAAGCAGCCTGCCAAATACCCGAATTATGCGGGCGGTATTACGGGAGAGGAACCGTGGTTCAAGCAGGCTCTGCAAATGGAGGGGCGCGGATACTGGCATGTTTATTCCGTGAATGGGGAGCGTACTACGGATTTGCTGTATGTCCGGGCGATTCGCGACTTCCCTCAGCTGCAGCCGCTTGGTGTGCTTACGATTCGGGTTCCGAGCTTTCTGCTGGCTAACCAGCTGATCATTCCCGAGCGTCTGGAGCAGCTGAGCTTCTATATGGTCAATGATGCAGGCAGGATCGTAGCAACCAGATCGAATCAAAAGGAAAGCGCAGATCTGGCTATAACACCGAGCACAGTGAAGACGAATACCTCGGTGCTTCAGACCAGAATTCAGGGTACCGACTATTATGAGGCCGCCAAGACGCTTGGAACGGCAGGCTGGAGCATTACCGCATTGATTCCGGTCTCTGAGCTGATGGGTCCTATTGAGAACATTAAGCAGTTTACCTGGATACTGGTCGTGTCAGGCATATCAGTTATGAGCATTCTTCTATTAATTATCGTGCGTAAAATAACGATTCCGATAAAATCGCTGGTCCGCCATATGCGCCGCATTTTGCTGGGGGAGCTTGTGTATTTTGACAGCTACAGCAAACGAACAGATGAGATTGGACAGTTGATTCGTGGCTATAATTCAATGATTACAGGGATGATCGAGCTGATTGGCAAAACCAAGCAGTTTGAAGAGGAAAAAAGACGTCTGGAAATACGGACGCTGATTCATCAAATGAACCCGCACTTTTTGTACAATACGATGGATACGATCAAATGGAAAGCCGAGAAGGCCCAAGAGCCGGCAATCGTAAATATGGTTACGGCACTTTCCAATTTGCTCCGTTTCAGTATTAACAATGGAGAAGAACTGACGACGGTGGAGCGAGAGATCCAGCATGTACGCAATTATTTGAGCATCGAGCTGCAGCGGAATCACGATGCATTCGCTGTCTTTTTTCAGGTGCAGCCGAATATTCTTCATTTTCCATTTATGAAGCTTACCGTACAGCCGCTTGTGGAGAATGCCATCAAGCATGCGGTCAAGAAGATGAAGGAGGGTACTGGAAAAATTATCGTATCGGTGTACCAATCCGGCAGCCGCCTGATTTGCTGTGTGGAGGATAACGGAGCAGGCAGCGAGCAGGATTTGTCGGCGCATTTTGCACTCATCGAGCAGTCCGGAGGCAATCAGGAATCAGGTGTCGGTCTATACAATGCGGACAGAAGATTGAAGCTGCGGTTTGGAGCAGACGAGGGCTATGGTATTTATATGGAAAATCGGGCTGGAGGCGGCTGCAAGGTCACACTGGTCCATCCCGTTATCGGGCATGAGGAACAGGAAAACCAACATGAACTGTATAAAGCACGGTGAAACATTAAATAAACCATCTTTCGGTCTGTGGTGGGAAGGATTAGAATCAGGGTGAGTTGGGCCCTGTACCTTATAAGGGGGTTACCGGTTTGAGCAATAACATCACATTCAGAGCTATGGTGGCACTGCTGGTTTGGATAGCCCTGACCGGATGCAGTGAGGGCAGTAATCAAGCGGACAGTAAGGATAATCAGATGGAGCCGATTCCTAAGCTCACCGTGATCAAACCGCTGTTTCCGGGACATATCTATCATCCGGACTCGGAGCTTGAGAAGCTGCTGGAGAAGGAAACGCATGTGGAGGTTACCTATGAAACACCCCCTTATAGTGAATACAAGACAAGGCTTTCCGTTAAAATGGCGGGTGGTGATATTCCAGACATTGTGAATACGTACAGTCCAAATGATCCCGAGCATAATGCATTGATCGATCAGGGTGTGTTTTTGCCGCTGGATGATTTACTGCCCAAATTTCCTAAGCTGAAGCAGGCGTTTAGCGCACAGACCTGGGAGTATATGCGCAATCCGACGGACGGTCATATTTATGGAGTTCCCTGGATGCGGGATCGTGGAGGGCAAGGTATCGTAATTCGCAAGGACTGGCTCGACAAGCTCTGTTTGAAAACACCGACAACGCTCGATGGGCTGGTTGAGGTATTGATCGCCTTTCGCGACCAGGATCCTGATGGCAACGGGGTGAATGATACGATACCCCTTACCTTTAAGGACAATCAGATTTCCAATCTGAACGGGTTATTTTCATTATTCGGGGTCAATCCCGGATGGTCTCCCGCAAGTACGGATGCCAATCAGCTTCAATATGGTTTGGTCCAGCCTGGAGTCAAGGAGGCTCTGAAATTTCTGCGTACATTGCGTCAGCAGGGGCTGATGGATCCCGACTTTCTGGTTGGCAAAACAATCGGAATCGACAAGTTCAAGTCGGGCAAGGTGGGTGTGCTTCTTCTGAATATTGGTGATTATCGGCAGCTTGCCGTGATGCCGTCATTAAAGACAGAAATTTTGGACCCGATTCATCATAAGGGGAATGTCCTGAGCATCAATCTTCCGGCCACGCCGATTAACCGGACAAATCAAATTTCCAGTCGTTCCAAGAACCCGGAGGCTGCGCTTCGTTATCTGGAGTATCAGATTACAGGTGGATATGACCTTATTCAATACGGCGTGGAGGGCAAAACGTATCGGATCGATAACGGGGTCAAGCTTCCTTTTGACAATGAAAAAAAAGATCCCCAATACAGCACGAACGTTGGACTTGAGCTGCTGCAGCCGGAATGGCTGTTTACCGACCCGGAGAAATATACCAAATTCGTACCCAGAGATATGGCTGATTACATGATGCACAAGCTCGACACGTATGAGAAGAACATTATGTATGATTACCTTCGTCCTAATGTGGTGATCCCGTCGCTTCAGGAGAAATCAGCGATTCTTCGTCAAATTATTGAAGAAGGGTATACTCGAATGCTTTTGGAATCGAAGCTGGACGTGGATGCAACATTTGATGAAATGGTCGGCAAATGGAAAAAGTCCGGAGGCGATCAGGTCACCGAGGAAGTCAATCGTTTGCAGAAGGATAAGTCGGAACCCAGCTTCACCTATATGCGAAAACCGTAAAGGTTTTCTGTGGAAAGGAAGGAACACAAGAAGATGACGATGAAACCTGAGATACAAGTGGATGAATGGAAAAGAAGCAATCCCGATATAACGGTTTTTGTGCCCAAGGAGGATGCGTACACCGGAGATAATGAGCATTTTCTCGTATTTGAAAGTCCCAAGGGCGAATGGCTGGCATTATGGACACAAAGCTCTGTGGAGGGACACGGTGACAACCATCTGGTTCTGTCACGGAGTAAGGATCAGCTTGAATGGTCGGAGCCGGTTTATGTAGCCGGAGCGCGTCGGGGCGAGAGAGGCGGACAGGCAAGCTGGGGCTTTCCTGTTGTATCGGAGCAGGGGCGTATGTATATCTTTTATACGAAAGATATCGGCATTCATGACTTGGATTCACAGACGACCGGTACGATGGGCTGCGTGTATTCAGATGATGATGGATATACATGGATAACGGGCACTGATATTCCGATGGATCGGAACCGGTATGATCATCCTGATCCTACGGTGCCGCGCAACTGGATCGGTTGGCAGAAGCCGATTCGCGACAGTCAGGGCCGCTGGATGACAGGGTATACACAGTGGAGCAGCCGTGAAGTCTACGATGTCCCCAAGGTTGGCTGGTACAGCAAGGATTCTCGCGCCCTGTTCATGCGATTTGACAATATCGACGAAGGACCGGACCCCGAACGGTTGAAGATCACCTGGCTTCCCCAAGGCAACGAGGGACTTGCAGTGCCTTTTCCCGAAAAGCCCGAGATCTCCGTCGCACAGGAGCCAAGCCTTGTTCTGCTTCCCGATGGTCGTTTATTTTGCGTAATGCGAACGTTTACAGGATTTATCTGGTATTCGGTTTCGAGTGATGATGGAGACAGCTGGACCACTCCACAAATGCTTCGTTATCGTGATGATGGCGAGCCCATTCGCCAACCTATTGCTTCATGTCCCGTATATCCGCTCCAGGATGGCCGGTTCGTGCTTGTATTTCACAATAATGATGGAAATCTGGGGGAATACGGTCCGCATCATGCGCTTCATAACCGTCGTCCCGCTTACCTGAGCTGCGGGCGTTATGTTGAAGGAGCCCTTCAGCCGCTCTGGTTCGGGAAACCTAAACTGTTTGTGGATACAGACGGTTTAACGATAGGACCCAAGGGTACAAGCGAGATTGCCACCTACCCCAGCTTGACGCAATTTAATGGGAAAACGGTGCTCTGGTACCCCGACCGCAAATATTATTTGTTAGGGAAATATGTGACAGAAGCCTGGCTGGAGAATGAGCTTGATTAGGTTTCTTTAAACGACAAATGCGGCCCGCACAGAGTCATTACTCTGAGCCAAGCCGCATTTGTCTTGTAGCCAACTTATAGGTTCGGATCGCATTCGAATTGTATCAGATCGAATTGCAGCAGGAATAGGCTACTGAGCTCTTGTCGATTTCCCCGGTGCAAAGCCGAGCTCCCGTTGCACATTTTCCATTGAAAAAATAGGCTTGTATGCATGGCCCGGCTGTTCATAATAGGATAGATCGAATTGCTCCGCCCGTTCTCCCAATATGGCGCTCAGCATAGCTATGGTAGGAATGCTGCAGCTGCTTTCAGGACCAACCATATTCCACGTATAGGCTCCTGCTTGGAGTGGGGCATGGATGGCATGAACGATGGCTTCGACAACATCGCTTGCATAAATATGGCTTAAGCGGACAAACGGTATGGTTAATTTCGTAGCTGCTGTAACGAGGGGGGTGTCCAACTGTCATCGGACACGACACTACCCAATCGCAGGTTAATAAAGGTAGCATCTGTATGGTTTCGCTGCAAATAATACGTTAGCTGCTCCAACATGAATTTGCTTAAACCATACGCATCCTTGGCCAGACAGATGTGATCATCAGGGATAGGTAGCTGCTGTGGAAGAAATTCGTTATCCAGGCAGCCCACTGCTGCGATCGAGCTGGCTCCAATAAAACGGGTCGCTCCCCGATCGAGCAAATAACGGTACAGTCTTCTTGTGCCAAGTAGGTTGACCGATAATCCGTCTTCTTCGCTGCAGCCCCCGGTAACCGCGGCGAGATGTACAACGGTGCTGATGCTGAATTCGTCCAGAAGCCGCAAATCTTCAAATCGGTCATAGTTCCCGCGGATAACAGCGACGGAAGGATTCACTGGACTTCGCGACAGGCAGATGACATCCTCATGAGCATCTGTCGATAGTCGTTCGACCAGCCTTTGTCCGATAAATCCGCTTGCTCCAGTTAGTAATATCGTCACATAGATCTCCTATTCCCATCGAATAACGATGCCATTATAAGAATTGCGTTTGCTGGTAAACAGCTGGTTGTACACATCGGCTGAAGCATCCCAGATCAACTCGTGGGATATGAGCTTTGCCATATTCAGAGTACCGGATTCGATGAGGCGTATAACCCCTTCACGAACCGGATAATCTCCGATGAAGCAAGGGAACACGGCATCCAGTTGTTTGCTGTGAGGAATATTGAAATGGAAGCTGACCCGATCCGGGTACCAGCCAAGAAACACGAAGGTTCCTTTGTTCTTGCATGTATCGAAGGCATCGTCGAGCAGAGCCTCAAAGCCTGTCGATTCCGCAACGATGTCAACACCCCCGAGGAATCGTTCTTTGATCGCTGCCACTGCCCGCTGCTCGTTGGAATCGATCACCCAATCCGCACATAGCTCACGAGAGCGCTGAAGACGATCTGTCGCAATATCCGAGGTGATGACATAAGCGCCACGGAGCTTAGCAAGCATGGCTGCACATTGTCCGATCAACCCTTGTCCGACGATATAAACAACATCTCCTGTACGGATCCCGGCCTTGTTCCAGGCGTTAGCCGCAACACTCGGTTGAACGAACATGGCACATGCTTTTAGCGATGCGGTCGAGGTCAATTTGTGGGCGAGATGCCTGCTAGCCTTCACATATTGTGCATGCGCTCCGCTGCAAAACACCGTCACCCAATCTCCCGGTTGGAACATCCCGACTGCGTGTTGTCCCACTTCCACAACTTGCCCGCTGGCCTGATAGCCATTTACAAACGGAGGTGGACCGTAATCCGCCCTTTTTCCTTCTGCAATCCACATTTCAGTACCTATGCTTATGCCCGAATAAGCTGTTTTAATAATAATTGAATCATCGTCAAGCTGAGGATACGCCATTTCGATAATTTCCGCTTTTTTGCCAAGCTCTGTTACGGCTAACGCTTTGATCATGGATTTTGCCACCTTTTTCGTTGTATGGTTAGAGGAAAGTTCTAACAGTCCTATCGTAAAGGGATTGTGGAAGGATGACGATGGTGTAAAGTCAGACTTCGTATGGTACATATTCCGATTATGGAAGGAGATAAGTACATGGGGGAATCGAAAGCAAGTGTTGTGTTTGCGGGCAACCGATTTTTCAGAGAAGGCGAGAGCTTCAGTATTGTCAAGCATTCGGAGTCGATGATAGAGGACAGAAATTTCCATTCTCACGATTTCGTGGAAATCTGTTATGTCTATTCGGGTTCTGGTTACCATGTTGTCGGAGAACAGATATATGAGGTGGCTAAAGGGGATTTGTTTCTCATAAATTATGAGGTGACACATACGTTTTACCGTACAGCTGAGCAGCAGGAGCTGGTAACCTACAACATTTTGTTCAAGCCGGGATTTTTGGATGACAGCCTGCATTTGTTTCACGATTTTACAAGCTTGACGCTTTCCTATTTATTCAAGGATAGCTGGACGGAGGAACCGTTCCGCGAGGACCTGAGATTAAGCCTCGACGAGCAGCATGAGTTCGATCAGCTAATTCATAAAATGGACATGGAATACGATCAACGTATGCCCGGACATAGTGCGATTCTAAGAGCTTATACGATTGAGCTGATTGTTATGATGATGAGGGGCTTTCAGAACCGCAGCACAGGCAATGAGCGTCAGCATAAAAAGGCTTCGGAAATCGAAGCGGCACTGCTTTATCTGGACACCCATTTTCACGAACCCATTCAGCTTGCCGAGCTAGCCAAAAAAACCTTTTTCAGCAAAAATTATTTTTCACACCTCTTTAAAGAGGCAACAGGCCTGACGGTTTCCCAGTATACGCAGCTTGTCCGGATTGATAAAGCCTGCGAAATGATGCTGGACCCGGACAAAAAAATCGCGCAGATAGCATTAGAGGTCGGGTATGCGGACTATAAGGCGTTTTATCTGGCTTTTAAGAAACAAAAGGCTTTGTCCCCGCATGCTTACAGGAGCGGTCTGCCCCACACAAAGCAATAACTTAAATGAAGCGTGTTAAACCTTAAGTGAGACCTATCTTATCCGGGGCCTATATCCGTTATATTGGAAATAAAACCGGAGTGGGGTGAGTGTCGAGATGAACCAAAGACGATGGTTGCAGATTATAAAATGGGGAGAAATACTTCCTTTTGCAAGGACGCTGGCAGGGGATGATCTGCAGTCGGGGCTATGAGACGACCGATCAGCTTTCAGACGAAGCTGTTTATTACGTTTTCGTTGCTTGTTACGATGATCATCGCGATTGCATTCAGCGTCTTTTATTGGTATTACCAGAAGGTAAATGTAGAGACGATTATTCGTACTTATCGGGGAGAAGCGGCAAGTATTACCCAGCAGCTCGATAATTCGCTGTATACGATGGACAGGCTGGTTATGCAAATCAAATACAATCCGACGATTGCCAACACATTTTTTTATATGCCTTATCAGGAGAACGCCGAAAGCTACTTCGAGAATAACCTGGAGGCGGCCTACAAAATGAGAGAGCTGATTACGTCCATTGTCGGCCTGGATCCGCAAATTTTTAATCGGGTATCGATTGTGAGCCGCTCCGGCGCTTTCTTCGGAACGGGTGCCTATTATGACAAGGCACGGGCGTCGAAGCAAGCAAGAGAATCGCCCTGGTTCAATCAACTGAGCAGCAAATCGGAATACCGCCTGCTGCTTCCGCCGCACAAGGACGATTGGGATCTCGCATCGAACCGTGAGGTGATTTCGGTTATTCGTAAGCTGGGAGAGGATTTGACCCCCAATACGTTAGTCGAGATCCAGCTGCCTGCCGAATACCTGGATAAGATCAGCTCCTCCGGACAAACCGGCAGCAAGCAGGTGATGATGATCAGCCGCACCGGAGAATGGATATTTCCCCGTAATCCCATACTTACAGAACGTTTAGAGCCGCATCGTCAGGCTTACATGCAGAATTCCGCTGCATCCCCATCCTTGCCATCCGGGAATGAATTTGCCTGGATTGATATGCCGGACGGCTCCCGGGATTTGCTTATTTATCAGCACGCCCCTTATTCGGACTGGACCGTTATGATCGCAGAGCCGGAGCAGGAACTGCTGGCACCAACCCGCCAAGCCGGATATATATTCAGCGTCACGGCTTTTCTGATTATTTTATTAACACTGTTAACCTTGTATTTCTCCACAAAGCGTCTCCTGAAGCCGCTTCGGCAGCTGCGTGACACGATGAATCAAGTGCATCTGGATGCAATTCCGGATATGCGTGAATCGAAATTGTTCAGGGGCGTGGAGCTGCAAAATACGCACAATGAGCTGCACCACTTGTACCAATCCTTTCGTAAAATGCTGGAGCGACTGGAGGAATCGAAGGAGCAGTCTATCGAGGCTCGCTCACGTGAGCTCAGCTCACATTTTGCAGCTCTCCAGGCACAAATCAATCCACACTTTTTGTACAATACGCTTTCCTTAATCGGCGCTTTGGGCTATGAAACGGGCAATAGCAGCATCAATCAGCTTTCAACGATGCTGGTCGGGATGTTTCGCTATATCACCTATGCGGGTGGGCAGCCGGTCACGCTGCGGGAGGAAATCAGGCATACGCTGAACTACCTGAATATTATGAAAATCCGTTACGAGGACCATCTCGACTTTGTAATCGATGTTGATGAGCGGCTGCTCGAACAAGCCCTTCCCAAGATTACGCTCCAGCCGTTTGTGGAAAACTGCTTCAAGCACGGCTTTGCCAATATTAATTATCCCTGGAAAATCACGATTACAGGGTATGAAAGGGATCAAAGGCAGTTTATTGAAATTCGGGATGACGGTTGTGGATTTTCGGAATCCTATTTAGTTGATTTTGCCGAACAGGCTGCCGAGGTTGCGTCCGGTACATTCACTTTTTATTCACCAACATCTCGCGCACAGAAGGAGAGCGGAGCGGGTACGATCAACACGTATGCACGGCTGTATTACCATTTTGGCGGTCGGGTTTGCTTAGAGCTGCTGAATGGGGAGGACCAGGGAGCCATTGTGCGCATCGGCTGGTGGAAGGGGACATAGATACATGCGGCGCAGTGAACGATCTATTATGTACATGCTGCAATAGCGTGCAGCATTCAAAGCTGATTAAGAGGGAGCTGGGGCCAATGCCGACAGTTGTCGTCGTGGACGATGAAGCGCCGTATTGCCGGGCATTAAGAAAAATGATAGAGGAAGCGGGTCCGCGTTTTCAGGTGCTGGGGGAAGCCTTTAACGGGGAGCAGGCACTCGACATGCTCGCACAATTACGACCTGATGTACTGTTTACCGATATTCGTATGCCGGTGATGGATGGACTTCAGCTTATCGCTGAGGCCAAACGGCAGCAGCCGGATATCGCTACCGTCATTGTAAGCTCGTATGACGATTTCCATTATACGCGCAAGGCGATCCAACTGCAGGCCGAGGATTATCTGCTGAAGCCGGTGACGATTCCGGATTTGCAGGAACTGCTTATACGTGTCGAGGCGGGCATCAATGAGCAAGTGAGAAGAAGGGAGAAGGAGCTATGGGCAGCTGTTGTGGAGCAGGGAGCCGTTGATCGGCTGCCCAATTCGATGAGATATGCTCATTACGTTGTCTACATGCTGTGCGCAGGCTCTATGGGCCAGGCTTATGAGGATCATATGCATCCGGGCAAGTTATTTTGGCAGTCGGATTACGGGGAGGTCATTATACGTAAGATGATAGCTGAATCCTATGGCTGCTGGATACTGGATACAGAGAAAGAAAATGAACGCTTTCTGCTGGTAGGAAGCAAGGGATCCGTAGAATCAGCTCTACAGGCTGCGCAGGGATTGATTAAGGAACTGCTGCACAGGGCGGACCGGTTAGCCATCCCCCTGACCATTGTGCAGCAGCCCGTGACCGAATTGTCAGGACTTAAGCAGGTGCTGCAAACCGTGGGCAAAAGGATGCGGCTTGGCCTGCTGTTCGGCCGATCCAGCATAATGGATGAATGTGCTGACCGCAAGCCTGCGCCTATGCATCCCTATTATCGTACGCTCGGTCAGGCGATGGAGCTGCGGCAGAAGCAGCCGATCCTCGACGCGATCTTTGACATCGTACACGTCTGGGAGCAGCAGGAAGCCAGCCAAATCACTATCGAAAATGGCTTGAAGCAAATTCTTTTTATGTTTCCAGAGCATTTCAAATTGATTTCGGATGAGCAGTTCATCCTTGCAGGGATGGAGCTGGATTCGCTTCTGCTCCATTCCTTGACCTATCCGGAGCTGCTGGCCGGAGCTGAATATACATATAACACCTTGATGGATAGTGCAGCTTCCGGTACCCGAATCAGCGATCATCAAGAGGAAACCATTGTACAAATCGAGCAGTATTTGCAAGCCAATTATTCGCTGCCAATTACCCTTCAGGATTTGTCCAGGCGGTTTAATCTGGTGCCCAATTATTTAAGCGCCATGTTCAAAAAATTCCGCGGGGTTACACCTGGTGAATATTTAACCCAATGGAGAGTTCATCAGGCGAAGAAGCTGATGAGCGATTCATCTGGCTTACTGTTGAAGGATATAGCAGATCGCGTAGGTTATTCCGATCCTTTGTATTTCAGCCGCGTCTTCAAAAAGGTTACAGGCTTGGCACCCTCGGACTATATGAAGTAAGCCTGATCTCTGATGTCGGGCTGAAAGCGCAACAAATGAGATATGTCCATAAGCGGCTCTGATTCGTCCATTCCTTTGGCGCAAGGCTTAGGCGTATACTTTTTCGTGAAAGCGATCTCATTTGTTGTAATGCTTTGACGATTATCCGGTTTCATACAAAATCAGTTCAAGGAGTGAAGACATTGAAGGTTCATTCATCGGGTTTACAGCGTTGGGGACGGGAAAGGCGGCGGTACTTATGTATGTTATTAAGTTTCGGTTTATTGTTCACGGCATTATTACCGATTAGCAGTTTCGGCGCTGCAGTTGCCAATGCCGACTCTCTGCCGGAAAGCGATCTGATCAATGAGTCATTTGACGGGATGGCAACGGGATCGACACCAGCTAACTGGGGAGTGTCGGTGACCGGAAGCTCTTATGTTAAAGTGGCGGAACGGCCTGAGGGCGGACGTTTTCTGCAAATTTACGATGCAAGCAAGCAGGCGACACAGGGAATCACCAAAACCTTCACCTCACAGACGGGCAAGCTGACCGTTCAAGCGGATGTGCAGCTGCCCGCGGGGGCCACAGCCGGCAAGGAAAACATGCTGTTCTATATTCTCGATTCAGCTAACAAGCCGGCAATTGCGCTCAATCTGCAGCCGGACAAAATTATTACCTATCGCACAGTCAGCGGTGTCACGACGAGCACGACACTGGCCACGGGTCTGCCCCTGAACGGCTGGAGAAGCCTGATTGTTGCAGCGGATTATAGCAGCAAAACGTATGATTTCTACCTGGACGGCTCACTCATGCAAAGCGGTGTGCCTTTCCGTTACGATGATGCCGTGAACCTGAGCAAGCTTCAGGTAGCCGGGGCCTACTATGCGGATAATACGAACTATATCCGTATCGCCAATCTGGATCAGGTAGCCGTGTACAGCGGGGCTGTCAGATTGCTGCAGCCTCCTGTGCTTGCTCCTGACGTGACGAATGCCACAGTGGGTCAGCCGGTTGATCTTGCTTTTACGGATAACGCTTCATGGCGTGCGGCGGTCAGCAGCGTTGCGGTTGACGGAGCGACAGTCAGCGGCTCAACGTATACAGTGGGTTCCGGCAATCTACATATCGGGGCAGCCGCTTTTCCAACCGCCAAATCGTATCAGATCGTTGTGAAAGCTGCCGGATACGTGAATGCAGCCGTTACACAGCAGGTCTATGCAGCGGCGGTAACCGATCTCGTGTATGAAAGCTTTAATTCGATCACGGTGGGAACGACCCCTTCCCAATGGGGAGCCCAGACGACAGGCAGCTCTTATGTGCAGGTGAAAGAGAAGCCTGATGGAGACCGATATTTACAAATTTACGATGTCAGTAAAATGACTACGGAAGGCATTAACAAGAGCTTTGCCTCACAGACAGGCAAGCTGACGATTCAGGCTGATGTCCAGCTGCCGACGGGGGCAACTGCTGGCAAGGAAAATGCGCTGTTCTATATACTGGATTCAGCGGGTAAGGCTGCAATTGCATTAAGCTTCACACCTGATAAAATAACCTCGTTTCGAACTGTAGGGACAACAACAACGACAACGAATCTGGTCACAGGACTTCCGCTTCATGGCTGGAGAAGCATCACAGTGGCTGCTGATTTCGCAGCCAAAACCTTCGACTTCTATCTCGACGGTGAATTGAAGTCAGCGGCTGTTCCGTTCCGGTACGATGATGCCGCCAATATAGCAAGGCTGAAGGTCAGCGGAGCTTCCTATGCGGACGATGCCAATTACATCCGCATCGTGAACCTGGACAATGTCCATATTTACGTGGGTGAGCCAAAGTTTCCTGCACCAGACCTTGTTACACCGCCAGCACCAGGTGTTGAGAAAAATTCCTTCGACAGCTACTCCAGCGTATTCCTTTCCTCCAGGTGGTGGCGTACCGACGGCATGGATGGACAGCTGGGAACACTGGATGCGTTGAAACGTTTTATGGCTACCGATGACAAGTGGTCTTATATAACCGACAAAAACCAGATCTCCAATATCGTACGGCAGGGAGTCGGTTTTCAGGGCACCTTGAATATGAATATGGGAACGGTTGGCAGAGCCAAATACTTCGACGGAACTCCGATTGTAGCACCATGGATGACCTGGGGAGCGACCTGGGGCAGCATGAGCGATCCGTTGTACTACCAGGCTGTGCTGAATGTCGGCAAGCAGAGCATTGACGCGGGAGCGGCTTCCTTCCAGTTTGACGATTGGCGCGGCAGCGTGGATGCCTACAAGTTCGGCGGAGATTTCTGCGATCCGTGCATGGAGCAGTTCCGCCAGTATCTGGATGACAACTATTCGGATACACAGCCGAGCGCTTGGGGAGTTTCCGACATTTCAGCCTTCAACTATAAGACGTATTTGCAGACGACACTTAATGTTCAGACCAACGGCGATTATATCAATAAAAAAATACTATCACCCTTGGACGGTGCTTTTAGTGATTTCAACTACAAGGCTACCATTGGTTTTCATACCCGGATGAAACATGATCTGGAGGCTTATGCGGGTAGAACGATAGAGTATTCCAATAATGCCCCCTTCATTAAGGATTCTGTGGCAAGCAAGCATTTTCTGCATGATGCGTTCAACTATGGCATGGGTGAGAATGATGAGGACTCCATGACCATTGATAATATGGTAACGAACGGCTCCTTGTCCTCAGGCCTCGGCAAGCCGCATATCATATCGCCGTTGCCTTATCACGAGGCCAAAATTCGTGAAGGCATCGCCGCATCCTATGCGCTCGGGCAGTATATGCTCGTACCGTGGGATGCCTGGCTGCAGGGCTCGACGCGCTACTTCGGAACCGTTGAGCAGTACGGCGATTTATTCCATTTTATCAGGCAATATCCGTACCTGTTCGATGGGCAGGAGCCTCCCGCCAAGGTAGGCATACTTGTCAAATGGAGCGATATGAATTTTGCGACGCTCAGCAGCTTGTCGATGAAATTGTTTAAAGCCGGTGTACCTTTCAGAATACTTGCTGCTAACGACAGCCTGCCGACTTATGCGCTGCGCGAGCAATCATTTGAAGGTCTGGATACGCTGATCGAATATGCTCCGACAGCTTCCTTCAGCGCGGCCGACCAGCTGCTGATCAGCAATAGCGGCGCCACTGTTCTCGGTGCCACCTATGTCTACTCAACCTGGCTCGCTGCCAGAAGCCAGGTGTCCGTCAGCGGCGGAGAACAACTGTATGCCACCGTTCGCTCGCCTGAGGACACTCACGCTCCGAAAGTCATCCACCTGCTGAACCGTACCGGGTCAACGGCAGAGGATATCGAGGTTATGTTGGCGGATTCGGCATTTTTTGAAGGCTCCAATCTTCAGGCCGTGCTTTACCGACCGGGCCATAATCCGCTTGCACTCACTGTAACGAATACGGGAAGCGGCAAGCATAAGGTTACGGTTCCTTCCCTGGAGGAATGGGGAATCGTTCGTGTAGGCAGCGGCAGCTCGATTACGTCTGGTGATGCGTTCAACGTATCGGCGCCATGGTCGGGTATCGCGATTGGCAATCCCGCACCCACAGGCTCGGCATCTTCCAGCGGAAGCACCGTTACCGTCACGAGCTCCGGTGCAGGCCTGCATGTGCCGTCCAAGGGGGATATGGGCTCCTCGGATCAATTCTCATTTGTATATGAGCAAATCCATACGACACCGCTTCAGGATTACAGCGTAAGCACGAGGCTTGCGGACTCCACAGGGGCTGCTAATGGTGCATTGACAGGTCTTATGCTGCGCGAGACTCCGGCCTCCAACGCCAAGTTCGTTGCTATTGCTAACGTTGCAGGGAACGGGCTGAGGCTGTTCTGGCGTGATGCAGACAATAGCGAAATCGGCTCCATGTCACTCGGTCAGCCGGCGCTTCCCGGGTATGTAAAGCTGGTAAGGCATTCCGGGACGTATTCGGCTTATTATTCCTCGGACGGCATTCAATGGGGGGCTGCTATCGGTACGCATGATATTTCGCTGCGCACCACGCTTGGTGGCGTCTTCACTGCAGCCGGCAAAGGAAATGCATCCCATACGGCTTCGTTTGATTCTACCGTCATTACGTATGGTGAGGTGGTTCTTCCGTCCGGTCAGCTGGATCACCTGACTATAGGCGGCCTGCCACAGCAGCTGACGGTAAGCAAGACAGCGCAGGCAACGGTGACCGCCAGCATCTATAATTCAGGAGTGGAAACGAAGCTGGATATTACAGGTGAGCAGATTCAATATACGTCCTCCGACCCGTCGGTAGCGACAATCAGCTCCAGCGGGATCGTAAACGGGATCGCGACAGGAACGGCAACCCTAACGGCTTCATTCACCGCTAATGGCGTAACCGCAACGGGAACGGTAGCAATCACGGTCGTGCCTCCGAATTCCGTACTGCTTGACGAAACGTTTGATTCCTATGACGTATCAGAGCTGCCGGCAAGCTGGGTATACAGTCCCACTACAGTGGGAGGCTCTTACATTCAAATATCGGAGACTCCGTCTGTATCGGACAAAAGCCTGAATATTTATGATAACTCGCCGGGTGGATTCCCATCGGCAACAGCCAGCTTTGAACAGCAAGCCGGTCCGTTCTCCGTCCAATTTGATTTCAAGGTAAGTTTCGGTACGGTGAAGAGCAACGGCGGTGCGATCGTCGCATATATGCAGTCGCCAAGCGGAACGAATGGTATCTCGCTGCTGGTTGAAGACGACGGTTTCTGGTATCTGGATGGATCGACGACAGTTGTAGCGGCCCCGGTTGTGGAAAACCAATGGTATGCGATTCGTATTGATCTGAATCCAGGAACAAGAAAAATGGATCTGTATATTGATGGAGTGAAGGTTGTGGATCAGGGGAACTTCCGCAACGCAGTCGATACGATTTCCAAAATACAGGTGGGCGGAAGCTCCAACGGAGTGGAAACGTCGGCCTTCTGGAACAATGTGCACATTTCTTCCTGATAAGCAGTCTGTCAGTTTATACAGCTATATGATGTAACTAAGAGTCAAGCCCGGAGAATGTAAGGCTCCGGGCTTTCCCATGTACAACTACTGTTTATCCATATACAACATAGATCCGTCTATGTATGGAGTCTGGCGAGGCTGTTACACTTATTCTGTAAGCGCAAACAAAGCAGGGAGCACGCTATTCAGCAAGAAAAATAGAAGCAGCATGGAGGTGAGAATGAAAATGAATATCGAACATAATGAGAGCGTTATCGCCAATGCTGCCGTCAAACGGTCGGGCACACAGAATAAATCCGGCTGGCTTTATGATCTCCGTAGAAACATAAACCTGTATCTGATGGTGCTGCCAGGACTTATCGGGTTTATCGTGTTCCATTACATACCGATGTACGGCATCATCATTGCTTTTAAACAGTATGATTTGGTCCTCGGATTTATGGATAGTCCATGGGTCGGCTTCAAGCACTTTCAAAGCTTTTTTAACGATCCTTATGCGGTCCGGGTCATTAAAAATACGCTGCTGTTAGGCTTTTACAGCCTGCTGATCGGCTTTTGGCCACCGATTATTTTGGCGCTGCTGCTAAATGAGCTTACCTGGAAAAGGTGGAAAAAATTTTTCCAGTCGATCAGCTACCTGCCGCATTTTATCGCGATGGTTGTCGTGGTTGGGATGATGATGGACTTTCTGAGCATAAATGGTGTGGTGAACTCGATCCTGCTTTCAATGGGTTTTGACAAAATAGCGTTTTTTAATGAATCGGGCTACTTTCGCAGCCTGTACATCGGCAGCGGTATTTGGCAGGGAATCGGGTGGGGATCGATTTTGTATTTAGCGGCTCTGACGGGGATCGACCCGGAGCAATACGAGGCCAGCTATATCGATGGCGCCAGCCGCCTGCAGCGCATTTGGCATATCAGCCTTCCGGGCATGCTGCCGACGATTACGATTCTACTGATCCTGCATGCCAGCGATATTATCAATATCGGCTTTGAGAAAGTATACCTGATGACCAATCCCGCGATTTATGAGGTGGGCGATGTGATCCAGACATATGTGTACCGAAGAGGTATCGTAGACCGCAATTTCAGCTATGCGACTGCAGTTGGTTTGCTCAACAGCGCTGCCGCCTTCCTGATTCTGTATACGGCCAACAAAGCGAGCAGGGCGCTGAAGCAAAATTCGTTGTGGTAGGAGGAACCCCATTTGAAAAATACAGGCTTGGCCAATCGGCTGTTTGATATATCCAATTTCATCGTACTCATGCTCTTATCGCTTTCTATCGTACTGCCGTTTGTGTATATGCTATCGATTTCCTTAAGCAATCCGGTACAAGTGGGGCTTTATCAAGTGGGACTGATACCACGCGGGTTCAACTGGAAGTCGTACGAAACGGTTTTTCAGGATAATCAGATTCTGCTGTCGTACTGGAACAGCGTGCGTTATACGATGCTGGGCACAATACTAGTGCTGCTGATCGGCTGCCTGACGGCATATCCGCTGTCTGTCAATCGGTTCAAGGCGCGCAGACCCTTATCGATTCTGTTTACGTTTACGATGTTTTTCAGCGGCGGCTTGATTCCGTCTTTTATGCTGCTCAAAAATTTGAGCCTGCTGGACACGATTTGGGCAATAACGCTGCCCGCTGCATTCAGCTTCTGGAATATCGTCATCCTGCGCACCAATTTTCAGGCAATGCCGCAGGAGCTCTATGAATCGGCCTTTATCGACGGTGCCAACGACTGGCAGATTTTGTTCCGCATCGTGCTGCCCTTGTCGAAAGCGATTTTGGCGACGATTGCGCTGTTTGCCTCTGTCGGGCTGTGGAATGCCTATTTCGGCCCATTAATGTATCTGACCTCACCAGAAATGCAGCCTCTGACGATTATTCTTCGACGCATTTTGCTGGCCAATGAGGTGCTGTCACAGGGCGCGCTGGATCAGGCCAACAGCATGGAGATCGACCCGGTCGCCTCAGCAGGACGGATGATGAGTATTCGGATGGCGACGATCTTTGTCACGATTGGCCCGATCGTGCTGATTTATCCGTTTGTACAAAAATATTTCGTGCAGGGAGTTCTCGTTGGTTCGGTCAAAGGCTGAGCGGGTTGCGGAGCGGAAGGATGAGCTGCTGCTGCATGTTTATGGATCTATCAGTCTGCTTTCTGTCGGTGTAAGGTGAAGCAATTTGCAACTACAAACAATGGAGGGGTTTATGTGAATAAAGTTACAACAAGAACGGCCGCTGCTGTCATGGCGATCTGTATGACGATTTTGGCTGGGTGCCAGAGCGGGGAGAAAGCCGCTTCGACCGCGCCTGCCGCAGCGGGGGATGGGAAATCTACGAAGGAAATCCCGACAGTCGAAATCATGACGGCCTGGGACCCGGGGCTGCCAATCAGCAGCGATTTGCCCGTCTTCGTAGAATGGGGTAAGCGGACAGGGATCAAATTCAACGTCAACAGCCCGCCAAGGGATGCATTCAAGGAAAAAATAAACATTGTGCTCACCTCGGGCCAACTACCGGATATGATGAAATTTTTTCAGGACGAAACGACGCAAAAGGAATACGGTCCGCAGCTGTTTGTAGCATTGGATGATTACATGAAAGCCGGCAAGCTGCCCAATCTGGAACGCTGGCTGAAGAAATACCCGGAAATTGAAAAGGCGATGCGCCGCCCCGAGGATGGCAAGCTGTACGGCTTCCCGCTCGTTCAGGATTTTGATTTTGCAACGACGCTGTGGCAGGTGCGCAACGATCTCCTGAAGAAGGAAGGACTGGACGCGAGCCAGATCCAGAGCGTCGACGATTTGAAAAAGGCGATGCTGGCGCTGAAAAAGCAGACCGGAGACTATATCACCTCCTCACGGCTCGGCTTTGATTATTTTGCCGAACGGACGCAGGTGTATTTTGGAGTTAATGTCAACAACGGCCCGAATAACGGGATGATGTTCGATCCGGAGCAGAAAAAATTCATGTTTGCCCCGGTTGATTACAAGGACCGTTACAAGCAGTGGGTCGAGCTTATGCGCTGGATGTACGCGGAGAAGCTGCTGCACCCGAACTTTCTGACGATGAAGGACCAGGAGCTGTTCGCAGGCTACGCGAGTGACGATTTCCCGCTGATGCTGGAGCAAACGGCGATGAAAAACCTCAATATGACGGATGATCCGGCCAAGGAGGTACAGCCGATCTATCCTTTCAAGATCGATGGGAAGGTCCAGTCGCAAAATCTCGATCCGCATTACAATATTCATTACCGCTCACCGCTTGTCATTAACAAGAAATCCAAACATATTGATGAAATCATCAAAGCGATGGATTATACGTACAGCGATGCAGGTATTGAGCTTTTGATGCTGGGCGTTGAGGGGGAGACCTTTTCAAAGGACCCGAAGACTCCGTCAGGCTACAAATTCGACAAAACGCAAAGCGCCTGGACGGTTGGCGCAGACGGAAAGTTCCCGGACGGATTGAAAAAGGGTACGGATTACGGTTACGGCACTTGGTGGCTGACTGGAGTAATTCCTGCCGCTGCTCGTTACAGCACCTGGAGCTACAAGGAAGGGCAGGAAAAGGAAGCGCAGCTGGTTCCTGATCGGATGAAAAAGCTGAAGGAACTGGGGGCGCTGCGTGATCCTGAGCCGGCATTAAATTGGAACAAGGAAGAATCCTCCAAAATATCCGAAATCAGCACAGCGATGAAAACCTATATCAGTGAGAACGTGACCAAGTTTATTCTCGGTCAAAAGCCGATGACGGAATGGGAAGCTTTTACTGACGGCTTCAAGAAGTTGAGATATGAGGAGCTCGCCAACATGTATAACGAGAAATACAAAACCTTGAAATAGCCGCCGATATTGAACCCGAAGAGGAGGCCGAGACTTTGCCCGGCTTCTTTCTGTATGTCGGATTTTTTTTCGATTTTGCTAATAACCATGTCCTCCGTTAACACCGGAAGACATGGTTTTTTGTCGTTCAATCACCGGAGATCGGCTAAAGATTATCGAGTTTGTCAAATGATTATCCCGGTGTCTCAACGCTTGAGACAGCTGTTCGGTTCAACTGGTTGGCTGTTGATTATATCCTGAACCCTTCTTAACCTGTTACATTCGGAATGCGGATTAGAGCTTCCGTGTTCGAACCATACAGATCATACAGCTCGGGGAGGTGAAAAGAATCATACACAAGCACAAACAAATGCGGCAATTCTCTATTCGTTCAAGGGATGGATGGCTTTACCTGATGCTGCTGCCCGGACTATTGTTCTTTATTTTGTTCAAATATTTACCGATGTGGGGCGTATTGATTTCACTCCAAAACTATCAGCCGGCTCTCGGACTGTGGGGAAGCGAATGGGTAGGACTGGCTCATTATAAACGTTTTTTTTCTGACCCTTCCTTTTGGATGCTGTTTCGCAATACGACGCTGCTGGCCGTGTACAGCATCGTGATCTTTTTCCCCATGCCCATTATCGTTGCACTGCTGTTGAACGAGCTTCGGGTGCAGTGGTTCAAGCGTTCGATACAAACGTTGATCTACATCCCGCATTTTTTCTCAATTGTTGTCGTTGTGGCGATTTCCTACGTGCTGTTCACAACAGAGGGTGGGATTATCAATGAAATGATAGTGGGGATCGGCGGCGAGAAGGTTAACTTTTTGACAGAGCCCGAGTGGTTCAGGCCGATGGTAACCTTACAGGTGGTCTGGAAGGAAACCGGGTTTGGTACGATCATTTTTCTGGCCGCACTGGCGGGCGTTGATCCGCAATTGTACGAAGCGGCCAAAATAGACGGCGCCAATCGTTGGCACCAGCTCTGCCATATCACGCTGCCAGCGATTCGGAGTACGATTGTCATTTTGCTGATCCTTCGGCTGGGACACTTTCTGGATACTGGCTTCGAACAGATGCTGTTGATGATCAATGCATTGAACCGTGACGTAGGCGAGGTATTTGATACGTATGTGTATACCAGCGGTATTCTGGAAGGCCAGTTCAGCTATTCAACCACGGTGGGTTTGTTCAAATCCATTGTTGGTCTTGTTCTTGTAGTAATTGCCAATCGGATTGCCAGAAAATTAGGTGAAGAGGGGGTGTATTGAAACGTATGCTGCACAAACGCTCACCGGCAGGAGTTCTATTCGACACAGCCAATTTCATCTTTCTGATTGGAATTGCGTTGATTACATTGCTTCCGTTTCTGCATATTGTGGCGGGTTCGCTTGCTTCCGCCCGCGAGGTGCTGAATAGCCGCTTCATTTTATTCCCCAGGGAATTCTCACTGGAGGCGTACCGATTCATATTTTCGGAAAGCACTCTCTCCCGCAGTCTGGCGACGACCGTATATATTACTGTTGTGGGTACTTTTGTGAATATGGCGATGACCTCGTTGATGGCGTATCCATTATCCCGTAACATTAAGGGGAAGCGGCCGATTATGCTGCTGATTGTGTTCACCTTGCTGTTCAGCGGAGGGATGATTCCTTCCTTTCTTGTGGTGAAGTCACTCGGCTTGTTGAATTCCTATGGGGCGTTGTGGCTTCCCGGTGCGATTAGCCCGTTTTATTTGATCATAATTATTAATTTCTTCAAGCAGTTGCCTGTTGAATTCGAGGAATCGGCCAAAATCGACGGCTGCAGTGACCCGCGAATTTTGTGGAGTATTATATTGCCTTTATCGATGCCGGTGATGGCAACGTTTTCGCTTTTTTATGCGATTGCGCATTGGAATACATTTTTCCAAGCATTAATCTATATTAATGACGCTTCCAGATGGCCGATTCAGGTGCTGCTGCGGCAAATTGTGATCATGTCCTCCGGCGGGATCGGGGATGCCAGCTTCAGCAGCGAAACGACGATTCAGGTACCGCCCCAGACAGTGAAAATGGCCGTTATTGTCGTGTCCACACTGCCGATTATTGTTGTTTATCCGTTTTTGCAAAAGCATTTTACGAAAGGCGTGCTGGTCGGATCGATCAAAGGTTAATTCATCACATAATTGAGCGTCCACGCAGCAAATTTATGCTATATAATAATGAAGAGGGGTAGGGGAAATATGAAGTCTATAACAAGTAATAAACGAACTATTTCTTTAATATGTGTTCTATCTACGGTAGTGACTATGGCAGCGGGCTGCGCGAATCAGGAAAAGGGGAATGCGGCTACAACACCCGCAGCGGGATCCGATCCTCTGAAGCTTAGTATTATGGCTACCTATTACACGCCACAGCCGCCGAATGCTCAGAATGAAGCATGGAAAAAGCTGCAGGAGCTGACCGGTACTTCTATTGATATGACCTGGGTACCCCGTTCAGCTTTTGATGATAAGGTGAGTGTGTCGATTGCCTCCAATGACCTCCCGAAGGTGATGCTGGCCTTGAAATATAATGCGGCACCTTTGGTTAACGCAATTAAATCGGGTGTGTTCTGGGAAATCGGACCGTATCTAAAGGATTATAAAAACCTGAACGCGATGAATCCCATACAATTCAACAATACCAAGATTGACGGCAAAATCTATGGTTTGTACAGGCCGCGACCCATATCTCGCCATGGTATCATTTTCCGCAAGGATTGGCTGGATAATCTGGGCTTGAAGGAGCCGAAAACACCCGAGGAATTATATACTGTGTTGAAAGCCTTTACACATGACGACCCTGACCGCAATGGCAAGAACGATACATTAGGCATGGCGGAATACAAGGATATTGAATCGTATTTAATGCCGCATATGGCAGCCATTTTCGGAGCGCCGAACAAATGGAATGAGGACAAGGGAGCGTTTACGGCCGAGTTCATGACAAAAGAATATTTGGATGCGCTCAAATTCATAAAGCGGCTGTATGACGAAAAGCTGATGAACCAGGATTTTGTCGTGACCGAAGAGCTGCAGCGCAGCACGATGTTTTATCAGGGAAAAACAGGGATTGTGCTTGGCAACGCTGATGGTGCAGGCTCGATGCAGAATGAGCTGCGCAAAAATCTTCCTGATGCCAAGGTGGAGCTGATGGGCGGCATTGCCGGTCCGAAGGGCGAACGGAATATGGCGCAGCAAGGCTATACCGGTGTCTATCTATTCCCCAAATCCTCGGTAAAAACGGAAGCCGAGCTTAAAAAGATTTTGTCCTTTTTCGATAAGCTGCTTGAGCCGGATGCCGTTAACTTGTTAGCATGGGGTATGGAAGGCAAGCAATACAAGCTGGTTGATGGGCAGGTGGAGAAGCTGCTGGATAACGAGAAGTTTACAAGCGACTTACTTGGTCTTGATGAGCTGCGCATCGATGACAAGGCGAAGGAGCTGCCGCTCAAGGGCGAGGATGCCATCACCAAAAAAGCGAAAAAAGCAATGCAGGACAACGAAAAGAAAGCCGTTCTTAACCCGTCGCTGGGGCTGGAGTCGGAAACTCTGGTTCAGAAGGGCACAGAATTAAATAAAATCATCAATGATGCCAAAATTAAGTTTATTACAGGCAAGCTGGACGAAGCAGGCTGGAATAAGGCGGTCGAGGATTGGATCAAGGCCGGCGGCGATAAGGTCATGACGGAGCTGGCTGAAAGCCTTAAGAAGTCACAAACCAAATAACCGGTGGTCCAGGGAAAAGCATGTCTTTTCCCTTTCCAATGTTTCATATACTCCGGTGCTGCACGAAACCGCTGCTGGGGAGGGACTGGATGAATCATCATCATCGCATCAACTTTTTCAAAAAATTATTTTTATTTTGCTTCTGCATAGGAATTGTGCCTGTGATTACGTTGGGCTATTTCTCTTATGCCAAGTCCTCCGCGCTTTTGCTCGACAAAGCGAACAGAAGCAGTGCGGAGTCGGTGGAGCAGACGCGGCTGCGATTCGAGCAAAAAATGAAAATGGTTGATAATACACAAACTCAATTCATTGGTGCATCTGCAGTCATCTCGGCGATGGAACAGCGGCTGGACAGCAGTAATTATTGGTTGTATGAGGACTTGATTCAATCGATTCATCGTCTGCAAACGTATGAGTTCGGTTTGGCGGAGGTGTATCTGGTCAACCTTTATCAGGACTGGATTTTGGATAGCCGAGGTCAAAGCTCGTTTGAGCAGCATTATCTGGCAAAGTCGATTGACGCATATGTGGGCATTCCCAAAGCTTCCTTTTGGGCTTCCATGAAGCTGCCCTGGTATGAGGACGGCAACCCGCTCCAATGGAATATGGCTCTTGTCAAAAAGATTCCTAACAATTCGATCAAACCAATGGGGTTGCTTGTAGCCATCCTTCCCTGCATTGAATTGAACAAGATGCTGCCTCAGGGCGGTGAGCCCGGCGAGTTTTATGTGCTGGACGATAAGCTGAGGGTAATCGCTTCCGCCCATCCTGAGCAGGTCGGCATCGATCTTTCGAAGGAGCCGGTGATCGGTCAAATTCAAGGTGAGCAGCTGGAGGCTAACCAATTTCAGACGGATATTGGAAATGATGCCTATGGAATTACTTATCGAAAATCCAGTTACAATGGCTGGACGTATGTGAATAAAATTCATATTAGGGATATCAAGCAAGAATCCAGAGCTATTGGCTGGCTGACCATCGCGATCTGTTTAAGCCTGCTGCTTTTTCTGCTTCTGCTATCCTTTCAAGGGTCTCGACAGCTGTACCGACCTATCCGCAGGCTGTATGACATCATCTTAAAGGACCCGGATACGCCCAAATTATCGCCCAGAAAAGATGAGCTGTCCTGGATTGAATCCAAGCTGCACATGCTGCTTAGCAATCAGGCTCAAATGAGCCATCAGCTAAAGGAATTTTTTGTGCATAAGCTGCTGCAGGGCGCGGTCGGTGCGAATGAGATTATGGAAAGATCCGATTCACTGGGGTTGTCTTCCTGGAAGTCGATTAGAGTCTTATGCGTGAGGATCGATACGATGGAAAGCACGAATTACAAGGAATCGGATCGGGATTTGCTGTTGTTTGCTATACACAATATTACAAGCGAGCTCATAGCAGCAGAGCTGCGCCTGCCACCTGTCGTGATCAATGAATTTCAGGTTACGGTTATAGGAAGCCATGCCGAGCTTGCGGAGGAATCCAAGGCAGAGGCCTATGGACAGGGGAAAGCGATTCAAACGGCGATTCAAGACTATTTGAAGCTGTCCGTCAGCATAGGCATCAGCTCTGCAATTACGCACCCGGCCGATATGCCGGGCGCATTTCTGGAGGCAAAAGAAGCGTTGGCATATGGGGTTCGACTTGGCTACGAATCGATCCTGTTTCTTGAGGATATGCACTCTCCCTTGATGACGGTACCGGTTACGTTTCCACAGCATATCGTCAGCGAGCTAACGGAACAGATCAGGCTGCTGGACGAAGGAAGGGCTAATCTGCTGATTGAGGAGTTTATGGTGGTGGTGGCCAATAAATCCATTAGTCATCAGGAGTTTCAGCTTTATCTGATGCGGCTTCTGGTCGAGCTGCTGCGTTTGTATCAAGATAATGGCGGGCAGATGCAGGACCTCGTGCTCAATGAAAAAGCAGTTGTAAGCGAAATGTTTCTGTTGAAGTCCAATAAAGAAATCGTCGTCTGGTTTCAAACGTCCGTCATCAGGCCGTTAATCGCCCACATCGAGCAGCGCAGGGATTCGCTGTATACCAGCATATCGGATCAAATTCTAACCATCATTCACAGCGAGTTTGATACACCGTTAACACTGGAATTGTGCGGTGTGAGGCTGAGCTACCACCCGGAATATGTGGGTCGCGTCTTCCGCAAGGAGACGGGCTTTGCCTTCGGTGAATATTTGTCCGGGTATCGTCTGCAAATCGCGAAGAAATGGCTGGTTGAGACGGATATGACCGTAACGGAGATATCTGAGAGATTGATGTACAACAAGCCACAAAATTTCATCAGGTATTTCCGCAAAATGGAGCAGGTTACCCCCGGTCAATATCGGGAGTTGTTTCACAGCAAATCCAAACGGGCAGCGGAGCAGCAGGGGACATCAAACGCTGAAGCCTCTGCCACTAAAAAGGAGTGAATGCTAATGCTTACCATGAATACGTATAAAGATACGATGACAGGCTGTCGGATTCAGACAATCGGACAGTCAGGCACCGATACAAGTCATTATTATTTTACGGCTATGACCTGGCTGTCAGACAGTCGAAGATTGATTGCCAGCACTCAAATCGACGCTGACAAGAAATGCAGCTACGTGCTGATTGATACAGAAACCGGTCATTCAACGGTTCTTGCGAATGGGGAGCAGTGGGCGGGAGGTGTTGTTTCCTCGGATGACAAGCTGTACTTTCCACGTGACAATTCAATCCAAGGCATCGATTTGAACACATTGAAATCCTGGACCGTGTGCGAGCTGGCATCTGGAGATTATTTCGGGGAGCCGCTTTCCGTGTCTGATGATGCCGCAGTTCTTGGCGTGTATGGAATGCTCGGCGGACAATCGTTTATCGGAACTGTGGATGTGGCTGCCGGAAAGCTGACTCATCAGATAGCACCCGGGTTCGCCCAGCCCTATGAGATCGCTAACCATGCTATGGTTAATCCCGTTTACGACCATTTGGTATTGTTCGCCCATGAGGGAAAGACCGAGCACATCCCTGACCGCTTGTGGCTCTACGACACCGTGGCCTCTAGACTGAGCAATATATATGAACAGCAACTGCTGCAGGATGGAAGCCTTGGTGAGTATATAGGGCATGAGATGTGGGCGGCTGACGGGGAGGGCGCTTATTTTGTCAGGTATAAATCCAGTCCGATCGAGCCAACCGGCATTTATTATGTGGATAGGCACCGGAACCAAGGGGTATTTATAAATGGGGATTATGGTTATTGGCACGCTGCTGCTAGTCCTGACGGCAATTGGATCGTTGCGGATACACATGAGCAGCCGTCCAAACTCGTGCTGATTGACCTTCGCGTTCGTTCGTCCAGAGTGCTAACCGAAGTACCGTTATGGTGGAACCATCCAGGGCATCCCCATCCTTCGTTCAGTCCGGACAGCCGTAAGGTAACCTATACATTTGCCGATGATGAGAATCATTTGTGGATCGGCATTATCGATATATATGAAGAGCTTGAAACAAAGTCCTAAAGTTGACCAGCAGTCAAGGAGAGGAGCAACGATTGTGAAAAAGCCCGAAGGTAAGCAGGCAGCTGAAACCCTTAATAACGTGGAACACTATGCAACCGATGCCGCGACATTCGTTGGTGAACTGAAGCCGGTCGTGCATATGATCGGCAACGCCCATTTGGACCCGGTATGGCTCTGGCGCTGGCAGGAGGGCTTTGCCGAGATCAAGGCGACGTTCCGCTCTGCACTCGACCGGATGGTGGAATTCCCCGAATTTGTATTTACGTGCGCGGGAGCCTCCTGCTACAAATGGATAGAAGAAAATGAACCCCGTATGTTTGCAGAAATTGTGAAGCGGGTAGCCGAAGGGCGGTGGGTCATTGTCGGCGGCTGGTGGGTTCAGCCGGATTGCAATATTCCGGCAGGTGAGTCGTTTGCAAGGCATTCACTCTACGGCCAGCGCTACTTTCTGGAGCGTTTTGGCAGGTCGGCAAAGGTCGGCTACAATGTCGATTCCTTTGGTCATCATGCCATGCTGCCGCAAATTCTCAAGCTGAGCGGTATGAACAGCTATGTATATATGCGGCCCGAGGAGCATGAGCAGCACATTCCGGCTAATCTGTATTGGTGGGAAAGCATGGATGGCAGCAGAGTCATGACGTACCGGATTCCATGCGGTTACAATACGCATCAATTTGAAACCTCAGAGCCCAAAATCATAAAGGTGCGGGAAATCGCCGAGCAGCAGCAGACCGACCAAATGTGCTTTTACGGTGTTGGCAATCATGGCGGTGGACCGACTATTGCCAATTTGCATGAAATCCGCGCCGTCCAGGAAAGGCCTGGGGGTGAAGCGATCCTGCTCAGCTCACCGGACGCCTATTTTGAGCGCATGCAAGCGCATGGGCCGATACTGCCGGTCGTCACGGGTGAACTGCAGCATCATGCCAGCGGCTGCTATTCTACCCATTCGGAGACCAAGGCCAGCAATCGTAAAACAGAGCACAGGCTGATGACGGCGGAGAAGCTGTCTGCCTTGGCGCACCATCTGCTCGGACACGATTATGACTCTGCACAATTTCAAAAAGCCTGGGAATGTGTGATGTTTAATCAGTTCCATGACATTATGGGCGGCTGCAGCATCAAGGAAGCTTATGACGATGCGCGAGAAGCTTACGGTTATGCGCAGCATATTGCTGCGATTTCGTCCAATGCGGCCCTGCAAAGGATATCGTGGTCGATCAATACGATGCGCCGGGGCATTACCTTTCTGGATAAAAATAAAGACCGCACCTTGTGGGAGCAAAATGACAGCGGGATTCCCGTAGTTGTGTTCAATCCCTTGTCATGGGACGTGGAGGCACCGGTGGTCGTTACCCAACAGATGAAGGGCATTACCGACGAAGCGGGGAATCCCGTTGTCATTCAGCATGTGCGCGCCTCGCGAACGAACGGGGGAGATAAATACGACACGCTCTTCAGGGGAGTGATTCCGGCCTTCGGCTACCGGGTGTACTGGATTTTCCGCAATCAAACGTTTACTGTCACCGATCCAGAAGCCGGTGTGGGTAAAGATCCGAATAGCGGAAACGCTGCATCCCAGACCTCGTGCGAGCAAACGCCAAAGGATGTACTGCTGGTGTCTTCGCAGGGGGCGGAAGCTTTTCTTGAAAACGCATGGGTGCGTCTTGAAATCGATCCTCATACCGGTTATGTGAAAAGCTTGTTTGATAAAAGAGCCGGAATCGAAATCGTAGATGGCCGCTTGGCTGTGCCTCTTGTTATGGATGAGCATGACTGTGATACGTGGGGGCACGGCAAGCTGGAGTTCCGCAATGAAATCGGACGCTTTACCGACGCCACGGTGAAGGTCGTTGAATCGGGACCGCTGCGGGCTACATTAAGAGTAACAAGCCGGTATGGGAATTCCACGCTTAGACAGGACTTCATGTTATATAAGGATAGCCCGGATATCCAGGTAAAAGCCAAGCTCGACTGGCAGGAGAAGCACAAGCTGCTGAAGCTGTCTTTCCCGACCCGTATTCACGAACCGAAAGCAACGTACGAAATTCCTTATGGCTATCTGGAGCGCCCGGTAAATGGCGAGGAAGAGCCGGGTCAGCAGTGGGTCGATGTGAGCGGATGGGTTGTATCCAGCGGAGAGGCTTCAACGAATTCGCCTGTGGAGACTGCGGCAGCAGGCTGCAGCTACGGGTTAACGCTGCTGAATGATAGTAAATACAGCTTCGATGTAAAGAATGCCGACCTGCGTATGACGATTGTGCGCGGAGCTATTTTTGCCGACCATTATGGTAAACGGGATGATCTATGCGAATATATGGATCAGGGTGTTCAGGAGTTTGCTTATGCCTTGGTGCTGCATTCCGGATCTTGGCGGGAGGCGGGTATTGTCCGCAAAGCCTATGAGTGGAATGTCCCCCCGGTTCACATTGTAGAAACCTATCATGAAGGTTCTTTGCCACAAAAGTGGAGCGGCATAAACTTGTCTACAGAACAGGTTGCCGCCACTGTTTTTAAAAGGGCAGAGGAAGGCAATGGATACATATTGCGCTGCTACGAAGCGCATGGTTTGGAAACGGATGTGACAATCGAGCTACCGCTGCTGGGACGCTCATGGCAGTCTAGGTTCGGACGCTGCGAGATTAAAACCTTTTACATTCCGGATGCTTCCGACCTGCCTGTAGCTGAGACGAATTTCATTGAACTGCCCTAAACATGAGGGCATAATGAGTTCGGTGGGTTTGCTGTGATCTGAATTTGAATTCGGAGAGGATGATGGATATGCCGCAAAGACTTATTGCCCAAGAACCGAGAATATGCACGAGCTTCGTACAGGAAGGCAGTCATGAAGCATGAGTCTGGAGTCTGTGAATTCAAGCGTGTCGAGTGGTGGCAGCCAGCTGTGGAAGGCAGTTTACTGCGGTGCAGTTGATTTTGAACCCGTAAGAGCTAACAAAAACCGTTTTCTGCGCAATCAGATCCTGCTCTATGCCGAGGCTCGGACGGGGTGCATTGGGTGAAAAAGGACGTGAGCGACCAAGCATCATTTCCGGGTAAGCGGTATGCAGTCAATCAGGTATTTGGTCTTGGTGAACACTATGATGGTGCGCCAGTATTTTATGATCTTCATGAGCGTGATCCTGAGCGTCGGTGGAAATACTTTTTTGCCAGTCATCGCAAGCAGTTTCTGGCTGTCTCGCATAATGCTATCCATTGGAAGGTGGAGGCTATTCCTCTTGACGAGGTAACGCTTGATTCGCCGATCACGTGCTTCTATAATGATGTTAAAGGTACTTATGTGCTTTCTCGTCGTGTTCATAATGGTGACAGACGTATTGCGCTGTTTGAAACGATGGATTTTCGCACTTTTACTCAACCGGAAATTGTGATTCATCCCGAGCCGCATGATCCTCCATTGGTCCAGTTCTATGGAATGCCCGTTTATAAATACGAGCATTTGTTTATGGGACTACTCTGGATGTTTCATACGAATCCGGGAGAAATCGAGTACCACAAGGATTTCGGTCCGATTGATTGCTCGCTGGCGTACAGCATGGACGGCCGGCATTTTTTTCGTGCGCTGCATGAACCCTTTATCCCACGCAATGAGCGCGGTGAGCACGGCGGCGGCAGTATTTATACAAGCACGATGCTGCAAGCTCCCGATGGTCATCTGCGTTTTTATTCGGGTGGGTCAAAGGCGGAGCATTTTCAGGATCAAAATCTCGATGATGCGGCCCTGCTGCTGCATGAGCTGCGCAAGGACGGTTTTTTTTATCTGGAAAGCCATGCCATGATCGGCAGGGTCATGACACGCTGCGTTGATTTTAGCGGGAATGGTCTGAATCTTAATGTCCGTGCACCGTATGGAAGGATCAGGGTGCAGTTGTCCGAAGCGCAGGGCAAGCCGCATGATGGCTTCGCCTTTGACGATTGTGTACCGTTCTGTGGTGACGCTACTGCGTATAGTCCAGTATGGAAATCAGGCAGGCTTCCATCGGAGCTGCATGGAATTCGGACGGATATTGAAGTGGAGGTAACTTCGGGAGAGCTATATGCCATTCGCGGCGACTTTTAGATTCAAATCGGTTCGAAATAATAGCCTGCGCAAGTAACCTTGAAACCTTTATGCGAAAACGAGAAAAGGCTTACAAAATCAGGAGGTACACAATGATCTACTCACCATCAATTGATGCTGTGTTCAGGAACAGCGGTTATGATCTGGACAAGATTTTGCGAACAGTCAAGGAGCTTGGTTTTACAGCTTTTGAATTTTGGGGCTGGGGAAATCGGGATATCGATTTGATGGAGCAGCTGGTTCAGGAACTGGACCTGCAGGTAGGTTCCTTTTGCACCAAGTCAATTTCACTGGTTGATCCAGCGCTTCGCGATTCATTTGTAATAGGGCTGGAGGAAACATTGGTGATTGCCAAGCGGTTGAACTGCAAGTATTTGATTGCAGTAACGGGGAATACGCTTGATGGGGTTTCGCGAGCAGAACAGCACCAAAGCATCATCGACGGATTAAAGGCTTGTGTTCCCTTGCTGGAAGCGGCAGGCGTTACTCTGGTTCTGGAGCCGCTGAATACGAAGGTCAATCATCCGGGGTATTTCCTTGAAACCTCTGCAGAAGCGTTGGCTATCATTGCCAAGGTTGGCAGCCCTAACGTAAAGCTGCTTTACGATGTGTATCACCAGCAAATTACCGAAGGTGATCTGACGCCAACAATTAGCGCCAATATCGGGCAGATCGGATATATTCACGTCGCTGATCATCCGGGGAGGCATGAGCTGGGAACAGGGGAAATTGCCTATCCATTTGTTATGAACAGGCTGCGAGAGCTTGGATATACCGGCTATGTGGGACTGGAGTTTATTCCTACAGGGACACCGGAGGATGGTTTGAGAGCTTGTCTTGCGCAGTTAGATAAGCGTTTATAATTCGAAAGAAGCAATCATAGTATGGAAGTGAATAGACAAGAAGGCCTCGTTTCCGTTAGCGGTCAAGAGGCTTTTTAATATGAACCGTTAACTGATATATGGATTTCACGCCAAATAAAGGGGATGAACAGATTGATTCAGCTGCCCGAGAAATTTATACATACCATAATGGGCGTGCATCAGGAAAAAGGCGCTTTGTGGCTGGAGCATTTTGAAGAGCTTATCCAATATTGCGAGAACCGCTGGTCTTTTCAAGTACAGGCGGCTTATCCGCTTTCTTTCAACTTTGTTGCGCCTGTGCTTTTTCACAATGGTACGGAAGCCGTACTCAAGCTGGGAGTTCCCAACAAGGAATTAATCACGGAAGCGGAAGCACTGCGCATATACAAGGGGAATGGTTGTGCCAGACTGTGGGATGCGGATACGGACAAAGGTATTTTGATTCTGGAAAAAGCGACCCCAGGGCACACCCTGAAAACAGTCGTAGATGATGATGAGGCGGTACGACTGGCCGCAGCCGTAATGAGGAAGCTGCAGGTGCCCCCGCCGCTGCGCCCTCTGTTTCCATCGACAGCGGATTGGGCCAAAGGCTTCGACAAGCTCCGTACCCGTTACCATGGCTCCACAGGGCCTTTGCCGGAACGCATGGTGCGTAAAGCGGAGGAGTGGTTTGCGAAGCTGCACAAGACTTGGAGAAATCCGCAGCTGCTGCATGGTGATCTTCACCATGAGAATCTGCTGTCAGCCGAACGTGAGCCTTATATCGCTATCGACCCTAAGGGTCTGATTGGTGAGCTTGAATATGGCGTCATTTCTTTTTTAATGAATAACTTGCCTGAGAAGCACCCAAGCGACATCATAAGACGAAGAATTGAGCTGTTTAGTACAGAGTTGACATTAGATCCAGTAAGAATAATAACTTGGGGCTACTGTCATGCGGTACTTTCTGCCTGGTGGTGTGTGGAGGATCAGGTTGGCGATCCCTTGAAATCGCTGGAGCTGGCAGCTGTCTTTGAGAAGCTGCTGGAAGAAAAAGCATAAGATGAGCGCGTACCAGTCCAGGCTATTAAGGGTGTGCTCTGTTGAGTGAATAATAAAGGATGCGAGGCAGATTGACATCACTAAGGTTTAAAAACAAGCTGTACAGGAGTTTGGCAATTTTTATTTTTACAGGATATGGTCTATTTATGTGTTATTTATTGTTTTTCGGATTCTCCAGAGCTGCCAGAACGGAAAGAATGATGAACCTGGTTCCTTTTAAAACGATATCCAATTATATAACAGGGTTTCATCATTACAATTTGGATACGTGGGTTATTAACCTGTTTGGAAATGTGGCAGCTTTTGTTCCGTTTGGTTTTTTGGTGCCACTGGTTTTCCCGGGCGTTCGAAGCTACTTGCAAATCATTACCCGTTTTTTTCTGGCGCTGCTTGCTGTTGAATCGATCCAGTGGGTGTTCCATGTTGGCAGCTTTGATGTTGATGATATTTTGTTGAATGTAATCGGCGGATTGATCGGATTTGCCATGCTGCAAAGAGTTCGCCGTTTGAATAAGAGATGAAGCATAAACTGTATAATGCCTGATGACGGAAAATGAAAGAAGGAACACATTTGCCGCAGGAAATCGATAATGAGAGCGTTTCAGCCACGTCGCCTGAGCCACGCAAGTATAAACGTTTGCTCGATCCACAAGTGCTGTTAAAGCTGGAGACAGGTGGCAAGAAGGAAATCCGTAAAGTGATTTTGCAGCTGGCGGGGCCTTCACTCGTTGAAAATATGATGATGAATCTGCTTCAAATGATTGTGATGATCATGGTCGGGCATGTGGGTGCGGAGGCAGTCACGGCGGTTGGATTGACGAATCAGCCTGTGTTTTTTGCGTTGGCGATCTTTATGGCATTGAACATAGGTACGACTGCGATTATTGCAAGAGCTATGGGAGCGGGTAATGTGGAAGAGGCTACACTTACCGCTCAGCAGACGTTTATGCTCAGCTTATTGCTGAGTGTTGTGGTCATCTCGCTCAGCTACATATTTGCCGAAAATATTCTCGTGCTGCTCGGTGCGACGAGCGATGTTCTTGCAGAGGGACTGAGCTATGCGAAAATGATGTTTATCTCGCTCAGCTTTACGGTCATTTCGACAAGCCTGTCGGCCATTTTACGGGGAGCCGGAGATACGAGAACCCCAATGAAAATCAATGTACTGTCGAATATTCTCGTTGTCATTCTTGGATATCCGCTCATCTATGGAATTGGCTCCATTTCGGGTATGGGACTGATCGGTGCTGCTGTGGCTACGGTGGTAGCGCGTGCTATTTCAACCTTGTGGGTAGTCTTCGTATTATTTGGTAAAGGCTCAATTATTAAGCTTTCCTGGAGGAAGCTGATGGTTGTCGATTACCCGATGATCCGTAGAATTGTCAAAATCGGCCTGCCTTCAGCTGGGGAGCAGCTTGCTCTTCGAGCAGGGCAGCTTGTATTTACTTTGGTACTGAGCGGTTTGGGTACAGCGGTGTTCGCGGCGCATACGATTTGCTTCAACATTATGGGGCTTACCTTTATGCCGGGGATGGCTTTTTCGCTTGCGGCCAGCACGTTGGTGGGTCAAGGATTAGGAGCGGGCAAGCCGGAGCTTGCGGAAAAATTCGGCTGGGAGACCAGCAGGTTCGGACGCATTTTTGCCGGTATTATGGGTGTCGGATTTATTGTGTTCGCGCCTTACATTATGATGCTGTACACCCATGATGCAGCTGTTATTAGCGCAGGGGCGAGTGCACTGCGTATTATTGGGTTGATCCAAACCTTTCAGGCGTCGCAGTTTATCCTGGCTGGCGCTCTGCGTGGGGCTGGCGATACCCGGTTTCCCTTGATTTCGACTTTTGTTGGTGTGTTTATTTTTCGGGGTATGCTCAGCCTGTTGTTTGTGCTCGTTTTTCATTGGGGGATTATCGGTGCTTATTTATCGATTGCCGTCGATCAGGTTGTCCGAACTGCCATTATTTATTTCCGTTACAAGAACGGTAAGTGGAAAATGGCGGCTGTCTAGACTTGCCCAAGCTACAGTCATACAACTATATGTCGATGTTGAATTGAATGGCTTCGGAACCTTCCTTGAAAGGAGGGTTCTTTGTCATTCGTAGCGATTCTGCAGCACAGGGGCATGGGTATATAGTAAATAGCTGGATGCATGCAAAAGATTGGAGCCACAGCGTCAAAACTCCGTCGAATCATGGATATGAGGCAGGCTGAACCTGCATAAAATTAAGATAACAACCAGAGAGGGTGATCCCGGATGGAGATTGTTTTTGTATGTCATGGCCAAGGCGAGCACACACAGCAAATACCAGAGAGCTACAAGATGGAGAATCCCGGACTTACAGATTACGGTAAGCATCAGGCTGAACGCCTGAGAACGATCATGCCTCTGACAGAACGCCATGCCGTCATAGCGAGCCCAACAAGACGCACGCTGCAAACTGCGCAGCTTTGGTGTAAAGGTTCGCACGCGCTTCGTTATGTTCATCCGGCTGCGGGTCCTCGACAATTTCCGCAGCGCTATGATTTTCAAACCTTGCCTTGCGATGAGATGCTGGAGCCTTCCTGCTTATCCAATTGCTATAGTGACTTTTCGCTGCCTCAGGACGTACCGCCCTATATGTGGCTGCAAGGCATCAATACACTGCCTAATCTGTTGTTCGAGAAATGGGCCGAGCAATTTATAAGCTGGTGCAGGAAACTGGAGAAGGATACACTTTACATCGTTTCTCACGATGGAACGATAGCCTCGTATATGCAGCTGATAACCGGAACAAAGCTGACCCGCAGGGATCTGCTGCCAGATGCAGGATGGATTCCAATGCCCTCTTACCATAAGGTTTGATGGACGATTTCTCGCTTTCAGGTAGGAAAGTATGGAATCGACCCTGGACAGCTCCGTCATCGCCGCATGTTCAAATATACACCGCAGGGAGAGGAGCATTTTTGTACTTCATCCTTTACTGCTGATATGCTATAATAATACATTGTGATGTAAAAGTTTCGGTTAGGGAGTGAACAGTTTGTCTCTTATAGTAATGAAATTCGGTGGAAGTTCGGTTGGTGACGCAGAACGGATGAAGCGCGTAGCGGGTCGTATCGTAGAGAGACAGCGCGAAGGTCATCAATGTGTGGTCGTCGTTTCAGCAATGGGAGATACGACAGATGATTTGATTGACTTGACGAAGCAAATCAGTTCGTCAACACCTCCGGCCAGAGAAATGGATATGCTGCTGAGTACGGGTGAGCAGGTATCGGTAGCATTATTATCGATGACGATTCAGAGCTTGGGTCAACCGGCAATATCTTATACAGGCTGGCAGGCTGGGATGTACACAGAGCCTGTTCATGGAAAAGCGAGAATTTCGGATATTCAACCGGAGCGTATATTTAAAGCGCTGGAGCAGGGAAATGTAGTCATTGTTGCGGGCTTCCAAGGTATGACGCAGGAAGGCGAGATTACAACTTTGGGACGTGGTGGCTCTGATACGACAGCAGTAGCGCTGGCTGCTGCGATTAAAGCTGACGTATGCGAGATTTTCACCGATGTGGATGGAATCTACTCTACTGATCCACGTGTGGTCAAATGTGCTCGCAAGCTTCCGGAAATTACGTATGATGAAATGCTGGAGCTCGCCAATCTGGGTGCTGCTGTACTGCATCCGCGTGCTGTGGAATACGCCAAAAATTACAATGTGCCGCTGGTCGTCAGATCCAGCTTTAACCATAATGAAGGTACCCAAGTCAAGGAGGAAGCAGCAATGGAGCAAGGTATCGTAGTACGCGGAATTGCAAGCGATAAGAATGTAGCAAGAATCAGTATTCTTGGTGTGGAAGATAAACCGGGTCAATTGGCCAAGGTATTTACTGCACTGGCTAAAGAGCAGATTGACGTGGATATTATTGTACAAAGCGGTGTTCTGAATGGTGTTGCTGACTTCTCATTCACCGTAGCGCTTTCCGATAAGGACAAAGCGGTCAAAGTCATTGAAGACATTCGCAGCACTGTGAACTTCCGTGAAGTCTCGTCCCAGGAAAATCTGGTGAAGGTATCCATCGTTGGTGCAGGCATGGTCAGCACTCCAGGTGTAGCTGCCAAAATGTTCGAGGTCATTTCGGATCTGGGACTGAGCATCAATATGGTCAGTACGTCTGAAATTAAAACCTCATGCGTAATCGACAACAGCCGTTTGCCGGAAGTGATTCAGGCCCTGCATACTGCTTATGGCTTGGACACCGAGCAGCAGGCATTTGTCGGAGGACCTTCCGACAGACGTTAATTATGATCTTCCTCTTATCTTAGCTTGTCGAATAAAAAGGTGAATACCTTTAACAAAAAAGCTGTAATTCCTGCTGCCATCAAAGGCCCGACAGGAATGCCGCGCAGAAAAATAATACCGAAAATCGAACCGATAACAAGACCCACAATTAATTGTGGGTCTATTTTTAATAAGCTTAATCCTTTACCGTTCATATAGGTTGCGATGGCCCCACCCAGCAGCGCCAATATTCCAGGCCATGTTGTAAACATACTGGCAACGTCTTTGAGTGATATTTTCTCACTGGCAAACGGAACCAGCACGCCCATGGTTAAAAATAACAGCCCCAGCTCCAGCCCTCTGCGTTCAATGGTTGGTAAAAAACGTTCCAGGCTGATCAGCTTGATAATTAGTAGCACGCAGGCTGCTGTAGTGATGATGTTCGAGCGTCCAATTAGGCCGATTATAATAAGCGCAACCAGTAATAGGTCCCCATTCATAGCAAGAACTCCTTGTCTCATAGATTTCACTTTTACTGTATGAGACAGGCAGCTAATTCATGTTCATTTCATGAAAGGTTTATTGCAGCTGTTTCACCGGCAATAAGGTCAAACGTCCACCCTGCATGATAGGGACCAGGGGGATGAGATTCATTCGTGAGCAGTAGATGACATCCTCGCGGAAACCTAGCTTATCCAGTCTTTTGCCGTTACTGCTTTTTAACAAGGCTTCCGTCATCGCGGATTGTACTTGCCGGAATGAGTGCAGCTGACATAAGCCCAGATCATCCACATTCACCGACTTGCCTTGACCCGATAGCCCTTGTATTTCCTCGATAAGCTGACCTGCACAGATCCCGTCCTCAAAAGCAAACACGTCTTGCGTACCCGAGCACAAGATGACAATATCTTTATTTAAAGCGGCTGCTTCCATCGCGCAGGCTCTGCCGTTAAGCAGCGAAGCGATAAGTACAGTACCGGACCTGATCGCTTTTTGGATAGCACGGGTACCGTTGGCGGTCGTAAGAATAATGGTTTTACCTGCAATTTTGTCATCCATATACTCAAATGGGGAATTGCCTAGATCAAAACCCGGTATTTTTTTGCAGTAACGTTCTCCGCCCGTTAGCCATTTCTGTTGTTCTAATAGAAGCTGCTTGGCTTGCAGCACCGTTTCGACCGGATAAATCGCATCGCACCCATGAGCCAAGGCTGTCAGCATGGTACTGGTGGCCCGCAGCACATCAATGACAATAACGGTTTTGTTCACTAGGTCATCCGAACGCGCCTCGTTGACACTGGGAATGACGGTAATATCCATTGGTGCTATCCTCCTATAAGTTTTGCCTTGGCAAAACTGACTTCGTAAGCTTCCTTATATAACCCAATCTCCGACATAGGCACAAGGTGCCTCCAGCCCAAAATGCATCGTATCCGAACGCAATCCTCTACGCAGCGCCTCCAGCGAAATTAAATCCTGCGGGGCTACATTGCCCAAATGAATATCGCTTCCAAGAAGGTTTAACAGATGGACCTGCTGCTCCTTCTGAGGAGCTTCCCACAGCAGCAGATGCTTGGAAGGCACGCGTTCCAGAACGTTGATAATGTCCTGCTTCTTACATTCGCCCTGCTCATCATAAATGCCCACGCCTTTACCTGACTCCCGACCCTCGATCGTAATCAGGCTGGCACCCAGCCCAGCATCTATAGTAACCGTTTCAATCAATGCATCAATTTCGATAGAGGAGCCCCACAGCTTTTTGCCGTATTCGGTAATCACTGTGAACCCTTCCTCTGCAGCGCGAGTAATAAGCTGGCTGCGCAGATTCCGGTCCAGTTCAATCGTGCCATCGGAAATTTCAACACCGTTAAAGCCCATAATTGAGATCATATCAAAAAACTCGTCTACCGCTTCCTGTTGAATAGCGACCTCCAAAAACGTACCACCAGGGTACACAATAATATTGTGTTTTTTGGCCATCTCGATTTTGCGCTTCAATATGTCCGTTTCATACAGCGGTGATGTGCCAAATCCGATTTTGAGCATATCGACATAAGAACCCGCCGTTTGCAGCAAATCGTCAAGCGCATGAATGCCCAGGCCTTTATCGATCACCATGGTTTTACCGAGCATTCTTGGTTTATCAGTCCGCTTACCTGATGGATCGCTGAGCAGTGGATGCCATTTTACCTGTGTCGTTGCTTCCATGTTTTATCGCCTCGCTGTTACTTGGATTGATTACTTCGTCATCATATGCATCAGAAGGTATTGGTGTGCCCATTATGCCTAAAAGCAGACATGTCCGCATAGAGTTGAATGAGAGACTGAAATGGAAGAGTTCCCACGCACAGGAAGAAAGGAGAGGAGAAAGCTGATTAATAAAATTGTATTAAGTATGGCTGCACTTCGCTTGATGTCAGGCAGTATCGAGATCATTGCCGCACTTCTGATGCTTCGTTATAACCAGATTGAAAAAGCTTTGATGGTTAACACCGGGCTGGCTATGGTAGGGCCCTTCGTGCTGCTGACGACTACCACTTTAGGGCTGGTCGGGCTTGCGGATAAGCTGTCTGTAGGCAAAATGCTCTGGGTGCTTGTTGGTGTCAGCTGCATCTTTATCGGGATTTTGAGAAAATAACTGGTCATATTTGAGTAGGCCAAGCATACACATAATTTAGTAACGGAAAAATACTCCGACCGAGCAGCAGTGAGGACTCACTGCATTTTAAATGAAGGAGATGGGTGGATGCAGTCACTACTTCAGCTATTTTCTGTTTCTTTGCGTCAAAGACTAGCAGCACTGCCCTCTCAAATTGTACAGGATTTGCAAGAAATTCGGGTTCGTGAGCAGCGCCCTCTTGAGATTGGCTGGGGAAGGCAATACAGCTTTGTTTCACAGACAGGTGGACTCACGAACAACCCGGCTGAGGCGTATAGGCCAAACCGAGAGGATTGCGCCGCGCTGCTGGAGATGCTGACGCAGCATTCGCTGTATACCTTTGAGGAGGAGCTGCGCAGAGGCTTTATTACGGTGGCGGGAGGGCATCGCATCGGTCTGGCTGGGCGGACTGTGCTGGAGCAGGGCAAGGTCAGGCTGCTGAAGGACATCAGCTCTTTTAATATTCGGGTTGCCAAGGAGCATCAGGGCTGTGGAAACCAAATTTTACCTTATGTGACCGATGCAACAGGACAAGGCTCTATTCTTCATACCTTGATCGTATCCCCGCCACAACAGGGAAAAACAACGTTAATTCGTGATTTGGCAAGAATTATCAGCAGGGGTCCCGTTAATGGCAGCGGCTCGTCACTTCGACGGGGATACAAGGTAGGAATCGTGGACGAGCGATCGGAGATTGCTGCATGCGTTTGCGGAGTGCCGCGTTTTGAACTGGGTCCGCGTACGGATGTGCTGGATGGCTGCCCAAAGGCAGAGGGGATGATGATGATGATCCGCTCCATGTCTCCTGAACTGCTGATTGTGGACGAGATTGGCAGGCCTGAAGATGCGGCTGCAATCCATGAAGCGATTCATGCCGGTATCGCCGTGATCGCTACCGCTCATGGCTTGAATTATGACGACATTTCAAAAAGGCCCGTATTGAAGGAGCTGCTTCATGATCAGGTTTTTAAGAGAATTGTCGTGCTGAGCAGCCAAACGAGTGTAGGATCGCTGGAAGGGATCTACGATAGTCAGGGACGCAGATTGAATACTTCCACCAAAGGCAGCCATGCTCCCAATGTCGCTGTTGAGCAGGAACGATCAATGTCCGCACGCTCCGGTCAACCGTCAGGAATCACCTCATGCTGAAGCTGCTGGGAGCCATGATGATTATGCTGTCGGCAACCTTATTCGGTTTTTATCAGGCACAGCGATTTTCGCGAAGACCCAGGCAAATTTCCGATCTGATCCGATCCTTGCAGCGGTTGGAAACAGAAATGACCTATGGCTTGACCCCGCTGCCCCAAGCGCTGCTGCAGGTCGCACATGCATGCCCGCAACCAGTCAGTCATCTGTTCCGCTATACCGCAGAACAATTGAAAGTAGCTGCAGGTCGGACAGTACAGCACATATGGCAGCAAGCGATAACTGAACATTGGCAATATACGGTGTTAAAAACGGGGGAGCAGGAAATTCTCAGTCAGCTGGGCAGCACACTTGGACTATCGGACAGCGCCGATCAGGTCAAGCACATCCGCCTGGCGGTTCAACAACTGCAGGGTGAACTTGAAACGGCAGTGGAGGAACGCAAAAGATACGAAGGAATGTGGCGCAGCCTTGGACTGCTGCTGGGAGCACTGGTAGTCATATTGATGTATTAGAGGAATTAAGGGGCTAGAGGTTAGAGGTGAGGTGCCGTGAATGAACGTTGACGTAAGTGCGATATTTCAGATAGCCGGAATCGGAATTATTATCGCGATGATTCACACCGTACTGAAGCAAATGGGCAAGGAAGATATGGCGCATTGGGTGACATTAATCGGATTTGTCGTTGTGCTGTTTATGGTTGTCAGAATGCTGGACAGCCTGTTCAAGGAAATCAAAACTATTTTCTTATTCCAGTAGGTGAATCGTCTTGGAGATCATTCAAATAGTGGGCCTGAGCCTGTTCGCCACCGTTCTCGTTCTGATCATCAAGGAACAAAAGCCGATGTTTGCTTTTCTGATCGTCGCGTTTACGGGAATCACCATCTTTTTGTTTCTTATCGGCAAAATATCAACGGTCATTCAAGTACTGGAGGATTTAGCGACAAAAGCAAGCATAGATATGATTTTCCTTAAAACCATTCTCAAAATTATCGGGATCGCCTACATTGCCGAATTTGGTGCCCAAATTGTCAGGGACGCGGGTCAGGAATCGATTGCCTCCAAGATCGAGCTATCCGGCAAAGTATTAATAATGGTAATGGCGATTCCCATCGTATCCGTCATTATAGAAACGGTCGTGAAGCTGCTTCCAGCCTAACGTAAAGTCGCATGGTTCCAGGAGATGAAGCAAATGATGCCCTACAAGACTTGGAAACGATCCACCACCACACCGCTTACAGCTACCCTTTATGGAGATACAAATAAAATGGGAATCAAATGGGGTTGGCTGCTGCTGATATGCTTCCTGTACTTGTTCATAGGTGGACTGGGTGGCATAGGTTTTACAAATGGTACAGCAGGCATAGCCCATGTTGAAGCCGCTGGTCCGGTCGAGCAAATTATTAAGGAAGAAGCCGAAAGGCTGCAAACCGATCCCGTTGAGCAGTATTGGACCAAGCTGATGCAAACGTATGGAGGCTATTTTCCGGACAGCAAGACACCAACCTTTAATGAGCTGTTGACCGGGGCCAAGGATTTTCAGATGAGTACGATCTTGTCCGGTATTTTTCGTTATTTCTTCCATGAGCTCGTATATAATGGCAAGCTGCTGGCGTCCATCGTCGTGTTATCCATATTCAGCATGCTGCTGGAGACGCTGCAAAGCTCCTTTGAAAAAAACAATGTAAGTAAAGTGGCCTATGCGATTATTTTTATGGTATTGATGATCATGGCTGTGAACAGCTTTACGGTCGCCATCGGATATGCGAATGCGGCAATCAGCGAGATGATTCATTTTATGATCGCGATTGTCCCGCTTCTGCTTACACTGCTGGCTTCGATGGGAAATATGGTTTCCGTTTCTGTCCTGCACCCGTTAATCGTATTTATGATCCATGCAGTCGGGACGGGCATTTATCTGATTGTATTCCCGCTGCTGTTCTTTTCAGCTGTGCTGCATATCGTCAGCTCTCTGTCTGACAAATACAAGGTGACCCAGCTGGCTAATCTACTCAGAACGATAAGTGTAGGGTGTCTTGGAGTGTTTATTACCGTATTTCTCGGAGTCATTTCAGTTCGTGGGGCAGGCAGTGCCATCGTGGATGGGGTCACGATCCGTACAGCCAAATATATTGCCGGGAACTTCGTGCCTGTCGTAGGTAAAATGTTCTCGGATGCCTCGGAGACGGTGATAGGCGCTTCGCTGCTGGTCAAGAATGCTGTGGGACTTGTCGGACTGGTGATCCTGCTCATTTTGTGTGCTTTTCCTGCATTGAAAATAATGGCGTTAGCCTTGATATACAACCTGTCAGCAGCTGTCATGCAGCCGCTTGGGGATAGTCCTATCATTGCTTGTCTGGATACGATAGGAAAAAGCCTGATTTATGTTTTTGCTGCCTTGGCTGTGGTTGGACTGATGTTTTTTCTGGCTATTACGATGCTTATAGCAGCAGGCAATCTTTCTGTGATGATGCGATGATCGTCGCACGCAGATAGGGATGACAGAGGAGGGAATAGGATGGGCTGGTTATCCGATTGGTTGAAATCGATCATTATGGTGATCCTGCTCGCGACTTTTGTGGACATCCTGCTGCCGAATCAGACGATGCAGCGTTATGTGAAAACAGTCATCAGCCTTTTTATTTTACTCACCCTGCTTCAACCGCTATTTTCATTGTTTCAAAAGTCGACCTCTGTTGATCTGATGCTGAGCCAGGCACAATCTCTTTTTCAAAATAATTCGGCATCTGGTGCAGCCCTGCCTGTTTTCCAGGCTTCATCTCCAGCGTCGCAAGCAGGAGGCCCGGGACAAACCTTACAGCCGTCACAGATGCAAGGGGCGTCCGGCAGCATGCAGTCGCTCGGAAGCATTCAACAGCAGGCAGAGGCGCTGAAAATACAGCAGGAGGAGCGATCTCAGAAGCTGATGCAGCAGCAAATCATTACTTTAATGAAACAAAATATTGAACAAACACCGGCTTATAAGGTAGGAGATTTGAAGCTGGAAACTGGGAAGGATGCAAATGGACAGATGCAAATCCGCAGCATCCGTGCACAGGTCGCTTATCAACCGGCGTCGGTCTCATCCAAGATACAGGCGCAGACAGTCAACACCTTTCAGGTGGAGCCTGTAAAGCCCGTAGACATCTCGATTGAAGCGGTCAGCGGTCAGAACGATAGTACCTCAATGGGAGGAGGGGACAAGAGACAGACGACAGATAGTAAAGCGGTAAGCACTAATGGCTCCTCAGGGAATAGACAGAAGTCGAATTCAAATACTGGCTATGAGCAGCAGCAATCACAAATCCGCATGCTGCTTAGCAAGACATGGCAGGTGCAGGAGGACCGTATAGATGTAGTGGTTACAGGGGAAAAGCGTTAGCTCACAAGTTGGTGCAGAACGGCAGGCATTTTATTTAATCAGGGAAGGGTGCAGGGGGGAGGTGGAACCGATGGGAAGTCTGATGAAATGGATCGAGAAATGGCTCGGTGGTGGACCGAATGGAACCAAACGCATTCAGACATTTCGCTGGCTGCTGCTGCTTGGACTGGTGGGAGCGGCGTGTATGGTGCTGAATTCTTTTATTCAGGTCAAGGATGTGGATCCTATCGGGGAAGGCCGAGCCTCTCCTACTGAGACAGCCAAGCCTGTATTTGGCTCCTCAAGCAAGGAACGGAGCACCTTTCGTGAATATGAGGAAGCCTACCAATCACAGCTAAAGGAGTTGTTGAGCAAAATTGTCGGTGTGGGTGAGGTGGAGGTACTGGTAACGATTGATTCTACCGAGGAGATTGCTGTCGAGCGGAATACGAAGGATACTCAGCAGGTAACCAATGAGAAGGATCAGCATGGTGCAACCCGCCATATCAGTGATGTCACACGAAGTGGGGAAGTGGTCATCTACGAAGTATCCGGGGGGAAACAACCCCTTGTGACCAAAACGATCAAGCCCAAAATCAGAGGCGTCGTTGTCGTGGCCAAGGGAGCCGAGAATTTGACTGTCAAAAAAATGATGACCGAGGCCGTGGAAAGAGGTCTGGACGTTCCGGCCAACCGCATTTCCATACTTCCCCGAAAACAATAAACATCAGGTTTTCTATGAATACCTGATGAAGCTTGCGAAGCCAGTTTTTGCTGGCGCAAAAACATAGTAGATGCTTACGAAGTAAGTTTTTTACGAAAACTCAGTAATGCTTACGAAGTAAGTTTTTGCTGGCGTAAAAACATAGTAGATGCTTACGAAGTAAGTTTTCTACGAAAACTCTAAGGAGGCAAAACAATGAACTCAAAAAGACAAACAATCTGGTTGGTATCCATGCTCAGTCTGATGGTCGTGTTATCTGCTTATTATTTGTTTACAGAAGACGTCAGCAAGCTTGAGTTTACGTCAACAGGTGCTTCAACAACGGGAACTCCAACAAATGGTACAGCCAAAGGAACGGACAGCACAACTGGACTTTCTGCCAAGGAAATTGTTATCAACACCAATGATCTGAACGTCAAGCCGGTTGAGTCCAAAACGACGCCTCAGGCTGCTGCCAAAACTGATACCAAATCAGGCACGCCTGCCGCTGTGGATACTAAGCAGCCATCCAGTGCGGCAGCTCCAAGCGCCGGGACGAACGCTGCAGTGAATCCAACTACCCCAGCCGCACCTACAGCTAATCCAGCAGCTCCGGCTGCACCAACAACCAAAGCGACGACTCCAGCTGCTGCCGATCCTAAAGCAAGCAGTGGAGCAGCTGCAAAGGATTCGAAGACTACACCCCAGGCCAGTGCAACTACTGCACAGCCTACTGCCAAAGCCAACGATGCGGTGAGTGCAGAGGATGCTAAAGTGCTGCAGCAGGTTATGACACAGGTGAAGTCAGGCAGCGACTATTTTGCAGGACTTGGGTTAAAACGTAATGAGGAGCTTGCCAAGCTGACCGAAAAATGGATGACGATTCTGGCTGATCCGAAGCAGAGCGCCACAGCCGCAGCGAATGCAGAAGCAGAGCTGAGAAAGCTTCAGGATCAAGAAGCCAAGGTCACCAACCTGGAAGACACATTGATGAAGGAATTCCCGCAAGCCGTCATTACCGAGGAAGCCAGCAAATGGAGGGTCACTGTTCAAAGCAATAAGCTGGAAAAAAGCCAGGCAGTCAGCATTATCGATAAGGTTATGCAGGAAATGAACGTTGCGGCTGATAAAATAGTTGTACAATTTGTACCTTAACAGACCACAGAATCATATAATCCGATATCAATGAAAAACCACAAAGAAGCGGAACAGGATGATCACATCCTCCGCTTCTTTGTGATTTTTGTCGATTGAGAAGCTTGGAGGAAGCGGTTGCAAAAAAAGAGTCCGATCCGTCGGACTCTTCGCGTAAAAATAATACATAAGTGCTACTCCACAGGCTCGGTGACAATATCGTCTGCTTCTTCCGCCGAATCGGAAATTTCTCCATCCGCGTCCTCAGACTCCGCCTCATCTGCTTCTTCTTCCTCGACGGCCTCTTCCTCTTCAGCTTCAGCCTGAACGTCCTCTGCCTCAACCTCGGCTTCGCCTACTGCTTCCTCCTGTGCTTCTGCAGCTGTTGCCTCTTCGTCAACCACAATCGCTTCGTTTTCAACTTCACTCATATGTATCCCTCCAATTGTGCTTAGCTGAGCTAAGCCTACTACTAATATAGCAGGGAGATTCTGCAGTAGCTGTCGATATATGGGTACGATTGTTAAATTTGGATTACATTATGATTACAGCTTGTTCCAAATCTGAAATAGCGATTACTCCTGCTTTTCAGCTAATAATTGTAAAAGCTCAGAACGTGTGTTGATGCTTAATTTTCGATACATGCGTGATACATAATTTTTTACAGTGCCTTCGGTAATATACAGATCCTCAGCGATCATCCGGTTACTCCAGCCTTGCCAAATCAGCCTGACTATTTCCAGTTCCTTATCGTCAAGTGAAGAGCTATACTTGGATAGCAGCTTGCTCAGATCATTGATGGTTGTGTTTCTTTCAAGTTCCTTAAGCTGAGTGATTCTGCTGGATATGTTGTTGATCAGCTTGATTGGTGCAACAAACTGGCCTTCCATAACCATTTCGACCGATCGATAAAAGGATTCGACATTCATGTCTTTGAGCAGATACCCGTTGATTCTGGCAATGGTACCCTCTTCCATGTAAATATCATCATCATAAGCTGTCAGCAAAATAATTTTCATTTGAGGATACAGCTCTCTGATCGCCTTAGTGCATTCAATTCCATCCATATCCGGCATTTGAATATCCAGAATACAAAGCTCCGGCAACATAGTGCTGTTCTGGAGAGCACTCAGAGCTTCTTCACTGCTCGCGACTGAGGCTATAATCTCATACTTCGAATTCATTTGCAGGATTTCCTGCAGACTGCTGCGAACCAGTGAATGATCCTCGGCGAGCAGGACTTTAATAGTGTTGGTTATCATGGTATTTGCGCTTGATCCTTCTGGATGCAGCTCTCCTTTTTAATCTATGCAAAGTTATTGTATCATGTAATATAGGAAACAGCTGTAAATTTTCAAGCATGCTTGTTAATTGAAGGAGGACATAGTTGAGAATCTTGGTCGTGATCATGTTTGTATGGGTTATTATGCTCACGGGATGTTCCAATGAGAAGTTAATTCCTCGCGTGAACAAGGGAGTGGCTGACTTCAGTGAGCTTTCATTGTCAGGTGCTAATCGTTCCTATATGTTGTATGGTGATTGGCAATTCGCTCCTGAAAGGCTGGTTGACCCTGGGCAAAGCTGGCCGGAGGCGAACACTGGGTATTTGGAGGTTCCTGCCAGCTGGGAATTTAATCCATACATCGGAGGTAAGGAATGGGACCGTCAATTCGGAACGTATCGATTACAAATCCGACTGCATCCTGACGATGTGGGGCAGACAATTGGCTTAAATATGAAGCAGATTTCCTCAGCCTATCGCTTGTGGATCAATGGTCGACTTTTAAAGGAGCTGGGTACGGTAGGGACAACGGCCTCAACAACTGTTCCCTACGAAGCCCCTGAATACGTTTACTTCGTGCCGGAGAGCAGCAGCCTGCAAATGGATATACAGGTATCCAATTTTGCCCAGCGCAAAGGCGGGATTTGGAGTGAAATTTATATTGGGAGCCAACGGGCGATTCAAGCAGATTCACTTCCTCCCTTGGTTAGAGATCTCATGAGTGCGGGCGCCTTATTGATGATGGGCTTGTTTTATTTAGTATTTGCTTCGTTATACATATCAGAGCGTTCAACCTTGTTTCTTGGCCTGCTATCGATTTCGCTCGGCCTGCGGACATTTTTATTTGGTGAAGTGCTGGTCATTTCCTTTTTTCCGGATCTGCTGTGGGAATGGCAGGCAAAGCTGGAATATTGGATTGAGATAGCAGCCGTTCTTGCTCTCAATCAATACCTGAGTTCGATCTTCCCTGAGCTTTTTTCCAGATATGTACTGAAGTTCCTTTATATAATTTTTGGAATGTTTGCTGTATTTGTTTTGCTGACACCACCGATTGTTTTCACGCAATGGCTGACTGTATTTACGGTAATGATTACATGCACGCTTTTGTATGCTTCATGTATTGTGTATGCAAGGGCGGTCAAGCAGCGTCGCCTTGGGGCACGTTCTGGAGCGATAGCGGGAATTATAGCATTTTTTGCTGTATTGAGTGATTCTTTTTATTACCTGTGTATTCCATTTACATCAGAAGGTCTGATCAACACCGGCTTTTTTATCTATTTACTCACGCAGATGGCGGTTACCGTCCGGCGTTACATTCATCTTAAGCAGGAATCTGTGGCACTCACCCTGCGCCTAGCAGAGTCCAATGAGCAGCTGGAACAAAAGGTTATGCAGCGCTCACGACAGCTCACTGAATCGCATAGGTCCAATTCTCGCTTGTTGCATAATATCGCACACGACTTGAATGCACCGATTGCACTGATTCGACAACAATCGACGCTTCTGCAGGCCCATGTTCAGCAGGATGGCCTCCATCATCTGGAGCTTATCGGGCAGCAATCCGAATGGGCGGTACGGCTGGCACAGAATCTGAATGACTTGGCACGGCTGCAGGAAAACGAAATGAATTTTCAACCCGCGCTGATGAGCTCCGAGGACTTGCTGAGGTTTCTTTATAAAAGGACCGAGCCGATCATACGCGGAGGCGGTTTCATGTGGTCGCACAAAGCGTTGGATGATTTGTTTGAAGCAGACGCGCTGATGGTAAAGGTAGATTTGTTTTTAATGGAACGAGTGTTCGATAATATCGCCTCCAACATGCTTAAATATGCTCTGCCGGCAGGCCATGTTAGTTTGTCTTATGAGAACAAGGAAGCGTGGCTGGAAATTATTTTTAAAAATGAGGTTGCTGCACTGACAGATGAGACACTTGACCGCATGTTTGACCGTTTCTATCAACAGGTTCCGGAAGTGGGGGGGAGAGGCATCGGGTTAGCGGTTTGCAGTGAAATCGTCCGCTTGCATGGGGGACGGATTCATGTCGTTCAGCCTGATAAAGGGACCATCCAATTTGTGATATCGCTTCCCCTTATGCCCTAATCAGAGGAAACTCTTTCTTTGTTAAGGGATTGTGGTATAATAGCAACGTTATTGTTTCACCATCGTTGAAGGAGTGAATCTAGTGTTTAAACTTAGCGAAATTAAAGAATTAATTAAATTAATCGATCAAAGTTCCCTGCAGGAATTGGAAATTGAAAATGAAGGCTCTCGTTTGCTGATTCGCAAACCTACCAAAACAGAATCTGTTGTATTTGCATCATCACCAGCGCAGCACTCATTTCAACATTTAGCACCTCAACAATCTTTACCACAAACGGTAATCCATGCCCCGGCAGAAGGTCATAACCCCGTGGTGGAGGGTGTGATAGCGCCTGCGGCGAACGCGAACTTACATAAAATTGTTTCTCCCATGGTCGGCACGTTCTATGCAGCCTCCTCACCAGGCGCTGCTGATTATGTAAATAAAGGCAGCCAGGTTAAAGAAAAATCCGTAGTCTGCATCATTGAAGCGATGAAGCTGATGAATGAGATTGAAGCAGAAATCAAAGGTGAAATTGTGGAGATACTGGTAGAGAATGGCCAATTGGTAGAGTACGGCCAACCCTTGTTCCTTGTAAAGCCTGAGTAACGAAACGCGTACGCTTATGAAGTCAGTTTTCCTTCGGAAAACTTGTAGGAGGAGATTGGAATGAAGTTTCAAAAAATTTTAATTGCCAACCGCGGCGAAATTGCCGTGCGAATTATTCGTGCTTGTCATGAGCTTGGTATATCGACTGTTGCTGTATATTCGGAAGCGGATCGGGAATCGCTGCACGTTAGGCTAGCAGACGAGGCCTACTGTATCGGCCCCACTTTATCCAAGGACAGCTATCTGAATTTGACCAATATCATGAGCGTGGCGACTTTGACTGAAACCGATGCGATTCATCCGGGTTATGGATTTTTGGCTGAAAACGCCGATTTTGCCGAGATTTGTGAGAGCTGCAACATCACCTTTATCGGTCCTTCGCCAGATGCGATCAATCGAATGGGGGATAAAGCAGTAGCCAAACTTACGATGAAGCAGGCGGATGTTCCGATTATTCCTGGCTCTGATGGTCTTGTTGAGGATTTGGACGATGCGCTCAGGATCGCCAAGGAAATTGGATATCCGGTCATCATTAAAGCAACAGCGGGTGGCGGAGGCAAAGGAATTCGTATTGCCGATGATGAAGAAATGCTGATTAGTCAAATTACAAATGCCCAGCAGGAAGCTCAAAAGGCTTTTGGTAACGCTGGTGTGTACCTGGAAAAGTATTTGACCGGAATGAAGCATGTTGAAATTCAAATATTGGCAGACAAGCATGGTAATGTAGTCCATTTGGGCGAGCGGGATTGCTCGGTTCAGCGTAGACGACAAAAGCTCGTTGAGGAAGCGCCTTGTCCGATTTTGACTGAAGAAGTGCGTGTGCGGATGGGTGAAGCTGCTGTTCGTGCTGCCAAGGCTGTGAATTATTCAGGAGCCGGAACGCTGGAATTCCTACTCGGGGCTGATGGCCAGTTTTATTTTATGGAAATGAATACGCGTATTCAGGTAGAGCATCCGGTAACGGAGATGATCACCCGTATAGATATTATTAAAGAGATGATCCGGATTGCTGAAGGGGACCCATTATCCTTCACACAAGATGAGGTTAGAATCGAAGGCTGGGCGATTGAATGCCGTATTAATGCCGAGGATTCAACTCGTAACTTCATGCCTTCCGCCGGACAAATTCAATTTTATTTGCCGCCTGGCGGGTTTGGAGTCAGGGTGGACAGCGCTGCGTATCCGGGATATACGATTTCTCCACACTACGATTCGATGATTGCCAAGCTGATCGTTTGGGGAAGAGACCGTGATGAAGCGATTCAGCGCATGAAGCGTGCGTTAGCTGAATTTACGATTGAAGGCATTAACTCGACGATCCCGTTTCATTTGAAGCTGCTGGAGCACCACAAATTTATTTCCGGGGATTTTGACATCAAATTTCTTGAAGATCATGACGTGAACGACCCTGAATCGTAAAGCTTTTATTTGTCATGGCTATATGATGATGTTATAGTATGGGGTAAGACAAGTTTGCAAACTTCGCGCATACATATAGAGAGATCGAAGAAATAGACGCTTGGGAATCGGATTATAAAATTAGGAGGCACTCAAATCATGTCAATGATTGCTGCGGATTACGAAAAAACAGAAATGGGAACGATCCAGATAGCTCCGGAAGTAATTGAGATCATAGCTGGTATGGCTACGATTGAAGTTCCTGGTGTTGCAGGAATGAGCGGCGGTTTTGCAGGCGGTATTGCCGAACTGCTTGGTCGCAAAAATTTATCCAAAGGCGTTAAGGTTGAAGTGGGACAGCGTGAAGCAGCAGTTGATGTATCCATCGTTATCGAATTTGGTACACGTATCCCTGAAGTAGCTTCCGGTGTGCAGAACAATGTCAAGAATGCTATCGAATCCATGACAGGCCTGAGTGTTAAGGAAGTTAATGTACACATTCATGATGTTATTTTTAAAACAGTGGAAAAAGTGGAAGAGACAGAAGTTGTTCCACATCGAGTTAAGTAATACAGCTGTGAAATGGTGAAAAAAACGATTTTGAAAACCCCCTTCAAGCTGCAAGGGGGTTTGCTCTCATTCGGAAGGAGTCCGGTTTTGTGGTAAAAGTGATAGATAGACTGCTTCTCTTCGTACTCAGCGTCGTTGTTCTGATCGTAGGCTGCTCGGTGTTATTGTGTGCTTTGGGTTGGATTCCTTTCGATAAAGCTGTTAATTTTGCACGTGACGTATACTTTGATTTGCATACGGCAGTAACCTTTATATCCTTGACAGTCGTGACTATGCTGATCAGTATTCGTTTGCTGATAGTATCCTTGCCGCGAAGCAGTGCGGTAGTGCCATCCATAGATCAACGTACCGAATTTGGAGATATTCGAATCTCGATGGAAACGGTCGAAAATCTATCTTTGAAGGCAGCACAGCGTACACGCGGTGTGAAGGATTTAAAGGCTCGGGTGAAGGTAAGTCCCGCTGGTCTGGAAATTATCATCAGGGCGCTCGTAGACGGGGAAACCTCAATTCCGCAGTTGACCGAAGAAATGCAAGCAGGGGTTAAAAAGCATATCGAGGAAATAACGGGGATTCCGGTTGCGGTTGTCACCGTATTTATCGCCAATATTCAACAATCAACACCTACATTTAAAAGTCGGGTAGAGTAGAGGTGGGTTCTTCCATGTGGAATGGGCTGTGGGAACTGCTGTGGGAACGGCATCGCGGGAAAACCCTGGGGTCAGTCGGTGGCGTACTTTTGGGACTCATCTATTTAATTTGCGGATTGTGGGATATGTTAATTTTCACCCTAATCGTATATACTTGTTATCATATAGGGAATCGTGTAGAGCGGGGAGAGCCCGCCATTCCTGTTGAAACGACGTGGCGCTGGATCATGGACAAATGGAGATTGTTTAGATGAAATCCCTGGTTCTTGCCAAGGATTTTTTTGTTTGATGTTACGAAGTAGCTGTCTATGAAGCGAGCTTCCCTCAGGAAGCCTTTAAGAAAGGAATTAAAACGGATGAGAAGAAGATTGGCAAGAGAGCTAGCTCTCCAAAGCCTGTATCAGGTTGAAATGAACACGGTGAGCGTGATTGAAGCGATCGCTCATGTTGTTGAAGAAGCACAAAACGATGATGAATCTGAATTGATCAAAACGAAGGATATCATCGCTGAAGAGGAAATCAAGGAGCTTGTCGATGGGACGCTTGCCCATAAGGAGAGCATTGATGAGCTGCTTAAAGACTATTTAAAGGGCTGGAAGATGGACAGGCTTTCCCGTGTAGACCGTGAAATCTTACGATTAGCTTCTTACGAGATGCTATACCGTGATGATGTTCCGCCCAAGGTTGTTGTTAATGAAGCGATTGAATTGTCCAAGCATTTTGGCACGGAGGAGTCCGGCAAGTTCGTCAATGGGGTGCTGGGCAAAATGATCAAGGAACTGGATGAAATCAAAAGCAAGCATGAATAAACATTCAGGAAAGGGGACAAATCATGTCCGCACAAGTCATTAACGGAAAAGAAATCGTAAGCACCTACCGTGCGCAAATTAAAGAGGAAGTCGCCAGTTTGACAGCCAAGGGTGTGCAGCCCGGACTTGCTGTTATTATCGTGGGTGAAGACCCCGCTTCTCAGGTTTATGTTCGTAATAAAGCTAAAGCTTGTGAGGAAGCAGGGATCTACTCCGAGGTTCATAAGCTTGCGGGCAGCACGTCGGAGGCTGATGTGTTGGCATTAATCGAACAATTGAACCACAATCCGCGTATTCATGGCATTCTGGTGCAGTCTCCCCTTCCTAAACATATTTCCGAGGATAAAATCGTTGAAGCGATAGCGGTTGAAAAGGATGCAGATTGCTTCCACCCTGTTAATGTCGGCAACTTAATGATTGGCAAGGAAGGTCCGGCTCCTTGTACGCCAGCGGGTGTAATTGCCATATTGAAGCATATTGGTGTTGATATCGCGGGTAAACATGCAGTGGTAATTGGAAGAAGCAATATTGTAGGCAAGCCGATGGCAATTTTAATGCTCAGAGAGCATGCAACGGTAACCATTTGCCATTCCAAAACAGCCAATATGGAAGAAATCACACGCCAGGCAGATATTTTAATTGCTGCAGTCGGCAAGCCAAAGATGGTCAAAAAGCATCATGTGAAGCCGGGCGCTATCGTTATTGATGTCGGTATCAATCGTCTTGATACAGGCAAGCTGGCAGGAGATGTTGATTTCGATGATGTCCTGGATACAGCGAGCTATATTACTCCGGTTCCGGGTTGTGTAGGACCAATGACGATTACAATTTTACTGAGAAATACACTTGATGCGGCTGCGCGCACCTTACAGTCCCAAGTGAACGGATAAGCATATGAAAGAAAAAAAAGTTCTTTCGATCAAAGACCTGAACCGATATATCAAAATGCGTCTCGAAAGTGACAATACCCTGCAGGACGTATGGGTCCGCGGGGAAATTTCCAATTTTACCCACCACTCCAGCGGTCATATGTACTTTACATTGAAAGATGCGGACAGCAGGTTGAAAAGCATCATGTTTGCCTCCAGCAACCAGAGACTTGGATTCATCCCGCGTGAAGGCACGAAGGTGTTGGCCTGCGGGAATATTTCCGTGTATGAGCGTGATGGTCAATACCAATTCTATGTATCTCAAATGCAGCCTGATGGCATCGGAAGTCTGTATCTGGCTTTTGAGCAGCTGAAGAAAAAGCTGGCGGATGAAGGACTGTTCGCAGTTGAACGGAAGCAATCGATTCCACGGTTTCCAAAAGCGATCGGGGTCATTACTTCGCCGACAGGGGCGGCAGTCCGTGATATTATGATTACGCTTCAACGGCGCTATCCGAATGTGCCTATACTGCTGTATCCAGTGCTGGTGCAAGGAACGCAGGCAGCACCTTCTATTGTGAAAGCAATCGAGACGATGAATGCAAGAAATGAAGTCGATGTCATGATCGTTGGTAGAGGCGGAGGCTCCCTGGAGGAGCTTTGGGCATTTAACGAGGAGGCAGTAGCCCGATCGATTTATGCATCACAGATACCGATTATATCCGCAGTAGGTCATGAGACGGATTTCACAATTGCCGACTTTGTTGCTGATCTCAGAGCAGCAACACCAACAGCGGCAGCAGAGCTGGCGGTTCCTCACCATTTAGAGCTCAGGCAGCAGCTCAGCTATTATAATCAAAGGCTTCACGGCGGATTATCCAATCAGCTGGAGCGAGGGCGAGAACGTTTGCGCAGGGCACGGCGGTCACCGGTATTTTTGAATCCACGCAGACAGCTGCTCGTGCAGCCAATGGAACGGTTGGATCGGACGAAGGAGCAGCTTGCTTACAAAATGCGCAGACGTCTGACCAAGCTGCAGGAGCGTCAGCTTAAGCTGGACAAGCTGCTGTCTTCGTACAATCCGAAGGAGCAGGTTCTGTTTGCGAAGCGTCGTCTGGGCTCAATCGTGCGCCAATTGCGGCAAGCGATTCAGACGGCCAAAAGCCAAAAGCGGCAGGAGTTGGTCAGTGCTATCCGTCAGCTGGATGCGCTTAGTCCATTAAAGGTCATGCAGCGGGGCTACAGTCTTGTTTACGATGAAAATCAAAAGCAGCTTATCAAATCCATCCAGCAGGTACAGATCGGCGATGTACTGAAGCTTAGATTGACGGATGGGCAAGTAGATTGCCATGTATGGTCAATGGAGGGAAAAGAAAATGTCAAAACAGGAAACGACGCCTAGCTTTGAGGAGGCGATGGATAAATTGGAGCAGATCGTAGCACTTCTCGAGAGTGGAGATGTTCCCTTGGAGCAAGCGATTGAATTGTTTCAAGAAGGTATGAAGCTGTCCCAATTGTGCGGAAGCAAGCTGGAGCAGGTAGAGCACAAGATCGAAATTTTGATGGAGCAAGAGGGCGGATTGGTCAAAAAACCTTTCAATCCAGGCACAGACGAAAAGGGTGGAGCTTAATATGAGCACCGAAATGACGATAAAGCAATACCTTGATCAAAAAGTCGAGCTGATCGAAGCGGAGCTGCTTGAATCAATTCCCGGTATCTGGAATATTCCTGAGACCTTAAGGGAATCAATGATGTATTCATTGATGGCGGGGGGCAAACGTCTCCGTCCCATTTTGATGCTGGCAGCAGTAGAAGCGCTGAATGGCAGCACCGAATCGGCAATTCCCGTTGCTTGTGCAGTTGAAATGATTCACACCTATTCACTGATTCATGATGATCTGCCTGCCATGGATAATGATGATTACCGCCGCGGCAAGCTGACGAACCATAAGGTATACGGTGAAGCGATGGCTGTATTGTCTGGCGATGCACTGCTTACCCATGCATTTTATTCAGTTGTTCAGGCGTATCGGATTTATGAGGTGCCGGCTGAACGGGTGCTGGACATCGTTGAGGATTTGTCCAGACTGGCGGGTGCTCCGGGGATGGTTGGCGGTCAGGCTGCGGATATGCAGGGAGAACAGGGCTTAACTCGCTTGGAGGAACTCGAATATATTCATACTCACAAGACAAGCGATTTAATCGTGTTTTCTTTGAAGGCTGGGGGTCATTTGGCGGGTGCTAATCCGAAGCAGCTCCAGGCGCTGGAGAAGTTCGGTTATAATATCGGTCTGGCCTTTCAAATTCAGGATGATATTCTCGATCTGGTCGGGGATGAGAAGAAACTTGGCAAGCCGGTTAAAAGTGATGAGAAGCAGCAAAAGGTTACCTATCCTTATTTTGTAGGGATTGAAGCATCTCAGGCCAAAATGAATGAGCTCGTTGAACAAGGCAAGCAGGCGATTATCAATGCCGGATTCCCGTATTCAGCAAGACTTTTGGAGCTTGCTGATTTTATTGTGCAAAGAGACAGGTGAGCTTTGTAGAGGCTGTTCAAAAAGTCAGCTATATGAACATGCACAATAAGCTGCATTTTTCCGTATCATCTTACAATTGAGCACCTATCATCAACTATGCTATAATAAATCAAACGTTTAGTGGGATAGATTGCTTATTCACTCCTGCGATTGGGGTGTTTGTTATACGCAACAGTCCAAACAGGAAAGCGGGGAACACGCGTGCTGCTAGAACATATCAATCAACCACAAGACTTGAAGCACCTGACGATAGAACAATTAGAACTGCTTGCAGAGGAAACGAGGCAGTTTTTGGTTGAAAAGCTTTCGTTAACCGGTGGACATCTTTCTTCTAATCTGGGAGTTGTTGAGCTAACCATAGCCCTTCATTATCTTTACAATAGCCCTGTAGACAAATTTATTTTTGACGTGGGGCATCAATCCTATGTGCATAAAATGTTTACCGGACGTATGAATCAGTTTGATACCCTGCGCAAATATCAGGGTCTATGTGGCTTTGTCAAGCGCTCGGAGAGCGAGCATGATGTCTGGGAGGCCGGGCACAGCAGTACGTCGTTATCGGCAGCCATGGGCATGGCAGTAGCTCGCGATCTCAAAGGCGAGGACAACAAGATCATCGCTGTTATCGGAGACGGCGCCTTGACAGGCGGTATGGCCTTTGAAGCTATGAACCACATTGGACATGAGAAAAAGAACATGATGGTCATTCTGAACGACAATGAAATGTCGATTGCTCCTAACGTTGGCGCGATGCATAATTATTTGGGGAAAATCCGATCCGATAAGCATTATGTGAAAGCCAAGGAAGAAGTCGAGTATTTGTTGAAGAAAATCCCGGCTATTGGCGGGACGCTGGCCAAGACGATGGAAAAGCTGAAAGACAGCTTGAAATATATGCTTGTATCTGGAGTTATATTTGAGGAACTGGGCTTTACTTACCTGGGACCGGTTGATGGGCACAATCTTCCTGTGCTGCTGGAAACGTTAAAGCAGGCCGAGAAGGTTGAAGGACCAGTTATGGTTCATGTGCTTACATTAAAAGGTAAAGGCTACTTGCCAGCAGAAGCAGATTCTTTTGCCTGGCATGGAGCACGTCCATATAAGGTCGAGTCTGGCAAAATGCTTAAGGCTGTCGGACATCCCGTATATACGGATGTTTTTGGCAATACGCTGATCGAGTTGGCTGAGCAGGATTCAAGAATTATAGCGGTTACTCCAGCGATGCCGGGGGGCTCTGGACTGCTGAAGTTTGCGGCTCAATTTCCAAATCGGATGGTTGATGTTGGGATCGCTGAGCAGCATGCAGCTACCTTCTGTGCGGGGCTAGCAAGTGAGGGCATGAAGCCTGTATTTGCTGTATACTCCACGTTTTTACAGAGAGCTTATGACCAGATTGTTCATGATATTTGTCGTGCGAATCTGAATGTGATCTTTGCTATCGACCGTGCAGGCTTTGTCGGAGAAGATGGTGAAACCCATCATGGTGTGTACGATATTGCTTATTTGCGAAGCATTCCTAACATGGTGCTGATGATGCCTAAGGATGAAAATGAGCTGCGGCATATGCTCAAAACTTCAGTCGATTATGATGAAGGCCCAATCGCTGTTCGTTATCCACGGGCTAATGGGCTCGGTGTACCTATGGATGAACCTTTAAAGGCGATTCCTATCGGTACATGGGAAGTACTGAGACCTGGAGACAGCGCCGTAGTGCTGGCTGTGGGACCAATGATCGGCATCGCTTTAGAGGCTGCAGAGCAGTTAAATAAGGATGGATTACAGCTTCGTGTCGTTAACGCGCGTTTTATTAAGCCAATGGATGAGGCTATGCTGCTTCAGATATCCAAGGAGAACCTCCCTATCATTACTTTGGAGGAAGGCACAACATTGGGCGGCTTCGGCAGCGGTGTGCTTGAGTTTTATGCGAATCAGAATCGCCATGGTCTGCAAATCAAAATCCTCGGAGTTCCCGATTATTTTGTGGAGCATGGATCGGTAAAAGAGCAGCGTCAGGAAGTAGGACTTACTGCAGAACGGCTTGTATCCGAGGTAAAAGCTTTGATGCCGCGCAAACGGCAGCATGCTTGAATCGTCTCGGCAGAAAGTGGGAATAACTTCAGCATGGCAGCAGATAAAGAACGACTAGATGTATTACTTGTGGAACAGGGCTTTTTTCTGACCCGGGAAAAGGCGAAGGCGTCTATTATGGCCGGACTTGTTCAGGTGGATGAGGAACCCATCGACAAGGCCGGTACGAAGGTGCTCAGAAGCTCCAGAATCCTTGTTAAAGGCGCCATTCATCCCTATGTGAGTAGAGGTGGATTAAAGCTGGAGAAGGCTTTAAAGCTGTTCAATATTGATCTGAACGGCATTATCATGCTGGATATTGGAGCCTCCACCGGAGGTTTTACGGATTGTGCCCTGCAGCATGGAGCAGCTTACGTATACGCAGTGGATGTGGGTTATAATCAATTGGATTGGTCCATGCGCAGCCATCCTCAGGTGAAGGTCATGGAGCGCACCAATTTTCGTTTTATGAAGCTGGAGGATTTGGAAGGAGAGCAGCCTGCTTTTGCTTCGATTGATGTGTCCTTTATTTCCTTAAAGCTGATCCTGCCTCCGTTAAAAAGTATTTTGGCCGAGCATGGATCGGTCGTTGCATTGATCAAGCCGCAGTTTGAGGCTGGCCGCGATAAAGTGCCCAAGACAGGGGTTGTACGTGATGCGTCTGTCCACACGGAAGTACTTCAAACAGTGCTGGGGTTTGCGGAGGAAGCTGGATTTTATTTGCAGGGTCTTACCTTTTCACCGATCCGCGGCGGCGAAGGCAATGTTGAATTTCTAGCTTATTTTCAATCAGCAAGTCCCGAATCAATGGTGTCAACACAACTCAAAGACGAGTGGATTCAGCAAGTAGTCATCGATGCGCAAAAGCTTCAAAACTCATCTGGAGGATGAGTTTTTTGTTTTTTTGGAGGATATTGATCGAGTTTCGCGAATAATTACCATTGAGGTGAACGGGATGCAAAGTGGCGATGGCTTTGTTATTATTTTGATTATTTTGATCGTGGGATTTTGGCTATTCCTGTATATTCGCAATCGAATGAAGGGTACTATGGAAAGTGACGGGGAAGGACTTCCACTTCCGGAGGGTACCTCGGTATCACCTGATGAAGTCACTCGGTTATTGGAGGAAAATGGATTTAAGCTTATAAGCGGCAAACAGCGTATTCCCATTCACATAACGATTAATGAGGGAGAGCCCTTGCACAGCCGTTTGTTTATTGACTACTTCGTGGAGCAGGACGGTATGTATTATACCGTAAAGGTTGCCAGAGAGCGCAAGCCTATGGAAGCAACAGGAAGCTCGATACGTGATCATTTGCTTGTCTTCCATTTACTGTATCCGCAGACTTCAGGTGTTCTTTATGTAGATCCGCAGCAGCAGAGGATACAGTGTATCCGATTTCAAATAGACAACGAGGATGAGGTATAAAATGAAAGGCCAACGACATATCAAAATACGCGAAATTATTACGAATAATGAAATTGAAACTCAGGACGAGCTGGTTGATCGATTGAAATCGGCGGGTTATACGGTTACTCAAGCGACCATTTCACGGGATATCAAGGAATTACATTTAATTAAAGTTCCCTTGGATGATGGCCGTTACAAATATTCGGTTCCTGCCGATCAGCGTTACAATCCCATACATCGATTGAAAAGAGCCTTAAATGATCATTTTGTACATATCGATTATACCGATAATCTGGTCGTATTAAAGAGCCTTCCGGGAACGGCCAACGCGATAGGTTCGCTGGTAGACAGTCTGGAATGGCCGGAAATTATGGGAACGATCTGTGGCGATGATACTATACTGATGATTTGCCGCGGCAAAGAACAAAGCAGCAAGGTGGTAAATCAAATTTTATCTATGCTTAGCTAACAGGAGAGATGACGATGCTGCTTGAAATGACAATACGCAATTTAGCTGTTATAGAATCGGTGCACCTTCACTTCCGTAATGGATTTCATGTCCTGACTGGAGAAACAGGCGCAGGTAAATCCATTATTATTGACGCTTTAACGCTTGTGGCTGGAGGAAGAAGCTCTGCGGATCTGGTTCGTTATGGCAGCGATAAATCTTCCATTGAGGCTCTATTCCATATTGAGTCCGGTCATCCGGTTTGGACAACCCTGGCAGAGCTTGGCATTGAAGCCGATTCGGAAGAGCATTTAATCATACGTCGTGAAATCACGGCACAAGGTAAAAGCACGAGCCGTATTAATGGGCAAATGGTTAACCTGGCAGGATTGAAGTCCGTGGGTGCGTGGCTCGTGAACATTCATGGTCAGCATGAGCATCAATCGCTGTTTGACGTGGATGAGCACATCAATTGGCTCGATTTATTCGGCGAAACCGAGATCGGTCCTTTAAAGAGTGAATACGGTAAAGCTTATATAACGTATAGCGGTATTCGTAAAAGCTTGAAGGAGCTTGAAGAAACCAGTAAAAAATCTTTGCAAATGCTGGATTTATATCGTTTTCAGGTGGAGGAAATCAGCTCGGCTCAATTAAAGCTGGGCGAGGATGAATCATTACTTGAGGAAAAACGCATACTAGCAAATGCGGAAAAGCTATATCAGAACGCGGCAGATTCTTACGACTCTTTAAGCGGAGCTGGAACTGGGCTTACAACAATTAGCAAAGTCATGCAAAAAATCGAGGATATTGCTGCTTTGGACCCGGCCAAGCTCCAAGCTGTTTTGGAGCAGGTACAAAATGCTTATTATCAGCTTGAAGACGCTGCTTACCAGCTTCGTGATTATCGTGATGATATTGAATTCAATCCGACAAGGCTTGAATTTATCGAACAACGCTTACATACCATGGCAGCGCTTAGACGCAAATATGGAGAAAGCATCGCCGACATTCTTGAATATTTAAAGAAAGTACAGCATGAGCTTGATATGATTGAAAATAAGGACGAAAAGCTGCAGGAGCTGCAGAAGCAGGAAAAGCTGGCTGTTCAGATTTTACGCAAGCACGCCAAGAGTTTATCTGAGAAAAGACAGCAGGTAGCGGACAAGCTGGCCGGTGAAATCGTAGCTGAGCTGCGTGATCTGCATATGGAAAAAACACAATTCAAGGTTCAAATTAAATTTAATGAAGAAGCTTGTGATGCAAGTGGTGCGGACGAAGTGGAGTTTCTGATTTCAGCCAATCCGGGTGAACCGTTACGATCCTTGAGTAAAATCGCCTCAGGTGGGGAGATTTCCAGAGTCATGCTTGCTTTAAAATCGATTTTTGCTCGAGTCGATCGTATACCGGTGCTCGTGTTTGATGAAGTCGATACTGGAGTTAGCGGACGTGCAGCTCAGGCGATTGCCGAGAAAATGTCAAGACTGTCTCGGGATTGTCAAGTGTTTTCAATTACTCACCTTCCCCAGGTAGCATGTATGGCTGATGCCCATTACCTGATTCACAAAACCAACGACGGTAAGCGGACCTTTACCCACGTAGATGATTTGTCTGCTGAAGGACGTACTCACGAGTTGGCGCGCATGCTCGGAGGTGTAGAGGTCACCGACACGACCTTACAGCATGCTCAGGAAATGCTGGATCTGGCAGATGTCAAGAAAGGAAGTTTGTAGCCCCAAGTGTGGGATCATTTTCACTTATAAAACGAATGGTGTGGGGATACCTTAAGGGTACGCATTAAGCGGTAAGTCATTGCCGCTCGTGCACAGGAAGCAAGGGAGCGTGACACCATGAGTTCCAACCGGAGAAAAAGATTGATTGGATTGACGCTTATCTTCTTCGTTTGTCTGGGTAGCCTATCCACACCCTTCCAAAGCTTTGCCTCATTTCCAGAAGAACTAAGGCTGTTCACTGGTCAGCAGACCAGTCTTCAGTTGGCGATGCCTGTTAGCGCCCAGGTGAGCGTGAATGATCCGGAAATTGTGAAGGTTAATGGATCGAACAAGCACTCATTTCAAGTGGATCTTCATCATCCCATTTCTTTGGAATCTTACAAAGCAGGACAAGCGGAGCTTACGCTAAAGCTTTTTGGCAAGATTCCACTCAAAACCGTCAAGGTCAATGTGGTCCCTGACCTCAAGGTTATTCCAGGTGGACATACCATCGGAGTCAAGTTAAAGTCAGCTGGTGTTCTGGTTGTCGGTCATCATTTGGTGACGATAGCAGATGAAAAGAAAATTTCACCAGGCGAGGATGCCCGAATTCAATTGGGCGATTTGATTGTCAAGCTGAACGGTAAGCCAATTACCGACGTGTCCAAGGTATCTGAGCTGGTATCCGAGGCAGGAGAAAGTAGGAAACCCATTGTTTTGACGGTAAAGCGAAATAATGAAGAGCTTGAACTGAGTATGCAGCCAGCCTACGATATTGTGGATAAAACCTATCGACTTGGACTGTATATCCGTGACTCAGCGGCAGGAGTAGGGACCTTGACGTTCTATGCCCCTGATCAAGGCGTGTATGGTGCATTGGGCCATGTTATCACGGATATGGACACACAAACACCGATTGCAGTAGGAACAGGGGAAATTGTTCATTCCAATGTGACCTCAATCTCCAAGAGCCAAAATGGGGAGCCAGGAGAAAAAAGAGCACAGTTTTCCAAGGAAAGTAAAGTGCTCGGCAACATCGAGAAAAACACTTCTTTTGGTATTTTTGGTCAAATGAATGAGCTACCCGATCATAGCTTTTCCAAAGAAGCTTTACCAGTCGCCTTTTCAGAAGAAGTAAAAGAAGGACCAGCCCAGATTTATACGGTTGTGAGCGGGCAAAAGGTTGAGAAGTTCGATATCGAAGTGATGCATGTGACCAAGCAGGACTTCCCGGCAACCAAAGGTATGGTTATTAAAGTTACAGACCCGCGTCTACTGGAAAAAACAGGTGGTATCGTACAAGGTATGAGCGGAAGTCCGATTATTCAGAATGGCAAAGTAATTGGTGCTGTCACTCACGTATTCGTTAATGATCCAACCAGTGGCTATGGATGTTTTATTGAGTGGATGCTGCAGGATGCAGGCATTATGCTTCGTCAGACTTTCAATGAAACGATGAAAGCATCTTAAAAGTTCTCCCTTATGGGGGAACTTGTTTTTTTGACTAAACCTGTCGAATGCTCAGCTATCTTGAAACAAAATATTAATTATATGATAAATACAAAAAAAAATCCAGAAAAATAAATTTCGACAGAAGGAATTTTATTTATCATGTCGAAAGTATACTAAAGAAAACAATTAAACATCCATCTTTACCCATTTTGAAGGAGGAAGCTAATTTTGCAAACGATTGAAGTATTGCTGGCTGACGACAACCGAGAATTTACTAACTTACTGTCTGAATATATTGATGAGCAGGATGATATGCGTGTTTCGGGAATAGCCTATAATGGCAATGATGTTCTTCGTTTGATCGAAGAAGGCAATCGGCTTCCAGATGTACTTATCCTCGATATTATCATGCCGCATCTGGACGGTCTGGGCGTACTGGAAAAGCTGCGTGATATGAATTTGAATCCGCAACCCAAGATCATCATGTTGACGGCCTTCGGTCAAGAAAACATTACGCAAAAGGCGGTTCAATTGGGTGCATCTTATTACATACTAAAGCCGTTCGATATGGAAATATTGACAAGCCGAATCCGTCAGCTGGTCTCTAATAACCAAAGTAACTCGGTTACTTCGAACACAACAAGCACAAGAGCCAACATTGTGCAGCTTCCCAAAGGTAAAAATCTGGATGCCAATATTACAACGATTATTCACGAAATAGGTGTTCCTGCTCATATTAAAGGCTATCAATACCTGCGTGAAGCGATCACGATTATTTATAACAATATTGAAATTTTGGGTGCCATCACCAAAACCTTATATCCGCAAATTGCCGAAAAATACAAAACAACCCCAAGCCGCGTAGAACGTGCCATCCGCCACGCGATTGAAGTCGCCTGGACGCGCGGCAACATCGACAGCATCTCGCACCTTTTCGGTTACACGATTAATATCTCGAAATCAAAGCCGACGAATAGTGAGTTTATAGCCATGGTTGCGGATAAGCTCAGAATTGAGCATAAGGTATCTTGAAAGGGTAAGGAGTAGGGTGTGGTAAGGAATTACGTGTATGGATACTAGTTACGTCTAGTGGACGAAAGCCGATACACTTGTTTTCAAACCGATAATTTTTCCCATCTCACCCGATAAATCTATAAGGATTTATTGGGTGTTTGTATTTAATGAGTCAATCCCGTAATGGGGTTATTAGGATGTTTATACCCAAGCAACAATCATCAAAATAGTGTAAGAGGTGATCCATAATGCTCTTTACACAAATTAAGCCAATGATCGTAAGTATAGGCAGTGAACCATTCAACGATGAAAGGTTCATTTTTGAGCCCAAATGGGATGGATGGAGATTACTTATACATAAGCAAGGCAATCGCATTGAAGCCTACACGCCGAATGGAAACATCGTAACCAATAAGTTTCCAGAGTTATTGGAAGTGTCTGATGCGATACAAGCACACTCCGCAATTCTGGATTGCGAAGGTATTGTACTGCGTGAGGGTAGACCTGTATTTGATGATTTCTCTTATCGAGGGCGGCTAAATCTTTCATCAAGAATCACTCATGCGGTAAAAACACACCCAGCGACATTTGTAGTATTTGATGTTCTATATACGGATCGTGCGCATTTGAATGAGCCACTCATGATTCGGAAGCAGCGGCTGACTGACATTATCTCTGCAACGCCTGTTATATCACCAACCATGTATATTGAAGCACACGGGCAAGCTTTATTTAATTTGACCAAAGATCGTGATATGGAAGGAATTGTGGCAAAGCACAAGGAATCTAAATACTATCTGAATATTAAAAGTCCTGATTGGTTAAAGATCAAGCACTTCAAGACAATTGACGTTATGATTTTGGGATACAGAGACGAACCTTTTGAGCTTGTAATTGGATTGAATTTTAGAACTGTTTCTAATAAACCTGTAGGCATTGTAAAATTAGAATGTAAGCCAGAAGAACAGGAACACTTCCTTGACCTTGCAAAGCAGCTGCATACAGTTAAGGATCAGAAAACACAATGGATTGAGCCGCGTTTATGTTGTCGTATTGAATATTTGGATAGAACCGACGCACATCAATTAAGAACAACGGTATTTAGGGAATTTTTGTTTGATAAGAAGCCAGAGGAATGTAGATGGACATAATTAACAACTATAGGGGATGGCGATAATTGATGAATAGAGAACTTGCGATTGACCGCTCCAAACAGCTTTCCAGAGAAAATAACAAATCATATTTTGTCATCCATTCACCAGAAACGTTTCAGGATACTTTGAACAATAAAGGTTATCAAGTTCTTGATAAAGATGAATTAGATAATCAATTAGCATTAGGGCACTTAAGCAAAGATAAAATTATATTTAGTATCGAGTTTTAGCTGTTTTTAAATTAAGAAAGACACGCTCTTGCTGGTCGATTTGAGCCAATAAAACATGCTCCAGCTGTATATTCTTTTCTTTCAAAAATGTCCTCATCCATTGTGAGTCTTTGTGGATATTTTGCAAGCTCTCGTCAATAATTTTACCATCAATAATACATGCATGTGGAATTCCACGTGTTGAAGCTTTGATATTCATATCTGCGCGGGTTATCGACAGGCTGCTCGTCTTTTTCATGATGGACAAGGTTCCGTCGGTCTCCATAAATGCAAATTCGATTTCATCAATATAAAGAGCATCTTTTTTTCTTAAAAGCATAAGCAATTCATCGATCGTTAAGCGGACTCTTTTCATGTTCTCCAGTAAAATTTGACCTTCTTTGATGATGATTTGTGGCTCACTGTCCAATATTTTTCTTCCAATAAAGCTTTTTAGAGAAATATAGTCTGAAACAAGCACAAGAATTGAAAACATGGTTAAACCGATAACTCCAACAAATAAGGATACATTGGGGTTGAAAATAAGATTACCGCCAATAGAACCAAACGTGACCCCCGCGACAAAATCAAAAAAGGTTAAATGAGATATTAGTTTTTTACCGATTATACGTGCCCAAAACACTAAACCAACAAATGAAATAACGGCACGAAGAACAATTTCAGTTATGGACATTGACATTAGACCTCCAGTATATGTGATATTATTACCATAGTTAAGGCGTTTATTATTAACTTACAGCAATATTTTAATATCGACATCATGAGCAGAGCTAATATGAAAGTGATGTAGAAGATTGTAGAATATTAGCTTAAGGCACCATTGAAATGGGAGGAAATAATGAAATTTGACTATTGTGAATTTGAAAATGAGTCTGAGCAGTCTGTTGAAATTGACATCGGCTGCCGATTCGATGATGAGCCTGATGAGCTCTATGTCATTCAACTTATCCTCGGAAAAGATGGAACCTCGTTAGGGATCAAGCTGCTTTTTAATGGGCTGGACTGTAAGTATCAGTTTAAACCAGATGAGAAAACCTCGATTGTCCGCTATATTCAGCAGAGTTTGCCAGCTACGGCTTATAGGGATTGGTTCGTAGGCAGTATATTTCTATAGTTGGTCCTAAGTAAAAGTCTGGGTGAAGATAGGTCTACTGAGAAGAGATCCTATCCATGCCTGGACTTTTTTATTATAAAAATTCAGATTCATGCATGATCTGGCACGTTCTGACCCAAAATAGAGGGAACAAGAGCTATAGAAGCGGAGTGCGTGCCAATGGCAATTAGAAAAGAGGAGCCTTTAACAGGCCACATTAAGGGTATTGCCCAAGTTGATAGACGGACGAAACAGCTTATGCGGAATATTGAACCTGGCATGATTGCTGTGATTCATCACATGGATATGGATGAGCTGGCTGCAGAAGGCTTGATTCGTGCCCGAGTGAGATTAGTCGTGAATGCAGGTCCCGTCATGTCAGGAACAGTTCCCGTACGCGGCCCCCTGCTGCTGCTTGATCAGGGGATACCCATTGTTCAAATCGAGCCGATGTGGCTTCCGTTTATCCCTGATCGCAGTGAGATTCAATTGACCGAAGCGGGAATTGTCATTGAGAACTACGTGCTTCCCTGTGAGAGATTTACACAAGAGCAATGGTTTTTATATTATCATAAGGCGTTAAGCTCCATTCAGGAGCAGCTAAGTATTTTTATGGATAATACACTTGCCTTTGCGGCCTTGGAAAAGGAACGAATTCTGAAGCCGCTGCGCTGTAATGCTATGAAAACGAAACTTGAAGGCCGGCCAGTACTTATCGTGATTCGCGGCGATCATTATATTAGTGATCTAAAGGCGCTTCACGGTTATGTGAATAAGCAGCAGCCTGTTCTCATCGGAGTTGATGGTGGAGCGGATGCTTTACTTGAACAAGGCTTTATGCCGGATCTTATCATCGGAGATATGGACAGTGTGTCGGATGCAGCGCTGCTATGCGGGGCTGAGCTCGTTGTGCAAGCCTATTCAGATGGGACAGCACCAGGCATGCGCAGACTGCTGGCTATGGGGCTTCAAGCTATTACGCTTCCAGCCTGTGGGACGAGTGAGGATATGGCCCTTCTATTGGCGTATGATCACGATTGCGAATCCATCATTGCGATTGGTACGCACAATCATATGTTTGATTTTATGAAAAAGGGAAGGCTCGGTATGGGAAGCTCAATGCTCGTCCGAATCAAGGTCGGAAGCAAGCTGACGGATGCTAAAGGCTTTCATAGCTTGTTTCCAGATGAGAAAGAACAACTCTGGAAGCGCTTGTTAAGGAGGCTGTCGGGATGGTTGAAATGACAAATCAGCTCTCTTGCAAGGGGATTTCGATTATAGTGCCTGCCTATAACGAAGAGAAGCTCATCGGGGATACACTGCGAGCCATTCGAACCGGAATTCAAGAATGGGCAAGCCTTCGTGAGGGGAGCTCGGAAAATATTTACAATGGAGCAGAAGCTGTGGAAATTATTGTTGTTAATGACGGAAGCAGCGATAGAACCTATGATACGTCGGCGTCTTGGGCAGATATCATCGTCACGCATCCACGTTCATACGGTAAAGGAGCGGCATTAAACACAGGCTGCCGCATGGCAAAAGGAAGTATTCTTGTGTTTCTGGATGCCGATCTCGGTTCATCAGCGGCTAGCTTTCCTCTGATTGTAGAGCCTGTCTTGTCAGATAAGGCTGATATGGTCATTGCCAAGCTGCCTAAGCCTGTCCGGCTTGGCGGCTTCGGAATGGTCAGGAGATTGGCACAGTTGGGTGTGTATAGGTTGTCTGGATTTGATACCGCTGCGCCGTTGTCGGGTCAAAGAGCGATCCGCAGTGATGTGATGAAGAAGATAGGGCGTTTTGGTAGAGGATTTGGCGTTGAGGTAGGCTTGACGATTGATGCTGTAAGGCTTGGGTACCGTGTTCAGGAATGTGAAGCTTCCTTCTCTCATCGAGAAAGTGGGCGGGACCTGCGGAGCTGGCTTCATCGTGGAAAGCAATTCTCTGCAGTAGGTCGAACACTTTGGGAACGTTACAGGTATCCCATATGCTGATACTGGTTGGGCTGATTATATGTGTAATTTTGCTTTGGCTAGCTCGGTCTTCACTTCCATTGATACGGATATTTATGACGAAGCATGGAATGCTGCAGCCCAACTATCAAGGACAGCAAATAGCAACAGGCTGCGGAATACTCATATGGCTGCTTGTATTAGTTAATGCCATAGTAATGAATGGTCTGGCAATGCTGTTTCGAGGGTATGAGGGGCTGAAAGGATTTGATCAGCTGCCCTTTGTAAGCTATGTGGCCGCGCTGTGTGCGGTTGCAATAGTGGGATTTGCTGACGATGCAATCGGTGATAAGGCTGTAAAGGGTTTAAAAGGGCATTGGCTGCTCTGGAAGGAGAAACAGATTTGCAGTACAGGCCAAGTGAAAGCCGTTGTAACCGGGATTGCTGCTTTATTATTTGTTAGTAGTATAACTTACAACTCTTGGTGGCATATCGGTGCTGATTTACTGCTGCTTGGATTAATGACCAATGGTGTCAATTTACTGGACGTGCGTCCAGGTCGTGCGCTTAAGGGCTTCCTCATGATTACAGCTGCAGGGACGATAGTCCAGTTGGTTGTAAACGCTGTAAGTGGGCAATTGCATATCGACGAGCTTTTACAGATGGCCATAAAGTTAGCCCCATATGTGATGCCTGTGTACATCGGTGCATGTGTGTTATTGGGCCCGGATCTGCGGGCAGAGCTGATGATTGGGGATACGGGAGCCAATATGCTCGGCTTCGCAGCAGGCTGCTGGGTGATCCTTGGATTGGCCTGGCAGCTGCAGGCTGTGCTGATTGTATTCATGCTGGTGCTGCATATCATGGCTTGGCGATCTTCGGTATCACGGTGGATTGAAGCCAATCGGCTGCTGCTATGGTTCGATTTGCTGGGTCGCAATAAAAATAAAACCAGTAGTTAGCTGGAAACATGAATAATATGCTGTCAGCAGCTTAAAGTGATGTTTTCTGATTTAAGGACGCTTGCGCTTGACCTTAAAGCGTGGTGCCACATAATTGCGTTTGCGATCGCGAAAAAAAGTCCATCCCCCGAGAAATGCAACCCCGGCCAGAAACATGATCAAACCAATTGTGAATTTTCCCCATAAAATATGAGGGTTCGCCTCCGCCGCTCCAAATTGTGCAAAAAAAGCATCCTTCATGGCAAGAAAGCCATAGGTAGCTATAAGACCAGGAATGACAAGCATTAATACGGCTATAAAACGGGAAAGTGTAGTTTTCATATGTGCTCCTCTGCTAATTCCGATTACACGGATTGTGGAATTCCATTTCTTAAGGTAACATACTATCGTCAACAATTCATGTATGTTTCGTAAATTGTACTATATTTTCCACACTTATAAGAGTTACAATAGGATAAACATCAGAGGTCAGAGACTGCTCACCAGTTGTCACTTTCGGAATCCAATCAGATGCTTACATAAGAAGCGGAAGATCACGAATGAGCTTTGATTTGCAACTAAAGCGGTGCTGTACACAACAAGTTGTGGCTCCGCAAAACTATTAGGAGGTTTTTACATGACGCAAGCTTTTGATATCGTTATCCTTGGAGGAGGAATGGGTGGATATATCGCGGCCATTCGGGCAGCTCAATTAGGAAAAACGGTCGCCGTCGTGGAACGGGATAAACTCGGAGGGACATGTCTTCATCGAGGCTGCATTCCAAGCAAGGCACTTCTGCGCAGTGCGGAAGTTTATGCAACGATGCAAGAAAGCGAAAGATTCGGAATTGAAGCGGCTTCTGTACAGCTGAATTTTCCTAAAGTACAATCACGGAAAACAGTCATTGTTGAGCAAATGCATAAAGGCGTTCAGTATTTAATGAAAAAACATAACATACAAGTTGTTTATGGAAACGGTCGAATTATTGGACCTTCTATTTTCTCCCCCCGCAGCGGTTCGATATCTGTTGAACAGGCGGATGGGGAAATCATTACTCTTGTCCCGGACAAGCTGATTATTGCAACAGGTTCAAGGCCACGTACACTTCCAGGTCTGACTATAGACGGCAATCATATATTAAATAGTGATGACGCTTTGCAGATGGAGCAGCTACCCGAATCGATGATCATTATCGGAGGCGGGGTTATTGGTATGGAATGGGCTTCAATGCTGAATGATTTTGGTGTTAGGGTGACAGTAGTGGAATATGCTCCAAGATTGCTGCCTACTGAGGATGCCGATGTGTCCAAGGAAATGGAGCGACTGCTTAAAAAGAGAGGCGTCCAAATATTCACGGACGCTGCTGTACTCGCAGATACGGTTAAGATTGAGTCTGGACAAGCGAGTCTTGAGGTTGAACGCAAGGGTGAGCGCAGAGCACTACAGGCGGATAAAGTATTGGTTTGTGTAGGCCGTCAGGCGAACATCGAAGGGATTGGCTTGGAAAATACGGATGTTAAGCTTGCCGGAGGCGTTATCCGTGTTAATGAGAACCTTCAGACGGCGGAAGCTCACATTTATGCGATAGGCGATTGTATCGGCGGCTTGCAGCTTGCACATGTAGCTGGTCATGAAGGAATTCAGGCTGTAGAACATGCAAGCGGTCAGAAGCCACATCACCAAGAGGCACATCAAGTACCTCGTTGTATTTATACAAGACCTGAGGCAGCCTCGATCGGTTGGACAGAAGCTCAAGCTATTGAGCAGGGGCATGAGGTCAAGGTCGGTAAATTCCCTTATTCCGTATTGGGAAAAGCTTTAGTGCAGGGTGAACAGGACGGTTTTGTGAAAGTAGTCGCCGATAAGTCGACGAACGATATCCTGGGTGTACATATGATTGGTGCCCATGTTACTGATTACATATCAGAGGCGGCTTTGGCGCAATTGCTGAATGCTACAGCGTGGGAGGTAGGGCAAACGATACATCCGCATCCAACCCTTTCCGAGGCGCTCGGGGAAGCCATGCTTGCCGTCGATGGACGAGCTATTAACATGTAGTAATTGTGTTCATCAATAAAACGGTTTATAATATATATAGTGCCAAGTATTAGTACCTGGTATTAAGTTTATTGTGGAGAGGGGTTACGTCCATGTCCATCGGACAATTGATGAAGCACCGCAAGCTGGGATTATCAGATGAACGCGCAGTTGAGATGTACACATATATGCAAAGAGCTAGAAAGTTTGACGAACGCGGCTTTTTATTACAGCGCTCCGGCAAGATCGGATTTCACGTATCGGGTATCGGACAAGAGGTTGCACAGGTTGCAGCCGCCTTTGCTTTAGAGAAGGGCAAGGACTATTTTCTTCCTTATTACCGTGATTATGGATTTGTACTTTCGGTTGGAATGAGCTTAAGAGAATTGATGTTATCTGTTTTTGCCAAGGCCGAGGACCCCAACAGCGGGGGACGTCAAATGCCGGGTCATTTTGGACATAAGAAGCTGAATATTGTGACGGGCTCAAGTCCTGTAACGACGCAGGTTCCTCATGCGGTTGGTTTTGCTTTGGCTGCCAAGATGAAGAAGCAGGATTTCGTAGCTTTTGCTACCTTTGGTGAAGGTTCCAGCAATCAAGGTGATTTTCATGAGGGCTGCAATTTTGCCGGTGTTCATAAGCTGCCAGCGATCTTCATGTGCGAAAATAATCAGTATGCGATTTCCGTACCGCTGCATAAGCAAATATCCGGCAGCATTGCCGAGCGGGCACTGGGATACGGTTTTCCAGGCGTTAAGGTAGACGGAAATGATGCGCTTGAGGTGTATCGAGTCATGAAGGAAGCACGTGAACGGGCTGTTCGCGGGGAAGGCCCGACTTTGATCGAGGCGGTCATGTATCGTATTTCGCCGCACTCTACATCCGATGACGATATGCTGTATCGTTCGAAGGAAGAGGTCGATGAGAACCGGGCAAAGGATGGCATTCCTTTATATCGTAAATATCTTGTTGATTGCGGGCTGTGGAGTGATGAGCAGGAGGAAGAACTGCTGGAGCAGCTGAAGCTGGAAATCAATGATGCTACGCAATATGCAGATCAGGCGCCATTTCCTTTGCCTGAGGATACGCTGCGCCATGTGTATGCAGAAGAAGGGGAGGTACGGTAATGGCAGTTATTACTTATTTGGAGGCCATCCGTTCCGCCATGCAGGAAGAGATGGAACGCGACGAGAATGTGTTTGTATTGGGTGAGGACGTTGGCAAGGGCGGCGTACTGAACGCTACCAAGGGGCTGCGCGACAAATTTGGTGAAGAGCGGGTTATGGATACGCCCTTGGCCGAATCTGCGATAACAGGTGTAGCTATCGGTGCTGCCATGTACGGGATGAAGCCGATTGCTGAAATGCAATTTGCTGACTTTATATTTCCGGCAACCAACCAAATTATTAGCGAAGCGGCGCGCATACGTTACCGCTCTAACAATGATTGGAATTGTCCTATTGTTATTCGTGCTCCTTATGGTGCTACAGGAGGCGGTGCTCTGTATCACTCGCAGTGTCCGGAATCGGTTTTTTTCGGAACTCCTGGATTAAAAATGGTTGCACCTTCTAATCCCTACGATGCCAAGGGATTGCTGAAAGCAGCGATTCGAGATGCGGACCCTGTGCTTTATTTTGAGCATAAAAAATGTTATCTCGGCATTACAGGCGAGGTTCCTGAAGGCGATTATGTAGTGGAAATCGGCAAAGCGGATGTAAAACGGCACGGTACTGATATCACGGTGATCTCCTATGGTATCACGGTGAATTATGCGCTGCAAGCGGCAGAAGAGCTAAGTAAGGAAGGCATTAGCGCTCATATTCTGGATCTGCGGACGCTGCAGCCACTGGATAAAGAGGCAGTTCTGGAAGCAGCAGCCAAAACCGGTAAGGTACTGATCATCCATGAGGATAACAAAACGGGTGGTGTTGGTGCGGAAGTATCGGCAATTATTGCCGAAGAATTGCTGTTTGAGCTGGATGCTCCGATCAAAAGATTATGTGCACCCGATGTTCCGGCTGTTGGCATGAATCCGCCAATGGAGAAGTTTTACTTGCTCAGCTCCGACAAAATCAAGGAAGCTATGCGGGAGCTTGCCTTATATTAGGTTATGCTTGAGAAGGCTTTCTTAATAGAAAGCCTATCCTGTGCTTCCTACGGAAAACAAAGATTACGCTTACGATGAAGACTTTCTTGACAGAAAGTCGAGCTCATGCTTACGAAGATAGTTTTCCAACGGAAAACTTTTAGGAGGGAAACCCAATGAATCCAAACACACGAGGAACCGAAGTGACAGTTCCGCATCTGGCGGAAAGTCTTGTTGCGGCGACTATCGGTAAATGGCTTAAGCAGCCCGGTGATTACATAGAGGAATATGATGCATTATGTGAGTTGATTACCGAGAAGGTAACAACAGAAATGCCTTCGCCCATCGCAGGGCGTTTGGTAAAGATTCTGGTGGCAGACGGTGAGACCGCTGCAGTAGGTGAAGCGATATGCCTGATAGAAGAGCCGGCCAGCGTGCAAAGAGAGAATGCTTCAGCAGCACCAGGTCCATCCCGGTCAGCCGCCAGCAATAATGTGAGTCAGGTGTCTGAGGGAGCGGCTACGAGCATGCGGAGCCGTTATTCACCCTCGGTATTAAAGCTTGCAGGAGAGTATGGCATTCGTCTTGACAATGTTCAAGGCACAGGCTTAGGAGGGCGTATCACGCGTAAGGATATCGAGGAATACGCCAGCAAAGCGGTTACCGAGGGCTCCACTGGAAACGCGGCGGCCGATGAAGCAGGGCAGCCTAAAGCACGCAGAGATATAGTGAGAACGACAGGGATTCATCTTTCTGAAAATCCGACCTTGCCCAAGATTGAAGTGGAGGAGCCAAGCGGAGAACCGGGGAATGAATATTTTATCGATGTGACTCCGATTCGTAATATGATTGCCAGCCGGACGCGCCAGAGTGTTAGTGAAATCCCTCATGCCTGGACGATGATCGAGGTTGACGTTACGAATCTGGTACAGCTCCGTAATAAGCTGAAGGATGATTTCAGAAAGCAGGAAGGGATCAACCTGACTTATCTTTCCTTTTTGCTGAAGGCTGTTGTCAGTGCGCTTAAAGATTTCCCGATTATGAACTCGGTATGGGCCGTAGACAAAATTATCGTGAAACGCGATATCAATCTTACGCTTCTCGTCGGAACGGAGGATTTTGTCGTCAATCCTGTCATCAAGAAAGCTGATCAAAAAAGCATTGCCGGTCTGGCACGGGAAATCGACGAGTTGTCCCGAAAAGCCAGAGCCGGCAAGCTGACGCTGAATGATATGCAGGGTGGTACGTTTACGGTCAATAACACGGGTGCTTTTGGCTCCATTTTATCGTATCCGATCATCAATTACCCACAAGCGGCCATAGTAACCTTTGAATCAATTGTGAAGAAGCCGGTGGTCATTCAGGATATGCTTGCTGTCCGCTCTATGGTCAACCTGTGCTTGTCCCTGGACCACCGGATACTTGACGGCGTTATTTGCGGCCGATTCCTGCAGCGGATTAAAGAAAACCTGGAATCGTATAATCAGGAAACCAAATTGTACTAGGTGATAGACTTCTACAAAAACGAGTTTAAGGAAAACAATATTGTGGACAATAGCATGGAAGCTAGCATTGCGTAAATAATAATTTTGAATACCAGTTTGTTGCGCATGAAGTTCAACTCCTTATATGGGCTTGATCGTATAATTCTATTTTAACTTAAATCATGCTGAGGAGGAAAGAGATGATTCAGGAAAAAAGATTAGTATCGGAATTCATTGAGTTGGTTCAGGTGGATAGTGAAACTAGGTTCGAGCAGGAAATTAGCAAGGTCTTGAAGCAAAAGTTTACAGCACTTGGGTTAAAGGTTGTGGAGGATGATGTCGCGGCCCAGATTGGACACGGCTCCGGCAATCTGATTTGCACCTTGGCAGCAACAACGGATGCATTGGTTCCGAGATTATTTTTTACCTCGCACATGGATACAGTAACACCAGGAAAAGGGATCAAGCCCCAGATTGGTGAGGATGGAATTATCCGCAGTGACGGAACCACAATTCTCGGCAGTGATGATAAAGCAGGCTTAGCCGCGATGCTCGAGGCTATCCGGGTGTTGAAGGAGCAGAACATCAAGCATGGTCAAATTCAGTTCGTCATTACGGCAGGCGAGGAAGCTGGCTTGAAGGGTGCCCGTGCGATGAATCCGAGCTGGATGGAAGCTGATTATGGTTATGCGCTGGACTCCAATGGAAATATCGGTGATATTGCTGTAGCAGCACCTACACAGGCCAAAATCATCATAGGCTTTTCCGGACGCTCCGCACATGCAGGGGTTAATCCGGAAGCAGGTATTAGTGCTATTACTGTTGCGAGCAAAGCAATTGCACGTATGCCGCTTGGACGCATCGATAAAGAGACAACGGCTAATATCGGTCGATTCGCAGGTGGTGTGAATGGCGCAACGAATATTGTTGTGGATCGTGTAGAGCTTGAGGCCGAGGCGCGCAGCATCGTTCAGGATAAGCTGGATCGCCAGGTTGAGGCCATGCGTAAGGCATGCGAGGAAGCTGCGGCAGAGATGGGGGCGAAGCTTGATTTTCATAGCGAATTGATCTATCCGGCCTATATGTTTGACGAAGAGGCACCGGTAGTTAAGCTTGCTATGAACGCAATGCGGAAACTCGGTCTTAATCCTACAACCTTCCACTCCGGTGGAGGCAGCGATGCTAATGTTTTCAACGGTATGGGTGTTCCTACCGTGAATCTGGCTGTTGGATATGAGCATATCCACACGACAGCAGAGCAAATCGCCATTAAGGATATGGTAAAGGTAGCAGAAGTAGTGGTTCAAATTATTAAAGATGTAGCTGAGCAGCAGTAATCCATCAACACAACGAAAATCGTTACAAGCTAACCGTCATTCCAGGATCTGGATTGGCGGTTTTTTTGAATTGCATTTGATATTGTTTGTAAAAGTTTCAATAAATGATGTGTCTTCAATCATCCAAGTTGCCGAGCCTTCATATAGTTAATACACAGTGTTCGCATAGCTGGAAATGAAAGCAGTAGGAGGGTGTGCGGTAGTGCAATGGGAGCTTGCTGTAGTGAGTCAGATCTTAGAAGCGCGCGATGGTTTGCAGGAGCTGAATGTCAAGATGCAGGATGGTTCAATCAGCAAGGCCATTCACTATACAGACGTGCACGGTCAGCTGACTGTCAATGATCAAGTGCTGCTGAATACAACAGCAGTTTTGTTACAATTGGGTACAGGAGGGTATCATATTGTGCATGCTGTGATGTCAAGACATGGCGAAGAAACTCGTTGGACAAATGTTTTAAGTGCATTTGAACAAGTCCCTTATCATCCGTGCATATTTGATTCCAAACCGCTGGATCGTAACCAAGGACATATTATGAAGCTTCGATACACGTCATTACAGCATCCGGTGCTCGCGGCTGAGGAGCCGGATAGTCCCTATCACTCCTTATTTAAGAACAAGCAATCATTGCAGGGGATGCCAGTGCTTATCGGTGAGCTGCACAGTATGCTGCCAGCTGCGATATGCTTGCTTCAACACCTTTCGCACGGATCCGGAATAGCTTGTCGTATTGCTTATGTCATGTCCGATGGAGGGGCACTGCCGATTGCGTTCAGCCGTCATACAGCCGAGCTGCGTAAGCTGGACTGGCTTGTCGGCACGATTACTTATGGTCAAGCGTATGGAGGCGATGTAGAGGCTGTGAACAAATATACGGCGTTACTAGCAGCCAAACATATATTGCAGGCCGATATGGCCATTGTCACGATGGGACCGGGAAGTGTGGGTACGGGTACAAGGCTTGGCTTCAGCGGATTGGAGACAGGCGAGATCATGAATGCTTCAACAGCTTTGGGGGGCTTCCCATGGCTAATTCCCAGAATCAGCTTTGCGGATTCACGCCCCAGACATCTCGGAATCAGTCATCATACCTTAACCGTTTTGCAAGAAATCGCAGTTAACCGAAGCAGGATTGTCCTGCCAGACCTTCAACATGAGCAGGGCAAATACCTAAGAGAGCAGGCAGATCAAGCATTATTAACCGACAAGCACGAGCTTGAATGGCGTACTCCGGTATCCAGTTCCTTGTGGGAGGCCGCTATGGCTCCATATGCCTTATCTATACTTACAATGGGTAGGGGATTGTCGGCGGATCCTGCATATTTTGCAGGAATAGGGACGGCTGTGGAGGCTGCATGGGACTATTGGCGGAAGACACGGAATTAGTATGGACATAATCGGTTTGCTCCGCCAAATACGTCAAAAGGCTCGTATCCCCGGAACGCTTGCGCTGTGCTAATTGTAAATATCTACGGATTTCCCATACTTGTCCCACCATACTAATTTGCTTTTCGGATACATAGGTTTTCATGATCTTGTCCCTCTTTTCCGGTAAAATAGGATCTTTACACCGTATGTGCTGCCGGGAGCAATTATGTCATTATTTATATGGGGGTCGACGATCCCTTCTATAAAACAAGGATTCGACTGTGATATAATGAAACCTCAAGTTAAGTGTCTGTTATTAGTATTACAGCAAATCGAGTTATTTAAAACGGAGGAATCATCGATGTCACAAATAAATAATAATAAATTTGAAGAAGTTACCCTCTCTACGCAACAAATTTTTGAGGGTAAAATCATTTCGCTTCAGGTGGATACAGTCCGCCTCCCTAACGGAAAAACAGCGACACGCGAGATCGTTAAGCATCCGGGAGCAGTCGCGGTATTGGCATTAGTGGATGATAAAATGCTCGTTGTGGAGCAGTTTCGCAAGCCGCTGGAAAGAAACCAGATCGAAATTCCAGCGGGCAAGCTTGATGCCGGTGAAGATCCGATGGAAGCGGCCAAGCGGGAGCTTAAGGAAGAAACAGGGTATAGCTGTGATACGATGAAGCTGGTGAGCTCCTTCTACACCTCCCCGGGCTTTGCCGATGAAATTATTCATTTGTATGTGGCTGAACAGCTCACCAATGGTGATGCCCAGCTTGACGAGGACGAATTTCTTGACGTGGAGAGCATCACGCTCGAGCAAGCTCAGCAATACATGCGTGAGCAGCGGATTAGCGATGCCAAAACGATTACTGCTGTGTATGCATGGCAGGTATATAAGCTGACAGGAAGCTTCTGATAATGGATCTGAGACCGTTTTACGCAGACCTTCACATTCATATTGGACGAACCGAAGAGGGACAGGCCGTAAAAATTAGCGGGTCCAAGGATCTGACGTTTTATAACATTGCCCGTGAAGCATCTGACCGTAAAGGGATGGATATGGTAGGTATCATCGACTGTCAATCCCCTGCTGTTCAGCGGGAAATGCAGCATTATCTGGATAAAGGCGAAATGGAGGAGCTTGCTGAAGGTGGGATTCGCTACCATCATACTACGGTTATTTTGGGCAGTGAGATAGAGGTTCGCGATCCGGGTATGGGTACTGCACATTTGTTGGCATATTTGCCGACATTGGCGAAGATGCAGGAGTTCACACGTTGGATGTCCCAGCATATGAAAAATGTAGGGCTCAGCTCGCAGCGGATCTATGTTCCCGCTAAGGTGCTGCAGGATGAGGTGGTGGGTCGCGGCGGCTTGCTGGTGCCTGCACATATCTTCACTCCACATAAAAGCATGTACGGCAGCTGCTCCACAAGGATGGAGCATGTACTGGATCTGGACAAAATTGCTGCTGTTGAGCTCGGCTTAAGCGCTGATTCGGACATGGCTGGAATGATATCGGAGCTGGACCGATATACGTTTCTAACCAATTCGGATGCACATTCTTTGGCAAAAATCGGTCGTGAATACAACGTGCTGCAGCTGGCGGAACCGAATTTTGAAGAGCTGCGCAAAGCTTTGGCGAACCTCGATGGGAGATCCGTGTTAGCTAATTACGGACTGAATCCGCGCCTTGGCAAGTATCACCGAACCTACTGCTCAGCGTGCAGCACGATTCTGGATGAGCGGGAAACGACTGTTGAGAGATGCATCTTTTGCGGCAGCAAGAAGGTCGTACGCGGTGTGATGGATCGTATTCTGGACATCGCGGATCGTTCACCGGGTGATGAGTCCGCCGAAGGTCATCCATCTGCTAACAAGCTGATGAACGAACCGCCAAGCCGACCTCCTTATCATTATCAGGTGCCTTTGGAATATATGCCGGGCCTTGGTCCCAAGAAGCTGAATCTGCTGTTGGAGCAATTTGGAACGGAGATGCGTGTACTGCATCATGTTACCCATCAGCAATTGGAGCAAGCGGCAGGTGAGGAAATTGCCGATTTCATTGTGCAGGCGCGTGAGGATAAGCTGACCTTGCAGACAGGTGGCGGAGGGCAATACGGTAAAGTGGTGAATCATGCACGGGGTAAAGTCGAAGATACCCAGGTGATCGCTCACAGCAAAAAATCATAGGAAGTTAGTCATAACAGTTTCTGTCTCCTCATATGCTTGTACTATAAACGTGCAAGGGGGGCCAACACCATGAACCGTAATCGTTCAATGGAGCTCTATATGAAGGAGCATCTGTCGCTGTATATATTTGTCGGGGTGATCTTTCTTACTGGTGTTGTTTTCGGAACCGTGATGGCGGGGGCGCTGTCTTTGGAGCAAAAGCAGGAGATTATGCGCTTCATCGGCAATTTTTTTTCATCGGTGGAGCAGGGGGCTTTGGCGGATGCCAGAACAACCTTCCTGCAGTCATTCGCTTTGCATATGAAGTGGATTTTAATCATATGGGTACTGGGTATGTCCGTCATTGGACTGCCATTAATCCTGATCCTTGATTTTTTAAAAGGAGTGCTGATCGGCTTTAGTGTCAGTTATCTGGTCGGTCAATTTGCCTGGAAGGGCCTTTTGTTCGCACTTGTGTCGATTGCACCACAAAATTTGATTGTCATTCCTGCTTTATGGGTGTGCAGCGTGACTGCGATTGCTTTCTCCATTCATTTGGTTAAAAATCGGTTGATGGTCCGAAACGGGATGTTTTATGAGCCTTTTATGCGTTATGCTGGAACTATTTTACTCTCAGGCTTGCTGCTGGCAGGTGTTGCAATGTTCGAAGCTAGCGTTTCACCGATTATGATGAAGTGGGTAACACCCATGCTGATTACGATGACTCCGTAAATGTTTGACTTTCCGGCATTCCTCCCCCTATAATATAAGATGAAGCCCAGCAGATTTCCCGGTCTATTTTGTTATGTATAACGGGATGCAATAGCTTATGTAGCAGGTTTTGTTGTCGCAAAACCCGTAGGGGGAGGAACATGGAAGCTCGCATCGAAAAAATTAAACAGCAGCTCCAATCACATGGCTATAAGCTAACTCCTCAACGAGAAGCTACGGTTCGTGTGTTGTTGGAAAATGAAGAGGATCATCTGAGTGCCGAGGATGTATTCATGCTCGTCAAAGACAAGGCGCCTGAAATCGGCCTTGCAACCGTATATCGTACACTTGAATTGTTGAGTGAACTTCATGTGGTTGAGAAAATGAATTTCGGTGACGGAGTAGCCCGTTACGATCTTCGTAATGAAAGTAATCGTCATCATCATCATCATTTAATTTGTGTGCAGTGTGGAACTGTGGATGAAATCATGGAGGATTGGCTAACTGAGCTGGAAGAGCGAGTGGAGAACGAGTATCGCTTTAAGGTCCTCGACCATCGATTGGATTTCCAAGGTATCTGCCATCGCTGCCTCGAGAAAAACAATTCATAATATCAAACAAAACCTTCTCAGCATTTTGCCTAACAGGCAGGAGCGAGAAGGTTTTTTGCCGCCTATAGGCGTTGATTTCGATTGCTTACATCTTGATTCCCAGTACGTGGTCCAATGGGATGAATCCAATACTGCGACTGTCTTTGCTGTTGTTGCGGTTATCACCCATGACAAACAGATGTTTGGCAGGAACAGTGATGGACTGCTCGGACGTATAGTTCATTTGCTCGTTCAGGTAGGGCTCGTCCAATGCGACACCATTGCGATATACCTTATGGTCTTTAAATTCAAGCACATCGCCCGGCTTGCCAATGACCCGTTTAATATAGAAGCTGCGGTCATTGTTACCTGTAAATAAAGTAATTAAGGGATGCTCGGCTAAATCATCAATCAGATTGCGGGTACGGTCCACACGGCTGTCAATAATGACGATATCCCCGTATTTGGGCTCTTGATGCAAGGTGTGCGAGATTTTGGAAACGAAGATGCGCTGCTCGTCATGAAGAGTTGGGTCCATGGAATGGCCAAGAACATTGGTCGGCTGAATAATAAAAACGCCAATTAGCATTGCACAACCAAAAGCGATTCCGATCGAACTCACCCAGCTGCGGAGCTCTGAAGTCATTTTTTTCATAAATAGAGCCAATCCCTTTCGTTGCTAGGATGAATATTAAAAGTATAACACGCTGGAGACTCCAATTTCAAAGATTGGCGAATACACTTAAAGTGAGATTAATTGACGGGCAAATAGGGGAAATTAGGGTGATTAAGATTAGATCAGCTGGCTGAACTTTTGAAAGGAGCTGGAACTCATGACAGGATATCAAAGCATCATAGGCATACCCAGGGAAATCAAAAATAACGAGAATCGTGTCGCATTAACACCGGGAGGCGCGGCTTATCTGCATGTGCAGGGTCATCGGGTGCTAATCGAATCAGGAGCTGGCGAGGGCAGCGGATTCACAGATCAGGACTATTTGAATGAAGGTGCTGAAGTACTGGGTCAAGCAGCCGATGTATGGGGCCAAGCGGACATGATAATGAAGGTCAAGGAACCATTGCCGGAAGAATACGGTTTCTTTAAAAAGGATTTGTTATTGTTTACCTATTTGCATTTGGCTGCGGAATCGAGGCTTGCTGATGCGCTTGTTAAGTCTCATGTTACCGGGGTTGCATATGAAACGATCCAAATGGCGAACGGAAGCTTGCCGCTGCTTACTCCGATGAGTGAGGTGGCAGGTAGAATGTCGGTTCAGATCGGAGCGCAGTTTTTGGAACGGTTAAATGGAGGAAGGGGCATCTTGCTAGGCGGAGTTCCAGGCGTGCCACCTGCCGATGTCATTATTTTGGGTGGAGGGGTTGTAGGGACCAATGCGGCCAAAATGGCGATGGGGCTTGGGGCGAATGTGCTCATTATCGACCGCAGTGCGGATCGGCTTCGCTATTTGGATGACGTGTTTCAAGGCAGGCTTCGCACGCTGATGTCCAGTCCTTATAATATTGCGAGTGCTGTAAAAAGAGCAGATTTGTTAATCGGCGCTGTGTTAATACCTGGCGCAAGAGCACCCAAGCTGGTTACCGAACAAATGGTTCAGCAAATGAAGCAGGGCTCGGTAATTGTCGATGTAGCTGTCGATCAAGGAGGAACCATAGAGACCATTGATCGGGTGTCCACGCATAGCGACCCTGTATATGTCAAGCATGGCGTGATCCATTATGCGGTAGCGAACATGCCTGGAGCCGTGCCGAGGACGTCGACAATGGCGCTGACGAATGTCACGCTGGCCTATGCGTCCGAGCTCGCAGGTAAGGGACTTGGTGAAGCAGTGCGTTTACATCCGGAGCTGCGGCCGGGTGTGAATACTTTCCAGGGGCATATTACACATGCTGCAGTTGCTGACGCTTTGGAGCTTCCATGGGTAGATCTGGATAGTTTGCTCCATGGTGATCAGGGACAAGGGAACATAAATGTGGACAGGAAGGCATAAGATGAGAGTGAGAAGGTTTGGTGAATGAGTGAATGAGTGAATGGTGAATAAGTGCAGCTGCGCGGCCGGAGTGCTCCTACGATCGCTGTTGTTTTCGAATTTCATGATTGTATAAATGATGTACAGGTTGAAATTCGAAAGCAAAGGCGAACGCTCCGCTTCTCCAGAACACACCGGCCACTCCGCTTTCCATTCACCGAACTTATAAGAGAGAGATAGATTGAAGGAGAAGTTTTGCTTCGCAAAACTTGGATAGTACTCAATTTTGCCTGCCAATCTCGGCTTACGCAAAGCAAACTCCCTTATGAAACTCCCAGGAGGTTATCCTATGATCATTTATGTTCGCGACTGGTTAAATCGGGGAAAGTATATTTTGTTTTTCTTGGTGTTGACATCAATTTTGTATCATATGATGCTGTTTGTGACAGAATGGATCAAGCCGGTGGAGAAGTATAAGGAGCCGATCGGTGGATCGGTGAAGGTATTTCAAAACCATACTAAGCTAACGGATCAGGCGCCCATGGGTGAGCGCTTGAAGCTGTTTTATTGGCTTGGGGAATAAGCTTTTGACAAGATAAGAAGGATTCTGCTCTTCCATGTTGAATTTGTTCTAGACAGTAAGATCTGTGGTATAGGGTTGACAATAGGAAGGGAATTTTGCATGAAAAACCAATTGCATGATTTTGTACATTTTTTGTCCGACGAGCGGGGACTGTCAGAGAATACATTGGAATCCTACAAAAGAGATATTTCCCAGTATCTCGATTATCTTGGCGACCAGGGATCTTTGACTTTGAAGGACACAAAAAAATTACATATTGCTAATTATTTGCTGCATTTAAAGCAGCTGGGACGAGCGACAGCTACGCAATCCCGAACTGTGGTGTCTATTCGCGCATTTTATCAATTTCTTGTGCGCGAGCGTATCATTGATCAGGATCCTACGATGCAGCTGGAAATTCCCAAGCTTGAGAAGCGTGCGCCGAATGTACTGACCATCGGGGAGATGGAATCGCTGCTGGACTCCCCACTGACGAATACGCCTAACGGGATGCGCGATAAAGCGATGCTGGAGCTGCTGTACGCAACCGGAATTCGGGTCTCAGAGCTGATTTCTCTGGATGTGGACAATGTCAATCTTGATGTGGGCTTTATCCGGTGCATCGGAAAAGGGTCTAAGGAGCGGATCATTCCTCTTGGAGGCATCGCGGCAGAATTCGTGGGTTCTTTTATCAAAATCATGAGACCTAAGATGCTTAAGCAGTCCAAGGACGAGCAAGCCTTGTTTGTCAGTCATCTGGGAACGAGAATTACACGTCAGGGCTTCTGGAAAATTATTAAGCGGTATGCGGCAGAAACTAACATCGTCAAAGAAATTACACCTCATACCTTGAGACATTCATTTGCGGTGCACTTATTGGAAAATGGAGCGGATCTGCGTTCTGTTCAAGAGATGCTGGGCCATGCAGATATATCGACAACCCAGATCTATATGCAGGTCAACCGTAATAAAATGAAGGAAGTATATGATCGTGCTCATCCGCGGGCCAAAAACAGGGAACAGATGCAATAATCTATAATAATGAAGCAGGCTGCCTATTCCATTAGGTGGCCTTTTGTGTAATCTTGACGGCAGTCTCGAAGGAAATGAGCGTATAACGTCGAATCATAAAGGATTGGGTAATGAACCTACATAATGAGAATGAGGTGATTTCAATGACAGAGCTGAACCCTGCATCGTTCAACAATATACAAGAAATCATTAATGAGCTGGGTAAGGAAAAAAATACAAAAATCAACATCGCTTTATTCGGTCAGCCAGGCTCCGGCAAATCATCCTTAATTAATGCGATAATCGGTGAGAATGTGGCCGAGGTATCCACCCGTACAGATACAACTACTGAAGAAGGAAGCGTCGTGTGGGGTGAGGATGATTCGCTGCTACTGACCGATCTTCCGGGCTTTGGAACGAGCCAGTTCCCGGCTAATGAATATTGGCAGCGATTTACGCTGGATAGATATGATCTGTTTATTTGTGTATTTTCGGGCAAATTTCATCAGGCTGATGACGAGCTGTTTAATAAAATTATAGAAAAAGGCAAGCCGTGTATTTTTGTGAGAAATTACTCGGATACGCTGTTTGATACGAAGAGAATTAAAACGAAGGATGATTTGAAAGCTGAAATTCGCGAAGCGGTGGCTCAGCGTTACGGAGTGGATACGAGGCTTATTTTTACAAGCTGTGTAACCGGTGAAGGGGTCGGGGAACTGATCGAGGAAATTGAGAATAGGCTATCCGCTTCCAAAAGAGCCAAATGGGAACGCAATGCAAAAGCGTACTCACTGGATTTTTTGAAGAAAAAAAAAGAAGCTTGTAAAAAATTCATATCCTTGACAGCCGCCGCAGCCGCTGCAAATGGACTGAACCCGATTCCGGGGCTAAATATAGCGATCGACATCGGCATTTTGCAAAAGATGTTTATGCAAATCAGAAAAAATTTCGACCTATCCGAGGATAAACTGAAGTCGAGGCTGCATTTATATCCACATCTTGCGAATGTAGCTAATAATATTCTCAAATCTGTATCGACCCAAGGGGTTATTCATTTATTGGAAAAGCAGGCGGGCCACGTAGCCGCACAGCAGCTGTCCAAATATATTCCATTTATCGGACAAGCTATCTCGGCTACGGCAGGTTTTGGCATCACGTATATGGCAGGCAAATCGTATCTGGACAACTGTTATGAAGTCGCGGAAGCTATGCTGAAGGAAGATTTGCATTATTCCATATCTGAATAAGTGCTTTGCAAACGACCCACCTTTTTGCGATAATAGCAAAAAGGTGGGATTTTCACTATTGGAGGTGGCTGGATTGAGTTTTCAGCGTATTTGCATCATCGTATTGGACAGTGTTGGTATAGGTGAGCTTCCGGATGCAGTGGCCTTTGGAGATGTGGGAGCCCATACATTAGGACATATTGCAGAACGTAATCAGGGCTTTAGTCTGCCTCACCTGGAGCAATTGGGACTTGGACGCATTGCGCCGATTCTAGGCATAGCCGCCGTAGATCAGCCCCTTGCTTACTTTGGCAAAATGGCTGAAGCTTCTGTTGGCAAGGATACAATGACAGGACATTGGGAAATAACAGGACTACGTGTGAGTATTCCGTTCAACGTATTCCCGGATGGGTTTCCTGCTGAATTACTTGAGCGCTTTGAACAAGAAACCGGACGCAAGGTGCTTGGCAATAAACCGGCTTCGGGTACAGAGATATTGGATGAGCTTGGGGAACTGCAAATGGCAACGGGAGATTGGATCGTCTACACATCTGCGGACAGTGTGTTTCAGCTTGCTGCGCATGAAGAGATCATTCCGCTTGACGAGCTGTATCGCGCGTGCGAGATTGCTCGCAGATTGACCTTGGAGGAGCCTTACGCAGTGGGACGTGTAATTGCGCGGCCCTACATCGGCAAGCCCGGAGCCTTCAAGCGGACACCAAATCGTCATGACTACGCGGTAAAGCCGCCACAGTCTACTGTGCTTAATTATTTGCAGGAGGCTGGTCTTGATTGTATCGCTGTTGGTAAAATCAATGACATCTTTTCCGGGGAAGGCATCACGCATTCTCGTCCGACCAAAAGCAATCTGGATGGTATACAAGCTACAATCGATCAGCTCAAACAGCCATTTCATGGCTTGCTGTTTACAAATCTGGTTGATTTTGATTCTCTATACGGTCATCGACGTGATCCTGTTGGTTATGCAGAAGCACTCCGTGAATTTGACGAATGGCTGCCACGCATAATGGAGCAGATCGGACCGGATGACCTGCTTGTTTTGACCGCTGATCATGGCAACGATCCGATTCATGCAGGAACAGATCATACGCGTGAATACGTTCCGCTGCTTGCTTACAGCCCGAGCTTTAAGCATGGTGGATCGCTTGGCATACGCCAAACCTTTGCCGATTTAGGAGCGATGGTAGCGGATAATTTTGGTACTGCATCGACCGGTAACGGAGTAAGCTTTTTAAAGGAATTCAAGAGGGACCAATAGTCTTTCTAATATACAGGCTGGACGTGCGAGAACAGTTTATTTTTAGAGGAGGTTAACGCCATGGGAGATCAAACATTGCTCAGCAGTATCAAGGAAGCTGCACGATATATTCGTGCCCAATACCCAACTGCTCCGCAAATCGGTCTGATCCTTGGATCAGGCTTGGGTGTGATCGCGGATTTGGTAGAGAATGCAACGGTAATTGCTTATCATGAGATTCCGCATTTTCCGGTTTCAACTGTGGAAGGGCATGCAGGTGAGCTGCTGCTCGGTACCATTCACGGTAAACACGTGCTCTTGATGAAGGGGCGTTTTCATCTGTATGAGGGCTACGGGGTAGAAGCGGTGTCATTCCCTGTGAGGGTGATGAAGGAGCTGGGGGTGCAAACCCTGATCGTGACAAACGCGGCAGGCGGGGTTAACACCTCGTATGAAGTCGGCGATCTGATGGTAACTAAGGATCACATCAACTTTACATTCCGCAATCCGCTCATTGGACCTAATTTCAATGAACTGGGAGTTCGTTTTCCCGATATGTCGGAGGCTTACAGCCGACGTCTTCGGCAAACAGCTCATGAGGTTGCCACAGAGCAGGGGCTGAAGCTGCCGGAAGGCGTGTATGCAGGATTAACCGGACCTACCTATGAAACCCCAGCAGAAATCCGTATGCTGCGCACGCTGGGGGCTGACGCGGTTGGCATGTCCACTGTAGCTGAGGTTATAGTAGCGCGACATGCCGGGATTGAAGTATTAGGTTTTTCCTGCATAAGCAATATGGCTGCTGGTATTCTTGATCAGCCTTTATCGCATCAGGAGGTCATGGAAACGACCGAGCGCGTCAAACCGAAGTTTCTGCAATTGATTCTTGGTATTGTTGCCAAGCTTGGCTAGCTATGAGTAACAGATAGATACAAGGAAAGGGATTGAAGGATTTGGAAACGAACTACTTACAACAAATACAAGAGGCAGCGGACTGGATTCGTAAACGTCTGGATGGTCTTGTCCCGCAAATCGGTCTCGTTCTGGGCTCGGGCTTGGGTGATATGGCTAATCAGGTCGAAGCACCTTTAACGATTGCCTACAATGAAATCCCACATTTTCCTGTATCCACGGTTGAAGGTCATGCCGGACAGTTTGTTATAGGTACATTAGAAGGCAAGCCGGTTATTGTGATGCAGGGACGTTTTCATTATTATGAGGGCTACTCAATGAAAAAAGTAGTTTTTCCTATCTACGTGATGAAGCAGCTGGGAATTCAATCGCTTGTCATTACGAATGCCGCAGGCGGCATGAACCGTGAATTTCAGGCGGGTGATCTGATGCTAATTTCCGACCATTTGAATATGACGGGAGATAATCCATTAATCGGGTTTAACCATCCGGAGCTGGGAGTTCGCTTTCCCGATATGTCAGAAGCCTATAACCGTGAGTACCGCGCTTTAGCTAAAGGAATAGCGGAGAGTATGCGCCAGGAGCAAAGCGCTATTCGATTGCAGGAAGGTGTCTACAGCGGAATTAGCGGTCCGAGTTACCTGCCGCCAGCAGAGCTGACCATGCTAGCCCGTTTGGGCGGTGATGCGGTTGGTATGTCCACGGTAGGTGAGGTGGCTGCTGCTCGTCACTGTGGTTTAAAGGTGCTTGGTATTTCCTGCATCACCGATATGGCGATTGGCGAGGAGCTTGAGCCCTTGACACATGAGCAGGTAGTAGCCGTGGCGAATCGGACGAAGCCGATGTTTATTGAGCTGGTGAGAAGGTTCGTTGCTCAGGTGAAAGTGTAGTGTAAGGTAGCAGTTTGTCATACAAAAATCCCGAACCACTGTTAGGTGGAACGGGATTTTTTGTGCTTGAAATTATAACTGGAACTAATGTTCGTTCATGAAGCGGCGATCATTGGGGGACAGATTATCGGGCTTCTGCTTCTTTAGCCCACTCCGCAAGCTTGCGGTCAGAGGGCAGGAAGATGGCAAGCAGTCCGAGAAGCGGTAGGAAGGCGCACAGCTTGATCACGTAGTCAATGCTTGTGGAATCGGCCAGCATACCAAGCAAAGCAGCGCCAAGACCTCCAGCTCCGAAGGCAAGGCCGAAGAAGAGGCCGGATACGGTTCCAATGTTGCCAGGAAGCAGCTCTTGGGCATACACAACGTTAACCGAACCGCTGGACATGATCGTAAAGCCGATAATGATGCAAAAAACGATACTGATTTGGAAATTAACGTATGGAAGCAGAAACGCAAATGGCAGTGCCCCGAGGATGGAAAACCAGATTACATTGCGACGTCCCCAACGATCGGATAAAGGACCGCCGAAAAAGGTCCCGGCCGCACCTGCAGCCAAAAAAGCAAACACACACCACTGCGCTTCCTGAACAGAAAGCTGAAAACGTTCGATGAGATAAAAGGAATAGAAGCTGGTGATTCCTGCCAGATAAGCCATTTTGGAGGTAAGAATCAGCACCAGGATGGAAATGGCCGTTGTCACTTTACCACGATTTGTAATGGCCCTTCCTTTAGAAGAATGATCCCGTTTTTTAACCGTGTTCACGCGCAGCTTGCTGCTGTACCACTTAGCTGTATATATTTGAATACCCAGAGCAAGTGCTGCTAGCAAGGTGAACCAGATTATCCCAAACTGGCCGAGAGGTACGAAGATAAGTGCGGTCATAATCGGTGCCAGTGCTTGCCCCGCATTGCCCCCTACCTGAAAAATACTTTGAGCCAACCCTCTTCTTGCGCCTGCTGCCAAATAAGCAACCTTGGCTGATTCTGGATGAAATATGGATGATCCGATGCCGACGAGGATGGCTGAGAGCAGCATGGTCCAGAATCCGAACGCAAAGGCCATCCCGATGACTCCGATTAAGGTGGCCACAACGCCAAGCGGCAGTAGATATGGCTGTGGTTTCCTGTCGCTGTATAAGCCGACAGCTGGCTGAAGAACAGATGCCGTTAAATTTAAAGCAAAAGCGATCAGGCCAAGCTGTGAGTATGACAGTGACAACGATTCCTTGATAATCGGAAATATAGCGGGAACGATAGATTGGATGGTGTCATTTAACAAATGAACCATACTGACTGCGAGCAAAATACCAAACACCGTTTTATTCGTATTCACCTGCATGGGCAGCCCTCCTTATGATAATTAATTTTGGAAATTATAGCATAAGATAAGATGCATATGTTTATAAATTTGTAAGAAACCCAAATAAGTTGCCTGGGAGTCATATAGTCCGCGAAGTATTTTATAAAATAATTTTGATTTATATGTATTAGTACCTACAATCGTGCTATAATTGGTGCAAAGGAACTACATCATTTTGGGGTAGGAAGTGACAATCATGAGTATTCTGATGGTAGCCAATTGTCCCGGTTGCGGTAAAGTATTTCAAAAAAACCTGCGTAATCTGTGTCAGGAATGCGTAAGTAAGCTCCAGAATGAATTCGACGCCTGTGATCGTTATCTGCGCAGTAACCGTAAAGCCACTACGGAGCAGCTGAGTGAGGCAGTTGGAGTTTCTGTTAAACAAATCATAATATGGATTAAGGACAAGCGCTTGCCTGTTACTGATTATCCTAACTTAACATACCCTTGCAATAGCTGCAGAGAACCGATTAGACAACAAGAGATGTGCTATCCCTGCCGCAGTCGTTTAACCAAGGATATTCGTGAAATGCAGGAAAAGGAAGCGAGCAGGGGCCATCAGGGCTTTGGTTTCAGAAGTCGTGTAGGTGGTCGATTCTAGATAGGCTAGTTAAACTTTCGCCAACAGGTGAAGGTTTTTTTGTTTTTTTGCGTAAATATGATAGAATGTCAAAGGTAGCTGTGAACGGATTGCAAATTGTCACAAACTTTTCACCGGAACCACCTAAAAGGGAATAGGTAAAGCTGGGTTCATTAGGTACAATGATAGTATACGAATTTGAAGAAGGATTTTTTACGCAAAACATTTAGGGGGATTTATTGATGACAAAGTGGATTATGTTTAGCTGTATTATTGTTGCCTGTTTGCTTGGAGCGGGTGTGCTGTTCCAGCAGATCTCGGTACGTCAGTCAGAAATGGCTTCACAAGCTCATGCCGGACCACAATTGAAATTCATTGCATCGAACTTTCAATTTGACCAGGCTGAATATAAAGTGAAAGCTGGCGAAAAAGTTACGGTTTCCCTTTTGAACAAAGAAGGTTTGCATGCGATGGAAATCGTAGGTCTGAACGTGAAATTGGACGGTACAACCAAATCGGCTGAGGTTACCTTTGACAAACCGGGCACATATGAGGTGCATTGCATTCTGCCTTGCGGTACCGGACATGCGAACATGAAATCAACATTAATTGTGTCATAGGATTAGTAAAAGAAGCCGTCAAGGCTTCTTTTTTTCTAAGAAAAATAGTATCTTTACCTATATGCTGGTTGCGAGAGGCGGGTAATTATGAGTTTAATCACAACATTCAAAAAACATTTGGTGCTTCGAATTGTAGCTGCGATTACGATTGTCATTGTTTTGCTGTCGAGCGGATACATTTTATTGCAAATTCTCAACACAAAGAGCGCAGCTCAGGGGGTTATTACCGATAATGGCATGAGAACAGCTTACAGCTATGCAGCTCAGCTGGATACCCAACAATATGCGGATTTTCTGGCGAACCCGCAAGAAAATGAGCTTTACTGGAAGCTGCGAGCAGATTTAGACCGTTTCCGAACTCAGATTGGAGCCATGTATGTGTATTTTGTCAGAATTGATGAGCAGCAGAAGCCGTTAATCATGATTGATGGCCAGCCGCGAAGCTCGCAAACCGCATCACCGATTAATGAAGTCACCGATATTCCCAAGGATGCAGTTGCATTGCTGTTGAAGGGAGAGAATGCGAGCTCGGATTTAATTGAGGATGCCAAATATGGTAAATACATATCTGCCTATGCACCGGTAAGGGATGCTAGTGGTAAGTTAGTCGGGGTATTGGGTATAGATACGGCAGCCACTGTAGTCGATAGTATTACGATGAACGTACTGGAGAAAAGCATTTATTTTTACATACTCATGCTGCTCGTGACACTGGTCAGTCTAGGATTCATAGTTTGGTTTGTCGTTCGCGCATTGCGTCCACTAAAAGTAATAACGTCTAGTGCCGAAAGCATGGCTACAGGTGATTTGGCTCAGGCCAAGGTGATTTTATCATCAAATCCTGTCAAATCCGAAGACGAAATCGGAACAGCTTACCAAGCGATGGTTATGATGTCCGGTAATTTGAATGAAATTATACGTACGATTGTGTCCCGAATCGCTCAAACGTCCAACCAAATGGTTACCTCATCGGCAAGGTTTAACGAGGACGCGGTCGTTATGCTGGACATGAATGTCATTATCAGAGAAACGATACAGCAAATTATGGAGGGTGCCCGCTCTCAAAAGCTGAGTGCGGATGACAGCGCTCAGGCGATGGAGGAAATTGCAGTTGGCATCCAGCGTATTGCGGAATCGTCGATGACGGTATCTGATGCATCAGTGATTGCGCTTGAGGTAGCAGCAGCCGGTAAGGAAACGAGTTTTAAGATGAAGCATCAAATTGATAGCATTTATTCCAAGGCAGAAGAAGCGGTTGCCAGGGTGGCTGTTCTCAAGCAATATTCGGCGAAAATCGAGGATGTATTAAGCGCTATCACTGAGTTTTCGAGTCAAACGAAGCTGCTTGCCTTGAATGCTTCCATAGAGGCTGCCCGTGCGGGTGAGCATGGGAGCGGGTTCGCGGTTGTAGCTGGAGAAGTACGGAAGCTTGCTGAAGCATCCTCCGCGTCCGTACAATCCATTGCGTCCCTGCTGCACAATATTGAGCAGGAATCTCAACGTATTAGCGACAAAATGGATGATGCTGCGAATGAAATCAAGCAAGGAGTAGCTTTGTCCGAGGACGCCGAACAGTCTTTCGAACGCGTTGTGGAAGTGTTCCGTATGGTCACGATGCAAATTCAGGAGGTATCGGCCGCTGCGCAGCAGATGTCGGCTGGATCCGAGGAGGTTGCGGCATCTGTCAACGGTATTGCCTATATTGCCAAGGAGGTATCCGAGCAGACCGATCACATTCATGATTTGACAAATCAACAGCTTGATAAAATGCGTCACGTTGCGGATGCTTCTTCCGTATTGAGCGTGATGACTCATGATATGATCCAGGCTGTACAGCAGGTTAAAGTGTAGCAGTTATACAGGGTAAAACTAGGAGTCTGTCCCTATCTATGATAAAATCTAACCATCCATTCATAAAATAGCGATGAGGTGGCTGGCGATGAGAACGGTTGAACTGATTCAAAAAAAACGTGATGCTGAGCAGTTAACGACAGCGGAAATCGATTATATGATTCATGGCTACACAAAGGGGGACATTCCCGATTACCAGATGTCGGCTTGGGCGATGGCTATCTATTTTAACGGTATGACAGCCAAAGAAACAGCAGATATGACGCTGGCAATGGCACGATCCGGTGATCAGGCAGAGCTTGGCTCCATTCCTGGAGTCAAGGTGGATAAGCACAGTACAGGTGGTGTTGGCGATACGACGACATTGATTCTGGCTCCTCTGGTCGCAGCGGCAGGTGTGCCGGTAGCCAAGATGTCAGGACGCGGGCTTGGTCATACAGGGGGTACAATTGACAAGCTGGAAGCTATTGAAGGCTTTAAGGTAGAACTGGGAAAGGACCAGTTTTTGCAGCAGGTAACCGATATCGGAGTTGCGGTGATCGGTCAATCCGGCAATATGACACCCGCGGACAAAAAGTTGTATGGCCTACGTGACGTTACAGCTACGATTGAATCGATTCCTTTAATTGCAAGCTCGATCATGAGCAAGAAAATTGCTTCGGGCGCAGATGCGATTGTGCTGGATGTCAAAACCGGCAATGGTGCCTTTATGAAGTCATTGGAGGCTTCGATTAAGCTGGCTCAGGCTATGGTAGAAATCGGTGAAGAGGTCGGCAGAGAAACCGTAGCCGTAATTACCAATATGGATGAACCGTTGGGTGAAGCGATCGGCAACGCGCTGGAGGTTCGTGAGGCTATAGAAACGCTGCAGGGCCGAGGCCCTGCTGATTTGACCGAGCTTTGTATCGTACTGGCGGCGCACATGGTCGTGCTGGGAGGCAAAGCAGCAACTTACGAGGAAGCCAAGGCCAAGGTGACCGAACTGCTGCACAATGGGTCCGCATTAGCCAAGCTGAAGCAGCTTGTAGGCGCTCAGGGCGGGAATGAGGCGATCATCGATAATCCGGAGCTATTAGTATCTGCGCCCTATCAGGTGCCTGTCATGGCTGCTGAGGATGGGACTGTCTCGCACATAGATGCTGAGGCGCTGGGTGTTACTGCTATGCTGCTCGGAGCCGGTAGAGCGACCAAAGAGGACCAGATCGATCTTGCAGTCGGTATGGTGCTCCATAAAAAGGTTGGCGACTCCGTTAAGGCTGGCGAGACATTAGCAGAGCTGTATATGAATAACAATGAGTCGATGTTTACAGAGGATATGACCCAACGTACGCGCTCCGCGTTTACCCTGGTTGCAGGCAGTGCTGCCAGATCTCCGCTGATTTATGCGATCGTTACCAAGAACGGTGTTGAGATGATTCAACATTCATGATTTTGTAGCAACCATAGATCGAATTGAGCACCCTTTTCTTCAATGAAAAAGGGTGTTCTTTGTGCATGCTGCAAGTGGGAAAGCATCCTATTTACATTTTCCAGCGTTTGGAATATTTAATTGTAAATTCGTCAACAATAAATAGAAGTAGTTTAACCTTTAGGATGGAGGGATACAGAAGGTATGTTTACGAAAACAATCAAGCTGTTGCTATGCATTCATTTACTTGTGGCTTGTAGTTTACCCATTGCTTGGGCTGAAGAAAAGCAGCAGCCTAATCAGACAGTGGATTTGGCTCCGAACGCATCTTCAGCAGTTACGATGGATGTGGACACAGGTACCGTCATATTTGAAAAAAACAAGGATGCAAAGCTGCCGCCAGCGAGTATTACCAAAATCATGACGATGCTGCTCGTAATGGAGGCCTTGGATCAAGGTAAGATCAAGATGACGGACAAGGTCCGTACGAGCGAATATGCGGCTTCGATGGGAGGCTCACAAATCTTTCTGGAGCCGGGTGAGGAAATGACGGTTCAGGATATGATGAAGGGAATCGCAATGGCGTCAGGCAATGATGCCTCCGTGGCCATGGCAGAGAAGCTAGCAGGCTCAGAGCAAGCCTTTGTGCAAATGATGAATGAACGCGCAGGCCAGCTGGGGATGAAAAACACTCATTTTGTCAACTGCAACGGCCTTCCTGCAGATAACCATTACTCCTCTGCGAATGATATTGCTTTGATGTCTCGCGAACTGTTGAAGCATGAGGAAATCACACAATTTACCGGAACGTACCAGGACTATTTGCGCAAGGATACGCCGAAGCCCTTTTGGCTTGTGAATACGAATAAACTGGTCCGTTTTTACAGCGGAGCTGATGGCTTGAAGACGGGTTACACAAGCGAAGCCAAGTTTTGTTTGTCTGCAACTGCCAAAAGAGATAATTTTAGAATCATTACGGTCGTAATGGGTGAACCCAACACGAAAACACGTAATGCCGAAGTATCGAATTTGTTTGACTATGCATTTTCACAATATATGAGCTACCCGATTTACAAAACCGGTGATCCTATAGGAGAACTTAAGATTAGCAAAGGTGTGCAATCAGTCGTTCCGCTGACGGCCAAGCATTCCTACAGTATGCTGTTGAAAAAGGGTGAAGCCGGAAATGACATTCGTCATGAGGTACAGCTGCTGCCGGATTTAAAGGCACCCGTCGCGATAGGTCAGCCAATAGGTAAAATCGTTGTGTATAAGGGGGATCGGGTGCTCTCCGAATTTCCACTGGAGTCATCCATTGAAGTCGGCAAGGCCGGCTGGTGGGTGTTGGTGAAACGGAGTGCCAAACAATTGTTTTTTATAGACTAATGAAGTAGCAATATTGTTGACTAATGAACGACCAACTGCTCTTTACGCTGTCTGCTTCCTGATCATGTCGCATTTCTTTGCTTTCTGGCACATTTCTTCTAGTTTTGTCGGGTGGCAGGAAAAGGGAATTCCTGTGTAGAAATGGTGTGCATGAAAGGGAAGGAGTGAGCAGCGTGAGTCTGCATATTGAAATCGAGCACCACCATACAGCACTCATTGTCAGGTTGAAGGGTGAACTGGACCATCACACGGCCGAGACGGTTAAGTTGCGTATGGAAGAGGCTCTGAATAAGAGTAATGTTAACCATATGATTCTGAGCTTTAAGGAATTGTCCTTCATGGACAGCTCTGGTCTTGGGGTCATTCTGGGACGCTATAAGCAGATTAAGGCCAGGGATGGCAGGCTGGTTGTGTGCGATCTGAACCCGGCTGTACATCGCTTGCTGGAGATGTCAGGGCTGTTCAAAATCGTCTCCACTTATGATAACGAAAAACAGGCTCTTGGCAGTTTGGAGGCCGTATCATGAGTGAACGAAATTTTATGACCCTGCAGTTTGCCAGTCGATCTGAAAATGAATCCTTTGCCCGGGTGACAGTTGCGGCTTTTGTAACACAGCTTGATCCCACTCTGGAGGAATTAACGGATATGAAAACCGTCGTGTCGGAGGCGGTTACCAATGCGATTATTCATGGTTACGACAATCATCCAGACTGTGTAGTTACGATTGAAGCCGAAATCGAGGATGATACGTTATATTTAACGATTGAGGATCAAGGTGCAGGCATTGCTGATTTGGAACAGGCCAAGCAGCCATTGTATACGACCAAGCCGGAGCTTGAACGCTCGGGAATGGGCTTTACGATCATGGAAAATTTTATGGACGAGATCGAAGTGACAACAGCCATCGGCGTCGGTACAAAAATCAAAATGAAAAAGCGAATTGAATCTAAAAAAGCTTTGTTCAATTAGGGGTCGATTCTATATGGATGTCGATTTGAAACATGCTTCTCACCGATACCTGGATGATAGCGAAGTCAAGCGCTTAATTGCATTAAGTCAATCCGGTGATTCACTTGCCAGGGAAACACTGGTCAATTGTAATATCCGTCTGGTTTGGTCGGTTGTGCAGCGATTTTTGAACCGGGGCTATGAGGCCGATGATCTGTTCCAGATTGGCTGCATCGGATTGCTCAAATCAGTCGATAAATTCGACTTATCCTACGATGTGAAATTTTCTACGTATGCGGTGCCTATGATCATTGGTGAGATCCAACGCTTTCTAAGAGATGACGGTACACTTAAGGTGAGCCGCTCACTGAAGGAGCTTGCTAATAAAATCCGCAAAACGAAGGACGAACTATCGAAAAATAATGGCCGTCTGCCTACAATTAAAGAAGTTGCTGACGAGCTGCAGATCACACCAGAGGAAGTGGTATTTGCTCAGGAAGCGAATAAACCACTGGCTTCGATTCACGAAACGGTGTTTGAAAATGACGGAGACCCAATTACGTTAATTGATCAAATCGCCGATGAAGGCCAGGAAAAATGGTTTGAAAAGCTCGCCTTGAATGAAGCCATAGGAACCTTAAATGAACGGGAGCGGCTGATTGTCTATCTGAGATATTATCGCGATCAGACTCAGTCCGAGGTTGCCAACCGATTAGGCATTTCGCAGGTACAAGTGTCCAGGCTGGAGAAAAAAATACTCCAGTCGATCAAGGATCAGATTGCCCAATAAGCGAATATTTTGTAGCTACAACAGAAAAAATGGCCTTCAAACTTATGGTTTGAGGGCCATTTTTTTGTGCCGTATGGCATAACCACAATTCGAGTATCACCCATGATCTATCGTGCCTTTTTGGTCTCATCCATAAATAAATATTTCAGGCAGTACAGACCGCATAAGCCTACAATTGCGTACACAACACGGCTGAAGCCGGAGGAAGCGCGATGAACCTCGCCACCAAATATCGCTGTGACAAGATCCCATTGAAATAAACCGATGAGCAGCCAGTTCAAAGCCCCGATTATAACGAGCGTCAAAGCGAATTTTCCCATAATGCATAACTCCCTTTCTTCTATCAGGATTTACGACCTTACGATTACTTTCCCATAAAGTGCGATAACTTATTCAAGCATCAAGAGAATTATTGCCATGACCGTTGGCGATTAGGAGCGGAGCTTTTTTTTCATACTATGGGATAAATACGCAAGGGAAGTGATGGGGCATGATAACCGGTACTACCGGTGCAACTTTGTATATCCGTTTACGCAAAAGAATGTGTATACGTCGGGGGGACCCGGTTGTACTCGGTGCTGTCGCGCAAATGCTGGTAGATGCCGAATACGAACCCTCCTTGCAAATGCTGCTGCTGCATCGTCCACGGGAGCATGAAGGCAGCATGCTGTTGATCGATATGATGCTCATTGTGAGTAAAATTAAAAAACTGTACCCTTTTATGCAAATTGAGCATTTTGGCGAACCTCATTGTCTGATCGAAATCAAGGATGAGCGTAAGCCGCCAAGGCTGATCTGGATTGCGCTTGTATGGCTGCTTTTGTTTGTCGGGTCGGGTTTGGCCATCATGAACTTCCATGCAGATGTCAGTATGGGGGTTGTCCACCAACGTATTTACAGACTGCTTACAGGAGAATGGGCAGAATACCCGCTGCTGCTGCAAATTCCATATTCAATTGGAATCGGTGTTGGGATGATCATATTTTTTAACCACCTGTTCAAAAAGAAATTCAATGAGGAACCCAGTCCTCTTGAGGTGGAAATGTTTATGTATCAGGAAAATGTCAATCATTACGTCATTACCGAGGAGTACTGCAGAATCCATGAAGCGGAGGATGAGCCCAAATGAATCAGTGGTGGCTAATCCCCGTTCAGATGTTTATTGGATTGGCGGGTGGGATCGCTGTAGGCAGCGGGATGGTGGCCTTTCTTGTTGTGCTGGATATCATTCCTCGGCTGGCTCAAATAACTCGTTCTTACCGGCACATCCGTGCTTATGAAGGGTCCGTTATTGGCGGTTCGGTGTTTTTTACACTGTCAGATTTTTTCGTGTGGTCCTTTTCATTACATCCGCTGACAGCGGTCCTGCTCGGTTTATTGGCAGGAGGTTTTGTCGGTATGCTGGCAGGGGCGTTGACGGAGGTGATGAATGTGCTGCCCATTCTCGCCAAACGAGTGGGGATGGCCTCCTATATGCTGTGGCTGCTGATGGCGATGGTGTTTGGGAAAGTATTGGGGTCCTTGCTCGATTGGCTGCATGTTCTGGGGTAACTAACAACAAGTGAGGTGGGTGTGTTATGAAGAAATTGTGGACGCGTCCCAAACAGATGCAAGACTCTATGGGTGCAGGTTCGGACAGTACTTCTGATGAACCTCTTAACATTGATGCGGAAGGCAATATTAATGAGCCAGAGAATAACTGGAAGTCCGTGGTGCAACAACCAGAAAAGTCAGTAAATGATGACGGCATAGCTACCGGATTTGAGTCCTTAAAAAAGACACTTGAGCACAGGGTCGGGCTGCATACCAGCTTTGATGTCGTATTTCGTGAGATGGTGTTTGGTGGAATCAAAGCCGGGATTTTTTATTACAACGGTTTTGCCAAGGATAACGTGCTTACGATGGTACTGGACCGTTTGTCTACGGCGGAGCATGTAAACGATCGGGCTAAGGATGAAGCGATTACCGGCAATCCGATTCAGCATCAGGTCAGTCACTCTGCGGGCCAGGATACGATACAGCTGTTCATGGATGCTTTGATACCCCATATTCAGGTGAAGCAGACAGATAAATTGAATGAAGTTATTGATCAGGTGGCGATGGGGGCTACCGGATTTTTCTTTGAAGGCTCCGCGGCGGCTATTGTTGTAGACGCCAAAAGCTTCCCGGTCCGTTCGACAGAGGAGCCGGATTTGGAAAGGGTTGTACGGGGATCGCGCGATGGCTTCGTGGAAACGCTGCTCACCAATGTTACGCTGGTCAGGCGCCGGATTCGTGATCCGCAACTTAAGCTTGAAATTCTGCATGTCGGCCGTCGAACGCATACGGATGTGTGTCTGGCCTACATTGATGATATTTGCGACCCGGCCTTGGTCGAAGCGGTTCGCGATAAAATCAATCAGCTTCAGGTTGAAGGCTTGCCGCTGGCGGAAAAACAGCTGGAAGAAGCCATTGTCGGTAAAAGCTGGAATCCGTATCCGATGGTTCGATATTCGGAGCGTCCCGATGTCATTGCGGTTCATCTGCTTGAAGGGCATGTTACCTTGTTTGTGGATACTTCGCCAAGTGTAATTATATTGCCGGCAACCTTTTTTCATCATGTGCAGCATGCAGAAGAGTATCGTCAAACGCCTATGGCAGGCACCTATCTGCGTTGGGTCCGATTTCTTGGGATCGCAGCCTCGCTGTTTTTGCTGCCCCTGTGGTTTTTGCTTGTGAGCTCACCGGAGCTAAAGCCAGTCGGAATGGAATTTATCGGGCCGCAGGAGTCTGTAAAGTTGCCGCTGTTGGTGCAATTTTTAATAGCTGAGCTCGGAATCGACCTGATGCGTATGGCTGCTGTACATACCCCTGCGCCGCTCACAACAGCAATGGGCTTGGTGGCTGCGGTACTGGTAGGCGAAGTTGCGGTAAAGACCGGGCTGTTCGTCAATGAGGTTATCCTGTATCTGGCTGTTGCTGCTGTAGGCACGTTCGCTACGCCGAGCTATGAGCTTGGGCTCGCCAATCGATTGACACGACTGATGCTGCTGATCGCTTCTGCGATATGGAAAGTTCCGGGTTTCGTCATCGTTTCTACGGTATGGGTCATCTATCTGGCAACACGAAGATCGTATAATGCTCCTTATTTGTGGCCATTTATACCGTTTAATGTGAAAGCTATGAGGGAAATTGTACTTCGTCGACCATTCCTTGCTGTCAAAACAAGAATGAGTTTGACCAAGCCTAAGGATAGCACAAGACAGCCATAAGCGAGGTGGGCTCAATACATATTGTCAGCTCATGCCCCATTATGGTATTTTAGATATAATGTCAACGGGGAGAGGGAAATTAAAATGTATTTGCATGGAACGAGCACAATAAACGATAATGGGCATTTGCAAATTGGTGGATGTGATACAACAGAGCTCGTTGAGCGCTTTGGAACTCCGCTGTATGTTATGGATGAAGCATTGATCCGCCAAAGATGTCGTGAATACGTAGAAGCTTTTCGCGAAACTGGCTTGAAATTTCAGGTTGCCTATGCAAGTAAAGCATTTTGTGTAATGGCCATGTGCCGCGTAGTAGAAGAAGAGGGAATGTCTTTGGATATTGTGTCTGATGGGGAGCTGTATACAGCACTTCAAGCCGGATTCCCGGCCGAGCGGATACATTTTCATGGAAATAACAAAACGCCTATGGAAATTGAAATGGCAATTGATGCAGGGATTGGCTGCTTCGTGGTCGATAATTTGGTGGAGCTTCATATGTTGAATGCGATTGCGGGACAGAAGCGTCAGCGAGTGAATATTTTATTCCGTATCACACCTGGCGTTGAGGCTCATACGCATGAATATATTTCTACAGGCCAAACGGATTCAAAATTTGGATTGGATTTGGATAACGGCTCTGCCTACCATGCCATCGAGGAAGCTACCCAGCTCCCTTATATCAAGCTGTTGGGCGTCCATTCACATATCGGGTCGCAAATTTTTGAGGTACAAGGTTTTCAAATGGCTGTTGATAAAGTTATCGGCTTCGCGGCTAAGGTTCGCGATGAATTGAATGTTGTATTTTCTGTAATTAACTTGGGAGGCGGTTTCGGTATCCGTTATGTCGAGGGTGATACGCCGCTGCCTATCAATCAATATGTCCAAGCGATCGCTGAATCGATTACCAGCAACTTTAACCGTTATGACTACCCTACACCGGAAATCTGGGTGGAGCCGGGTCGAAGCATCGTTGGAGATTCAGGGACAACCCTATATACGGTAGGTACGCACAAGGATATTCCAGGCGTCCGTAAATATGTAGCTGTTGATGGTGGTATGACCGATAATCCGCGTCCTGCCTTGTATCAATCCCGTTACGAAGCGATGCTTGCAAATCGGGCTACTGAGAAGGAAGAGGAGCTTGTATCGATAGCAGGCAAATGCTGCGAGAGCGGAGATATGCTGATATGGGACGTTACGCTACCTGAGGTTCAGTCCGGAGACATTTTGGCGGTATCCTGCACAGGTGCCTACAATTATGCAATGGCAAGCAATTACAACCGGATTCGTCGTCCTGCTGTTATTTTTGTTAATAATGGTGAAGCCGAGGTTGTGGTTGAACGTGAATCGTTTGATAACATTGTCGGCAATGACCGGATCCCGGCAAGAATGAAGCAAACGACAAAGTCCTTGTAGTCTAGCATTTGTACAGAGCTGCAGGATGTAGTACAATAAAACACATTGAACATGAAGATCACAAAGGAGTGTACATTTTACATGTCAAAACAAGCACAAATCAAACTTGCCAATGGCGGCGAAGTCGTTATCGATTTATTTGAAAAGGATGCACCTAACACAGTAGCGAACTTTGAAAAACTGGCAAATGATGGTTTTTATGATGGCCTCGTATTTCATCGTGTAATTCCTGGTTTTATGGCACAAGGCGGTTGTCCTACAGGTACAGGCACTGGCGGCCCGGGCTACAAGATCAACTGTGAAATCAATCCAAATAAGCATGAGCGTGGAACACTGGCTATGGCGCATGCTGGCCGTAATACAGGTGGAAGTCAGTTCTACATCTGCTATGGTCCACAACCGCATCTGGATGGTCAGCATACCGTATTCGGTAAAGTGACTTCAGGTATGGAGCACGTTGACCAATTCAAAGGCAGAGACCAAATGGAATCCGTCAAAGTAGTAGAAGTTTAATTGCTGCCCAAGCATCGATTATAAGCTATAGCCGAGTCCCCTCAACCTAGACGGGGCTCGGCTTTTCTTGTTGGGAAACTATTTGAATAAATGATCCTATTCTATCATGTGAATGACTTCCATATATGCTATATTGACAAGGATTGTTAGTAATAGTTGAGAAGGTGAGGTCATCACATGGATAAAGCGAAATACATAGCTTCAATTGAACATGTGGATGGTTTGGTCAAGACCATTAAAGAGATTTCAATATTTTGTGATCCATCCACATCACCGAATGTTGGAGATTTTATTCAGGCCTTCAAGGAGCAAGGCATGGATATGGAGCTTAAGGATTATATCAATATGGTGTTTGTTCCTGTGGACCGAGCCAGCAATGATCATGTATCGATTCGTATTATCCGAACTTTCAAGGATTTGACGTACCACGTAAATAAAAGAAAATAAAGACGTTGCCATGGGAAAAACCTTATTTAATTAAGGTTTTTTGGCGCATTTGGTAACCCGTACCCACACTGCAGCTCCTCAATCTCCGTTGTTCAACAAACCTGTACGAGTCACAGGATCATTCCAAATTCGTAAAAAGCCAATCGAAATCATAATCATAATCATGTTATACTTATGTTATGTTAAATGACGTAATCGGTGAGTTGTTTTCTAGACAATTTAGGTTCTTCTTGTTAAGATAATGTTAAAAATCATCTTGCAAACGGGGCGAAACTATGCGTTTTTTTCAAAAAAGCATCCGTCACAAACTAACTGTTTTGCTCTTGATCTCGACGATTGTTCCCATCACCTCTTCAATCTTTATAACGGATTCATATACCAAGGAATCGTTAAAAGAGCGTGCCATCGAAGAAAATACTCACCTCATTTCCGAAGGGAAGGCCAACATCATTAATTATTTGGATACGGTGAAAAGTGCTTCCTTGACCATTTACTCGAACGCAACCTTGGACAGTATTTTGACAAAAGGATTTGCCGATTACCGGAGTGAGTCTTATATTTTTACGATTATGCAGATCGTTTCCCGCTCGGCGAATGATATTTACCAGGTCTATCTGAACATCAGCGATAATCAGAGCTCTTATGTGTTATACCAAAATAATTTTAAACGAGGACCGATTCGGTATGAGCCTCCAGCAAACAGGGCCTTAGCGCCTTATGCGGTTTTTACGGAAGGAACGCACAGGAGTCATGATTACGGGATCATTCAGGCTCCAATGGCGGTTCCTGAGAAGGTGTTTACGATTCATCGGCCATTTTATCGGGTCCCCAGCAATGAGCAGATCGGGCTGTTGTCCATAGACGTAAAGTTGGAAGCGCTAAGCAAACTGACTGCTCAATTGTATGAGAAAAATAAAGAGGATTTATACATTCTAGATGAAACCGGAGCCATCATTTATGTAGGGAATGAGACCTACCTTGGCTCAGCGCCTACCGAAGCATGGATCAAGCAGCTTTTGGATAACCCTGATGATGCCGGATATATGGAGTGGAATCAGCGTGAATTTTCGGGCATTATGATATACACCAAGCTATCCACGTCTTATCTGAATTGGACGCTTGTCAAGCGCATACCCTATTCACATCTATACGAATATGCTCGAAATTTGACCTTTATTAACACAATTGTAGCGGCAATCTTTCTCACAATTGCGATGATAGCGGTATTAATGGTTTCACTACGATTAACTAGACCGCTGAAGCAGCTGATTTCGCATATCAATAACATCCAGGCCGGCCAACTGGAGGAAACAATCGTTATTAACCGAACGGATGAAATTGGAATTCTGGCCAAGCGTTTCCGGACGATGATGCACACCATCAATGACTTGATTTTAAGGGAATACAAGCTGAATTTAGCGAACAAAACGATTCAATTGGAGGTGCTTCAAGCCCAAATTAACCCCCATTTTATGAATAATGCGCTGCAATCCATCGGTAATCTGGCTCTGGAAAGCCATGCACCGCAGGTCTATACCCTTATATCTTCATTGGGACAAATGATGCATTACAGCATGAACACCAAAGAAACGATCGTTCCACTATCCATGGAGATTGACTATGTTAACTATTATTGCATGCTTCAGCAGCAGCGGTTCGAGGATAAGCTTTCTTTTGAATTTGATATATGTGAGCAGACGAGTTCTTTTCAAGTACCCAAAATGATCGTACAGCCCATTGTTGAAAACTTTTTCAAGCATGGATTTTATATTACGAACAAAAGAGTCGGTGTGGTCAAAGTAAGTACCAGAATAGAGAAAGCCAGGCTGCTTATCATTGTGGAGGACAATGGGATTGGCGTTTCGGACGAAAGACTTCAGCAGTTGCGCCACAAGTTGACCCATCTGGATGAAAGCGGAGAAAGGCTAGGGGAAAGCATCGGATTGATGAATATTATGTCCAGGCTGCGCCTTTATTATGGGGATCAGGCCAACCTGGAGCTTGACAGTATTCATCCTTATGGGCTACAGGTCATACTGAGCATTCCAATCATGGGAATAGACAAGGGGGCATTATAGATGAAAGTACTTATTGTCGATGATGAAAAGCATGTACGGAGCACCATCCGCCTGCTCACAGATTGGAGTGCTCTGGATATTGAGACCGTTCTGGAAGCGGAAGACGGTCTGGAAGCGATAGAAATCATGGAGAGAGAACAACCGCAGCTTGTCATCACGGATATGATGATGCCATTAATGACGGGGATCGGGCTGATGGAATGGATGGACTCTCATGCGGTTACTTGTAAAAAGATTGTGATTAGCGGGCATAATGATTTTGAGCTCATGCGCCATACGGTTAAATATGGGGCTACGGACTATTTGCTTAAGCCAATTGTTGCCAAGCAATTGCATGATGCTATTCAAAAGGCAGTTGGCAGCTGGAAGAAAGCCCATCAGGAGCAGGTGCGCCATCAGTATCAAAGCAGGGAAGTTATTGAGCTCAAATCGATCTACAGGGACAAGCTTCTGTCCAATGTCATCATGGAGCCTGTCGGATATCGCAATGAATTACAGTTGTTAATCAAAGAGTTTCCACAGCTAGCCAGTGTTCATTCCTGCATGGTTGCCGTTATCAATCTGCAGGACGTCCAGCGTGATATTCAAGAAAAGTATGCTTCCAATATGGGCCTGCTCATATTTTCTCTGCTTAATATTTGTAATGAATGTCTACACCAAGCTCAAATGGGTATTGCCTTTCGTAATTTGAATAGCAATCATGAAATTGTCATTCTGGCATGGGAACAGTTAGAGAAGGCGGAAGCTGTTCTGGAGCGTATTCAGCACGGAATTGCAAGGGTGCTTAAGGCCGCATTCGATATCGGCATCAGCTCCGAGCTAGCCTTTCCAGACCATCTGCAGGAAGCCTACAATCAAGCCAGGCAGGCGCTTGGCCAGCGAAATCTGCTCGATACTTCGACCCGGAAACATAGCTATCAGATAGGCGTTGTATTGCGTATCGGCTCATTGAGATTCAGTGATTACGAGGAGGCTATCAGTCTTGCGATGAAGAGTGGCAGGCCGGAGCAATTACAAGCGGTCATACAAAAATGGTTTGATGGTATGGACAAGCTGGACAAAATATCGATGGATCAGCTTGATCTATGGCTGGACGCCTACAAGGTGTTGAAGGCGCGCTGGATGGAGGAATTTTACGAAGGGGCGGAGCCGGATCAGCTATTGCTGACGGAAGAAACGGATTTCATCATTCCAATGGATCATAATGGTCAGTTTTCATCAGCTTTATTTCAGCAGGAATTTACTAATCATTTGACCGAATTGATGCGGTTGTTCTTGAGCAAAAAGGTCCAAAGCGGACATACAATGAATGAAATTGCCAAATATATTGAATTAAATTACTACCGCAACATTACGCTTCAGGATATATCCACCAAATTCCATTTAAACCGGGAATACATTTCCCGCAAATTCAAGCTGGAGCTCAAGGAAAACGTTATAGACTACCTGAACAGAATACGTATCGAGAAATCCAAGGTACTGCTGTTGAACCCTCAAATCAAAATAGTCGATGTGGCGGGTAAGGTAGGTTATCAGGATGAAAAGTATTTCAGTAGGGTTTTTAAAAAATTGGAGGGACAAACACCCAAAGATTTTCGTATACAAATGAATCGGGAATCTCCGCTATCCATGTGAAGTGTTGGAAGATTCTCCCCACTTATCCTCTCAATCGACCCAGCAAAAATCAAGATTGTCCACTTATGTCCACAATTTTCTGTGTGGGACTCAGCCCTTATTATCGCTATAATTTTTGTATAGAGAATCCGTCTTGGCCGGGTCTTCTTAAGTAAGAATCAGCGGAAGTAAGGAGGTTGGGTCCAAGTGGCATCCTCAACGCTTGTTCCTCAATATCTCCCTTTAGGGGAGCAGGTACTCATCATTCAATTCGAACCCGTCATCTCTACGCTAGTGAATCGTCGCGTCCATGCATGGGCTGACAAAATCAAGGAAGCGAACATCCTGGGCGTCAAACAGTGGCTGCCTGCCTTCTCCAGTCTTTCGGTATGCTACGATCCTGTACGTATAAGCTACAGCCAGCTGTTGAATGCCTTGCAGCAAATCCATCTGTCAGATGCTGATTTGGCAAGTAGTACAGGCAGAATGGTTCATATTCCTGTTGTTTACGGCGATAGCTATGGGCCTGATCTGGACTATGTGGCTGCCGAGAACAACATCAGTCCTGATGAAGTCGTGCAAATCCATTCTTCCTCTGCCTATCTAATTTATATGCTCGGTTTTATAGCCAGCTTTCCGTATTGTGGTGATTTGGATAGCAGATTGGCTTTACCTCGCCGTACAAGTCCGCGTGTCAAGGTCGAGAAGGGCTCGATCGGCATTGCCAACCGTCAAACATGTATATATCCGATAACGTCTCCAGGTGGCTGGCATCTGATAGGGAGAACGCCGATGGATACATTCGATCCCTATAAAACACCGCCAAGCTGTTTTACTGCAGGTGACAGCATTAAGTTTGAAGCGATAACTTCAGCGGAAGCGGAGGGTTGGAACGAACATAAACAAAGAGAGTGGAATGAACAATGGAATTTATAGAAATCATCAAGCCAGGGATGTTCAGCACCGTGCAGGATTTGGGTAGATTCGATTGTCGCCAATATGGGATTCCACAGAGTGGAGCTATGGATGCGTTCTCATTCAGGGTGGCCAACCTGCTGGTAGGAAATCGGCAAAATGAAGCTGCTGTTGAATTTACGCTGGTTGGCCCCAAAGTGAAGTTTCTTCATGAGGGAGTGATTGCTATAACGGGAGCGGATCTCTCATTTACATTAAACGGCCGGCCGCTTGCTTTATGGAAGACGTTTCGGGTTATGCCTGATGACATTCTTCAATGCGGTTCTGCCAGACATGGGTGCCGCTCCTATATGGCAGTCAGTGGCGGCATTGACGTTCCTTTAGTTATGGGCAGCAGCTCGACCTTTGTGCGGGGAGGGTATGGGGGCTTCCAGGGAAGAAGCCTGCGAGCTGGAGATGTGCTTGCAGCAAGGACTGCTCAGCGTGTGTACACAGCATCAACACCGTGTAGAGTATTGCCTTCGAAATACCGACCCGTTTTTGATGGAAACCGTCCTGTCCGGTTTATCTCAGGTCCACAGGCAGATTCCTTTACTCAAGAATCGATGGATATCTTGACAACGCAGCCCTATACTCTATCTCATGATTCGGATCGTATGGGCTTTCGTCTTATGGGCCCGAAGCTCGTCCATACGTCGGGGGCGGATATCATATCCGATCATATAACAATGGGCTCGATTCAGGTACCGGGGGACGGTCAGCCTATTGTGCTAATGTCGGATTGTCAGGTTACAGGGGGTTATACGAAAATAGGTGTCGTTGCAGGTGTAGATTTGCCTTTTCTCGCACAGCGTAAGCCGGGAGACCAGGTGCTTTTTGAAATCATAACTATCGAACAGGCTCAAGTATTGTGGAGAGAACAGGAGCAACTGTTTTCTCTGCTTGATATCAACAATAGGTAAAGAAGGAAGGGGAATTGATGCTTACAACTGTTGATTTGAATTGTGATATGGGTGAAAGCTTCGGCGCCTACAAGCTTGGTATGGACGAAGCGGTCATCCAGCTGATTTCCTCAGCCAATGTGGCTTGCGGATTTCACGGTGGAGATCCCGATGTGATGAACCGTACAGTAGAGTTGGCGCGAAGCTTTGATGTAGGGGTGGGTGCCCATCCGGGGTACCCCGATCTAAACGGCTTCGGAAGAAGATATGTGGATATGGAACGCAATGAAGTGATTAATATGATCGTATATCAGATTGGCGCGCTGCAGGCTTTTTGTAACAAGCATAAGGTCCGAATGCAGCATGTGAAGCTGCATGGTGCATTAGCAAATCGGGTGGATATAGATGAAGCACTTGCGAATTACGCAGCAGATGCAGTACTTGCGTTCAATCCCGAGCTGCCTGTTTTCGTTAACCCGAATTCACTGATGCATAAGGTTTTGCTGGAAAAAAATCTGCATCCGATCCTGGAAGTCTATGCGGACCGTGCCTATAATGACGATCTGACTCTCGTATCCAGAAAATTGACTGGCGCTGTGATTACTGATCCGGATTTGGCAGCCAAGCGTGCTTTAAAAATGATCGCTGAAGGAAAAGTGACTACGATTACTGGGAACGAGGTCGATATCAGTGGCCAGACGATCTGTGTACATGGTGACACCCCTACCGCGTTAAATATGATTAGTAAAATTCGTTTATTGCTGAAAGAAAATGGCGTTGGTATATCTTCGTTTAAGCGCTTATAACAGGAGAAGCGGAAGCAGATCCTTATATCGGCACTTCTCATAATAATCATAGAGACACACAGAAGTGAGGTCATACCCAATGAATACATCAGAATTAAAAGAAATCATCCAAATCGTCATTCAAGCTCCGATTGAGCAATTTTCACTTGAATATGAAACGGTCAAGCTGTCCATTTCTAAGCGCAGCCTCCCTGTATCATCTAAGGAAAGTCTGCCATCAGAAGCCGGTTATCATTCGGAGCCGTTAATGGTTCCTCAACATTTGGAACGGGAAACCCAGGTCGGCACTATTGCAGCGGAGCCTTTAGGTGCTGCTCCCATTGAAATAGCTTCGCCTGCAGTAGGTATCTTTTATTCATCTGCAGAGCCGGGAGAGGAGCCTCTTATCCGGGTAGGTGACAGCGTAACAGAAACTACCGTTGTAGGTATTGTCGAAGCTATGAAATTGTTTAACGAGATACAAGCCGGGATCAATGGTGTCATCACAGAAATTTTGATCGAAAGTGGACAGCTGGTCCAATATGACCAGCCTTTATTTCTCGTAAAGCCTGTAGGAGTGTAGTCGTATGTTCAAAAAAATCATGATTGCAAACAGAGGCGAAATTGCGGTTCGAATAATTAGAGCTTGTCAGGAATTGGACATCCCTACCGTTGCGATTTATTCAAAGGCTGACAGAGATGCCTTGCATGTGCAAATGGCTGATGAAGCCTATTGCATCGGACCTGTCAGCTCCAAGCAAAGCTATCTCAACATTCAGGCCATCCTGACCTTGGCTTCTGCAGTTGGGGTGGATGCGATTCATCCAGGGTATGGGTTTCTTGCTGAAAATGCCGATTTTGCAGAGCTGTGCGGAACGTGTGGTATTACATTCATAGGTCCCAAGCCTGATGCGATTCACAAGATGGGGGATAAAGCCCAGGCGCGACGAACGATGAAACTGGCTAACGTACCCGTGGTTCCAGGTTCAGAGGAGCTAATAGAAGCTGTAGATACTGCTGTGATTCTTGCTGATGAAATCGGCTATCCTGTCATAATTAAAGCTACAGCTGGTGGCGGGGGAAAAGGAATGCGAGTCGTCCAAAGCGAGCTGGAGATGGACTCTATGTTTCGACAGGCTCAAAAGGAGGCCGAGGCGTCCTTTGGTAATCCAGGCGTTTATATGGAAAAGTATATCGAGGAGCCCAGGCATATTGAAATTCAGATCATTGCAGATGCCCATAACCATATCGTTCATCTCGGTGAAAGGGACTGTTCTATACAACGCAGACATCAAAAGCTTGTGGAGGAAGCACCCTCTCCTGCAGTTTCACCCGAGTTAAGGCAGGCCATGGGTCAGGCGGCTGTCGCTGCCAGCAGGGCTGTTGATTATTTGGGGGTAGGTACACTTGAATTTTTGCTCGATAAGCATGGGCAGTTTTATTTTATGGAAATGAACACAAGAATCCAGGTAGAGCACACGGTAACGGAGCTTGTGACAGGTATTGATCTTGTTAAAGAGCAAATTGCTGTCGCTGCCGGGTACCCGCTCTCATGCACCCAGAATGAGATTGAACTGAAGGGGTGGGCGATCGAATGCCGTATAAATGCCGAGGATTCTGACCATCAGTTCAGGCCGTCACCAAGTACAATAACGGGCTACCGGCTTCCCGGCGGTTTCGGGGTGAGGATCGATAGCTCAGCCTTTGCCGGCTATGAAATTCCTCCCTTTTACGATTCTATGATAGCTAAATTGATCGTGTGGGGCCGGGATCGTCATGAGGCAATTCAGCGTATGAAGAGAGCTCTCCAAGAATTTCACATCGAGGGTGTCCAGACAACGATTCCCTTCCATCTGAAAGTTTTGCAGCATGAGTTATTTATAGCGGGCGACTGCAACACCAAATTCATAGAAACCGAGTTCCAATAGGAGAGAGGGGGATACCAATGAGAAAGTCCATGTCGTCGGAATGGATGCAGCAAACGGTGTTTCTGAGTCCTGCCGTTTTGTTCTATACCATCATTATTATGCTTCCTTTTTTTCTTGGCGTGTATTATTCATTTACCGATTGGAACGGGGTTGCTCACAGTATTCGTTGGGTTGGCTTAAGCAATTATCAAACGGTGCTTACCAAGGACACCAATTTTATTCATTCGTTCTGGTTTACGGCTCGGTTTACTTTTGTAGCTGTCATCCTGACAAATTTGCTCGGGTTTGCGCTCGCTTACTTTTTGTCCAAATCGCTGAAGACGCGCAATCTGTTACGAACGGTTTATTTTATCCCGAACGTATTGGGCGGCTTGCTGCTTGGCTTTATATGGCAATTTATATTTGTTCAAGGATTTGCTGCCATTGGGAAGCTGACGAATTTGGGATTTTTCAATCTGCCCTGGCTTGGAACGGAGGATACGGCCTTTTGGGCGCTCATTATCGTATTTGTGTGGCATGGAGCTGGTTATATTATGGTTATTTACATCGCTGGTTTGACCAATGTGCCGAAGGACCTAATAGAAGCAGCCACGATCGATGGTGCGAACAGTGCCCAAATCTTACGCAGTATTATCATTCCGCTCATTATGCCAGTCATCACGATTTGTCTCTTTTTAACGATCGCCTGGGCATTTAAAATGTTTGATTTGAACTTTTCACTCACCAAGGGTGGACCTTATAATTCTTCGGAGTCCGTCGCAATGAATATTTACACCGAGGCATTTGTCAATAACCGATATGGACTGGGAACCGCCAAGGCACTTATTTTCTTTATGGCAGTATCCATCATTACGGCGATTCAGGTGTCTATGACGAAGAAGCGTGAGGTGGATCTGTAATGAAAACCGATGCGTACAATGCCAGACTGCTTCTCATTGAGATTGCGTTAATTGTTCTTGCGCTCCTGTTTCTGGCACCGTTTTATTTTGTATTGGCCAATTCAGTGAAAAATTTTGCCGAGATTCTGATCAATGCGGCAAGCTTGCCTAAGGTGTTGCGATGGGATAACTATGTACATGCATGGAAGGTACTGCAATTCGCTACTACACTTAAAAATTCCTTGTTAATTACTGTATTCAGCAACATTGGCTTGGTCATTATTTCATCAATGGCGGCTTACAGACTGGCGCGCAGGCCGAGCAGGTTCAATCGGATGCTGCTCGCCGTATTTGTGGCAGCTATGGTCATTCCGTTCCAGGCGATCATGATACCTTTGGTAAAGGTTGCATCCTGGTTTCATCTAATTAATAGTATTCCGGGCATTGTTGTCTGTTATTTCGGTCTCTGTGTTTCGTTTACCATTTTTTTGTATCAGGGTTTTGTTCGCTCCATTCCGTTCGAAATAGAAGAATCCGCTAAAGTCGATGGCTGTAGCCCATACGGTGTGTTTTGGAAAATCATTTTTCCGTTGCTCAAACCAATGACAGTTACAGTTGTCATGCTAAACAGCCTGTGGATGTGGAATGATTTTCTGCTCCCATCTATCATTTTGCAGCAAAAAGACTTGCGAACCATTCAGGTCGCTATTAACTCCTTATTTGGCGAATATACGAATCAGTGGGATCTTGCGTTAGCAGCGCTTGTGATGAGTGTGGTACCCATCCTGATCTTTTTCCTTACTCTCCAGAAGCATATTATCGAAGGGATTACCTCCGGGGCTATCAAAGGGTAAATGGTACAAACCTGACCTTATAGGTCAGGAGCAATTTCATCCACCTCAATAGTCAAACCTATGAGTGTCCGCCACTTAGGGGCTGAATTATAATAAAATGGTAAACAATAATAGAACGAAGGGGAGTTTGAACGATGAAACGATCGCTTACTGCTGGCAGTGCGCTTGTATTGTTAATGTCCTTTTTGACTGGTTGTGCAACGAATGGAGACAAGCCCGCTGATACGAAAACAGCGAATGACAATGCCAAGCCAAAGAAAGAAGTAACACTTAAAATCTTTCAGGCCAAGGTTGAGATTTCCGAGCAATTGAATAAGCTGAAGGATGAGTATGAAAAGACGCATCCAGGCGTCAAGGTCCAGGTTGAGACCGTCATTGGCACCGACTACAATACAATCCTCAAGACCAAATTTGCCGCAGGTGAAATGCCGGATATTTTTAACAATGAGGGCTTTCAGCAGCTGGAAACGTGGAAGGATCGTGTAGAGGATTTATCCGATCAGCCATGGGCAAAGGATGTATTCGATTTTGCCAAGGAGCCTACTACAATCAACGGCAAGCTTTATGGGATGCCAGTCTCGCTTGAAGGTTATGGCTTCGTTTACAATAAGGATTTGTTTGCCAAAGCGAACATTACAGAGCTTCCCAAAACACTTTCACAACTAGAGGATGTCAGCAAGAAGCTGCAGGCCAATGGTGTGACGCCTTTTGTTAATATGTTTCAGGTATGGTCCTCACTCGGGCGGCATTTCTTTAATAATCCGATGGCCAAGCAGCCAAACACCGATGCGTTTATTAAGGATTTGAATGATGGAAAGGCGAAATTTGCCGGTAATCCGATTTTTGCCGACTCCTTGAACATGCTTGATCTAATTGTAAAGTACGGCAACAAAAATCAGCTGACGACCGATTATAACAGCTTTATCGCTACATTTGGCAGCGGTCAGGCTGCAATCATGCAAAGTGGGAACTGGACGCTGCCTTTGATTCAAAAAATCGATCCGAAGATTAATGTTGGCTTAATGCCGATTCCGATCAACGAGGATGCTGCTTTAAATGACAAGCTGTTTGTAGGCGTACCGAATAACTGGGTTATCCATAAAGATTCTCAGGTGAAGCCGGAAGCCAAGGAGTTCTTGAACTGGCTGGTCACCTCGGATATTGGTAAAAACTATTTGACAAAGGAATTCAAATTCATCCCCGCTTTAAAGACCATTCCTGCTGATGCGGCCTCTGTAGGTACACCTGGAGAGGATATCGCTAAGTACCTCAAGGAGAACAAGGTGCTTGGCTGGCACTGGCCGAAATACCCGGATGGCAGTCCACAGGAAATGGCAGCCTCTTTACAGAAGTACATCGCAGGCAAAGTAAACCGCGATCAATTGTTAGCCGAATTCCAGGGTACATGGGATAAGATGAAAACCAAATAATAGGGATGATTACAAGCAGTAATGAAGAGGCGTCAAGGTATCTCCAAACGGAGAGGCTTTGATGCCTCTTCTGTTTATCAATCTTAATCTGAAGGTCCATCTGGTACATATACCAATTTCAATGTTCAAAAAAACCGCTTGAATCGGTTGTTCCGATTTCAAGCGGTCAGGCCAACTGCATATCTGGTGTGTGCTCAGGACCTATTGATTGAAGTAAATCGTTTTTCCGGTTGCAGCAGATTGGTAAACGGCTTCGAGAATCTCACTGACAACGAGAGCTTGTTCAGGCTTTACAAGAGGCTCTGTATCATTTAGTATGCATTCAATCCATAACCGTGCTTCCAAATCGGCTGGGCTTTCGTCCGCAGCAGCCGCATAGAAAACGACCGCACCACGCTCAAAGCTCACTTTATGTTCGTACAATCGCCCCATTTGTTCCCCGTTGATCCGCAAGCCATCGTCCATATCCGCTCCGCCTTCGGTGCCGCAGAGGACTGTTTTCGCTTCGCGTATATCCATAGTGTTAAGCGCCCAGCTGGATTCCAGTGTAATCGTCGCGCCATTCTCCATTTTAATAAAACCAATCGCAGAATCCTCTACGGTAAATTTTTTAGTGTCCCAAGGACCCCACAGGTTGGCTGCGTTTTCACGGTCTGCAAGCTTGTGAAATACAGAGCCTGTTACACTAACTGGCTTATAGTTGTCCATCATCCACAAGGTCAGGTCCAAGGCGTGCGTTCCGATATCAATCAAAGGTCCGCCACCCTGCAGTTCTTTTTCAAGAAACACGCCCCAAGTGGGTACAGCCCGCCGACGAATGGCCAGCGCCTTGGCTAAATAAATTTCGCCCAGATTGCCGATACTGCACAGATTTTTCAAAAATAAGCTATCCGGACGATATCTGTTTTGATAGCCAATTGTCAATTTCTTACCTGTCCGTTTGGAAGCTTCGAGCATATTCCGTGCATCGATAGAGGTGATGGCCATTGGCTTCTCGCACATGACATGCTTACCGGCTTCAAGCGCTGCTATCGTGATTTCCGCATGGGAGCTGTTGGGCGTACATACATGAACGACGTCAATAGAGCGATCCTCCAGCATCTTTCTGTAATCGGTGTACACAGTAGACGATTCGCTGCCATAATCCCTGGCTGCTTTAAGGGCCTTTTCCTCGATAATATCGCAGAACGCGATAACCTCAATGTGAGCAAGCTTGGATAAGCTGGGCAAATGCTTGGATGTACCAATCCCCCCCAAGCCTACAATGCCAATCCTTAATTTATCTGTCATGGTGGTGTCCTCCTATGTTGTTTGAGACAGATTCATCAGTTCAACCATGCGCTTGTAACTGAATTCAACACTGTCCAATTGATTGCGGGCTGTAAAATCCTGTTCGACAAAAATGGTTTTCACAATACCCATATCCCGGATGGTAGCAATAATAGCGGGAATATCCATGACGCCTTCACCGATCTCGGTGAATTGATCTGTTGTTGAAGTACCCAGCTTTTTATCAAGCGTAATGTCCGCATCCTCGCCAAAGAACTCGAACCAATTGACCGGCTTGGCAGTGGCAGGCATATCCTTTTGATGAACCAGATCACAACGATCACCAAGCGTACGCAAATACTCAGAAGGGTCAACGCCTCCTCTGAGGGCCCAGTACGTATCGAACTCGATTTTTACCAGATCCTTATCCGTATTGGCCAGGATAAACTCCATGACGGTTTGTCCTTCAAATTTTTGGAATTCCTGAAAATGATTATGATAGTAAAAATCAAGACCATTTTTACGGCATATTTCTCCGCATTTGTTCAGCGTTGCACTGAAATCGAAAGCGGCCTGCTTATTTTTGAACATGGACATGGAGATGGAGACAGCAGGCATTTCAATTTCCTGAACAAAGGGGATCAGACGCTCCCAATGGACATTTTCGATCGGGAACATTTGAGCATTTAATGCTCTCATTCCTAGGCGATCCAGATTGCTTTTGAATTCCGCTGCCTTCATGCCGGCAACCGAATAACCACCATGACCTGCAGCGTCGGAGTAATGGATGGCCAATTCGAGATCCTTATATCCAATCGAAGCTACCTTTTCCAATGCACCCAAAGGATCCTTCTGCAGTTCATTTCTTACGGAATAGAGTTGAAGTCCAAGTGACAGACTCAATTGTGACGCCTCCCTTGTTTGGTGTTCGTTTTGAGGTTCCTATTAATTATAAGTCAGCACCAAATGTGCCGGACACTCATAGGTTTGACTATTGAGGTGGATGAAATTGCTTAGTGAACCAGCGTGCAATCGTTTTCGAATACTAACTGTTGCAATTTCACGAAAATGATGTTAAAATTCTGTCAAAGTATTTTCCAACCTACTTAGTAGGAATTTCAAACAACATAATAGGATGTTTTCCTTCGGGGCGGGGTGAAATTCCCCACCGGCGGTGATATGAGACGTTTAACAGCGTTTTGTTCAGTCCGTGACCCGTGGGCTTCAGCTTTATTGCTGTTGTCACCGGTGGACTTGGTGAAATTCCGAGACCGACAGTATAGTCTGGATGGGAGAAGGGAAAACGTGGACACTGGTATTTGTCGTGGGTTGTTATGAAACCAACTGCAGCATGATAAGAAAAATAGGTTTAGAGCCTGTTCAATTTGTGTTGCCTTGGATTATTCAATCGCGTAGATGCGCTATCACTCTGCGTTTTTTTCGTAATTCTTTCACAAGCCCCTTCTGTTGAGAAGAGGTTTTTTTTGTTGGATTCTAAAAGCAATTTGGCAGGGAAGTGACTTTGATGGAGCTGTTGAATGATGAATATTACATGCGGCTTGCTATTCAGCTTGCTTGTAGTGCTGCAGGCCAGACAGGAATTAATCCGGTCGTAGGCTGCGTGCTCGTCAAGGACGGCAGGATCGTTGGAATGGGGGCTCATCTCAAACGGGGAACGGCCCATGCTGAAATTCACGCCTTGCAGATGGCCGGAGCTGAAGCAGAAGGCAGCACAGCCTATGTTACCTTGGAGCCCTGCAGCCACTTTGGTATCACGCCGCCCTGCAGCGACCGACTCATTAAAGAAAAGGTGAAGCGTGTCGTTGTTGGCAGCGAGGATCCCAATCCACTCGTAGCTGGAACCGGGATTGAACGTTTGAGACAGCATGGATTGGAGGTCGTAACGGGTGTATTGGCCCAAGCGTGCCGGGAGCTGACCGAGACATTCAATCATTTCATCGGTTCCAAACGCCCGTTCGTCACGATGAAGACGGCCAGCACACTGGATGGCAAGCTTGCTTCCAGGACGGGGGATAGTAAATGGATCACGAATGCGGAATCTCGCACTTATGTCCATAATTTACGCCACCGTCACCAAGCGATTATGGTCGGAATAGGGACCGTTCTTGCAGATGATCCCTTGTTGACGACACGATTGGATGTACCTGCGCTGCACCCGATCCGACTCATTGTCGATTCAAACTTGCGGCTGCCGCTTGAGTCTAGGGTAGTGACGGATCGTACCGCAGAGACAATTGTTCTGACAACAGAGAATGCCTCAGAGTCATCCAAACAGCGGCTTGAAGCGGATGGTGTAACCGTCATTTCTTGTGGCAGCGGACCTCAAGTGGACCTGAGCAAGGCAATGGAGCTTTTGGGCAGGCGCGATATCGCATCGATTTTACTCGAAGGCGGCGGTACACTGAATGGTGCGATGCTGGAGCAGCGGCTGGTTAACAAGATTCATTTGTTCTTTGCACCCAAAATTATTGGAGGCGGAAGTCAATCACTGGATACGATGCCTTTTGCAGGCTTTGATCGTATGGAGGAAGCTATCCGACTGGAGCGTATCACGGTTCAACAGTTTGGTGAGGATGTTTGCGTAACTGGATATCCACGCTACAGCAGCGAGGTGAGGTAAGATGTTTACGGGTATTATTGAAGAGATCGGCAATATGAGAAGTATTTCACGGCAGGGGCAGGCGATGATATTGAGCATTGGTGCCAGCCGCATTCTGGAGGATGTTCATCTGGGAGACAGTATTTCTGTCAATGGTGTTTGCTTGACCGTCGTGAAATATGATGGATCATCGATTACGGTCGATGTCATGCCCGAAACGTTCCGACGAACGACACTTAGCAAGCTTCATACCGGTGATCCGGTGAATCTGGAGCGGGCTATGGCGGTAGGTGGACGTTTTGGCGGTCATATTGTTCAAGGACATGTGGACTCCATAGGGACGATCACAAGCAGAACGACCGATCAGAATGCGGTTGTCTACGAAATCGAGCCGGTGGATACAGCTATTTTAAAATATATGATTCCCCATGGTTCGATCACCATCGATGGTATTAGCCTAACGCTAGTGCAAGTAACCGATCAACGATTTACGGTGTCCATCATTCCACATACCTTGGCGCAGACGGTACTGCAGCATAAGAAACCTGGTGATGAAGTGAATCTGGAGGCTGATGTATTGGGCAAATATATGGAAAAGCTGTTGAGCTTTCGTTCACATGGCGGAGGATCAGAGAGTAAATCTAGCAAGCTTACAGCTGCATTTTTGGCGGAAAATGGATTCATGTAAGCAAACATAGAGAGGTGGGAGTGGGAAATGACAGTACCTATTCAATTTAATACTATCGAGGAAGCAATTTACGATTTGATGTTGGGTAAGGTCATTATCGCTGTTGACGATGAGGACCGTGAGAACGAAGGGGATTTCATTGCGCTGGCGGACAAGGCGACTCCCGAGATTATTAATTTTATGATCAAGGAAGGCCGCGGCCTGGTGTGCGTACCCATTACTGAGGAGCGTGCACAGGAGCTGGAGCTGCCGCCTATGGTTTCGAGAAATACCGACTATCATGGAACAGCATTTACAGTTTCCATAGACGGTGCCGATACGACAACGGGAATTTCCGCTACCGAGCGCTCCATGACCGTAAAAGCACTAATTGATCCTAATTCTAAACCGCAAAGCTTTCGTCGACCCGGACATATTTTTCCCTTAATTGCAAAAGCAGGTGGCGTCTTGCGCCGTACGGGTCACACCGAAGCTGCTCTTGATCTGGCTCGTATGTGCGGTTCCTATCCAGCAGCTGTCATTTGCGAAATTATTAAAGAAGATGGAGAAATGGCACGTGTTCCGGAATTAATGGAATTTAGTCAAAAGCATGATATCAAGATCATCACGATCAAAGATATGATTCACTACCGCAATCACAAGGAGAAATTGGTAAACCGTGAGGTTGAGGTCAAGCTGCCAACGGATTACGGCGTGTATAAAGCGATTGCCTATTCCAACGCTATTGATCAAAAGGAGCATGTGGCTCTTGTCAAAGGAGATATCGATGGAACAAAGCCAACTTTGGTTCGTGTTCACTCGGAGTGCTTGACGGGCGATGTGTTCCATTCCCACCGCTGCGATTGCGGACCTCAGCTGAATGCGGCGCTTAAACAGATTGATGAAGCGGGTTCCGGTGTGCTGCTGTATATGCGTCAGGAAGGTCGCGGCATCGGCTTGATTAACAAGCTGAAGGCTTATGTCCTGCAGGAAGAGGGCTTGGACACTGTAGATGCGAATATTAAATTGGGTTTTGCGCCTGATTTGCGTGAATACGGTATTGGAGCCCAAATTTTGAAGGACCTGGGCTTGCAAAAGATTCGCTTGCTGACGAACAATCCTCGTAAAATTAAAGGCTTAGAGGGTTATGGTCTGGAAGTTGTAGAACGAGTGCCGATTCAAATGAAGGAAAACGAATCCAACGCAAGCTATTTACACACGAAACATGAAAAATTAGGACACTTGCTTGATTTTCAAATCTAATAAAAAATGATAAATTGAAAGGATGTTAATCATCATGACGAAAATTTACGAGGGACATTTAGTATCAGAAGGTTTAAAATATGGAGTTGTTGTTGCCCGTTTCAATGAATTTATTACAGGCAAGCTGCTTAGCGGCGCTTTAGACGCATTCAAACGCCATGGTGCTACTGAAGACGAGGTTGAGGTGGCATGGGTACCAGGAGCTTTCGAAATCGCACTGATTGCCCAAAAAATGGCCGAAAGCGGTAAATACGATGCTGTCATCACTCTGGGTGCCGTTATTCGTGGGTCCACACCGCATTTTGATTATGTGTGCAGTGAAGCGGCCAAAGGCGTTGCCGCCATCAATCTCAAAACCGGTGTACCGACGATTTTTGGTGTATTGACTACCGATTCGATTGAGCAAGCAATTGAGCGTGCGGGTACGAAGGCTGGCAACAAGGGCTGGGAAGCGGCTGTGAGTGCAATTGAAATGGCGAATTTGACCAAACAGTTCTCCTAATATACAATTCAATACGAGTCTTAACGAAATGATCGGCTGCTAACATTTTAAGGGGGAACGACGGTTGGACAAGGTTACGTATAAGCTTGACAAGTTTGAGGGCCCCCTTGATTTGTTGCTGCATTTGATTGATCGATCCGAAGTTGATATTTATAATATACCTATTAAAGAGATTACGGACCAATATATGAGCTATCTGAATACGATGCAGGAGCTGGAGATGGAGTTGACAAGTGAGTTCTTGTTGATGGCTGCAACACTCCTATCTATCAAAAGCAAGATGCTGCTACCCAAGCCTCCTATTATTGAGATGGACGATTATGACGATTATTTGCTCGACGAGGATTACGATCCACGCTCTGAGCTGGTTGAAAAGCTGATCGAGTACCGCAAATATAAAGCGATTGCCGACCATTTGCGTGATAAGGAGCTTGAGCGCAAGCTGATTTATACTCGTGAGCCTGAAGATTTATCTCCCTACATACAGCAAATCGTCGAGAATCCGGTAAAAGGACTCGGTGTTTCTGATCTTGTGCACGCATTCCAGCGGGCTATGCAGCGTATGGCGAGCAGAAATTTGGTTACCAAAATACGCAAGGACGAAATATCCGTAAAAGACCGAATGAAAGATGTAGTAAGATGGTTAAAGGAAGCAGACGGCAAAATATTGTTTTCTAAATTAACCGATGGTGATTATTCGCGGGAAAGTATTGTCACTACCTTTTTGGCGTTGCTGGAGCTGATGAAGATGAAAATGATTGTTTGCTACCAGCACCGATTTTTCGAGGATATCGTCATACAGGCAAGAGAGGAAGGAAAGGCGGATGGATTTTCAACAGATGAAATCAGTTATTGAAGGCTTGCTATTTGTCGCTGGAGACGAGGGTCTGGATACCAAGCAGCTTGCTGAGGTGCTGGAACTTAGTACGGATGTTGTCCGTAATTTGATAGGGGATCTGCAAAGAGACTTTCGGAACAGCAAGCGAGGTTTGCAAATTGTTGAGCTCGCCGGAACCTACCAATTAACGACGCTTCCAGCCCATGCGCCATATCTTGAACGGCTGGCCTATTCGCCTTCACGCTCATCCTTGTCACAGGCAGCCTTGGAAACCTTGGCAATAGTCGCTTACAAACAACCGATTACCCGGGTAGAGATCGAAGAGATTCGTGGTGTCAAGGCTGAACGAGCCTTGCATACACTCGTGGCTAAGGATTTAATCAAGGAGGTCGATCGTGCAGACGCTCCCGGACGGCCAATATTATATGGAACCACAAAGCCATTTCTGGATTACTTTGCACTGGGTACGATTGAGGAGCTTCCAGAGTCTTCTCTGTTTCAGAACGATGACAATTTGGAAGAGGAAACTCGACTCTTGTTCAATAAATTAGATAATGGGGAAAGCCATCAAATCTCTTTTGACGATGTAACCGAAAGTGAATAATATGGATCGACCATGCTCCTGGAATGATTTAATCAAATAGGGCTATACTAACTCCTGAAAAGAAGCTTAAGCTTCTGCGATAAGGGGTTTTTTGTTTATTCAGGCTTTAATATTCAAAATGAGGGGTGAGCGATATTGAATTATTGGATTATAGCTGCTGTGATCGTTGCGGTAGTGGCGCTTCTCTCAAGTCCCATTAGATGCCGGTTAACGATTGTTAGAGAAGCACAGGATGATGATATCACATTTGATATTCATGGGCTGTACGGCATGCTCAAGAAACGAATTGCGGTTCCTTTTATCCAGTTCAAAAATTTTGTTGAGGGCGTTAATGTCGAGGCTGCGTATATTGATAAAAAAGAACATCAGGTAGTTAGTGTAAAAGAAGAGAAAATTACCAAGCGCAGTATTAAAGAAAGCTTTGATAATGCATTAGAGCTGTTGAGGAGCTGCTTTCATTTTCATGAATGGCTGACGGTTACGCTAACCCACGTCAGGTGCATTCAATTTGACTGGAAAACCTCTGTCGGTATTGGCGATGCGCCTGAAACCGCTATGGCAACCGGCATGATATGGGGTTTGAAATCGACGATGCTCGGTTTTATGTCCCGCTACATCAAGCTGGATGCACAACCGAAGCTGCAAGTCATTCCGCAGTACAACCAGACCCGATTTTCGACCGAGGTACTCGTACGGCTGCAAATTAGTATGTGGTTCATCCTCATTGCCGGGATACGTTTACTGGCACGGATCATCAAAGTAAAAGGCGGCTTGAAGACATGGCGAAGAGTATTGTTTAAAGCGTGAAGAGCAAGTTTGCTTTACATAGTAATACCGCTTTTCGGTTAAGCTATACTTGCGTTGATTTCCTTATGTTTGAGGAATCCAGTATACAACAAGGAGGCACAACCAATGATGACAGAGCATCCCATACAAGGTCTTATGAAGACGGCAATGGAAAACATCAAGGAAATGGTCGATGTCAATACGATCGTGGGAGATCCGGTGGAAACTCCCGATGGTAGTGTGATTATGCCGATTTCAAAAGTCGGCTTTGGTTTCGCGGCGGGTGGCAGCGAGTTCGGTCAAGAGGATTCCGCATCGGATAATTCCTCTGGAGCAGGCCGTCACGATGGTGCGAATGCCAAGGTTTCACTTCCGTTTGGTGGAGGCAGCGGTGGAGGGGTATCCATCACGCCAATTGCTTTCCTGGTCGTAGGCAAGCAAGGAGTCAAGATTGTTCCATTGGACAATCAAACACATTTGCTGGAAAGACTGATTGATGCAGCACCAAGTGTTGTCGATCGTATTCAAGGCATGATGAAGGGTGGACTGAATTCCACTACCCATAATCAGTCTGGGAGCGGAACGATAAGTGTAACGAATCCATCGGACAATCCGAACTATATTGTCTAAAGCTTGCTTTATTATTCCATAAGACCATAGACCTATACCAAGATCCAGGCAAAGCTGCTCCATCGAGATGATGGGCAGCTTTGCCTATTTATTAAGGAAAATAGATTGCTCTTTTTGCAGGTTTCTTTTATATTTATTTTATCTGGATTTGATGATAATTTTGAGAGAATTTGATGAAAGAGGTTTTCTTGGTGCGTTTATTGCCTACACGGTCTTGCAGTCCGGGAATGAAGCTTGCTAAATGTATTTACAATGAAGACGGGCTTGTTTTATTAAATGAACGTGTTGAGCTAACCCAGGCATTAATTAATCGATTGCAGCAATTTGGAGTCGACTTTGTTTACATTCAAGACAGAGATACTGATGATATCCAAGTTGATGACGCGATAAGTCAAGAAACGAAAATGAAGGCTTTGGCCGAAATCAAAACCCAATTCAGAAAAGCGATGGAAGAGAACAGCAAAAGTAAATTTTCGAAAAATGCGTTTATGGGCAGGGCATTTGGCAATGTGATCAAAATGATCATGCAGGATTTGGATTCGCGTGAAGGTACGCACATCATGCTGTTAAATATGAATGTTCTCAATAATTATGTGTTCAATCATTCGCTTAACGTATGTATTTACGCGACGATGCTTGGAATGGCTAGCGGTTACAATCGTGAAGAAATTGCTGTGCTTGGTATGGGTGCACTTCTTCATGATATCGGTAAAACGCAAATTAATCAGGATATTATCAAAAAGCCGGGCAAGCTGTCGCCTCAGGAGTTTGACGAGGTCAAGATGCATGCGGAGCTCGGGTATCGGCTATTAAAAGACGAGCCCAATATGCCTTTGCTGGCCGCTCATTGTGCGTTCCAGCATCATGAGAGGCTGAACGGCAGCGGTTATCCAAGAGGCATTAAAGGCAATGAGATTCATGAATACGCCAAGCTGATCGCCATCATAGACAGCTATGATGCCATGACCACACATCGTCCTTATCGATTGGCTATGCTGCCGCATCAGGCGATGGAAATTTTGTTCTCAGGTGTGGAATCTTTATACGATTATAAGAAGGTTGCCTTATTTCGAGACAACGTTGCCATCTATCCGCTTGGACTCAGTGTCAAGCTGAGCACAGGTGAGAAGGGCGTAGTTGTAGTTATTAATCCTGCAATCCCGCAGCGACCTACTATTCGCATCATGGAGGGTGCGGATGGAGAGAAGATCACACAGCCTTATGAGGTAGACTTATCGAAGCAGCTAACCGTATTTGTTAGTGAAGTAGAGATGCCATGAATACTGCACTTATTTCGTAGTTCATATAGATCCTTAAGGACCTGCAAAGTCCTGAGGGTCTTTTTTGTGCTTCGCAAATGACCGGGAGCTGTGGCTTTCGAAGAGGACATATAATGGGACAGGACCCGCATATACATGTACAAGATCGGTATGTCCATAATTGAACCTATGTTGGCAGGAGGACCCTTTTATGAAAAAAAACATTGTGCTCTTATTGCTGCCGGTGCTGCTGGTAACGATATGGGCCCCCTCACCCGCGCTGCAAGCCGCCCCAGCGATTTCGACCCACGCGGAAACGGCTGCCTTAATTGATGTACGCTCGGGGCGGGTATTGTACAGTAAGCAGGGCGACAAGCAGATGCGTATCGCCAGCTTAACTAAAATCATGACGGCGATTGTAGCTGTCGAGCAAGGGAAGCTGTCCGATTCAGTGAAGGTGGGCAAAAATGCTTTTGGAAAGGAAGGCTCTTCGATTTATTTGAAGCTTAACGAAGAAATGAGCCTTCACCATTTGTTGTATGGGATGATGCTGCGTTCAGGTAATGATGCGGCAACGGCGATTGCTGAGCATGTTGGAGGTACCGTTGAAGGTTTTGCATATTTGATGAATGAGAAAGCACGAATGATCGGGATGGAGCATTCTTCGTTCAAAAATCCATCCGGACTGGATGAGGAGGGACATTATTCAACCGCAAATGATATGGCCAAATTGGCAGCCTATTCCCTCCGCAATCCGCAATTTCAGGAAATTGTAAAAACCAAGCTTAAGAAAGCGCCCAATCCAAATGAAGCATGGGATTACACGTGGTTGAATAAGAACAAAATGCTGCAGCTCTACGATGGTGCCGATGGGGTGAAAACAGGCTATACCAAGCTGGCTATGCGTTGTTTGGTTTCTTCAGCAACACGCGGCGGGCAGCAGCTGGCGGTGGTTACCTTGAATGATGGAGATGATTGGGCCGATCATGCCAAGCTGCTGGACTACGGCTTCGCCAACTATCCGCTGCTGCCTCTAGTAAAAAAGGGTGATGCCATCGAAGGAACAGCGTGGGTAGCAGGTAAAGAGTTCCTGTATCCAACACAGGAATCAGAAAAAGGACATTATTCGTATCGGGTGGAGCTAAATGATGCCAATTCGGCAAGCTTTCGTCTGGGTGATGTGGGCAGGCTGGTTTATACACTGAACGGGAAGGAAATCGGTGGTGTTCCATTGTTTCCGAAGGATAGCCCGAGATTGAAGCTGAAGGAGAGTTCTGCATTTTCAATTGACCAGTCGCTGTCCGCTACGGCCTCTTATGCAGACAAATGGCTGTTTATCGTTCAATTTATAGTTCGTACTTTATTTACGGGACGTGTTGGGTAATCATCCGAGATAGGAGTTGACCTATGGTAAATTTAATCTGGTTGTTTTTTATTGTTGCTGGGGTTGGCGTCGCCGCGGCGCAGGGGAATATCGAGCTGGTTACACAGGCGACATTTGATGGCGCGAAAAGCGGGGTTACCGTATGCTTTGGCTTGATTAGCATCATGGTATTCTGGCTTGGTATCATGCGTATTGCCGAGGATGCGGGATTACTGAAGCTGTTGGCTTCTTTGCTGCGTCCGATCGTTCGGTTCCTGTTTCCAACTGTCCCCAAGGACCACCCGGCTCTGGGCTACATCATGTCCAATATGGGGGCCAATATATTGGGCTTGGGTAACGCGGCAACGCCGATGGGGATCAAAGCGATGCAGGAGCTGCAGCTGCTCAACACCAATAAAGAGACGGCGAGTCCGGCGATGTGTACGCTGCTGGCTCTGAATACGGCGAGCATTACCTTGATCCCGACAACACTGATCGCAATTAGAATGAATTTTAATTCCTTGAACCCGGCCGAGATTGTCGGGACAACGTTAATGGCTACCTTTGTATCCACCCTCGCGGCTATTTTTGTAGATAGATGGTACCGTGCACGCAACTCCATACAGCATTAATGTTAACCACTGATAGGGAAGGGATGATTCCTTAATGTACGCCTTCGTTAATCTGATATCTGCCTGGGCGATTCCGATGATCATTGTTTTTATACCGCTTTATGCCTTGTATCGTAAGGTACCCGTTTACGAATCCTTTGTAGACGGGGCTAAGGACGGCTTTGATACCGCAATCCGAATCATCCCGCATTTGGTAGGCATGATGGTAGCAATCAGTATATTCAGAGCTTCGGGTGCCATGGAGCTGATGACCAATTGGGTGAAGCCTTTTTGTGAAATGATAGGTATTCCAAGCGAGGTGCTGCCGCTAGCTATTTTACGTCCGATTACAGGGGCGGGATCACTCGCCTTTACAACCGATCTGCTGCAGCAGTTTGGCCCCGATTCCATGGTCGGGCGTATAGCATCCACGATTCAGGGGAGCACCGATACTACGATGTATGTGATTACTGTCTACTTTGGAGCGATAGGCATCCGTAAAGCAAGCTATGCGCTAAAAGTGGGCTTGATCTCGGATGCAGTCGGGTTCGCTGCCTCCATTTTTATTTGTTATTTGGTATTTGCTTAGAACTGACACAGATTTTCGCCTGAGCAACTTGTGATTTCTCTGTAGGATGAGTATCATTAGGTTTGAGGTGAATGGAGACTAATGGAACGATTACAAAAAGTATTGGCAGAAGCGGGAGTGGCCTCCCGTCGTAAGTGTGAGGAATTGATAACGGCTGGACGTGTTCAGGTTAACGATGAGGTTGTGACAACACTTGGAGTTAAGGTTGATGCCAGTAAAGATGTAATTACCGTAGACGGCCGCAAGATCCGTCAGGAGAAAAAAGTATACGTGCTGTTTAATAAGCCCAAAGGGGTTATAACGAGTGCTTCCGACCCCGGTGGACGGAAAATCGTAACCGACTTTCTGGTGGATATCAAGGAACGGATTTATCCGGTAGGTCGGCTTGACTATGATACCGAGGGCTTGCTGCTGCTGACCAATGATGGGGAATTCGCCAATTTGCTGACGCATCCCAGGCACCATGTGCCGCGTACTTACCACGCCACGGTAAAAGGGGTTCCACATGGTTCTTTATTGGACAAGCTGCGGGATGGAATCGAGCTCGAAGATGGGATGACGGCGCCAGCAGAAGTGGATTATTACGATATCGATCCGGCCAAAAAGGAAACGATTGTTTCCATTACTATTTATGAAGGACGTAACCGTCAGGTTCGCCGTATGTTCGATGCCATCCAATTTCCGTTAATCAAGCTTAAGCGTGTTCAATTTGGACCTATAGCTTTGACCGGAGTGCCACGGGGGAAATTCCGCCATCTCGAAGCCAAAGAAATCAAAGAGTTGACCGAGGATGCGCTAAGGACACATAAAATTCAAAAAGACAAATAAGCGTTGGCATTAAAGTTAGCTATAATGAAAATAAGCAAAACTGACTAGCTTCCGTTTGGAGTGAACATCAATGGGCAAAAATAAAAGATGGATACAATTGGCGATTTTCGCCATTGCCATAGTGATCGGTGCATTGACGCTGTTCAATAATTTGTATGCCACGGATAAACGACCGGTTGAAGGCGCCAAGGCACCTGATTTTACTTTGTCCGGATTGGATGGTAAGAAGCATACGCTGTCTGATTATAAAGGGAAAACGGTGATGGTTAACTTTTGGGGTACGTTCTGTCCGCCATGTAAGGAAGAAATGCCTGCCATTCAGCATCAATTTGATAAGCGTGACACACAAAATGTAGAGTTTCTTGCACTAAATCTCGGTGAAAGTAAAATAACCGTGCAAAGCTTTATTGACCAGTATAAAATTACATTTCCAATTTTACTGGATGACAACGAAGCAACGCGCAAGCGATACGGTGTCAGTAATTATCCGACAACGTTCTTTATTTCTCCAGACGGCAAGATTGCCAAGATTATGGTCGGGGAGATGAGTGAGGTATTTATTGAAAAGACACTTGAATCGATCAAAGCTTCAGCCCAAGCTGCTCCCAAATAATTGATTATTACAGTGAGAACCTATTGCTTGACAGTAAGAAAGAAAGCTCAGGAGGCGCCCCATGATTCAAAACACAAAATGTGAATGCGGTCACCTGAATCATGTCGGGACCGTACTTTGCGAAGCCTGTGGAAAGCCTCTCTTTGAAGAGGCTGGCACGGAGCCGCTTGAAATGCGTTATGACGGAGTGGCAAGACGTTCTCAAAAAGCCAATCCGGATATAATCGATAAGGTATGGAATTTTTTCTCTTCCGTTAAGATCGCCATCTACATGATCATCATTACACTGCTTGGCTCAGCAGTAGGCACGATTTATCCGCAGGAAAATTCATTTCTTAATTTTGACCCTTCGATCTATTATGAAGAAACGTACGGGACGCCAGGGAAGATTTATTATTTACTGGGACTGTCACATACCTTTGAATCCTGGTGGTTTATTGGGCTCCTATTAATGATAGGAACCTCTCTTGTCGTTTGCAGCCTTGATAGGGTACTGCCGCTTTACAGGGCTCTCTCCAAGCAGCAGATTCGAAAGCATCTTAAATTCATTTTACGTCAAAAGGTTTCCTATAGCGGTGATCTTCCTCACAAGGATGTTTCTTCAGAGGCAGCAGAGCAGGCATGGGTTCAGCAAGCTGCCGAGCAATTAAAGAAAAAGCACTATCGTGTACATACGGATGGGACCGCTCTGCTGGCGGAAAAAAACCGGTTTAGCCGCTGGGGACCCTATATCAACCATATTGGACTCATTATTTTTTTGCTGGCGATTCTGATGAGAAGTATTCCTGGCTGGCACATGGACCAGCATGTTGCATTTCCTGAAGGACAAGTTGTGAAGATTCCTGAAACGTCGTATTACCTGAAAAATGAAAAATTCACAATTGAATATTACGATGCGAATGAGATGTCGGAAGGATTTCGTGCCAAGGATCAGGCAGTACCCAAAATATACGAAACGAATGCGGTCTTATACACATGTAAAGCCGATTGTGATGACCCCTTCAAGCAGCCCGTGCTTGAGGAGGTTCACCGTCAAAATATTATAGTGAATGAGCCGCTTGAGTATAAAGGATTAATGGCTTACCAATTTGACTACAGGGAATCGCCGATGCTGATTTCCGTGAAGCCTACACTCAAAAACAAGCAAACCGGCGCTGCATACGGCAGCCTGGACTTGTCCATGACACGGCCCCAGGACAGCTATCAGGTTGGACCTTATACTTTAAAGGTAAAAGCCTATTTCCCGGATTTTGGACTGGATGAAAAAGGGGTTCCGATAACCAAATCCAAAGACCCCAAGATGCCGGCATTTATATTCTCGATTACAGGCCCGGAAATCGCCGCGGAAGGTGTTCCGTACCTTTATTTTCCAAGACAGGTGGACAAGGTTACCTTCCGTCAGGATGACATTAATGGAGAAATTGGAAACAAGCTGGAGCTTTCTGTTAATTCTATGGCCGATGTACAGTTTTCAGAATACATCAGTTATTTGAATATTCGTGTGGATCGTGCAATGCCATATATTTGGGTGGGGGCTGCGATTTCCATGATTGGGCTGGTTATGGGCTTTTACTGGCATCATCGTCGTATCTGGCTTCGAATCGATAACGGACGGCTGGCTCTTGGCGCTCATACAAACAAAAACTGGTTTGGCATTCGTCAGGAAGTCGCCCAGGTTCTTCATAAATCGGGAATTGAAGCCGATCCCAAATCGCTGGAAACAGGAGTGGTCACATAATGACAAGCAGTACGTTTTTACTAATCGGTTTCATCGTCTATAACCTGGCCTTTCTGATGTTCGTGATTGCCATTCTCGGCAGAAAGTGGGCTCAGGATAATCCCATCGAGCATACGAGAAAATGGGGTAATTATGCGATAGGTGCCACTATAATAGGACTTGCCGGTCATGCGGGATTCTTCTTTACAAGATGGTATGAAGCAGGTCATATTCCTACAAGCAACATGTATGAATTTATGACATTTCTCGGAATGATGATCATTGTTGCTTTTATCGTCGTGTACTTTATATATCGTGCGCCTGTGCTTGGGGTATTTGCAGTGCCGATTGGAATCATTATTATTGGCTATGCATCTGTATTTCCCAAGGACGTGCAGCCGCTTATTCCGGCTTTGCAAAGCTACTGGCTGAAGATTCATGTCACAACAGCGGCGTTTGGAGAAGCGTTTTTTGCAGTCGGTTTTGCTGCCGGCTTGATGTATCTGCTGCGCAGTGTTAACTTTGACAGTAAGGAAAAGGGTGATCGCAAGGAGCAGCGTGGAGTAGAGGTGACGATATTCACCTTGGTCATGATCATTGCTTTTGTCATTTCCATATTTGGTTTTAATGCATCCGGCTATCACGCCAGATTCGCAAGCGATGTGCTCTACACGGGTAAGGACGGCGTGGAGCAGACTATTAAGCAGAATGTTGATTATGTGCTGCCACCGATCTTCAAGCCTTTTGAAGGGGAGCAGGTGGAGATGAAGCCATTCCTCGGCATGACCCAGGCACCCTTCGAAGCACCATCCTGGATGAAGGGATCTAATGCAGGCCGTAAGCTGAATACTGTGGTATGGTCCATTGCCGGAGGCTTGATTCTATATGGATTGCTCCGTTTGATCGCACGCAAGCCCTTAGGGGCTGCAATCAGTCCTATGCTGAAGGGTATTGATCTTGAAGACATCGATGAAATCAGCTATCGGGCGATTGCTATAGGTTACCCGATTTTCACTCTGGGTGCTCTGGTTTTTGCGATGATATGGGCCGCTGAGGCATGGGGAAGATTCTGGGGATGGGATCCCAAGGAAGTATGGGCACTGATCGTCTTTTTGTATTATGCTGCCTATTTGCATCTACGGTTTTCCAAAGGATGGCAGGGAAAACGTTCAGCCTGGCTCGCTGTAATCGGATTTGTGGTCGTTATGTTTACGCTGGTTGGGGTTAATCTGGTTATCGCAGGTTTGCATTCGTATTCGGGGGCGTAATGAAGAACATACAACAATAGAACAGAGAGGGTTGAAAAGCCGATGTCTGATGTTAAAATGACGATTTTGGTAGTCGACGATGAGGAGCGGATTCGCCGCTTGCTGCGCATGTATCTGGAGAAAGAAAATTTCATTATCGATGAAGCGGAGGATGGCGAAACGGCTTTGAAAAAAGCGCTTGAAACCGATTACGATTTAATATTGCTCGATGTCATGCTGCCAGGTATTGATGGTAACGAGGTGTGTGCGAGACTGCGGCAGGTAAAATCAACTCCGGTCATTATGCTTACGGCCAAGGGTGAGGAAACGAACCGGGTGCAGGGCTTTGAGATGGGTGCAGACGACTACGTCGTGAAACCGTTTAGTCCGCGTGAGGTGATTTATCGGGTCAAAGCGATCCTGAGAAGATCCTCAGTGACGGCTTATTTATCCAAGGAAGTTAATTCGAGCAACAATATTGTATTTCCTAATCTCATCATTGAGCATGATGCGCATCGGGTGAGCGCGGGTGGCCAGGAGGTTGCACTGACTCCGAAGGAATACGAGCTGCTGCATTACTTGGCGGTATCGCCGGACAAGGTCTTTTCACGGGAAGAGCTGTTGAAGGATGTATGGAATTATGAGTTTTTTGGGGATCTGAGAACAGTGGATACACATGTCAAAAGGCTGCGTGAAAAGCTGAATAAAGTGTCGCCGGATGCCGCCTCCATGATTACAACGGTATGGGGCGTCGGATACAAGCTCGAGGTGCCAAAGTAACGTGTTTAGCTTAAAAGGCATCGTTGGCAAGCTATGGCTGACAATTATCGGACTTGTTGCTGTTGTTCTGCTCGTGCTTGGTCTGTTTCTCAGTCAATATCTGGAAACCTCTTTCCCCAAATCTCAGGATCAGATCGAGAATCTACGCAAGCTGGGACAGAAGGTGACCAGCGGCATCGCTTTACACAATGAGGATGAGCGTTACATTGATTTGGTCAATGATCTGTTAAGTGCCCAAGATGCAACAGTCTTTGTAGTGGATGTCGACTTGAAGCCGATGAAGTTATCATCTCAGAAGTCGAACCCTATGAATTTGCAATACGATGATTTTTTTTCCGCTGTTATGCTGAAGCGGGTGTTTGCTGGAGACACGATTGATAATCAAACCGTTAACAGTACCGGCAGCAGGCAGCAGATGAACAGCCAATACTCAGCTGTAGCGGTACCTTTGATGGACTCGACACAGCAAAAAATCATCGGCGCCGCCATTTTGTATCAATCGGTTCAATCTGTAGAAGCGACACAGGCTTACGTCATCCGTTTATTTGCTTATGTGTCCTTGATCGGCTTTTTAATGACAACTTTTTTTGCTTTCTTTTTACTGACGAAAATTACTCAGCCTTTACTGAAGCTCAAAAAAGCAGCCGATTTAATTTCGCTTGGAGAATATGGAACCCGTGTTCCTATTACCTCATCAGATGAAATCGGTGAGCTGGGTAAAACATTTAATCGCATGGGTGAGGAATTATCTGATACGATCAAGGCGCTCAGCCACGAAAAAGAGCATTTATCCAGTATATTACGTAGTATGACAGACGCTGTTATTACATTTGATTCGGATGGAAGTGTGATTCTGGCTAATCCTCAGGGCGATAAAATCGTCAATGACTGGAATCAGATCCACTGGATTGATCGAGAAACCGAGCAATCCATGCTGCCTGTGCTTCAACAGCACAGCTCGTTCATACCCGAGCCAATGAGAATGCTGTTTGACGAAGTCATTACAGGAGCGAAGGAAATTACCTCCAAGCTGCATGTTCAAAACGAGGTGTGGTCCGTTGTCATGACCCCGTTATATGCTCGTGCGGCCGTTCGAGGCGTGGTGGCGGTGTTGCGGGATGTTACAGAGGAATTTAGGCTGGACAAGCTGCGCAAGGATTTTGTCGCCAATGTATCCCACGAGCTTCGTACGCCATTATCCATGCTGCAAGGTTATAGCGAGGCATTGCTCGATGATATTGCAGGTTCTGCAGAAGAACGCCAGGAGCTTGCTCAGGTTATCCATGAGGAATCGCTGCGAATGGGCAGGCTGGTCAGAGACCTGTTGGATTTGGCTCGTATGGAGACCGGTCATATCGAGCTGCATTTTCGAGTGGTGGAGGTTCGGAGCTTTATCAAGCGTATGCATCGCAAGTTCGCGGCACTATCGAAGGAGCAGGGCATTCTAATGAGCTATGAGCTGCCGGAGGAAGAGCTGATTCTGTACCAGGCGGATGAAGATCGGCTGGAGCAGGTGCTGACGAATTTATTGGATAATGCCATCAGGCATACGCCTGCTCAAGCGGAAATCGTCATGCGTGCAGAGCGGCACTCTTACAAGGATGAAGATGCCGTTCTGATCGAAATTATCGATCAAGGAATCGGGATACCTGCAGGTGACCTGCCCTATGTATTTGAACGCTTTTATAAAGCGGACAAGGCCCGTACACGCGGTGCAACAGGGGGGACAGGACTCGGGTTATCGATTGTCCGTAACCTGGTAGAGGCGCATCAAGGCGCTGTTACGGTTAAAAGCACAGTGGGGCAAGGAACGACATTTTCAGTGCTGCTTCCCGTTAAAATGATAACAACATAAAAGAGAGCTCCGACAAGCGTATCGGAAGCTCTCTTTTTATGTTGAACGAGCAGGATTATTCTTGTTGTTCGTGAAACAGTCCGTGAAACAGTCGAACAGGAATCTTAGTTTTAGTCCAGGGTAAGTTCATTTACATGTGTCAGCTCAGGCAATTGAATAAGCTGTTGAAGAACTTCCTTAGGTGTCTTTTTATCTGTTGACAAGACCATAATGGCCGAGCCGCCAACAACCTTACGGCCAACCTGCATCGTAGCGATGTTGACATCATTGTTGCCAAGCAGAGTCCCTACTTTACCGATGATACCAGGCTTGTCATTATGAGAAATGAGCAGCAAATTGCCGTTTGGTGCGATATCGACCGGATACTGGTCAATTTGTACGATCCGCTCGCCATATCCGGCTAGCAGGGTTCCAGCAACAACACGCACCTCGTTTTTGGATTTCAGCGTAACCGAAACCAGATTAGTGAACGTTTGTGTGGCTGCCGATTGTTGAATCACGATGTTCACATCGCGAGTTTTGGCAAGGTGCATCGCATTTACGATATTAACACCTTCCAGTTGATTAGCAAGAATACCGCGTACGATATAACGGGTTAATGGTGCTGTGTCCACATCAGCCAAATCTCCGGAGTAATTAACTACGATCTCTTTGATCGCAACTTCGGTAGTTTGACCGATAAATTTGCCAAGCTTGTCTCCAAGGTTGAAGTAAGGCTGGAGTTTGCTTAGTACTGCTGGTGGAACCGGAGACATGTTAACAGCATTTTTGAAAGGCTCGTCACGTAAAATATGAAGCACTTCTTCGGAAACGTCGATAGCTACATTTTCTTGAGCTTCAACTGTAGATGCACCCAAATGCGGGGTCACGATGATTTTCGGATTATTCAGGAATGGGTGGTCGGCTTGAGGAGGCTCCTGCTCATATACGTCAAACGCAGCTCCTGCCACGATACCGGCATCAATAGCTTCAACCAAAGCAGCTTCATCGATAATACCGCCGCGAGCACAGTTAATAATGCGTACGCCTTTTCTCATCAATTCAAATTGAGGGCGGGCAATGATATGACGCGTTTCAGGAGTTAACGGCGTATGCACAGTGATAAAATCAGCCTGAGCTGCGATTTCATTCACGGTTCCGAGCTTAACACCCATTTGTTCTGCACGTTCTTCAGTAAGGAAAGGATCATAGCCGATTACGTTCATGCCAAAAACCTTAGCGCGTTTAGCCACTTCACTTCCGATACGGCCCATACCAAGAATACCCAGCGTTTTATTACGCAGCTCAACACCTACGAAAGTTTTGCGATCCCACTCACCACTGACGGTTTTTTTGTAGGCCTGTGGAATGGAGCGTGCTACGGACATCATCATAGCAAAAGTTAATTCACAAGTTGCAATTGTATTTCCATCAGGAGCATTGATGACAACAATACCACGGCTGGTAGCCGCTTGAAGATCGATGTTATCTACACCAACACCTGCGCGTCCTACAACCTTCAGCTTAGGAGCAGCAGCCATAATGTTATCGGTCACTTTGGTTTGGCTTCTTACCATCAATGCGTCATAATCAGCAATAATCTCGATTAATTCGCTTTCCGATAAGCCGATTTTTTTGTCGACTGTTACGTCTGCTGCGTCATTAAGCAGTTGAATTCCCAAATCACTGATTCCATCCATTACTAATACTTTGTACATGTACGCCAACCTCCACTTTTTTCTAGACAAACTAAAAAACTCTCCATCCTCGTACGTTAAACGTATACAAGGGACGAAGAGTTACTTTCGTGGTACCACCCTAATTCACTGTCTGATTGCACAAACAGCCTCATGAGCCGCAAGGACTCAGAAATGTAACGGTTTCTAACCGGCTGCACCTACAGCGTCTGGAATCACGAGATTCAGGCGGCATTCAGAACAGCAACTCTGGAGTGCTCTCTTGTAAACCCTAATGTCCGATTTGCACCTGTTCATCGGCTCTCTGTGCATTAAAGGTGTTACAGGTTCTCCGTCAACGTTTTGTAACAAATTGAATTTTCATAAGCGTAACATGACCCCAAAGGCGATGTCAATAGGGGTAATGGGGTTGTCACAGCTTGTTCAAAAGCTGTCAGATCAATGTCCTTTTTTTAATTTTGTGTAAAAAAGAACGGGAGCTGAGGTAAGGTTTCATTCGGATATAAGCGATTTTTATTGCGAATAAAATCCCCGGAGCGGACGGCATCTGTAGCATTCAGGAGATCAATAATCTGCTGAACATCAGTCAGGTTTAATTTGCTTGATTGTCCAGAGCTTACCATTTCATCAATTCGGCTTGAAAGGTCCTGAGGCGTATATAGTTTGAACAATTTGCCATTCAATAATGCATTGGATATGTATTCATTCTTCATACTTAAACTCAGCGGGGTCCAATCCTTGAGCGACAAAGGTTTACTAACATCGACCTGCTTAAGCTGAGGATTATCAGCCAAATTCCATTTGATGATGGAATCGTAGTAATCTTTTTGGGCTGACAGAGAGAATTTTTTGGCCTCAACCAAATAAGCATCCTTATTCATTTCGGCTACAAGCTCATAGCTTGGAGTACTGTTGGCTTTTCCCTGGATATTACTCATTGCCTCACTGAACAGTTTCAAGCTTTTCAAATAATTTTGCAGACCTTCCTGCAAGAGCGGAGAAGAATCTGGCATTGACTTATTGCTGAGCTCGTTGTATTTTTCTTTGGCAAGCAAGCCGAGATCCTTGAGAATAGCTGATGCGTCTGAGGAGCGGTTGGTCTCTAGCTCGTTCATTTTTTCAAACCATTTCATGTGAAATTCCCTGTAAGGCTGATAAATGGTATGATAGTAGGACACCAGATACTGTTGATGATAAGCGGAATACCCATTCTGGACTTCTGTTTTTTTGAATAGAAGCTCCTCATACTTGGCTGTGGCACGTTCTTGTCCCATTCGAAGACCGAAGAAAAAAGTTCCTAAAGCTAAAACAAGCATAAAAATAAAGGTTAATGCAAACAAGTAATCATAACGTGACAATCGTTTGTTCATAGCCAAGGACACCTCGTTTATTTTCTAATGATAGTATAGGTGATAATGTCGAAAAAGGGAATAATAGATGAAAAAATTTAATTTTAGGCAATTTAAGTTTCAGAAGCTGGATATTACGACTGTTGATGAACGTACCGTTGTTCTCAATGTTTATATCACGCAGTTTCTCGTATTCGCGGCGGGTTGTATTATCATGCTTTTTCAAAAACCTTGGTTTCAACAAATGTTTTCGCTTAATCAGGGAATGCTTTTGCTAGTATGGGGGGCAGCATTTGCTGTTGTGGTCCTGATCGTTGATGTGTTGATTTCGAATTGGGTACCTCCGGAGGTTACAGATGATGGGGGCATCAATGAGCTTATATTTAAAAATCGACCCTTGTGGCATATTATTGTGCTGTCCTTTGTTGTCGCTTTTTGTGAAGAATGGTTATTCAGGGGGGCGATTCAGGCGTCGTGGGGGCCCTATTGGACCAGTATTTTATTTGCCGCGATTCATATACGGTATCTGCAGCACTGGCTGATGACGGGTCTTGTATTCGGGATCAGCTACGGACTTGGATGGATTTACATACAAACAGGTTCGCTGTGGACGCCGATTATTGCGCATTTTATGATCGATTTGATTATGGGTTGTATCATTCGTTATAGGAGAGAGAAATAATGAGTTCCAGCATAACACCGAACCGGCAAGGCCAAGAGGATACAACACCTCTAACAGAGACAGACGAGGATGAAACGTTTCTGCCCCCTCGAAAAGTAGTACACCCGGCGGAAAGCGACAGATGGCTGCGAATTTTTTACTTGTCATTGTTGTGGGTGTTTATATTGTTAGTCGCCGGTTTATTAGTATGGGGCTGGCAGCGTGTAAAAGGAGAGTCTTAACAAAAAGGTGAACCGATCAGCGATGATGCTGAGGGTTCACCTTTTTGTTAAGCTTATAGTGTTGTATCGATCGTTGCGGGGTCTACGAAGCCATAATTTTTTTGTTCCAGCTGTGTCAGCAGCTTATCCATGGCCTGGACAGTCCATTGCAGCTCGTGCATCAGAATATTGCTGCCTGGCCGCAGCTGCTCAAGCACGTTGCTGACAACCTTGTCAGGATTGTTATTCTTGGTGGTCATTTCCCAGTCCAATGAGCCGTTGGACCATGTCATGAACAGCATATTCTCCTGTTTCACCTTTTCACGGACGAGATCTCCACCTGATCCAAAAGGGGGACGGAAAAATTGGGGCGCCTTTCCGGTCAGCTCCGTAATCTGCTTTTGCACATCCCCGATTTGCTGATCGATCTTGTCTTTATTTTCTTTCTTTAAATCAATATGATCCCAGGAATGGTTACCTATCATATGACCGTGGTCCGTAATGAGCTTGATCAATTCGGGCTTTTGCTTGACACGATATCCATTTACAAAAAATATCGCCTTTGCGTGATGCTTGTCCAATGTCTCAAGCAGAGGTTCCAGCATGTCCTTGTCCTTGGGACCATCATCAAAGGTTAATAAAACAACATTTTTATTGGTCGCGGCAGAATCAATCGGCACAATATCATAGGATTTGGGATTTAATTTGTACAGCTTGGCAGCTGCTTGTGGTACTGCTGCCGCAGGCGGTGTGGAAGGTGTCTGTGGGGCTGGCGCCGTACCTTCTGGTGCTGTTTGTATAGGTTTAGCAGGCTCTGCCGGCGTGGCTGGTGGTGGTGACGGGTTGTCAGCAGGCTTGGGAGTTGTGGGAGCAGGGCTGACGCTGCTGGTCGGCGGATTGGCGGATGCAGCAGGCTGCGTAGTGGACCCGCAAGCTGTGGCTGAAGCCAGCAGTGCTGCTGCCGTGAGGCCCATCAGCGTTTTTTTTATCATGGTGGATGTACTCCTGTTCTATGTGAATTTGGGTGTTTCCTGATTTTATCATGCATGGAACGCTAGTACATAGTCAAAAATAAGTATCGTACCTAAATAGATGGAGGGATAACGATGAGAGTAGGGTCTTTTTTACTTGGCGGACTTGTAGGTGCAGCGGCAGTTGTCTATTTAAGCGGCAGGAGCAGGTCGATGTTGATGTCCTCCTTTAGCAGCAATAACCAGTCTATAGGCAATAACGTAAATAAAAATGGCAGCAGCCATCAGTCTGCCGGTCATAATGCGAACAAATCCGCCAGCACGGAGAGGGCCGGGTTAGGACGCGTTGAGGAAATCATTAACAAAGAGCCTGCTTTGAAGGCAACTGTAGACGAAATTTTGCGCGACAGCAAGCATAAAGAGCAGTATCAGACGCAGTAAAACAGGCTTTATACAAGGGATTGTAAGGCATGAATGGGAATTTTCCTGTTCGTGCCTTTCTTTTTTTATAGCCACAATAGATTTATTGTTATGTTGTGATATAATACTCATATAATTGAATACAAGCTTGAAGCTTATTCACCTTTTTAAGCTTACTTCATAAGCTGTTATTAATAGTGGCGGCAAGGGAGGAATCCTGTATGAAAATGGAGCGTTTGAGTCAGGACAAGATACGGATTTTTCTCACTTTCGACGACTTGACGGAGCGAGGTATTCAAAAGGACGACATGTGGAGAGAAATCCCCAGAGTTCATGAGTTGTTCAGTGACATGATGGATCAAGCATACGCTGAGCTGGGCTTTGACCCTACAGGGCCTTTAGCTGTTGAAGTGCTTGCTCTACCCGCTCAAGGGATGGTCGTCATTGTGACACGCGGCAAGATGGAGTTTCATCATACTTCGGAAACATTTGATGAAGAAGTGGAAGAAATGTATGAGCTTGAAGTGACTCTTGAACAAACGGATCAGATCTCCTATGTGTTTCACGATTTTGAAGATTTGCTGCGTATGGCAAAGGTTATTCAACCCTTGCTCACGGATGGAGGCATTTTATTTTCTTATAAAGAGAAATGGTATTTGCAGCTTGATGCTGTCGATATGGAAGAGAGTGGGTATCAATCCATTATTGCCGTCTTGTCCGAATATGGCGATGCTGCTTCGGTAACCCGATCTGTTCTTGAGGTTTATGGCAAAACGGTGATAGCGGCCGATGCCATCAATGTGCTGTGCACGCATTTCAAATAGGGTCAAAGTTATTAAAGCTGTACGCGGCATTCTCAAAAACAGTATTGTTTTTGTGAGTGCTTTTTTTATTGCTTACAACACAGGAGGGCAACATGTCTATCAACCAAATGGGGACGTCCAAATCAGCCTTGAATCTGGAAGAAATGGTCGTATATTATCAAAAGCAGCTTCGTGAGGATGCGTTATATTATCTTGGCAAAAGAGGAATCGAGCAGGAAACGATTGAACTGTTTCGGATCGGTTTCGATCCTGGCAAAATAGGCTTTTATGTGAGTCCCAATCAGTGGGGGGATTATTTTGAAAACCGGATTATTATTCCTGTGACGAACGCGCAAGAGGTCACTGTTGATTTGATTGGCAGGTCCATCGACCATCGGGAACCGAAATACAAATCTCTGACCGGTGAGGATTTTATGTTCAACGAGGAGATATTGGAGGACACAGAGGACGTCATTTTGTGCAACGGCGTATTTGATGTGTTAAGTCTCGCACAAGCAAGGCTGCCAGGGGTGAGTGTCCCTTATTGGCTTGGATTTAAAGAAACACATGTCGAGCTTTTAAAAGATAAACGTGTATTTATATGCATGGGCAACGATGAATTGGGACGGCGGGAAAGCGTAAAAATTCAATCGATGCTTCAGCAATCGGCCAAGGAAACCTATATCGTCCATTTACCGGAAACGATCCGTGATGTGAATGATTTTTTTGTCCGGGTCCAAAACCCGTTGGAAACGTTCATCGAAATTCTCAATCAAACGATGGAAGATACGATGATGGTACCCGTTGCGCCTGACTCGAATCATATCACGATTTATACCGAGGAATATATGAAACGCTATCGTGGACAAGTCTCGGGCACGCCGAGCGGCATTACCAAGCTGGATGAAGCGTTGTTCGGTGGATTTGGTTGTGGGCTGTATTTGTTGACAGGAGCTGCGTCCATCGGGAAAAGCATGCTGATGAAGCAAATGGCTGACCATATTGCTCTAGATGAGACACCCGTCATTTATGTGTCGTGGGATATGACAGGCTTTGAGCTGTGGGCAAGAAGCATTGCGCGTATTCTTGGCGTGGAGCCGCAGCTTGTGATGAGTGGTAAAATGGATCCGGATCAAATCGGTGCGGCCAATGCTCAGTATATCCCGATCAGCAAAATGCTGTGGACACTGGAATGCACGATGGAAACAACACTGGAAAAGGTGATTGCCTCCATAGGTAAAATTGCAATGGTCGTGGGCAAAATGCCGGTCGTGTTCATCGACCATCTGCAGCGGGTGCCGATAGTAGGCGGAAAATCACTTCCTGTAACAACAGCCGATAGCAATGCAATGATCACCTATGCTTTAAAGCAATGGTCCAAGGAAGCTAATGTGACTGTCATTGCCGCTATGCCTGTGGGTGATACGATTCCGATCTCTATTCCCGAGGGTGTTGAAGCCTCCGCTGATGTGATAATGCTGCTTAAGCCGCAAGGTTTGTCCGATAACGGAGAGGAGCAGCGCATTGATCTCCAGCTTCTGAAAAACAGAAATGGCTCCCTTGTGCAAATTCCGCTCGTGTTCCAGCATCAAAAAGCCTTTTTTTCACAATAACTGTGGTGAATAGGGTGAAGGCTTAAGAAGTGATGGAAAAAAGCTTTGAAAATGTCTATAATATTTATATAGTGAAAAATATCGAAATTCGTTTGTATGCTTTGAAAACTTTTAGGAGGTGGCACCTTGAGCATTGTTTCAGTCATCTTGGCAGCAATTGCGCCGGGTGTCGCTCTGCTTGCTTATTTTTATTTAAAGGATCGATATGATACCGAGCCGATTCATCTCGTTGGCAAGATGTTTTTGTTCGGTATTTTACTTGTATTCCCTGTGATGGTGCTGCAGCGGGCTTTTGTTCATGGCTTTGGCGATGATCCATTGGTGTTTTCCTTTTTGATTTCGGCGGGTGTTGAGGAATTCTTGAAATGGTTTTTGGTTTACTTTCTCATTTTCCGGCATGCGACCTTTGATGAGCCATATGATGGCATTGTATATTCAGTAGCGGTTTCGCTTGGGTTTGCTACGCTTGAGAATGTGTTTTATGCACTGCTGAATTCGGCCTCCATCTCCACGCTGCTGATGCGAGCCTTTCTGCCTGTTTCCGGTCATGCGATGTTTGGCGTTATGATGGGCTACCACCTGGGTAAAGCCAAGTTTAATCCGGAGCAGCGAACAAGGCAGCTGTTCTACTCCTGTTTATTGCCTATATTATGGCATGGAGTTTTTGATTATGTGCTGCTTACCGCGAAAACCTACTGGATCTGGATCATGCTTCCTTTGATGGCCTTCCTGTGGGGACGAAGCCTGTGGAATGTCAAACGAGCCAACGCCAGATCACCGCTTCGTGTGCTTAGGCGGGAAGAACGGGTTGAAATGTAATTTGCTTGTCCATACTTATAACACATAAGACAAGCAGGAGGGAAGGCATGATCACTAAGGATCGAATCAAGGTGTTAATTCGCTGCAACCTGTGCGGTGAGCGGTTTGTATTGAAAGGCAAGCAAGATAAAGGAAAGATTGACACAGGCTTCAAGCAATGTTTGTGCAGCAACGAAAAAGATTTTTTCATAGAAACCCGTTGTTTTTGAACATCCTCTTCAAGAAGCCTTGACAGGCTTTTTTTTTATGCATGAATAAGACCGCTTCCTTCGACAAAAGCTAAAACCAATATTGGGTGATGAAGGGGGATTTGCTACCATGTACAGCCGTTTAAGCATTGTTATGTTTCCGATTTTGCTAGTCGTCCTGATTGGTGCCGGAATGTGGGGATATCTGGAGCATCAGGAGAAAAATGCGATTTTAATCAAGGCCGAGAATCAGTATCAGCGAGCGTTTCACGATCTTTCGTTTCATGTGGATAGCCTGCATACTGAGCTTGGCAACACCTTAGCCTTAAACACGGCTTCACAGGATTCTTATAAAAAAGGTCTGATCAATGTATGGCGAATTACGAGTGAAGCTCAAAATGAGATTAATCAGCTGCCTTTGACACTGCTTCCTTTTAACAAAACAGAGGAATTTTTGGCCAACATGGCTAATTTCTCTTATCGCGCAGCTTTACGCGACCTCGGGAAGCAGCCGCTCAATGAACAGGAAATGCAAACGTTGAATGCTCTTTACCAGCATGCCAATGAAATATCTACGGATCTCCGCGGTATGCAAAGTAAGGTTCTGGCGAATAATCTGCGTTGGATGGACGTTGAAACAGCGCTGGCTACACAAAAGGAGCCACTCGATAACGCGATTATTGACGGGTTTCAATCCGTAGATAAAAAAGTCGCAGACTATGCGGATGTCAAGTGGAGTCCTTCCGTCATGAGCACGTATCAAGCCTATGATGCGAAAATGCTGACAGGCAATGATGTTTCTGCAGAGGACGTGCGGCAAAAGGCGGCGAAGTTCTTGAATATCGCTGATCCATCCGCAGTTAAGGTCGTCGAGAATGGAGTCGGCACCGAGTTTGAATCATACAGCGTCACTGCACCCAAAGATAACATACCGGATGGTACACAAATGGATTACAGCCATAAGGGTGGAGAGCTTCTATGGTATTCGGCTGCCAGAGATGTGCCGGATAAGAAGCTTGATATAAGAGGCGCCCGTGATGCGGCTGCCGAATTTCTCGATACACATGGTTACTCCAATATGACGGCCGTTTCCTATGATGAATATAATAATGTGGCTAATGTAACATTTGCGAGCCGTATGAATGACGTCATCAATTTTATTGATAAGGTTGCTGTTAAGGTAGCTTTGGATAATGGCGATGTGACAGGACTTCAGGCTGCTGATTATGTATATAATCATAAAGAGCGGCAGATGAAGTCGCCTAAGATTACCACCGAAGAGGCTCGCAAGGTATTGAATTCGCAAATGCAGGTGGATCGTCAAGCATTAGCCTTGATTCGCAATGATCTGCAGGAGGAAGTGCTGTGTCACGAGTTTACCGGACGCATTAACGGTGGCGTGTATCGTATTTATATTAACGCAGAGACAGGCGTTGAGGAAAAAGTTGAACATTTACGCAAGGAAGAACAGGCTGCAAGTCAAGTCTAATTTATAATATTTAGGGAGAGTCTTCGACAAGACTCTTCTTTTTTTGCTTCCCATCTGTTATTCGCATGTTATAATAAAGGATAGACTCCAGAAATGAAATTCTGGTTGAGATCAAATTGCGGGGGGTGCACATATTGCTTCCAAAGGTGAACCATATTTTACATATACAAATTAATTCAATCGACGAGGATGAAGCAAAACAGGAATATAAATCCCGGATTGCTGATCAGGATGACAATTCGATATTTATGGAAATCCCGATAAATGAGAAAACAGGTCGTTTGAAGAAGCTTTATATCGGTGATGAATTATCGGCTTATTTTATATTGGATGGCGGTGTGAAAAACTATTTTACAACCTCTGTACTGGGTTTTACCGATGATGTGATCCGTCTCGTGCAGATTCGCAAGCCGGCACCCGAATCCATTACCAAAATTCAGCGTCGCAGCTTCCTTCGTGTACCGGCGGAGCTCGAAATGGCAGTGAAATATTCCGATCAATTACAGTTTATTGCGGTTACCGATGATGTGGGCGGGGGCGGCATTTCATTTTTGTGTGACGGCTATATTCCGCTTGCTGCACAACAAATGGTCAGCTGTTGGCTGCTGGCTAACTACAAAAATGGACAAATTGAACACATTCCCTTCAAGGGGGAGATGGTTCGGATCAAAATGCTCGAATCAGGCAGACAACAGGTTATGATGCGGTTTGCCGAAATAACCGACAGAGATCGTCAAAAGATCATCAGATACTGCTTTGAAAGACAGCTGGAATTTCGCAAAATGTGATTATTTCTATGAAAATAGCCCGGGGATGATCCGTACCCCGCATGCGATTTAACAACTGTAAATCAGCAGAAAGGCTCACCTTTCTGTTAATAAGTATGAGACAGCTTTGCAATCCCACTTTCACCTATGGTATAATTTTCATTGGTTAAAGGCGGGGTCTGTTGTCACATGCATGACTTTTATTTCTGGGAGGCCCTTGTTTTGGAGAAATTTAATATTGCTATAGATGGTCCGGCGGGAGCAGGAAAGAGCACAATTGCCCGACTCGTTGCCAATACATTAGGATTTATTTATGTGGATACGGGGGCTATGTACCGCGCGGTCACCTGGAGTATACTGCAAGCCGGCCTTATACCAGAGCAGGAATCTGAAGTTATTGCTATGACCCGTGAGCTTGACATTCGTCTTGAACCTGGCCCAAGTGGTCAACAGGTCATTGTTAACGGAAGAGATGTGACCTTGGATATCCGTACTGTTCAAGTGACGAGCAATGTCTCGCAAATCGCAAGAATTGCTGAAGTACGTCACATTCTGACAGATAAACAAAAGCTTCTTGCAATTGACAAAGGCGTTGTGATGGATGGCAGAGATATCGGTACTCATGTTCTTCCTGATGCAGAGCTGAAGTTTTTTCTCACGGCAAGTGTCAAAGTAAGAGCTGAGAGAAGATTCAATGAAACCAGTGATCGACCAGAGGTAACACTGGAACAGCTGGAGCAGGAAATTGCTGCTCGTGACCAGATGGATGCGCAAAGAACACATGCTCCATTGATCCAGGCCGCTGACGCTGTATTGCTGGACACGACCGACTTAACCATTCCTCTTGTAGTAGAGCGTATTTTGGAGCTATGCAGAACCAAAGTCGGCGGAGGGAAGTAATATGCTTTATTCTACCTTACGTGCTCTATTTCATTTTATATTCCGTTTGATATTCCGTTTGAAAGTAATTGGAATTGAGAATATTCCTGAGGACAAACCTGTTATCTTATGTGCAAATCATACAAGCAATATGGATCCGCCATTATTGGGGAGTCCGCTTGTCACAAGGCGTGTACATTACATGGCAAAGGCAGAGCTTTTCGATTTGCCGGTATTGGGCTGGGTACTTCCAAGAATTAGTGCGTTTCCTGTAAAACGCGGAGGTGTAAGCAAGGAATCGATTCGCCTATCGCTTCAGCTTTTACAAGACAAACAGATCCTTGGAATTTTTCCGGAAGGATCTCGCAGTAATGCGGGTGGAATAGGGAAGAAGGGTGCGGCAAGCTTGGCACTAAAGTCAGGAGCGGTTGTTATTCCTTCTGCTATAGTGGGTGGCTACAAGCCTTTTCGCAGAATGACGCTTGTGTATGGCAAACCTCTCGATATCAGTGAATTTGCTGAGAGCGGTAGCGCGGGCGTGGAAGAAGCAACAAACCGCATCATGGAAGCCATTCGTGAGCTGGTTAAGAAATACGAATCAAAATGAGAATTAGTGGAATACTTAGAAAAACAATTAACCGCGTAATTTTTGCGTTGGTAAATTATATTAGAAAGCAGCAATTGTAACTAATTTATTTGGTTGAGGTTGCTAACATAGGAGGAATTGAACCATGTCCGAAGAAACTAAAGCAGAAATTCAAGTAGAACAATCCACACAAGAGCAAGAGCTTTCCCAAGAGGAATCTATGGGTAACGTATCCATTCTCAAAAAAGGCGACACTGTAAAAGGTAAAGTCATTAAAATTGAGGATGACCAAGCTTTCGTTGATGTAGGCTACAAGTATGATGGTGTTGTACATATTAAGGAGCTTTCTTCTGTACAACTTGGCAGTGCAAGTGAAGGTGTTGAAGTGGGTCAGGAAGTTGAGTTGAAAGTTCTGACTATTGATGACAACAAGGAAAAGCTTGTACTTTCCAAACGCGTAGTAGACAGCGAAAAAGCTTGGGATCAGCTTCAGGCTGATCTTGACAACAAAACCATTCTGGAAGCAAAAGTAGCCGAAGTTGTAAAAGGCGGACTTGTTGTTGATGTTGGTTTGAGAGGTTTTGTTCCTGCTTCTATGGTTGAACGTAATTTCGTTGAAGATTTCAGCGATTACAAAGGACGCACTTTGAAGCTACGTGTTAAAGAAATCGATCGTGAGAAAAACAAAGTTATCCTTTCACAAAAAGACGTTCTGGATGAAGAGTTTGAAGCGAAAAAGAAAGAAATTATCGGTCAACTATCGGTAGGTCAAGAGCTGACGGGAACTGTTCAACGTCTAACGCAATTTGGCGCGTTTGTTGATATCGGTGGTATTGATGGATTGGTGCATATTTCCGAAATGGCATGGCACCATGTTGAAACACCTTCGGAAGTTGTAAAAGAAGGTGATCAGGTAAAAGTGCAAATTCTGAAGCTGGACCCTGCTAATGAGCGGATCAGCCTAAGCATTAAAGCAACTCAACCGGGACCATGGCAGCAAGGAACCAGCAGCTTTAACGTTGGTGATATCATCACAGGAACTGTTAAGCGTCTGGCTCAATTCGGTGCATTTGTAGAAGTGGCTCCAGGTGTTGAAGGTTTGGTGCATATTTCCCAAATCGCTCATCGTCACGTAGCTACTCCGGCTGAAGTATTGAAGGAAGGTCAAGAGGTTCAAGTGAAAATTTTGGATCTTAACCTGGATGAGAAACGTATCAGCTTGAGCATTAAGGAAACTGAAGAAGCTCCTGCTTCAGCGGCTCCTGCTGCAAGAAACGATAAAGGTGGAGACAGAGGGGACAGACCTTCTAGAGCACCAAGAGAAAAAACAGTTATTGCTGAGGAATACCAAAACCAAGGCTTGAACACAACTTTGGGCGAGCTTCTTGGTGAAAAATTAAGCAAATTTAAATAATGGATTGAAATGAGGAGTCACGTTGCGTATTCCGAGAAAGTTGGAGCATGTACATCATGCGCTGAAGCTTGGGCAGAGTGGAGAACAAGGCTTCTCTGACCTTAAGCTGATCCATAACTGTCTCCCGGAAACCTCATTAAGACAAATCTCGTTACAAACCCAGATCGGCGAACTCAAACTGAGTTCGCCGATTATTGTTAATGCGATGACGGGTGGGGCCCAAGAGACGGAAGAAATTAATCGAGAATTAGCAGTTGCAGCTCGGGAATGCGGGTTGGCTATGGCTGTTGGTTCTCAAATGTCGGCAATTAAAAACGCTGAGGTATCCTCAAGCTATCAGATCGTAAGGCAAGTGAATCCGAATGGAATCATTTTTGGTAATCTGGGTAGTGAAGCCACGCTTGATCAAGCTGAGAGAGCCGTAGACATGCTTCAGGCTGATGCGCTTCAGATTCATTTGAACGTCATGCAGGAGCTCATTATGCCCGAAGGTGATCGTGATTTTACAGGGATGCTGGAAAGAATCTCGACTGTTGTTGAGAGGCTGCACGTACCGGTGATCGTGAAGGAAGTTGGCTTTGGAATGGCCCGCGAAAGCGCTTATGCTTTACTGGAGGCAGGCGTGAGTACAATCGATGTGGGTGGTTATGGTGGCACCAATTTTGCAGCTATTGAGAATGCACGGCGAAACGTGCAAATGGATTGGCTCAATGACTGGGGATGCAAAACCACTATAACGTTATTAGAAGTAATCGAGGCTGTCCAAATCATAAGAGCACATTTCGCTCCTCATCAAAAGCTGTCCATTATTGGCTCTGGGGGTATCAGGGGAAGCTTGGAAGCCTGCAAAGCCCTCTCCTTGGGTGCCTCAGCTGTGGGGATTGCAGGGGCCTTTTTGCACATACAGCGAACCGAGGGGACGGCTGCTTTGATAACCAGAATGGATGATATGCATCAGGAGTTAAAGCTGTTAATGACAGCTTTGGGCGCTGGCACCATAGAAGATCTATGGAACGTCCCCCTTGTTATTAGGGGCGAAACTGCAGAGTGGTGCGCAGCAAGAAATATTGATATCAAAAGCTACGCAAGTCGAGCGGGATTGATAAATAACCCTGTAATTAGCCATACTAAGGTCAAGTAAGCGTTAGGTCTATCCTTACACTGCTTACGAAGTTAACTTTACTATGTAAAGTCTTAGGTGGGTGCCAATGAATCCTGGGTATTTATCATGGTTGCTTATGATCATCACGATCATTTTGTTTGTCAGCGGCTGGAAAGATTTTTTGCTGAGAGGTATAACTTCAAGAGTGATACTTCTTTTTTTTGTTTTGTGGATCATCGGGAACTGCTTCGTCATCTCGCTGCCGTTCGGAACCTTGGCTGTTTGGGTTCCTGTTCTGTTGATCATGGTAATGTGTATTTTGTGGAGGCTGCCGGGAGCGATATATCATAAGCTTCATCTTATATCGGTGGGGGCCTTGATGGGGTCATTATCGTTTTTCATGCAGGAAACGGTACAACTGATGCCTGCTACCATATATGGAAACTTGGAGCTTGCTATGGCGCTGGCGATCGGAGTATTGGCGGTTATTACGATCAAGCTCCCATCTGCGCAAATAGCAGCTATCTCAATCGGTTTGCTGCTTGGTGAGGGGTATATGATGTACATCAACAAAGGGCAAGGCGGTATGGAGTTGGGTTCCTTGCGTTTGCAGGACCGTTGGTGGTTAACTCTATTTGTGACTAGAAGCTTATCCATTGGACTGATGTATGCGTTTCTGGCCGGTAAGCACGGTATTATCCGTATGACAAACGTAATTAAGGCAGGAGTCAAAAAAATAAATAATAAAAATGATTAGCAGCGCCTTTCCATTTACATTGATTTCGTATAAGTCAAATGTTATGATGTAAGTTGTGGAATTTTTCGAGTTGCGAAATTTTGCTTCACCCAAGAAAGGAATGAAGTTTAGTGGCGAGACCTATAGTAGCCATTGTTGGCCGACCGAATGTCGGGAAATCGACGATTTTTAACCGTATCGTTGGCGACAGGCTTGCAATTGTAGAGGATATGCCCGGAGTTACCCGGGATCGTTTGTATGGAGTGGGAGAATGGCTGGATCACAATTTCAGTGTCATTGATACCGGCGGTATTGAGATAGATGGGGATAGCGAGCTGTTAAAATCGGTTCGTGCCCAGGCGGAGCTCGCTATCGAGGAATCTGATGTTATTGTTTTTATGGTTGATGGCAAAGCGGGGATTACTGCGGCGGATTCTGAGGTGGCAGAGCTTTTATTTCGTGCCAAAAAGCCCATAGTGCTTGCCGTTAACAAAATCGATAATATCAAGCGTCAGGATGATATTTACGAGTTTTACAGCTTAGGCTTCGGAACTCCATATGGGATATCTGGTTCTCACGGTACCGGGCTTGGAGATTTATTGGATGCGGTTGTTGAAAACTTTCCGGAGGATAATGAAGAGGAATATGGGGAGGATGTTATTCGGGTTGCGCTCATAGGCCGGCCGAATGTAGGCAAATCCTCACTTGTCAATGCGATTCTTGGCGAGGATCGGGTTATCGTCAGTGATGTTGCGGGTACAACTCGTGATGCAATTGATACCCCTTTTGAACGGGATGGACAAAAATATGTCATCATCGATACAGCAGGGATGCGTAAACGCGGTAAGGTATACGAAAACACGGAAAAGTACAGTGTTATGCGGGCGATGAAAGCCATTGAACGGGCTGATGTAGCACTTGTGCTGATCAATGGTGAAGAAGGCATTATCGAGCAGGACAAGCATGTAGCCGGTTACGCGCATGAAGCGGGTAAAGCAGCTATATTCGTTGTTAACAAATGGGATATGGTAGAGAAAGACGAGAAAACGATGAAGGAATTTACTCAAAAGATTCGTGATCATTTTCTGTTCATGACCTATGCGCCAATTGTGTTTCTTTCTGCCAAAACCAAATCGCGGTTACATAAGCTGCTCCCTGTTGTTGTTCAGGTAGCTGAACAGCATGCACTTCGCATTCAAACACACATTTTGAACGATGTGATATCGGACGCAGTAGCTATTAACCCTCCACCAACCGATAAAGGTAAAAGATTAAGAATTAACTACGCAACCCAGGTATCTGTGAAACCGCCGACAATTATTGTGTTTGTCAACGAACCGGAAATGATGCATTTCTCGTACGAGCGTTACCTGGAAAATAAAATTCGTGCTGCTTTTGGATTTGTTGGAACACCAATGAGGTTGTTTTCGCGGAAAAAATCAGATGATGAATAGGGGCGGTGCGTGGTGTGGTATGTCATACCCATCCTGATCGGATATTTGCTCGGTTCGATCAGTTTTAGCTTGTTGGCAGGAAAGCTGCTCAAAGGGATTGATATCCGAAATCATGGCAGCGGTAATGCGGGAGCAACAAATACGTTACGGGTTCTGGGTGTAGGACCTGGGGTTACGGTACTGTTACTGGATGCTTTAAAGGGAGTTATTGCCGTCATGCTCGGAAGCTGGTTGGGTGACGGCAGCTCGTTATTATTGGTGTTATGTGGTGTCGCTGCTATCGCTGGGCACAACTGGCCGATATTTTATGGTTTTCGAGGAGGCAAAGGGATTGCCACCACGATTGGTGTGATGATCACGCTTGCTTTTGTTCCTGTCTTAATTGCTGGTGTAGCCGCTATACTAATTATTGCGATTACTCGATATGTTTCCTTGGGGTCCCTGATTCTTACCGCACTCTTACCTATCCTTACTTGGTCAATGGGCTTCCCTATGGAAATATTCATCGTGAGCTTAATCTTGTTCGTATTTGCTTGGTATCGTCATCGCAGCAACATCGTGAAGCTCCTCAATGGAAAAGAAAATAAGCTGGGTGCAAAAAAATAATCGGAGGTGGGCTCATGCCTCGAAAAGTATCTGTGCTTGTAGCTGGAAGCTGGGGAACTGCCATTGCCTCCGTGCTGGCGGAAAACCAGCTCGATGTTACTTTATGGTCGCGTAATGAAGAGCAGGTAATGGAAATTAATCAGGAGCATCGTAATCACCGGTTTCTAGGGGATACGGTGCTGTCTGATCGGATTCGCGCAACGACCTCGATGGAAGAAGCATTATTTCAGGCAGATGCCGTATTCGTTGTTGCTCCTTCCTCTGCGGTGCGGAGTGTGGCTTCACAAATGAGGGCGTTCTTGTCACAAGAAACGCTTCTTATTCATGCGACCAAAGGCTTCGAGGCAGACAGTCTGAAAAGGATGAGCACTGTATTGGCTGATGAGCTGCCCGATTATGATGCGACTTCAATCGTTGTATTGTCCGGTCCGAGTCACGCTGAGGAAGTCATTAAACAATGTCCGACAACGGTCGTAGTCGCTTCAGAAAGCCCCCTTGCTGCTGAAGCTGCCCAGGATCTATTAATCAATTCTTATTTTCGTGTTTACACAAATCCCGACGTTGTTGGCGTGGAAGTGAGCGGCGCTTTAAAAAATATTATTGCTTTGGGTGCCGGTTTGACTGACGGTCTGGATTTTGGCGATAATGCGAAGGCTGCTTTGCTGACCCGCGGGTTAGCTGAAATATCCCGGCTTGGAACGTCAATGGGGGGGAATCCTCTCACGTTTGCCGGTTTGGCAGGAATCGGTGATCTGGTTGTAACCTGCACGAGCAAGCACAGCCGTAACTGGCGCGCTGGATATTTGTTGGCTCAAGGTAAACCGCTCCCTGAGGTATTGCAGGAAATGGGAATGGTTGTAGAAGGCGTCAAAACGACGCAGGCTGCGTATAAGCTATCCCGACAGTACGAGGTTACGATGCCGATTGCCGAACAGCTGTATGAAGTGTTGTTTAATGGCAAAGAGCCGATAGCGGCCGCGGACGACCTGATGGGCCGTGGACGTAAAGATGAGATCCATACAGACAAGCCTTTATAAACAATCTGGAACCCTTTAGACAGCCGCCTACACGGTTGTTATCCCTCCTTCATAAAATACTTCAGTAGGATTAAGAACAACCTACCAAGCTGCTTTGCTATACAATCTCAGAGGAAGCTCGCGAAGTAAGCATGTCTGGGGATAGCTCAGCGATTGCTTGCGAAGCTGGCTTTCCGCATGAGAAGTTAAGCTGGCAATTGCTTACGAAGTCAGCCTCCCTGATGGGAAGCTTTACGTATGCTTACGAAGATAGCTTCCCCAAAGGAAAGCTTGTAGGAGGGATAAAATGGCTAAGGATGTATCCAAGGATGTACTCAACGCTGTCAAGAAAAAAACCGGTAAGAGTGTCAGCGAGAAGGACATTCATAAACTCGCCAGCGGAGTTAAGCCTTCTACTCTGCAAAGCGATGCACAATTGAAGCAGCTCATTAAGCAGGTATCCGGACTTGTAAATGTACCTGTTTCGGAGGCAACGGTTAATGAATTGATTCATGCTATTAAAAGCAGCAAGATGAGTGCAAGCAACATGGAACAAATGGTGAAAATGATTTCCAAAAAGTAATCACTTTCGGCACGAGCCATTCCTTATCGTTGGGGAATGGCTCGTGCTTTTTGTATGAGATGAATAATATATAGTCCCAGGCATTCTGTCACATAGGCTTCACGGCTTGAAGTCACGTTGCCATGTGAATTATGGTATAATAGGGCATGTTTAGGCCTATTTGATTTATATAAGGAGCAGCGAATAAATGAGTCCAATGGATAAAATGTGGGCATCGTTCGTGGCCATCGGGTTGATGGCAGGAGCGTCCTTCTTGATTTCATACGCAAGAAACCGTACAAAGGGTGTTATACGGATTATTCTGTCTATCATTGCTTTTCTGATGTTTGTACCCATTTTGCTGTATATGGTAGTGTCTATTTTGTAAATGGAGGATTAAACTCGTTATGGTTTTACTTTACGGACGTAAGATACAAAAGCATGTAGAAGGGGAAAGCGGATTGACCGTGCTGGACCTGGCTCTCAAACATGAAGTGGATTGGGGGTTTGCCTGTACTCGAGGAACCTGTGCACGCTGCCGGTGTCTGGTAACAGAAGGACGGGAGCATCTTAAAGAAGTGACGGATGCGGAATGGGATCGTTTGGAGCCGGAGGAATTGGAGGCAGGATACCGTCTTGCTTGTCAGGCAGTTATAAAAGAGGATGCACCTGTAACGATAACGCACAAACCTTATTTTTGAACAAAAGGTCCTGATCTCCAGATACAGGAATGACAAGTTTTGCAGGGGGGAGTACAGATGTACGCATGGGAAACGCTGGCAGGACCGCTCAGAACGATTCAGAGCTGCTTACGGGAGGTTGAGGCGCTGTGGCTTGTAGGTGGCAGCTGTGGGCTGCTGCTGCAGGGTGTTGCTTTAACCGCTGCTCCTCGTGATCTGGACCTGTATGTTGATGCTGAGGGAGCACAGGAGCTTCATCAAGCTTTGTCCGACTATGCTACAGATTCCCAGGTTGAAGACCGTTCCTCCATCTATCGCTCTATTCTGAGTCATTACAGGATTGAAGGGACCAAGGTTGAACTCGTAGGAGGATTTGAAGTTACGAGTAAGGATAGCTTATACAAAGTGGAAGTGGACTATTTACACAAGAATTACAGTCCGATAATTCACTTACCCGGCGAGGTTTCCACTAAAGATTGTTTGGAAACACTGCATTTAATGCCTCTGGAGCATGAGCTTATATTCAATGTTCTTCGCAATCGTCCGGATCGCTATAACGCTATCGCGGAGGTTATGAAAAGCCGACGACCTACATGGAGTCAGGCTATGGAGGCTTTGATAGAGCGCAATACCTGCAGTGAAACCCTCATACAGGAGCTCCAAAGACTTCTGCTAGTGTGAATCGATGAGGTAGGATTAAGGAGTGAAGATGAATGGGAGCTAATGTGAGTTTCGAACCGGATAACAAATCGTTCCAGGCCAAACCGGGAATGTCAATTCTGGAAGCTTCCCGCAAGGCCAGAGTTCATATTCGAACGCGTTGTGACGGTAAGGCGGCTTGTTTAATGTGCAAGGTTATTGTGCCCGATCAGTCTGGGCTCGCTCCACTCAATACGAACGAACGATTAAAGCTGGGAGGGCTGCAGGACCAGGGATATCGGCTTGCTTGTCAAGCCAAGGTGACCGGGGATGTTACGGTAACGATTCCTGAGGACCCGTTAAAGGCTGCGATTCGCAAGCAGCTGGAAGCACAGCGAGAGGACGATTAGGTGATGAGAGATAGAAAAGGCTCAGCTATAGCCTTATTCATACTGGGCTTGTGTATGCTGCTGTTGTCAGGATGTATGTATCCACAGGAGATGCGCAAGGAGCAGCAGGTGGCTTCAGGAGAATTTGTTGTTGTTGTTCAAAGCGCGATTGACCAATTTCAGGCCAAGACGCATGTTTTACCTATTAAAAACAGTGAAGAAACGACCCCGATCTATGAAAAGTATCCGATTGATTTTAAAAAGCTTAAAGAACGTTCGTTAATCAGCAATGTACCGGCGAATGCTTTTGAAAATGGCGGCAGCGTGATTTATGTCCTGGTTGATGTGGAAACCAAGCCGACAGTTAAGATGATGGACCTCACATCCTTTCAAAAAACAGTTGAGGTTCAAAAGCTTGTTGACGAATACAAAGCCAAGAATAATGGGCAGATTCCTAAGGGACAAGCTGTTTCTTCTGCCTTTTATCGGATTGATTTTGCAAAAATGAACAAAAAACCGATTGTGGCGCAAAGTATGTATACGCGACAGGTACAGCTTCCTTTTCTCATGAATGATATGGGGCAGGTAGCTATCGATTATGCTGAGGAAATGATGCGGCTCATTGATAAAAAATCGCTTCAGGCCAGCTTGAATGACAAGCAGGACCTGAGAGAATTGTTAGTCAAGGAATCTTATTATGTACCGGCTCGCTCCTACGCGTACCACTGGATTAATGGACAACCCACACCTGTTATGGGAGTGCCTATGTAAGCTTTCGCTGCACCAAAACGGCTTATTAGCCTCTATCACCTTGGAATCGAAGGGAGATAGAGGTTTTTTGCGTTGTTGCAGAATAATTGGCGAGTCCCGTTCATATAGTTTCAGAGAGATGATGCAGCGGCTTAGCTCATGCCGTTATGAGCAAGGAGTGATAGCAAGAAAGTTCGGTTAAACAATTTATCATAATTGGCTAACTCGTACATATATTTTACTAATCTAAAAGAATAGTACGAGTTTCGCTTTATACCACCTGTAGGAGGGATTCTCATTGGAAAAAGTGGATATTTTTAAAGACATTGCAGAGCGTACGGGCGGGGATATTTACCTGGGGGTCGTAGGGGCGGTCCGTACGGGGAAGTCGACGTTTATCAAACGTTTCATGGAATCCATCGTGCTGCCGAATATTCAAAATGAAGCGGACCGGGCACGTGCAACGGATGAGCTTCCGCAAAGCGCGGCGGGACGCACAATCATGACGACTGAACCGAAATTTGTACCGAACACAGCTGTGCAGCTGCATGTAGCAGAAGGTTTGAATGTAAACGTTCGATTGGTTGATTGTGTCGGTTATGTTATAGATGGTGCCAAAGGCTACGAGGATGAGCATGGACCGAGAATGATTAACACACCATGGTTTGACGAAGCCATTCCGTTCCAGGAAGCTGCTGAGATCGGTACCCGAAAGGTCATTCAGGAGCATGCAACGCTTGGTGTGGTGATTACTACAGACGGCTCTATTGCAGAAATTCCGCGTTCCTCTTATGTAGATGCTGAAGACCGGATTATTAATGAGTTGAAAGAAGTCGGTAAACCGTTTATTGTGATTGTAAATTCAACCAAGCCTAACGGTGAGATTGCTCAGGAGCTAAGAAGCCAGCTTCAGGCAACGCATGATATACCAGTCGTGTCGATGAGTGTAGCCAATATGAATGAAGATGACATGATGTCTGTGCTGCGGGAGGTGCTTTACGAATTTCCAGTGCACGAAGTTAACGTCAATCTTCCGAGCTGGGTTATGGTTCTGTCAGATAGTCACTGGCTGCGCTCCCACTTCGAGAATTCTGTCAGGGAGACGGTTCAGGATATTCGCAGACTTCGTGATGTGGATCGTGTTGTCAGCCATTTCGAGGAATACGAATTTATCGATAAAGCTGCTTTAGCGGGAATGAATATGGGCCAAGGTGTGGCTGAGATTGATTTGTATGCGCCGGATGAGCTGTATGACCGGATTTTGATGGAGGTTGTCGGTGTTGAGATCCGCGGCAAGGATCATCTTCTGCAAATGATGCAGGAATTCAGTCATGCCAAAAGGGAATACGATCATTTTGCGGAAGCGCTGGAAATGGTGAAAACGACAGGGTATGGCATTGCCCCTCCATCACTTGCGGATATGGCGCTGGATGAGCCTGAGCTTATTCGTCAAGGCTCACGCTTTGGCGTAAGACTAAAGGCGACGGCCCCTTCGATTCACATGATCAGGGTTGATGTAGAATCCGAGTTTTCTCCGATTATCGGGACCGAGAAGCAAAGTGAAGAGCTAGTTCGGTATTTGATGCAGGACTTCGAGGACAATCCATTGAAAATATGGGAGTCGGATATATTCGGAAGATCGCTTCATTCCATTGTTCGCGAGGGAATTCAAGGCAAGCTCGCCATGATGCCGGACAATGCGAGATACAAGCTTCAAGAAACACTTGGTCGTATCATTAACGAAGGCTCAGGCGGATTAATTGCCATAATCTTGTAAAATAATAAATAAAAGTGATAAAAATGCACTCTGAGGGGTGCATTTTTTGGTTTGTACTTGATAAAGTGCTTAGGGTGTATTAATATAATCTTGATTTGTTCGGTTTCCTTAATTTCCTATGTATATTTTTGAACATTTCAGTTAACAAAGAAAGTAACGGTATAAATTACTTTTGGGGGGAGGTGAATGGCATGAATAAATCTGAATTGATCAACAAAGTAGCTGAAACATCCGAGCTTTCCAAGAAGGATGCGACAAAAGCGGTTGAAGCTGTATTTGAAGCAATTTCCGAAGCCCTACAAGGTGGAGATAAAGTGCAATTAGTTGGATTTGGAAACTTTGAAGTTCGTGAACGTTCCGCTCGTAAAGGACGTAACCCGCAAACAGGCGAAGAAATCGAAATTCCTTCTAGCAAAATCCCTGCTTTCAAACCAGGCAAAGCTTTGAAAGATGGAATTCAATCATAATGTTTTTTCCTACATACTCATTTCTACATACTTCCATTGTATGAACTGATGGTATGAGCGACACCTTAATCTGAACTGGTTAAGGTGTCTTTTTTGCTACGGCAGCCCGACATTATGGGTATTAGCACAACTCGGCAACGTGGATCCTTGGAGTATCCATTGTATACATGTGCTGTCAGATCGCCAGAAATGGAGTTTTAGTGCGGTTTAACGCATCGACACGTAATCATTCTATGTTCGCAAAGTAAGTCGCTTAGAACGTACACGTATGTGCTCAAATATGAAAGCTGTCCATTCGTAATCTATCAGTGGAGCTTTTTTACGCTATTTGTTAAAAATACCTTGACTAATTGTTGCACGAAATCGATCCTAATGATGGTTATAGACGTATTCGAATTGCTACTAAATACACATAAGTGAACCATAGGTATATCGGTTTAGGTTGCAAGGCTGCGCGCCTACGTGATATAATACACTTCAACGAACAGTAAAGATCGGTTCTCCATTTGAGCGAAAACACCACGTCCGGCAAGCGTTTATGCCCGCAAGGAACCGAGGGAACAACGGATATTAGCGCAGCTTGGTAGCGCGCATCCTTGGGGTGGATGAGGTCGTCGGTTCAAATCCGGCATATCCGATACATGAAGTAGACCTTGCTTATGTGGGGTCTACTTTTATGAGAATATTCATTGATCTAAACAACTTCAAGGCCTGCAGAGGCCTTATAACTTATATCATCTTAAAAGCCTTAGATAAGCTCTTTTTAACGCGGTGATGATTGAGTAGAGAAATATCTCAAACATTCCACCATTTTTCGCTTTATATTATATATGGATTGAACATTTGAACCGTGTTATTCTCATCTTGATAGGACATCGACATGTCGATGTCTTTTTCTGTGCATGGATTGAGAAGCACCTCCTAATATGTTAAAATTTTATGAAGCAAAATAGGCTAATTTTTGATATACTTAGCCGACGGCTATTCATGTGTCATATCACTGTTGCAAAGGGGAAATACTAGACTATGTACAACCGAGCAAGGGGATGGCTCGCTTCCCTGGATTGGACCCATTATGGGATTATTGCATCAATTTATCTGATATGGCGAATCGGTGAGGGTGGAGGCTGGAGTACGGCATGCTGGATGCTGCTCCTGATATGCTTGCTGGGTGTTCGAACGGATCAGATTGATGTTGATTGGAAACGTTTTTTTGTGTTTGGATTACCCCTGCTATATTTATTTTATTATTTTTACGGTTCAGGCAACAGCTTGTGGTGGAGCATTGCGAACTGGATGTTTGAAAATAATCGACATCCATGGACCTGGGATGAGGCGATGAACAGCATTCCACTCAACAATGCGGCCTGGATGCGGATTTATAATTCACCTGCACTGGATCAGGCAATGGTTTGGGTATACAACTACGGCTTTGTATTGTCGCTATGGCTTTGTATCGTTCGCAGCTTCTGGACCCGTAGCATCAAAAAGATGCTGTCCTATGCATTGTCGGGCCACGTTTTGCAATTCCCATTGATTTTGCCCTTTTACAACCTCATTATGCTGCGAGAGGTTTGGTTTGTGAAAGGCCAGCCGGATTTGCTGGGACGTGTATTTGCAAGTGAAAATGAGCTGCTGACCAATGTGATGAACTGCTTTCCAAGTATGCATACATCCATTTCTTTTGCAATGCTGCTGCTGGCCCTTCGTGAGAAGGATCGGATTTTCAAATATATGATGGTCACGTATTGTTCATTGATTATAATATCGACTATGTATTTGCAAATTCACTGGGTTCTGGACGTATTTGCGGGTATGGCCTTCGCATACGGGACTGTCAAGCTGGCAGATTTTCTCATTCGCATTTGCTCGGACAGGCTGCCAGAGTGGTTAAAAGGCTATTACAACAAAAAACAAAAAAAGAAATATCCGGATACGACGATGGTTGCCTGATGGCGGCCATTTTTCTTGTCTCACTGTGATTAAAGAGTTGACATTATCGCTGATTTTCTGCATCATACTAGTAAGTAAGCATGGACAGGAAGGAAGATTACAAATGGATGACAAGCAAAGTCAGGAAGAATATTTTGTTGTTAAAGCCAAGGAGAACGGCGTACAGGTGATCGGCTTGACTCGTGGGCAGGATACGAAGTTTCACCATACCGAAAAGCTGGATAAAGGCGAGATTATGATCGCCCAGTTTACCGCCCACACCTCTGCGGTGAAGATCAGAGGCAAAGCTGTAGTGATGACGAAGCACGGCATTATGGATACGGAGGAATAACTTTTCTTGGATCCTGCAGGCATAGCCTGCTTTTTTTTGTTGTACAATGATAAGAGCAGGATTGTCGCTCTGCGCGCCCGAATGAAGACTAGGGGGTTGTACAATGAAATGGTTGATTCGACTGCTTGCCACTTCGATCTTGACCGTCTGTGTCGTGCTGTCAATTTCATTATTGCCACAGTTGGAAAACGATTGGGATTCACCTGTTTTCAGCTTGGTAAGAGCAGAGCCTTTAACGGAATTAAACGTTGTGGACGTTATGAGCAAATTGCAGCTTCACTTGCGTATACGCAAGGTGGAGGTCAGTCATGCTATTGTGTCGGTTGATTTGTTGGCGTCTCCATCGTCGGACAGGTTGCAGGTACTGAAGGATGTAAGCGGAATCCCGCAGTTATTGTTCAGCCATTCCTCCAACATTAATCAGGTTCTGGTTCGGGTATTGGATGGTTCCAAGCAGGTTGGTGGCAGTACGTCATTACTTATAGCGGCGGATGCACGACGTGAGAAAATGGTTAGAACGGATTACAGGCTGGAGACGAAGACTGCGGAGGAAATGGAGCAATACTTGCAGTCCCATTATCGTATGACCTTTACGCCAAACTGGCGAGAGAAATTTGAAGCAAAAAGTTCAAATTGATATTGTGCGCCAACACATTGATTGTGCTATAATAGTTTGGATTATGATCAAGAGATGTTCTTGTACCGGTTCGGAGGCTAATGATGAATTGTTATCGGATACCAGAGATGGCCCAAAAATATATAGATTATGACATGATACAGAAATACACGGAACTCCCGCATTTCCCCGAATTCCGAACACGGATCTTATATGCATTTCTTAATAGAAATAATGAACTGCAGGGTTACAGTGAATTGTTCAGTCTGGTAACCAGTCTGGTTCAGTTAGGTCTCGACACTCACGATACGGTCAGTATTACGAATCAGGCCAAGGATATGAAGTCGGCCAGATCCAGACAAATCAAGGTGCTGGCAGGTGATTATTTCAGTGCCCGGTTTTATTTTCTTCTGGCAGAGGCCGGACATATTGCTATGATAGGTACACTTTCCGATGCGATTTGTGAAGCAAACCGCTTGAAAATCGTTTTTTATCAAACGTTAAAAAGTGTGCAGATTACTTCGGAAGAGTATGTTCTCCAATCGGTAGAAATCAGATCGCGGATTTATAAGGCATTTTCTCAGTTCATGGAAGGTTCACTCTATAAGGTTTGGCCAGAAATATTGCGGTTATTCACATTATGTGAGCTGCTGCTTCAAGAAATTGGCAAGCCGGATAAACAGCAGCAGCCGGATAGCTGGAGCTTTGGGTATATGCTGCAGCAGATTTCCAAAGAAGAGCGCAAGAACATGCAGCTTGAGGAGCCTGATCCAGGGAAAATACGCTCCATATGGATGAAGTACAAGATATCATTACAATTATATCAACTGCTAGAAACAACGACACGTCAACTGCAGGACAAGCTGCGATCACTCGAAAGCAAAGAGTTGAGTGAAGAGCTCCTGTTGATTGGAGAACCGTTTGCTCGCTACCTGTCGACTCCAAAAGTACTGGAAGAAATTTGAGGTGAACCGAAGTGCAGTCTAAATCTAAAGAAGAGTTTGTTCATTCTGTTTTTGAAAGTATAGCTCCCAAATATGATCTCATGAATGATATTCTAAGCTTTCGCAGACATAAGGCATGGCGGAATTTTACAATGAAGAAAATGAATATGCAGCCGGGCAGTACGGCAATTGATCTGTGCTGTGGCACCTGTGACTGGACGATTAGCATGGCTAAAGCAAGTGGCACGGGGAATATGGTCGGACTTGATTTTAGTCAGAACATGCTTGATTATGGTGCAATCAAAATTCGCGAAGGCGGATTGGACAAGCAAATTAAGCTGGTGCAAGGCAACGCCATGAAGCTGCCATACGAGGATAACACCTTTGACTACGCGACAATCGGATTCGCTCTGCGTAATGTGCCCGACCTTGTGAAGGTGATTGAGGAAATGCAGCGCGTGGTTAAGCCTGGCGGATGGGTTGTTTCCTTAGAATTGTCCAAGCCTACCTGGCAGCCATTCAAAGGGATATACTATTTTTATTTCCAAACTATTTTGCCTTTACTGGGTAAATTAATTGCCAAAAGCTATGAGCAGTATAAGTGGCTGCCGGAATCCTTGATAAACTTCCCTGATCATAAGCAGCTTGCTGAAATTTTCAGAACAACAGGCTTGGCTCAGGTACAGGCGTATCCGCTGACCGGAGGCATCGCAGCACTTCATATCGGCATCAAGAAGCAGGCGGCGGAATGAGAAACGGGAGTGGTGGATTCAGATGCTGTTGAAAAAGACGAAGATTTTTTTGGAAATGATCAAAATTGAGCACACGCTTTTTGCACTGCCGTTCGCATTTATGGGAGCCATATTGGGCTCCATTGTTATGACGAATCATTTACCGGGTTGGGCTGCTATAGGCTGGGTCATCCTGGCGATGATAGGTGCTCGCAGCGCGGCTATGGGCTTGAACAGGGTTATCGACAAGGTATTTGATGCCAAGAACCCGAGGACGGCTGCCAGAGCGATTCCTGCCGGATTGATTTCCTCGAGAGAAGCTATCATTTTTATTGTGATTTCCTTCACACTGTTATTTTGGGCGGCCTCTAATTTAAGCCCGCTTTCCATGAAGCTGCTGCCTATTGCGGTCTTTTTTCTTGTATTATATTCGTATACAAAACGCTTTACCTGGGCTTGTCACTTGATCCTGGGCTTAACGCTTGGACTAGCTCCGCTTGGAGGCTGGGTTGCTGTGACGAACGATATCTCACTGCCGGCTATCATTTTTTATGTGTCGGTTTCCTTTTGGACAGCGGGGTTTGATGTGATCTATGCATGTCAGGATACAGAGTTTGACAAGAAGGAAGGGCTGCATTCGATACCACAACGATTTGGTGTTGCAAAGGCGTTAAAAATTGCCCGTTGGTTCCATTTGGTTACAGCTATCGGATTCATAGTCTTATTTTATTTAACAGATTTAAGCTGGCTCTATTTGATTGGTATTCTTATCGCGAACCTGTTATTGTTTTATCAACATAAGATTGTGACACCTACGAATTTGAGCCGCGTGAATATGGCCTTCTTTACGTTGAATAGTACGCTCAGCTCAGTCGTATTTATCTTTTCTCTGGCAGACTTGGTGGTGCTCCATAAATGAGTCGACCTTGGGTTATTGGTATAACCGGAGCTAGTGGGGCAGCTTATGGTGCACGATTGTGCACCTATTTGCTCTCTATAGGAGTGGAGCTGCATGTGCTGGTTACAGATGCCGGCTGGCGCGTATTAAAGGAAGAGCTGGGCTGGGATGCCAGCAACAGAAAGGCAACGCTTCAACAACATTTTGGTTCCCATTCAGGAAGCTTTCATTATCATCCGATTCAAGATATCGGGGCCAGCACAGCAAGCGGCTCCTTTCGGACGGCCGGGATGGTAGTTGTTCCTTGTTCAATGGGGACTTTGTCAAGTATTGCAAACGGTACCTCGGATAATTTGCTGGAGCGTACAGCTGATGTGATGTTGAAGGAAGGCAGACCGCTAATTATGGTTCCTCGCGAAACTCCTTTACACGCCATACATCTTGAAAACATGCTTAAGCTGTCTCGAATGGGTGTTCGCATGATTCCGGCCATGCCTGCATTTTATCAAGGACCTCAGACGATAGCTGACATGATTGATTTTGTTGTAGGCAAAGTATTGGATGCGATGCAGGTGGAGCATGAACTGTTCAAAAGATGGGGTTCACAGGGAGATAAATCTGTGACGCAGGTGACGGAATGAAGCTGATCGAATTGTACGCCAAAATGAAAAAGGATATTACATATATTGAAAAAGAGCTGGAGCGCAGTATCGACAGTGAGCATGCACTGCTTCGTGAGGCTTCACTTCATTTGTTAAAGGCGGGCGGCAAAAGAATCCGGCCTGTTTTCGTTCTGCTTGGGGCCAAGTTTGGCCATTACGATCTGGAACAGATCAAGCATATCGCAGTTCCTTTGGAATTGATTCATATGGCCTCGTTGGTTCATGATGATGTGATTGACGATGCTTCAACACGCCGAGGTCAAAAGACCGTCAGATCCAAATGGGACAATCGGATTGCTATGCATACCGGAGATTACATATTTGCCAAGGCTTTAACGGTCGTTACCAGGCTGCCGAATGCAGCGATTCATCAGATTATGTCGAAGGCGATCGTCGAGATGAGTATTGGTGAAATGGAGCAAATTCGCTTTTTTTTCAACACCGAGCAAACGTTACGTGATTATTTATTGCGGATAAAGCGTAAAACAGCCCTGCTGATTGCGATAAGCTGCCAGTTAGGTGCGATCACCGCTGGGGTTGAGGACGAGTTATCCATGCGATTGTATCGATTCGGTTACAATGTTGGGATGGCATTTCAGATTCGTGATGACTTATTGGATTTGTGCGGCTCTGAGAAGGAGATTGGTAAACCGCCTGGCAGTGATATTCGTCAGGGGAATATTACAGTACCGGTTATTTTTGCTCTGCAGCAGCCCGAGCTTAGGGAAGTTTTGCTGGAGCAAATGCAGCTAATCAAGGATGCGGACGGTCAAACCGATATTAGTGAGTTTATCAGGCTGATCCGCAGCAGTGAGGGGATTCGTCGGTCAGAGCAGCTGGCTTCAAGCTATATTGACAAAGCGATTGCAGCGCTTCAGGGCTTGCCGGACATTCAGGCCAAGAAGGATTTTGTCGGTGTAGCTCATTTTATCGGGAATCGTTCGTATTAAAATGTTAACTTTTCCCATGGAATGGTTATCATAATACAATAACTATGTTATATTGGGATTTAAAAGGAGGATGGGAATATGGAACGCAGCTTTTTGATGGTAAAGCCAGATGGCGTGCAGCGTGGCGTTATTGGTGAGATTGTAAAACGCTTTGAACAGAAAGGCTTCCAGTTAATTGGGGCAAAGCTGATTCAAATGTCGAAGGAGCAAGCAGAACTTCACTATGTGGAGCATACAGGTAAAGATTTTTTTGACAGGCTCGTTTCTTTCATTACCTCAGGTCCGGTATTTGCTATGGTCTGGGAAGGCGATCAAATTATCGCATTATCCAGAACCATGATTGGTAAAACAAGTGCTGTAGATGCTGCGCCTGGGACCATCCGTGGGGATTATGCGATACATACCAATTTTAATTTAATACATGGTTCGGATTCTCCTGAGAGTGCTGAGCGGGAAATCAATAACTTTTTTACTGAACAAGAATTAGTGAGATACACCAAGTCTATACAAACGTGGATTTAAGGTGGGATGTTGGCAATGGAGGATCAGGATTTTTTGCTATTTGTAAAAAAGGTCAAGGATTACACGTCGATCGATTTGTCTCAGTATAAGGAAGCTCAGATGAAGCGTCGGTTGACCACTTTGAGAACCAAAAAAGGTTATAATACGTTTGTTGCTTTTTTTGAAGCAATGACCAAGGATAAGGAGCTGTTCTACGAGTTTTTGGATCGCATGACGATCAACGTATCAGAGTTCTGGCGCAACCCTAACCGATGGGAAGTGCTGGAACGTGTTTTTATACCGGATATGCTTCGCAAAAACCGTAAGCTCAAGTGCTGGAGTGCAGCCTGTTCCACAGGGGAAGAGCCTTATACGTTGGCGATGATTTTGGCTAAGCTGAACGCATTGAATGATACCCATCTGCTCGCTACGGATATTGATGACGGTGCCTTGGCCAAGGCCAAGAATGGTGTGTATTCAGACCGTTCAATCCGGGATGTTCCTCAGGCTTACCTCGATAAATATTATAAAAAAGAAAATTTGACTTATTTGGTGAGCGATGAGTTGAAAAAAGGTATCCGTTTTCAGAAGCAAAATTTGTTGACAGATAAATTCGATACCCAATTTGATCTGATTATTTGCCGTAACGTGATGATCTATTTTACTGAAGAAGCGAAACACCTGCTGTATCAAAAATTTGCAGATTCCCTTAAACCGGGCGGCATTTTGTTTGTCGGCAGCACGGAGCAAATTTTTTCACCGGGTCAATACAAGCTGGAACCAGCTGAAACTTTTTTTTATCGCAAGAAAGAGTAATTATACATGTATAAACTTTTCCAGTCTTGCCCATACTAAGGAGTAATTAGTATTCGCAATCTCTTAGGAGGGTCAAATGGATAAAAGGAAGGTTATCATGGCTTACCGCAAGGGCTTCATTACCATGCAGGAATGTGCACAGATTCTCGGAATTGACTCTATGCAGATTTTAGGTTTTGTGGATGCGCCCGACCAGACCGTGCATGCGGAACCATACATCAAACAATCGATCCATATATAATTTTGATCTTGCACCATTCATAAGAGTAGGAAAGAAGCGTAACCTCGGTTCTCGTGCCGCTGCTGCGCTTCTTTTTTTGTATACACGTTTCTTGTCAAACTGTGACGCCTATACTATAATTAGCAAAGGAATCGGGTACATACCTACGGAAGAGAATGTCGGAAGGGGATAAACAAGTGAGATATTTAACAGCAGGCGAAACGCACGGACCACAGTTGACTGCAATTATCGAAGGCTTTCCAAGTAATGTCACGATTGACTTCGAGAAGGTGAACTTTCAACTGGGCCGCCGTCAAAAGGGCCATGGTCGCGGACGCCGGATGCAAATTGAGAAGGATACCGCAAGTATTGTTGGCGGTGTTAGACATGGTAAAACAACGGGGGCGCCGATAGCGCTCGTGGTTGAGAATAATGACTGGAAACACTGGACATCAGTGATGAACATTGAACCGATTGAAGGCAATGACGAGTCCAAACGAAGAGTAAACCGTCCACGTCCGGGTCATGCAGATCTTAACGGCGGTTTGAAATATAATCAAAAGGATCTGCGTAATATTTTGGAGCGTTCGAGCGCGCGTGAAACAACGATGCGTGTTGCCACGGGTGCTGTTGCCCGCCAGTTACTGGAAGCCTTCGATATTAAGGTAGCCGTACAAGTTATCCGTATTGGCGATGTGGAAGTGAAGCGTCAGGAACTGCCAATAGATGAGCTGATCCGTATTACAGAGGAATCTCCGGTACGTGTCGTCGATAAAGAAGCGGAAGCTCTTATGATCGCAGCGATTGATGCTGCCAAAGAAGACGGGGACACGCTTGGCGGTATTGTGGAATGCATTATTGAAGGCGTACCCGTCGGATTAGGCAGTCATGTTCAGTGGGATCGCAAGTTGGATGGGCGCATTGCTCAAGCTGTATTATCTATTCAAGCCTTCAAAGGCTGTGAAATTGGTATCGGTTTCGAAGCAGCCAAGCTCAGAGGCTCCAAGGTTCATGATGAAATTATGCATAGCGAAGATCGTGGCTTTTATCGTGCATCGAATCGTGCAGGTGGCTTTGAAGGTGGCATGACAACGGGCGAGCCAATTGTGGTGCGCGGCGTAATGAAGCCTATCTCAACCTTGTACAAAGCTCTGCAAAGTGTTGATATCGACACCAAGGAGCCATTCACAGCCCAAGTAGAGCGTTCCGATACGTGTGCGGTGCCTGCGGCAGGTGTTATTATGGAAAATATTGTCGCCTGGGAAGTAGCCAATGCATTTCTTGATAAATTCGGTGGCGATTCCTTGGAAGAAATTCGCAGCAACTATAACAGCTACCTGGAGCAGATCAAGAACTACTAATTCCGACTGCGGCTAGTAATCAGGTGCACGTAAATAGTTATGCAGATGGGAGCGTTGAAACGAATGAGAGAGCTAAAGGTTGATTTGGGTGAGCGTTCCTACCCTATTTACATCGGACAAGGCATTATTGAACAAATCGCAGATTTATTCAGCAAACACGGGATTAGCAAAGGCTCGCCAATGCTTATCGTTACCGATGATCATGTGGCCAAGCACCATTTGCCTCAGGTGATCAGCCGATTGGAGACAGCGGGCTATAAACCCATCTCCTATACGGTCGCTTTCGGTGAGAAATCCAAGTCACTAAGCGTTATGGAGGATATCATTGGCGTAGCCCTAGAGGCAGGGTTGGATCGTAAGTCTGCCGTTGTCGCTTTAGGCGGAGGCGTGGTTGGCGATTTGGCGGGTTTTGTGGCTGCGAGTTATATGCGTGGAGTCAAATTTGTGCAAATACCGACTACGATCTTAGCGCATGACAGTAGTGTGGGTGGTAAGGTTGCAGTGAATCACCCACTGGCCAAAAATACGATCGGAGCGTTTTATCAGCCGGAGCTCGTGCTCTATGATACTTCGACCTTGCAGACACTGCCAGATCGTGATGTCCGCTCGGGACTGTCCGAAATGATCAAGCATGGCTTGATCTGGGATGCCGGATTTACAGCCTGGTTGGAAGAAAATGCGCAAAAGCTTGTTCATCTGGACCCTGAAGCTTTGGAATACGGCTTATACGAGGGTTGTCGCGTGAAAACAATTGTCGTATCAGAGGATGAAAAGGAGCATGGACTGCGTGCGATTTTGAATCTTGGTCATACGATTGGTCATGCGCTTGAAGCGACAGCAGGGTATGGCGAACTGCTGCATGGAGAAGCGATTTCGATTGGGATGGTAGGTTCAGCCAAGGTAGCCGTTCGTCTGGGTTATTCGGAAGAAATCTACACGACGACGAAACGCATTTTGCAAGCATTTGGCTTGCCGACAAGCATCCCTGCGCACCTGGATACCGATGCGATTATGAGTGCTATGATGCATGACAAGAAATTTGATGAGGGCAATATCGTCTTCATCGTACCAACCGAAATTGGTAAGGTGGAGATTAACAAGAATGTGTCCGCGGCTTTGGTGAGAGATGTCGTGGAGCAGTTGAAACGGGAGGTATAGCACATGTTTGTTCGGGGAATTCGTGGTGCGACAACGGTAGAAAATAATGAAGAAAATGAAATTTTAGCGGCGACAACAGAAATGTTGAATCATATTATTGCCGAGAATGGCATTGTACCGGATGAAATAGCCAGTGTATTTGTGACGGTAACAACCGATTTGACAGCGACCTTTCCTGCGCGTGCCATTCGTGCAATGGAAGGCTGGGAGCTTGTACCGCTGATGTGTTCCTTGGAGGTTCCAGTTATCGGCAGTCTTCCATTGTGCATCCGGTTGATGGTTATGGTGAATACCGAGAAGAGACAGGATGAAATTGTGCATGTTTATTTAAAGGAAGCTATGCGCCTTCGTCCCGATTTATCGAAATTGACAAAATCATAATACAAATAGTATAGTATGGGTAGTAAGTAGCAATACCAGACAAGTAGAGTAGAGTGAGTAGTGAGCAGAGTTGAGATGAGCCGAGTGTAACACCGAATACCGTACAGGTGCTTGTTTGTGTGCGTGTATAGCTGCTGCTGTCAGATTAGCAGTGCTGTTTCGGTATGGTTAATATCATCTGCGATACCCACCTCTACTTGACGTAGAGGTTTTTTGTTTTTTATATGAGATGAGCAGAGGAGTGATCGTACATGTACACACCAGAACTAAAGGAAGTTATCAGCCTATCCAAGCAATATAATTTGGTCCCGATCGTTCGTACATTAATGGCGGACACGGAAACGCCGATACGAGTATTTCAGCATTTTTATCATGAAAAACGCGCCTTTTTGTTAGAAAGTGTGGAAGGCGGCATTAAATGGGCCCGCTATTCTTTTATTGGAACAGATCCTTTTATGATGATCACTGCAAAAAACGGCGTGACCGAGGTTGAAACACAATCGGAGAAAAAGCATACCATCGAAAAACCAATTGATGTGCTAAAGGCTTATCTTCGTTATTACAAAAGTCCGGCGTTACCTGATTTGCCAAGGTTTACTGGGGGCGCGGTAGGTTTCTTCGGTTACGATCTGATGCAATATTATGAGAAGCTGCCTGCTCACAAGGTGGATGACCTGCAGATGAATGATATTCAATTTATGTTCTGTGATCAGGTCATTGTGTTCGATCATTTCAAGCAACAGCTTAAAATTATTGCGAATGTGCACATTCCACAGCAAGGAACGGATGCAGATATAGCAGCGGCTTATGAGGCTACAATTGCCAAGATCGAAGAAACGATCGAACGTCTCAGACGGCCTTTACCAGGTCTTACTTTATCGCAGCAGTCCATCCCTACGGACGTGGAGCTGGGTGAAGTCAAGTCGAATTTGACCAAGGAACAATATATAGCCAATGTTGAGCAAGCGAAGGAATACATTCGTGCGGGAGATATTTTTCAGGTGGTGCTTTCGCAGCGTTTTGAGATCGAGACCGATGTATCCCCACTGCACGTATACCGGATTCTGCGTACGATGAATCCTTCACCTTACATGTATTGCCTCAAGATGGATGACGAGGTGATCGTTGGCACATCGCCAGAGCTGCTTGTCCGCGTAGAAGACGAGAAGGTGGAAACACGTCCAATAGCGGGAACCAGACCAAGAGGGAAAACACCGGAGCAGGATAATGCTTATGAAGCAGAGCTGCTTGCGGATGAAAAAGAACGTGCCGAGCACTTGATGCTCGTTGACCTGGGACGTAATGATATTGGTCGTGTGGCTGAGTTTGGCTCCGTTCATTGTGATACATTCATGCAAATAGAGAAGTACTCGCACGTGATGCATATTGTTTCCAACGTATCAGGTAAAATTGCCAAGGATAAGGACTTTTTTGATGCATTCCTGTCGTGTTTACCGGCAGGTACTGTATCCGGCGCTCCGAAGCTGCGGGCGATGGAAATTATAGCCGAGGTTGAGAATGAATCACGCGGCGCTTATGCCGGTGCTATTGGATATCTTGGTTTTTCAGGAAATCTGGATACCTGCATTACAATTCGTACGATTATTTTCAAAAAGGGCAAGGCATACGTTCAAGCTGGAGCTGGCATCGTATGGGATTCGGTTCCAGAAAGCGAATATCAGGAGACCATTAATAAGGCAACGGGTATGCTCAAATCGATCCGTACTGCGGAAATCGTGTTTGCTCAAAAACCGCTGGTACCTTCCGTCATTAACCATGATTATTACCAATAATTCATATCTATAAGAAAGGAAGTTACGGCTATGGATTCTACAATTACGGTTCAACAGGCGATACAGAAGGTGCTTGACTCCGGGCATTTGACAAGATCAGAGGCATCAGCGGTGATGTCAGATATTATGGATGGCAGGGCAACACAGGCGCAGATTGGCGGACTCCTTACAGTTCTTCGGATGAAGGGCGAGACGATTGAAGAGATCACAGGATTTGCCGAGGCCATGCGCTCCAAAGCAAACCATGTATTGACGGAGCAAAGCCAATTGCTGGACACTTGCGGGACAGGTGGAGATGGTGCGGATACCTTTAACATATCGACGACTGCAGCGATCGTTGCAGCAGCTGGTGGCGTCAGGGTAGCCAAGCATGGGAATCGTGCCATGTCGAGCAAAAGCGGCAGCGCCGACGTATTGGAAGCTCTCGGTGTCAATATTGCACTGGATCCTCTGCAGGCAGCACAATGTCTGGAACAGGTGGGCATATGTTTCATGTTCGCTCAGCTGTACCACCAATCGATGAAGCATGCTGCGGCTCCACGCAAGGAGCTTGGTGTCAGAACAGTATTTAATTTGCTCGGACCTCTGACCAATCCGGCGGGCGCAGATCGTCAGGTGCTTGGCATATTCGATCGTGGCAAGACGGAAACGATGGCTCATGTGATGCAGGCACTGAATGTTAAGAGAGCCTTGGTCGTTGCAAGCTACGACGGGCTGGATGAAATTAGTATCTCCGATACGACTCAACTGACAGAGCTCAGAAATGGCGATATTACCACTTATGAAATTACTCCCGATTTACTAGGACTAAGAAGCTATAGTCTAAACGAAGTTATTGGCGGGGATGCGGTGACGAATGCCGAGATCGTTCGCGATATTTTCCAGGGTTCGCCTGGTGCTTGTCGTGATATCGTATTAGCCAATGCTGCGGCTTGCTTTTATGTAACGGGAAAATGCGCTACACTGCAAGAAGGCGTCAAATATGCAGCCCATGTGATCGATTCCGGACAGGCGGCTTCCAAGCTGCAGCAACTAGTCCAATGTACAGGAGAGCTAAGTCATGTTTCTAGATAATATTGTTGCGACCAAACATAAAGAGATTGCTCGATTGAAAGAGAACCAAACCATCGCTGGCATGGAAAATCAAATTGCTTTGCTTCCTTCGTGCCTTGGGTTTGAACGTGCATTAACTACAAACCGCAAGCGCTCAATGGGACTCATAGCTGAAGTGAAGAAGGCTTCACCTTCCAAAGGCTTGATCCGTGCTGATTTTGAGCCTGTTCAGCTTGCACAAGCCTATGTCAATGCAGGAACGGATTGTATCTCGGTATTGACGGATGTTGAATATTTTCAAGGTTCGAATGAATATCTGCAGGCGGTGCGTGCAGCGATACAAGTGCCGATCTTACGTAAAGATTTTACCATTGATATACACCAAATTTATGAAGCACGAGTGATAGGTGCTGATGCGATTTTATTAATTGCCGCTATTCTGACGACCGAGCAGATGCGGGAATTTTCCCGGACAGCCAAAGCAATCGGCTTGGATGTGCTTGTAGAGGTTCATGATCAGGCCGAGCTTGACCGTGTGCTGGAATTGGATGTATCGTTGATTGGCATTAACAATCGCAACCTGCAAACCTTTGTCACAGATTTGAAAACGACAGAGCAACTCATCGCCCACATGCCTGCTGGTGTGACGGTTGTAAGCGAAAGCGGCATCTCGCTGCCTTCCGAAGTCGCTTATCTTCAATCGGTTGGTGCTGAAGCTCTACTGATTGGGGAGCATTTCATGCGTCAGCCAAGCGTTGAGCAGGGTGTACACGATTTAATGGGTGCATTTGCAATGAAAGGGCAGTGAGGCAAGCGATGAGCAGTGTTAAAATATGCGGGCTGCAGCAGCCGGAGATGGTGCGTTCCATTCTCCATTTGCCTATAGATTATATCGGCTTTCTTTTTGCCAAGAGCAAACGGCAAGTTACGTCGGAGCAAGCTGCTGAGATGATTGAGGTGCTGGCGGAGCAGCGTTCGGCAGGCAGAAGTCATCCTTTGTCAGTGGGAGTTTTTGTGAATCCTTCTCAGTCGGAGCTAACTTCGATCATGCAGGAGGCCCCTCTGGATGTCATTCAATTTCACGGTCAGGAAAGTCCGGAGCAGTGTCAGTGGGTCAAAGATACGTTCCCGGGTGTACAGGTTTGGAAGGTTGTGTCTGTAGCACAAGGGTACCAATCCCACAGTGATCATACTGATGCGAACGGTCAATCGAATACAGCTCAGCATACGGAGGATGGGGCTGCCGCTGGTGTGCCTACAGCTGAAGAGTTGAACCATGTAGATGCCTTGTTAGCCCCTTATAAGTATGTAGTGGACGCAATTCTTTTGGATACATTCGATCCTGAATATGGCGGCGGCTCCGGTAAAACCTTCGCATGGGAGGCAATTACTGCTTATCAAGCATGGTGCAGCGCGGTTAATCTGCGTCTTTTTGTAGCGGGGGGGCTGCTGCCGGACAATGTTGGCGAGCTTCTCGATACGTATGCCCCGGATGGCGTGGACGTATCAAGTGGAGTGGAGACAGATGGAGTTAAGGATTTGGATAAAATTACTCGTTTTGTGGAAAGGGTGAAGCATCGTGATACAAGTGCCGGATGAGCAAGGAAGGTTCGGAAAGTTTGGTGGACGTTATGTTCCAGAAACATTGATGAACGCTCTGATTGAATTGGAGACAGCTTATAAAAGCTTCGTGAAGGAAGACAAATTTCAACAAGAGCTGAACCATTTTTTACACCAATATTCGGGTAGACCGACCTCTTTATTTTATGCGGAGCGATTGTCGGCTCATTTGGGTGGGGCCAAGATTTATTTGAAGCGTGAGGATTTGAACCATACAGGTGCTCATAAAATTAACAATGCTTTGGGACAAGGATTACTCGCTAAATGGATGGGCAAAAAGAAACTGATCGCCGAAACCGGTGCTGGACAGCATGGCGTGGCTACCGCGACCGTGGCAGCTTTACTTGGTTACGAATGTAAAGTGTTCATGGGCGAGGAAGATATGAAACGTCAGCAGCTGAATGTATTCCGGATGAATCTGCTGGGTACGGAAGTTGTTCCGGTTGTATCAGGCACTCGTACTCTGAAGGATGCATGCAACGAAACCCTGCGTTATTGGGTCAGCCATGTTGATGATACGTTCTACATTCTTGGTTCGGCGACAGGTCCGCATCCATATCCAATGATGGTGCGCGATTTTCAACGCATAATCGGAGACGAATCCCGCAGACAGATCTTGGAGCAGGAAGGCAGACTTCCGGATACGATCATTGCAGCAGTTGGTGGAGGCAGCAATGCGATCGGAATTTTTTACCCATTCGTTGGGGATACGAGTGTCCGCTTGATTGGTGCTGAGGCAGCGGGTAAAGGGATTGACACCAAGCTGCATGCTGCAACAATGACGAAGGGCAGTCATGGTGTGTTCCAAGGCTCAATGAGTTACTTGCTGCAGGACCAATTCGGACAGGTTCAAGAAGCACATTCCATCTCGGCAGGTCTGGATTATCCGGGAATTGGTCCGGAGCATGCTTACTTAAAGGATTCCAATCGTGCTGAGTACTATCCGATTACGGATCAGGAAGCACTGGATGCACTGCAGCTGCTCAGCCGCACGGAGGGGATTATTCCTGCACTGGAAAGCGCGCATGCCATTGCACAAACGATCAAGGTTGCACCTACGATGAGCAAGGACGAGATCATTATCGTCAGTTTGTCAGGCCGTGGCGATAAGGATGTAGAAGCGATTATGAAGTATTTGGGAGGCGACGCTAATGAATCGCATTGATCGTAAATTTGCCGAGCTTCAGGAGCAGCAAAAGCCTGCTTTTATCCCATTTCTAACGATTGGCGATCCGGACGTGAGAACCTCGATCGATATCATTAAACAATTGGAGCAATCCGGAGCGAGCATTGTGGAGCTGGGAGTTCCTTATTCGGATCCACTCGCAGATGGTCCTGTCATTCAGCGTTCTTCACAACGCGCTTTAGGCAGCCATCAAATATCGATCAGAGACTGCATTGAAGCTGCGCGCGTGGCCAGAAGCGAAGGCTGTGAATTGCCTTTCATTCTGTTTACTTACTATAATCCAGTGCTGCAGCTGGGCCTGGACAAGATATTTCCGCTGCTGCAGGAAAGCGATATTAGCGGTCTTATTATTCCGGATCTGCCTATGGAGGAGGATCAGGAGGTACAGACATTGGCTAAAGCCCATGGGATTCATCTCATCCCGTTGGTGGCACCAACTTCCAAGGAACGTATTGAGCGGATTGTCACCCGTGCATCGGGTTTTGTTTATTGTGTATCTTCTTTGGGTGTGACAGGTACAAGATCCGAATTTCATAGTGGAATTGATCAGTTTATCGAAACAGTCCGGGCAGCTACAACGCTTCCGATTGCGGTAGGCTTTGGCATATCGACTCACGAACAATTTGCCAAATTTGCGCAAAGCTGTGATGGTATTGTTGTTGGCAGTGCACTTGTGCGTCAGGTTGAAGAAGTGCTGCCTTTATTTGCAGATGCAGCGACTCGACCGCAAGCTTTGCAGCAGATTGATGAGTTCGTGAGCAAATTAATAGGGCCGTAATGATTGGCAAGCGAACCGTAAATAAGTTAAAATAGTGGTTACGAATGGAACATCAATTCTTGAATGGAGTGACCTGCGTGCAACCAAAGAAAAATATTGTCCATCTTCCTGTTTATAAACCGGGCAAGCCCATGGATGAAGTAAAAAGAGAGCTTGGCTTAACCGAGGTTATTAAGCTGGCTTCGAATGAGAATCCGTTTGGCTGCTCACCCAAGGCAAAAGAGGCTATCATCGCGAATATTGATCAAACCAGCATTTATCCAGACGGCGGCGCTGTAGAATTAACGGCTGCTGTGGCCAAGCATTTTAATGTAGGGACAGATCAGGTGATTTTTGGGGCCGGCTCCGATGAAATTATTTTAATGCTGGCGCGTGCCTATCTGGTTCCGGGCGACGAGAACATTATGGCGTTCCCGACATTCCCACAATATAAGCATAATGCCGAGATTGAAGGTGCAGTAAGTATAGAGGTGCCTTTGAAGGATGGTACGCATGATTTGCAGGTGATGCTGGATCGGGTTAACGAACGCACCAAAATTATTTGGTTGTGCAATCCTAACAACCCGACAGGTACGATGAATTCACATCAAGAGGTTGTTGATTTTCTGAATGCTGTACCTGCGCATGTGTTGGTTGTTCTTGATGAAGCTTATGCCGAGTACAATGTAAGCGGAGATTACCCGGATAGTATTGCACTTATAAATCAATATAAAAATGCTATCGTGCTTCGCACCTTCTCCAAAATATATGGACTTGCCTCTCTGCGCATTGGCTATGGCATTGGGCATCCTGAAGTGATTCGTTCGATTAATCAAGTCCGTGAACCTTTCAATACGACCGGATTTGCTCAAAAGGCTGCGCTCGCTGCAATCCAGGATGAAGCCTTTATTAACGACTGCCGCGAAGCCAATGCTCAAGGTATCGTATATTTGTCTGAGCAGTTCAGAGCACTTAAGCTGCCGTTTTATCCTGCGCATGGCAATTTTATGATGGTCGATGTACAGCGCTCAGGTGCGCAGGTATTTGATTCACTGCTACGCAAGGGCATTATTATTCGTCATGACCCGACCTGGCAGCTGCCGACTATGATTCGTGTGACGGTTGGAAGCCAGGAACAAAATGAGAAGTTTATCGGTGCGCTGCAGTTGGCGCTTAATGAAGTAACTGCAGGTGTGTAGGCGGACGGTTTTGGGAGGGTTTGAGCTTCAATGATAAAAATTGCTATATTTGGAGTGGGTCTGATTGGCGGCTCTCTGGCACTCTGTTTTAAAGGAAAACCGGAGCTGTATGTCGTCGGCCATTCCAATAATCCACGGTCCGTGGACAAATATTTGAAGCATGGTGTGGTTGATCATGCTACGGTGTCGATGGAAGAGGCTGCGACTGACGCTGATTTTATTTTTCTATGTGTTCCTGTTGGAAATATGGAAGATTACTTAAATCAATTGTCACGCTTAAAGCTGAAACCGGGATGTATCATTACGGATGCGGGCAGTACTAAAGCTTCCATAAGTGCGTGTGCAGAGCGGCTTGATTTTAAAGATGCCTATTTTATCGGTGGGCATCCTATGGCAGGCAGCGAGAAGACAGGAGTGGAAGCGGCCAGTCCGTATTTGTACGAGAACGCATTTTATGTGCTCACACCGATGGAGCAAACACCCCAGGAGGCTTATGACAGGCTTGCTGCATTGCTTCGCTTCACCAGAGCTCATATTATTAAAGTCGATTCCAGTCTTCATGATGATATTGTAGGTGCGATTAGCCATCTTCCGCATATTATCGCCGTTGCCTTGGTTAATCAAATAGCAGGCTATAATCAGTCCAATAATTTGTATGAGAACCTCGCAGCTGGCGGTTTCAGGGATTTGACTCGAATCGCATCTGGAGACCCGATCATTTGGCGGGACATATTAAGCGATAATCGGGAAGTGCTGTTGAAGCTGCTGGTCGATTGGAACTCAGAAATTGCCCATTTTATTCAACTCTTAAAGGATGATAATGGCCAGGGGATTGAGGCTGAATTCCGTAAAGCCAATGAGTTTCGCAGCAGTCTCCCTGAGCGTCGTAAAGGTGTGCTTTCATCCGTATTTGAAATATATGTGGATGAGGTTCCCGACCACCCCGGGATTATCGGGCAGATTACGATGCTGCTGGGTAATAACAAAATCAACCTGAGCAATATTCATATTATCGAAAGCCGTGAGGATGTCCCTGGCAACTTGCGATTATCCTTCCGTGATGTAGATCATATGGATCGCGCGATCGAGCTATTGTCACAAGAGAATTACACAGTTCATGTGTAGTTCTTTTTTTCTTGCCGTCAAAGAAATTATAAAGCGTTTTCAAAAAACTATTGACAATTTGTAACCGTATACATATAATAAAAGTACAGTATGGTTTCTCTCCACTCCTATCCGAAATCATTGCACTATGTGCAGCCACCTTTTATTGAAAAGGTGGCTTTTTTTTATGAAATATTTTAAAGCATCGTCGAAAAAGCAGGAATTTTGCTCACCATTACCGAATGATATATATTACACCGTAAATTTTTTATTATACGCGCAACTTTTTTGCTCCCGCAAAGTCAAATGTAGTAAGAGTCACTGGGGGTAGCAAGGAATCACAAGGAGGGTCGTATTGAATGACCGATTCCCAGTTGATCAGAGAGATCAAGGATGGTAACGTACAACTTTACGACGAATTAATGCGACGCTACGAACGCAAAATTTTGGCATTTATCTATCACATGTTAAAGAGCGCGCATATGGATTCGATGGCTGAGGACTTATGCAATGAAACCTTTTATAAAGCCTATCGCAGCCTAAGCTCATTTCGAGAAATTGAGGCGACTTTTTCAACATGGCTGTATACGATTGCTAGAAATACCGTGCTTAGCGAACTGCGTAAAAATAATCATGTTAAGGTATCTTTGGATCAGGGTGGTTTTGAGCCTCATGCTGATGCCGATTCGATGCCAGAAGTAAGTATACTACGGAATGAGAAAGTATCTATGGTACGAGATGCCATTAATAATTTACCAGAGAAACAGCGTTCTGCACTCATAATGCGCGAATATGATCAGATGGATTATCAGGAGATTGCCAATATTCTCGGTCAAACCGTAAGTTCGGTCAAATCCTTACTGTTCAGGGCAAGGGCGAGTGTCAAACTTCAATTGGAACCTTACTTTCTTGACCCAGTCTTTGAGGAGTATGAAAGGATGAAACGATGATGAAATGTGAAGAAATTCAAGAGTTACTCGGTGCTTACTGGGATTTGCCTGCGAATGATCCTATCAGAGGCAAAGTCGATGAACATATCAAGCATTGCGAAAGCTGTGCTGCTGAGTTTCAAATATGGCAAGAGAGCACAGATCTGATCCAGAGTGCTGCCGAAATGGGTGAACCTTACTCGAACTCGACCCCAATTTCTCGCAGTGTCATGGATCGTATCTACAAAGATGAATCATGGAGGGTTCCTGTCACTGGCAAAATGTATGCATTTTCTTTCAAGATGCGCAGAAACATGACAGCTATGATAGCGGTTTGCCTCGCATTATTCATTTTCTCATTTGTCTACTCCATAAATAACCAGCCAACTGGAGATACCGTAGCCTTATCTAGCGACTCTTCCGTGATAGGCAGAATGAGTGATCCTGTTGTAGTGGCAGGCGGTAAGGCGGAATCCATGAATGTACGCACAATGCCTTCGGCTGTAGCAAGCCTAAAGGGTTTTAGTGAACCGTTCATGTACCAGGTAGGTCCGATTCATACTTACAAGGATTATCTGCTTTTCTTATCGCTTCTCGGTCTGACTTGTACATTATTGACGATGAACTGGTTGTCCAGAACCAAATCGTAGTTTGAAGCAGAGCCCCTACGGAATAGAAAGAGAGTGACCTCATACATTGATTACAGTAGGATTGATTCGTCACGGGACGACAGAATGGAATATTGCAGGCAGGATGCAGGGCCAAATGGATACAGAGCTTGCGGCCGTCGGAATTGAACAAGCAGAGCTTTTGGCGCATCGACTGAAATCTGAGCTGTGGGATGGCGTCATGTCCAGTGACTTGATCAGGGCCAGGCAAACGGCACACATGATCTCCAATATAACAGGAGTTCCTTTCCTTGGTGAAGACTCTCGTCTGAGAGAAAGACATTTTGGGCAGCTGGAAGGGACGACTTTGGAGGATCGGATTTCGCGTTTTGGTGAAAGCTGGAGAGAGCAGGATTTGGGGCTTGAATCAGATGAGGCCTTATTGGAAAGATGGTTTTCATTTTTTACTGATCTGGAGCTAGCACAGCGTGGGAAACGAGTTCTGGTTGTTAGTCATGGGGGCTACATAGCTCCGGTGCTGGAACGGATTATGGGCGAGCCCGTAGCCTCTCATTTAAGCAACACCTCTATAACCGTCATTGAGCTTACGGCAGATGCTGCGTGGAATTGTCACTTATTGAACTGTACCGCCCATTTGAACAAATAATATTTGGAAATAGGACTGCTGAATTGATTCAGCAGTCTTTTTGCTGTATATCGCAGGTTGCACCGTATAAAAATTTAATCCTTCACGTTTAAATATGGTGTATTTTCCAATAATGGTAGTAAGCCATTATCGGAGGTACTCACGATGAATTTAGCGGACATGTTAAGTTACGCCGATATACACGATCTAAGCCGGATCGCAGGCACCTATAATTGCAACTGTAACGGACATTCCAAAAATGAGCTGATCCAATCTATTTTAGCCACCGTCAGCCGTAAAGATGTTTTTGAACGTCAAGTGACCGATCTGTCGATTGAGGGTATCCGCTTCTTGAATTCGTTGATTTTTGACAAGCGCGGCACTTTCAGTATCGAGGAGCTGGTGGCACGGGTACAGCAGAGTCGTTTCGTTAAGGATGGGGAGGAGACATGGAATCCACGAGAGCTGATTACTCGCTTTAAGCAGCACGGTTGGTTATTTAATGGTCATTCAAGGGATACGCGGTATGTATTTCAGGTGCCAGCCGATTTGAAACAAAGGTTCAGCGCAGCTTTGGCCAAGCAGTTCCAGCAGCATATTCATGTAACGGACGAGCCTGGTGTATACCGTGATGAGCAGAGGCTTATCATTGATGATATCCGCAGCTTTCTCAGCTTTATCAGAGATCAGGATGTGATTCTCTCAGCTGATCACTTCATGTACAAACGACATTTACAGCAGATTTTGGATCGGTTGTCGGTTAAGGAAGAGCCTGTTGGTAAAACCGCCTGGCGATTCGGTTATGGCCGCATGTTTAAAGAGTATCCGAACCGGTTTTCGTTTATTTACGACTACTGTTATTTCAAGGAATGGATTACGGAGCACAATCAGATGCTGGCTCTGACTGCCAAGGGTATCGAAGAGGTTCAGAGTGATCGCCATGAGGATTTACTGCAGGTGTATCGATTTTGGTTGAGACTGTATAAGGGCGCTATTCCTAATGTGCAGTCAATCATGCATTGGCTGGAGACGCTGGTCTCGTCTTGGGTGACCGTAGATTCCTTGAAAACCGCTCTGCTCCCGTTGATCCGCCCCTTTTATTACGACTCGGCGGAGTCAATATTTGAACAGCGGATACTGCAAATGCAGATGCATTTGGGTTTGATTCGGATTGGTGAGCACCATGAGCATGGTCCTGTTATTCAATTAACCAAGCTTGGGAGAAGTGTCATTCAGGGGATTTACAAAGCCAACGAGGATTTGCTTGCGCTGCCATTTGACAAGCCATAGTCAGCTTGCTAAAATCACTCCCATATCGATTGATCAGAGGAGTGAACGCAAATGCTGCATAGCTATAATGGAATTTTTCCTCAGGTGCATCGAACCGCATTTTTGGCAGAAGGTGTTCAAATTATTGGGGATGTCATCATTGAGGCGGAAGCTACGATCTGGTTTAACACGGTTCTTCGCGGTGATTTGGCTCCGATCCGTATCGGACGCAAAAGCAACATTCAGGATGGCTGTATTGGTCATGTGAATGTTGATCAGCCCTTGGTGATCGGGGAAGAAGTCTCGGTTGGACATGGAGCAATCATCCATGGCTGCAGCATAGGTAAAGGCACATTAATTGGTATGGGGGCTATTGTACTTAACGGCGCGGTGATTGATGAATATGCTTTAGTAGGGGCGGGATCGTTGGTCACCGAGAATAAGCATATTCCATCCCGTACGCTATCGCTTGGCTCGCCCGCCAAGGTAGTACGCGAGCTTGCAGAGGCTGACCTGCTTCGTATGCAGCGTACAATGGAAAGCTACGTGATCAGAGGCAATGAATACCGTTTGCAGGTGAAACCTTAGTATTCTCGATACAAATCTGAAGCGACCCAGTTTGGAGGTAGGTTCTATGGGCAAAATGAATATTTCCAACGATAAGATGCTGGGCTTGTTTGCCGAGATGGTGCTGGACGAATCCATCCGCAAATATAAGGAGCAACATTTGTACAAAGAGATTGATTTAGCTTTGGCTAAAGGGGATGAAGAGACCTTCCTGACTCTCACCACAGAACTAAAATCGCTCTATGCGCTTGGATAATAACACCGCCCCTTAGGGTCTAATCGATGGCAGCCGATTCAAGACATGTGAATTTCATTCATATGTCTCTTTTTCTATGTTAAACTGGAACAATGTGTATGATGACGAAGCCATTTTCTGCGGCAATACAAAAGGAAAAGCTTACGAATTAGGGGGAACCAACAATGAAATTCAGTGATGTCAATGAAAAAACATGGGAAGATTTACGTCCATACGTGGATACGTGCCTGCTGCCTGTTACGGGTATTACAGGAGCCGAGCAGCCATGGGAAGCAACCTGCGCGTTAGAGGATTTGAGGGATGCCCTGGATATGTTCGAAATTCCTTATAAGGGCAGAGTCCTGACATATCCAGCACTGCATTATGTTCATGAAGACAATGGGGTGGATCAGGTAAACGCAGTCTGCGAAAAGCTCAAAGCTAACGGATTTGCTTTTGTCATTGTTGTGAGTGCGAAAGCGGAGCTTGCTAATGTATTGGCACAGTCCATTGCGGATCTCGCGTTCACGCTGACGCCCGATTTATTAACCGAATCGCTTCCCGCAGAGAAGAAACGAATAGCAGAACAACTGATGCTATTGTGGGCTGGCAAGAAACAAGAATAATTTGTGTATGATCAGTGGCAATTTTGTTAATTCTATGTATGCAGTGTTCGATTTCAAATGTGTGACGAGATGTGACAAATTCGTTAAAAGTTATTGGAAGGACAAGCTTTAGGGGTCTGAAAATGCAGGCAAAATTCTTGACGCACCTTGACTCGTAAGCTATTATTAATAATGTCCTAGTATGTGTTGTAAAGTAATGTCGAACGACATGATATAGTTGCAAAAGGAGGTAGAACACGAGTGAGTGAGCACAATAATCAGGATGGGCATCACCAAGGTGGTTCGGCGGTCAAGCGTCGCGAGATGTCTCGCAGACAATTTCTTTCTTATACCCTTGGTGGAGCCGGAGCATTCATGGGCGCTGGAATGATCGTTCCAATGCTTCGTTTTGCTGTCGATCCTGTCCTTCAACCAAAGACGGAAGCCGCTTGGGTAAAGGTAGTAGAGGCTGCAAAGATTACAGAAACACCAGCATCTTTCAAATTCAAAGTCCATCAGGTCGACGGCTGGTGGGAAAGTGATCCGGAACTTGAAGCCTGGATTTCCAAAGACAAGGCTGGTAACATTTTCGCATTAAATCCAACCTGTAAGCACTTGGGTTGTACGGTTGACTGGAATTCCAATCCGGCCTATAAGGATCAGTACTACTGTCCTTGCCATGGCGCGCACTACACGGCAGACGGTAAGAACCTTGCTGTTGCCCCATTGCCGCTTGACCAGTATGCGCTTAAAACGGAAAACGGCTTTGTTTACGTAGGCCAGCTCGGTCCGAACAAAAGGGTACAATAAGGAGGCGTAGCATCAGATGTTTAAAAATATGTATAACTGGATTGATGAGCGTCTTGATATCACGCCGATGTGGAGAGATGTGGCCGACCATGAGGTACCGGAGCACGTAAATCCGGCGCATCACTTTTCTGCATTCGTCTATTGCTTCGGTGGATTGACGTTTTTTATCACAGTTATTCAAATCCTGTCCGGTATGTTCTTAACGATGTATTATGTTCCAGATATTATCAATGCTTATGCCAGCGTTGACTACCTCCAACACAAAGTCGCTTTTGGCGTTATTGTACGGGGTATGCATCACTGGGGAGCAAGTCTTGTTATCGTCATGATGTTTTTACATACTCTTCGCGTATTTTTTACAGGTTCCTATAAGGCACCTCGCGAAATGAACTGGGTAGTAGGCATGATGATATTCCTGGTTATGTTGGGCCTTGGTTTCACAGGTTACCTGCTGCCTTGGGATAACAAAGCTTACTTTGCTACACAGGTAGGTATCAAAATTGCCGCTTCCGCACCATATATCGGCGATTACATCAAAACATTCCTGCAAGGTGGAGAAATTGTTGGTGCACAAACATTAACCCGTTTCTTTGCACTTCACGTGTTCTTCTTGCCAGGTGCATTGCTTGCCCTACTGGCAGGACATTTCTTTATGATTCGTAAGCAAGGAATTTCCGGTCCGTTATAGAAGGAGGTGTGAAAAGTGGCACATGGTCACAATTCTGACGAGAAAATTGTTTATGTAGGTGATTCACGAGTACGCGCTAAGACTTCACGTTTACCGCAACCCGACTTTTCCGCTTATCCGGGAAAATCGGAAGTGTTTATTCCAAACTTTCTTCTGAAGGAATGGATGGTTGCGGTCGTTGTTTTGGTAGGAATATTGGTACTGGTTATGACTGAGGCTGCACCGCTTGGTTATCCGGCAGATCCGACCAATACCCAGTTTATTCCAATGCCTGACTGGTATTTCTTGTTTATGTACCAATTGCTGAAGTACCCATATACATCCGATCAATTCGTGGTGTTCGGTACGGTTATTGTTCCGGGCATTCTGTTCGGTGGATTGATTGTTGCTCCTTTTCTGGACACAGGTAAAGAGAGACGCTTTTACAGACGTCCGATTGCTTCAACTCTAATGGTACTGACTTTGGTAGCATGTACGTATTTGACAGTCGTTTCATGGACTCATTATGAGCACGAATTGAAGGAAAAAAATATTATTCCTGAGCACATCAAACGGGAAGAAGAAATGCATGCAGCCAAAAGCGCAGGTCTTCCTGCACCAAGCACGAAGAAAACAGCGACAGCTGTTGCCATTGTGGCGGCAGATGATCCAGGTGCAGAGATCTATAAGAAGGCGACTTGTGTAACTTGTCACGGTGCTGAGCTTAAAGGAATTCCTGCTTCCGGTATCCCGGCGCTTCGTGGTGTGGGAGACAAGCACAATCAGGAAGCGATTTTGGGAATTATTAAAAAAGGTGTCGGCAACATGGGTGCACAATATGATGATAACATCAAAAAAGGCCTCACTGAAGCAGACATCACCAAATTAGCGGAATGGCTAAGTAAACAAAAATCATAATATGTCCAAGACCTGACCGTCAGCAGCATGGTCAGGTCTTTTTTTAAAAATTGTGAAGATATAATTCATGCAGGAGGGGCCCATTTGTTAAGTATGTCAATTCGAACTTATGTATCAAAGGCATTTCTGTCCAGCAGATTTATGCTCTGGACCTTATTTTGGGTAAACTTTCTGGGTACGATTTATGGTTATCAATGGTACTGGAAGCAGCTCGTCTATACAGCAGAAACGATGTCACCTGTATACTTGCCATTTGTTCCAGATAGTCCAACGGCAAGTCTTTTTTTTACCGGTGTGATTACGTACCTGCTGATTGATTCTTATAAGAATCGCAGCCAGAGTCCAAAAAGAAGCAGGTTTCGCAGTCTGATTGAAGCACTTGCTCTTATTACTTCATTTAAATATGGTGTATGGGCTGTAAGTATGATCTGGGCAGGGGTTTATCAGGGCGACTCCGTGAATTGGCAGGATTGGATGCTGACCGTGTCCCATTTGGGAATGGCTGCTGAAGCTATTTTATATATGCGTGTATACACTTACCGGGTTAATGCTATCATTGTCGCAGCACTGTGGACACTTTGGAACGATTATATGGATTATACGGTAGGCGTGTTTCCTTGGCTGCCAGCTTCTTTGGATGATGATATTCCTATCGTTGCCGCTTTCACTGTCCAGCTTAGCTTTGTGAGTATCATACTTGCCTGGGTTCTAATGAAAATTCGCAGACTGATGGAAAAAAGACAGGTCTAAATATGGACATCCCCCCATACCTTGAGGATATACGGAGCTTACGAGGCAAGCTTTGCAGTAGCAAAACTCAGTAACGCTTACGAGGCAAGTTTTGCAGTAGCAAAACTATTAGGGAGGGATGTTCAATGTGGTTTATGAAAAAAGGGAGAGCAGGTTCCTTGGCAATGATCCTATTGCTGGGTATTCAATTGTTGACGGCTTGTTCCCAGACACAGCTACCCACGGATCAGGCACTCACACCCAAACCGGCGAAGGATCAATTGCAAAAGCTAGAGGTGCTTAATCAAACTGCTGATGATATGTACAAGAAGGTCATGCAAGGAGATTTGGCTGGTGGACGAGCTGTTCTTCAGCTTCTGAGCGAACAGATTCCGCTAATCCGCTACGAGGGAATTACAACGGTAGAAGGATTAAATGCCCTGACAGAAACGATTACACAAGCAAAGCGGACCTTTAATGCGGCCAATTTGACTTCTGCTGAAGGACAAGTCTCTGTTGCGACGATTCGCCTGGCTACCGACGCTTTGACGCACTCCAATGAACCGATGTGGCTTCAATATTACAATCCGCTGATGAGCGATCTCAAACAGATGGAGCAGGCTTCACAGGAAAAGAAAAAGCCTGAGCTGGTTCAAGCGGCTAATGCTTTTCGTCAGCACATTGCCATCATTCACCCAAGTCTGCTCATTAGTCGAGACCCGATAGAGATAGAGAAGCTGGATTCCATGGTCATGTTCATGACCGATCAGGTTCGTTCGGAGCAGGAGCCCTACAAACAAGTATTGAACGTGATGCCTACCCTGCGCAATACGATTGATGTATTGTTTCTGAAAAAAGACGCAACTGCGTACTTACCTATTATAGATGACCAAAATCCAATTATTTGGAAGCTGGTGCTTGGAGCGGTGATTTTGGCTGTTTTGGCGTTTGCGGCCTGGAGACTGTCCAAGAAAGACAATGGACTTGTCGTTGTGAACAAAGCTGCAGATGATTGAGTCATTCGGGCTTAAAGCCTTCTCCTAGTACGTCATGGACCTCGTTGATAATAATAAATGCGCGCGGGTCGACAGTACGGATCAAGTCTTTGAGCCTTTTCATTTCTTGTCGATAGACGACACAGTAAACCATGTTCTTTGGTGTCTTGGAATAACCACCATATGCAGGGATTAAAGTGGCTCCCCGATCTGTTTGCGATGTAATGATGTCGACCAGCTTGTCAGCATGGTCAGATATAATCGTAAAGGCATGGGCAGCATATGCACCTTCTATTACGATATCAATCACCTTGCTGGTAATAAATACAGCCACAAAGGTATACAGAATTTGCTCCTTGGCAATAAAAAAGAAGGCGGAACCAATCACAATGGCATCAAATAACAGGATGATCTGCCCGATACTCCAGCCCTTCCATTTTTGAATGATTCTCGCTATAATGTCAGTTCCCCCGGTTGTTCCTCCATATCGAAACACAATACCCAAACCAACCCCAAGCGTGAGTCCGGCATAGGCCGTGACGAGAAAGTAATCCTGCTCTGTTCGAAAAGGTACGATCCATCCACTGGTAATCAAACGTTCCATCACCCATAAAAAAAAAGTAAGCGATAATGTCCCGCTAATCGTATAAACCATAGATTCCCTACCGAAAATTTTCCATGCCGCGATAAATAGAGGAACGTTGATAACTAAAGTCGTTATAGATAGCGGAATATGGAAAATATAGTTGATAAGCAGGGCAGCTCCTGTAATTCCACCTTCCATTAATCGATTCGGTATTATAAAATAGTGCAGGCCGAAAGCGTATACCGCTGTTCCGATCAGAATAGGCAGGATAGACTGCAGCCAGTTGAATCCAGCTTTAATTTGCATGGGTTAATAGGACCTCCTCACAACACAATTGTCCAGTGATACGGTAATGTACAACGAATTCAGTGGTTGTTATTCTTTAGTATGTCTAATAGTAGCTTAAAAAAAATTTGTCATCCTATCCTGTTTGCGATAACATGGTAAGAAGGGCTTATAACGAGGTTCACTCACTCCTTTATGACCCGAGCATGGTGTATATTTGGAATAAGGTTGGTGACGATTTCGCAATGACAGGACGGACGCTCGCAGAGCTGCAGCAGGAAGTTGATGCTTACATATCACAGTATAAAGAGGGGTATTTTAGTCCGTTGTCCATGCTGGCGCGGATGTCTGAAGAGGTAGGCGAGCTTGCTCGCGAGGTCAATCACCAATTTGGTGAAAAGCCGAAAAAATCCTCAGAAGCTGACAATTCGATTGAGCTTGAGCTCGGTGATATCTTGTTTATTACCATATGTTTTGCGAATTCCTTGGGGCTTGATCTTACTGAAGCGCATGATAAAATTATGCACAAGTTTCGGACTCGGGATGCAGACCGTTGGACAAAAATAAACACCGATACGGAGTGATTATCATATGCTAAACCATCACCTTTGTAGAAGGGAATGGGCAGCATGGATGGAGAAGAGCAGATTAAGAAGGCCTATGAGTCAATATTAATGCATGATTTTGAGCAGGCAGTGGAATGGTTTGGGCAGGCGATTGCGATGAATCCTCACAACGCTGCCTTTCATTATAAGTTATCGATTACCTATGCCCGGAGCAATAAGCTTAACAAAGCAATTGAACACGCGAGGCAGGCTGTCAGAATGGATAGTCATGAAAACACTTATAGGCTGCACCTTCAAAATCTTCAAGCCAAGGCATTTATGATAAAGGCAGAACGCCATCTTACTGATAACGAAGGGCAGCTCTGGCTGGCTGTTTCGCTGCTGAAGCGCGCTATAGAGCTGGATTCATTATGTTTGGAGGCTTATTTGCTGCTGGGACACGGGTACGCTATGCTTAAGGAATATGAACAAGCCATCAGTACCATTCACACCTTACTCGAGCTGGATCCGCAGCATGAAATGGGAAGGCGATTGTTACTGGAGTATCAACAGAGATTAAAGGGAAAAAATAATGATTTGAATGAACGACGAAAGGGTTGGGGATATAGATGAGTCAAATTCGTGTTGCTGTAGCTGGAGCGAGCGGCCGTATGGGCCGTGAGGTTGTAAAAATGGTTTTGGAGGATCCGGGTTTGGAGCTGGTAGCTGCAGTCAGCCACTCCGCAGACTCGTCAATAGATGCAGGCCGAGCTGCCGGTCTTGAGCCGTGTGGTATTAAGATCACAAATGACTTGGAGCTGGCTCTTGTTGAAGGCAAGCCTGATGTTTTAGTTGATTTCACAACCCCTCATTCCGTGGTCGCGAATACGGCCTTGGCGATTAAATATAGAGTACGTCCTGTTATTGGAACGACTGGCTTCACACCTGAAGATATTGAAGAGTTTGACAAGCAGTGTAAAGCACACGGTATTGGCGGTATTATAGCGCCTAATTTTTCAATCGGGGCTATACTGATGATGAAGTTTGCTGCACAAGCGGCTAAGTATATGCCGAATCTGGAAATTATCGAGTATCATGGGGATCAGAAGCTGGATGCGCCTTCAGGTACAGCGGTTAAAACAGCCGAGATGATTTCACAGAGTCGAGAAGAGCTGCGTCAAGGTAATCCCAATGAAAAAGAAACGATAGAAGGCTCGCGCGGCGGATTATATGACGGTTTTCGCATACATAGTGTACGTCTTCCTGGAGTGTTTGCTCAACAGGAGGTTATTTTTGGAGCCTTTGGCCAAACCTTGAAAATCAGACACGATTCTTATGATCGTGCAGGTTATATGCCGGGAGTCAAGGTAGCCGTTAACAAAGTGATGGAATTCACGGGTATTGTTTACGGATTTGAGCATTTTATAGATTAAAGGCGCAGAGGAGATTTAATGAGATGAATATCGCATTGATTGCACATGACCGTAAAAAGGACGAGATGGTGAACTTTATCATCGCTTATGAGACGGTTTTTGAGAATCATATATTATACGCAACAGGAACAACGGGCACTCGAATTATGGATGTGACGAAGCTCTCCATTCACCGTTTTATGTCAGGACCGCTTGGCGGTGATCAGCAAATCGGTGCTATGGTGGCAACGAATGAAATGGACCTGATCATATTTTTGCGCGATCCGTTAATGGCTCAACCGCATGAGCCTGACATTACAGCGCTGCTTCGTTTGTGTGACGTGCAAGGAATTCCATGCGCAACGAACATTGCGACCGCAGAAATATTGGTCAAAGCGCTTGAACGCGGAGATTTTGCTTGGCGTGAATTAGTACACAAGTATAAGCCAGGTGAGATCTAATGAGTTCATCCTTGGATATGCTCATTTTTGGTGCACACCCGGACGATGCGGAAATCGGAATGGGAGGAACCATTTGCAAGCATACAGCAGCAGGTTACCGCGTAGGTATCTGTGATTTGACATACGCGGAAATGTCCTCCAACGGTACTGTGGAGATTCGTCAGCAAGAAGCGAACCTGGCATCGGGTACACTGGGGCTGGCTGAGCGTAGTAATCTTGGACTCCCTGATCGTGGTTTATGGGTGAATGCATCAAATGTTGCAGCAATCACACAAGAAATACGTAAGCATAAGCCGCGGGTTGTATTTGCTCCTTATTGGGAAGATCGCCATCCAGATCATATTGCCTGCAGCAAGCTGGTTCAAGAGGCAGTATTTAATGCAAAACTTCGGCGTTATGAGCCAGAAACAGAGGCACATACTGTAGAAGCGCTATATTTTTACTTTATTAATGATGTCTTCGAAGCTGATTTACTTGTTGACATTTCCGGAGTGCATGAGCTGAAAATGAAGGCTTTGCAAGCATATCGCTCCCAGTTTGAAACGGTTGGGAGTCACAATGACTACGTCCACACGCCGCTCAATCAGGGCTATCTGGAAAGAATCATCGCAAAGGATCATATGCTAGGCCAGAAGCGCATGGTCGCTTTTGCGGAAGGTTTCGTCACGAAGGTTCCTTATCTCATTCAACAATTTTAAGTTTATATACTAGCTTGCAATTTTCACGTAAGGGAGGGAGTCCCATGAAGGAACGTCTAAAAATTGGTATTACCTGTTATCCGACGTTGGGCGGCTCAGGAGTTGTAGCAACAGAGCTTGGCAAGCTGTTGGCTGAAAAAGGCCATGAGGTCCACTTTATCACACATAGTATGCCATTTCGTCTCGGTAAATTTGATCGGAATATTTTTTATCATGAGGTAGAAGTTAACGATTATTATGTGTTTAAATATCCTCCATATGATTTATCACTCGCAAGTAAGCTGGCGCAGGTAGCTCAACTCGAAGGTCTCGATTTGCTGCATGTTCATTATGCCATCCCCCATGCGGTATGTGCGTTATTGGCCAAACAGATGGTCGGTGATCATTTGAAGGTTGTGACTACCTTGCACGGTACGGACATTACTGTGTTGGCGCAGGATGAGTCGTTAAGTGATTTGATCCGGTATGCTATTAATCAGAGTGACGCTGTGACGGCAGTATCGCAGGATTTGATTGAAGAAACGCGCAGGCTGCTTTCCATCGATAAGCCGATTGATTTGGCCTACAATTTTGTTGATAAACGAGTGTACTACCCACGAGAAGTGACGGCGCTGCGTAAAGAATTTGCCCAGCCTGATGAAAAAATATTAATACATATTTCTAACTTTCGACCTGTAAAGCGGGTAACCGATGTTGTAGAAATATTCAACCAAGTATCCAAGGATGTACCCAGTCGTCTGTTATTTGTCGGAGAAGGACCGGAGCTTTCAAAAGTATTGTGCAGGGTAAAAGAGCTGGGTTTGCTGGATCGAGTTACATTTTGCGGCAAGCAGGATGATGTGGCTCAACTGCTATCGTTATCTGATGTGATGCTGCTCCCCTCGGAAAAGGAAAGCTTTGGTTTGGTAGCACTTGAGGCAATGGCTTGTGGGGTACCTACTGTTGCGTCCAATACAGGGGGAATTCCAGAGCTGATCGTTCATGGAGAATCCGGATTTTTGGCGGACATTGGTGATATTGATCAAATGGCACATTACACGAAACAGCTGCTTACAGACTCGGCATTATATGAGAAGGTGACAGAAGCCTGTTTATATCGGGCACGCTACACGTTCTGTAATGATCTCATAACCAGACAATATGAAGAAATGTATTATCGTGTACTTGGACTTCCGATTCCGGATGAGATTAAGCTGAGGCCGATAAACTGTTAAGTGAAGGAATGAAGGAAATCATGGAGCAAGGGGCTTATGCCGTTCTTACGAAGCTGCAGGAGCAGGGTTACGAGGCTTATTTGGTTGGCGGCTGTGTTCGCGATAAGCAGCTGCTTCGGCCCGTCAAGGATTATGATATTGCCACCTCTGCCAAGCCCGAGCAGGTGCTGGATCTATTTGAACGCACAATCCCAACAGGGCTGCAGCACGGTACGGTAACGGTTGTTCTTGAGGCTCATCATTATGAAGTAACTACTTTTCGTAAAGAGGCAGCATATGAGCAATTCCGTCGTCCTGCCGAGGTGCAGTTTATTGACAGTTTGCATGAGGATTTGCAGCGGCGTGATTTTACGATGAATGCGATGGCGCTGGATCAGTTTGGGAATTTAATTGATCCATTTGGTGGTTTATCCGATTTGGAGCACGGGCTGCTCCGCTGTGTAGGTAACGCTTCGGAACGATTTACAGAGGATGCGCTGCGTATGCTTCGTTGTATCCGATTTTCTGCTGAATATGGTTTGGAGGTTGAAGCAGCAACGTGGAACGCTTTGTGTGAGCATTCCCTGCTTCTTAAGCATATCGCAATGGAGCGGGTACGCATGGAGCTGGAACGGATGATTGCAGGAGCAGATCCGGTGAAAGCTCTTGGTTTGCTGGTATCGAGCGGCATTCTCCGTGAAACGAAGCAAGCCTTAAAGCTGGCTCAGCTGGATCCGGAGCATATGCCGGCTGCTATCCATTTGCTATTGGAATCGGATGCACGCTGGACCTATTTATTTTTGTCAATGGATTTGAATGCGGCTGAGATCGAAGCAGATATGAGAGTACTCACCTTTTCTGTGCATCAAATAAAACGGGTTTATAAGGCGGCAGCTGCATTCTATATGCTTAGGGAAGGGCTGCTCCTGAATCAGCATGAATGTGTTCAGGACCCTGCACTTGAGAAAAAGCTTGAACTTCTATGGAAGCTCGGTGCCTTGACTTACGGTAAAGCGGCATGGCTTACAATTTATGATATTCTGGCTGTCGAGCCTCGGTGGATGGAGAGTCACGGTGAGGCAGGTTCTTTCATGCTCAGACGTGGGAAGGAATGGCTTGATGCATTGATCGTAGACAGTCTCAAACAGCTTCAGGTCGGGGGTAAGGAGCTTCTCGGACATATGAATAAGCCACCCGGACCTTGGATTACCGAGGTTCTTAATCATTTGTTACAGGAAACGGCACTTGGACGGTTGCCGAATGAAACCGGCTTGCTAATTGCTGAAGCCGTGCAATTCGTCAAACATCATAATCTGTAAGGAAGCGGTACATCTGTATGAATATAAATGAGCAATTGATACATTTATTTGTCAGTAATCCGGATGTATTTCTATCCGGTGAAGAGTTGAGCAACAAGCTGGCATGCAGCCGTACTGCGGTATGGAAGCATATTGAACGTTTACGTGCGGAAGGATATGTCTTTGAAGCTGTTCCGCGCAAGGGCTATCGGTTCATAAGCAAGCCGGACAAGCTGGATATCGGCCATATTTTGGAGCAGCTGCAGACCCGTGTATTAGGGCGCAAGATTCTGTATTATGATGAGGTTGAATCCACGAATACGTTGGCGCATGCAATGGTGCTTGAAGGTGCGGAAGAAGGTACGCTTGTCATTGCCGAGCATCAAACGACAGGTCGCGGCAGAATGGGACGCAAATGGCATTCTCCCAAAGGAAAAGGTTTGTGGATGAGTTTGGTGCTGAAGCCGCAGATTACACTCCAGTTTGCTCCTCAGCTTACGCTTCTGGTAGCCGTCGCTTTATGCAGATCGATTCGTAAGCTCACCTCGCTTCAGGTTGGCATCAAGTGGCCAAACGATCTGTTAATCGATGGCAAAAAAATTAGCGGCATCCTGTTAGAATCCAGTGCCGATGAAGAGAAGCTGCAGCACGTCATAGCAGGGATCGGAATTAGTGTAAATCTGGATTTGGACGATTTTCCTGAAGAATTAAGGTCGGTAGCAACATCCTTATCGATAGAAGCAGCCCAACAGATTGATCGTACTCAGCTGTTATGCCAATTTTTGCTGGAGCTTGAAACCTTGTACGAGCTGTATCATGAGCAGGGCTTTGCGCCTGTAAAGCTCTTGTGGGAAGCACTTAATGTATCGCTTGGCTGCACTGTTCGTTCGCAAGGACCACATGGTGTGATTGAGGCAACGGCAGAAGGCATTGATGACGCAGGAGCCCTCGTTGTCCGACTTGCCGATGGGTCTCTGACTAAATGGTATTCAAGTAATGTAGAATTCGGTTCACGGCAAAAATAACGGCAAAAATAATGTCTGTTCGTTGGATATAAAATTTGTTATAATAGAGCTAATATGAGGCGATATCAGTGATGAATTGCACTCACAAACCGGCTTTTGATTATTGTGAATGGGATTTTCAACAACTGAAAAGCTTTATGGAATATGTCGGATTCTGCTCTGAGCCTAACGGACCGAGACAGAAGGATCATATGATGTTAGTTCATGTGACCTTTTTGCCTATCCTTGGCTGAAAGGTTTTTTTGTTTGTGATAGTGGTAACCTAAGCTACAGGAAAGCAGGTGTTAACATGGAGAAACGTAAAGCGAACACGGTCACGAAATTTAAAAAGATGAAACAAGACGGTAATCCGATATCTGTGATAACGGCTTACGATTATCCTTCTGCACGATTGGCAGAGGAAGCGGGTGTTGATGCTATCCTGGTTGGTGATTCCTTGGGTAATGTCGTTCTGGGATATGAATCCACGATTCCAGTCACATTAGACGATATGATTTATCATTCGCGGTCCGTCGTGCGCGCGGCTACATCTACCTTTGTTGTGACGGATCTACCATTCATGACGTATCGTGGCAGCCTGGATACAACGCTTCGTAATGCAGCTCGTATTATGCAGGAAGGGTTAGCCAACTCGGTGAAGATGGAAGGCGGATTGGAGATCACAGAAGCCGTAGCAGCCTGTACAAGGGCAGGTATCCCGGTTATGGGGCACATCGGCTTGACGCCTCAGTCGATCCATCAAATTGGCGGCTACAAGATCCAAGGGAAAAGCTCGGAGCAAGCCCGCAGGCTGCTGGATGAAGCTAAGGCTTTGGAGCAAGCAGGTGCTTATGCAATTGTACTTGAGCTTGTAACTGACGAACTGTCCGCTCACATCACGGAACAGCTTTCCATTCCAACTATCGGTATTGGTGCTGGTCCACAATGCGATGGGCAGGTTCTCGTATTCCATGACGCTTTGGGCTATGGATCGGATATAGCGCCCAAACGATTTGTCAAGGTTTATGCGGAAACAGGCGAAGCGATCCGCAGCGGGTTAAAGCAATATGTAGCAGAAGTGAAGAACCGCAGCTTCCCTGCACGCGAGCATACTTATCATATGGATGAAGAAGTTGCCGCTGTTCTGTATGGCAGCAGCAAATAGAGGGAGGTACCAGGTTGGAGCACATACATCAAATACAAATTTTGCGGAATACAATAAGCAGCTTAAGAGCTGAGAAGCCCAACATACGTATCGGATTTGTACCAACGATGGGCTTTCTCCATGAAGGTCATGCAAGTCTGCTTCAAGCGGCACGCCAGCAATGTGATATTGTCGTACTTAGTATTTTTGTCAATCCGCTGCAATTTGGACCAAATGAGGATTTTGAACGTTATCCGCGGGATGAAACACGTGATTTGGCGCTGGCGAAGGCAGCAGGTACGGATATTGTGTTTAGCCCCTCAACGGCTGAAATGTATCCACGGCCTAGCAAAACGCAAATACTGGTATCAGGGGTAACGGAACGATTGTGCGGCGCATCACGCCCAGGGCATTTTGACGGTGTTGGCATCGTCGTGACGAAATTGTTCCAAATCATCCAGCCCGACGCAGCTTTTTTTGGCATGAAGGATGCCCAGCAGGTAGCGGTTATTAAGCAGCTGGTTACCGATTTAAATATGCCGGTCGAAATTGTGCCTTGTGCGATCATTCGCGAGCAGGATGGACTTGCGATGAGCTCACGTAATGTTTATCTGCAGCCTGAGGAACGCGAGCAAGCTCTCGTGCTCTCGCGTACGTTAAAGCAGGTGGAGCAGCAGGTTATTGAAATGAATGGAAATTTGCTTGCTTCAGAGCTGCAACAAACGATACGTAAGCAAATTGAGGAAATGCCGTTAGCGGATATCGATTATGTGGAAATATTGGCTTACCCAGATCTGGAGCCCATAGAACGTGTGAAAGAGGCAAAGGAAGCTATTATCGCTTTGGCTGTCCGTTTTGGGAAAACAAGACTAATTGACAATGTAATTATCCAGTTGCAGGAATAGCTTACATTCGATAAGCGGCAACAACCAGGAGGTTATCAACTATGTTCAGAACTATGCTGAAATCCAAAATACACCGCGCTACCGTTACGGAAGCTAACCTTAACTATGTCGGTAGCATTACCATCGACGAAGATTTAATTGATATGATCGATATTCTTCCTAATGAAAAGGTACAGATTGTGAACAACAACAATGGCGCCCGCTTTGAAACCTATGTCATTCCGGGTCCGCGCGGTTCGGGCGTGATCTGTTTGAATGGGGCCGCGGCGCGTCTGGTTCATCCTGGTGATACGGTCATTATTTTATCCTTTGTGATGATGTCTGATGAGGAAGCCAGAAAGCATATCCCGAGTATAGCCATTATGGGCGAAAATAATAAGGTTATCAGCGTTCTTAAGGAAGAAATTCATTCCACCGTGCTATAACGAATGAAAAGAGGCTTTCGAGCGAAAAATGAGGGTATGCTCAAGCTTAAGGTGGGATGCGCTTATGTTTAAACATCTTTTTACCTCGATGAATGAAATGCTCGATGAAGTGGCTGTGCATTATAAGGCGGCAGCTGGTGTGCACAAACAGGAGCTTGAGGAAAAGCTGCATATGCTTAAAACGATGAGTGATACTTTTATTGAGGAGTGGCTGCTGTTTGAGGAGAAGCTTGCTTGCTTTTACAGAGACCAGCAGCCAGCTGAGGCTTTAACCGACGTAATGCAGACGGAATTGGGTGATGTTCGCTCAGCTGAATTTATAAGAGGTCAGGGTTATTACAAGCTGATGATGTTTAGCGATGCAATCCGGGAATTTACGGTATTGGTACGTGAGCAGCCGGACTTCACCTTGGCGAGACTGTATTTAGCCATGAGCTTTTTGCAAAAAGGTGATATATCCGACAGCTATGGTCATTTCATTTTCTTATCCCAATGCACACAAAATCATCAAATCAAAGCTATTTCCTGCAGTGCGATGGGGTGTATTCAAATGCAGGAGCATAATGTAGACAAGGCCTCCGAATACTTCAATTTGGCGTTTCAATCAGATCCTTCCAGTGTAGAGCCTCTTCTCGAAATGGGATTATGCAGTGAAAAAAAAGGACAGCTTGATTTCTATTGGTAATTTTACTATTCCCTTTTTGGATGAGTATTGGTATGCTTAAAAGAAACAAGAACGAAGGAGTATCTGAAGAGTAATGAAATTCGCGGTTTTGGATTTTGAAACGACCGGGAGCCAGACTACGGACCGCATTATTCAGGTTGGCCTCGTCATAATAGTAGATGATACCATCACGGACAGGTATACTTCTCTGGTAAATCCAGGGGTCAGTATACCTTCTTCTATAATATCTTTAACAGGCATAGATGATGAAATGGTTAAAGATGCGCCCGAGTTGGATACGGTAATGGCTCGTATGGTACCGCTTTTGCAGGATTGTGTACTGGTTGGTCATGCGATTGCATTTGATTTGTCATTTTTGCAACGAGCTTTGGATGAGCATGGATATTTTGCGTTTGATGGTAAAGTACTGGATACAATTGATGCGCTTCGTGTTCTGTTTCCATCCTTATCCAGCTTTCAGTTAAGCATGGTTTGTAACAGCTTCGGCATTGAGCATGAGCGACCGCATCAGGCAGATAGTGACGCAGAGGTTACTGCGCTATTATGGATACGCTGTCTGCAGCGGTTCCAGGAATTGTCTCTGCTTACACTGCAGCGCTTATCTATGGTATTTGATGAGGTTACGACCGACTTTGGCTGGTTTGTGCGCGAAATGATTATGTTCAAGGAAATGTTCGCAGGAGAGGAAGAACCGGCAGGTCAAAATTATCGACAGTTTACTCTTGCGGTCAAGGACTGGGGTGAAGAGGATTCAGTTCGGGAAGAGAAAGACTTATTAACCTTGCCAGATGATTTTGCAGTATTTTTTGCTCAACTTAAACAAGCGCTCAAGGAGCGTTTTAAAGCCTACGAGGATCGTGAAGCACAGGAGATTATGCTGGCCGAGGTTGAGGCTGCATTCGAGCAGGAGCGGCATCTGATGATTGAGGCAGGGACGGGCACAGGCAAATCGCTTGGGTATTTAATACCCTCCTTGTTTTACGGGTTAAAGCATGACAAAAAAATGCTCGTCAGTACGCATACGATCAATTTGCAGGAGCAGATCAGGGAAAGGGATATCCCCCTTTTAATGGATTTATTTCCCGTCGGCTTTCGTGCTGCCGTATTCAAAGGAAGAAGCCATTACTTATGCCTGCGCAAATTTGAGACCAAGATGGACCAGCAGGATTTTGAGCATGGCAAGGAAGATCGGCTGACGGCGGGACAAATGCTGGTGTGGCTGAGTGAAACCGAACATGGCGACGATGAAGAGCTGCATTTTAGCGGTAAAGGCACACAGTTCTGGCATTCGGTTGCGAGCGACTCGGATTCCTGCCTGAATCGTGCCTGCCCGTGGTTTAAAAAATGCTTTTACCACCGGGCTCGCAACAATGCTAGCAATGCAGACCTGGTTATTACGAATCATTCGATGCTGTTTACTGATACAAAAGCAGAAAGTCGGCTGCTTCCAAGCTACAAGCATTTGGTCATTGATGAAGCGCACCATTTTGAAGAAGTGGCCAGCAAGCATCTGGGTATCGAAGTCGTGTACGGTGCTTTTGTTGGTACCCTGTGGTGGCTGTACAAGGATAGTCGTAATGGACAGCTGCCCATATTAAGCTCAAAGCTGAGCAGGGCAGACGGCGATAAGGGATTGGCGTGGAGTCAAATTCTGGACGCGATGCTTCCAGTTCTGCTGCAGATTAAAGAGGAATGGGATGAATTGACCGATTTGCTCTTTCAACTGGTGTCAACACGTTCTGATCCTTCCCAGCAAACCGAAGGCGGACAATTGGTTTACCGGCTTAAAAAGGATGACAAACCACCAAGCTGGGATAAGCTTCTGGTGCTGGAAGAGAACATGTATTTAAAGCTGACTGAAATTTTAAAAAAGCTGGATAAAGTGCTTAACGAAGTAAAGGAACAACAAGAAGTGCTGGATGTACAGGGTTTGGTTACCGACATTAGCGGTTCGGTGAAGGAGCTGTACAGGCTGAGAGATAATCTTCACTTTTTTATGGCTTTGACCGACGATAACTATGTATATTGGCTTGAAGCGGGAACAAGCAAGAGTAAGTCCATTCAGCTTATTAGTGTACCTGTCGATGTCAGTCCGATGCTTCAGGAGCATTTCTTTGAAGCCAAGGATAGTGTGATTATGACCTCGGCGACATTATCTGTTGGCAAGTCCTTCGACTATACCTGTGAGCAGTTGGGCTTGAATACCGATGAGCCCGAGGCCAAGCTGAAAACCGTGCAATTGCAATCGCCATTCAATTATCGTCAGCAAGCGCTGGTTGCAATACCAAGAGACTTCCCGAGCATACGCAGCAACTCAGGTGATAAACATTTTCTGGACAATTTATCTCAATCCCTGGCGGAAGTAGCTTTGGAAACGAAGGGACGTATGCTGGTGTTATTTACATCCAACCGGATGCTGAAGCTAACCCACGCGGCTTTAAAAGAGAAGCTGAGTCCATTCGGCATAGGTGTACTAGGCCAGGGTGTAGACAGCAGCAATCGCAGCAAGCTGACGCGGCTGTTTCAGAATAGTCCTTCCAGCGTATTGCTCGGTACGAGCAGCTTCTGGGAGGGTGTGGACATTCCCGGGGATGCATTAACTTGTCTAGCTATTGTCCGTTTGCCTTTTCAACCTCCGAATCATCCTTTGGTCGAAGCAAAGATGGAGAACCTGAAGAAACTGAATTTAAATCCTTTTATGAAATTATCGGTACCACAGGCAGTCATCCGTTTCAAGCAAGGTTTTGGTCGTCTGGTTCGGACAGCTCAGGATAAAGGTATTGTCATTATTTACGATACGCGTGTTATTGATTCGACCTACGGAAAATACTTTTTGTATTCGCTACCCGGACCCAAAATCGAACATATGCCTACGAATCAGCTAGTGGGTAGAATCAAGCAATGGATGGGAGAAAGCGAAGTATGAAAACGATCAAAATCTCGGAAGCAGTTGTTCGAAGACTCCCTGTATATTTGCGTTATTTAAATGAACTCAGTAAAAAAAGTGTGCATACCGTCTCTTCGCAGGATTTGGGTCAAAAGCTTGATCTGAATCCTGCTCAAATCCGCAAGGATCTGGCTTACTTTGGTGAATTTGGGAAAAAAGGAATCGGCTATGATGTAGATTACCTGATAGAAAAAATTCGTCAAATTTTGAAGCTGGATAAAGTAATTCCAGTCGCATTGGTTGGAGCAGGCAATTTGGGCAGAGCGCTGTGCAACTATAATGCCTACCTGAGGGATAATATGAAAATTGTCGCTATATTTGATGCTCATGATTCGAAAATTGGTGAATCCATAAATAATCTCAAGGTTAAGCATATGAGAGAGCTAAAGGAAACCATCAGGAGTCTGCAGGTGAGGATCGGGATCATAACCGTGCCTGCCTTTGAAGCACAAAATGTAGCTAATCAATTTGTCGAAAGCGGGGTAGAAGCGATTCTTAATTTTGCCCCGATCATTATTAAGGTTCCTAATGAGATTCGTGTTCATCATGCTGATTTCACGACCGAGCTGCAAAGCCTGGCTTATTATCTGGATGAAGAATAATCGAAATGAACATAGTAATCTACAAAAAGACCTATCAAAAGCTTTAAGCTTTTGATAGGTCTTTTTGTGCTGTGTAAGCTGATGGAGGATCTACACGAATAGAGCAATGACTTTATAGATAATAAATGAAAGCACCATCGAAATCGGAATCGTAATAATCCAGGTCATAACCATCTTCGTAACCGTAGCCCATTTAACATCGTGAAATCTCATGACAGTACCTGTCCCGATAATAGAGGACGAGATAACATGTGTAGTCGATAACGGCATACCAATGGCCGTTGAGGTTTGAATGATGATTGAAGAATTCAGATCGGATGCGAAGCCATTGATAGGTTCAATCTTTAGCAAGCGGCTTCCCATCGTTTTGATGATTCTGTAACCACCGATAGAAGTACCTAAACCCATCGCAGTTGCTGCGGAAATTTTGACCCATAAGGGTACATCCAGGTCTGTCTGGTAGCCAAGGGTTACAAGTCCGAACACCATAATTCCCATTGCTTTTTGTGCGTCGTTGCCACCATGAGACAGAGAGAGAAGACCCGCAGAAAAGATTTGAAAAAAACGGAACATCCGATTCATCTTGGAACGCGATTGATTGCCATTTACAATGATAAGCTTTCGAATGATCCACATGATCAGAAAGCCTGTTGCGAAGGCAATGATTGGGGAAAGGACCAGGATAATAACAATTTCTCTAAAACCGCCCCAGTTTAATGCGGCAAAGCCTGCACCGGATATAACGCTGCCAGCCAAAGCTCCGATTAAGGTGTGCGATGATGAAGAAGGAATCCCATAGTACCAAGTAATAAGGTTCCATATAATAGCTGTTAGCAGTGCTGCAATCAAAATTTCGACTCCATGTGGAATGGTTGCCGGATTTGCTACCTTACCACCTACCGTTTTGGCTACCTCGGAGGAATATATCGCACCTATAAAATTTAAAACGGATGCAAAAATGATTGCGAATTTGGGCGTCAGTGCTCTGGTAGAGATAGATGTAGCTATTGCATTGGCTGTATCATGAAACCCGTTGATAAAATCAAAGATGAGCGCCAACGCAACAATGATTATTAATGTAGTTAACATAATTTCCTCCTAGCGATTTCACACAGCTTACGAATAACGCATAATGACGCTATCCAGAATGTTGGCTACATCCTCACAGGCATCGGTTGTTTGTTCAAGACGCTCATAAATTTCTTTTAATTTGAAATCATGATAAGGATCCTTCGGATTCATAAAAATTTCTCGAATGCCCTCACGCATTAAACGGTCCGCATCATTTTCAAGTGAGTTGATTTGTACAGTATGCTCACTGATTTGTAAGTATTTTTTCTTTGACAGTAATTTAAAGGAATCGAGAATATGCTGACAGCTGGCAACGATTACGGCTGAAAATTCCTTCATATAATGATCGCTTATATTAATGTTCAAATAGTCAAAACGTGCTATGGAGGCTTCGATACCATCTATGACATCATCAAGCTTGGAGGCGAGTTCCATAATATCTTCACGATCGATGGGAGTAATGAACACTTTATTAAGACCCTTGTAAATTTGATGCGTGATTTGATCTCCTTTGTGTTCCAATTCCTTTAATTGCGGGTAGAAGGAAGCAGGTGGTTGATCTCCCATAACCGCATTGCGAAACATTTGTGCGGCCTCAAGCGTGTTTTCTGAAGATTTCACGAGCAGCAGCAAGAAATCCGCATCATTTTTTTTGGCGAAAAGCATGGAATAGCCTCCTTAAAGTTTTGTGAAGCAAAACTCGCTTCGTAAGCATGTCTTAAGTTTTGTGAAGAAAAAATGAATTTATGAACAAGACTGACAATCACAAAACGAATTTACTTATATATTAACAATAAATCAATAATATATGAAATATTTAGATTCATTATGTAGAATTTTGGCGATAAAAATTCACGCAAAATTAAAAATACCATATAGCAGCAACCGAATGCAATGATAGTTTATCCAATTCAGGATATGTTCATGAAAGTTCATTTATGTAAACGGTTATCTGCTTGTAGGGAGCTTCAATACTTGATTTTAAAACTTTGAAGTTGTACAGTAAAAGTTGAAGCTAAATGCGAGGAAGGATTCGGGTGACAATGACAAAAACAATCATAACGAATGGTGTATTTTTAACATTAAACGAGCAAAAACCAATTATTGAAGGCTATATGACTATTGAAAATAATTTGATTACTTACATAGGGGAAGAGCTTCCGCAGCCGCTTGAACTGTACGATGAGCGTATTGACGGTTCCAAGAAGCTTTTTATGCCGGGTCTTGTTAATACCCATAACCATGCTGCAATGTCATTGCTGCGCGGTTATGGTGACGATCTGGCTTTGCAGGTATGGCTGCAGGAGAAAATGTGGCCGATGGAAGGACAATTTACTGCTCATGATGTACGCTCAGGCACGTTGTTATCCATTTTGGAAATGATTAAAGGCGGAACGACAACATTTGTAGATATGTATGATCATATGAATGAAGTCGCGAAAGCTGTCGAAGAAAGTGGAATGCGTGCGGTTCTGACTCGGGGTGTTATTGGCTTGTGTCCTCCTGACGTGCAAACAGCGAAGCTGGTAGAAGCGAGACAATTTGCTCTGGATTGGCATGGCAAAGCTGGCGGGCGTATCACAACGATGATGTCTCCACATGCTCCTTACACGTGCCCTCCAGATTATATTGAGCGAATTGTTGCCGTAGCCCATGAGCTTCAATTGCCGATCCATACGCATATGTCCGAAACAGCACGTGAGGTTCAGGACAACGTCGAACAATACGGAGCAAGACCTGTAGCTCATTTGGCCAAGCTTGGACTTTTCTCCAGACCGGCGATTGTAGCACATGCGGTCCATCTGACAGATGAAGAGATAGATGTATTGGCCCAGTATGATGTAAGGGTATCCCATAATCCTGGAAGCAATCTGAAACTGGCAAGCGGTGTCGCACGTGTACCCGAACTGCTCCGCAAAGGAATTAAGGTTTCACTAGGAACCGATGGTCCTGCAAGCAATAACAATCTGGATATGTTTGAGGAAATGCGTCTTGCGGCTCTGATTCATAAAGGTGTGAGCGGTGATCCTGTCGCAGTGCCTGCTGAGGCGGCTATTCGGATGGGAACTCTGGACGGAGCCAAGTCTATTTGGCTGGATGATGTCGGTGCACTGCAGACTGGAATGAAAGCCGATTTTATCGCTTTGGATATTGATCAACCGCACTTTTTCCCGAAAACCAACTTTATTTCTCACGTCATTTATTCAGCTTCCGCCAAGGATGTCAGTGATGTTTGGATTGATGGAAAGCGGATCGTGAAAGACGGAGTATGCTTAACCCTTGACGAAGAAAAAATACTGTTTGAGGCTCAAAGCTGCTTTGAACGATTAACTGGAGCTTCGGTACAATGAAAATCAAAATAACAGCAGCAGCGGTCATCATTGCAGCCTTGTTGTTATTTCTCGGTGTACATTTTTATAATACGATTCAGGAAAAAGAATGGCAGATTCAACGTGAAGCAGTGCAAGCTGCTTACCAGAAAACAATTTTAGCACAAGTTACCAATGTGGAAAGATTTGTTGGTGAACAGCCCTTTACAATCATTCATGGGGAAGATAAAATAGGGCAAAAGCTGTTGGTATGGGTTGGTGACGATCAAATCTTCACACAAATGGCTTCCGATGGAATCGATGCTGAAAGAGCGAAAGCTATCACTTTAAGCCGTCAGCCTGCTGCTAGCATCAAACGTGTGGTGCCTGGGGTATGGAACGGCAATCTTGTGTGGGAAGTATTCTACAAAATCGCTGCTGAACAAACCAATCCTGATCGCTATTATTACGATTACTATTTGTTTAAAGATGGCACTTGGCTCGATACGTACCGTCTAAGTATTCAATAACTTCTCATGCCGCACAATTATAGAGGGTAACTTCTATCATCTAAAGTGCGGCTTTTTTGTTACATTTGTAGCAATTTATTCGAATTTCCAACTAGTTTAGCTCTCACTACGTATATAACATGTGATATACTAATAGTGTACAGGTTATCTGAGAATCTTGATTGGAAAGGGGACTGACTGCTTTTATGAAGCTGCGCATATTGCCTTTATTAGTAAGTGTTATTATTTCAGCTACATTACTATTCGGCGGATGGTTTGCTTACCAGAGCTTTGCTATGGAAAATCCTTTGTCTGCAATTGTTAGCAGCACTACTGGTGTAGAACATGTACAAACACATATTTCAAGTGATGCTGCCTCAATAGAATTAAAGCTTGTTCCCGGGACAAGTCTTCGCGAGGTTTATAACCGTATCCAGAATGAAGGCTCAGGCTTGATCGGAAAAAAAGAATTAAAGCTGAAGGTGACGAATGAATCGACGCCGCGAATGGATCAATGGTGGTCCTCCGCTTTGTTCGACGTGGCACAGGCTATGGAAACTAAACAATATACACAAATCCCCAAAACATTACAGGCTCGTGCTCTTGATTCAGAAGGATTGAAGGTCGCTACGGAGATGGACGACAAGTATGTTTATATATCTTTGACAGATGGTGATAAAAGCAAGTATATAATGCTTCCGCGTACGTCTGCCAAAATGGGAGTGTGGACTAATGGATAAAATATATAAAGAAATCATTATTGGCTTTGTGCCTGTATTGATATTGTTCCTCGTTTTTATAGGAATAAACGCAATTCCACTAATTTTTATGATTATTATTATAGGTGCCTTATTCTATATGAACCGGATGCGCGGTGCCAGTATGGGAATAGGTGGCTCCGAGCGCAAATCGCGTAATGTGACGCCCAGCTATATGACTTTTGATGATATTGGAGGTCAACAGCGTGCCAAGACAGAGCTGCAGGAAGCACTTGATTTCCTGATCAGGCATGATGAGATCGCCAAGCTGGGTATTCGTCCTTTGAAAGGAATACTGCTGACGGGTCCACCGGGAACCGGGAAAACGCTGTTAGCCAAAGCTGCCGCACACTACACAAACTCCATATTTATGGCCGCCTCAGGGAGTGAATTTGTTGAAATGTATGTAGGTGTGGGTGCCAGCAGGGTCCGTGATTTATTTAAAGAAGCACGAGCTCGCGCGGTTAAAGAAAATAAAGAGAGTGCTATCGTGTTTATCGATGAAATCGATGTTATCGGTGGCAAGCGTGATGGTGGTCAGCACCGTGAATATGATCAAACCTTAAACCAGCTCTTGACCGAAATGGATGGTATCCATACGACGACTACGCCGCGGGTGTTGATTATGGCAGCTACCAACCGTAAGGAGATGCTCGATAGCGCTTTGCTGCGTCCAGGTCGTTTTGACCGTCATATTGAAGTCGATTTGCCGGATAAAAAGGGTAGACTGCATATCCTGAATATACATGCCAAAAACAAACCTTTAGCAGATACAGTGAATTTGGAGCAGATTGCGGAAGAAACGTTTCATTTCTCAGGTGCTCAGCTTGAGGGTGTGATGAATGAGGCTGCCATCTATGCTATGCGTCAGGATGCTATCACGATTGAGCAAAGTCATCTTTCCCAGGCAGTTGATAAGGTGATGTTAGGTGAGAAAACCGATAGAGAGTCAACAAAGGAAGAGCGGGACCGGGTTGCACTACATGAATTAGGGCATGCGATTGCTGCTGAGGTGGTTCGTCCAGGCTCCGTATCCCAGGTAGCACTCAGTCCACGTGGGAAGGCGCTGGGCTATGTTCGCCATAATCCGCAGCAGGACCAGTACTTGTATACAAAAGAAAATCTGGAGCAGCAAATTATTATCGCTTTGGGTGGTGCGGTTGCAGAGGAAATGTTTTATGGCGGACGCAGCACTGGGTCACGGAATGACTTTGAGCAGGCGCTGCACCTGGTTAGAACTATGATGGATTCAGGCTTGACAAAGCTGGGTATCATTGATCGCGAAATGGTGACAAAAGAAGAATTAATGAAAGAAAATTCAGCGATTTTGGACGAGCTTAATGCGAGAACAAGAGAACTACTAGAGCATCATAGAGTCGTGTTTCAACAATCATTGCATATTCTTGTGAAGGAAGAAACGCTCTCAGGAGATCAATTCCGTGAGTTGCTGGAGCAAGCCAAGGTTCATATCGCGAATTAAACAGACGCACTACATAAGTCCAAAGTGTACAGGCGCTCGCTGCCTGCAGCTTTGGGCTTATTTTGTCGCTTAACGAAACTTTTTTTGATTTTAACAGTCTAATTAAGTGTCGTAAATCGCCGTAGTGACAGTAAAAATTCCAATTTCCTTATAGAACTAATCAAATATACATACATAAAATGAGTTGAGGTGTAGAATGAGAATTATTACTGCGTTGTTTTCCATGCTACTATTGTCTCTCCTTCTTGTACCCCAGATGAGCTTTGCTGCGGAGTCGCAGCCTCTCCAATTGTTCCTAGATGGCAAACAGCTGACAACTGAGGTGCCACCACTTATTAACAAAGATAACAAAGTCATGGTACCCGTCCGAATCATTGCTGAATCCCTGGGTTCCAAGGTACAATGGGAAGAGAAAATCCGTAAAGTGACTGTTAATAAGTCTAATATCAGTATTCAAATGTTTATTGATAAAAAGGAAGTTTATGTAAATAACAAAGCTGTTCAGTTGGACACAGCACCTTCGATCGTTAATGGCAATGCCATGCTGCCTGTACGGTTTATTAGCGAGCAGATGGGAATTAAAGTAACTTGGGATGATCTGACGCGTTCTGTTTTTTTGTTCAATCAAGAAAGCGATAACAAAGGGGCGCCAGCCCCGAAGCCAACCGACAATATTTCCAAGGACAAGCCGGACAAGCCTTCTATTAAACCTGATGATAAAACAATTGATAAGCCTTCGAGCAAGCCGGACGATAAGCTACCTGATAAGTCTTTGGACAAGCCAGACGGTAAGACCACCGAAAAGCCGGATGGCAAAACGATCGATAAGCCTTCGGACAAGCCAGGGACTGATGGAAGTAAAGTGGTAGATTCATCCAAGGATAAACCAACCGAGCAATTACCTGAGCCTAATCCATCCAATGTCGGCACAAAACCTTCTACAGGTGTAGATGCTGGCGGGAAAAAGCCTGATGCCGTCACTGTAATTCAGTCGATATCAATGGAAGGCGACCAGTTTATTGTGAAGACAAGCGGAGGGAAGGCAATTCCTGATGTGACTTCAACAGCGAATCCAAACCGTGTACAAATTGATATTCCTAATGGACAGCTGGCTGCCGGACTCAAGCTAAATTCCAACGGTGAAGGAACAATTACGGAGAAAAATGCGGCAGTCTCTCAAATTCGCTATTTGCTATTTTCCAAAGAATCATCTATCGTAAGAATTATCATAGATTTAAACAAAAAGATAGATTTCAAGACCTCTGCAAGCAGTTCAAGCACACAATTGGTGTGGTCCTTAGCTCCTGCCAAAGAACGATATACGGTAGTTATTGATCCTGGTCATGGTGGTAAGGATGGTGGAACTGTTGCCTATTCAGGCAGACATGAGAAGGAGTTTGTGCTGGGAGTTGGAACAAAAGTATATAATTTACTGTCCAAAGAGCCCAAAATTGAGGTTATTCTTACTCGAAAAAATGATACATTTGTTGAGCTGCCTGGCCGTGTGTCTATCGCCAATGATGCCAAAGCTGATTTGTTTGTGTCTATTCATGGAAATTCAATTTTAGGCAAAGAAGAAGTGAATGGACTTGAAACCTACTATTACACTGAACAAAGCCTGCCATTCGCCATACAAATGCATCAAAAGCTGCTGAAAGCTAGTGGATTTGAAGACCGTAAGGTGAAACAAGAAGATTTTCATGTTATTAAAAATACGACTATGCCTTCGCTCCTGCTGGAGCTTGGCTTTTTGTCTAATAAAGCCCAAGAGATTACGATGTTTCAGGAGAGTTTTCAAAATCAGGTGGCAGCAGCGATTGTGGCGGGTATTAAACAGCAATTGAGACTGGATTAGGGAGTGGGTAACGACAATGCATCACCGATTACTCAGGAATACAATCATTGGTATTGGCATGCTGGGGCTGCTGTCAGCTTGCGGGCAAACCAAATCGCCGGCGCAACAACCTTTGGCAAGTCCGGCTGTGAGCAAACCACAGGTTACAAGTAGTAGTTCAACACCTGCATCAGCAAGTCAAGCTGCACCACCGGCAACGCCCGCTTCGGACAACAAATCGTTGAAAATCAAAGCTTATTATGGTGATGAGTCTGGAGAAAAGCTTGTTGAACAGGAAACGAACATATCCTATCAACAGGATGACGAGAAATATATGGCGGCGCTTAAAGCATTGAGTGGGAGTGCTGATAGTAAAAACATAGCATTGTTCAAAGGTTTTACATTCCATTCGGCAGCGGCCAAAAATGGACTGCTCACGATTAATGTCTCGATGGCTCCCGAAGCCAGACTTGGCTCAGGTGGTGAGGCTTTGCTGCTTCAAGCGCTAAAAAAAACCATTTTTCAATTCTCGGAAATTAATAGTATTGACGTTTTGGTAGATGGTAAATCGCTAGAAAGCTTAATGGGGCATATGGATCTACCACATCCAATTAAGCGATAAGAATAAATCATAGTGAATGAATTATTATCCACATACGCCGGGAGGAACTACTTGCATGAACAACAAGCACAATTATTTGTCTATTAAAAAAATGACTGCCGGTTTGATGGCATTATCCGTAATTATGAGCAGTCCGGCCTATGCTGCCGATCCCGTCATCACACCACCTTCTACATCAACAACTACAACAAGCTCTTCGAATTCGTCATCAACGATTACCCAGTTTTCAGATGTAAGTCCACAGCACTGGGCGATTAAGCATATTACCAAACTGGCTGCGCTTGGAATCATTCAGGGCTATGAAAAGGCTGAATTTCGTCCCGATAATTCCGTTTCCCAGCAGGATGCGATTATTATGGCGTTACGTCTAATGGGTCTAGAAAATGAAGTGTTAAAAATCAAAACAGACACCGTGCTTGGTGGAATTGTGGTTGACAACTATGCCAAAGCTTATATCGCTTATGCGTTGGATAAGGGACTTATTAATTTTAAGGAAGAAACGGAAAGCCTTGGCACTAACAAAACAGCTTGGGGCTCTAGACCCGCTACCCGGGAATGGGTGGCCAAAATTGTCATCAGATCCATAGGCAAAGATACTTTAGCTCAGCAGCAGGCTGCGAATCCTTCCACGTTTACGGATGCCAAGGATTTTTCTTCGTGGGCTGTCGGTTATGTGAATGCAGCGGTCTCATTAAAAATTGTGAACGGCATGGACGACAATAAATTCCAGCCTGCGGGGAATGTCACGCGTGCACAAATGGCCACTTTTTTAAGCCGCGCAGATAAAGAATTGACAAAACGCTCGGATAAGGTTGTTATTGGCTATGTAATGGGTATGAAGGATAATAAATTAACGATTCAAAATGATAAAGGTCAATCCAGTGAGTATACGCTGAATGTAGGTACAGTCATTTATAATGCCAAGGATGACAGTCGAATCCCCTCAACAACATTAAAGGAAACGAATCAGGTCTATATCATTCAATCACTGGGAGTCGCTTCTTATGTTGAGTTAATAAATGATGAGGAAAAGATGGAGTCTTTCGAAGGAACTTTGGATACTTTATTTTTGAATCAAATGACAGTCGCTATTACTCAAGCAGGCACCAAGGTTCTTAAGGAGCTTGCTCCTACAGTAACCGTAACAGACAAGGAAGGTCGAGGATTAAGTCTCGGTACAATTCAGGTTGGCAGTCTTATTGAATTAAAACGTAATATGCTTTTGCCGAATGCCAAAATCAGTCAAATTATTGTGAAGCAGGTTCCTCTAAGTAAATCAGCTGAGGGGACTATAGTCAGTATCCAAAAGGAGCAGAACTCGATTACGTTCCTGGAACAAACCTCGGGACAAAATGAAACCTATCCGATTTCGTCGAAAACTTCAATAACGCTTCCTGATGGTACAACGATATCTGATTTTAGCAAGCTGCGTATTGGTGATATTGTAGGTTTTGAGGTTAAGACCAATGAAGTAACAGCAGTAACCATTCGTAAGCAGGCTGATATTACTACGTCTGTAGCAGGTACATTAACCAGCCTTAGTCAGGACAAGAAAATCTTAACGATTAATAAGCCGGGTAGTTCACTGGGCGCTTATTTTATTGCCGATAATGCACTTGTTACGATTGATGGCTTGCCTAATGCAGGTTTCTTTGATCTTGAGGTTGGTGACGAGCTGAAGCTCGATTTGTTAAATGAGAAAATCGTGAAAGTAACGGTGACCAGTCGTTCGATTAATATGATGACATTAGCGACGATTGTCAGCTATGATCCTGAAGCCAAATTGTTGACTGTTACGAACGATAGCGGCAAACCTTATGCGTTTATTTTAACAGATAATACAGGGCTGAAGGTTTGGGAAGCGGTTCTGCCTTTATCCAACTTTGCTACTACATTTACCAAGGGAAAGAAAGTCGATTTGAAAGTTTCTAAGGACAAAGTACTTACTATTGAGCTTACGACCCAAGTGGAAGGTACGATCACTCAATTAAGTACAACTTCTAATGAAATTACCTTAAGAACAAGTGGTGGTCAAAATATAAATTTCAAAACGAACTCAGGAATGGGCGTGGATATGTATGGAAAGCCAAACGCCTTGTTCTCGGATTTAAGGGTTGGAGACACTATACTTGGGAAATTTAACGGTACACAGGACGTGATCAGTTCGATTGCACTCAAAAAAACGGCAATTTATAAAGTAACAGTGACCAATTCAGGATCCAGGCAGATAAGTGTTAAGGATGAAAATGGTGTTCTAAATACATTTACTGTTGAGAATAACGATAAAATCTTCAATCCGACCAAAACAACGCATAACTTTGAAGATATTCAACAGGACGAATTTATCAAAGTTGCACTCAATGGAAATATACTCGAAAAAGTAGTGATATTAAATACGCTGCGTGGCAAAGTCACAGCATTGGATACAGCTACTGGAACTTTAACGGTTCAAGAGCTTGCGACTGGAACAACGCAGGTTGTACCTGTAGGACTTCAATTCGTGATCAAACAGAATGGTGTAGCACTAGCTGCCCTGAATGCGATAAAGCCTAATGATCGGGTTGAAATTATTAAAGATGCCGGAGACAAGGTGCAGATTACAGTGGCTACCGCTTCCAAGCGGACTGTGGCCTCGTATGACAATGTGCTGAATCAATTATTGCTTAAGCCTAATGCGGCCGGAGATAAATCAACTTATAATTTCTTTGCAAAAGCATACTTGCATAAAGGCACTGCATCTGTAGCCGCCAATGCATTTGTCGAAAATGAAGAAGTGACGCTGTATGTGCTGGATGATAAAATTATTGAAATCGAAAAACTATAAAGCCGTATCAGTTAAATACAGACTCTATGAGCAGGGGCTCTTCCTTTCTTAGAGAGTAATGAGAGTTCCATAAGCACCTAAGCGCTTATGGAACTTTCTGCTAAACAAACAAAGCTGACGCGTAATCTCTCCTATGCGCAAACAATGCTTCGACAAATAGCTGTTTTTACAGATTATTTTATTAAAAAAATAAAAATTCGATAAATGTTCGGTTTTTCTTTCTTCTAAATATTGATTACTTTCCCGAGATTCGGTACACTACAATGTATATCATCAAACAAAGGACTGTTGGCCACTCCATGAACAAGAAGCAAGCCCGCAGCATACTTGATATTATGGCCAGTATGTTTCCGGATGCACATTGCGAATTGAATCACACGAATGCATTTGAGCTTACGATAGCTGTACTGCTATCAGCACAATGTACGGACGAGACCGTTAACAAGGTAACAGCTTCCTTGTTTCAAAAGTACAAACGTCCTGAGGATTATGTGGCGGTCCCGCTGGATGAACTGGAGCAGGACATTCGTCGAATTGGACTTTTTCGTAATAAGGCAAAACATATCCAGGCACTATGCAGAATGGTTCTGGAGAAATATGATGGTTCAATCCCGGAAAAGCATGAGCAACTGGTTGAGCTGCCAGGTGTAGGTCGAAAAACGGCGAATGTGGTCGTTTCGAATGCATTTGGCGTACCCGCTATTGCGGTTGATACCCATGTGGAGCGAGTATCGAAGCGCTTGGGAATGGCAAGTGAAGATGATTCTGTACTTGAAGTAGAAAAAAAACTGATGAAGCTGGTTCCCAAAGAAGAATGGACGGATACGCACCATAGACTTATATTTTTTGGACGCTATCATTGCAAGGCTCAAAATCCTCAATGCAGCATCTGTCCACTGCTGGATGTATGCCGTGAAGGAAAAAAACGTATGAAAATAGTCAGTAATAGGAAATCTATATAAGTGAATCATGAGACCAAGCAACCAAATAAGGATGGGATTAATATGAAATGTATCTCTGTGTATACGAATGATTTTGAAGTATTTTCTGATATTTATGAGAAAATCATTAATTTGAAGCTTGCTGACAATGAAGAAAAGCAAGTGGATGGCATCACTGTTATGGAGTCAGGCGAAGTGCCTGATAATTATCTGGAACGGATGAAAACAAAGCTTGAGGTTGTTGTTATGAAGGTTCGTGACAGGGATATTACGATTCTGCAGCATGGTAATTTGTTCGAAATCTTTATTCCGACTACTGAAAGTGTGGTACACTGAAAACCGAAGCCATTCGGTTTTTTTTGTTGTTTAGATAGACATTTTGTAATGGGGAGATCGAGAATGAACAGCGGAGTAATACTTGAAGAAAACATGGAAAGTGCGATACGCGGCTTGCTGGCCAAGGTACAGGAGACCGAGGATAGGGAAAATGGGAAGAAGATCGAACAGCTTCTGCAAAAGATGGAGAGCGGAAGCTTGTATATAGCGTTTTGCGGACATTTTTCAGCAGGTAAATCAAGCTTGATTAATAAGCTGTGCGGACATCAGCTCCTGCCATCAAGTCCCATTCCGACAAGTGCGAATATCGTAAGGATCAGCAGTGGGGAATCAGGAGCGATTGTTGTCCATCGGGTCCATGAGGGGGATTTGCCGCCAAAAGTTCAGAAGGTGCCGCTTGACGAGCTTGCTGCCTACTGCCGCGATGGAGAAGCGATAGAAACGATTGAGCTGCGTTATCCATTGCCCTTCTTAGGTGAGCATGCATGTTTGCTGGACACGCCAGGAATTGATTCTACCGATGATGCCCATCATTTAGCGACCGAGTCAGCGCTGCATCTGGCAGATGTGGTGTTCTATGTGATGGATTACAACCATGTGCAGTCTGAAATTAATTTTGCCTTCACCAAAAAAATGAAGGAGTGGGGGAAGCCGCTCTATTTGTTGATCAATCAAGTGGATAAGCATCGGGATCAGGAGTTATCGTTTGCTGACTATCGAACAGGTGTAGCTGAAGCATTTGCTAACTGGCATATTCAGCCTGACGGTATTTTGTATACCTCGGTTAAGGTGCCTGACCACCCGTATAGTGAATGGGGCAAGCTCGATTGGCTGCTTGAACGACTTATTGAGCAGCACGCTGCATTATCGGCGCTTAGCCTTGAGAAATCTGCGCAGCATCTGGCCAACATGCATGCTGCCAAAATAGCGGAACGAAACGATACACTTAAAGAGCAGCTGCGCGCTCAATTAGCTGCTGATGAAGAGCTGGAGTCTGCTCAGGTGCAATGGCTGGATATAAGTAAAAAAACTGCGCTTGCTGAAGCCAAGCCTGAGGAATTGCGGACTGCATTACGTAAAGATACGACCGTTTTATTGGACAATGCCAATATAACACCGGCTGTCACCCGAGATCTGGCTCAAGAATACCTGAACAGCCGTAAGCCGGGCTTTAAGGTCGGTCTGTTTGCAGGGGCAGCGAAAACGGCTAAGGAAGTGGAACGCCGCCTGTTGGCGCTTCACCATGACTTTGCTGGGCAATTGGCGACTCAAGTGGAGCGTCATTTGCAACAGGCGCTTTATAAGGGTATGGAGCAAGCGATAGAGATGACTGGTACCCTTGTAAGTGCCGACCTTATCAGGGAGACGGTAGAACGCCTTCATGTACAGGTGGAATCGGAATGGATTGCTTCGCAGGTCAATACAGCGGCAGGGTTGAGCGGTGAGTATACCTTAAATTATATGAAGCAGCTTGCTGCGGAAATGAAGCTGCTGTATCGTAAGCAGGCATTTGAGCTGATTGATGAGCTTATGGCTATGCTGGCAGCGGCACAGGGACCGCAGCTGCTCGCTATGCGTGAGCAGCTCGATGCGCTGAACGGCCGCTTAGGCAGCCTGCGCGAGCTCGAGCGGCTTGCCGCGGCCGAGGCGGCCTACGCAGCAGCGCTCGCTGCGCCGCTTGCGGCAGTGCGCACGCCGGCGCCCGCGCTGCCGGACCCGGCCGCCGCAGGCGAGGCCGCGCCCGGCGCAGCCGCAGCGCCGCAGGCAGCCGCTAACGCCGCAGGCGGTGCCCGCGCAGCGCTCGCGGCTGTTGCCGCCGCCAGCGGCCGCGCCACGCGCGAGGGCGCTGCGCCGCTCGCGCAGGGCGGGCATCGCGCCCGCCTGCAGAGCGCGGCGCAGCGGCTAACCGCCGGCGCGCAAGCGCTCGCGGGCTTGGCGCCGCTGCAAAGCATCAGCCGTTCCTTGCAGGAGAAGGCGGAGCGGCTGCAGCGAAACCGCTTCACGATTGCGCTGTTCGGCGCTTTTAGCGCCGGTAAATCCTCGTTCGCCAACGCACTGATCGGCGAACGCGTACTGCCAGTGTCGCCGAACCCGACGACGGCGGCTATCAACAAGATCATGCCACCGGAGCCGGAGAACGGCTGGCCGCATGGTACAGCCAAGGTACGGATGAAAAGCCGTGACAGCCTTGCGGATGATATCCGATTTTCGCTGGAGATGCTTGGCATCCATACGACAAGCCTGCCTGAGAGCTTGTCCGCCATTCGCGGATTGTCCGCGGATCGTGTAACAGCCAAAGGCAAACCCCACTATACGTTTCTAAAGGCTGTGGAGAAGGGCTGGGGAACTGTTGAGTCCGATCTGGGCAGTGAGCTGCGCGTAGATGCCGATCAGTTCGGTCTGTATGCGGCTGACGAAAGCAAATCGTGCTTTGTTGAGCTGATAGAGCTGTATTACTCCAACCCATTAACCGATCAAGGTATCGTTCTGGTGGACACACCTGGAGCCGATTCGATCAATGCCAGACATACGGGTGTTGCCTTTAATTATATTAAAAATGCCGATGCCATCCTATTCGTTACTTATTATAACCATGCATTTTCTCATGCGGACCGGGAGTTTTTGCTGCAATTGGGCCGGGTTAAGGATAGTTTTGAGCTGGATAAAATGTTTTTTATCGTCAATGCTGCCGATCTGGCATCCTCAGGAGAAGAGTTGGAGGGTGTTGTTACGCATGTAGCTAACAATTTACAGCAGCACGGTATTCGTCACCCGCGGATTTATCCAATGTCCAGCTATTATGCGCTGGAAGGCAAGCTGGCTCGGGAGCAAGAAACCGTGCAGGCTTCCGGGATCTCTGCTTTTGAACAGGATTTTGTCCGTTTCTCATTGGGTGAGCTGACCGATATTGCGATTCGTTCCGGTCAGGCCGATCTGAAGCGTGCTGCGGATGTGCTTCAGCAATGGATTGCGAGCGCGCAAAGCGATGAGCAGGCACGCCTGGCTCGTGCGACTGCGATTCGCAAAGCTTTAGGGGAAGCGGATGCTGTACTGAGAAGTCAGGGAACGGAAGCCGAGGAGCGCGAGCTGCTCAAGGAGATTGAAGAACTTCTTTACTACGTGAAGCAGCGGGCTACGTACCGCTTTGGAGAGCTGTTTAATCTTGCCTTTAATCCCGCTGTCTTTCGCGAGGAAGGACGGAGCGCCTTGGCTATTGCCGGAGCCGCATGGAATGATCTGCAGCAAATGATTGCATTTGATCTTTCTCAGGAGGTACTTGCGATAACCTTAAGGATTGAAAATGCCATTCATAACCGCGCCGCCAAAAGAAGACAGCAGTGGCTGCAGGGTCTTGGTCATGAGCTGGCCGCATTTCAGCCTTCAGACTATGAAGCACGTGCGTTCGAAACCCCACAGGGCGCCGAAGCATTCAGAGCCGATTCGATACAGCACAAATGGATTGCAGGCTTTTACAAAAATGCGAAGCATTTCTTTGAGGGTGATGGTAAGCAGAATTTGCGGAAAGAGCTGGAGGCAGCACTTAACGCGCCGTTAACGGCTTACATGACTGGGCAGACGGCTTGGCTGTATACCGCATATAGTGGACAATTGAAAATCTGGTACGAGGCATTGGCGGAGCACATTCGTCAAGAGCTGCAAGAATATGCACAGGGCCAATTACTTGCTTTGGAAATGCCTGTAGATGTGGCAGCGCTGCAAAAAACGCATACACAGCTAACTGCTTTTTTTGAATAATACGCTAAAAAACGGGTTAGGCAAATCGCGGCTGTTCGAATATGAACAGCTGCTTTTTGCTTATTTCGTGAAAGGGTTTACATATGGCGAAATTAGGTATTATTTGGGCGAGATAAGTGGATTGTTTCCCTATTTTGTGGGGATTCGAGGGTTTTTCTAAGTATAAGGACTATTATGAGAAAAGGGGTTGTTGCCGCTCCCTATGGATGGTGTTAAGATGCATAAAAAAGCAAACGCTTTCGATTACAGGCTTGTCCAATCGAAGGCCATTTTTACAAAGGTGGTCGTTTTCGGATCGCTTTGTTTACAATGCCGTTTTGCAGCAGCACAACCTGAGGAGGGTAACATGGAAGTTTTCAAGCAGTTAAAGGAGTATTATTGGTCAGAAAAAAGATTTTTGGTGGCGTCGATCTTGTCTCTGATGACAGCCACGGCGCTGGGACTGGTTTATCCGAATTTGCTGCGGTATCTGATTGACGATGTGATTGCGAAACAGCAGTTCTCAGCGGTGCCATACCTTTCTTTGGTTGTGGTCGGTGTTATTACCTGTAAAGCGTTATTTCAATTTATGCATGGTGTGTTTAGCTCAAAGCTGGGTAACCATACCGCCTTTAATCTCCGAAATGCATTGTACAAGAAACTGCAGTACTTATCGTTCCAATACTATGACAAAGCAAGAACAGGAGACCTGATGTCGCGGCTGACAGCCGATTTGCAGGCAGTGCGCGATTTTATCGGATTTGGATTTGTACAAATATTAAATGTGGTGATGATGCTTACCTTTGGCTCCATTATGATGATGTCAATCAACTGGAAGCTGACGCTGATTACGTTGATTTCAATGCCCTTTCTCGTATTTACGGCTATTCGTTTTGAGGGGAAAATTCATCCGGCTTTCCGTTCGGTACGTAAATCGATGAGTAACATGACCACATCTGTACAAGAAAATATTACGGGTGTACGTACCGTCAAGTCCTTTGCCAGAGAGCCTTATGAGATCGAAAAGTTTTCTGAGCGCAACGAGGATTACAAGCTGAATAACGTGATGACGTCGGGCATTTGGGCGAAATATTTCCCATTAATGGAATTGTTTGCGAATTTAAGTGTAGTTATCCTGCTGGGTGTCGGTGGTTGGATGGTCATTAACAGCAGTCTCACCTTGGGAGAACTTGTTGCTTTCTTCAGCTTGATGTGGTATATCATCGGCCCTATGTGGCAAATCGGATTTCATATTAATAACTTTACCCAATCGAAGGCTGCCGGTGAGCGGTTGTTGGAAATTTTGCATCAATATGTGCATGTCAAAAACAAGGATAACGCAGTGACACTGCAGGCTGATCAGGTTAAGGGACATGTAAAGTTTGATCAGGTATCCTTTGCTTATACCGATCAACAGCCTGCTTTGCGGAATTTTAACGTTGATGCGCCAGCAGGCTCGGTTATAGGCTTGCTCGGTGGAACAGGGTCAGGGAAATCGACTGTCATTCAGCTGCTGTTAAGGGCATATAACGTCAAAGAAGGCTCCATTACGCTCGATGGCCGTGACATTCGAGATCTTACGTTGGAAAGTTTGCGTGAGCATATGGCGATTGTATTTCAGGAAACGTTTCTGTTCTCCTCTTCGATACTGAACAATATTGCCTATGGGGTAAGAAATGTGTCCATGGAACAGATTATCCATGCATCACGACTAGCCAAAGCACATGATTTTATTATGGAAATGCCGCTTGGCTACGATACGATTGTTGGCGAACGGGGGATGGGACTTTCCGGGGGACAAAAGCAGCGAATTGCGATTGCTCGAGCCTTACTCAAAAACCCTAAAATCCTGATTTTGGACGATGCCACAAGTGCTGTGGACATGGAAACGGAACATGAGATTCAGCAGGGCTTTCAAGAGCTGATGAAAGGCCGAACGACTTTTATTATTGCCCACCGCATTTCGTCATTAAGGCATGCCGATGAAATTATTGTGCTGGACAAAGGGCACATCGTGCAGAGAGGTACGCACAAGCAGCTCATGCAGCAGGAAGGACGTTATTTGGAAACATATAAAATCCAATTCGCTGATCAGCCGCAAGAGGTAGAGTCGGAAGGCAGTATGAAGCTGGAGCCTACAGCCTATATCCATGAGGAAGCTCAAGGGATTCGTCAGGCAGCCGCAACGGGTCAACATAATGGGGGGTATACGCAGTGAGTCAAGAGGACAAATCAACAACGGCAAGCGGGATGGATGAGCAAACAGGCCAACGCTTCATTTATCAGGATGATGAAGTACTGGATAAAGAATTTGATTGGGGACAGGTAAAACGGCTGGGTAAATATCTGAAGCCTTACTCGAAACAAATTTTACCTGTTATTATCACGATGATGATTGTCGGGGCACTGACGAAGCTGTTTAATCCGCTGCTGATTGCTTATGCTATTGATAATGCGCTGCGTGAGGGAGGCGATCCCAAGCTGTTGATTCAGTGTGTGGGCGGGATGCTGCTCCTCTACATTATTCAGTGGGCAGCTAACACGTACCGGATTCGATTTACGAATCAGATTGGACAAAAAGTGATTTATGATTTGCGGCACGATTTGTTCAGTCATATTCAAAAGCTTTCCTTCAAGTTTTTTGATAAACGTCCGGCTGGCTCAATCCTGGTGCGTATAACGAACTACGTGAACTCCTTGCAGGATTTGTTTACGAATGGTGTCGTCAACCTTTTGATGGATTGTGTACAACTGGTCGGTATTATTTTCATACTGCTGTATTTTAATATCAAGCTGGGTGCGGCAATTATTGTTACCGTTCCGATTATGTTTTTCGTTTCCACCAAGCTTAGGGTGCATATCCGGCGTTCGTGGCAGGTTGTACAATCCAAGCAGTCCCGGATCAATGCCCATCTGAATGAATGTATTCAAGGTATCAAGGTGACTCAGGCATTTGCGCAGGAAAAAGAGAACATGTCTTTTTTTGATCATATGAATTTAAGCAATCATAAGTCGTGGAATCGGGCATCGACGCTCAATCAGTCGTTTAACCCTATCATCGAAGTAACGGGAGCGATTGGATATTGTATTTTGTTCTGGTTCGGAGCGTATTTGATTCAATCCCAGGAAATTACAGTAGGCTTACTTGTTGCTTTTGCCACTTATATTGGATTCTTCTGGGAGCCAATTAACCGTTTGGGGCAAATGTATTCGCAAATGCTGATCGCTATGGCTTCATCTGAGCGGATTTTCGAATTTATCGATGAAGAGCCTAACGTACCAGAAGCACTGAATGCCAAAGAACTGCCCAACGTTCGTGGGGATATCGAATTGAAACAGGTTGAGTTTGAGTATGAACCAGGACGCAAAGCGCTGAAAGGAATCGATCTTAGTGTAAAAGCGGGTCAATCCATTGCGCTGGTAGGCCATACGGGATCTGGAAAAAGCACCATCATTAATCTGTTATGCAGGTTCTATGACAGCACTAGTGGCCAAATTACGATTGATGGACACGACATTCGTGAGGTGACAGTTTCAAGCTTGCGCTCGCAGGTGGGGATTGTGCTTCAGGATACCTTTATTTTTTCGGGCACGATTCGTGACAATATCCGTTTTGGCAAGCTGGATGCGACTGACGAAGAGGTGGAATTTGCTGCGAAGGCTGTTCGTGCGCATGACTTTATCGTCAATATGCCGCAGGGTTATGACACCGAGGTGCAGGAGCGCGGCAATATGCTGTCCATGGGTCAAAGACAGCTGATTTCCTTTGCAAGAGCGCTGCTTGCTGACCCGCGCATTCTGATTCTGGATGAAGCTACGGCAAGTATTGATACCGAAACCGAGCTGAAAATTCAGGAGGCACTTAAAACGCTGCTTGCAGGCAGAACCTCCTTTATTATCGCTCACCGTCTTTCGACAATTCGTAACGCCGACAATATTATTGTGCTGGATCATGGTGTGTTGATGGAGCAGGGAGATCATGATGGCTTAATGAAGCAGCATGGGATCTATTATGGTTTAATTCAAGCACAGTATCGTTTCCTGAAGGAAGTAAGCTAAATAGTAAAAAACAATGGCAAGCAGCGAGTTGGAATAAAGTACTTATTTGGATAATTCATACATCTAAAAGGAGGCCTGCGGGCCTCTTTTTAATTGGATTCGATGTATTTTTATGAATATCCAACAGCGTGCAACAAACCCTCATTCTCCCACGTTTAGAAGATAACGAGCTCGCTAAAGCTTATTGCGAAGTGATGTTGCTTTGATTCCAAAACAAATATGGGGGGAATCTGAATGGAACGAAATCAAGACAAGAGCTTGAAGAAGATGAGGGCCAAGCGCTGGATTCTGGCTGCGCTTCTGGTCGTTCTGCTGAGCGGCTGCTCGGCTGCCAGTGAGAAAGGCGAATCCACCGCTTCCGCACCGGGAGCTGCCTCGAGCGCTTTGACGGACCAAAAATCGGATATGCTTGCGGCTCAACCTTCAGGTGACGCGGCGGTACCAACCATGATGGAGACGAACTCGGTGGCAAAGGAAAAAGCGAGTACAGCGAAGCCAGCCGACAGCTTCAACGGAAATGCTTTGGGTGACATCGCAGTCGAACGGAAAATTATTTACAAAGCGAATTTAACGATGCAGGTTGATAAATATGAGGAAGCACAGGCAAAGATCGAGTCCGCAGTGAGCCAGGCGGGTGGTTACATCTTGCAATTTAATGAGAATGAAAATAACTATGAAAAAAGCGGAATGTTCATCATCAAGGTACCTGCGAGTGGCTTTCAATCCTTAATGAAGCAATTGGAAACGATTAATCCGTCTGCAAAGAAAAATATGCAGGGTCAGGATGTTTCCGAGGAATTCGTCGATCTGACCTCCAGATTGAAGGCCAAGCAGGTGGTAGAGAGCCGATTGATCGCATTTATGGAAAAGGCATCAAAAACCGACGAGCTATTGGCATTTTCCAATGAGCTGGGCAAAGTTCAGGAGGAAATTGAACGAATTAAGGGACGGATGAGATACCTGGAGCAAAATGTATCGTATTCAACGATTGAAGTCAGACTTGCCCAGAAGCTGGGATCAGCTGCCGTTATACAGGCTAATGACCGAGGACCGTTGTTCCAACGAATGGCTTCCGCATTAAACGCAAGTGCTGTCGTTCTGACAGTTGTCTTTGAATGGCTCATTGTTGCAGCCGCCGCGGTGCTGCCTGTTGCCCTTGTTCTCTTTTTAATCCTGCTGCCGATTGTTCTTGTGCGGCGCTCCAGAAAGAAAAAAATGGTGGAGATTCGTAAAAAGCTTATAGAAGAAAATGGGGAAGTGCAGCCTGATTTGTCACAGGATAGCACTGAAGAGGATAAATAATAAATAAAAATTTTTATGGCTATCCTGCTAATAAGCAGGATTTTTCTTTTTTCTAGAGAATTAAACTATACAAAGTGGTGGGAAGTGGGGTAAAGTGGTGAAAAGGGGTGAAGGTATATGTTCATGGGCGAATTTCAGCACAGCATCGATGAAAAGGGTCGTATCATTGTGCCAGCTAAATTTCGCGAATCCCTTGGAACAACCTTCATTGTCACACGAGGCTTGGATCAATGCTTATTTGTATACCCTATGGAAGAATGGGTGGTGCTTGAGCAAAAGCTGAAAGCTTTGTCACTCATGAAGTCGGATGCCCGTGCTTTTAGTCGGTTCTTTTTCTCCGGTGCCGGAGAATGCGAGCTGGATAAGCAGGGCAGAATTAATTTGCCTAACAACCTTGTTGAATATGCCAAATTGGATAAAGATTGCGTCGTTATCGGTGTTTCCAATCGTGTTGAGATTTGGAGCAAGCCAATATGGGTAAACTATTTCCAGCAATCGAGCGAGTCCTTCAACGAAATAGCCGAAAAGCTTGTTGATTTTAACTTCGATCTCTAGCCATTGAAAACAAACCATGTTTACGAAGTTTTGCCAAGCAAAACTCAGTAACGCTTACGAAGTAAGTTTTGCTGCGCAAAACTCTGAGGAGGGTAACGATGTTTCATCATATTACTGTATTGAAGCAAGAAGCTGTAGAAGGATTGAATATTAAGCCAGATGGCATTTATGTGGATTGCACACTTGGCGGTGCTGGACATAGCTACGAAATTGCTTCCCGTTTAAGCAGCGAGGGATTATTGATCGCTTTTGACCAGGATGATGCAGCCTTGGATAATGCCAAAGAAAGACTTGCCCCCCTGATGGATAGGGTCAAGCTGGTGCGAAGTAATTTTCGTTTTTTGGAGGAACAGCTGAAGCTTGATCCTCGAGTTATGAAAAGCGGCCAGCCGCAGGTTGATGGGATTTTGTTTGATCTGGGCGTTTCATCTCCCCAACTCGATGAAGCAGAACGTGGCTTTAGCTACAACCATGATGCTGAGCTGGATATGAGAATGGACCGTACTGCGAAATTGACGGCAAGAGACATTGTTAATGAATGGCCAGAGCAGGAAATCATCCGTATTTTGTTTGAATACGGAGAAGAAAAATTTGCAAAGCGTATTGCCGGAAAGATTGTTGCGGCACGCTCCAAAGGTCCTATTGATTCGACGGGTCAACTTGTCGAGCTAATCAAGGAAGGTATCCCTGCAGCAGCAAGACGTAATGGACCTCATCCAGCGAAACGCAGCTTTCAGGCATTGCGTATAGCTGTCAACGATGAACTGGGAGTGTTTGAAGAAGCGTTGGAGCAATCGATTCGCTGCTTGGCGCCTGAAGGTAGAGTGGCAGTCATCACCTTCCATTCGCTGGAAGATCGAATTTGCAAACAAACCTTTGCCAAATATGTGGAGCGTTGTACATGTCCAGGTGATTTTCCGATATGTGTGTGCGGTACCAAGGGAATTGTGAAGCTTGTTAACCGTAAGCCTATAGAAGCTAGTGTTGAAGAATTGGATGAAAACTCCAGATCGCGTTCAGCCAAGCTAAGGATCGCTGAAAAACTGCATAGCTAGGGTTTAACAGGAAAAGCTGCTGCCCAAATTTACGTCGAATGGGCCTCGATAGAGGTTTTCTATATCAAATACTTACTTAGTGAAGGAGGAAATATCTCAATGCCTGCATACATACACGGAAGCTCGGCAACTAAACAACGTCCCGCCCAGAAGGAAAAGGTTACAGTTAAGGAAACCAAGAGAGTCGTTTACCGTAACAGATCGCTTCCGGTTCAGGAGAAGCTGCTCTATTTATTCACGGTACTGGTCTGCGTAGCGGTGGCCAGCCTGATTATTTGGCGCTATGCGCAAATCTATGAAATGAACACAAAGATTTTGAAGTTCGAGACCGACATTCAAAAGCTGCAGGCGGAGAATAGTGTGTTAAAGCATAAAGTGGAAGCTTTATCGAGTCCGGATCGTCTAAGAACTGAAGCTACCAAAGTTGGTTTGGTCCCACCTGAAGATAAACAGATCAGCAAAGTGTCCCTTAAAGAACCGAAAGCTCCATCTAATGCGACTGCAGTGAATCAAAAAACGACGGATATCGCCCCTTAATCATCTATGATAGGAATGGGAGAGAGGAGTCGAAATGACAAAAAAAGTAAAGCTCAGATCATTACTCATTGGAGGGTTGTTTACCCTCTTTTTTGTTGCAATAGTAGGCAGACTTTATTGGGTTCAGGTTGTGCAGGGTGCAGGTTTACTGACATCAGCGCAAGAGAGATGGGCCAAGGAGGATGTGCTTCGCCCTGTCAGAGGAGCGATTGTCGATCGCAATGACAAGGTGCTTGCCGAGGATTCGCCTGCTTATACGATTGCATTGAATCCAATTATAATTCAAAAATATCAATTGGAGCAGAGTGTCGTTAAAGGCTTGGCAGGATTGTTAAAAACATCGGATGATCCAGCAACCATAATGGCTTTAGAGGAAAAAATTCGGACGCTGCTCAATAAAAAAAAGATAGATGAAAAGACACAACAGACGACACTGATGACACAAGTAGAAATTCGCAATGAGGGCTGGAAAATTGATACGGAGGTTGCCGAGCAGGTAAAAACCTTCATTGATACGCTCAAAAGTCAGGCAAATGTTAAAAATGTTGGCATCTATCTGCAAAAGGAACAAAAACGGTTTTATCCAGGTGGCAAGCTTGCTTCTCATGTGCTTGGTTATACGGATAAAGAGGGTAAAGCTTTAACAGGATTGGAGTCTCGCTTTGACAGCTTTCTTAAAGGTATTCCCGGAAACAGGAGCTATGAGAAGGATCGAACCGGAGTCGAACTTCCCGATGCCAAGGTTAATTACCAGCCTGCCGTAGATGGTAGCAACGTTAGACTCACCATTGACAAAAACATTCAGTTCTACATTGAAAGCGCGCTCGAGAAGGTGAATGCCAAGTATCGTCCTAAAAGCTTGACGGCAATAGCCGTTGATCCGCAAACGATGGAAGTTTTGGGGATGGCGAGTACTCCTGATTTTAATCCCAACAAGTACTGGGACAACAAAAACCAAAGTGATTTTATTAATAATACAGTTGCATCCCAATACGAGCCAGGCTCGACCTTCAAGATTGTCACGTTGGCTGCAGCCGTTGAGGAAAACTTGTTCTTTCCCGAAGATAAGTATCAGTCGGGGGCTATTCAAGTGCCAGGGCGGGTTCTACATGACCATAATATTGTCGGATGGGGCCCAATTTCATATCTGGATGGATTAAAGCGCTCAAGTAATGTCGCTTTTGTTAAGCTTGGCTATGAGAAGCTCGGTAAGGACAAGCTTGAGAAATATATCAAAGATTTTGGCTTTGGAGCTAAAACTGGGATTGATCTTCCAGGGGAGGTTCCTGGTATCGTAGCGATGAAATATCCTTCTGATTATGCAACGGCTACTTATGGTCAAGGACGTCTGACGACAACTGCGATACAACAAACATCGGCGTATGCAGCGATTGCCAATGGCGGTAAGCTGATGGTACCGCATGTCGTTAAAGACATCGTGAACCCGAAGACCAAGGAAGTCATTCAGACCTTCGAACCAACAGTGATTCGGCAGGTTGTATCCGAGCGAACAGCCAAGCAGGTAAGTGAATATTTGGAGCAGGTCGTTAGCGATCAGGCTATCGGAACAGGGCGTAATGCTTACATCGAGGGGTATCGAGTCGCAGGAAAAACGGGAACAGCCAATAAGGTTGAACCTGGAGGTAAAGGCTACGCGGATGGCAAGTGGGTTGTATCCTTTATAGGGTATGCGCCTGTGGAAAACCCAAAAATTCTTGTAACGATTATTGCTGATGAACCGGATCTCGGAGGCGATTATCATCGGGGCAGTGAGGTCGCGCCTCCGGCCTTTAAAGAAATTGTGTCGCAAACACTGCGTTATATGGGCGTACCTTCCAATACCCAGCAAATGAAAACAGCGGAGAAGGAAGAAGATATGCTGATGCCCGATCTATCTGGCCAAACCGTTGAGAAATCTAAAAATTTGATGAATAAATTCGGTGTAATCGTCGAAAGCATTGGAAAAGGCAGTAAAGTTATCGCCCAATCACCGGCAGTCGGGACCGATATCAGCTCTGCTCAACGAATTTATGTGGTGCTGCAAGAAGGCGGTGATCTGCCAATTCCAGATTTGACAGGCAAATCATTAAGGGATGCTCTGGAAGTATGCACATTCATTAAAGTGAAATGTCAATCCGTAGGTGAAGGCTATGTTGCTTCTCAAACTTTATCTGGTGATAGTGATGCCAGACAGCTTGTTTTGCAGCTTAAGCCATACAGCGAACTGCTGCAGGGCCCGTCTTCTGATACCGATGCTCCTTCTGCACCCGCTGCTACTACGCCAGCAAAGACGGATAAGAAGGTAACAACTGTCAAACCTAATAACCCCGTCAAAGCGGCAGAATCGACCAAGGTCAATGAAGCTTCTACTAAAAAAAACGACCCTCCAGCGAGGTAGGCTTGTTCTAACTACTGTTTGTCCTGAATAATCTGGATATGAAGCAGTCCCAGATTTATTTCAGGAGGGGAACGGGCAGTCATGAAAGCAACTCAAACAACGGTTCGTCGTCGACTTTTTGTCGCACTTATTATTGGTACTTTTTTGTTCGTCGCTTTGATCATAAGGCTTGGTTTTGTTCAAATATGGTTAGGACCGGAGTTATCTGGAAAAGCAGAGGATTCTTGGCGCCGGAATATTCCTTTTGCTGCCAAACGTGGCGAGATTCTTGACCGTAACGGGATACAGCTTGCCTATAATATCAGTTCACCAACGGTAATGGCCATTCCTGCACAAATCAAAGACGCCAAGTCTGCAGCAGCCCAGCTTGCTTCTACGCTTCAGTTGAACGAGGAGACGCTGCTTAAACAGATTACGCAAAGACAATTAATCGTACGTATCCAACCGGGTGGACGGAAGATTACACAGGAGAAAGCTCAGGAAATCCGTTCTCTGAATCTCCCGGGTATCGTGGTTGCAGAAGACAATAAACGATACTATCCTTTTGGACAGCTTGCCGCACATATTCTTGGGTTTACAGGTATTGATAATCAAGGTTTAACGGGCATAGAATTAAAATATGATAAGCCTTTGACCGGATTAGGTGGCAGCATATCATTTTTGGCTGATGCAGCAGGCAGACAAATGCCGAATTCAACAGACGCTTATGTGAAACCGCGTGATGGGATGAATCTGCAATTGACCGTGGACAGTCATATTCAATCGGTACTGGAGCGCGAGCTGGATCAGGCCATGGTCAAATACCAAGCGGAGCATGCAATTGCTATCGTGATGGATCCGAATAACGGTGAAATTCTCGCGATGGGGGGAAGACCTGGTTATGATCCCGGCAGCTTTCGTGAATTTCCCAAAGAGAGCTACGACCGCAACCTGCCCATCTGGATGACTTATGAGCCTGGCTCGACTTTCAAAATTATTACATTGGCAGCTGCTTTAGAAGAGAAAAAGGTTAATTTGAATGAATCTTTTTATGATCCTGGCTACATTGAGGTTGCCGGTGCGAGGTTGCGATGCTGGAAGCGGGGCGGTCACGGAAGCGAGACCTTTTTGCAGGTTGTCGAAAACTCATGCAATCCGGGCTTTGTTGTAATGGGCCAGCGGCTTGGTAAGGAGAAGCTGTTCGATTATATTTCGAAGTTTGGCTTCGGTACGAAAACCGGGATTGATCTCGGTGGCGAAGAGAATGGAATTATGTTCAAAATGTCACGTGTGGGCCCGGTAGAATTAGCTACAACAGCATTTGGTCAAGGCGTGTCGGTAACTCCAATTCAACAGATTACAGCGGTTTCGGCTGCTATTAATGGAGGGAAGCTTTTCAAGCCATTTGTTGCGAGAGGCTGGTACCAGCCGGGCAGCAGTCAAATGATCGATCAGGTACAACCAGAGCTGGTCAGGCAGGTTATATCGGAAGCAACCTCCAAGCAGGTTAGAGAAACATTGGAAAGCGTGGTTGCAAACGGAACTGGGCGTAACGCATTTATTGAAGGCTATCGGGTAGGCGGAAAAACCGGAACAGCGCAAAAAGTCATCAATGGTCGTTATTCCGCAACCGATCATATCGTTTCTTTTATAGGGTTTGCACCTGCAGACGATCCCAAAATTGTTGTTTATGCCGCTGTGGATAATCCGCAAGGTCTTCAGTTCGGAGGCTTGATAGCAGCACCTATTGTCAAAAGTATTATGGAGGATACTCTTCGTTATATGCAAGTACCTGAGCGAAAGGACCAACTGGAGCGAAAATATGTGTATGGTGATACCCGTTTAGTTGAGGTTCCGAATGTAATTGGTATGAGCGTCACGGATATATACGAAAACTTGAATTCAAATTTCCTGCTTGCCAAATCCGGGGTTGGCTCCTATGTGGTCAATCAGGTTCCGAAGGCAGGCGCCAAGCTGGAGCAAGGCTCTACGATCCGCATTTATTTATCGGAAACTGCTCCTCCTCCTCAAGAAAGTAATTAAATAACGACAATTTAAAAAAGAGGCTTTTCAGCAGCACTTTTTTTGTCCATAATAGATACCATGTGTAAAAAATGGAGGGAAGCTCATGCAGCTGAACGAACTGGCTTCGCAGCTTGCGGTTAGCCGTATTGACGGTGATGAAGAAACGGTATTCAGCGGCTTACAAATGGATTCCCGGCGGGTACAGCCGGGTGATTTATTTTTCTGCATTCGAGGTTTAGTTGATGATGGACATCTTTTTGCAGCCAAGGCCGCTCAGCAAGGAGCGGTTGCTTTGGTTGTGGAGCATGATGTCGATGTCGACATCCCTAAGCTGATTGTTAAGGATTCACGTTACGCTATGGCATTAATCGCCAATCATTTTTATGGATATCCAAGCCGCAATATGAAAGCAATCGGTATAACAGGCACAAATGGTAAAACTACCACTACCTATCTGTTGGAAAGAATCTTGAGCAGTCAGGGACATTCGACTGGACTCATGAGCAATATCGAAGTGAAAATAGGTGATAGGACGATACCGAATAATGGAACGAATACACAGGAGTCCTTGAATCTGCAGCGTATTATGGCTGAGATGCAGGCAGTGGGTACGGAGTTCTGCATCATGGAGGTGACTTCCCAAGGCCTGGATTTGGGAAGGGTGAAGGGTACCAGCTTTCGAACTGCCATATTCACGAATTTAACCCAGGACCACCTGGACTACCACGGATCCATGGAAAACTATAAGGCCTCCAAAGGGTTGTTATTCTCGGGTCTTGGGAATGCATATTCAGCAGCTCCGGAAGGGCAGCGCTATGCGGTACTTAACGCCGATGATTCGGCAAGTGAGGATTTCGTCAAGCTGACTGCTGCTCAGGTTATAACCTATGGGATCAAGCAGAACGCGGATGTACGGGCAGAAGCCATTGAAATTACTTCCAAAGGGACTCATTTCCGTTGTACGACATTTCGCGGAACTGCGGATTTGCATACTCCACTTGTTGGTGAATTCAATGTGTATAATTGTTTGGCTGCTATAACAGCAGCGCTGCTGGAAGGTATTTCCTTGGAAGCGATCAAGCAGAGTCTGGAATCCATAGCTGTAATTGAAGGGCGAATGGAGGTTGTTGACGAGGGGCAGGACTTTTTGGTTCTTGTTGATTACGCCCATACACCGGATGGCTTGGAAAATGCATTATCTACCATCTCCCAATTCGTAGAAGGTCAGATTCATTGCGTCTTCGGCTGTGGCGGTGATCGTGATCGTCTTAAACGACCTGTTATGGGTAAGGTTGCTGCCCGGTACAGCGATTATCTATATGTGACCTCCGATAACCCGCGTAAGGAAGATCCGCAAAGTATTTTGCTGGATATTGTACCAGGGCTTCTGGAGGTTGATTTTCCAGGGGAACGTTATCAGCTTATTGCTGACCGCAGAGCTGCTATTAATCTGGCGATTGCCAACGCTGTTCGAGGTGATGTTGTATTGATCGCGGGCAAAGGTCATGAAACTTATCAGGATATTAACGGGATCAAGCATGATTTTGATGATCGCCTGGTTGCCAAAGAAGCGATAAGGGGAGGACGCCATGATTAAACGAACTTACTCCCAGATCGCAGCGATGTGCGAAGGTATTGCTCGCAGCGACATCAGTATATCTGATATGCAGATTAGCGGGGTTTCCAAAGATACCCGTACTATTCAGTTGGGCAATCTCTATGTGCCATTAATAGGTGAGTCTTTCGATGGACATCGATTTGTTGAAGAGGCTATGAGCCAAGGGGCGGTTGCATCGTTATGGCAAAATGATCACGGGCATCCTCCAGCTGGCGTTCCATTAATTTTTGTTGACGATACATTGGCAGCTCTGCAAACACTGGCTAAATCCTATCTCTCGCAGCTGAATGTGAGGGTTGTGGGGATTACTGGTAGTAATGGCAAGACAACGACAAAGGATATGACTGCGGCTGTTTTGGCAACTACGTATAAGGTGCACAAAACGATTGGCAATTATAACAATCATATCGGATTACCTTTCACCCTTCTGCAACTGGAGGAGGATACCGACATCATTGTGCTCGAAATGGGGATGAGCAACCGTGGAGAAATCCAGTTCTTGTCTGAGCTAGCCGAACCGGAAATTGCTATTATTACAAACATCGGTGAAGCTCATCTGCTGCAACTGGGTACGCGGGAAGAAATCGCGAGAGCGAAGACGGAAATTGTAGCAGGCCTGCAGACAGGTGGCACGTTGATTTACAATGGCGATGATCCGCTGATCGATGCGGTTTTACCTGAATGGGAGTATCGTCGTGGCGGGGAGCAAGGACTTGATTTCAACACGGTCACCTTTGGAACTCGACCAGAAAATGATTTCATACCTGAGCGAGTTCATATGGATGCGACAGGAACTCATTTTCAGTTAAGTGGTTTAGACGTCGATTTTTTCATTCCTGTGTTGGGCTCTCACAATGTGGTTAATGCGCTTGCTACGATAGCGGTAGGCATGTATTTTGATATTCCGCCAGCTGTTATTGCTGAAGGCTTAAGAGCAAGTGTCATGACGGGAATGCGTATCGAGCTTACGAAAACTCCGTTGGGACTGACGGTTTTGAATGATGCTTACAATGCAAGCCCGTCTTCGATGAAGGCCGCTCTACATTTACTGCATGAGCTTCAGGGCTACACTCATAAAATCGTTGTATTGGGCGATATGCTGGAGCTCGGTGAGCGAGAGATTGAATTTCATCGGGAAATAGGCCAAATGCTTGATCCCAACAAAATTGATCGAGTTTTTACGTATGGAGCATTGAGTAAGTATGTAGCGGAGCAAGCTGCCCTTGTCTATGAAACCGAAGGTGTAACACATTTTGAGGATAAAAGCCAGCTCGCACTGGCAATCGCAAACTACGCTACACCGAACGATGTCGTGCTTGTAAAGGGGTCAAGGGGTATGAAGCTGGAACAAATCGTGGATTATTTAACCCTCCCAAAGGTGTAACCCTCCCAAACCCTCCCTTGTAGGGAGGGCCCCAAAGGGCTTGGCCCTCTGGACTCCCTGGATGGTATGCGAACTGTTGTGTTCTCGGAGCGCTTTTCGTCCCTGCGGGACACGCTTGGGCTGGAGTGTAGGGTTCGATCGCATATTAAAAGGGCTTAAAAACTACTTCACAATCATTAGATAGGTGTAGAGACTTTCGTTTTTACGGAATACGCTTTACATTGGTTAATAAACATAGTAATCTTCTTAAGGCGCATATGAACAATGATTCCCACAGCTAAGAGCTTTCTGAACAAGGTTAACTCCAATAGTTAAGCGTGTCCCGAAGGGACGAAAGCGATCTGAATTCAGCAAAGTCTGCCAATATCGTATATCCAATTCCCAAGTCAAGCGTGTTCCATAGGAACAAAGCGGCCCGAGAACAGAGCAGTCTGCATACGACACAGGGAGTCCAGAGGGCAGCGCCCTTTGGAGCCCTCCCATAGGGAGGGTTTGGGAGGGGAATCCCCCTTTGCGGCAGCAAAAAATGAGAGTCCAAAGAGCGCAGCTCTTTGAATTTAAGTGAGTCCAAAGAGCGCAGCTCTATGAATTTAAGTAAAAAGGTGTCCAGAGGGCAAAGCCCTATGGAGCCCTCCACACGGAGGGTGGGAAGGAGTAATGGTTGTGGATTTTAATGTGGTCATGATTACATTGGGGGCATCTTTTTTACTTGCCGTCATTTTGGGGCCATTATGCATACCTTTATTAAAGAGGCTGAAATTTGGTCAGCAAATTCGGACGGATGGTCCTCAGGGGCATCTGAAAAAAGCCGGAACACCGACAATGGGCGGCATTATTATTTTGCTCGCGCTTTCGTTAGCGGTATTGCGTTTTGCTGATACTAGCACGGAGATGATCATCCTGCTGGTAGCCACATTGGGGTATGGTTTGGTTGGATTTATGGATGATTATATAAAAATTATTTTGAAGCGTTCGTTGGGACTCACTGCAAGACAAAAGCTGCTTGGACAGTTGATTGTATCCGTAATTGTCTGTATCCTGCTTTACAAGCTGGGCTTCAGCACGGATGTCCGGATTCCATTTCTTCATTATACAATCTCCATGGGCTGGTTGTATTTTCCATTCGTGGCGGTGATGATGCTTGGAACATCCAATGCCGTGAATTTCACCGACGGTCTTGATGGGCTGCTAGCAGGAACCAGCGCTGTGGCATTTGGTGCATATGCCATTATAGCTATGAACAGTACACTGCCGGATGTGGCGATTTTTTGCGCTGCAATGGTTGGAGCGGTTCTGGGCTTCCTCGTATTCAATACACATCCTGCCAAAGTATTCATGGGGGATTCAGGATCACTGGGTATCGGTGGTGGGTTAGCACTTGTGGCTGTATTGACAAAATCGGAGATTTTGTTGATAGTGGTCGGCGGCGTATTTGTAGTTGAGGTGCTGTCCGTTATTATTCAAGTCGTTTCCTTTAAAACAAGGGGAAAACGCGTATTCAAAATGAGTCCGATCCATCATCATTTTGAATTGGTTGGCTGGTCAGAGTGGCGGGTAGTCGTTACATTTTGGACAGTTGGCATTGTATTGGCAGCAATTGGACTTTATATAAATGAGGTGTTATAGCAATGAAGCATCCGCAGGCATATCGTAATCAGCAGGTAGTAGTTCTTGGCTTGGCGCTTAGCGGCGTTGCCGTTGCCAAGCTGTTTCATGAGCTTGGCGCTATTGTGACTGTCAATGATAAAAAAGAGCGTGACCAGTGCCCTGAGGCCGATGAATTAACGGCTCTGGGTATTTCTGTTATTTGCGGAGGTCATCCGGAGTCTTTAATCCATAAAGATGTGAGTCTGATTGTCAAAAATCCGGGTATTCCCTATAAAATAGAACTAATAAAAAAGGCGGAACAGCTTGGTATTGAGATTGTTACAGAGGTTGAGGTGGCTTATCAGGTATGTACGGCCCCAATGATTTGTATAACAGGCTCTAACGGTAAAACGACAACTACGACGTGGATCGGTCTTATGCTGGAGAAAGCCGGCTTGAAGCCGATTGTAGCAGGCAATATTGGGCGTGCTTTGACTGAAGCAGCTCTTGAGGCCGAGCCGGACAATCATATGGTCGTAGAGCTAAGCAGCTTTCAGCTGAAGGGTACACAGGATTTTCATCCGAAGATCGCTTGTTTATTAAATGTATACGAAACGCACCTTGACTATCATGGCTCGATAGAAGATTATATCGCATCCAAAGCCAAGCTTTTCGCTAATCAGACTGCAGAGGATACAGCCATATTGAATTGGGATGATCCGATTTGCTGTCGATTGGCTTCTGAGGTGAAAGCATCGGTACTATTCTTTTCTCTGAAAGAGCAATTGGAATACGGTGTCTATGTACAAGAGGACGCTGCAGTAGAGCAAGTAGAATCCCGGCTGCAATCAGAAGCGGCGGGGTCAGGGGACAAGCAGGTGGTTTATCGTGATCGTAATGGATTCGTTCATCCGATCATCGCGGTGAAGGATATTGGCATTCGGGAAAGTTTTAACATTGAAAATGCTCTTGCTGCCGCATGTGCTGCTTTAACACTCGATGTACCGTATGCTGTCATTGCAGAAGAGCTTAAAAATTTTCGTGGCGTAGAGCATCGTTTGGAGCATGTGGCCACGCACAATGAGGTGCTTTTTTATAACAATTCCAAAGCAACGAATGCTACAGCTACGATCAAGACGATTGAATCCTTTGAGCAGGATGTTATTTTAATAGCTGGCGGGTTGGACCGGGGCTCTGATTATATGGAGCTGCTTCAGATTTTCAAGGAACGGGTAAAGGGATTAGTCGCTATCGGAGAGACAAAGTATAAAATTGTGGAAATTGCCAAGCTGGCAGGCATGAGTCGGATCAAAATAGTCGATACTGGCAAGCAAGCGCAGGATGCTATAACGGAAGCGGTTCATGAGGCAGCAGCCATGGCGAAGCCTGGTGATGTTGTGCTGCTATCACCTGCGTGCGCCAGCTGGGATATGTTTGCCTCCTATGAAGAGCGAGGAAGCATGTTTAAGCAGTCTGTGCATACCCTGTAAAGTAGGGTGGTATACAAGCCTACCCTACCATTTTACTGGGTAAGAGGTGGCATTTATGGTGAAATCGCGGTCTACTCCGGATATGCTAATGCTGATGTGCACGTTGATTTTATTAACGATTGGCGTGGTAATGGTTTACAGTGCCAGCGCTGTGCTGGCATTTCATGAATTCGGTGACTGGTATTATTATTTAAAAAGGCAGCTCTTGTTCGCTGTTCTCGGTGTTGTGGCGATGCTGTTCACGATGAACGTTGATTATGCACTGTGGAAAAAGCATGCCCGTTTGATTCTGATCATTTGCTTTGTGATGCTGGCTGCGGTATTAATACCCGGTGTGGGTGTTGTTCGGGGAGGCGCGCGAAGCTGGCTGGGGATTGGCTCCTTTGGTATACAGCCTTCTGAGTTTATGAAAATGGGTATGATTTTATTCTTGTCCAAGCTGTTGACCGATCGGCAAAATAAGATTGCCTTGTTCACAGAAGGACTTTTGCCCCCACTGGGCTTGGTCGGACTGGCGTTTGGGCTTATTATGCTGCAGCCGGATCTTGGAACCGGAGTCGTGCTAATGGGTGCAGCTCTGCTTATTATTTATGCGTCAGGTGCCCGATTGCTGCATTTGTCCTACCTGGGCATGGCGGGACTGGTTGGCTTCATTGGACTTATAATTGCTGCTCCCTATCGCCTGCAGCGGATTACAGCATTTCTGGATCCGTGGGCAGATCCGCTTGGGGCAGGGTATCAGGCGATTCAATCGTTATATGCCATAGGGCCTGGAGGCTTTGTGGGATTGGGACTTGGTATGAGTAGGCAAAAATATAGTTACTTACCCGAGCCGCAGACTGATTTTATTTTCTCAATTATTGCCGAGGAGCTTGGTTTCATAGGTGGCGGTTGTGTGCTGATCCTGTTTTTGCTGCTTCTGTGGCGAGGAATGCGTACGGCAATTACGGCACCAGACATGTTTGGAAGCTTGCTTGCAACGGGCATCGTCGGAATGATTGCTGTCCAGGTGATCATCAACATTGGCGTAGTGATCGGGATGTTCCCGGTAACGGGTATTACCCTGCCGTTGATCAGCGCCGGAGGCTCATCCTTGACATTGATGCTGACCTCCATTGGTATCTTACTTAATATTTCCCGCTATGCGAGGTGAGTGAAAGCTATGAAGAAAATTGTATTCACCGGAGGCGGTTCAGCTGGCCATGTAACGCCCAATTTGGCTATTATCGCCAAGTTGAAGCTGCAGGGCTGGGATATTCAATATATCGGCTCGCAGCAGGGTATTGAGCGTGAAATTATCGGTCAAGAGGGAATACCTTTTCATCCGATTGCTTCCGGCAAGCTGCGCAGATATTTTGATTTCAAAAATATGAAGGACCCGTTTAACGTTATTCGGGGGATTGGCCAAGCTTACAGCCTTTTGCGAAAGCTGAAACCTGACGTTGTTTTCTCCAAAGGTGGATTCGTTTCTGTTCCTGTCATTTTGGCCAGTAAGCTCAACCGTATTCCTATTATTATTCATGAATCCGATATGACACCTGGCCTTGCCAACAAAATTTCGCTGCCCTTTGCTGATCAGGTATGTGTGACGTTTCCAGAGTCTCTCAAGCATATTAAAGGCAACAAAGCGATTTGTACGGGCTTACCGATTCGTGAGCATATTTTACAAGGCAATGTGATGAAGGGCCTGCAGCTGTGCGACTTTCATCAGCAAAAACCGATTCTTCTTGTCATGGGAGGCAGTCTGGGAGCGCAGAAAATAAATAATGTTGTTCGAGCTGCACTGGATGTGCTGCTTCAGAGCTATCAAATCGTTCATCTGTGCGGTAAAGGCCATGTGGATGAGGCTTTTCTGGGTAGAAGAGGCTACAAGCAATTTGAATATCTGAATGAGGATCTGCGAGATGTGCTCGCTATGACGAATTTAGTCGTATCCCGGGCAGGTGCTACCTCCATATTTGAATTTTTGGCCTTGGAAAAACCGATGCTGCTCATCCCGTTGACCAAACAAGCAAGTCGGGGAGATCAGATTTTAAATGCAGGCTCATTTCAAGCAAGGGGGTATGGAGAGGTTTTGTTCGAAGAGCAATTAACTGCGGATACTTTAATCCAGAGCGTTGAGCTTCTCCATGTAAATCAAGAGAAATATGTAGCAAAAGCTAAAGAAGCGAAGCACTTGAATGGAACCGACGCTATTATTAAACTCATCAAAAAGGCCGCCCATGCTGCAGATTGACAAAACGATCTGGGCATTTGTCACACTCTATCCGATCTTACATAAACTACACTATAACCGTGACAGACACTCGGTGAAGCGGCAAACAGCTAGCGCAAGCCTATATAAGGTTCAGAGGTGCTTACTGAATTGTTCTTGCGAATGCGGCAGCTAGCCGTTACCTGCGAAGCCCGGAGTTCTGTGAAGGAGGTTTTCCCATGCAACAGGTCATTTCGTTATTGCAAAGCGGTGCGTTCGGTAAATGTTTTTTGAACGAGCCCCTTGCCCCTCATACCACTTGGAAAATCGGAGGGCCAGCCGATATTCTGCTAATCCCTCGCACTCGTGAGCAGCTTATTGATGCCGTGAAGCTGATGCATGCCCATCAGCTTCCCTGGACCATTCTCGGGCGCGGCTCCAATGTACTCATTGCCGATAAAGGGATTCGCGGCGTTGTGATTAAGCTGGGTCCGGCTTTGGAGACCTTGCGATTTGAGGGTGAGACGGTTTATGCCGGAGCGGCTTATTCATTTATCAAGCTGTCCGTTATGGCTGGCAAGGAAGGTCTGACCGGGTTGGAGTTCGCTGGAGGCATTCCAGGGACAGTGGGAGGCGCCATCTATATGAACGCCGGAGCTCACGGATCTGATGTGTCACGCATACTTTTAAGAGCTGAAGTGCTGCTTTCGACAGGAGAGCTGGTTACCATGCAGAAGGATGATTTTGAATACACCTATCGACATTCACGCCTTCATCATCAGCCGGGTATTATCATTGAAGCCGTATTCGGACTGAAGACAGGGGATCGCAAGGAGATTGCGGAAGCGATGGCTTCTTACAAGGAACGTCGCCTACGTACACAACCGCTGCAGCTGGCATGTGCAGGTAGTGTGTTCCGCAATCCACCTGATCAATTCGCTGCGCGACTGATTGAAGAGGCAGGTCTCAAGGGATTCAGGATCGGTGGAGCCGAGGTTTCACCGCTGCATGCCAATTTCATTGTCAACACGGGGCAAGCGACAGCTCATGACGTGCTCGCCCTCATCGAACATGTTCAGCAGTGCGTCATGGCAGCTTATGGCGTAAAGCTGGTTACCGAGGTTCTGGTGGTGGGGGAGCGGTAAATCGGAGGTGGGACTTTGGAAAAGTTGGTTATCGAAGGTGGGAGACCTCTGTCGGGAGCCATCAAAATTCATGGTGCGAAAAATGCGGCGCTGCCCATATTAGCGGCAGGCATGATGGCAGAGGGAACGTTTAGCATTTTGAACGTACCCGATTTGTCAGACATCCAGGTTATGCTGAGCATTCTTCGCGCGCTGGGCTGTCGTACGGAGCATCAAGGTGATACGGTAACCGTAAATTCATCCACAGCACAATCCTATCACATCCCGGAAAGCCAGATGAGCCAGATGAGATCTTCGATTTTTTTGATGGGCCCTTTATTGGCACGATTTGGTCGTGTTCAAGTCTATCAGCCAGGCGGATGTGCCATAGGAGAAAGAAAAATAGATTTACACCTGCGAGGACTTGCCGCTTTGGGAGCAACGATTGAGGAAACTGGCGGGAATACTATCATTTGTACAGCAAAAGAGTTAATAGGCGCTGAGATCGCACTCGATTTTCCAAGTGTAGGCGCAACAGAAAACATTATGATGGCTGCAGCTATGGCCAAGGGCATGACGACTATTTCCAATGCCGCCAGAGAACCGGAGATTCAGGATCTGCAAAATTTCCTGAATGCCATGGGTGCCCGGATTATAGGTGCTGGAACCGACACGATCACGATTGAAGGGGTATCAGTGCTGACCCCATGTACTTATCGTATTATTCCTGACCGAATCGTAGCCGGAACCCTTATGATTGCTGCTGCTGTCACGCGGGGAAACATTACATTGGAGAATGTGTGCCCTGCTCATTTAACATCAGCCATCCACGTACTGAAGCGTGCAGGTGTTCAAATCACGATTAACGGTGATATAATGAATGTAAGCTGTCTTGCAAGATCCAAGTCGATAGAACGGATTATTACATCTCCCTACCCTGCATTTCCGACAGATCTGCAATCACAGATTATGGTGCTGCTTTCATTGGCAGATGGTTTAAGTATCCTCAAGGAAACCGTTTTTGAAGGAAGATTCAAGCATGTGGCTGAGCTGGCTCGCATGGGAGCTGATATTCGGGTAGATTGGAATTCAGCATTTATTCGGGGTGTGCCCAGACTATATGGAGCTACGGTAGAAGCTACCGACTTACGGGCTGGAGCAGCGCTTGTTATAGCAGGTCTGGCCGCTCATGGAACTACGATCATTGAACAAATTCATCATATTGATAGAGGCTACGATCGAATTGAGCATATGTTGAGCTCCTTGGGCGCCAACATTCTTAGAACAACACCTGTAGCAACGGAATAATTACTGTCTATGATTATTATGACCATTGCCGCTGAAATATCCCTATTCTGTTAGCAGAAAGGAGATGTTCGGCGGTTTACATAGTGAAAGCATGTCCGCTCATAGTTAGGCTTTCACATGCTTACGAAGTAGGCTTTCCATAGGAAAGCCCTCAGGAGGTTACCCTTTGCAAGCAGAAGAAAGATTACCTGTCATCAAGAAGCCTAAGGCTCGAAGCCGAGGCAGTAAAAAGCTGCTCGTTTTTTTATTCCTGTTCTTTATAACCTTGCTATGTGTCTTGTTTTTCCAATCTTCCCTGAGCAAAATAACCAAAATCGAAATCGAAGGACAGGAGCTTTTAGCTCCCGAAACTATTGGACAAGCCATTTCTGTTAAAAACGGCGATCACTTTTTCTCACAATCGTCTGCTACTATTGGTAAACAGGTCAGTGCTTTAAAGATGGTAGAGTCGGCAGAAGTGACAAAGCATTTTCCTGGACTGATTCATATACAGATTCATGAGTTTCCCAAGGTAGCCTATCAATTTGATTCAAACAATCAACCTCAGGCAATTTTGGCGGATGGCAGTGTGGTTAGCATTAGCACGCAAACGAACTTTGTTCTGGACAAGCCTATCCTCTCAGGTTGGTCCGATAATGATCCTCTGAAGCTCAAGCTCTGTCAGGTTATTGCCAGCATGGATCCATCTTATTTGGCGGATATTTCTGAAATCAAACCGGATCCGACAGTCTCGTATCCTGATCGTATCAAGATGTATACACGTTCCAAATTTGAAGTGATTACTGTCATCAGTTATTTACCGGACAAGCTCCAATATTTGGACTCTTACATTGCCAATCTAAAGGAAAATAAAATCAATACAGGCGTACTCAAGCTCCTCGAAGCTGATACTCATGCTCCGTTTGAAACGCCAACAGACGCTTCAAAGGCGGGTTCCAAAGCAGCAGCGGGAAAAGATACAAGTAAAACCGACAAAAAAATACAAACCAATACACCTGCTTCCAATGATTCAAAAAAAGATGCATCTAAAGATACACAAAAACGTCCTTAAAGCCAGCAAATAGGACTTAAGGGTAAGAAAATAAGAGAAAATGCTTCTATTCACTCTACTCATTCTGAAAGATTAATGATAGAATGATCTTTGTGGGTGTTTTTACACTTTATCAATCTAGCTAATGAAATTTTTTAAAAAAAGAGGGAAAATCCCAATCGTGTTGAATAAGTACAGAAGATTTCATTTCGTTAATTTACAATTAATTATCAAATCAAACTCAAAAAATGAAGCTCAAATCAATTTTAAGCCACAGGAGGTGCCAAGGGGTTGAGCAGCAATGACATCATTGTTAGTTTGGACATCGGTACATCCAAAGTTCGTGCTATTATTGGCGAAGTCGTTAACGGCGCCATTAATATAATAGGAGTTGGATCAGCCGACTCGGAAGGTATTCGCAAAGGAGCCATTGTCGATATTGACCAAACCGTTCAATCGATTCGTAATGCAATCGATCACGCAGAACGAATGGTAGGTATTCAAATATCAGAGGTTTACGTTGGGATCTCCGGGAGTCATATTTCTTTACAAACCAGTCACGGCGTTGTAGCCGTATCCAATGAAGATCGTGAAATTGGAGACGAGGATATCGAGCGTGTGATACAAGCAGCCAAAGTGATTCCTTTAGCTCCTGAACGGGAAATTATTGGCGTCGTACCTAATCAATATCTGGTTGATGGTCTAGATGAGATTCATGACCCACGCAGTATGATCGGTGTCCGTTTGGAAGTACAGGCTACCATCATAACTGGGGCGAAGACAGCTATACATAATTTACTTCGTGTAGTTGAAAAATCCGGAGTAAAGGTTTCCGGACTTATCCTGATGTCTTTGGCTGCAGGTCACCTGTCTTTATCCAGAGACGAAAAAGCAGTTGGTACCGTTTTGGTAGATATTGGAGCAGGACAAACGACGATTGCTATTTTTGAACAAAATAATTTGGTAGCTACATCGACCTTGCCGATCGGTGGCGAGTATATAACGAATGATATTTCCATAGGTTTGCGGACACAGGCTGATATTGCTGAAAAAATCAAACTAAAATTTGGTTGTGCTGTGATCGAAGATGCAGCAGCTGATCAAGTGTTTAAGGTAAATCGGATTGGAAGCAATGTGGACAAGGAATTTTCGCAAATAGACTTGGCCAATATCGTAGAGCCTCGAGTTCAAGAAATTTTTCATTTAATTGGTTTAGAGGTACAACGTCTTGGGTATATGGGATTACCAGGAGGTTATGTGCTGACAGGCGGAACACTTTCGATGCCGGGTATGCTGGCGATCGCTCAGGCTGAGCTAGCTACTTCCGTACGTATTGCCGTGCCTGATTTTATCGGCGTTCGTGATCCTTCTTACACTAGCGGCGTAGGAATCATACAATATGCCTGCAAATATTTGAGAACTACGAAACAATCGGCAGGCTCGGCTAAGAAATCCGTAACTAAAAAACCAGCTGCAGCTAGCAACAATGAGAACAAACCTTCAGTTATGGAGCGTTTCAAAAATTGGCTGAGCGAATTTATTTAGATGGGATTTCGAGCTAGTGAAGCTCAATGAGGAGGAAAATAACAGCTATGTTTGAATTTGATATGGACGCGGACCAGCTTGCAAAAATAAAAGTAATTGGTGTTGGCGGTGGAGGAAGTAATGCCGTTAACCGAATGATTGAAAACGGAGTCAGAGGTGTAGAGTTTATTACGGTAAACACCGATGCGCAAGCACTTCAATATTCCAAATCCGATCACAAGCTGCAAATCGGCGATAAGCTGACACGCGGTTTGGGGGCGGGGGCTAATCCGGATGTTGGTAAGAAAGCGGCTGAGGAGTCAAGAGAGCATGTAATGAACACACTTAAAGGCGCCGATATGGTATTCGTAACTGCGGGTATGGGCGGAGGAACAGGAACAGGTGCTGCACCCGTAATCGCCGAAATAGCCAAAGAATGCGGTGCGCTTACGGTAGGTGTAGTGACACGTCCTTTTACCTTTGAAGGCAGAAAGCGTGCAGCTCAGGCAGAGCAAGGAATTGCTGCACTTAAAGAAAAGGTAGATACCCTAATCGTTATCCCTAACGATCGATTGCTGGAAATTGTAGACAAAAAAACGCCGATGCTCGAAGCATTCCGTGAGGCTGACAATGTGCTGCGTCAGGGTGTTCAAGGGATTTCTGATTTGATTGCTGTACCGGGGCTGATCAATCTGGACTTTGCGGATGTCAAAACGATCATGACGGAACGTGGGTCTGCTTTGATGGGAATCGGTGTGGCAACTGGCGAAAATCGTGCGGCTGAAGCTGCCAAAAAGGCAATTCAAAGTCCATTGCTTGAAACATCGATTGAAGGTGCGCGTGGGGTTTTGATGAATATCACGGGTGGAGCGAATCTTTCCTTGTACGAGGTTAATGAAGCTGCAGATATTGTAGCCTCGGCTGCGGATTTGGAAGTCAATATGATTTTTGGTGCCGTGATTGACGAGAAGTACAAGGAAGAAATTATGGTAACAGTTATCGCGACAGGCTTTGAGCATAAAGCAACGGCACAGCCTCCTGCTCGTAAGCCTTCGGGAATGTCTTCGCAGGCATCCGAACCCGTTGATAACCGCGTCAACAATTTACGTCCATTTAGTTCCCAACCTTCAAATGATCAATTGGACATTCCAACTTTCTTGCGTAACCGTGGGAAAAACAATAATGATAAATAAGGTTATAAAGCAAAATGACTTCGAGCTGATCGAAGTCATTTTTTTATATCACGTCCCATTTGGCTCCGTTTAGGAGCTTTTCTTTTTTTCAGTAGCTTCAGCATGAATGACTCAAGCCAGTTCCATGGGAGCAGTACTTTACTGAACAGCAAGAAATGAACTCCTGTTCCCATTGCATAACGTAGTTTGGGACGACGGAATCTCGAAATCCGAGCAATGGCATCAGCAATATCTTGAGGATCTGCGCCATTATTGAGTGTGCTCTTGGAATAGTTCAGCACGGCTTCCAGTTGATCCTGATAGGGTGAGTGGGGAGACGTGTGGATCGAATCGAAGCCTTTTTTCCAAATGCTTGTTGGATATGCCCCAGGTTCAATAAGTACGACCTGAACGCCGAAGGGCTTCATTTCCAGACGGAGTGCTTCACTGAAGCCCTCAACGGCGAATTTGGAGGCAACATAAGGGGCATACCCTGGAAAACCGACCCGACCGCTCACACTGCTAATATTAAATATATGCCCACTTCGCTGTTGGCGCATATAGGGAAGTACGGTCTTGGTAACAGCCACTAAGCCGAAATAATTAATGTCCATTTGCTGCCGCCAAGCCTCGATAGGCACTTCTTCAATAAAACCTCCTATGGCCAAACCGGCATTGTTAACGAGAATATCGATTCGGCCATAGCGCTTCATAGTATCGATAATCACCTCTGATATTGTCCCATGGTCAGTTACATCAAGTTTTACACAGTCAATGTGCAGATTTACTTGGGCTGCTCTTGCTTGTTCCATTAGCTGGCTTTGGTTGCTCAGGTCCCGCATGGAAGCGATGACACGATAACCCTTTTTCGCCATGGTGATTGAGATTAAGAGACCAAATCCACTAGAAGCACCGGTTACAAGAACAACAGGCTCAGATGAGGGGAAAGTAGAGGGAGAGTCTGCAGTAGAGTGGATGGAGGCGTTCATAGGTCTTGACCTCTTTCTTTACAATTTATATTTTTTCATGATAGGGACACCAATTTTATTGAGTACATAGCCGAGCAGGGACCAGCCCCATCGGCGATAGCTGGGGAGATGCTGATCATAGATTGCCGTGTACTCAATGTCAGCAGCAGCGCCTCTGTTACGCTTAAACTGAGCCGCTCCAGAGCTTTCATGCAGTAAATAGCCATGCTCCAGAGCCAGACGGATAAGCACGGCTGAAAGCATTCTGTACAGTCCTGTAGCTTGGGGAAGCTGTGTGTCGTAGCCAAAGACAGGAGTCGTCATAATCCCCTCGCGATTAAAATAACCAAGCACTGCATCAATGCGTCCCGTCTCGATATGCCGTAGTGCATACAGGTTTAACAACCGTTCTTGTCTGGCCAAGTCTAGAAAACGTTCGTTAAACCAAGGGTTGCAGCGTGAATATTTATCCAGATAAAGTGCATTGTACAGCTCTTTCAGTCTGGGCATATCGGCTTTTTTTAGCTCATCCGGGCCAATCAATTCGTATCCATTTTTCTGGAGCAAGCTATAATCACGTTTGATGAGCCATCGTGCCTTGGAGGGTAAACCACCCGACTGATTGGTAGGCAGCAGATAGATTTGGCGGCTTGGGACCATTCGACAGCCCAGCGCTGCTAAAGATTCTAATTGTGAGGAAGTCGTTGTACGGTTCAGTGAACGCCAGGCTAGCGAGTGTGCCGGGAAACGTTTTGTTACATAATCGACAATAGCCTTAAGTTGAAGACTGGTCAAATCTTGATACAAATTAGTAGAAAGAAGCCAGTTGTTCATATGGACGATTTGATTAATTCGCCCTATTTTTAATCCTAAACCTATTGCATCCAAAAAGGCTGACAGAATCGTCTCGATAGCAGGCTGCTGCAGCAAGGTCAGCTCTTGCTTGGCATAGGTGACATAGTGAGTGTAAGGTGAGCACACATAGCAATTATCGTATTCCCTAACATTAACGGTAAATGGCATAACGATATTGTCTATAAGTAATATCCAAAGCTCGGTTGTTACATTTTCAACGAAAGCTGTGGATGATTGACTGAGTAAAGGAAGCAGATACCGCTTCGCATAGTTGCCTTGCTCGGTATCAGGCCATTGCAGCAGATGAATCGTTTCGTGATTATAGATTTGAATGACTGGATCCAATGGAGAATCTCCTTTCCACGCGGCGCAATTTTTTTGCTCCAGGCACTATGGCCTCGTAGGGAGTCATGAAGATGCTCGGTTTCCTGCAATGCATCCGTATGAATAAGGTTTCTAAAGCTAGAAGAACGGCGGCATGTATGGCATCTATTGTGGATGGAGTATCGGCTGTAAATTGCAGCGAAAGCTCAATTCGGTCGGGAGCAGACTGCACGATGCGATAGGCGTCAGCAGTGGGAGCAACACCCATAATTGCTCTAGTAATCAGATCGGGAAATACGGGAACAAGCTCCTGCTCCACCGCATGAGGCAAATAAAATAAATCGTCACAGCGGCCCTCTACAGCTTCGATGCCTGTCATAAGGGAACCGCACGGGCAAGGTCTTGAACGTTCAACCAGCAGATCGTTCAGCCTGTAACGGACGAGGGGCTGCGAGAATCGTGTGAAGTCGGTCAAGATCGGAACGAACCTACGTTCACCATCCATAGATTCTTTTTGAAAAGCAACGATATCTTCATTCAGATGAAGGGTTCCATGAGCGCAAGTAGCAGCCAAAAAACCTTCCGTACATTGATAAACCTGATGCACAGGCAGTTGAAAAACAGATTCGATATATTGTCGATCCAGCGGGTCTAGCACCTCGGCTACTGAAATCATTCGCTGCGGCTTGACTGCCAGCCTGCCCTGAAGGCAAGCATCAGCTAATAAACGAAGTACGGAGGGAGGTGCAATCCACAGATTGGGGAGATAACTGTTCAAGCGATGGATATGCTGCTGCATGGGCTCGATTAAATCAAAAAATTCAAAACGAAGCCTCGCCCCGCTGACGGACCCGTACAGGTTGCTATTGGCTCTCAGAAAAAAAGCGATGCGGTGTGAAGCAAGTAGGGAGCCTGGCAGAACCTTGGAGAGCACTCTTCCTGCCCAAGCGTACTGTTCCTGCGGACTAACAACAAATAGCCCCCGATTTCCAGAGGTTCCAGAGGATAAGCCGATTGTAATCCCATTCAGCTGTGGTGTAAAGTTTCTTGTGCTTTCTGCTTTCAGCGCCAAGGCAAAGGCTTCCTCCTTGCGGATGCCCACTGTGTTCAAGCTATCGAAATGATCCATCATGATTTGCTTGTCAATAATGGGAAACTCTCGCCACTTGGATAAAGTGAGGCCGTTCCACAACTCCTGATAAAAGGCTGATGACTCTAGAATAAGCTGTAAATGTGTATTTATTCTGGCTTCCTGCCATTCCTCAAAGGCATGGCGATTAGCCCATCTAAGCAAATAACGATCAAGGAAATAGTGCCAGAGGACAGTTGCTTTGCGATTCAGCATCCTTAACTTCTCTCCTTTGCTTGATTGTCATGTTGGATCCTCAGTGCAATGTGAGGGTACTATTTGTAGAGAAGGAAATTTTTGATTTAATTGGATTAACTTATTAAATGTAGTTAGGTAGTCTTGACGATTGGACATGATTAGTCCTGCTAATGGATGCGGCGGTAAATTGAAGCGGATGGCTTTACTGGACCACGCTGCATCAGCGCACAGGAAATAATCCTGTTGATTCGTAGATACCAGTAATCCGAACTGCCCTACAGCATGACCGGGAAGATCGACAGCGATCAAACTGCCATCTCCGAATAAATCGATGCCTGACGTAAACGGACTTTCTGGCGGGAGAGCGACGTGCATAGGCCAGAAAGAAGGGGCTGGTGTGCTTCCCTTTGATAAAGCGCTCATGGTCATTGAGCGGCTTGATGATACAGCAAAGGATGGATTAAAGGTGATCGCAATAGACCTCTCTTCAAAATCATCAGGAAGCAGTTTCGGTAAATAGCCAGCCCTTACGGCTGTCAACCCACGAAGCTTGCGAACCTGCTCATAGGCTTCTGCTGCATACATAAACTGGGCTCGAGGGAAATCGCGTAAGCCTGCAATATGATCACCATGAAAATGAGAAATAATAATGATAGCGACGTCTTGAGCATCATATCCGATCTGTTGAAGCTGACTAAGAGCACAATCTGCTTCATTGAAATATACAGGAGTCAGATAACGGTACAGGCTTGCTGGATAGGAGGATGTTTCTATCAGAAATCGTTCTGAATATCCTGTGTCAAATAGAATGAGGCCCATTGTCGGATGCTTGATACAAGCAAAGCCAGCGGGAAAGCGAACCGAACGAAAGGAACCCCCACGAATGGTCACCCATTCTCGATGTGTGCAGTAACCGGCACGTAAGAAGTGAATCTGGTGGATAGGAGACAGCTGAAAGGGTTTCAAATGGGTGTCCTCCAAGCCTCAGCAAATGCAAGCAAGCCTTCATCGACACTAACTTGTGGTGTATAACCCAGAATCTGACGTGCTGCGCTAATATCGAGCGTCTGACTCTTCCCCAGGATGCCGACACTGTAGCGGGTTAGCAAGGGTTCACGATTGCCGGGACGCAGATGTGCCGCCAGCTCCAGCATAATCGCCAATCCGTATGCAGCTCTGTAGGATACAGTCTTTGTTCGGAGTGGAACATCAAGCATAGCAAATAATCTCGGTATTAGGGTCGACAGTTGAACAGGCTTACCATTGGAGATATTGAATATGCGTCCCCATGCCAGGTCCGGGGCTTGAAGACAGAGCAGCAATGCATCGACGGCGTTATCAATATAAGTCAGATCCATCCATGCTTGACCCCCATCAATGATAGGAACTCCACGTGAAGAGTTGGCTCTAATGATACGCGGCAGTATGGAGCTGTCGCCCGGACCGAAGATAGCACGAGGACGGATGATCAAAGCCTGAAGTCCCGCTGAAATAGCCTGCAAAACCTCCAGTTCGGCCAGCCGTTTGGTAGCCGAGTAAGCGTTGGCAAATCGCTTCGGAAGCGGGTCAGCTTCTGCTATGTTCAAACGAACTGTAAAATTGAAATAGACGCTTGGTGTAGACACATGTACAAGCCGCTGCACCTTATGAACCCAGCAGCCTTTCAGGATATGTCGGGTACCTCCAACGTTTGTTTCATAGAAGTCGCGATAGGTTCCCCACGGAGAAGACAAGGCTCCACAATGGAAGACCACTTCCTGACCCAGGCATGCGTTGACAATGGTTTGCTCCTCGCGAAGATCCGCCTCTATGAATCTCGCACCTTTGGCTGCGAACTTGGCGCCTATCGCGGCGTTACGTCCAATAATGGTCACTTCCGAACCTGCGTCCAGCAGACGCTCAGCCAAACGACCTCCGAGAAATCCTGTTCCTCCTGTTACGAGTGCTTTCATGCTTCACCATTCCATTCAATATCATAAGTCATCGCTGCAGTGATGGATATCGCTTGCTTGCGGCTCAGCCGCCATGCGTCCAGCATTAGCGGAATTTGCTCCACGAAGGGCAGTGGGTCCCGGACTTGCCATATGACATCTCGTGCCAAGACAAACTGTTGCCACCAGTGACAGATGGCTGTCCAGGTTCGTTGCTTATTGAGTCCATAAGCCAGCATAGGTAGGGCCAGCATGGCAGCTTGATTAGTCTGCGGCTGCCTACATATCTGTTGGGATAAGTTTTCAGGATGGATAAGCGCTTCAACGAGTTTGTCCTCCGGACCAAACAAATGAACGCCACTTGTTGCCCGTGGATTGCATTCGATTGGATACAAGATACCATCTTCATAGGATTCTATAAAGTCAAAAGCGATTTGTCCACTGAAATGCTCTTTTTGTATGAAGGATTGCACCCAGTTCAAGGCATGTGAGTGCTGAAGCTGCTGGTAGTATACACAAGCCCCCTGGTTCGCCGTATATTCCACTTCATAAGCGGAGTGGGCAACTACGACACCCTCCCATGCCACACTATACGTGCAGAGCGGTCTCCCTTTTATATATCGTTGAATGATCCAGGGCTGAGCCGGTGTGGCTGTTATGCCATGGTTGGATTGTAGACGTTTGAGTCTGTCTGCAACCGAGCACTCTGGGCCGAACAACTGGACATTCGCACCAAAACGTGAGAAAACCGGCTTTAATACAAAGCCTGCTTCGAGCCAAGAGTGTTCTACATTACATACATTAGCCCATTCTTTTGTATTATGAAAAATTTGTGTTTGAGGTACTGCCAAGCCAAACGCCTCCGCACGCCGGATAAACTCCCATTTACTGTGAAGCCGTTTTAACTGCTCCAATGGCGCTGAAATGACCTTGCAAAGGCTTTGAAGCTTAGCAAGATCTCGTGCTATCCAAAAGATCTCTTCACAGGTAGGCAGGAGCACCTGAATGTTTCGCTGCCCAATAATTCGAGACAAAGCCGAAATATACGCTTCAGGCTCTTGATTGGGTTTGGGAACGAGAAAGCTTTGGTCAATGGCTTTGGATTTTCTGCAAAGATGATGAGGTACGCTTTCTGCAAGATCGACACGATGTCCAGCCTTGGCTAGTATCCTTGCTAATTCCAATGCAACGGGTGCACGTCCTCCGGTTAGCAGAATGTTCATTCCCGTATTAGTACTCAAGCACAATGCCTCCTATAGAAAGTCCGGCAGAAGTGCCAAGCAGCATTATGCGGTCACCCCTTAATATTTTGCCAAGGCGTATGGCTTCGTGAAGCCCGATAGGAATTGAAGCTGCGATAGTGTTCCCGAACGTTGGTGTGATGTATAGCAGCTTCTCCTCGGAAATATTTAATCGTTTGCGCAGCAATCTCATGGCCATGGCACTGCCTTGATGTGGAATAACCAAGCTTATATCGTCCATACGCAATTGTGCTTTATTGAGCAGCTGCTCGACAAAGCGGGGAAGCAGCTTGGAGGCCATTCTGAATAGGGCTTGACCGTTCATTTGGAACAAATAGTTATCTGCATTGGCAGTTGTATGCTGTTTGGCATGCTGCAAGCTGCCACCTGCTTTAATCTCGGACAGATGGGCCCCGGAGCTGTAGGTTTCCATGGCTGCGTGAAGTATAGCTGAGCTACCGGTTGACCGTTCAATCACGACGGCAGCGGCGCCATCCCCAAACAAGGAAGCACTTTCTTTATCGGTCCAATTAATTCCCTCCGACGCAATCTCTGTGGCTATCAACAGGACACGGCGGTATCTTCCCGCATCGATCAGGTAGGACATGGTGTCTAGTCCAGTAACAAAGCTAAGGCAGGTCGAATTGATATCAAAGCAGGGTACCCCCGAATGCTCCTGCTGCATGGCCTTTTGGATTAATACTGCTGTACAAGGTATCGGCTGCTGCATCGTCCCACTCGTACATACGATGCAATCAATATCTGCAAAGGTGAGTCCAGCGTTTGCGAGTGCTGCATATGCTGCACTCGCCCCCATTTCCGCTGCGGTCTCATCCTGAATGAAATGCCGGGTTCTGACATCTGATTTCCTGAGAACCCAACCAGAAGGAACCTGTAGTTTAAGATCCATGTCATCGCTAGTAATCAACTTTTTAGGCAAATAGATTCCGCTTCCAACGATCTTCACTTTACGTGGTTTCATGATGATTCTCCCTTCCGATGTCCATTTACCCTATATTGTAAAGAAATGCCGGAGAATGAAAAGTACTATATTCATCTAGTACCCAATTCGACATTGTTATAATGAATCCTTTTGAACAAAGCGAGTCATGGATCGCCGCCGTTGTAATACCGACAGTGTTAAACAAAAAAAGCCACATTATGGCTTCACCGTTAGACAGACTTTGGAAATAAACTTATATATACTTGTCTCTGTAGCCGCTTACGAGGAAAGGAAAATAACGATGATCGTTTATGTGGATCTTATTTTCCTGATGAATTTGGTCATTGATGGTTTGCTGCTGTATACGACGGCGCGAACGCGCAAAATTCCGATTGTTTGGTGGAGACTTGTGATCGGAGCAGGCATCGGGGCGATGTATGTCGTGTTTATGTTTGTTCCGGCATTATCTTTTATGTTTACTTTTGTTGTTAAACTGTGTTTTGCGTTAATCATGATTGTCATCAGCTTTGGTTTTGCAAGCCTTCAGCATTATTTGCGTAATTTGGGTGTCTTTTATCTGATTAACTTTGTCGCTGCCGGAGGTATTCTGGGGATCCATTATTTATGGGTAACCTCGAATGAAGTGCTGAACGGTATGGTGATCAGCCAGTCCGGAGGCTTGACGCACGAGCTGCAATTTGGTGTTACTTTCATTGCCATTGCCTTAATCGCGGTGATTGGATTCTACAAGAAGGTTTTTCAAAGTGCAAGGCAGCGAGAGGAGTTGACTTCTTTTTTTGCTCAGGTTCACATTGAGATCGGTGCGGTGCAGCTGCACTGCACAGGTTTGATTGATACCGGAAACCAGTTATATGATCCGTTGACCCGTACACCGGTTATGGTGTTGGAAGTCTCGCAATGTCAGGACTACATTTCTGAATCATGGATGAGGAAAATTCGTGATGCTGAGGTGGATCAAATGATAGCGGCGATCGGGACAGACGATGAGACCGACCCCTTCATATGGCAGGACCGGCTGCGGCTTGTACCTTATCGTGGGATTAATAAATCAACCCAGTTTATGCTGGCCATTAAGCCGGATCGAGTGATTATCAGTTATCAGGACAAGCAAAATGAATCGCACAAGGTGCTCATTGGACTGGATGGAGGCAAGCTCAGCTCTGATAATTCATACCAAGCTATCATACACCCGATGCTGATGCAGAGATAACCTACAACAAGCGTAAGGAGGATAAGGATCATGCTGTTAAAATGGAAGCTGCGTATGCAAATCAGCTACTACCGTCTGATGATGATGCTGAAGCTCAAAAGCGAGGAAATTTACTACATAGGAGGAAGCGAGGCCTTGCCGCCGCCGCTTACCCGTGAAGAGGAAGAATATTTGCTTGGCAAGCTGACGACAGGTGATTCGGCCATTCGAGCCATGCTGATTGAACGTAACCTGAGGCTGGTCGTGTACATTGCCCGCAAATTTGAGAACACCGGCATTAATATTGAGGATTTGGTCTCGATTGGGGCAATAGGGCTAATAAAAGCAGTAAATACTTTTGATCCCGAGAAAAAAATCAAGCTGGCCACTTACGCCTCACGTTGCATCGAGAACGAAATATTGATGTACCTGCGCCGGAATAACAAAATCCGCAGTGAAGTTTCTTTTGATGAGCCTTTAAACATCGATTGGGACGGCAATGAGCTGCTCTTGTCGGATGTCCTGGGTACCGAAAATGATACGATTTATCGCAATATAGAGGAGCAGGTCGACCGCAAGCTGCTGCACAAGGCATTGGATAAGCTCTCCGAACGTGAAAGAACGATTATGGAGCTGCGCTTCGGACTTCAGAATGGGGAAGAGAAGACACAAAAGGATGTGGCGGATATGCTGGGGATCTCCCAATCTTATATATCCCGTCTCGAGAAAAGAATTATTAAGCGTCTGCGCAAAGAGTTTAACAAAATGGTTTAGATTTCAAATCGATTATAGCAGCTCCGGGCTAAATCCGGGGCTTTTTTGCAGTAAAAAAAGTATTTTTTATACTTATGAAAGCGGAACCTTTGTTAATAAACCTAATTTGGTAGCGCTTGCATGATAATTTTATTGAAATGAAGCCACGAATAAAAATACACCTCAAGGAGATAATTAACAGTAATGTTTCTCCTTGGGAGGTAATCACGGTGACCCGAAACAAAGTCGAGATTTGTGGTGTAGATACTGCAAAGCTTCCTGTATTAACTAATGCAGAAATGCGCGAATTATTCGTTAAATTACAGACCCTTCATGAACGGTCGGCCAGAGAGAAGCTGGTGAATGGCAATCTGAGACTGGTGTTGAGTGTGATTCAACGCTTCAACAATCGAGGCGAATTTGTAGATGATCTGTTTCAAGTGGGATGTATCGGACTTATGAAGGCGATAGATAATTTTGATTTAGGCCAAAATGTTAAATTTTCTACCTACGCGGTACCGATGATCATTGGTGAAATCCGCCGTTATTTACGAGACAACAATCCAATCCGGGTATCCCGATCATTGCGGGATATCGCCTATAAAGCTTTACAGGTGCGTGACAGTCTGACGAATCAAAATTCACGCGAACCGACCATTTATGAAATATCTGAAGCCCTGAATGTTCCAAAGGAAGATGTCGTATTTGCTCTGGACGCGATTCAGGACCCTGTATCTTTGTTTGAGCCGATTTATCATGATGGCGGCGACCCGATCTATGTGATGGATCAAATTAGCGATGATCGGAATAAGGATGTGTCATGGATTGAGGGAATAGCCCTGCGTGAAGCAATGCACAAGCTGAATACCCGGGAAAAGATGATTTTGTCCATGCGGTTTTTTGATGGCAAAACACAGATGGAGGTAGCCGACGAGATCGGCATTTCGCAGGCTCAGGTATCACGTCTGGAAAAATCGGCAATATCCCAAATGCAAAAGTATGTCAAAAACTAATCGCTTGTCCGAATCGCCTAATATGGAAGGGGAGCTTTCCCTCCAGCCTCTCTGCTGAAATCAGCAGGGAGGTTTTTTTGTGGAAGATGACATTTTGCCCAAGTCTCACATATAGTAAATAAAAGAGATCAACAATCCAATGAATACGTGGTGGTTACAACGTGAAAATATCAGATTTTCAAACCAAGGACGTAATCAATATTGTGGACGGAAAGAAGCTCGGGCAAATCAGCGATTTGGAGCTTGATCTGCGCAATGGGACTATTGAGTCAATCGTTGTGCCTAACAGCGGCCGTTTTTTTGGCTGGTTTGGGGGTTCGACTGACGTTGTGATTCCTTGGAAAAATATCGTGAAAATCGGAATGGATGTTGTGCTGGTCAAAATTGATGATGTTCGCAGCTTTCGCCAAAAAGAAGAGCCTGAGGCATATCACGAATTTAATCAACAATATCGGGGACAAGGCTAATAAAACGAATGAATATGCGAAGTTACGCTCGTATAAGGGGTGCTGTTTGGTGCGGCTTCGTGTATACTGAAAGAAAGTGGATAAAAGTTGTCAAGCCTGCAGGATTGTTACACTCACCGAAATGGATAACTGACAGATTGACGAAGGGGGTTTTAATACTATGGAGCCGTTCGTGCCGGAGCAAGCTCATAATGGGTGCGAATTGTTGTTAATACGCAGCTGGATGGAACGCGACAGCGGACTTACAGCCGGTTTCACCTCGCGTCATGGAGGCGTTAGCAGCGGTGAGTTTGGCAGCTTGAACTGCGGTCTGCATGTTGAGGATATACATGAAGATGTCGTAACCAATCGTCATAAATTAGCGGAAGCTCTGCACGTTGATTTACAGCAGTGCACGTATGCGGAGCAGGTTCACGGAAACAAGGTGTTGAAAGTAACACGGTCGCATGCCGGGGCAGGTATCGATTCGCGTGAACGAGCGATTCAGGCAACGGATGCTTTTATAACTAATGAGTCTGGACTGTTTCTGCACGTGATGTTTGCTGACTGTGTGCCCCTGTATTTTTACGATCCGGTGGGGCGTGTGGTCGGACTAGCTCATGCGGGGTGGAAAGGGACTGTACTTCAAATAGCAACTCATACGTTGAACCTTATGCATCAGGAATATGGAACGAAAGCAGAGCACGTAATGGCTGCAATAGGCCCGTCGATTCAAGGCTGCTGTTATGAGGTAAATGATACTGTGGTCTCGCAATTTAGCTCGCTCATGCAGAAGTTAGACATATCCAATACAGAAGCAGATGGAAACATCCCTATCTATGAAAGCAAACAAAATGGAAAATACAACTTAAACTTGCAACAAATGAACCGACAAATTATGATAAAAGCAGGAATTATGCCATCCCATATCGAAATGAGTAGTTTATGCACAAGCTGCCGCTCCGATATCTTTTTTTCTCATCGCAAAGAAGCGGGGAAAACAGGCAGAATGGCTGCCTGGATTGGTTTGTATGAATAGAGGTGACCTCCCGTTTGAAGCTGAATCAGCATATTGAATTTGTAGAAGATAAAGTCAAGCAAGCATGTGACCGTGCGAATAGAGACCGTCAAGATGTTCAGATCATTGCTGTAACTAAGTATGTTTCACTTGCGACCACAGGTGAGGCCATCCGTTTGGGGATGAACCATATTGGGGAAAACCGTTGGCAGGATGTTCAGCCCAAGTGGGAAGCATTTCATGATCAGGCAGTGTGGCATTTTATCGGGCATTTGCAAACGAACAAGGTAAAGGATGTCATTGGTAAATTTGCTTACATTCATTCGTTGGACCGGCTATCCTTAGCTACCGAAATTGAGAAGAAGGCTGCTGCTCAGAGTCTGACTGTATCCTGCTTCATCCAGCTGAATGTATCCGGGGAAGAGACCAAATATGGATTGCCTCCTGAGGAGCTGACCTCTTTTGTTGACAAGCTGCGAGATATGCCGCATATCCGAATAGTTGGCTTAATGACGATGGCGCCCTATGAAGCAGAGCCTGAATCGACCAGACCGGTATTTCGTGAGCTTCGTCGTCTGCGGGATGAATTAAATCGTGAACAGGTATTGGGTTATGAAATTGAGCATTTATCTATGGGCATGTCCAATGATTTTGAAGTCGCTATCGAAGAAGGCGCAACCTGGATACGCCTCGGAACCGTATTAGTAGGAAAAGAATAGCCGCGCAGTATGCTTACGAAGTAAGTTGTATACGAAAACTATAAAGTGATGCTTACGAAGACAGTTTTCTACGAAAACTATAAGGAGGAGATTTGTGATGGGTGTGATGAATAAGTTTATGAATTTTATCGGGATTCAGGAAGAAGAAGAGATTACGGAACGTGAGCATGTCACTGAGCATGCTGAAGAACATGAAACCAATCCCGTAGAGCAACGTAAAAATAAAGGAAACATCGTCAGCATACATTCAGCCAAGCAGGTCCGAGTTATACTGAATGAACCAAAGTCCTATGAGGATACACAGGAAATTGCCGACCACTTGCGTTCACGCCGCCCAGTCGTTGTCAATCTTCATTTGGTTCGCCCGGATCAGGCAACCCGTATTGTTGACTTTTTAAGCGGTACCGTCTATGCGCTCAATGGTTCGATTTCCAAAATTGGTCCTAATATTTTTCTGTGCACACCGGACACGGTTGAAATTCATGGCTCGATTTCGGAAATACTGAATAACGAGGGCTAGCACCAACCACATTTTAAATCGAGGTGAATCGTTTGTTTGCTATTGTTGGCTACGTTAACACACTTATTGAAATCTATACATACATGCTGATCGCCTACGTGCTGTTATCATGGCTGCCTAGTGCAAAAGAAAGCTTTATCGGTGAAATATTGGGCAAGCTGTGCGAACCGTATTTGTCCATTTTTCGTCGGTTTATTCCACCTATCGCCGGAGTTATCGATATCTCGCCGATCGTTGCGCTGATTGCTTTACGCTTTGTTGGGCAAGGTATTGCAGCTGTCCTGTTGTTTTTTATTAAGTGATGGAAAAGAACAGGGAACCAGTATACACTCACTTCCATCCGGATGAGCATCGTTTTGTGGATAAGGCTGCCGAATGGATTGCACGCGCGGAGCAGCACATGGTTAAACTAACCGATTTTCTGGACCCAAGGCAGGCTTTCATTTTATCTACGCTTGCAAATCGAAGTCTGGATATCCATATCCGGTTTGATGGTGGACATGAGCAAGCAGAACGAAAGAGAGCTTTTGTAGCGCCTGAATACCGCGCATTGGATAAAGAGGAAATGGGAATCAGCTTGATCTCTGTATCTTCATTAGACAATAAGCTGAAGGATCTGGACCATGGTGATTACATGGGTTCGATTCTGGCGCTCGGTATGAAGCGGGAGAAAATCGGAGATATTTATGTAACCGATCAAGGCTGTCAGTTTATCGTGGCATCGGAAGTAGCTGATTATATGCGGCTGAATTTGCAGCAGGTGCATCGCGTGCATGTTCAGACTCAACAGCTAACACTTGACCAACTGCAGGTGCCACCAACAAGACTTGAAGAAATGACGCTGTCTGTGGCTTCACTTCGTCTGGATGGTATCGTCAGTGACGTATATCATCTGAGCCGTGCCAAAATCCTGATTCCCATTAAAGCGGGACGCTGCAAGCTGAACTGGAAGCAGGAAGAGGATCCGAGCAAGCCTTTAAAGTCTGGTGATGTTATCTCCTTACAGGGCTTTGGGAGGTTTCAGGTACTGGAAATAGAAGGTGTCACGAAAAAAGGAAGATATCGGTTAAGAATCGGCAAATATGCGTGATTGCCGATTTTTTTTGTTAAAATTTTCAGGTTTTTTTAGATAAATGAAGGAAATAACGAAGGTGTCGTCGAATATAGCAATACGCGTCGGACAGCAGGTCTCGGAGATTTCCGGACTGATGTCAAATTTTCAGGAGGTGCAGCAATGGCTTTAACACCGTTGGATATACATAATAAAGAATTTGGCCGATCATTCCGAGGTTATGATGAAGATCAAGTAAACGAGTTTTTGGACCAAATCATCAAAGATTATGAGGCAAATATCCGTGAGAATAAGGACTTGCAAAATCAGCTGGCTGCGATCCAGGAGCGTCTTAATCATTTTTCCAGTATTGAAGAAACCTTGAGCAAGACCATTATCGTGGCTCAGGAGGCTGCCGACGAATTAAGGAACAATTCCAAAAAAGAAGCGCAGCTCATTATAAAGGAAGCCGAGAAAAATGCGGACCGGATTATTAATGAATCTCTGACCAAATCCCGCAAAATTTCTGTGGAAATCGAAGAGCTCAAAAAGCAGGCTTCGATCTATCGTACCCGCTTTCGCACACTGTTGGAAGCACAGCTGGAACTGCTCGGTCAAGAGGATTGGAATGCTATGGAACGGATCGAAATTGAACAAGCTTAAGTTGGCTTGCCTATTGCAAAATAAACTGCTACAATGATCACAAAAAGCGATGAGTGGGAAGAGTAGGTTACGTACGCAAGGAAAAGCGAGTCGGGGATTGGTGCGAGCCCGATCTTTGCAGTAATGGAAAATCACCCAGGAGCATTCTCTTGAACCCGCAGTAGAGAGGATCGGCTAATCCCGTTAACGATTATTGAGTGAAGGCTATTGGGCTGCAAGCCGAAGATTTCTGAACGGAAGTCTGGCGACAGCTGCAAGTCTTAATCAGGGTGGTAACGCGAGGCTTCTCGTCCCTATGGGGATGGGAGGTTTTTTTGTATATAACGAAGGAGATGAACATGAATGGATTATGGTAAAACATTAAACCTATTACAAACTGATTTTCCGATGAGAGGCAACTTGCCGCAAGCGGAACCAGGCATGCAGCAGCATTGGGAAGACATTGATATTTATAGCAAGGTACAGGAGAGCCGGAAGGGAAAACCCAAATTTATTTTGCATGATGGACCTCCTTATGCGAATGGCGATATTCATATTGGACATGCGTTGAACAAGGTACTTAAAGATATTATTGTACGCTTCAAAACGATGCAGGGCTACGACGCTCCTTACGTTCCAGGATGGGATACACATGGTTTGCCGATTGAGCAGGCTGTTGCCAACAACGACAAAATTGACCGTAAAAAAATGAGCGTTCATGAGTTTCGCGAATACTGTAAGGACTACGCACTGCAATCGGTTGAACGGCAGAAGGCGCAATTCAAACGCTTAGGCGTTCGCGGCGATTGGAACAATCCTTATATTACACTACAGCCCAAATACGAAGCTCAGCAGATCCGCGTATTTGGTGAAATGGTGAACAAAGGCTATATTTATAAAGGACTTAAGCCGGTCTATTGGTCCCCCTCCTCGGAAAGTGCGCTAGCTGAAGCAGAAATCGAATATCAGGATAAAACGTCTACCTCTGTGTATGTCGCTTTTCAAGTGAAAGACGGTAAAGGCAAGCTGCCTGAGGATGCTTCGATTGTGATTTGGACGACGACACCTTGGACGCTGCCTGCCAATCTGGGTATTTCTTTGCATCCTGATTTTGAATATGTGCTTGTCGAAGTGGAAGGTAAAAAGTATGTGGTGGCTCAAGGCTTGCTCGAAGCCGTATCCAAGGAAATTGGCTGGACGGATGTTAAGGTATTGTCGCAAATTAAGGGCAGTGAGCTTGAGCATGTGTTGTGTCAGCATCCGTTCTACGATCGGATATCACTTGTCATGGTAGGAGATCATGTCACACTGGAAGCGGGTACGGGTTGTGTACATACCGCGCCGGGTCACGGGGAAGATGACTTTGTGATCGGCCAACGCTACAATCTTGGTGTGCTGTGTCCTGTTGATGATCAAGGTCATTTTACGGCAGAAGCGCCAGGCTTTGAAGGAATGTTCTACGATAAGGGCAATAAAGTGATCACTGAAATGCTGAAAGAATCAGGGCATTTGCTGCATATGAGCTTGATCCAGCATCAATATCCGCATGATTGGCGGACAAAAAAGCCGGTTATTTTCCGTGCTACCGAGCAGTGGTTTGCATCTGTAGACAAGTTCCGGGAAGAAATGCTGGAGGAAATCAAAAAGGTAAAATGGACTCCCGCTTGGGGCGAGGTTCGTCTGCATAACATGATCGCAGATCGTGGCGATTGGTGCATTTCACGTCAACGGGTGTGGGGAGTACCGATTCCGATTTTTTACGGACGAAACAGCAATGTGCCGCTCGTTAATAAGGAAACGATTGAGCATGTGGCTCAAATTTTTGAGCGTGAAGGCTCCAATGCCTGGTTTCAAAAGGATGCATCCGAGCTATTGCCGGAAGGTACGGTTTGCCCAATAAGCGGGGATACTGAATTCCGTAAGGAAACCGACATCATGGACGTATGGTTTGATTCGGGCTCCAGTCACGTAGCTGTTCTTGAAACAAGAGACGAGCTGGAATGGCCCGCAGATCTGTATTTGGAAGGTTCTGATCAATATCGCGGCTGGTACAATTCTTCTTTAATTACGGGTGTTGCTGTGCACAGACAGTCGCCGTATAAAGGAATTTTGAGTCATGGGTTTACGTTGGATGGTGAAGGGCGTAAAATGTCCAAATCACTGGGCAATACCATTGACCCTAATAAAGTATGCGACAAGCTGGGCGCCGATATTTTACGCCTGTGGGTTTCTTCGGTTGATTACCAATCCGATGTGCGCATTTCGGACAATATTTTGAATCAAATTACGGAAGTGTATCGCAAGATTCGGAACACGCTGCGTTTCCTGTTGGGGAATTTATCTGACTTTAACCCGACAGCAGATCGTGTGGCTCCTGACCAAATGAATGAGCTGGACCGTTTTGCACTGGCACGTTTAAACCGGATGACAGACCGTGTTATCAAGGCATACGACGCTTATGAATTTCATATTGTGTATCAGTCTGTACACCATTTCTGCGCAGTGGAGATGAGTGCTTTTTATCTGGACATTATTAAAGACAGACTTTACGCAAGCGCCCCGTCCGATTCGGGTAGAAAAGCAGCGCAAACCGTATTATATGATGCCTTGACGGTAATAACTAAATTAATTGCTCCGATTTTGCCGCATACCGCGGATGAAGTATGGAAGTACATTCCAGGTACTGAGTTGGACAGTATTCAACTAAGCGAGCTGCCTGAAGTGGATGTGACGCTGTTCGATGAAAAGATGGAATCCAAGTGGGAGCAGTTTATCGATGTTCGTGATGATGTTCTAAAGGCTTTGGAGGATGCACGTAAGGAAAAAATGATCGGAAATTCGCTTGGTGCAGCCGTTCATCTGTATCCTAATGCGGAGCAGGCACAGCTATTAGCCGACTTAGAGCAATTGGAGCAATTATTTATTGTTTCTGCCGTTGAGGTTCATGAGGCTGGAGCAACGGCACCAGAGAGTGCTCGTTCATCAAAAGGGCTGTCTGTGCAGGTGAAAGTAGCTGAGGGTGAAAAATGTGAGCGCTGCTGGAATGTTACCAAGGATGTGGGTCTGGATGCGGAACATCCGACCTTGTGCAAACGCTGCGCGGAAGTTATCAAGCTAAGGGTAGAGGTATAACTAGAAAATGGACTCATCCCGGCAGCAGAAGGAAAACAACTCTGCCAATGGGATGAGTCTCATAAGAAAGTCTGGAGGAATGGGTTTGAGCGGACATCAAACATTGCCGGATCGGAAGCTGATGGAAAGTATCCATAAGCAAGTGACCAAGATTGCAAATCAGATGGAACGAACCCAAATTGCCGATTATGTGGATCTGCTCAACAGTCCGCGTAAGCTCATTTTCTCGAATTTACTGGCTGGTTTAGCAAGAGGTGTCGGGATCGCGATTGGCTTTACTGTGTTTGCTACGACGATTCTGTATGTTCTTCAATTGTTGGGCGCCTTGAATTTGCCAATAATCGGAGACTATATAGCTGATATCATCAAGCATGTCCAATATCAATTGGAGGGAAGAACTTATTAGTTAAGTGAGATCCGTATACGTATCATCTTCGCTATCCTGCGGGTCAAGCTCTAGCAAACCTTCACCTTCATTGTTATGGATATACTCGTTATAGGCTCGATTTCTGATCAAAGTAACGTGTTGACCATATATATCCGTTGCCAAAAAGCTTTCAAAAGCTTCCACGTAGCCAACCTGCTCGTCAGCTTCAATTTCCATGTCGTTATAGTTATTAGAAATGTTGGGGTTGTCTGCCATAGCCGGTGAATTGGAGCTGCCCCAGCTTTCAACGATTTGCCAGGCATCTTCGCCATCAAATTCGGTTTCCTTATCAAGTTCGTCCAGACTTGTTCTGCCGAACGGCGGGGCCAGAATATCTTCTTCAACCGGACGATATTCCATGTCAGGAGCGTCAGGAACGTGTTTTTTGCAATATAAGGTAGTAGGCACAGCCTCTAGTCGTTCAAAAGAAATAGGAGCGCCACAGCTCTGGCAGATGCCATATTGACCCTTGTCGATTCGTTCCAGTGCTTCTGCAACTTGGGTAAAATGACTTTCCAGGTTAACGTTTAAAGCTATATCTTTACTGCGTTCAAACATTTCTGACCCTAAATCGGCTGGATGATTATCATTAGTCGATAGCTCGCCCGTCTGATCACGAAGGGAGTCGGAGAGACCAAAATGGCTGTTGCTTTCTCTCTCGTTCTGCAGCCATTGTTTTTCTTCAAGTAAAATTGAGCGTAACGATTGCAATTGCTGAGAGCTGATTGGATGAGGATCATGAGTCATCAAGTACGCCTCCTTTGAAAGCATTGCTGCTATTTTTTGCAGAAACGAAGTTTTTTACATAGGTAAATCATGGGTGTAAGGCGTAAATCTGGAGCAGGAAGCGAAAAAGGAGCTGTAGCGTTGAGATATTATTTATATGCGTTAGTGGTATTGATTTTGGATCAGGTCACCAAATGGCTGATTGTGAATCGATTGGAATTAAATGAAGCAGTTTCGGTGATTGGTGAATTTTTTCAAATTACGTCACATCGGAATCGCGGTGCTGCTTTTGGCATTATGCAGGATCAACGGTGGTTTTTTATTGTGATCACGTTGGTTGTCGCGACTGGAATTATTATTTATCTTCGCAAAAGCTATAAAGAGGGCAAAAAGCTGCTGCCTGTTGCACTAAGCCTGCTATTGGGTGGAGCTTTGGGGAACTTTGTTGATCGGGCTTTATTCGGTGAAGTGGTCGACTTTCTGAAATTTCGTTTCCAATTTAATGGTTTTGGTAGCCCTGTTGACTATACCTATCCAATTTTTAATATTGCGGATTCAGCGATCTGCATTGGTGTAGCACTCATTTTTATCGATTCCATCATCAGCTGGAGAAAAGAAAAGAGAGGCGCGTAAGTTATGTCTGTTTCTGAACAAGAAGAATTGGAGAATCGGAAAGAATGGATTGCAGAGGCTCAGGATCAAGGCGAACGGGTTGATAAATTCGTAACTGAAGCGTCTGATGAGGACGTATCCCGCAGTCTGGTCCAGCAATGGATCAAGGACGGTCATCTGAAAGTTAATGGTGTACCTGTTAAGGCGAATTATAAGCTGTCGACAGGAGACCATCTGGAGCTGATGACACCTGAACCGGAAGAATTGAATCTGACAGCTGAGAACATTCCGCTCGAAGTGGTTTACGAGGATGGAGACATGATTGTCATCAATAAGCCAAGAGGGCTTGTTGTTCATCCAGCTCCTGGCCACTACAGCGGCACGTTGGTTAACGCATTGCTGTACCATTGTCAAGATTTATCCGGGATTAATGGGGTGATGCGCCCTGGAATCGTCCATCGAATTGATAAAGATACCTCTGGATTGCTGATGGCTGCCAAAAATGATTCAGCGCACCAGTCATTGGCCGCGCAGCTTAAGGAACATACGGTGGTCAGAAAATATTTGGCCGTAGTTCACGGAAATGTGACGCATGAGCAAGGTACGGTGGATGCACCAATAGGCAGAGACCCTTTCGATCGTAAATTGTATACAGTAACAGAGCGCAACAGTAAGAAGGCGGTAACACATTTTGCTGTGCTTGAACGTTATGGTGATCATACCTTGCTGGAGCTCAGGCTTGAAACCGGCAGAACCCATCAAATTCGGGTGCATATGAAGTTTATTGGTCATCCGCTTGTAGGAGATCCTGCTTACGGGCCTTCCCGCGGCAAAGGTGCGACGATGGATGGACAAGCGCTGCATGCCGCCATACTTGGCTTCACACACCCAAGAACCGGAGAGCATTTACAGTTTGAAGCGGAAATTCCTGTGGATATGCAGCATTTGATCCATATTTTGAAAAATCGCTAAGATTGGGGAGACGACAATGGAACATTTGATCAATCCCGGTGTGAAGGATATTCAAATATCGGGAATCCGAAAAATCGCTAATCTGGTTAGTCAGATTCCGGATGCACTTTCTTTAACCATCGGTCAGCCGGATTTTCCGACACCTGATCATATATTGCAGGCCGCCAAGCTGGCGATAGATGCACATAAAACGACTTACACGGCAAATCCAGGGCTTCTGGAGCTTCGCCAAGCGGCTGCTGCTTTTATGCGGAACAAATATAGTATGCACTATGCATCGGAATCAGAGATTATCGTCACTACCGGAGCAAGTCAGGCGCTGGATATTACGTTAAGGACGATTCTGGAGCCTGGCAGTGAAGTGTTGATTCCTGGGCCGATCTATCCAGGTTATGAGCCTTTGATTCGATTGTGTGGAGGCGTACCGATCTATGTGGATACACGGAGTCATGGTTTTAAACTGACAGCTGAGCTGTTAGAGCCTCACATTACGGACAAAACCCGCTGCATCATTTTATGTTATCCATCTAATCCGACGGGAAGGGTTCTGAGTAGTCAAGAGCTCGCAGATATTGCAAGTCTTTTGGAACAAAAATCGATTTTTGTTATTTCTGACGAAATTTATAGTGAGCTGATTTACGATCAACCCCATGTTTCGATCGCTACGATTCCTTCCATGCGCGAGAAAACGATTGTCATTAACGGATTATCCAAATCGCACTCGATGACCGGTTGGCGGATCGGATTTGTTTTTGCACCGGAGTATGTGGCTAAGCATATGGTTAAAGTGCACCAGTACAATGTGACATGTGCAAGCTCGATCAGCCAATATGCGGCGCTGGAGGCTTTGACGAACGGTGTGGATGATGCATTGCCTATGAAGGAAGCTTATATGCAGCGTAGAGACTATGTGTACAATCGCTTACTGCAGATGGGATTCGAACTGGAAAAGCCCGAGGGAGCTTTTTATTTATTTCCATCGGTTGAACGTTTCAAGCTATCCTCAATGGACTTTACAATGAGGTTGCTGAATGAGCATAAGGTTGCTGTTGTGCCTGGGGACGCATTTTCCATCTATGGAGAAGGCTACATTCGGATATCCTATGCTTATAGTATGGAAGTTCTTGAGCAAGCGCTGGACCGTATGGACGGTTTTGTTCGCAAAATGTAAATAATTAAGCTCCTTGTACCTGTTAGGGTGTAAGGAGCTTTTTATTTAACAATCGTCGTCAAGCTTGTCTTGCTATGATATGATGGAAATGTCAATCATCTAAATTGTATCGGAGGTGTGAATGAATGGATCAGGATCTGATAAATGCCATACGTATCGTGGTAAAGGAAGAAATTACCGAGCAATTGATTCCAATTAAGGAGCAACTGAAGGACCTGGCACCGATGAAAGAGCAGCTGAAAGAGCTGGAGCCGATGAAAGAGCAACTGAAGGAGTTACCATCAATAAAGGAACAGCTCACACATATGCAGCATCAGTTGGATCGTATGGAATACTCACAAACGCATGATGTATTGTCTTTGTTGACTATGATCGATACCAAGCTGGAACAGACAGCGACAAAAGAAGATATAGCTTATTTGGCTAGAAGAATCGGTGAGCACGATTTGGAGTTAGATAGATTGAAACGTATTAAATAATCAAGTACCTTTTTTAAATAAGTCTGGATCAAGAGAGAACTTGACATACAGCCTATGACCTTGGGTCGCCAAACAGTGCTAACAATTTTCTCTCTTTATTTAATCTTGCTCCGATAACCACCTGAAGTAGCTGCCAATCAGCTCAATCCCGAGATCGATAGCGTGCTCATTGGGTTCGATTTTGGAATGATGAAGACCGTAAGGCGTCTCCACCCCGAGCCAAAACATAAAGCCAGGAATTTTCTCCAGAAAATAACCGAAATCCTCACCGGTCATAGCCTCTGTGCATTCGATTACCTTCATAGTATCCGTTTCACGAACCCAGTCCATAAATGCTTGGGTAGTTTCTGCATGGTTGAATACCTGCAAATAATTGGCTCCGTAATCTATATCGACCTTGCAGTCATAGGCGGTTTTCATACCGTCGGCCAGCGCTTCAATACGCGATTTGATTAGCAGCATCGTTGAGGCGGATAAGGTGCGAATGGTTCCTTCCAGACGTGACTTCTCGGCGATAATATTTTGCTTCGTGCCGCCTTCAATTTTACCAATCGTAATAACGGCAGAATCGAGTGGATTCACATTGCGTGAAACAATAGTTTGAAGCTGTGAAACCAACTGACAAGCAGTAATCACCATATCATTGGCAAGGTGAGGATACGCAGCATGTCCGCCTTTACCTGTAAGGTCTATGAACAGTTCGGATGTATTGGCAAATAAAATTCCCGGCTTTGTAGCGATCGTGCCAACCGGATATTCGGGGGCAATATGGAGTGCTACGATTTGATCAGGCATCCAATCCTGCAGCTCCTCACATTCAAGCATAGGTTGTGCTCCGCCTGGACCTTCTTCTGCCGGTTGAAAAATAAACGTAATATCATCCCTGATCGGAGTCTGTACAATCCGGGTCAAAATACCAAGCCCAATCGACATATGAACATCATGCCCGCAAGCATGCATATACCCATGATGGGTGGATTGAAATTCATAGCTGGTATCTTCCATGATAGGCAGACCGTCCATGTCAGCTCTGTAGCCAAAGCGGCGTTTGGGGTAGGTTCCTTTTACATTCACTAATACACCTGTCCGCCAGGTCCGAATTTGGATACGTTCCTGCGGAAGGGACTGAAGATAATTCAGCAAAAACTGCTGCGTTTTGAATTCAGCAAAACCCGGCTCGGGAATTTGGTGCAGCTGTCTGCGGATTTCTACAAATGGGCTTGGTGCCGCGTTAATGCTCGAAGTCGAATGTGTCATTGAGTGGTCAATCCTCCTAACAGGTAATGAAGAGTAAAAAAAGCCCGGCGATATACGCCGAGCGTTAAGCCTAGCACCTTAAAGGGTGCGGAGGTCTTGCAAAATTTCGGTTTTGGACTTTGTTTTGGCATCCACCATTTTGATAACTCGTGCGGGTGCCCCAGCTACAACCGTATACTCGGCAACGTCTTGAGTAACGATAGCACCAGCAGCAACGACAGAACCTTTACCAATACGAACACCTTCAAGGATAACAGCATTGGCGCCAATTAACACGTCATCTTCAATGACAACGGGTTGGGCGGAAGGAGGCTCAATAACACCTGCAACAACGGAACCTGCACCAATATGACACATAGCTCCAATAACCGCGCGGCCGCCAACGACTACGTTCATATCGATCATAGTACCTGCACCGATAGAAGCACCGATATTGATGGAAGCTCCCATCATGATAATCGCATTGTCGCCGATAGATACTTTATCACGAATGACTGCGCCTGGCTCGATACGAGCGTTAATGCCTTTAAGGTCAAGCATAGGGATTGCCGAATTACGACGGTCATTCTCAACGACATAATCTTCAACTCGGCTCTGATTTTCGTCCAGTACGCGTCTTACTTCAGTCCACTCGCCGAAAAGCACACCGCTTTTGCCGGAAATAAAGGATTGAATCTCGGAACCAAAATCGATGGATTCCAAATCACCTTTGACATATACCTTCACCGGTGTTTTCTTTACGCTGTTTTTAATAAATTGAATAATCTCCAAAGTGTTCATCTCTGTCATTCACATTCCAACTCCCTATATCGTATACCGTGTAATCATTCATGACACGGTTAAATCTCTCTTAATCTTTATAGCATAAAAGACATGTTCAAGCAATATTTAGACTGACAAATTACGTCGGGATTAATCCAAGCCTTGTCTGTTTCGGAACTCGCGAGGACTGATACCATAATACTTTTTGAACGTTTTGGTGAAGTGGGGATAGTCCTCGTAACCTACTGCTTCAGCAACCTCATAGGTTTTGGAATGGGGATTGGACAGCAGGATTTTGGATTGCTCCATTCTAATCTGAATCAAATATTGTACGAAAGAGGCTCCCATAGCTTCTTTAAAAATTTGGCTGACATAAGATGGCGATAATCGGACATAATCGGCCACACTTTGTAAGGAAAGCTCCTTATCCATATATTTCTTTTCCATAAACGCAGCAGCTTGTTTAATCGTATGATAAGCGCCGTGGTTTCGTTTGGTTCGGATCACATTCATCCATTCCATAAGCTGGGACTCCGTGAGCTTGCGGATCGTGTCACCATTTTTGGCTGAACGAAGTGCGTGCAGAGACGGTTGATTCAGTTCAGCACCACCATAATTTTGCAAGTTTTTTAACACCCAGCTTACATATTCCACAGATCGATCCTTACAGCCTGGGTACTTATACGCACCTTCGATCCATTGAGCGTAAAATTGTGATAGTTCATGGTGGATACCGATCTCGTCCATATGCCAGATACAATCGGCCATACGCTTGGCAGCATTAGGATAGTATACGAGCCATAGATCATAGTCCTTCCAGGCGTTATGTTTATGGTCCAAGGCTGTTTTCATCTTAACTAGAGTAAATTCCAATTGTTCGGGTCGTATCGGCTTTAACAAATAATCGGCAACACCGTAACGCAAAGCTTCCTGTGCTAACTCAAATTCTCCATAGCCTGATAAAACAATAAACTGGCAATCCAGATTGGCTGTTCGGGAGTTCCTGATAAAGTCCATACCTCCCATAATCGGCATCTTGATGTCCGTCAAAATGAGATCTGGGGTTAAGGAGCATGCTTGCTCAAAAGCTGCCAGCCCATCTTCTGCTTCACCAACCACAGTAAATCCGATAGGACTCTCCGATATCATTTTGAATAAGCTTCTACGAATCAATTGCTCATCATCTACAATCATTACGCTGTACATAACGGATCCTCCTTCGAATACACAGCTGCTGAGGTGTTCAGGGGGAATGTCAGTGTGATTATGGTCCCATTATCGTCCGATTGTGTAATATGAAGGCCGAAATGGACACCGAACAACAGACGTATCCTCGCATGAACATTCATCAGTCCAACATGTTGTTTTTCTTCGTCAGAAAGCTGATTTCTTTGAGAGATGCTATCTACATCTACGGCTTTAAATGCGGAATTGTAAGTCCTCAGGATATGCGGAGGCATGCCTTTCCCATGATCAACGATTCGAATGATGTATTTGTCATGGACACGTTGTCCAAAAACTCCGATATAAGAAGGCTTCAATAAATGTTCCTCATATCCATGAATAAAGCAATTTTCAATTAAGGGCTGGAGCGTCAGGCGGGCTGTGAAAACGCGGTGATAGCCTTCTTCTTGCTCCAAGTGAATATCTACCTGCAAATCGGGAAAACGTTCCTTCTGGATGTCCAAATAGGTACGGACATGGTCCATCTCATCCTGCAAAGGTATGACATACATAGAATCCTTCATACAAAAACGAAACATATCAGCTAAGGCGGTAGCCATCCTGCTGATGGGCTTAAAGCCTTCGAGAATGGCGTAGGAGTTAATCATCTCAAGGGTGTTATATAGAAAATGCGGGTTAATTTGTGATTGGAGAGCACGGAGCATGGATTCTTTTTGTTTCAGCAGCAGTTCTTTTTCTCGAAGCTGTGAGGTATGAACTTCCTCAATAAGACGGCGCAATTCCCATACCATCTGGTTGAACCCGCTGTACAGGCTTTTCAGTTCCTTGCCGCGACGTAGTGGAGCATTAACAGCTAAATTCCCATCCTGAACTTGACGCATTAATTTCTCCAGCTTGCTTAAGGAGCCTGTTATGTAAAAGGAGTATCCGCCAATGATGAAGCTTGCGACGAGAGTCAGTATGAGTGCAGCCCATATCGTCACATTTCTGAGCTCAATTAAATCCGCATTCAGCTCCTGAATAGGTACTTCCGAGACAATGGACCAATCGGTGTAAGCGGATTTATTGAAAATCACCATTGTATCCGTTTTGTTTTCTTTATGAATAAACGTGTCATTTTCTTGCAGTCCATAAGCTTGGGTTGTAAACCAATCCGGTATTTGGGAACCAAGCTTGTCCAGATCACGATCATAAATAATTCGGTTGTTGGAATCGGCTATCCAAATCGACCCGGTATTTCCCAACTGAACCTGATTCACAATATTCCAGATCTCATTCAACCGAAGATTAATAACCAATAGCCCTGAGGTCTGGTAATGAGTCGTATCTGTAAATTTGCGGGTTATGGTCAACAGTGGTGTATTGTTGATCCAGCGAATGCCCATCACATTAAAGTTGGCTCGATTGGATAACTGCATATAGGTTCCATAATCATCATCACTTAAATAGGCGCCTTGATTGGAGACGTGAAGCCCATTTTCTGAATAAAGAGTGAAGGAAAAGATTTCCGGTCGTCCAAAAACTACTTGTTGAAACAGCTCACTCTCGATCTTGCGGGTAACGACAAAGCGGTTATAGGCCTCATTCTCGGTAATTGACATGAATTCCTTAATAAGGGGATGGGCAATTAAAGGAAGCGTTGATCTTTCCAAATCAGAAAAATAAGCGTTCAGCTGCCCATTCATTTGTCTAACAATTTGTTCATTAAATAACTTGGCTGAGTGCTCAATGGAATCCGTTGTTTTGTCGTACCAGATCTTGCTTAACACAAGTAAGGGTAGACAAAGAAAAACAATAAACAAAATAATTAAATTGGTTCGCAAGTCAACACCCCTTTAACGTAGTAGCTATTATTCTGTGATACTCTGATTTCGATGTCAATTCATTTATTTTTATTATGTAGGATTAACTGACATGAAAAAAGTTTGAACTTGAAAAAACACAGGTTTAGCAGGAAATGACATGTACGATTTAAATGTAACCGCTTAAAATGAGATAAAATCTAATACTGGAGGAAGGTCATGAATACACACTCGCCGCCTGTAAAGCTAACTGAAAGCCAGACACGAAACCGTTCGCGGAGCCGTTATTGGATCAAGTATTGGCAAATCTACGCCATGATCATTCCTGGCTTTATCTATTTTATTCTTTTTAAGTACATCCCCATATCGGGCAGCATCATTGCTTTTCAAGATTATAACTTGTATACAGGTATTTGGAAAAGCCCATTTGTAGGATTCAAGCATTTTGAGACCTTATTCACATATCCCGAGTTTCTCAATATACTCACGAACACTATCCTCATCAGCATTTATCAATTGGTATTTGGCTTCCCTGCACCAGTCCTGCTGGCAATCCTGCTCAATGAAGTGAGGAAAATGTGGTTTAAACGCAGCATTCAAACGATTATGTATCTTCCTCATTTTCTGTCATGGGTTATTGTCGGGGGGCTGGTCATTAATGTCCTGTCTCCGAATTATGGCATTATTAACGATTTGCTTGATTTTTTTGGATTTGAGCGGATCTTTTTTATGCAAAAGCCTGAATATTTCCGGTCGATTGTCGTATGGTCCGGCATCTGGAAAGAAGTCGGCTGGAACACCATTATTTATTTGGCTGCACTTGCGAGTATTAATCCGGAATTGTATGAAGCTGCTGATGTGGATGGCGCAGGCAGGCTCAGAAAAATAATCAGTATCACACTCCCGGCGCTGCTGCCGACGATCATGGTACTGCTGTTGATCCGAATCGGTCATATATTGGATTTGGGCTTTGAACAGGTATATATCCTCCTCAATCCGATAGTGACTGCCAAGGGGCAGATTCTGGATACGTATATTTATAGTATCGGGCTGCTGGGTGGGCAATACAGCTATACAACCGCGATTGGCATCTTTAAATCTGTTGTCGGTTTGATTTTGATCCTTGGCTTCAACCGGATAAGCAAGAAGCTTACCGGCCAATCCCTTTTTTAAAGGAAGGAAGGTGAGTGCAATGAACAAGAGGCTGCAGTGGTTTCCCTATATTAACGGTTTCGTGCTCATTGGTGTAGGACTGCTCATGTTAATCCCGTTTTTAAATATATTGGCGGGTTCGTTCAGCAGTGGGCAGGCAATCCTCCAGGGGAAGGTAACCATATTTCCGGTCAATTTTACGCTGGATAATTACGCTTCCGTGCTGCGCAATGCGGCGATCTGGCAATCATTTGGCATTACAGTCTGGGTGACGGTGGCAGGTACGCTTGTCAGCTTGTTGTTCACCGCTATGATGGGTTATGGACTATCCAAGGAGCAATTGCGGGGACGCGCCGTGATTATGATATTAATCATTATTACGATCGTTTTTCCGGCACCTCTGATTCCTACTTATCTGCTGATCAAATCACTCGGTATGCTTAATTCATTAAACGCCTTGATTATACCTGGTCTGATTAGCGCCTTTAATTTGATCATCATGATCTCCTTTTTTCGAAACATACCTGAAGGCTTAACCGAGGCTGCGACGATAGATGGCTGCAGCGAATTTAAAATTTTCAGGGTTATTGTTTTACCGCTTTCGTTGCCTTCTTTAATGACTATCGGATTATTTTATGCGGTGGGCTACTGGAATGGGTATATGAATGCCATTATGTATTTGCGGGACCCTGATCTCTACACGCTGCAGGTGAAGTTGCGCCAGCTTATCGTGGAAAGTGATGCCGGGAGTATGGTACAGGGGATGCAGCTATCGGTAGAAGGAATCAAAATGGCAACGATTATTGTAGCCACAGTACCGGTGCTGTTAATTTATCCAATGATCCAAAAGCATTTTATCAAAGGTGCCTTGCTGGGATCGGTCAAAGGATAATTTATCATAAAAAAATCGAAGGTGGGGATATCAGTGAGCAATTTCAAAATGGCAATTTGTTTCACACTTGTTACCGCTGTAGCGGTAGGCTGTAGCAATAAACCGGAGAATGCAGCATCAGATGTCAGTAAACCGGCACCATCCATTAAAGTTGCTTTAAGCTCCAAATCACTTCCTTATGTTGAAGCCTCTCCCAAAATAAATGAGGACAAGTACGTGAAGAAATTACGCGAGCTATCCGGAACGAATGTTCAATTCGAGCTGATTCCTCACCCGGACTTTGAACAAAAGCTTGGTTTGATCCTTGCTTCAGGTGAGATGTCGGATCTGCTGGAGATTAGAGGTATCAACACCCCGGTGGCTGCTCCTGCGGTTAACAACGGTGCTTTCCTTGAGTTGAATGATTTAATTGATAAGTTTGCGCCTAACCTCAAAGCCAAAATTTCCAAAGAGGTATGGAACTCTCCAACTCTCAACAAAGAAGGCAAAATCTATGCCATCCCTAACCTTACTGAGGTTACGCACTCCCAGGCCGTTTATGTACGTAAAGATTGGCTGGATAAGCTGGGTTTGAAGGTGCCCAAAACAATTGACGAGTATATCACAGTTATGAGAGCTTTCCGAGATAACGATCCGAACGGGAATGGTAAAGCGGATGAAATTCCATTCTCAGGCCGTAAAAACTTTCGATTTGCCGAGCTTTTCTTCGGTGCTTATGACGTAAGTCCGGGTGACGATCTCAAGCAGGGAGCCTGGAAATATGTGAACAATCAGCTCGTGCCCAACTACGTGCGTCCAGAGATGAAGGAAGCGCTGGCGTTGTACAAAAAGCTTTATCAGGAGAAGCTGATCGACAATGAGATTTTTGTACAGGAAGGCAAGGATTGGGATGCGAAAATTAAAGGAGCCGCGCGTGTAGGAATGTGGATGCATGATCCCAGCTACCCGGACAAATGGCTAACTGAAGTAAGGCAAGGTGATCCCAAAGCGGAAATTCTTGTTATTCCGGCTCCGATCGGTCCGGATGGCAAAGGGGGCACCAGTATTGCATCTCCCATTGGTTCAGCGTTTGCGATCCCCAAATCAAGTAAAAATGCGGAAGCCGTTATGAAATTTTTGAATTGGTTTTATTCGGATCAAGCTGAACAATTCATGACGTATGGTTTGGAAGGCGAAGATTACACGATCAATAACGGCAAAATTGCGTATAAATATCCGACAACACCAGACGGGATCAACAAGGAAAACATGCACTTGAAATTTATTCGGATAACGGGTCCTTCCTATGTGGATAACAAAGCATTCATGAAGGGGCGTAATGAAGGAGAACTCATATCGGCAGCTCTGGATGTTGCCAATGCTGAAGGACGCAAAAATGATGGGATCGATATGCCGCTTCCCCCTACGATGCAATCACATCCCGAGCTTGCCAAAAACGGGCTATGGATGGAGACAGCAGCAAAGATCATCATAGGAACGGAAAGCATTGAATATTTTGATAAATTCGTAGAGGATTGGAAGAAGCGCGGGGGCGATCAAATTATTCAGGAAGCAACGAAGTGGTATGATGCCAACGTAAAAAAATAAAAGCTGACATCCTTAATCCTAAACACAAACCCGGGAGCCTGCTATAGCGGGCTTTCGGAATCCAATCCTCAGGAGGAATCAAGAATGAGAGTTGCCGTAGTCGGTTGCGGAACGATGGGCAAAAGCCATATTGAAAATCTGGCAGCCATGCCAGGTGTGGAATTGGTCGCTATTTGCGACAATAACGAGATTGAAGTCAATAAAACGGCAGAGCACTGGCAAATAAGAGCTTACGTGTCTCTCGATGAAATGATAAACATGGAAAATCCCGATGTAGTGAGTATTTGTCTCCCCACCTACCTCCATAAGGAGTATGTGCTGAGAGTGGCTGCATACGGTAAACATATCATTTGTGAAAAACCGATAGCCCCGTCGATAGAGGACGCAATAGAGATGATTAATACCTGCAAGGAAAAGGGTGTAAGGCTGTTTGTCGGACATGTCGTAAGGTTCTTTCCCAGCTATGCGGACATCAAAGCCAAAGTGGATGCAGGTGTCATAGGTAAAGTAGGCGTGATCCATACCAAACGGATCGGTTCGAATCCAGCGAGAGCACGGGCCTGGTACAAAGACAGAAGTGGCGGCGTCATTATTGATCTGATGATTCATGATATCGATTTTCTTTGTAGCGTGATGGGTGAGGTGGCATCCGTATATGCGCTTCAGACACAATCGGAGCAGAATGATTATGCTCTGGTTACACTTCGATTTGCTGGTGGAGCGATTGCCAATTTGGAGGCTCATTGGGGATATCCCGGACCATTCACGACGGCTGTCGAGTTTGCAGGGACTGAGGGTGTCATTCGGTTTAACAGCGAGGATGCACTATCATTAAAGATCGTAAAGACAGCAACGCCAGAAGACAACCAGACGGCAGCAGTGGCCATTCCCCAAAGCCCTGCATTTCACAATCCGTATTATTATGAACTGAAGCATTTTTTGGCATGTATTGAAAACGATACGGAATCTATAGTTACGGCAACTGACGCATTGAGAGCATTGAAAATTGCTTTAGCGGCTGCACAATCGGCACAAACCGGAATGAAAATTGATATCCATTAATATCATTGGAGGATCCAAGGGATGAACAAAATTAAGGTTGGTATCATCAGCTTTGCCCATTCTCATGCTATTGGTTATTATCATACGCTGACGGCTCGACATGATGTTATTGTGGCAGCTATTGCTGACGAAGTCAGGGAGCGTGTCGAGCCTTATCTTAACAACGATACGAGCTATTATGCCGATTATCATGAAATGTTGAACCAGGATCTGGATGCTGTTGTGATTTGTTCAGAGAATGTATACCACGCCCAAATTACCAAAGAAGCCGCAATCGCGGGCAAACATGTTCTTTGCGAAAAGCCGCTCGGGATCAGCGTTGAAGAGATGCATGAAATGATACAGGTATGCAAGCAAAGTGGAGTGGAGCTGATGACGGCATTCCCTTGCCGTTTCTTACCGCCCGTTGTTAAGGCAAGAGAAGCTGTCCAACGCGGTGAAATTGGCGATATCATCGCGATCAAAGGAACTAATCGAGGCTCGATGCCAGGCAGATGGTTTATTGATCCTGCCCTGTCCGGCGGTGGAGCGATACTCGATCATACCGTTCACTTGATGGACTTGTACAATTGGTTTCTGGACAGCCGGCCAACGGAGGTTTATGCCGAAATGGGCACATTATTTCATAATATTCAGGTTGATGATTCGGGTATGGTTCATGTCAAGTATGAAAATGGCGTATTTGCGGTTATTGACACTAGCTGGTCCAGACCCAAGTCGTTTCCTACATGGGGTGACGTAGGTATGCAAATCATTGGAACCAAGGGAGTTATCACGATTGATTCCTTTGCCCAGAAAAATGATATTTACAGCAATCATGAGACCAAAGCCAAATGGAGCTACTGGGGTGATAGCATGGACCAGTATATGATTGAAAATTTTATTCTTTCAATTAAAGAGGGCAAATCGGTTCCCGTAACCGGTGAGGATGGATTGAATTCGGCTGCGGTTGCTCTTGCTGCCTATGACTCTGTTAAGCAAGGCAAGCCAGTACCAATTCCATATTGAAATATTTCTGCTTAGAGGATTCAATCGTAGGGAGGTTGTCAACGTTGAACTTTGATCCACTTTACTATCCGCATGCATCCAAAAGGAATATCATCTACGCAAATAAAGGAATGGTTGCCGCTTCGCAGCCAATTGCCGCGCAAGTAGGCTTGGATATGCTGAAAAAGGGTGGAAATGCCATAGACGCAGCCATAGCGGTTGCCGCTTGTCTGACTGTGGTTGAACCTACAAATAACGGATTTGGCGGTGACGCGTTCGTATTGGTTTGGCATCAAGGAGAGCTTCACGGCTTAAATGCCAGCGGCCCTTCTCCTCAGAGTATTTCCGTCGAAAAATTGCGTGAATCGGGTTACGATAAAATGCCTTCTCATGGTTGGCTTCCTGTTACCGTGCCCGGGATTCCCGCAGCGTGGTCCGCTTTATCCGAAAAGTTTGGCAAGCTGCCATTTGCCGAGCTGTTTGAGCCCGCTATTCGTTATGCGGAAGAGGGGTATGCAGTCAACCCTACACTTGGATCAGATTGGGCAAAATTGTTTGCAAGGTATCGAGGGGAATTTATCGGAGAGATGTATAAACCATTATTTGACACGTTTGCTCCTGGAGGCTCAGTTCCCGGGATAGGCGAATTGTGGCGCTCACCAGATCATGCCAGAACCTTACAGCTTATTGCAGAGACCAAGGCTGCTAGCTTTTATACGGGAGAGCTTGCCGATCAGATCGATCAGTATTCAAGATTACATGGAGGTTATTTGCGCAAGGAGGATCTTGCTGCATTCTCTACTGAATGGGTCAAGCCGGTCAGTATCAATTATCGAGGTTATGACATTTGGGAAATGCCCCCCAACAGCCAAGGAATCATTCCATTAATGGCTTTGAATATTTTAAAAAACTATGATCTGACAAAAATGAGTCCCGTCGACCTGTATCATACACAGTTAGAAGCTTTAAAGCTTGCTTTTGCCGACGGTGTGAATTACATAACTCAAGAGAATCATATGAGTGTGACGGTAGAGCAGCTGCTCTCTGAGGATTATGCGCTGCATAGAATGAAGCTCATTGGACCAACGGCGATGCAGCCGGAGAAAGGGGATCCGGTGCTTGGCGATACGGTTTATTTGGCTACTGCAGATGGCGAAGGGAATATGGTTTCTTACATTCAAAGTAATTCAGCTGCGTTTGGTTCGGGAATTGTCATTCCGGGAACAGGTATTGGCATGCAAAACCGGGGAAGCCGGTTTACTTTGAATGATAACGACCCCAACCGTCTCGAACCGGGTAAAAAGTGCTACCATACGATCATTCCGGGATTTATTACGAAGGACAATCAGCCCGTCGGTCCATTCGGAGTGATGGGCGGTTTTATGCAGCCGCACGGTCACGTGCAGGTAGTATGCAATACCATAGATTTTGGATTAAATCCACAGTCAGCTTTGGATGCTCCCAGATGGCAGTGGAAACAAGACAAAACGATCGAACTTGAGTATACAGTACCGGAACATCTTGCACTTGCCTTGTCCAACAGAGGTCATGATGTAAGAAGAGCCGTTGGCACCTTTACTTTGGGCCGCGGTCAGATCATCTGGAAAATGGCTAATGGCGTATTGGTGGGCGGGACCGAACCCAGAACGGATTCGAGCATAGCATCCTGGTGAAAATTTTGACAAGATCATTTCGTGCATCCTATTGACACATTGTGTCGAACATGGGATAATACTCGTAACTTAAAAGCACCTTTAAACTCAGTCCAGAGAGACTGGCAAGGTGAACGAATGGAAACAACGGCTATTAGGCACTAATGGGTCAGTCTCATTATGAAGTCTACTATCGTCCGTTATCTCCGTATGTCCGCAAACCTTGCCCTAACGAGCAAGGTTTTTTATTTTGTCTATCACTGGAGCAGGAGGTCGAAGACCTTGAGTCAGGAAGCAGAACGCGAGCATGTGCTCATGGACGAAACGGGGATGCGCCGTGCATTGACACGGATCGCCCACGAAATACTGGAAAAAAACAAAGGCTTTGAGAACTGTATGTTGATCGGTGTTCGTACCCGGGGCATTTACTTGGCGAATCGCATTGCTGAACATATTCTGGAAATCGAGAATGTCCCTGCACCTATTGGTGAAATCGACGTTACCAAGTACAGAGATGACCGATCTGGCAGACAGGATTCAAAAGCAAGCGAAGAGACGCCTGCAGCCATTGATATTCATAATAAAAAGCTGATTCTGTTCGATGATGTGTTGTATACAGGCAGAACGGTGAGAGCGGCAATGGATGCGCTGATGGATATGGGGCGGCCGCAGATGATACAGCTTGCCGTGCTGGTAGATCGTGGACATCGTGAGCTACCGATCCGTCCTGATTACGTAGGCAAGAACATTCCGACATCGCGACTGGAAACGATTGAAGTACTGCTTCATGAAGTCGATGGGGTCGATCAGGTAGTTATTACTCAACAGAGGAGGCAGCAGAGATGACTCAGCTTCAGGTAGCATCACATAAGCATTTGCTCGGCACACAAGGCATGAGCGCTGAAGAAATTACATCCATACTGGATCGGGCTGCATATTGGGAGCAAGCTCCCACGAAGCTGTCAAACCATTTAAATGGCAAGTTTGTTGCCAATATGTTTTTTGAAAACAGCACAAGGACCAGATTCTCCTTCGAGGTTGCCGAGAAACGACTCGGTGCGGAAGTGTTGAACTTTGCTGCTGCAGTGTCGAGTGTTCAAAAGGGCGAATCGATCTACGATACGGTCAAAACTTTGGAATCCATGGGTATTGATGCAGGCGTGATTCGTATGAAACCTAATGGACTGCTTGCTGAGATTGCACAAAAGATTAAAGTGCCTTTAATCAATGCGGGAGACGGCAACAGCGAGCATCCCACTCAGGCTTTGCTGGATCTGTATACGATGCGTAAGCATTTTGGCGAGCTGCGCGGGCTGAATGTATCGATTATAGGGGATATTTTACATAGTCGGGTTGCACGTTCGAATTTGTGGGCGCTGCAGACTCTTGGAGCCAATGTCAGCTTTTGTGCTCCGCAGGTGATGCAAGCGCCAGAGCTTGCTGCTCACGCCCCTTATGTGAGCATGGAGGAAGCGATAAAAGGCGATGTAGTGATGATGCTCAGGGTTCAATTGGAGCGTCATGAAGAAGGATTGTTCAAATCCCAGGAAGATTACAGAGAAGCCTATGGAATGACTGTAAAACGCGAGGCTTCGATGGCGGCTCATGCGATCATTATGCATCCTGCGCCGATTAATCGGAATGTAGAAATTGATGACGAGCTGGTGGAGTGCGGAAGATCAAGGATTTTTGACCAAATGGGAAATGGTGTACCTATAAGAATGGCAGTCATTGAGCGGGCACTGAGCTAAGGTACTTAAACTTAAATTACAGGGAGGCCATTATGGGAATTTGGATATTGAATGCACAAACGGTAGCTTCGGGCAATGAGGTTGCAAAACGTCATATATTGGTAGAAGGCCAACTGATCGAACAGATTATTGAAGCAGGAGATACATTGCCAGATACCGCAGGGCACGAAGTAATTGACGCGGCAGGCAAGCTGGTTACTGCTGGTTTGATCGATATGCATGTGCATCTTCGTGAGCCAGGCTTTGAATATAAAGAGACGATTGCGAGTGGAACACGCTCAGCAGCTCGTGGGGGCTTTACAACGATAGCCTGCATGCCGAATACGCGGCCTGTTATCGATACCGTAGAAACGGTCAAATATGTGTTGGATAAAGCAGAGAATGAAGGCATTATACGCGTGCTTCCTTATGCTTGTATTACCAAAAATGAGCTGGGACGCGAGCTGACCGACTTCGATGCTTTGAAGGAAGCGGGAGCAATCGGATTTACAGATGATGGTGTAGGCGTACAAAACGCGCAAATGATGAAGGATGCCATGACGAAGGCTGCTTCCATTGGACTGCCGATTATCGCACACTGCGAGGACGACACGTTGACAGTGGGAGCATGGGCGAGCGAAGGGGAATTTTCCCGCAAACACGGCCTGAAAGGAATCCCAAATGAATCCGAAGCGATTCATGTAGGCCGCGATGTTCTTTTGTCAGAAGCAACCGGCGCGCATTACCACGTATGTCATGTAAGTACGGAGCAATCGGTACGCTTGATTCGTCATGCCAAGCAGTTTGGCATTAAGGTGACGGCCGAGGTTTGTCCGCATCACCTGCTGTTGTCCGATGAAGATATCCCCGGTCTGGACGATGCCAATTGGAAAATGAATCCGCCGCTGCGCACGCCAAGAGATGTACAAGCTTGTATCGAAGGTTTGCTGGATGGAACTATCGATATCATTGTAACCGACCATGCACCTCACAGTGCTGAGGAGAAAGCAAAAGGAGTTGATTTGGCTCCTTTCGGAATTGTTGGGTTTGAAACGGCATTCCCGCTGCTCTATACCAAGTTTGTTGCAACAGGACAATGGACACTGCAATTCCTGGTGGACAAAATGACCTCTCTGCCGGCACAAGTTTTTGGTTTATCGCAAGGCTGGTTGGAAGCAGGCAAAGTAGCAGATATTACAATTATTGATTTGAATAAGGAACAAGCGGTTGACCCGGCGGACTTCCTGTCCAAAGGACACAATACGCCTTTCATAGGCTGGAGCTTGCAAGGCTGGCCAACGCATACAATAGTTGGCGGCAAGGTTGTTTGGTCAGAAGCATAAACGGAGCGATTGGCGATGAAGCCAATTCTACAACAAACAGGTTAATTTCAGAGTTACCATATAAAGAGCTGGAATCAAGTAGATAAGGAGTTGAAATCGATGCAGGCAAGATTATTATTGGAAGACGGTACATTATTTACGGGCAAAGGCTTTGGAAGTGAAGGTGACTCGATTGGCGAGGTCGTTTTTAATACAGGTATGACAGGTTATCAGGAGGTTCTTTCAGATCCCTCCTACTGTGGACAAATTGTAACGATGACATATCCGCTGATAGGCAACTATGGTATGGCACGTGACGATTTCGAGTCGATTCGTCCTTTTATCCATGGCTTCGTCGTACGTGAGCATGAAGTGGTTCCAAGTAACTGGAGAGCGGAATATTCACTGGACAGCTTGCTTAAAGAATACGGAATTATCGGCATTAGCGATATCGATACCCGGATGCTGACTCGTCGGATTCGCCATCATGGAGTTATGAAAGCTATGCTGACGACTTCTACGAAATCAGTTGCTGAACTGATGGAGCAATTAACAGGCAGTTCATTGATGAATGATCAGGTGTCCCGAGTTTCAACCAAAAGTGTATTCAGTATTCCAGGTCCAAAAGAGCGTGTAGTGCTGGTTGACTTTGGCTCCAAAAGTGGAATTCTTCGTGATCTGGTTAAGCGTGATTGCGACGTCGTGGTTGTACCTCATGACACCACAGCTGAACAAATTCGCCGTTTGGGACCAGATGGCATCCTGCTGTCCAATGGCCCTGGGGATCCAAAGGATGTTCCGCATGCCGTTTCGATGATCGCTGAGCTGCTTGGTGAATTCCCGATTTTCGGTATTTGCTTAGGCCATCAGTTGTTCGCTCTTGCTTGCGGCGCCGACACGGACAAGCTGAAATTTGGACACCGCGGTGGTAACCATCCGGTTAAGGATCTGCAAAGCAATCGTTGTTACATCACATCGCAAAACCACGGCTATACCGTTAAAGATGAATCCGTTGCAAACACAGAGCTTGAAGTGACACATATCAATAACAATGATAGCACTATCGAAGGCTTGAAGCACACCAAGTATCCTGCATTTTCCGTACAGTATCACCCTGAAGCGTCCCCGGGTCCTTTTGACTCCAGCTATTTGTTCGATGATTTCATCCAGCAAATACGCCAGTTCAAAGCGGATCGTCCGCAGCTCCCTAGACAAGCGCAAATTTCTGCGGCTTCCAAGCTAGGATTACAAGCAGCCGGTGCTTCCGGACCTGCAGCAAAAGGAGAACTAGATTATGCCAAAAAATAAAAGCCTCAAAAAAATATTAGTGATCGGTTCCGGTCCAATTGTCATTGGTCAAGCGGCTGAGTTTGACTACGCAGGAACACAAGCTTGTCAAGCATTGAAGGAAGAAGGCATGGAGGTCGTCCTGATCAACAGCAATCCTGCGACGATCATGACTGACACGAACATGGCCGACAAAGTATACATCGAGCCCATCACCCTGGAGTTTGTTACACAAATTATTCGTCAGGAGCGTCCGGACGGTTTGCTTCCAACGCTTGGTGGTCAAACAGGTCTGAATATGGCTGTTGCCTTGGCACGCGCAGGTGTGCTGGAGCGTGAAAATGTTAAGCTGCTGGGAACCCAATTAACAGCTATCGAAAAAGCCGAGGATCGTGACCTGTTTCGTGATCTGATGAGAGAATTAGAGCAGCCTGTTCCGGATAGTGTTATCGTAACGACAGTAGAAGAAGCTATTGATTTTGCAAATGAAATCGGTTTTCCATTAATTGTTCGCCCTGCATATACACTGGGTGGTACAGGTGGAGGCATTTGCGCGGATATGGAAGAACTGGTGGAGACCGTAGCATCAGGAATCCGTTACAGCCCAATTGGACAATGTCTGGTTGAGAAAAGCATTGCAGGCATGAAGGAAGTTGAATACGAGGTAATGCGTGATGCGAACGATAACTGTATCGTTGTCTGCAACATGGAAAACTTCGATCCGGTTGGTGTTCATACAGGAGACAGCATCGTTGTTGCACCGAGTCAAACGTTATCTGACCGTGAATATCAAATGCTGCGTTCCGCATCACTGAAAATTATTCGTGCATTGAATATTGAAGGTGGTTGTAACGTACAGTTTGCCCTGGATCCTTTCAGCTATCAATATTATGTAATTGAAGTTAATCCGCGTGTAAGCCGTTCATCCGCATTGGCTTCCAAGGCAACCGGCTATCCGATTGCCAAAATGGCTGCCAAAATCGCTATCGGTTACACCTTGGACGAAATTATGAACCCGGTAACGGGTCAAACCTATGCTTGCTTCGAGCCTACACTGGATTATATCGTATCGAAGATCCCACGCTGGCCGTTTGATAAATTTACATCTGCTAATCGTAAGCTCGGTACGCAAATGAAAGCAACTGGCGAGGTTATGGCGATCGGTCGTACTTTCGAGGAATCGATTCATAAAGCGATCCGTTCATTGGAAATTGGTGTTCACCGTCTGTACTTGAAGGAAACGAATTTGCTCGATCAAGAAACATTGGAAACGCGTTTGGTGAAACCTGACGACGAGCGGATGTTCCTGATCGCAGAAGCATTCCGCCGCGGCTATACGCTGCAGCAAATTCAGGATCTGACGAAAATTGACTGGTGGTTCCTGAACAAGCTGGAAGGGATGATTCAGTTCGAAAAGCAGCTTGCTGAGCCTGAGTTAAGTGATGAGGTTCTGCGTGAAGCCAAGCGTAAAGGTTTTACAGATCGTGCTATCGCTGAGATTCGTACTGCGGCTAACAGCGGCCTGAAATTCACGAATGAGACGGAAATTCGCGCTTATCGCCTGAGCATCGGCCTTAAGCCTGTATACAAAATGGTAGATACGTGTGCTGCGGAATTCGAAGCTACTACACCTTACTACTACTCAACCTATGAGACTGAAGATGAAGTCAAGGAAGCTGCAAAGCAAAAGGTTGTTGTATTGGGCTCCGGTCCAATCCGTATCGGACAAGGGATTGAATTCGATTACTCCACAGTACATGCCGTATGGGCGATTCAAGCTGCTGGGTACGAAGCTGTAATTATCAATAACAATCCAGAAACCGTGTCAACCGATTTTAATACATCCGATCGTTTGTACTTCGAGCCTTTATTCTTCGAGGATGTTATGAACGTTATTGAGCGCGAGCAGCCAATCGGTGTTATCGTTCAATTCGGTGGTCAAACTGCGATCAACCTGGCTGCACCATTATCCAAAGCAGGCGTACGCATTCTTGGTACCGATCTGGAAAACATTGATGCAGCAGAGGACCGCAAGAAGTTCGAGGCGCTGCTTCGTGGATTGAATATCGCTCAGCCTCCGGGTGGTACGGTAACATCAGTTGACCAAGCAGTTGGTATGGCTGCGATCCATGGTTATCCGGTGTTGGTTCGTCCATCTTATGTACTGGGCGGTCGCGCGATGGAAATCGTATATTCCGATGAAGAGCTTCTGAGCTACATGGAATATGCCGTGAAAATCAACCCTGAGCATCCGGTGCTGATTGACCGTTATATGCTGGGTAAAGAAGTTGAAGTCGATGCGATCTGCGATAAGGAGACCGTCGTTATTCCTGGTATTATGGAGCATATTGAAAGAGCAGGCGTGCACTCCGGTGACTCGATTGCTGTGTATCCAACACAAACGGTTTCGGATTCCATCAAGCAGCAAATTATTGAGATTACAACGAAAATCGCCAGAGGTTTGGAAATCGTAGGCTTGCTAAATATCCAATTCGTTATTTATCAAGATCAGCCTTATGTAATTGAGGTGAATCCGCGTTCGTCCAGAACTGTGCCATTCTTAAGTAAAGTAACTCGCATTCCGATGGCAAATGTAGCGACGCGTGTTATTCTTGGCGAGAAGCTTACTGACATGGGATATGAAACAGGTCTATGGCCAGAGGATGACTTTGTATCTGTAAAAGTACCTGTATTCTCTTTTGCCAAGCTGCGCCGTGTAGATACGACACTTGGACCTGAGATGAAATCGACAGGTGAGGTTATGGGACGCGATAAAAGCTTTGCCAAAGCTTTATACAAAGGTTTAATCGGTTCCGGTATGAAAATCCCGCCGACAGGCTCCATTATCGCGACAGTCGCTGACAAAGATAAAGAAGAAGCTATTGAGATTTTAAAAGGCTTCTACAAGCTGGGCTATAAGATTGTAGCAACGGGTGGTACAGCAAAAGCTTTGGCGGATGCAGGCGTAGTAGTAACGACTGTGCATAAGCTCAGCGAGGGTTCTCCCAATATTCTGGATTTGATCCGCAATGGGGAAGCACATTTCGTTGTTAATACATTAACTAAAGGTAAAACACCGGAGCGCGACGGATTCCGTATTCGCCGTGAATCGGTAGAGAATGGCATTGTTTGTATGACATCACTTGATACGGTACGTGCGCTTTGGCATATGCTGGAGTCCATTAATTTTCAATCCGAAGCGATGCCGGCCAATCATATATAACAGCTTAAATCGATTAGCACAGCAGCCCAAGACTTCAGCGGGAAGCTGTGCTAATCCCATGATAAGGCGGCTGAGCCGCAAGGTGTCAACTGGAACGCAGTATGAATCAGGAGGCGATTATAGAATGACAGTACCAGCTAAAGTGGCAGAACGGATTATGGTGGCACTCGATTATGCAGAAGCGGGTCAGGCTCGTCAGTTAGTGGAAGCGTTACAAGGCATTCCATGCTACATGAAGGTAGGGATGCAGTTATTCTACAGTGCGGGACCCCAGTTCGTGCTCAGCTTGAAGGAACAGGGCTACAAGGTGTTTTTGGATCTGAAAATGCACGATATACCCAACACGGTAAAAGGCGGCTCAGAAAGCATCACAAGGCTTGGAGTCGACATGTTTAATGTGCATGTGGCTGGCGGCAAATACATGCTGGAGTCAGCCATGGAAGGCGTGGATAAGGCATTAAAGAGTGGTACGCATGCTCTTGCACATCCGTTGGTTATTGGCGTGACACAGCTGACAAGTACAAGCCAGCAGGTGATGAACGAGGAAATCGGATTGGCAGGCTCGGTGGAAGCAGCCGTTCTTCGTTATGCGGCCTTGGCGCAATCAGCTGGACTAGCTGGAGTTGTCGCTTCGCCATTAGAGGTAGTTCGGATCAAGGAAGCCTGCGGTTCTGGTTTTGTAACAGTAACTCCGGGTATTCGTCCGGCAGGTTCAGATATTGGCGATCAGTCACGGGTATTGACACCGGCAGAAGCTTTTGCGCAAGGTACGGATTTTATTGTAATTGGAAGACCGATCACGGCTGCTCAGGACCCTCGCGGTGCCCTGGAAAGCATTATTGCGTCGATCTAATGATGTATCGAAAAGCAATAGCAGCTTGGCCATGTTATAACGGTTGCATCGACAAGTTGTGTGGTACCCAATGTATAATGATGGCAGTGTAACAAGACATAGATGAAGCCGGTTCACCACTAATTGACTATTTAAGGAGCGATGTATTTATGAGTACACAATCAATTAAGACGAACCCACAGCTTGCCGAGCAAGTAGCCAGTTCTTTACTTCAGATCGGTGCGGTAGCACTTCGACCTGACCAACCGTTCACCTGGACATCAGGACTTAAATCACCGATTTATTGCGATAACCGTCTGACGATCTCTTATCCGGACATTCGTGAGGCGATAGCAGAAGGTTTTGCTGCTCTGGTTCGTGAGAACTTTCCCGATGCGGAAGTCATTGCAGGGGCTGCTACGGGAGGTATTCCACATGCGGCATGGGTAGCACAAAAGCTGAATCTGCCCATGGTTTACGTTCGTGATAAAGCGAAGGGACACGGCAAGGAGAACCTTATCGAAGGCAGTATTCACCCAGGACAAAAAACCGTTGTTATCGAGGATCTGATCTCTACGGGGGGCAGCTCCTTAAAGGTTGCGCTCGCTGTAAATGATGCTGGAGCTAAGGCGCTGGGCGTGCTTGGTATCTTCTCTTATCAATTCGAGAAAGCAGCCGCAGCTTTTGAAGCGGCAAATATTCCATTCGAAACCTTAACTAATTATTCCATTTTATTGGATGTAGCGTTACAACAGGGCAGTATTCAGCAGCGTGATCTTGAAGCCTTGAGATCATGGAGCAGCAATCCAAGCGAATATGGAAAATAATTGGAATTTATCATAGCTTCTCTATGGAAGTGTGTTCCTTAAAGCAACATACGCATCGAAAAAAGCCCCATTTCTGTTATCGCCATTCATGACTGTGCGATAACAAAAGTGGGGCTTTTATATAGCCATTTGTACTTGTAGAGAATGAACGGGACTATTTTTTCAATAGTTCCATTCGGTAGACGTATTCGAACAAAAATTCGAAAGCCTCCAGATTGCGCTTGGCTTCAAAGCAGTTGGCACCCCATGCGTAAATGCCATGCTTGCGCAGCATAATGCCTGGAACCTTGGGTACGATCGCACCTTCCACCAGCTCAGCAATTCGCGGGATGTCCGCATAGTTAGGAAGAATAGGAATCTCAATATGGGCTTCCTCTTCCCAAATGTTGAAGGCTTTGATCAATTCGACGCCGTCCACAGGAATCGATTTGCGTTCCCAGAACAGCTCCGAGACGATATTGTTGAACACGGTATGAACATGCAAAATAGCGCCACAGCCAGTTAAACGATATATCTCTTTATGGATCAATGTTTCTGCTGAAGGCTTAAGCCCTGTAGCTTCTGTCGGCTTGCCATGTTCATTGACCAACAAAAAATCGGATGGTGTATGTACGGACTTATCTTTACCGCTCGCGGAAATCGCAAAGGTAAATTGATCAGGTGCAAAGTCACCAACACGGATCGAGAGATTGCCGCTTGTTGCTGGAAACCAGCCTTTGTTGGCCAAGGTTGCCTTAATCTCGCGCAGCTCGGCAAAGGCCTGCTGCTTATCCTCCAAGCGAAGCTCAGCTGGATTTGTCATTGTACGCTCATCTCCTCTATACGCTGGATTACCTCATGAAAATCATCAAATGGGAAATAATTCAAACCGAGCTCACTGCACAGATCAATCAGATGGGAACGGGCAAATATCGTTTCAACGAGCTTTGCGCCTTCGAAATCGGTCACACTGTCCCCAATCAGGATACGCTCGTAGTGATCAGGGGAATAGCGTCGTATAATCGTCGTTTTGCACATACCGCAGTCATTGTGACAATGCTCATCGCAAGCATGGGGCCATACAATCTCAATATGGCTTCCATTGAAATTACTGGCGTTGCAATAAATATGGTCATGTGGAATCGGAAAGGCTGACAATACCGGATACACGAAAAAATCGATGCCGCCGCTGGTCACATAAAATTCAATGTGCTGCTCCTTACAGTAGGCTAACAGCTCAGCAAATCCGTCACGAATCGTCACGTTGTTGATCGCATAATCGACGACCTCCTGCCTGCGTGAGGTTGGCAGTAAAGCAAACATCCGCCCAACACCTTCCCGGATCGTCATTTTCTTCGAAATCACGTGTTCGACCAACGATTCCCAGCCTTCCGGCTTAAAGTGCTTCATGATCGCTACGATGTTGTCATTGACGGTAATCGTACCGTCGAAGTCGCAAAAGATAATACGTTGACGACTCATGATTCTCTAAGCCCCCAGGCTTCAATCGCGGCGTTAAGCTCAGGATGCTGAAGGGCGTATGTTTTGAGGGACTGACCTGCCAAGCATCCATCTATCGCTTGGCGAAATGCATGGCCGCCAGCTACTGTACCCATCGGATGGCCATGAATACCTCCGCCAGCGTTAACGATCGTTTGATTGCCAAAATCCTTCAGGATGAGTGGAACCAATCCCGGATGAATGCCTGCGGATGGTACCGGAAAGCTGCTGCGCAGAGAAAGTGGCTGATGTGAGGATGAGTGAAATACGTAATCAGCCTTGTTCTCGGTAAGTAATGCTTGCTTGATCGCCATATTTTCTTCTCGCGGCATGACGACAGAACCGTAAGGGGATGGGAACAATACGATATCGGCTCCCGCCAGACGCATCAGCTTGCCGAGCAGGACATTAGCCGAAATTCCATGATAAGCTGAAGGATACAAGGCTCCGGCCATTGCCGGATGGGCCATGATAGGCACCTTGATGTCAGGATGGCGGCTAAGTTCATTCAATACATCGAAGCCGTAAGCCAATACATTGAACAGCAGAGCGTTGGCGCCAGCTTGTATCGCTTTACGTGCTTGATCTAGAAGACTGAAGGTTGGACCTGTCAGATTAACGGCATATAGCAGCTTTTGTCCGGTTTCTTGTTCGGCTTGTGCTGCAGCCTCCATGCATACCTCAACCCGCTTTTCCAAAGGAGTAAGAGGGTTTTCGAACAAAATTTCATCGTCCTTAATCAGATCGACGCCGCCAAGCGCCTGCAAATAAAATTGCTCACGAAGTGTCGGCAAATCATGACCGATAACAGATTTGAAAATACTCATCAGGAGAGGACGGTCTGGGACTCCAAGCAGCTTGCGAACGCCCTCGAGACCAAATTTCGGTCCCTGGAAGCCGGATATAAATTCCTCTGAGAAGGATAAGTCGATTAGCTTGATTCGACCATCCATCGACAGCTTGCCAAACACGGTCACGAGCAGTGCCGGGATGTCACGGCTGAAGTTCAAGTCTGGATAAGCGATCTGGATATCAGCGTACCGCTCAGAGGCGGTTTCTCCACTGCTGCTGTCAGGTTCATGAACGTCAACACTAATCACTTTACCGAGATGCCGCTCCATATCTGCCTTTTTGGCTTCGGGTAAATCGGTCCAGCTGCCTACGGTCAAGCCGACGGCGATACCGAGCGCTTTTTTATTGAAATCAGCCTTTTCGTCATAGCAGCGATAAGTTGCTGAACAGTAAGAATATGACAAGAGCTTCACCTGCTTAATTAGAATTTGATTTCACTTGCCTGCGCACTGATCGTTTTGCCAAGCTCATTGGCACGTTCTGAAGCGCGTAAAACAGCCTTCGTCACTCCAATAGCAAATTGATGCTGATCCAGCATTTCAATGGCTGCTTGGGTGGTGCCATTTGGAGAAGTTACCTTCCGACGGAGATCAGCAGGCGCTTCACCGGTTTGTTGAACCATTTGCGCTGCACCGAGCACGGTTTGGATCGTAAGCTCTTTGGCAGCTTCCGGCGTGAGACCACCCCGAACACCACCTTCGATCATGGCTTCCATCATATAATAAATATAAGCAGGTCCACTTCCTGACACACCGGTTACAATGTCCAGTCTTGCTTCCTCAACAATCGTGACGATGCCGGTCGAGGCGAACATTTGTGTAGTGAGCTCCCGCTGCTCAGTCGTAACACTTTTGGAAAAGCTGATGCCAGTTGCTCCGAGCCCGATAGCGCTTGAAGTGTTCGGCATGGTACGTGCGATAGGCTGACCCGAAGTACCCAGGATCATTTCCATAGTTGTGATGGACAAACCTGCGATAACGGAGACTAACAGCTGCGAAGGCTTTAATAACGATTTGATCGATAGGAGTCCTTCAATAGCATCCTTGGGTTTAAAAGCTACAAAAACAACATCTGCGGCAGCAATAGCTTCAGCACGCTGCTCTGCATCGACTGCAAGGCTAACCCCGTAACTTTGCTGGAGGAATTGCAGACGATCTACATCTGAGCGATTCAGTACGGTAATTCGCTGTTTATTGCTGTTTTCATCAGCGGTGAGTCCGCGTAAGATCGCTTCGGCCATCGAGCCGGCTCCGACAAACGTAATACGAGCTGTAGATAAAAATGTCAATGTAATTTCTCCTTTAATTGAAACGATTCGTCGAATCGAGACTGCTTGAACACGTTCTACTAGCCGCGGATTTGTCCATTGCCCAAAATACGGAATTTCGTAGAGGTTAATGCAGGAAGTCCCATTGGCCCGCGTGCATGCAGCTTTTGTGTACTGATGCCGATTTCAGCGCCGAAACCGAATTCGAATCCATCAGTAAACCGGGTGGAGGCATTGTGGTATACCGCAGCCGCATCGACTTCCTGCAGAAAACGTTCCGCATTGGCTTCGTTGGCAGTGACAATACATTCGGAGTGCTGGGTGCCATGGAGACGAATATGCTGTAGCGCTTCATCCAAAGAGCTTACGATCCGGATATTCAAAATATAGTCGCTGTATTCCGTATGCCAGTCCTCGTCAGAAGCGGGTTTGATTGCTGAAAACAGGGCTTGAGCCTGTTTGTCGCCACGCAGCTCGACGTTGTTGGCGATAAACTGCTCAGCGATCGATGCCAAGTGCTGTTTTGCAAACCGTTCATGCACAAGCATGGTTTCCATCGAGTTGCATACGGATGGTCGCTGCACTTTAGCATTGATAGCGATTTGCAATGCCATTTGGAAATCGGCAGTTTCATCTAGATAAGTATGGCAAATCCCGGCTCCGGTTTCAATAACAGGAACTGTTGAATTTTTGACAACATTCTGAATCAGGGAGTGTCCACCGCGCGGGATGAGGACATCCAGCAAGCCATTTAACTTCAGCATTTGGTCTACCGAGCTCCGGTCAGGATCTTCGATTAATTGCAAACAGTCGGCAGGGATATCGGAACGGGTGAGCGCTTCATGCAGAACCTCCACGATACGGCGATTGGAGGATAGAGCTGCAGACCCTCCACGCAGTACGACCGCATTGCCGGTCTTGAGGCATAGTGCAGCCGCATCAACGGTGACGTTGGGACGTGCCTCATATATAATCCCGATAACACCGATAGGTACACGTATCTTTGTAATATTCAGGCCATTGGGACGCGTTGTTTGTTCTAATATATCGCCAATAGGATCAGGCAGCGCCACAACCTGACGCAAGCCTTCCGCCATGGCGGCAATACGGTGTTCATTCAGAGCAATACGATCCAACAGGGAATCGCTAGTCCCGTTTTTTCGCCCAAGGTGCAGATCCTCAGCATTAGCTGTCAAAATGGACGGTGTTTCTTCTATAAGAGCGTCAGCTATCAAGAGCAGGGCAGTATTTTTTTGTTCAGTTGTCAGCAGGCTTAAACGGGGAGCAGCCTGTTTGGCTAAAGTTGCTTTTTGTACGACCTCGCTGGTTGTGATTGTTTGTTGATCCAAAGATTCCATGGGAGTTCCTCCTGAGAAAGTTTATTTGTGGACGGATAGGGTGATCCATTCATCCCGATGAATCACTTCGATCCGAGGGACCTCAATTCGTTTTTGAACTTCCTCCGTGCTGAGGCCTGCGACAGCTTTAAGCTGCCAGATCGTGTAATTCACAACGCCTCTTCCAATGATTTGCCGTTGGTTATTGATGACTTCCACCACATCGCCCGGGTGAAAATCACCTTCAACCTCGGTTACTCCTGCGGGGAGTAAGCTTCGGCCACCGTCAACAAGCGCGTTCTCAGCTCCAGCATCGACCATAATATGGCCAAGCGGCATGGAGTGGAACCCAAGCCATTGCTTTTTCATAGGCAAGTTGTGCTGACTCGTATCAAAATATGTGCCTTTGCCCGTGTTGCTGGCAGCAAGCTCCAAATCGCCATCCTCAAGGACACGTCCGACAAATACGGAAACACCGCCGCGCATTGCGATCCTGGCTGCCTCAATCTTGGAACGCATGCCACCGGTTCCCACAGACGAGCCGGAGCCTCCGGCAATACGAATCATTTCTTCATTGATTTCCAGCACGCGTTCAATTCGCTTGGCATCCGCATTTTTGCGTGGATCTTCCGTATAAAGGCCATCTGTATCCGTAATGATGATTAATTGTTTGGCTTTGACCAGGTTCGCGACGAGTGCGGATAGTGCATCGTTATCTCCGAATTTCAAGCTGAGCTCGTCAACCGCTACAGTATCGTTTTCGTTGATAATCGGGAGTATGCGATGCTTTAACAGTTCCTCAATCGTCATGGTTGCGTTATGGATTCGTTTGCGGTTGGAAAAGTCCGAACGTGTCAGCAGTATTTGTCCGACACCAATTCCATGGGCGGCAAAAGCCTCATTGTAAGCCTGCATCAGCAAGGCTTGCCCGACGGCTGCGGATGCTTGCTTTTCATGAACATTCTTTGGACGAGCCGCGTAGCCTATTTCTCGAAAGCCTGCAGCGACAGCACCCGAGGTCACGAGCAGCAGCTGAAACCCTTGACGATGCAGGCGCGCCAGCTCAGCGGCAAAAAATACGATCTTACTTCGATTGATCCCTCCCTCATCGGAGGTAAGAGAGCTGCTTCCAATTTTCACTACAATGGTTTGATACTGCACAGTTCCATCACTCATTTCCCGATTTATGCACAAAAAGCCCCCGTCCTCTAAGGACGAAAGCATGAACTTCCGCGGTACCACCTTAATTGATGATGAACATCCAACTTAATAGGCCTTAGGTAACAGCAAGGCAGGCCGTCCAGCTCGTCACTGGCCGTTCCGGGGCGGGTTCGATAAGTCTTCGCGGTAAATTCTTGCAGCCAGTGGAATTTACTCTCTGTACACGGGGGGCTTTCTACTAATCCCATCATCACGTTTGCTTTTTATAGCATAGCATGAGGCCATTCGGTTGTAAAGGAGCAAGAGTTCGCTAGAAACCGTTAATGGACTGAACTAAATTAGTCAAACAAGTGCAGCTTCGCGATTCGCTCGACGGCTTCCTGCAATCGCGGTTCCGGTGCCAGAAGTCCGAGTCGCACGTAGCCTTCGCCGCTTTCACCGAATCCGATTCCGGGTGCAACCACGATCTTGGCCTGCTCAAGCAGCAGATCGGCGAGCGAGGCGGAGGTGTGGCCCTTAGGTACAGGCAGCCACGTAAAGAAAGAGCCTTGTGAACGTTGTGCTTTCCAGCCAATCTGATCCAGGGAGCTGTATAACGCATCGCGACGACCTTGATATGTGGCAAGCAAGTAGGCGACACAATCCTGTGGACCTGTCAAAGCAGCAGCGGCAGCGGCCTGAATACCGCCAAACAGACTGCAATAATAATGATCCTGAATGAGATTGATCAAACGGACAAGCTCTTTATTACCGAGTGCAAAGCCAACTCGCCAGCCTGCCATATTATACGTTTTGGACAGTGTATAGAACTCTATACCAACTTCCTTGGCTCCGGGCAATTGCAAAAAGCTGACCGGTTTATGTCCGTCAAAACCAAGTGCACCGTAAGCAAAGTCACTCGCAACCACAATACCATTTTGCTCGGCAAAACGAATCGTTTCTTCATAAAACGAAGCTGGTGCTGAGGCTCCTGTAGGATTGTTTGGATAATTAATAAACATCAGCTTGGCTTTGTTAATATCCTCTACGGACAAAGCACTGTAATCTGGCAAAAAGGCATTGGACTCGCGCAAAGGCATGAAGGCCATTTTGGCTCCGGAAAGCGCAACACCTGACCAGTAATCCGGATAGCCGGGATCAGGAACAAGGCAGACGTCGCCTGGATTAAGCAGGCATTGGCTTATTTCCACAAGTCCCGTTTTACCGCCGAACAAGATGGCAACCTCGGTATCCGGGTCCAGATCAACATTATAATCCTCTTTAAACCGCTTGGCGACAGCTTGTTTAAGAAAAGGGAATCCGTTGAAGGGTGGGTACCGATGATACAGTGGATTTTCGGCAGCAACCTGCAATTCCTTGACGATATGAGCAGGAGTAGGCTGATCGGGATTGCCTTGTCCCAAGTTAATGACGTCATGGCCCGCAGCTATTTGTGCGTTAGCTTTACTTACGAGAGTGGCGAAAAACTGGGTAGGAAGCTGCTGCATACGCTGTGCTGGCTGAATGGAAAACGCGGGTTTACTTGATGACGAAGCTGAACTCATCTATAGTCACACTCCAGTAATTGTATAGGATAAGGGTGAATTGCCCAGATAGCCTAAATGTAACATGAAACGCAGGCAGTGTATAGAAGCAAGTATGGATAATGCGTTACGCTATTGTTATTTGGGTTGCTCTGATGATAAAATGATGTTAATACAAGTTTCATTCAACAGTAATCAGTTTCATCTAATGAAAATTCATTGAACGAAGGAGGTTTGCTAGATGTCCATTGATTTTCACGATCCGAAGAACACAACCAGCTATACCAACCGAAGTGTGGATAACGACTGGAAGCAATTGATAGCTAGTAGGGTCAATTTAAAAGGAATTCAGGCTGCAGATGTTGGCTGTGGAGGTGGCATTTATAGCAAGGCTCTAATCGAAATGGGCGTGGAATCCGTCGTTGGTGTGGATTTCTCGCGAGTGATGCTGGAGGGCGCCACGATTAATGCTGCCGGTCATCCGAACCTACGATTTCAACAAGGAAACGCCCTGAGTACAGGCTTGGACGATGAGAGTGTTGGTCTTGTGCTGGAGCGAGCGCTTATTCATCATCTTTCATCAGATGAGCTAGTTGGCTGTATGAAGGAAGCTAATCGGATTTTGAAGCGTAAGGGTGTGTTTATTGTTCAGGACCGGACACCTGAGGACTGTGCGTTAGCTGGAAGCAAGGAGCATGTACGCGGCTATATTTTTAATAAATTTCCAAGACTTCTGGCACAGGAAAGCAGCAGACGCCACAGCTCTGACCGCGTGCTGGCTGCATTAAGGACGGCTGGTTTTAAACAGGTAAAGGAGATTTCGCTTTGGGAAGCGAGGAAATCTTACGATCATTTTACGGAGCTGCGAGAAGATCTGCTGCAGAGGACTGGACGTTCGATTTTACATGAATTGACGGATGAGGAGCTGGAGGATTTAATTGTGTACATTCAGCAGCAGTTGGCTGCAGAAGGCACGGAGGCTCTCAACAAACCACTCGTGGAACAAGATCGATGGACCTTGTGGTTCGCCCGAAAGGATTGAAGTTCAGTCCGTCATCGACTATGATGAACACATGACGATTCGAATCAACACACAATAACGCCATAAGTCGTTATGGATAAATTATAAAAGGGTGAAGGATATGACATTAAATAACCGTAAATGGAACCTTGCTTTACTGCAAATGGACATCGCTATAGGGGAGCCTGAGCTTAATTATGCGAAGCTCGAGAAGCTGCTGGAGCAAGCTGTTGAGGGTGAGATCAAGCCGGATGTTATTATCTTCCCTGAGATGTGGAACACGGGCTATGCATTGGATCGTATTCAAGAGCTGGCTGATGAAGAGGGACAACGCACACATGCGCTGCTGTCCGAGTTTGCTCGCAAGCATCAGGTGAATATCATTGGAGGTTCTATTGCCGAGAAGCAGGGCAGCCAGATATACAATACGATTTATGTGTACAATCGCGCGGGCATTCGTGTGGCGGATTATTCCAAAATCCACCTATTCCGACTAATGGATGAGGAAAAATATTTAGAGGAAGGAACCCATATCGGACAGTTCGAGCTAGACGGTGTATCCTCCGGTATGATGATCTGCTACGATATCCGGTTTCCTGAGCTATCCAGAAAGCTGGCTTTGGGTGGAGCGCAAATTGTGTTTGTCCCTGCTGAATGGCCAAACCCGCGATTGCATCATTGGCGGACTTTATTGATGGCGCGGGCAATAGAAAACCAAATGTTTGTCGTTTCCTGCAATCGTGTAGGAATCAGCGGGACCACCGAATTTTTTGGGCATTCAATGGTCATTGATCCTTGGGGAGAAGCGCTTGCCGAAGGGGATCAGACGGAGCAGGTTATTCGCGCTCAGATTGATTTGGCACTTGTGGATGAGGTGCGAAGCCGTATTCCTGTTTTTGAGGATCGGCGACCTGCGCTATATTAATTTTTGATGACGTCATGGAATGTTTTCATAAAAGCGCCTACGGCTTTAGATAAATAGCGACCTTTGCGATAAGCGATAACGAGTGTGCGTGTAGGCTTGGTAGTAAGGGAAAGATAAGCTGGGGCGTGCTCACTCCAACCGCCTCTGGACACCATATGCGGAACAAAAGCAATTCCCATTCCCGCTGCTACGAGTGATTGTACGGTCTCGATGTTGCTGCTCTCAAACACGATGTTGGGCTTGAAGCCGGATTTTGCACATAGCTCCAAAGCAATCTGGCGGAAGCCCTGTCCTTTCTTAAGCACGATGAACGGTTCGTCGCGGAGTTCCACAATATTTATGGTTTGCTGGGGTGTCAATGCTCTTGCAGCCAAACGATGATGCTGGGGAACTGCGAGCAGTATCTCTTCCTCAATGATGGGCTCATAGGTGAGAGACTCATCCTGAAGGGGGATCGACAGCAGTGAGATATCGATCTGTCCATTGGCTGTCATTTGCTCCAAATGGGCAGAGGTTTCCTCCATCAGCACAATTTCGATCTCTGGATAATTCGCTTGGAATATTGGCAGCACCAGCGGTAGAACATGGGCTCCGGTAATAGGCAAACTTCCGACGACGAGTCTCCCTTTGCGCATTTGAGAAATATCTTCCATCTCACGTTTCAGCTGTTCTATCATGTCAAGAATCGTTTGCGCCTTTTCTACAAACAAGGCTCCGGCATAGGTCACTTCCACGGAGTTGGTTGTCCGCTGAAACAGCAATAAGCCAATTTCCTTTTCCAGCTTGGAGAGCTGCTGACTGAGAGATGGCTGGGCTATGTGCAGCTTTTCAGCCGCTCTGGAGAAGTTTTTGTCAATTGAAATTTGCAATGCATACTGCAGCTGTCTGAGTTCCATAAGAGTGCTCCTTTATATAGCAAAGCTATCACATTTATAATCGTTTCCTATTAAGCTTATTCATATTATACAGGAAACAATCTAAACAGCCTACTATCCATTATTGGAGAGCAGGCTGTTTTTGTGTATTTAAAGGGATAACCCGGTTCAAGGTTTAGCCAGCTTGTTGCGGTCGGGCGCTAAAGGCGGCTGCTCCATCCAGCCATGCTCAATCATGATCTCGGCTCCATCCTCTGCAAAAGCAAGAACCTCAGCTGTCAGTCTAATATAATGTGTGGATAAATCTTTTCTGGCACTCATACCGAGACTCGTTCCATAATGTGCAATTCCTGAGGCATTTAGCGCTGAAACTTGAAACATCATCATTTTATCTGAAAACGGAGGTAGGGTTGAATTTGTAGGAAGAGTGTCCCACACACTTGCTGATGGAATGAATTCCTGACTCAGCATTGAGCCGAAAAGCTCTACATGCTTATCCGCAATATTCCTTCCGCGCAGCATGTAATCCCGGATTTGCTGTGAACCTGCCGTTTGACTGAAACCCATGAGTAGAGAACGACCCAGCTGGTTTTGAGTCAAATTAAAATAAAGTCCGGATATTTCGATTACATTCAATGGTCTATGTGGTCCAAACCATGTATTGAAGTAGCTGTTCTTCTGAACATATTCTTTGGTTGTAGGGCTTGGAATGTATGGAGCTCTTATAAACGTTCCTTTGGCAAGTAATGCATCTGTGGACCGGTTAAATATTTGTACCGATTCGTTCAGACATTCCATGAAATATTGGCTGATATCCGACCGTGCAGAATTGGAAAGAGCCATTGTATACTGGCGCATCCCGACTTTACCAATATTTTCAATATAGAACAAGTAAAAATCATCGGTGTACAAGCGAGGTGCTTGGTAGGTGTCAATGCCCTCTTGAAAGCCATCTGGTATAGGGATATTGCCCTCTTTAAAAAATGTCTGCATTTTTTGAACATGGGTCTGCGATAATTGATACGCGAATTCAAGTATGGATCGGATTTCAGGATCTTCAACATGCTTCAAATAGCTGCCTATGGTGCAAACGGCCAATGTATCACTTAAATAGGAGGTCCAAAGGCTGGCAATTTCAGCTGATGTCAGCTCTACTTTGTGTTCAGTTTGAAGTGCGGGCTGAAGCTGTGCAGGGGTCATGACTGTGTCCTCCAACTGTTGGTTTTTATAAGTAGGTTTCTCAAAAATTCAGAAAGTATGCTTCTGGCCGCAACGTTAATTATTCCTGTTGTCCAATCCAAATCTAGCAATTCTGAATATATTGTATAGATCGTACATGCCTTGCCAGCGGAGGGAAGGGGGGAGTCACTATTGTCCAGAGAAACAGCCTTCAGCAGTGTCATGGCCATTACAGGTTTAATTGTAAATTCATTCCTGGGAGGCTGGGACATCGGATTACAGCTGTTGATTTTTTGTATGGTAGCTGACTATATAACAGGCGTTCTGGGAGCCATCAAGCAGCGTAATCTGAATAGTGAGGTCATGTTCTGGGGAGGGATCCGCAAGAGTGTGATTCTCGTTGTTCTGGCACTTACAATCATGCTGGATGAGTTAGTAGGCAATGCCGCGCCGATATTTAGGACACTGGCTATTTATTATTACGTTGGAAGAGAAGGCTTATCGATCGTTGAAAATTTGGGGGTTATCGGCGTACCGCTGCCGCATTTTATTACCAAAGTACTGAAACAGCTTGAAGATAAGGGTAAAGGGGAGGAGGATAAGAAATGACCCAAGGCTTTGATTGTGCGACACCATTGACGGCGGCTGTTACTGCGGCTTTTCGGTCACAGAATTATGAGTTTGTTGCCCGTTATTTGGTTCCCAGCGGCTGGAAGGCGCTAAGCAGGAAAGAAGCGGAAATTATCACAGAGGGTGGACTGCAAATTGTATCCGTATTCGAAACAACGGCCAATCGGCCTCTGGACGGTCGGGAAGCGGGCTCGAATGATGGAGCGACGTCCTTACAGCTTGCCATTGATATCGGGCAGCCTGCTGGAAGTGCGATTTATTTTGCCGTGGATTTCGACGCCAGCAGTGCGCAGATGAATACAGTTGCGGAATATATAGCTGCTGCCAGTGAGGCAACGCCAGGATACTACACGGGAGTTTATGGCTCCTATGCGGTAATTGAAGAGATGTACAAACGTGGCGTATGCTCCCGATTTTGGCAAACCTATGCCTGGAGCGGGGGGAAGAAGTCAGAGGCAATGAACATTTATCAGTATCAAAATGATATAAGCTTAAACGGAATCAATGTGGATTTGAACGAATCGTACGGTAAAGAGGGCTGGTGGAATACTTATGAAATCCCCGAGGAGGATGAGATGAATATGCCGATGAAGCTGGAGCAATGGCAATGGGATATGCTGTATCAGGTGCTTGGAGCCGCCTATAATGCGGACCAGCTGAGCTGGGAGTGGATGCAGAAAATTGTAGACAAGACATTGACGGTGACCGAATTGGTATTTCTGAACACCGTATTGGATGGCAGGGTGGACCGGGGGATTAAGATCTAAATGGTTTAATCTTATAACAACGAGAAGTCCAAAATGGAGGGACCGCGTCAGCTGCGGTTCTTTTTTCATAACATTAGTATTTATAAGTTTTCAGCGGAGCTGAAGGATTTTTGTGTTTCAAGAAAACCTGCCTTTGAACCGCGGTCGCTCATCTTTGAAAGGCCTCGATAGAGGTTTTCTTATAAAAATCCATTTTGACTCTTGCGCGTTCCCATAATGTTCGTATAAAATGTGTATAGAACTAATGTTCCTATAAGTGGGAGGTAATAAATATGATGAATGTAGCAAAGCGACCAGAAAGAGATGAGTCCGATCTGGAAGAATTGGGAGATAAGCTGGGTGAAGCGAAGTATGAAAGAAGCGAAATGCTGCTCACTGTATGGGGGAAGTCCGAGGTGATTCGGGGGCGGATAGTGGAGTTGGATCCCAACACCAGAAAGGTTCATGTAACCAAATTTGGGGGTGAGATGGTGAAAATTCCATTCATGGACATTATGAAAGCGGAACACACCGGGGCCTAAGAAGTTGTATATGGGTTGTTCGCATCGAGGATACAATAATAACTGGCTTCCTACGAAAAGCTTAGCCTTATAGCTATTGAATTTTTGAAATTAATTTGAGCTACCTTCATATGCAGGTTCATGTGAAATATGGCTGAGTTACATATAATATACCAATCGAGTCCTTGTTAAGGCTCGATTTTTTATTTTTGTTGCTGTTCAAAAAGCTATTATCGTGTTACATTTTAATATATTCGTGTCACAAAATAAAAAATAGGAAAGCCAGGTCGGACAAATGAAGAACAAAGCTAATTTAGCGGATAATAAATCTTGGGTAGGCTACTCGGGTGCTGTTCTCAGTCTGCATATAATAGGGCTGCTGTTTTTGTATGTCGCCGCACGCCATAATGCTGCCCTTTGGGGGATGGGATTGCTTGCTTACACGCTTGGACTCAGGCATGCATTTGATGTGGACCATATTGCTGCTATTGACAATACCGTCCGTAAGCTGGTGCAGCAAAAAAGGAATTCACTTGGTGTTGGCTTTTACTTTTCATTAGGCCATTCCTCGGTAGTGCTGTTGATGGCGATTGTTACTGCTTTTTCCGTCAAATGGGTACAGAGAGAGCTGCCGCAGATGCAAGAAATTGGTGGGTTGATAGGTGCTTCCGTGTCTGGATTGTTTTTGCTCATTATAGGTATCATCAATTTAATCGTACTGATTCAATTATTTCAATTGTTTGTTCAATTTCGTAATGGCGCACACAACCAGGATGAATTTGAGAGGCTTCTCGAATCCAGAGGTTTTTTCTCCCGGCTCTTAAGACCACTGTATAAATTTATAACCCGCAGCTGGCATGTGTATCCGTTAGGTTTTTTATTTGGTCTTGGATTTGATACGGCAAGCGAAATATCGCTTCTTGCGATTTCAGCTGGGGCTGCCAAGGAGGCCATGCCGTTTGTCGGCGTACTTTCTTTTCCAATATTGTTTGCTGCGGGGATGAGCTTGATGGATACTGCGGATGGGATGTTCATGACCAAGGCTTATGACTGGGCGTTTTCCACTCCGCTTCGCAAGCTTTACTACAATCTCTCCGTAACGTCATTGGCTGTCGTCGCTGCTCTGCTCATCGGTATGGTTGAACTCTTGCAGGTGCTCTCCGAAAAATTAGGCTTGAACGGTGTTTTTTGGAGTTGGATTCAGGAGCTTGATTTTGGATCACTCGGATACATGCTGGTTATTTTGTTTGTTCTTGCTTGGGCTGTTTCAGTCGGTATCTGGAAAGGCATGCGTCTTGAGGAACGGTGGGGACCAGGAAATGTGTGAATCAACTGATAGCATGTACATAAGGTACTTGAACAACCCCCGCTAACGATTTTGTTAACGGAGGTTTTTGTTGATAGTAATAGAAGACTCTCACTGAATTTAGCATGTTGAGAAATCTTCTACTCTTTATTCTTGTCACCTTTGTTGCTTTTTTTGTCAGATGTCCGTGTGGTTGTGTTTTGAGCTGCATGGCCCTGTTGTTTACCCATTTGCGTGTCCCTCCTTAATTGGCATGGGCTTATTATTGGTTGAGAAAGTTAGCGCTATCCCATATGTAAATAGTTACTAATGAAAAACCGCCTCCTTTCGCCTTCCTTCTATATATTATGCCAGTGGCTCATGGATTGGACATATCAAAGAAATGTATGTTCTAAACTTGCTTGATTTGTTGAAGAGCGGTAAAAGCAAGACCCGTTAGCAGCAAGCTAACGGGCCCATACCGGTGAAGGGCTAGATGCCTTTCGCTCTCAATTTTTTATTTCGTGACTACTTCTGGTTGTCTTCCTTCCGCTGCTGAATGCTAATACTTCTCCGTGCTAATTCCTTTTCCAATAATTCTATAAATTCTTTATCTACATGATGTTCGAGTTCGATTGCCATACTGTAGTAAACAAGCAAATCCTCGTTATTCAGCTTTTTTAGTATTGAAATCAATCTCCCTGTAGCGAAGGCTCCTATCCCTCCACCTATAAGCAGTATGAATGATTTGGGAAAATATAGGTGTTAAAATTTGCACAAATCTATCGGTTTTTCTATTGCTTGGATACAAGGTACATAGAGTTATATTTTTTCTTATGCTTATTCGATTTACCTATCAATATTATAGCTATTATATCTTGGAACAATGAGTATAGAAATGATAGGATTGGATAATGAAGTACCAAGAGATATTTATTCCTGATAATGAGGTGATACTGATGGCAAAAACATTGTTCGAAAAAATTTGGGACAATCACGTAATTCATCAGGAAGCAGGCAAACCAAGTATTATTTATATCGACCTGCATCTGGTGCATGAAGTTACGTCCCCGCAAGCATTTGAAGGGCTTCGCCTGACTAACCGCAAGGTTCGCCGTCCTGATCTGACTTACGCTACTATGGATCATAATGTGCCGACGAAGGATCGTTTTAATATTACGGATCCAATCTCCAAGCAGCAAATCGATACCTTGTCGCAAAACTGTAAGGATTTTGGCGTTACCTTGTTTGATCTTGATAATATTGACCAAGGTGTCGTTCACGTTATGGGACCTGAGATTGGTCTTACACACCCTGGCAAAACCATCGTGTGCGGTGACAGTCATACGTCTACTCACGGTGCATTTGGCGCTCTAGCATTTGGTATCGGTACAAGTGAAGTTGAGCACGTTATGGCAACTCAATGCTTGCAGCAGTCCAAAGCCAAAACGCTTGAAGTTCGCATCAACGGCAGATTGAAGCCTGGTGTAACAGCAAAGGATTTGATTCTTGGCGTTATCGCTAAGTACGGTACGGATTTCGCAACGGGTTATGTTATTGAATATACAGGCGAAGCGATTCGTGGTTTGTCTATGGAAGAAAGAATGACTGTTTGTAACATGTCCATTGAAGGCGGCGCAAGAGCAGGCCTGATTGCACCGGACGAGATTACTTTTGAATATCTGCGTGGTCGTCAATATGTGCCACAGGGTGCTGCTTTCGACGAAGCTGTAGACAGATGGAAACAACTGACTACCGATGAAGGCGCTCAATATGACTGGGTTGTTGAATTTGATGCGGAAAGCCTGATCCCGCAAGTGACCTGGGGAACAAGTCCTGGTATGGGAACTGATGTAACTGCGCTTGTACCGGATCCGCAAAGCTTTACAACCGAAAATGAACGTAAAGCTGCTGAAAAAGCGATTGAATATATGGGCTTGACACCGGGTACTCCGATGACTGAGCTTGCTGTTGACTATGTCTTTATTGGCTCCTGTACAAACGGCCGCATCGAGGATCTTCGTGCAGCGGCAGCGATTGCTCAAGGTTACAAGGTTTCACCTACTTTGACAGCTATCGTCGTTCCCGGCTCTGGCCGTGTGAAGCTGCAAGCGGAAAGAGAAGGCCTGGATCAAATCTTCACAGAAGCGGGCTTTGAATGGCGTGATGCTGGCTGCAGCATGTGCTTGGCGATGAATCCGGACGTATTGCAACCGGGCCAACGCTGCGCATCGACCTCCAACCGTAACTTCGAAGGACGTCAAGGTCGTGATGGACGTACGCATCTGGTATCTCCTGCAATGGCAGCAGCGGCTGCGATCGAAGGTCATTTTGTTGACGTTCGCGATTGGAAATTTAAAGTGAAGCAGCAAGCTTAATTCAATTACGTGATGTGAGGAGACGAAATCCATGGAACCATTTATTAAGCATACGGGCCTTGTAGGTCCGGTTGACCGTGTGAATGTAGATACAGATGCAATTATTCCAAAACAATTTTTGAAACGGATTGAACGTACAGGATTTGGACAGTTTTTATTTTTCGAATGGCGCTTTACCCCGAAGGGTGAGGTTATCCCTGATTTTTCTTTGAATCAGCCGCGTTACCAGGGCGCTTCCGTTCTGATTTCCCGTGCTAACTTTGGATGCGGCTCTTCCCGTGAGCATGCTCCATGGGCGATTCAGGATTTTGGCTTCAAGGTTGTTATCGCGCCTTCGTATGCAGACATCTTCTTTAACAACTGCTTTAAAAACGGAATCCTGCCGATTAAACTGAGCGAAGAACAGGTCGAAGAACTGTTCCAGCGTACAGCCAAGCAAGAAGGATATAAGCTGACTGTAGACTTGGAAAATAAAAAGCTGACTGATGATCAAGGTCTTGATATTGATATCGAAATTGATGAGCATCGCCGTCAATTCCTGCTGCAAGGGTTGGATGATATCGGTTTGACGCTTAAGCATGAAGCAGATATTACAGCTTACGAGCAAGCGCACACAGCGATCTTAAGCACAGTTAAACATGAAGAAGCTTACAAATAAATTCAAGTGTATACAAACAGGCTGCCTGGTACATTACCAGCACAGCCTGTTTTTGTGGTTTGGAGGGAATAGCAGCAGAACCAATTGACAATCATCAAACAGAGCTGCCTGGCACCAGTTTCTCAATTCCATTCATATAAGGCTGCAGCGCCTTGGGAATGTAGATGGAACCGTCCTCTTGCTGGTGATTTTCGAGCAGTGGTATCAGAATCCGTGGTGAAGCCACGGCCGTGTTGTTCAAGCTGTAGCAATAAGCAAGCTTGCCCTCTGTATCCCGATACCGGATCTGCGAACGCCGGGTCTGGAAGTCGAGCAGGTTGGATGACGAGTGAGTTTCACCGTATGCCTGTCGGCTCGGCATCCAGGTCTCAATATCGTACTGCTTATATGTTTTTTGCGACATATCGCCAGTGCATACGGACATAACCCTATAAGGCAGCTCTAACAGCTGTAATAGCTGTTCAGCATTGTGTGTGATTTCCTGCAAAATAGCGTCAGCTTTTTCCAGACTGGCTTCGCAGAGAATGACCTGCTCGACCTTGGCAAATTGGTGAACACGATATAGACCATGCACATCCCTTCCTGAAGAGCCTACCTCATTACGGAAGCAGGTGGAGACGGCGGCCAGGCGGATTGGCTCTGATACGTCGACAACCTCGTTACCGTAATACGCGACAAGCGGAACCTCTGAGGTGCCTACCAACCACTTGTCTTCACCTTCAATCCGGTAAGTCTGATCCTCCCCAAGCGGGAAAAATCCGGTGTTGGTGAGTGCGGTGCTGCGTACGAGCAGAGGAACCTCCAGTAGTGCAAAGCCTTTTTGCAGGAGCAGGTCGAGTGCCAGCTGCTGTACAGCGCGATGAAGCATGGCTCCTGCGCCTATTAAATAATAATTGCGGGTTCCGGCTGTTTTGACACCACGAGTGAGATCGATGATTTCGTGAAGCTCACCTAAAGCAACGTGATCACGAAGCTCGAAATTGAATTCCGTTATCTTCCCGTGAGCACGAATTTCGATATTGTCTGCATCAGAACGTCCGACCGGGGTATCAGGGGATACCAGATTGGGAACGAGCTGCAGGAGACTGTGATAAGGCTGCTCCACTTCCGCAAGTCTGGCTTCCATCACGGTTATTTGGTTATTGATTTCCTTAACCGTCAATTTTAATTGCCGGGCTTCCTGGGTATCTTGGTTGTTTCCATTGGATGTATGGTTCTGAGTGATTGCTTGAAAGTGTTGTGTGTGCTGGTTTCGGCTCTGCCGCAGCTGTTCCACCTGCTGAAGCAGCTTTCGTTTCTGTTCATCCCATTCAAGTAATTGTGAGATGGACACCTGAATTCCTTTCTGATCAGCTACTTCCTGCAGCCTATCCTTGTTGTCCCGGATCGTTTGAATATTTAACATGACACCGCGCTCCTTATAGTTAGAATGCAAAAAACGCCCTCATCCCATGGGACGAGGAGCGTTGTTCTCGCGGTGCCACCCAATTTGACCAGACAATATAACGCTGTCCGATCTTCTCTGGTTCCGCGATAACGGGCGGGTCCGGTTAACTTAGGGAGAACAGGTCGTCATGTAATGATGGACCGTGATTTCCTTGACGAGAACGCCTCCGAGTTGGATTCTCTTCATCGGCATATTGTTCGGTAATTTACGAGCATGTAGTCTAATTATAACCCCAAATAAAGATTTATTACAATAGATACACCCAAAATGGATAATAATACCATAATCAAAGGTGAATTTAAGGAAATAACGAAAATGCCCTTGATATATACCCAATCTTCATATAATATTAACTTACATACCGAATAAAGTCTAATTTTACGTTACATTACCTAACATTAAGTTTGGGCAGATGAGAAGTGTAATAATCGTTATAGAAGGTGATCACATTCTTTCACTAGATACTAATGAAGGCAAGAAGCAGCTGTGTCACATTTATAATGATATTTCCAAGGAGTTATTCGGTTTTGGAACAACCTTATTAAAAGTTACCTTTGATAATCAGTTGATTACATTTGTAGCGAGGCATCGACGATCACCCCGTTCCGCAGCATTAGAGGGGGAGGCTCCCAATCTTAAGTATGAAGTCGATTTTTATATGTCTTCGATTTATAAGAAGAAATTAAAAGAACGGCTGGAAGAAGAGCTTAAGCTGGATATGGAAGCGGTTTTGAGAGATTATGATCCACATACGCAATGGGCGATTACGAACATCATTGTCAGACAAGCTTAGAACGAATCGAATATGTGAATGATCTCTTTTGATTTATCTTAAGAGGTAGCCACCTTTTTTCCCAACAAATATCGCTTTACTTTGTTTACAAAGAAAAGTGTTCTTGTTAGAAGCTATTTTTCTACCAGGAGTACTTTTCTTTTTTATTTTTATAGCTTGTCAAACTAATAAAAGGGTCAGGTGGAGATTAAATGATGAAGAAAAAAATGATCAGCAGTGCGATTTCGGTTACATGTGTGGCATTAGCTTTAGCAGGATGTGGAACAGATGGGAAGAGCGGCAGCGGGACTCCAGCAGCCTCAGCACCGGAAGCGGCCAAGCCGAGCGGCGAGCCAACCAAATTGGTCATCTCAACATGGGCTAATGATGATTTTACGAATAAAGAAGTGATTGTACCTTTTGAGAAAAAGTTTAATGCCAAAGTCGTGTTTGAAATCGGGAATAATGCGGAACGATTAAATAAGGTACAGCAAGGAAGCTCGGCAGTGGATGTTCTGTTCCTATCCGATTATTTCACACAGCAGGCAATTGATGCTGGGGTTATCGATAAGATCGATGCTGCAAAGCTGACTAACCTGAATCAGCTCTATGATATTGCTAAAGCACCACTTGGCGCGGACTATGGACCGGCCTACACCGTGAATCAACTGGGTATTGCTTACAATCCCAAGCTGGTAAAGACAGAAATTAAATCATGGAAAGACCTATGGAGTCCGGAATTGGCTAAAAAGCTGACACTGCCTGGTATTACAACAACTAGCGGTCCGATGATGATCGATGCAGCTTCGCTGATCGCAGGAAACAGTACCTTTAATGAAGATCAGGCTTTTGCTAAATTAAAAGAGCTGAATCCATCCGTCGTTAAATATTACGGGAAAACAGCGGATTTTGTTACGATGTTTGCGCAAGGCGAGGTTGCCGCGGGTCCTTTTATGGACAGCTACTTTAAGGATCTTCAAGCTGGAGTGCCGGATGCTAAATTTGTGACGCCGCAAGAAGGCGGATATGCAGTTATGAACACAATCAATGTCGTAAAAGGTTCTAAAAACAAACAGCTTGCTGAAGAATTGATCAACTGGTATTTGAGCAAAGAGGTACAAGAAAAAGTGGCTAAAGCCAAAATTACGTCACCGACCAATAAAGAAGTAAGACTGACAGATGAGGAAGCCAAGGGATTAACCTATGGTGCCGACGTTATCAACAAGCTGCGCAAGCTGGACGTTAAGTTTGTTAATGATAACTTGAAAAAATGGACCGACCGTTGGAACCGTGAGCTTGCACAATAAACCTGGAGCATGGGAGCGAAGAGTACAATGAACAAAAAGGTTATCCTCGATGTGGATACCGGTGTGGATGATGCCTTAGGCATCATCCTTGCGGTTCAAAGCGGTGAAATGGATATTGTGGGGATTACGACTGTCAATGGCAATGTATCGGTGGACACAGCGACAACTAATACATGCAAAATTTTGCAGCTGCTTGGAGTTGAGCAGCAGATTCCTGTTGTCAGAGGAGCAGCTAAGCCAATACTAAGGCCGCCTGTTTTCGAGCATCGGGTACATGGTGAAGATGGGATTGGCGGCGCACTCCGTGACATGCCGGTACACACTTCGGTTACGGAAGGGTTTGCGCCTGATTACATTATTGAACAGGTGCAGCGTTACCCGGGAGAGATTACGCTGATCATGACAGCGCCCATGACCAATCTGGCATTGGCCCTGATGAAGCGTCCCCAATTGATACACGAAATCAAGGAAGTTATTTTCATGGGCGGTGTGGTTAAAGGGTTTGGCAATGTGACGCCAGTCGCTGAATACAACATGTATGTCGATCCGGAGGCTGTCAAAATCGTCCTTCATGCGGGATTTCCTTCATTGACGCTTGTTGGGCTGGATGTAACACGGCAGGCATTGCTCAGTGATGCACATATTACAGAGCTGGGTGATACGCCGATCGGACGTTATGTGAGGGAAAGCACCTCCGATTATATGAAGCGATATTTTGAAAGAAACCAGGTTCAAGCCTGCGCGCTCCATGATCCATTGGCTGTAGGTGTGGCCCTGCGTCCTGAGCTGGTTACAACTCATGCTTATTATGTCGATATTGAGACTCGCAGTGAGCTGTGCGACGGTCAAACGATATGTGATTTTCAAAACCGATTAAAGCGGGAGCCTAATGTCCGGGTATGTACGGATGTGGATGCCGATGCATTTTTGCGGCTGTTTGTGCAAACGCTGCGTACTTAAGGAACCGGGAAAAGGGGGTAGCTTCCGTGAAAAAGAAATACGTCTATTTATTAATGCTGCCGGGACTGTTATTCCTGACCCTGTTCATGCTCGTTCCCATCATCATGACGATAGGAACAACTTTTTTTCAAAAAGGGAATTTTACGTTCAACGGCTATATGCATTTTTTGCAGGATCAATATTTTCTGAATATCCTGCTCACAACAATGCAGGTGAGTACGGTTACGACAATTTTATGTATTCTCATCGGGTTTCCGGTTGCTTATTATGTTTCCAAACAAAGCCCCAGGACTAAGGGGATTATGCTTGCTCTGGCGATCTTCCCGCTGCTTACGAGCTCGGTGGTCAGGTCTTTCAGCTGGATTATTATACTGGGCAAAAACGGACTGCTTAATTCTTCCCTGATGTCTCTTGGACTGATCCAGCAGCCGCTGGAAATATTGTATACGCCGACGGCGGTGATGATCGGACTGATTCATCTCTTCCTGCCGTTGATCATTATTTCCTTGGTCGGAGTGATGGAGAATATCGATCCCGATCTGGTCAAGGCAGCGGAAAGCCTGGGTGCCTCCCGATTTACTGTATTCCGCAAAGTCATTTTTCCACTCAGCATACCTGGCTTGATTCTTGGCAGTATCTTGGTGTTTGTGGGAAGTATGACTGCGTATACGACGCCATCCGTGCTGGGGGGCAAAAAGCGGGTCATCTCCACCTTTTTATATCAGAATGCGATTACTTTGAATGACTGGTATTCGGCTTCGGTCGTTGCGACGATCATGATGGTCATTACCTTAATAGTTATCGGCTTGATGACCAAAATTTCGACTAAATTAAGTGTGAAGGGGTAGGGGCATGCAGGAGAAGAATCGAGGGCTAGCCCTATTTACATTACTTATTTATATACTGCTGCTGAGCCCCTTGCTTATTATCGCCGCTACCTCATTCGAGCCGGGCACGATCATGAAATTTCCGCCGCAGGGGTTTTCCTTGAAATGGTACGAAAATATTTTTAAACAATCAATGTTTATGGATACGTTCAAAATCTCGATATTAGTTTCCTTGGTCGGTAACCTGCTCGCGCTGCTGATCGGGATTCCTGCCGCTTATGCGTTAAGCCGGTTTGATTTTAAGGGGAAGGAAGCATGGAACTCCTTATTCATTTCTCCTATATTAATACCGGGAATTGTAATGGGCTTTACGATGCTTAAATATTTGATTGTCGCTTACCAGCTGCCTATGATGGCTGCGCTGTTCATCGGGCACACGGTCATTATGCTCCCATTTACGATTCGTGTTATCGCGTCGAGCTTGTCCAATTTTGATTTTTCGATTGAAGAAGCGGCATTAAGTCTGGGCTCCAGCCGTTTGAAAACCTTTTTTAAAGTGGTGCTGCCTAATATCAAGTCAGGTATTTTGGCTGCTATCATCATTGCTTTTCTGGATTCCTTCAATAATGTGGAAATATCCGTCTTTATGACAGGACCGGGAGTCAGTACGTTCCCCATTCAGATGTTATCATATTTGGAAAATCATTTTGATCCGACGCTCGCGGCGATTTCCGTGCTGCTTATGCTCTTAACTATGGTTTTATTATTCCTCATTGAAAGACTTCTGGGATTAAGCTACTTTACAAAACGATAACGGGGGTTTTTCACTCATGACATTGCTCGCTTTGGAAAATGTGTCGGTTGCGTACAATCATCAGCATTACATTTTACGTGATTTTAATTTAAATATTGACAAAGGGCAGTTCATTTCACTGCTCGGACCCAGCGGCTGCGGTAAAACTACGACCTTACGTTTGATCGCCGGTTTTTTGGAGGCCAAGCATGGCAAGTTTACTTTTGACGGGAAAGATTATACACGGGTTCCGGTTAGCAAACGAAATTTCGGTTTCGTGTTTCAAAGCTACGCTTTGTTTCCGCATCTGTCTGTATTCGAGAATGTAGCGTTTGGCCTGCGCCTCAGAAAAGTGTCAGAGTCCGAAATTGGGAAGCGGGTAGGCCGTATTCTGGAAGTCGTCAGCTTGACCGGCTTTGAGAAGCGGTTTCCCAAGGAATTGTCCGGTGGTCAAAAACAGCGGGTAGCGATCGCTCGGGCACTTGTTATTGAGCCTGATTTGCTGCTGTTCGATGAGCCTCTCAGTAATCTGGATGCCAATCTGCGTACTCATATGCGTGTAGAAATACGTCGGATTCAACAGGAATTGGGCATTACCACCGTTTATGTATCACATGATCAAGAGGAATGCTTCTCGATCTCCGATCAGGTAGCTATTATGAACAATGGGATTATCGAGCAGTTGGATCGTCCGGCAACTATATATAAATATCCGAAGTCCGAATTTGTTGCACGATTCATAGGTTTCAGCAATTTTATTAATTTTAGCGGGCGGATTGATCATGACGAGGAAATCGTATTGAAGGAAAGCGATTATGAGTTCCGCGTGCTGAGACATCAGGGAACCCAAAATACAACGGGCCGCAAAATCGCCATTCGTCCTGAGGACATTCTCATTACAGCCGATTCATTAAAAAGTGCTGCAGATGGTGAAATTTCGGAATTTACCAATACCGTATCAGGCCTCGTCACCGTTAGCACCTTTCTTGGACGCAGCTATCAGTATGTCGTGAAGACGGAGCTGGGTGATTTTATGGTCAATAAGGAAATGGAGGAGCCTTACGGGAATGGTTCCCGGGTTCAGCTTTCGTTTCCCTCGGAAAAACTAGTTATCGTCGATTAACGCAGCAGGAGGTGCACATATGCATGTAGATTTACTTATCGAACAGGTTCGAATGTTTAACAGCTATACCAAAAAGTTTATCAAGGGTAATGTAGCGGTGCTGGATGGCCGTATTCTATATATGGGCGATCGTGGACAGGAAACGTTCGAAGCGGCGGAGATTGTCAAGGGTGAGGATCGTTACTTGCTTCCCGGACTCATCGATATTCATCTGCACATCGAAAGCACGATGGTAACACCAGCAACCTTTTCCTATGGATTGATACGTAACGGAGTGACGACGATCGTACCCGAGCCGCATGAGATCGCGAATGTATTTGGTCTTGCCGGGGTTAAAGAGATGCTGAGAGCCAGCGAGGAATGTGTGGCCGATATGTTCTATGCAGTTCCAAGCTCAGTCCCGGCCACTTCTCTGGAAACGGCTGGCGGGTCCATCGAAATTGCTGATCTGGATGAGCTGCTGCAAACAGAAAGAATCGCTTGTTTGGGCGAAATTATGAATTATGTGGATATTATTTCCAGTTCGGACAGTAAAACCAATCACATTCTGGAGCATATTCGAAGTCATTATCCGGATTTGATTATAGAGGGACATGTTCCCAAGCTGCTGGATTTGGATTTGCACCGAGTCATTTATGCCGGCGTGGATTCAGATCATACCCATCAAACGATTGAAGGCATGGAAGCTCGGATTAATGCCGGAATGTTTATCGAAATTCAGGAGAAGTCGATGACCGATGAAGTCATGAATTATTTGATCGAGCACGATGTATCGGAGCATTTTTGTTTTGTGACCGATGATGTGATGGCGGACTCGTTTCAACGTCGTGGTCATCTGAATCACTTGGTTCGCAAAGCTATAGGAATGGGAATGGACGCTGAAAAAGCGATCTATGCCAGTACCTTTACACCTGCACGTAGAATGAGAATGCATGATCGTGGCGCCATCGCGCCCGGCAAAATTGCCGATTTCCTGCTTGTGTCGGATCTGAAGAGCATGATTATGGATCAGGTGTACAAAAAAGGACAAAAGGTATATGACATTCACGAAGCATACCTGCCCAAACCGAGTAAGCACTCATTTCCTGAGCATTATTACACGAGTGTCAAGCTGCCGAAATTAACGGAACAAGACTTCGCTGTCACCGTACAAGCAGCAGATAGCCGTTACCCATGCCGGGTGATGATGGTTCAGGATGGATCCACCTTCACAAAGGAGCACCATGGCGAGGTGGAGATTCGAGATAACCAGCTGTGCTGGGAGGAAAGTCCATATGGGCTGATTGCTACATTTGAGCGTTACGGGAAAAATGGAAATCGCGGATACGGGTTAATCGGCGGAGATACGATCAAGCGCGGTGCGATAGCGACAACGTATTCGCACGATAATCACAACCTGCTGGTCGTTGGGCACAATCCACGGGATATGATGCTTGCAGCGAATGAGGTTATCCGCAATCAGGGTGGTTTTTGTGTGGTAGACAATGGTACCGTGCTGGCGAATCTTCACCTTCCTGTAGGTGGGATTTTGACAGAGGAACCGCTGGAGCAAACCGCTGCTGAGGTTCATCAGCTTACCCAGGCTATGGAATCGCTCGGTTACCGACACTATAATCCGATTATGTCGATCAGTACACATTCCTTACCGGTAAGTCCGGCTTTGAAAATAACGGATTTGGGCTTTATTGATGTGAATGAAGGCAAGGTTGTTTCTCTGCTCATTCAGGGCTAGCGCCAATTATGAACAAGTTGTGAGGTGTTTGACATGGGCAATCGTATCTATTTAGCGGGATTTGAAGTCTTTTATCCAAATGCACTTGAGATCGGTGCCAGCCTGAAAGCCGAATGTGCGGAGCATGGCTTTGTCGGCTTGTTTCCTATGGACAACGTGATTAACAAGCAGCCAGGACGGAGCAAAAGAGAAATTGCCTCCGATATTTTTCAAGCCAATATTAAGCTGATCGAAAATTCGGATATCATTGCCGCTAATTTAAACAGTTTTCGCGGGGCAGAGCCTGATTCTGGGACCGTTTTTGAGGTAGGCTATGCATGTGCCTTAGGCAAGAAGCTGTACGGGTATATGAGCGACGATTCTCTTATATGGGAAAAGGTAGCCAAACACTGGGGAGATGTCCGTCTCGGAGATAATGGAAGATATGTGGACAAAGCGGGCATGCATATCGAAAATCTGGGTATGCCGATTAATTTGATGCTCGGTGTTCCTGTGAAGATTGTGATCGGTACATTTGAGGATTGTTTGAGGCAGATTGCAAAGGATCAAACGGAGACAGCGCAATAGAGTGGATTCTGAAGATAATAGGGCGCCATAGGTTAACGACTAACTTATGGCGCTTTTTGCGTTGTGATTATTGTCCAACCTATTGCGAACCGATCCCTAAAGAATATCCTCAAACAAATCCGCCTGCTTGGGTGGCAGTGCTTGGGTTTCAAGACCGAGCAATTGCATAAGCTCCTTCGCATTATTTGTTGCGTCGCCGCCGGAGTTGTTATTGAAAACAACGTAAATATGTTTGCAGGACTTCTCCAGCTCAAGAAGCCTGTCCCGCCACTCCGTTAATTCTTGCGTGTTATATCTGTACAAATAACGCAGCTTGCGCCAATCGGGATGGTTGCTTTGGTGCCAGCCTTGCACATTGCGGCCATGCATACGCACATAGGTGATCTCGGGTGAGGTCGCGACGGATACGATTGGAATAGAGCCATCTCCGGCTTGCGGTTCATCGACAATTGTATGAATCCAGTTCTCTTTGCTCATGAAATCAAGGGTTCGCTCGCGAAATTCAGGGGCATACCAGCTCTGATGTCGAAATTCGAGCGCACAAGGCACAGTCCCCATCCGTTTCCGTGTATCGCGAAGTATGGCTACATTTTCACGACTGCATTCGAACCAAGGCGGATATTGGAATAAAACCATTGTCAGCTTTCCGGCATCGATAACCGGTTGGATGGAGATGTGGAAAGCTTCATACATAGCGTCTGCGGTGTCAAAAAAATTTTTCTTTCCCCGAAGGTGTCCCGTCATTCCCTGATATGCCTTTACGATGAATCCAAAATCCTTCGGTGTGTCATTTACCCATTTCAGATAGTTTTTTACCGGCTGCACGGCATAAAATGGGCTATCCAGCTCCACGATGGGGAAATGCTCGCTATAGGTAGGCAGCCGTTTTGCCTGAGTCAGCTTGCCATACAATTCTTCGTGATCACCAAATCCGGTTAGGCCGATTGTAATCATAACTTCACCTCTGCAATGTTTTCGACAGGAAAACCGATTTTGTTAATATCAATTCAGGCAAGAAAATAATGCCAGTTCCTATTATTACACAAAATCGGCGCCATCGAAAACCCATAAGCGGGGAGTTGTCTGGAGAATGGTATGAAACTGACCAAACTCTCTTATTCCGCATTTCATAGTGTTATCGGAAGATGTACATAGATGATGGAACTTAAATTTCGTTATTCCAGGCCGCTTCAAGCAGCTCGCTATTGATCGTAACCGCAGTCAACGCTCCTGCAGCGGCAGCGGCAATCAGCTGATATGCTGCTGAAGCGGAATCCCCGGCACTGAAGACACCGGGTACATTGGTTTTACCGAGGCTATCGACGAGAACAGCCCCTGTTTCTGTTATTTGGCAGCCTATTGCTTCGGGTAAGTCTGATCCGGGTACAAGCGTCGGTGCAAAGAAGATCCCCGTGCACGCAATTTCGTTGCCGTCTTCGAGGACAACCTGCTGCACTTTACCATCCTGAGAATCAATGCGCCGGATCGGACTATTGAAAAATGGCACATTGTGCTTCCTCAGCTCGTCACGCTGCTCCTCTGTCCATTCATCAGGTCCGTTCGTGCAGATGGTATAATGGCGGGACCATCCCGGCAATATTTTGGCCATGTGATGGGCTTTGGCGCCGTTCGCAATCAACACCAGGGGCTGATCTCTTAATTCCCAGCCGTCACAATAGGGGCATACAAAGGCACTGCTTCCATATACATCTTTTAATCCCTCAATGTCGAGGGGGGCATCCTTCATTCCGGTTGCAAAGAGCAGCTTTCTGACTCGAAAAGTAATGTCTTGGGCGGTAGTAATTTGAAAATCTCCATCCGTTCCTGTGATCGTTACCGCACGATCTGCAACAAAATGGACGGAGGGATAGGCGACTGCTTGTTCCCTAGCAATTCTCCGAAACTCGCTTGGTGTGATACCATCTCTGGTCAGAAAACCATGGGATTCGTGTGTTACCCGATTTCTGGGACGATCTTCATCTATGACCACAACTGTTTTTCTTGCTCTTCCCAGCATGAGGGCCGCATTCAGACCTGCCGGACCACCACCAATAATTCCAACATCATGTAAAGCTTCCATTATAATCGTCCTCCCGAAACTGAAATTTATAACTTATTTTCGATGATCAATAGGAACTATTAAAGACCCTTAATATCCATAATAGAAGATTTGAATCCATTATGCAAGTAGAAAAACAACCGCCTCCCGAGAGGAAGCGATTGCCTCATGTTTTATTTGCCACGGTGCTTGAGTTTGGCCTTTTGCGTTCTGAGCTCATATTTGTGAGCCTGAAGCTCTTCGCGCCGCTCTTTGGCACGTGATTGTCGTTCCACCTTCCGATGCTCGTATTCCAATTGAACTACCTGCTGTGCATAAGTCGAGCCTCCACGTTGAGATAGCTCTCTGGCCGCGAGGCGAGCAAGTCTTTTGGGATTTGTGTATCCAGTTCGGCGTGGCTTCACATCAATCGATTGTGTCGTCGCTGACAGCAGCGGAAGCATCTGGAATTGAATAAATTCGAGAATCTCTGCTTCCTTGGGTTCCCTGCCGAACAAGTGGCGGCATGCCTTCAATTGGTTGTGTTCCTCGGCTTCAATCAATCCGACCCACAACTTCAGCTGGTCATCAAAATATACGGTAAGCTTCATCCAGCTTCCCCCTCTAATCAAGATTAGAGTGACGGACATCCCGAGGGGGGAAGGCTACTGACATGGAGGCTCTGCTACTGCAAGCCCTTATGTGCCCGGACTACCGACCGGACTGAATGTTGATCCTGAACGTCTTGGGCGATACGCCGTACTTGTCACGAAACACACGGTGAAAATACGAATAGCTGCCAAAACCGGAGGTTTCTGCAATCTGCTCCAACGTTAAATAGCTGTAGGCCATGCGCTCAACCGAGGTGGACAGGCGAATTTCCTGCGTGTACTGAATGATCGTTTTATTGAAGCATTCCTTGAACAGATGAACCGCTCGGGAGACGCTAATACCTACATGCTGGGCTACATCCTCGACTTTCAATGGTAAAATGGCGTGTTCCTCGATAAAGCTTTTCATTCTTGTCGCCAGAAACGAGCTGCCGTGACGCGAATTGTTTTCGGTAATCGCACGATCTATGTACAGGCAAAGTGCGCGCAGCAAATAATCGGAAAGCTCCTTGTTATCTTCTTCAAACCGTCGTTTTTCCAAAATAATTTGCCGCCAGATCGTAAGTATACGTTCATTGACTGCAATCCGTACCTTTTGTGGTTTCCTGGAATTGGCCCACCACTCGTCAATCCAGTCACCTTTACACATAATATAGTAGTCACCGCTCGAAACGATGGATTGCTGCAGCTTGTTCGTGTGCTCGTCGACCCTTAGATCATATGCATCACCCGGCTTAAATAAGAGGAGATCGCCGGGTTCAATCAATGTCATACTGCCGTTGACCTGTGCATAGCAGCAGCCTTCGGTTTGCAGCCGGAATAAGTAGGTGGTTACGCCTTCTTTATAGCTGTTGGTGAATTTTTGTGAATGATACGAGTAACCGCAGGATAATATATGGGAGTGCACAATAACACCTCGTTTGATTTTGTAGCCAGATCGTTCATGTGATAACCACATCGTTCATAGCTATTATAGGGCATTATTGATTACAATGGAATCAAATACAAATACTTTTGAAGGAGACCTAACCAATATGAGAAGAATGGGTGTTGGCTTACAGCTGTATACGCTTCGTGATGCAATGGCTGAGGATTTTCGCGGAACGTTGCGCCGTGTGGCAGAGCTTGGATATGAAGGTGTTGAATTCGCGGGTTACGGCGGTTTGGAAGCTGAGGAACTGAGAGATCTATTGCAGGAATTAAACCTTAAAGCCATTGGTGCCCATGTAAGCCTCGTTAATTCGCGCGCCCACATTCAAAAAGAAATCGCTTACCTGAAAACGATTGGTGCTGAATATTACATCATTCCGTTTATTGCCGCAGAGGACCGTCAAAGCCCGCAAGCTTGGCAAACGCTGTTCGAGTTTTTTGAGCATGCAGGTCAAATCGTGCGTGAAGCAGGACTTAAATTTGCTTATCATAACCATGCGTTTGAATTCGAAATGAAGATCGGCGACGAGTTTGTTTTTGATGCGATGTATACTTCTACTACTCCTGAGAATGTGCTTGTGGAAATGGACGTTTGTTGGGTGCAGTTCGCAGGTCAAGACCCGCTTCAATACATCAAAAGCTATACAGGCAGACTGCCATTATTGCATTTAAAAGATTTCAAAAGAGGCCCTGAGGCTCAAATGGACACGGTCGAGCTGAGCCAAGGCGAAGTTGATCTGAAAAATGTCATTCAAGCGGCTTCAGATGCTGGTGTTGAATGGCTGATTGTGGAGCAGGATCGCTGCGCGAACCCGCCGATTGAAAGTGTAGAGACGAGTCTGCAATGGGTGAAAGAACATTACCTGTCTGCATTTTCACAATAGAAAATTAACGATATAAATTGTTCAAGCCAACATAGTCGAATGGGAGAGTTGAGAAAATTGAGTAAAATTAGAGTAGCTGTTATCGGTTGTGGTTCCATTGCTGAAAAAAGACATATTCCTGAGTATGCGGACAACCCGAACGTGGAATTGATTGCTTTTTGTGATGTTGTGAATCAACGTGCTGAGCATTATGCAGATTTATACGGAGCCAAAGCTTACACCAATTATGAAGAAATGCTAAGCGCCGAGAAGCCGGATGCAGTTAGTGTTTGTTTGCCGAACATCTTGCATGCTCCTGCTTCTATCGCTGCTGCCAATGCCGGTGCGCATGTACTGGTTGAAAAACCGATGGCAACCAACGAAGCCGACGCACTGGCTATGATTGAAGCGGCTAAAGCCAACAATGTGTACTTGATGGTAGGTCACAACCAACGTTTGATGCCTCCCCATGTCAAAGCCAAAGAAATTCTGGAATCAGGCAAAATGGGTAAAGTATTAACGTTCCGCACATCCTTTGGTCATCCGGGTCCGGAAGGCTGGAGTATCGATGGACGCAACAGCTGGTTTTTCCGTAAAGAAGAAGCCATTATGGGCGCAATGGGCGACCTGGGCGTACATAAATCCGACCTGATCCGTTGGCTGCTCGAAGATGAGGTTGTTGAAGTGGCAGCTTTTGTAGGCACTTTACACAAGGAAGGCACAGACTGCGATGATAACTCAACTTGTTTGCTGCGTATGAAGAGCGGCACGATCGGAACGCTTGTAGCAAGCTGGACTTATTACAAAGGTCAAGATAACAGTACAGTTCTTTGGTGCGAAAATGGCTGCTTGCAAATCGGCACAGATCCCGAGGATCAAGTTATTGTTCTTATGAGAGACGGTTCCGTAGAAAAACATAGAGTAGGCGCTATGGCGACTAACGAGAAGCAGGTAACGAGCGGCGTGATTGATGAATTCGTTGAATGTCTGGTAACCTCGACACCTCCGCGCATTTCCGGAGAAGAAGGCTTGAAATCCCTGAACGTTATTATTGCTGCATTTGAATCACAAGATAATAAAACAATCGTTGCTATTAACGGTGTATAAGACTAGATTTAAATAGAAGATTCATAGAAAAGCTCGTGCTGCTGCGGCAGTTGCGGGCTTTTTGTTTACTTGCCGATTTTCTTGTTTTTTTTTCGACCCTATGTTGTGTATAATGACTCTGATAGGAGTTCCTATAGAGAAAGAGATCATGCGTCCGAGGAGGACTGTTGTATGCAATGGAACAAGGTTGGTGTTGTTGGCGGGGGCACCATGGGACAGGGGATTTCGGAAATGCTGGCGGCCCAGGGCCTCGAAGTGATTTTAATAGACAGAACGACACAGAAGCTGGAGCAAGCCTGGGAGTATATTGAAAATAGTCTGGATAAGCAGATGGAAAAATGGGCGATCACGGCTGCTGAGAAAAAACTGATTTTATCCCGTATTCATAGAAGTACCGATATGAGCTTGCTAACGGACTGCGATATGGTCATAGAGTCGATCAGTGAGGATTTGGAACAAAAGAAGCAGTTGTTTCAACAGCTGGACAGGTTGTGTCCGGCACCAGTCATTTTGGCAAGTAACACCTCGACGCTCAGTCTGACTGAAATTGCGGCATCCACAGCGCACCCGGAACGGGTGATTGGCATGCATTATTTGTATCCGGTATCCCGGATTCATCTTGTGGAAATTATTAGAGGATTAAAAACCTCTGAAGAGACGTTCTCGCAAACGAAGACATTTGTTGAGACGACGATCCAAAAGCACGGTGTACAGGTCTATGAATCTCCTGGCTTCGTGACGACTAGACTGATCTGCGTGCTTATTAATGAAGCTATGCATACGCTGTCTGAGCGAGTGGCAAGCGCTGAAGATATTGATATGGCGATGCGTTTGGGCTACGACTTCCATTATGGACCGTTGGAGCTTGCAGACCGCTTCGGATTAGATTCCGTGCTTGTGGCAATGGAGCGGATGTTCCGCGAGTTCGGAGATGTTAAATATAGACCGGCTGTATTGTTGAAGCAAATGGTCCGGGCGGGGGAGCTCGGAACCAAGACTGGGCAGGGCTTTTTCCGGTATGACAGGGATGGTGATCGTCTATGAATATTTTGGTTATTAATGCGGGAAGCTCATCATTGAAGTTTCTTATGTACAATATGGTTAATGAAGAGGTGCTGGCCAGCGGCAGAGTTGAACGGATCGGGATGGATTCGGCGATTTTAAGCTATGAGCCTTCGGGCAGGACTGAAATTCGCGAGGTAGCCGAGATTTTGGAGCATACTACGGCTATTCGCAAGGTGCTGGATATACTTGTTCACAAGGAGCACGGGGTGCTTGCTGCTTCATCCGATATCGATGCGGTTGGCCATCGCGTCGTGCATGGGGGCGAATCGTTCTCCAGCTCCGTGATTGTCAATGACGAGGTCAAGCGGGAAATCAAGCGATTGTTTGATCTTGCTCCTCTGCACAATCCTGCGCATATGCTGGGTATTAATGCGGTAGAGTTGAATATGCCTGATGTTCCTCAGGTTGTTGTATTCGATACAGCCTTTCATCAGACGATGCCTGCAAAGTCTTATCTGTATCCGATTCCACTCGTTTTATACCGAAAGCATCAGGTCCGGCGTTATGGCTTCCACGGAACCTCTCATGATTATGTGAGCGAACGGGCGGCCAGCTTCATAGGGAAACCGCTTGCGGAGCTGAAAATGGTGACCTGCCATATCGGCAATGGAGCAAGCTGCGCCGCGATACTTAACGGTCAATCCGTCGACACGAGTATGGGAATGACGCCGCTTGAAGGATTGATGATGGGTACTCGCAGTGGAGATATTGACCCCGCTATTGTCCCTTATGTGATGGGCAAAGAGGAATTGACGATGAATGAGGTCAATTCCATGTTGAATAAGCATAGCGGTTTAATGGCGATTTCCGGTTTGAGCAGTGATATGCGGGAAATCCAACACTCGATGGCTGCAGGTGATGGGAGCGCCGTGTTGGCTTTTGATATGTATGAGTATCGTTTGCGTAAATATATTGGCTCGTATGCCGCGGCTATGAATGGGCTGGATGTCCTTGTGTTTACGGCTGGAGTCGGTGAGAATTCATCGATACTTCGTGAAGCGGTATGTCGGAACTTGACGTTTCTGGGGCTGGAGCTTGATGAGGAAGCTAACAGACAACGCGTGCATGGAGATCGGGATATTTCGACCGCCGGATCACGTGTAAAAGTGCTGGTCATTCCTACGAATGAGGAATTGGTCATTGCTCGTGATACATATCGCTTAATATCGGCTCGGCAGAAAGCATAATAAATACATCTGACCACAAGTTTGAATTTGTGTTATGACACTTCGCGATCAAAAGAGGACTTTTTTGAACAAACTTTTGCTGGAAAATGGATATAATGGATGTAGCGGATATGGATTACAGCCTACGGAATAGCATTGTAAATGAATTTCAGGAAGGAAGGGAACAAGCAATGAGTCCACACTTAACGATGATTCGAGAGGTTGAGAAGCACGCTAACGAAACCGTGAAAATGGGTTGTTGGCTGCACAACAAGCGCTCCAGCGGCAAAATCCAGTTTTTGCAGCTGAGGGACGGCTCCGGCTACATTCAGGGTGTAGTTGTGAAAAGCGAGGTGTCGACTGAGGTCTGGGAAGCAGCAGCCAAGCTAACACAGGAAAGCTCGCTGTATGTTACAGGGACCGTGCGTGAGGATACTCGCAGCAAGGGCGGCTATGAGCTGAATGTGACGGGTATTGAAATTATTCAGATTACCGAAGAATATCCGATTACACCCAAGGAGCATGGTGTAGATTATTTAATGGACCATCGCCACTTATGGATTCGGGCGCCGCGTCAGCGCGCTATCCTTGTTGTTCGTGCACAAATCATACGTGCGATTCAGCAGTTTTTTGACGAACGCGGCTTTCAATTGGTCGATCCTCCGATTCTAACCCCTTCCTCCTGCGAAGGGACAACGAATTTATTTGCTACGAAGTATTTTGACGAGGATGCCTTTTTGACACAAAGCGGTCAATTGTATATGGAAGCAGCAGCGATGGCATTGGGACGCGTATATTCATTCGGACCTACCTTTCGGGCGGAAAAGTCCAAGACACGCCGTCATTTGATCGAATTCTGGATGATTGAGCCGGAGATGGCGTTTGTGACCCATGAGGAAAGTCTCGTTATCCAAGAGCAGTTCGTCTCGCATATCGTCCAATCCGTCTTGCACAACTGCCGCAAGGAGCTGGAGGTTCTGGAGCGCGATGTGACCAAGCTTGAAAGCATCACAGCACCTTTTCCAAGAATATCGTATGACGAAGCGGCCCAATTTCTCCAAGCAAACGGACATGAATTTGCATGGGGCGAGGATTTTGGTGCACCTCACGAAACGGCGATAGCCGCTAGCTATGACAAGCCGGTATTTATTACGAATTACCCTACAGAAATCAAAGCATTTTATATGAAGCCAGACCCTAATCGTGCTGAAGTTGTGCTGTGTGCCGATATGATCGCACCTGAGGGCTACGGGGAAATCATTGGCGGCAGCCAGCGGATTGACGATCCCGAATTGATGGAGCAGCGTTTTGCCCAGCATGAGCTTTCGAAGGAAGCTTATCAATGGTATCTCGATTTACGCAAATATGGTACCGTTCCGCATTCCGGCTTTGGTCTTGGTCTGGAGCGGACGGTTGCCTGGATTTGCGGATTGGATCATGTACGGGAGACAATTGCATTCCCGCGGCTGCTGTATCGGTTGTATCCTTAATGGTTTGGCGTGAAGAGGTGGATCGATGAAACAAAATGAAAAGGATCGTGAGCGGCAGGAGCTGCTGAGTGCTTTTGCAGCTGGCTGGAAGGCGGGACATATCGGTGTCCCTTACCTGCTGATCAAGCATTATCATCAGTTGAAGCTGACCGAAGTCGATGTGATGCTGATGATTCATGTATTGGCGTTTATGGAAAAAGAACGCAAGGAGTTTCCGACGCTAGAGGAGCTGCAGGGACGTATGTCCGTAACGCCGGAAAAAGTCATTGCTTCGCTGCAAAAACTGTTGAAGGCGGGGCATCTGACCATTGATGAAGCGGTTGACCCGATCAGCGGCATTCAGGGAGAGAAATACAATCTGGATCCGCTGCTGGAACGGTTGGCCGGTTTCTGGTATGAGGAGGAGCTGCAGCGCAAAAAAGCGTTGGAGCCTGCAGAGCCGGAAAACCGGAAGGATATTTTTTCAATATTCGAAAAAGAATTTGCCCGTCCGTTAACACCGATGGAGCTCGAATCGATCACCGGTTGGCTGGACAAAGATAAATATATGGAGCCGTTGATACTGGCTGGACTGAAGGAAGCGGTATTTGCAGGCAAGGTGCATTTTCGCTACATTGACCGGATTTTGCTGGAATGGAGCCGCAATCGGATTACAACCGTTGAGCAGGCCAAGGAGCATTCACAGAAATTTCGCTCCAGATGATAGCGGTATTCGCTTGATTAAGGCTTTCTTACATGGATGGAACATCATACTAATATACAGATCGTGACCCAGCGGCGGTACGACTGTGATAAGGAGTCATCGGAATGCGTGCACTTCGAGATCTGAGCGCCAACGAATTGGCCGAAGCCGAGTTGAACATACAGGAACAATATGACGGTTACAAAAATCGCAGGTTGAAGCTGGATATGTCCAGAGGCAAACCGTCTCCAGAGCAATTAGACCTGTCGATGCCAATGCTGGATACTGTACGATCGTCCGATTTATTGAACGCTGCAGACGGTACGGATTTGCGTAACTATGGCGGCGTTGACGGGATTCCGGAGGCGAAGGCGTTATTTGCCCGATTGCTTGAGGTAGATTCTAAGGAAGTCATCATTGGCGGCAATTCGAGCCTTAATCTGATGCATGATACGATAGCCAGAGCGATGATACATGGTGTGTACGGCAGTGAGACCCCTTGGGGGAAGCTGCCGGTTGTGAAATTTCTTTGCCCGAGTCCAGGGTATGATCGACATTTTGCGATATGCGAGCTTTTCAATATTGAAATGATCGTGATCGACATGCTGGATGATGGACCAGATATGGATACGATTGAGCGGCTGGTTCGCGAGGATGATTCGATTAAAGGGATCTGGTGTGTGCCGAAATATAGCAATCCCGAAGGCGTCACTTATTCCGATGAAATTGTAGACAGATTGGCAGCGATGCCTGCGAAAGCGGCTGATTTCAGAATTTTTTGGGACGATGCTTATATAGTTCATCATTTAACTGACCGTCCGGATCCGTTAAAAAATATGCTGGCAGCGTGTAAAGCGGCAGGGAATGCGGATCGTGTCTTCGTATTCGCTTCAACCTCCAAAATCACCTTCCCTGGTTCAGGCGTTGCCGTGATGGCAGCCAGTGTCGCTAACATTGGTTATATTCGGAAGCAATTATCTATTCAAACTATTGGACCTGATAAAATTAATCAGCTGCGGCACGTTCGGTTTTTCCCTGATCTGGAGCAGATCGCAGCGCATATGAACCGGCATGCAGCTATAATTAAACCTAAATTTGATAAGGTGTTAAACAAGCTTGAAGCGGAGCTTGGAGGGAAGCAGCTGGCAACCTGGAAAAAGCCGGGCGGCGGATACTTTATAAGTTTGAATACGTTGGATGGCTGTGCCCAAGCCGTGATCAGACTGGCTGCAGAAGCCGGTGTTACCCTGACTCAGGCTGGCGCAACGTATCCGTATGGCAAGGATCCCAACGATAGGAATATTCGGATAGCTCCGACATTTCCTTCATTAGAAGAGCTGGAAACAGCCATTGAAGTTTTATGTCTTTGCATTCAGCTGGTTAGCGTTCGGAAGCTTCGGGCGGAAATTGCAGCAGGATAAATAAGCAGGAACCTTTAGCTCCACAATATTGAACGGTGACCCGTAGGATGGCACTTGTACAAAGTGACCCATTATCAGGTTGCCGTTCATAGAGTGGCCTGAAGGTTCTTTTATTTTCCGGTTCGGTTTGAATGAAGAGGCTATACTTCAATGATTAATTATGTTATTATTAATTTACGTAATAACGTAAATATAGAAATTTGGAGGTGCTCGTGTGACTCGTGATCTGGGATTGGAAATGGATGAATTGAAGAAGCAATTGAATGAATTGCAGAGGTATGTGCAGCAAAGCAGGATGGATACCAGTCGGAGAAGTGAGATTATAAGCGATCCGGCAGACCCTGATGACGAAGCAAATGGGGGTTCTGGCCGCATTTATTATTCCGGCCAATATCGAAATTCCACAATCAAATACAAGTGGGAAGCCCATGAGCAGCAAATTAGCAGCTTGCTTAGCCAGGATGGCGAGAAGCTGGCCAAGATATTGTCAGCACTTGGGAACAAGCAGCGACTCGATATATTAAGGTCTGTCTTACAAGGACCCATCAATGGTACGGATTTGGTGGAGCGGCTTCATATGGGGACAACGGGGCAATTGTATCATCATACAAAAGCATTAATGGGAGCAGATTTGCTCATTCAGGAAGAACGCGGAGGTGGGTACAGCCTGCCGGCACATCGGGTGCTCCCGGTTCTGCTGCTGCTCGCAGCTGCGGCTGATTTGGCGGATACCGGGACTTATATGGATATGGCTGAAGCCAGAGATCACGCAGGTTTATATTTAGGTGCAGGAAAGACGAAGTATGACCCCCACTTGCTCGTTTGGGCGTTAATTGAAAATTCCATTTTGGAGCACCAATCCGGGTATTGCAGTCAGATCGATATTTATTTGCATGATCAACGAAATGTGACTGTTGCAGACAACGGTCGGGGGATTCCGATCAGCGCACTCAGCGCACCTGATAAACCGAATTTACAGGCTGTGCTGACCGATATTCAGCGTCCTGGTTTAAGTGCACCGTATTTTGCAGCAGGCGGTGAAAAAGGGATAAGCGTTGCTGTGGTTAATGCTTTATCGTATCAACTAGCTGTGGAAATACGCAGAGACGGCCATGTGTACAGACAAAATTATAAGCACGGTATTCCGCAAACGGGTGTACGGGTCGTGGGAGCGACAGGTGAAACGGGGACGAGTGTGACTGTTGAGACAGATCCGGATCTGTTTGCAGCCGACTTTGAGCTTCATATTTTGGAGAAAAGAGCGGCAGAGATCCAGATTGTGTACCCACAGCTCACCGTCTTGGTTCACCAAGCAGCTCTTTTTATGAATTGAAAATAGGGAATCAGGAAGAAACGGCATTCGCCTCTAATGAGGAAGGGATGCCGTTTTTTGTAGTGAGCTTGTATTCCTTATACCAAGTCCGTTGTGAGGAGGTTGAGAAGCTTTGCGTTAGCGGAATTTCGGGCCATATCGACTGGTGTTACCCCTTCATCGTTGGCGATTTCAGGGTCCGAGCCATGCTTGAGCAGAAGTGTAACCATCTCGATATGCTGGTTGTGTACTGCTGAATGCAGCGGCGTCCAACCGCTTTGTTGGCGGGCATTCGGGTCTGCGGCATGCAGCAGAAGTATCTCGGCGATAGAAGTATGCCTGCCAGCAGCAGCCGAATGTAGTGGTGTCACACGCATGGTGTTGTAAGAGACGGTATTGACTTTCGCACCGCGTTCGAGGAGAGCTGCGGCTATTGTACTATGCCCGAAGAACGCAGCCAAGCCCAGCGGTGTATAGCCGTCATGCGAATAGCTGTCCACAAGCGCCGGTGACTCCTCAAGCAGATCGACTACAGCCGATAGCTTGCCAATTGCAGCAGCTTCATGAATATTCAAGCTTACATGGAGGTCAAGCAATAAAGTGACTATCGATTTGGCTCCATAGTATTGGGCAATCAGGATGGGGCTGTTTCCTTCCGAATCCTTGTGCCGTGCCACATCTGGATGTTCATTGAGCAAGCTGGCTGCTTGTTCCATATCCTTCGCTTTAATGGCTTGCATGAGCTGTTCTATTAGTGATGATGACATGAATAGTAACCCCCCGAAGTCTTCTATAGCATGGTGAAGCCTGATAGTATGACGTTTTTACAGATAAAGGTGAAAATATGTTGACCTGTAATTATATAACAATTCGCTTTGTTTATCAACGCATGGTTGAAGATTCAACGAAATTCGATAGTATTCATCAGACTAGCTAATTTTTATCCTGTTTCTGTAACCTTTTGCCGATTCGCCTCGTCTAAGATTAGGGGAGATCATTTTGTCATTTGAAGGTCAATCTGCTGTACGTTGGTAGATCAGGAAAAACCAGGTTGGTTCATGGAAACTTGGCGAGACCTGATAAAGCTGGTAGTTTTTATAAAGAGAGCTATTGGAAGCTTACATAGTTCGTTATTCTTATGGTAGCGATACCTGGAGGAACACTTATAGGAGGATCAAAATGATAGGTTGGCTTCGTCCCAAAAACCAAACAAGCAAGGTTTCTGAAGGGCGGGAGCTCGACACAGAAACTGATTTACAACCTGTCATGAATGACGGTGCAGCGGCACAGAAGACGGAAAAGGTTATCATCGAGCAGCGTTTTGACATTACCCAGCCAATTCTTACCGTATCGGGAGTGGAGCGTTCCTTTCCCGTTGGAGGCAGTCAACTGCATGTACTCAAGGGCATCAACATGTCCCTGTATCCGCTGCAGCTGGTCATGCTCAAAGGTCGTTCAGGCTCAGGTAAAACCACACTGCTGAATTTGATCGGAGGGCTGGATCAGCCTAATACGGGTGAGATTATGTTTCTTAACCATCCGTTTCATCGCTGCAGTGACGATCAGCGCACGCAAATTCGTCGCAAGGAGATCGGTTTTATTTTTCAATCGTATGCCTTGATGCCCTTGCTGTCTGCCTGGGAAAATGTTGAACTGGCGCTGCGTATGGCAGGGGTTCCGCGATCAGAATGGAAGCAGCGTGCTGCCCATTGCCTGGACCTGGTGGGTCTTTCCAAACGTATGCATCACCGTCCTTTCGAGTTATCGGGAGGCGAGCAGCAGCGTGTGGCTATTGCCAAAGCGATAGCGCATAAACCATCTCTGTTGTTGGCCGATGAACCGACCGCAGAACTGGATTCCCAGATGGGTGCACAGGTGATGGCGGTGTTTCGTGACATTATTACGACCGAACAAGTAACGATATGTATGACGACACACGATCCGACAATTATGGAGGTTGCCGACCATGTATTCGAAATGGTGGATGGAAAATTTATCAGCACGTAGTCTGTCCGTACGACCTGTCGCAATCGCTTGTTTAGCGGCTGTGCTAGTACTTGTATCGGGCTGCTCCTTGCTGCCGAAGGAGGATGAAGAGGAGAAGCTGCCGGTCATAACAGCTCCCAAGCTATCCAAAAAGCCGGAGTACATCGTGAAAACCGATACACTGGAAACCAAGGTACACGGCTCTGGCAAACTGATGGCTACTCAGGAGGAAGATCTGTATTTTACCGATGAAGCAAGCCGCAGAATCAAGAGTGTGCTGGTGAAGAGCGGCGACAAGGTGGAGCAGGGTCAGCTTATTGCCGAGCTTGATGTGACGGAGCAGGAGAGCCAGCTGAAGCAGAAGCGTCTGCAAACACGCAAGGATGAGCTTGTTATGATCGAAACCTTGCGCAAAGCCGATGAAATGACTGTGGAGTCGCTGGAGCAGGCAAAAATCGATTTTGAGCTGAAACGTGAGGAATTGAACAAGCTGGAAAACACAATTGCCAAGGCGAAGCTGACGGCACCCTATGCCGGTACGATTGTTTCTGTATTTTTGAAAAAGGGCGACACCGCACAAGCGTATGATGCCGTTGCGACGATTGCTGATTTGTCTCAGCTGACCGTTGTCGGGAGCTTAAGTGCCGATGACTTAAAAAAGGTCGCGGTCGGCATGGAGGTAGTTGTAGACATTAATGCCGCAGGTCAGCACAAAGGAAAAGTACTGCAGCTGCCTAATCCTAAGGTAGATACAGGTAATGGCGGCGTTGGTGGTCAGGGAAGCAATGGGCAGCCGAAGACGCCGGATACGATTGACAATTATTTGGTTGTACAGCTGGAGCCTTTTCCGCAAGGACTGAATCGGGGTACCCGGCTCAGTGTGTCCGTCATTATCCAGCGCAAGGAAAAGGCAGTCACGATTCCTTTATCTACCTTACGTTCTTATTCGGGACGAAACTATGTGCAGCTGGTAGACGAGCAGGGGAACAAAAAAGAAGTGGATGTAGAGATCGGCCAGCAAACATCGACGGATGTGGAAATTCTTAAGGGACTAACGCCGGGGCAGAAAGTTGTGGGTCGATAATGTCGATACCGATGCTTCGGTTTTTATACCGCAAGATGTGGAACACGCGCTGGCTAACCTTAAGCTCACTGCTCGGCTTGATCATGGCTGTTGCTTTTACGACAAGCATACCGATGTATGCCGATGGATCCTTGAAGCGAGTAGTCAGCAAATCGCTGGAAGAGAAGAGCAATGGACTGCCGGCAGGCTCACTGCTGATTCGTTATCAGGCAACGGGGAGTGAGAAAGCAGATCTGGACGCACTTGCCGACGTGGATCAATACATCCAAACCGAACTTCCCAAGGACGTTGCCTTTCCTGATCAGGCCTATGTCCGCAGCTATTCGATCCGAGCCTCCCAGCTGGCACCGGAAAATCCACAAACTGTGGATCCGAGCAAAAAACGTCAGATGACCTTGGTGTCACAAAGCGGTTTGAAGGAGCACATCGAGATCGTACAGGGACAATGGTACACGGATCAGATTCAAAACGGTATCGTTGAAGCTGTTATTCTGGAAGAAGCGATGTTCCGTAACGATATGCATATTGGTGATGTATTCAATTATCCGATTAGCGGGGGGTTAGGTATCGCACCGCTCAAGATCAAGATAGTGGGTACGGTCAAAGCGGGCAAGGAAGGCGATCCGTATTGGTTTCAAGGCATGGAGGGGTTGGTTAACACCCTCTTTATGAGCGAGCAGTCATTTCAAACCTACATACTTCAACAGAAAAAAATTCCGCTCAATTTGGCCAATTGGTATTATGCTTTTGACTTACGGGAGATTCAGACAAGTCAATTGTCTCCGCTGCAAAATAAGTTGGAGCGTCTGGATATCACCTTGTTTCAGAAACTGAAAAATACACGGGTCGATTTATCGTTTATTCCTATTCTGCAGGAGTTCAGATCGCAGAGTCTGCAGCTGCAAATTTTGCTATTTACATTAGCTGCACCCATGATTGCGATGGTTTTTTATTACATTGTGATGAATGCGCGTCAATCTCTGGATCGGCAGCGCAGCGTCATTGCTGTTCTGCGAAGCCGGGGCGGCAGTACCCGACAAATTATTGGCATCTATTTGCTTGAAGGGTTTCTGCTGGGGGTGACTGCGTTAATCGTAGGTCCAATGCTCGGCTGGTTCATGGCCAAGAGTATAGGCTCCTCCAGCGGTTTTCTAACCTTCGTTGACCGCCAATCGGTACCGGTAGGTGTCTCGACCGAAGCTTTGCTGTACGGGGGTGTGGCTGTCTTCATAGCGATCCTGGCCAGCGTTATACCGGCCATTGTGTATGCACGATCCTCCATTGTCAGCTATAAGCAGAAGCTGGCTCGTGCTGATCGGTCGCCATTTTGGCAAAAATGGTTTCTGGATGTAGGATTGATCGCTTTAGTAGGTTATGGCTACTACTTGTTCGACCAGCGGCAGCTGCTCACGGCTCAAACAGGACTCACTACCGATCAATTACAAGTGCATCCGTTGCTGTTTTTTGTACCGGCCTTATCGATTATTTCCTTGGGATTGTTTTTTCTGCGGTTATTTCCGTGGCTGCTCCGCTTATGGAGCTGGATAGGCAAGCGATTCCTGCCAGTACCGATTTATTTGACGTTGACGCAGTTGTCACGTTCGGCAGGGTCTTATTACCCGCTGATGCTGCTGCTTATTTTGACCCTGGGGCTTGGTGTGTACAATGCATCGGCGGCCCGAACCATCGATTTGAACTCCACGGATCGCACTTTGTATGCCTATGGTACGGATGTGATTGTGCAGGCGGTCTGGACTGGAGTATCCGATGAGCTTCCACAGGATCAAAGTGCAGGCCAAAATGGTGGAAACAGCGGAAGTGGGGCCGGTGGCTCTCCAGGTGGCGGTAATAGCGGTTCTGGCCAACAGGGCGGAGGCGCACCTGGTGGTGGCAGTGGCATGGAAGGGCCTCCTCCCAAGCTGAGGTATGTGGAGCCTCCATTCATTGTTTTCCAGCAGACGGAAGGCATTGACCACGCAGCGCGTGTGTTACGGACCAAAGGGAATGTTGTGGTTTCCGGAAAATCGTTAGGGCAAGGCATGTTGATGGGAATCGACAACGTGGATTTTGCCAAAGTCGCCTGGTTTCGCAAGGATTTGTTCAAGGCGCATCCCAATGCTTACCTGAATCTGCTTGGCACGTATGAACAGGCTGTTATTATCCCGACCTCCTTTGCCGAGAAGAATCACATCAAGGAAGGGGACATCATTAATATTTCCATTCAGCAGCAGCAGGTGGAATTTGTCGTTGTGGCCACGGTTCCTTATTGGCCGAGTCAATATCCGGATCAAACCCCTTTTTTCATTGCTAATCTGGAATACATCTATGATCAGGCCCCGATCGTTCCTTATGAGGTGTGGTTAAAAATGAAGGACGGGGCGAAGGTTACGCCCATTGTCGAAGCACTGACAGCCAAACAGATTGAAATTGCCAGTGTGAAAGATGTGCGCAACGAACTGATTACCCAGAAAAAGCACCCGTCCCGTGGTGGCGTATTTGGTATATTGAGTCTTGGATTTCTGGTTTCGGTGCTTGTGTCATTAATCGGTTATATCCTGTATTGGTTTTTTAATCTTTCCAGCAGAGTTGTGCAGTTTGGCGTACTGCGGGCGATGGGACTGTCTCGTAGACAGCTTACGGGAATGCTTTTATTGGAGCAAGGCTTTACTGCAGGGCTGTCTATCGCTCTTGGTATTGGAATAGGGAAGCTGACGAGTTATTTATTCCTGCCCTTCTTGCAGACGGCAGAAAACGTGCAGACACAGGTTCCACCGTTCCGTGTTGTTTTTAATGCCCGTGATACCGATCAGTTATATATTGTCGTGGCGTTCATGATGCTGACGGGTGCTGCACTGCTGTTCCTGCATATTCGCAGGCTGCGTGTTCATCAAGCTGTGAAGCTGGGAGAGGAGAAATAAGCGATGATCAGCTGTGAAGAGCTTGTCAAAATATATAAAACCGACGAGATCGAGGTCGTCGCCCTCAAAGGTCTTAATATTTCTGTTGCTAATGGCGAAATGATGGCGATTATCGGCAACAGCGGCAGTGGAAAGTCCACATTGCTGAATATATTGGGAGGTCTTGATCGTCCATCGGCAGGACAGGTTCAGGTTGGAGAGTGGAATTTGCTGAAAATTACCGACGAGGAGCTTGTCCAATACAAGCGTAAAACCGTTGGATTCATTTGGCAAAATAACGCCCGCAATCTGGTTCCTTACCTGACCGCGCTGGAAAACGTTGAAATGCCGATGATGCTGAGTGGACAATACGATAGAGCCTACGCCAAGCAGCTCCTGGAATGGGTAGGCCTCAAGGAGCGAATGGGGAATAAGCTGCAGCAGCTTTCTGGAGGCGAGCAGCAGCGGGTGGCAATTGCGATTTCCTTATCCAACAAGCCGACGCTGCTGCTGGCGGATGAACCGACGGGCTCAGTCGATACACGAACCTCGGATATGATCATGGATATTTTTCGCAAGCTGAACCGTGAGCTGGGGGTTACAATTGTTATTGTAACTCATGATATGGAGCTCGCGAGCAAGGTGGATCGTGTTGTGGCGATTCGCGATGGGATGACCAGCACGGAGTTCATTAAGCGCAATCCGAATCTGGATGAGGCGGGGTCTGAAGAGTCTTCCGGTTTACATTCGATGCAGGATGTGCATGAGGAATATGTCGTGCTGGATCGTGCCGGACGGCTGCAAATCCCGAAGGCTTATTTAGAGGCACTAAAAATTAGTAGCAAGGCGTCAATGGAGTTTGATGGGGAGAAGATTATTATTCGCCCTCCCAAGAGCTTGTCCTGATATATTTCGAAGACTTCATCTGTCTTCATTATATACACATAAATCATAAGTGCTTCAAACAACTACATAAGGCCATTACATAAGGACAACCATTGCAAGCCAAATTTTAAGCAACAACTACTACAAAGGGGGATTTAGTAATGAAACCACGGGTTAAGCAAGCTATGCTGCTGTCCATTTGTGCCGGACTTACGATTCCGCTGCTGGCGGCCTGCACGAAAATGCCGGGGGCATCGGACAATACGGAGCGTGTTCTTCGAATTGCAACGACAATGGGAGGAAGTGAGGATGAATATTTCCGCCAGCAATTTACAGAGATCTTTGAGTATGCCAATCCCAAAATAAAGCTGGAAATCATATCGACCATAGACGAGAGCGCTCGGTATGGCAGGCCGGATCCAAGTAAAAAGCAGGTCGATCCACTCGATAAGCTCAAGGAGGTCATGCAGGGCGACAATCCGCCCGATGTGGTCATGGTCGGTTATGACCAGCTGCCTGAACTGATCAGCAACAACCTGCTGACACAGCTTGATCCGATGATTACCAGGGACAAGTTCGATACCTCCGATATGGTTCCTGCTGTCATCGAAGGCTTAAAAAAATCAGGGGATGGCAAGCTGTACGCTTTGGCCCCAACCTTTAACTCCTCTGCGCTTGTCTATAACAAAAAAATGTTTGATGAAGCCGGAGTAGCCTATCCCAAAGACAAAATGACGTGGGAGGAAGCTTTTGATCTGGGAAGGCGCTTGGGTAAAGGCGAGGGTGAAAACCGCAAATACGGATTTTCCTTCTCGACCCAATCGATGGGCGACTTGTTCTATTCGATCCAGATGTACACAGCTCCTCTTCAGCTAAGGATGTACGATGAGAAGGGCGATAAAATGACGGTTGACACCGATCAATGGGAAAAAATCTGGAAAACGATGCTGCAGCTGAAAAAGGATAAAGTATTGCCAGAACAGCTCGATCAGGCAGCCATGAGAGCTAAAATGTCGAATCCGGGTGGTGCCGATTTTAATCCGTTCCAGTACGATGATTTCTTATCTGGACGTGTTGCGATGTCGATCATTAACTATGGTCAACTGAGTCAAATTACGAACGCCAATAAAAGTGCCCAGAATGTGAAGAGCTTTACGCCGATTGATTGGGATGTCGTCACCTTACCAGTTCATCCTGAGGCTCCTGATGTAGGCGGGTATATGAGTATGAACGGGATTATGGGAGTCAATGCCAAAGCTCAGAACGTAGATGATGCATGGAAGTTTATCAAATTCATCAATAGCGAGGATTGGGCACGCCTGAAAGCAAACAGTTCTTATAATATCGTTACTCGCAAAAAATACATTAAGCCTAAAGACGGTGTGCAGTTCCACATTGATGCCTTTACAACCTTGACTCCTGCACCAATGCCCGATAATAAAGTTTATCGCGACAAGCCGAATATTTACCAGGTTCAGGATATTGGTCGTCGTTTGTTCGAAGATGCATCACAGGACAAGATTCAAATCAGGGATGCACTGAAAAAATGGCAGGCCGACGGCGACGCCATGCTGCAGCAAATGAAGGATAATCCTAATGGACCTGTGGGCACTATGAGCGCTGTCCCAATGATGAGATAAGGAAACAAGTATTTGCTTACGAAGATAGTTTTCCTACGGAAAACTCTAAGGAGGGTAACCCCATCATGATCATGATTAAACAATCCACCGCGATCCTGCTGTTGACAGCTGTTGTCACCTTAAGTACGGTTGTTCCTGCCTTTGCGGCAGATAGCGGCACAACGCCGCCGTCCAGCAGCGCCATACTGACTACCGGATCGGCCCCTGCGCTCGGTACGGTAGAAATTCAGGGAGGCAGCTACTTCGAGCTGAAGAATGTGACGATGCTGACAGAGCAAAGCGGCAAGACGGTTTCCTTTACTTTGAGTGTCCATAATACAACGAGCACTGATCTGCTTTTTATCGACTATTGGGTACGCATGCGGACGCAATCAGGCAACCAAATCTCTGTCAGGGTACTGCCGCAGGATAAAGATAAAAATCGGATTACGCCTCAATCAGTACAGGATATCAGCTTTTATGCAACAGTTAATGAAACGACCGAGCTCAGCGATCTTGTGTTTGAGGTGATCAAATGGGACTTCTCGCAGCCGAACTTTGAGCGAAAGATAGGCGAGGTTGCGGTTCCCGCCGGGTATTCGGTGGTTACACCTGTGAATGAATCTCATATTATTAATATGGCTGGTACTGAGGTTAAAGGCTCGATAAAAAAAGTGTTTATGACCAAAAACGAAAAGAATTACTCCCCTACCGTCGTGCTGAATATGGAAAATGTTGGAAATCGAACAGCTGTTGTGCCTGCATACCAATTTTTGCTGCGTACAAACGAGGGGTATATGTATCCATTGGACGCCAAGAGCTTAAAAGATTTATCGATTAATCCACAAATCAAAAAAGAAATTGAATTAACGGGCTCTGTCCCTATCACGGTCAGCACGGAAGGCTGGCAGCTTGTCATTATCCAGAACGCTGCTGATTTGAAGCTGAACCTGCCAATTGCCTATTTCCAGCTGCCTGCTGTGTCTGCTCCTGACAGCGTCGACGCGGGAACGGAATATCATTTTACGAACAAAGAGGGTACGTATACCTCCAAGCTGAACTCCTTTCAGCGGCTGCCCTGGGAAGATCAGGATATTTTGACGGCGAATTTCACACTGCTGAATCAAGGTGTTGAGGCGCTGCCGATTCCGAATTTGGTAGGCTATTATTTACTGGACGATAACGTCAAGGTAGAAGCCAAGCTGATCAAGACGGACAAAATGATCGGGCTTCCCAAAGGGAGTGAGGCGAATTTTCAGTTTATAGGAAAAATGCCTTATACGTATGAATTTTCTACCATTAAGCTTGTGCTTGAGGAGAAAACCAGCGAAACCGAAAAGGAAGAGCTGCTAAAATTTGCGCAAAGCTCCGAGCTGCTCAATATGCCTTACATTAACGTCGGGGATATGTACAAAAAAGCTATTGTGGGCCGAAGCGCCAGCTACAAAGTATTGGGTGTAAATACCTATACAGGGGATACGGCCGATGTTTTTACCGTACAGATGGAAGCGACGAATCTCGAGAAGCGCTCTACGGACGTATCCAAGCTTGTCGCGCAATTTAAGACGATCGACGGCTCCGTGTATCCTGCTGCCATTTCCGAAATCAAGAATAAGGTAGGTCCTGGCGGCTCCGCTCTGTTATTTGTATCCAGCACATTGCCGAAAACCTTTCCGACAACGAACATGCATGTCATGATTGGGGAAGCGGTAACCGAGGATAAGTATACGGAAAAGGATGCCAAACCGGATGCTTATGTGAATGCCGCAGCATTTTGGCTGCCGAATGAGAACTTTACTGCGAAGGACGATTTTGAAAAAATCGATCTGTTTCCGTATACGCTTCATGTCGGAGGCGTGAATACATGGATCAACCGGGACGAGCTCAGGTTGACCTTTGATTATGAGCTGACCAAAAATAATCGGATTGAATCGAATACCGAGGGACGCAAGCTTGTTTTTGTCTTTGAGGATGAGAAGGGGAATAAGACTTTTACGAAAGAATTTGATTTTAAGGACTTTGATAGTAAAAGCTCAGACTCCAGTGCCGCAGCAGGCGCCGTCTCCTCAGATCCGGCAGTTAATGATGATAAGATCAGACTGGGCAAAAAGGAAAAATTCCGGATTACAGAGCGTGATGCAGATCTGATTTACCATCTGGATACTTTAAAGACGTACAAGCTCAGCATCTATGATTCTTTTCAGGGGCAAAGGAAGCTGTTAGCCAGCAAGAAGATCGATTGGTTTACAACAACGGATTAATTGAACTATAGGGTCAAAAGCCAAACCGTCCAACAGCCAAACCGTCCAACAGCATGTAGAGCAGGCTGGCCAGGGCGGTTTTTGGTTTTTTCGATTATGAACGATTTGTTAAATATTCTCAAAACTATTGACAGTTTTTTCAAAAGCGCTTAATGTTGTTATCGTTAACAACATTGTTAATGATATCAACGATGATTTAAGGAGCTTGCTATGAAATCGCCACAACTGTCCTTTGAAGACTTGAAAACAAACATAAGCAATCATATGTCGCTATCCTTTGAGTCAGAAGGGTTCAGTCCTTTGGTTGGGAAGATTTTTGCCCAATTACTGTTTGCCTCAAGTCCCATGAGTCTTCAGGAGATAGCGGAGAATCTGGGTGTTACCAAGGCGGCAATCAGTGTACAGGCGAGGACTCTGGAAAAGCATATGATGTGCCACAAGCTGCCGACCAGCAGCAACCGTAAGGATTATTACTACATAAGCGATGATTTCAGCATGACTACGGTGCAAATGATGATTATGAAGATAGGTGATATTCAAAAGATGATTGAATCTACCCTGGATGCATTTTCAAATTTGTCTGAATTAGAGGAGTCGGATAAACCTTCACATTTTGCTTCCAAACGCCGTTTTTTGGAAATGCAAGCCCTTCATGAAATCCTATTGGCACGGTTGGATGGCTTGGAGGAGGAATGGGAAGCTCGGCGTGAGCAGCTTTTTTTTGAATCTTGACTAGGCAGGGGATAGGGGTGAATTGCTGATTTCATGACATTTGTCACCTTACATAATCAGGGCTCGAAGCTATACTAAAGAAATGTGGGTTTACAATGAAGGGGTAGCTGGAAGCATGACGTCTAAGAAGTCAGCCAATGTATATGGAGGAGTAGAGAGATGAACAAGTTGACCGAGTTTTCAATGAAAAATATTACGGCTGTCATTATTATTACGCTGCTGTTGCTAGGAGGCGGTATTTACACAGCAACAACCTTGAAGGTAGAGAGCTTTCCGGATATTTCGTTTCCGGTTGTATTGATCAACACCCAATATACGGCTCCCCCCATGGATGTTCTCGATGACATCACCAAGCCTTTGGAAAAAGCGATATCTAGTTTGGATGGAATCAAGAATTTGACTTCGACCTCAAGTGATAACTTTTCATCCATTGTTATTGAACTGGAGCAGGATAAAAAGCCTGACGATGTTAAAAGAGATGTGGAAAGCTTAATCTCCAATGTTATTCTTCCCCAATCTTCGGAAAAACCCAAAGTGCAGACCCTCGGTTTTGCCTCTGAGCCGGTATATTACATATCCGTTTACGGAACGAATGGAATGAGTCAGCAGGATCTTGATAAGGTGTACAAGGATGTTATTTTACCGGGTTATGAATCGATCAAGGGGATCGACCATGTAGATTCCATCGGTAACCAGGAAGCTGTACTGACGATGAAAATGGATGCCAATGCGATCAGCAATTATGGATTATCGCCAGATCAGGTATCCGGCAGCATTAAGGCGGCTTTGCAGACGAGTCCTGCAGGCTCCGTAGACTTTAACGGAAATACACAAATGGTTCGTGTAAAAACGGATTTGAACAGTGTTTACAATCTGGAGAATATGAAAATCACGACACCCTCAGGAACCACACTGCTGCTTAAAGAGCTCGCCAAGATCGAAGCTATTAATGAAGCGACCTTTTTATCCCGTCTGAATGGCCAGCCTGCTATTGGCGTCAACTTGTTCAAAACCAAAAACGCTAATGCGGTTGAATTTGGTGCTGCAGCCGACAAATTGATGGATGGCTGGAAAACACAATATCCAAACATCGTTTTTCATACGATTTATAACAGTGCCGTCGATATCAAGCATTCGATCAATGGAATGGTGCAGGAAGGCGCATTAGGTGCTGTATTGGCCTCACTGATGATTTTGCTTTTCTTGAGAAATGTACGTATGACACTGATTGTACTTGTATCGATCCCGTTATCCATCATTGTAACCCTCCTGTTCATGGGACCTCTTGGTATTTCTCTGAATATCATGACGCTTGGAGGCATGGCGATAGCCATCGGCCGGGTCGTTGACGATAGTATTGTAGTTATCGAGAACATATACAGCGAGTTGGAGAAGGCGCAGCAGCGTAATGAATCGGTTATCAAGATGGCTACGGCGCAGGTTGCCTCAGCAATTACCTCATCTACGATCACAACAGTTGGTGTTTTTGGTCCTATTGCTTTTGTAAGCGGAGTGTTGGGTGAAGTATTCCGACCTTTTGCGATCACACTGGCTGTAGCTTTAATGTCTTCCTTGATTGTCGCTTTGACCATCATCCCGATGCTAGCCAAGATATTGGTTATGAACAGTAAAATTAAGACCCACGATGAAGCTGACTCTCTGGGCGCATTTTCCAGATTGTACAAAAAAACCTTGATCTGGTCGTTAGGAAATAGTTGGAAAACATTGCTTCTAGCCTTTATTTTATTTATTGTAACGATTGTTTCCACAGTACCTTATCTATCCACATCGTTCATGCCAGAAAGTGAATCCGACAAGCTGATGCAGTTCACGATAAAAATGCCACGAGAAACGACGATTGAAACGATGGATGCCAAGGTTAAGGAAATCGAAACGATGGTACGCGAATCCAAGGATGCCAAGGGCGAACCGACCTTTGAATATTTTGAATCCTTGATCGGCTACAACAATGGAACAGACCGGATCGCTTATCGTTCATCGTTTTTTGCATCCGCTTCAGCTGCATCCAATGCTAAAGACGTGGTAAAGGAATTTAAGGAAAAAATCTTATATTCATTGCCTAAAGGCTCGGAAGTGAATGGTTCCGTTCTGTCCGCAGGCGGGCCTCCAGGCTCCGACACCGATTTCTCCTATGCGCTTAAAGGGGACGATCTGAACAGCCTGAAAGCAGCAGCAGAAATCGTGAAAACCAAAATGAGAGAGTTCCCGGAGCTCATAGAAATTAAAGATACGCTCAGTGAATCCAAGACTGAGGTTGAGATCAACGTCGATCAAAACAAAGCCCGTCTGTATGGATTATCTTCGGCACAAATTACAAATACAGTACGAGGCTGGCTTATTGAAGAGAAAATCGGTGATTTGAAATTCGACAATACCACCTTTAAAACTAAAATTATGCTGGATAAATCATTCAAAAATTCGATCGAAAAAATAGGGAGCTTCCCAATCAAAACGACTACAGGCTTTACAGTTAATCTCAATGAGATTGCTAAGATTCGACAAATTGATGCTCCAGTCGCCATTACCCGCGAGAAGGAAGAGCAAATCGTGAAGGTTAATGCCAAAATCGACAGTCCTGATAAAGGCGGTATTAGTGCCAAAATCAGCGAAGCACTTAAAACCGTAGAGCTTCCAAGTGATGTCAGGACCGAAGTTAAGGGCGTAACAGACGATATTGAAACCAGCTTCCAGCAAATGTTCATCGCCATGGGGGCATCGATCTTTATCGTATACCTGGTAATGGTTCTGGCATTTGGTAATGCGAGTGCACCACTAGCGATTCTTGTTTCATTGCCGCTTGCTGCTATCGGAGGACTGCTTGGACTGTTTGTTACCCATGAATCTGTTAATATTACTTCCTTGATCGGCTTCCTGATGCTTATCGGTGTCGTGGTTACAAATGCGATCGTGCTTGTGGATCGAGTGCAGCAGCTGAGGGAGAGTGGTCATTCAGTTCGCGATTCGCTGGTTGAAGCGGGTACGACACGTCTGAGACCGATCATCATGACAGCTGGAGCGACGATTCTGGCCTTGATGCCGCTTGGAGTCGGACTTTCCAAAGGAACGATTATTTCCAAGGGTCTCGCAGTTGTAGTTATCGGAGGCTTAACGACTTCGACGCTGCTTACCCTGTTGATTGTCCCGATTGTATACGCCATGCTCGCTCGCATTAATGACAGAATGGCTCGTTGGTTCAAGAAGAAAGATCATGATGCCAACGATACACAGGTTACAACAGCTTCGATAACACATTAATCATACAGAGATATTGAAAGGGAGAATCGGCCAATGAACTTTACAATGATCAATACCGTCAAAAAAAGTACAAAAGTAGTAGGAGTCGTTATCTTGAGCACGGCGATCATGACAGGCTGCACGAAGCCAGCAGCACCTCCGCAGCCGCCAGCAGCCGCTGAATCCACAATCAAAACGGTTAAGGTAGCCAAGGTAGAGAAGAAATCAATTGGTGCCCCGCTGGAGCAAGTAGCGGACGTAGTTTCCTCGATACAAATGGATGTTGTCACGAAAGTAGGCGGCGACGTTCAGGAAATTTATAAAAAACGCGGTGATATGGTTCAAAAGGGCGAGCTTCTCGTAAAGCTTGATCCTACCGATGTTGAGCTGCAGAAGCAAAAAGGTGTGCTAGGTGTAAAAAGCGCAAGCCAGCAGCTGACAAAAGCAAAGGATGATCTGGTTAACTCGAAGGTCGATTTGCAAAATGCAGTTACGAAAACTGAACAAGCCGTCAAGGATGCTGAGAAAAACTTTAGCAAGGCACGTAATGATTATGACTTGGGCCTGCTTACAAAATTCCAGTTAGATCAAGTAGAAACACAAGTAACAAACCTCAAGCTGGACTTGGAAAGTGCGAAGAACAAGCTGAACACCATTGAAACAACGAACTCCTTGTCCCAACTGGAAACTCAGGTAGAATCATCTAATCTGAGTATTCGTGAAGCAGATCGCACCCTGAACAATCTGGAGCTGAAAGCACCCGTGAGCGGTGTGCTTACCGAACTGCCGATCGAAGTGGGCATGAGTTTGACCGCAGGCTTTAAAGCTGCACAGGTACAGCAGCTGGACCCGATCAAGATAAAAGCTGAATTAACGGAAGCTTCTGCACAGCTGGTTCGCGGCAAGACGGAATTGACGTTCTATGTGCCAGGTACCACTGAAAAGCTGAAGGGCAAAGTCAGTTACTTGGCGGATGTGATGAGCTCACAGTCCAAATCGTATCCATTGGAACTTGAAATCGCGAATGCCGATACCAAGCTTAAACCAGGCAACAAGGTGCAAATCCTGCTGACTGAAGAGAAGGACGAAATCGTTGTTACGGTTCCAACCTTAAGTGTGGTTCGCGAAGGTGGAGATACTTCTGTATTTATACTAGTTGGAGATGTTGCCGAGAAACGCAAAGTACAGCTGGGACGTCTGAATGAGACGGTTCAGGAAGTCATATCTGGTATTAAAGAAGGCGAGCAATTGATCGTTTCCGGTCAGAATCAACTGAAAGACAAAGAAAAAGTACAACTAGCGAAATAATCTGGCTAACTGGAGGAAATAAAAGTGAAAATGAATTGGAAAAAAACTGCGGTATCCGTCCTTATTACATCATCTCTTATGACATCAAGCTACTCGGCAATGGCCGCTGAATTGGCAGGAGCCAAGTCAGGTACAACTGCTGCAGTTACCTATCAGTTGACGAACTCCTTAAGCGTTGATATTAAAACCGTCCTGAACGAGCGTGTGGATGGCGGAACCCGTGTGGGGGTAGTCGTACGCATGAAAAATACCGGAGCCGCCATTGCGCGTGTTCCGGAGTATGAGCTTCGTGTAAAAACGATTGAGGGCGTTGAATATATACTGCAATCAAGTGCTTCCAATCCGCGTTCCATTCAACCTAAGGCAACGACGGAATTAAGCTATTTGGCTGTGATTGATCGCACGGATACGGTTACACTATCAGAAGCAAATTGGACTGATGTAGACTATTACGTATACCCGAAAACAGAGACGAGAATTCTTGCCGTTCCTATCAGCGGCCAGTCCTGGAAGGGCAGCGATATGAAAATTACGGACCCAGCATCAGTAAAGAAATGGGGCGACACGTTCAAAATTCCTTCGTTGACTTCACCACTTGAATACACGCCTGTTAGCATCGACAAGGAAATAACAGATAAAGGCACGATACAAGTGCTGCAACTGCTTGTAAGGAACCCGACGGATCAGCGCGAGACCCTGCCTGAATTCATTATCGATGGCAAGACATCGTCCAAAGTGTTTGAGGGGCAAAAGGTACCTGAAGACGCGGCTGCACCTACAACGGCTGTTACGGGTCAACAGGTGCCGGTTACAGTGAACACGGGTAACTCAGCATCTGAGGGTACAACCGGTGCTGAAGGGACAGGGGCGTCCACGGATAACCCAACTGCTACTACGTCGTCTTCTGATGCTACGACATCAGATAATGGTCAAGCACAATCGTATTACGGGAAAAAGGTTGAGCAAGGGGAGGTTATTCTGGAAGCGAGAGAGCAAAAGTATATTCACTTTGCTATCTCAACGAATAATGATACCATCCTATCCAGCATCAACGTATTGACCCCTGAAAAATTCTCACAGGCAAGCGCAACCGGTGTTCCGACTGTTGTTACCTATAATGTGGGCCGACTTAATATTTTGCTGCCGAGCACGGCTGCAAGGGTTGCTTATCCTGCCTACAAATTGGGCAATCCAATGGCCTTCGATTCCTTGAGCGAGCTAATACATCCGAATCTTGAGGTGTCGGTTGTTGAGTTTCACATGGATGACAACACGGATGAAGGCTCGAAGAATGTAACATCGAAGTTCAAAATTTTCAACAGAAGCGATATTCCAATGGCCGTTCCGGTATTCCAAACCGAGCTTCTCAGCACGGATGGCTATACTTACAGCGGCAACCGTCAAACGGTATCCACGCAAAGAATTTTACCTAACTCGGGATTGGTTGTTAGCTATTCATACACACTGCCACAGTCCGAGAGCGGTAAGGATCTGGTATTGAAAATCAACGATATGGTGAAGGCTGCTCCATACAAAACGAACATTGCTGCTTATAGTATGGAGATTCAACCGGCAGAAACGGAAGAGAAGTTCAGTGTATATCCGTTCGATGCCAAAGTCACTTACTGGACGATTTCACCGATTTATAATCGTACAGGCAATAACAGCTATTCCTACAAAACCCGCTTTAATCTTGATTTGACGAGACAGGAACAAATCCAGATTGATGCCAGCTTCTCCAAGCTGCAATTTGAGCTTTATGATTCAGCAGATCGTTTGATCGGTACAGTATCAGGTAGCTTTATTGGTACTAATCGTCTGGTTAGTGGAGAAAACAACCTTATCTTTGATGCAACAACGGAGCAATTGGATCGTCCGTTAACGATCCGCCTCTACGAATCATTCACTACGCCTGCAGGAGTTTCGAAGCGTCTGCTGGGTGTTTACAAGCAGTAGTTACTGGACTTATTAGTTGCTTCCCATCATTTAAAACAATCTAAAAGCCTTGATAACCACTATCTGCAGTGGGGATCAGGGCTTTTTGCTGCAGGTCTGAACAAAAATAGCATTTATGAGATAAGGATGGCTGATTTGGGTTATGCTACAGGCTAGTAGGCCATTTTATTACAGGTAGGGTGATCATCATGAACTGGGTATATTGGGTCAAGCTGTATGAGAGTAAATTTCAGGCTGGCTGCTTAGCCAAACGAATGGAAGAGGACTGGTGGATCTATGGTTATGAATGTCCGCAGGAGGTGGAAGTGTTCCGATCACAAAAAGGTCGTTTCGGTGTGCGCTATCTCGTGTAAACGATTTTAAAATAGTTCTTGACTTTTCTTTTGGAATTATTGTAGAATAGAAAACGTCGCTAAGAGAGCAAGAACATCATTAACTATCGCGGGGTGGAGCAGCCCGGTAGCTCGTCGGGCTCATAACCCGAAGGCCGCAGGTTCAAATCCTGCCCCCGCAACTTAATTTTATTGTGGGCCTTTAGCTCAGTTGGTTAGAGCGGTCGGCTCATAACCGATTGGTCGGGGGTTCGAGTCCCTCAAGGCCCATATCGAAAATCCCTTAATACATAAGGCTTTTCAAAATAACGACATCAGACAAGCCCGGCATTCTCTCCTCAAATATGGAGCGGATTGCCGGGCTTGCTAATATTTAACCATTAATAAGTGCTGAAACCAAGCATCTATTCCAAATAACCTCGATAAACCTCATGAGTCGGCAGCAAAGGATCGGGAGATCCGCTGAACCAGGCCCACTCGCCTACACGAGGGACACCGCCGTAATAACGTCTGGACTCATCCGGATCGGACAGCAGGCGGCAGCCATACAGGAACGCGATAAAATGGCCTCTATTGATTTTGCTAGTATCCAGATCCTGCACAAAGGTGCGCGGTTCTGGATCATGCTCAAGAATAGCTCCCAGCTCAATTTCACCTACCTTGATGATTCTGTCGCTAAACAGCTCGTTATGACGAATCACCCCTCCAGGCAGATGCCAGCCCTTTCCGAAGATCTCATCATCTCTCCATGTAAATAAAATTTCCTTGGCCTCATTGTGAATAAGCAGATCCACACAAACTAACGGTGTTACACGGCTGACAAATAAAAACAAATCCTCGGGGAGTCCATCCGCTGCTTTATCAATACTATTTTCCAAATACTTGATAGCCTCATCGCTATTCATCCTTCCACACCTCCATATAATAGGCAAGATTCAGCTCGTACTTCAATCTGCAGTACAATCAGGATTTTACTCTATTTAGAAGTTTAATTCATCGTTCTCTTTTTATCAACGAATGTGCATTTTATCAAATTATTCAAAAATCGTAAAACCTATGTTGAATCCTTTGCGTTATCTTCATTAGGTGTAGGGTACATCTAAATTATCTTTGATGGAGGTTGGGATGGTTATGATGAAACGCAGTAAAGCAGCGGCATGGCTGTTAGCAGGAGCTTTTATGCTCGGCAGCGCATTTCCGGCATGGGCAGCAGAGGCTCCAGTGTCAAGCAATGTGAAAACGGATGCACAAATTGTAGAGGCTCTCGGTGTACTGCAGGGGGATGGAAGTGGTGTCAGCGCTGGTTATTTGGCCAAGACTACGACAAGATTACAGTCTGCTATTTTATTTTTGCGATTAAAAGGTCTTGAAGCCACTGCTGTGGCGTATAAAGGGGCGGACAACTTCTCGGATGCGGCTCTTGTCAATGACAGCAATAAAGCGATTCTTGGCTATCTGAAAGCGAATCCTCAGCTGGGTTGGACGGGTACAGGTAATGGCAAGTTTGAGCCTAATGCACAAATTACTGCACAGCAATATTACAAGGTGCTCGTAGAATCGCTTGGGTACAAGCAGGATACTGATTTTAAATATGATGGAGTCATCGCTTATGCAGGCACATTGGGCTTGTCCCAAGTCGCTAAAGCCGGATCTTTACGCAACCTACATATCGCTACAGCAACCGTCGAGGCTCTAAAGAGCAAAGTAAAGGGGGGCAGCAAAACGCTGCTGGATACCTTGGTCGAACAAAAGGTGGTGGATGCTGCGAAAGCAGCGGGTGCACAATACGCTTCCATTAAAATAGCGGCTAATGCCGAGGTTGGTTCTTATTTAACCGATGAAGCTGGTAAAACGCTCTATATGTTCATGAAGGACACACCTGACGTGAGCGCTTGCAAGGATCAATGCGTTACGAACTGGCCGCTTTATGCTGCAGATTCTATTCAAATCCCGAGTGATCTGAATGCTGCAGATTTTAAAACGATTGTTCGTGAGGACGGGAAAAAACAAACGACTTATCAAGGCTGGCCGCTCTATTATTACGTCAAGGATGAAAAGGCTGGAGATACCAAAGGACAAGGCGTAGGCGGCTCCTGGATGGTTATGAACTATTCGGGTGTTAAGACGGCAAAGAACGATACGTTGGGCACGTTCCTGACGGATTCCAAAGGAATGGCGCTCTACTTGTATACCAAGGATACAGCAAGCTTAAGCGTATGCAAAGGAAACTGTGAAGTGAACTGGCCGATTTTTTATACAGAGCATGTTCCCAACATGGGCGATTTGAAAGCTGCTGATTTCGGAACGATTACCCGCGAAGACGGGACGAAGCAAACGACCTACCAAGGCTGGCCTTTATATTACTATATTAAAGATATGAAAGCCGGCGATGTAACAGGTCAGGATGTGGGCAAGGTATGGTACGTTCTTGATCCAGCAGCTACGCCTAAGGTTCCTGCATCGGGAGCACCTGCGCCAGCACCGACACCGGTTCCTGCACAGCCGACTCCAGCGCCAGTACAACCAGTGACGACTCCGGCTTCTCAAGCAGCGGCTAAAAGTTACTCTATCAACATTGATAATTTTAAGTTCTCTGAGCAGTTACTAACAGTTGAAGCAGGCGCTACAATCACATTTACTAATAATCATGCTATCGAGCATAATGCAGTTTCCGATAAGCTGAAAGCGGACGGTTCTCCAGTATTTGAAACCAAGCTGCTGGCTAAAGGTCAATCCGAATCGATTACACTGACTGAACCGGGCGAGTACACGTACTATTGCGCTCCCCATAAAGACTTTATGAAAGCAACGATCATCGTTAAATAAGTCAAAAGCTATGAAGTCCGCAGTCGGGAGTAAGCTCTCAGGCGCTGCGGGCTTTTTTTGTTGCAGGTAGAGCGGCATAGCTCTTGCAAAATATTTCTTATTATAAGAAGATAGGGATAAACCTTTTTCGTTATTTATTCGTTTCTTATAATAAGAGGGTCACAAGCCGACCCGAGGAGCGCAGATTACGTGCAGCCATATCCGGATGAGCAATTAATGCAGCTAATACAAGAGAAACAAAGCTTCGCACTGCGTATTTTGTATGATCGCTATGTGCGGCTCGTTTATTCATACGCCGTAAAATCAGGGGCGGGCAATGACGCCTCTTTTGCTCAGGATATCGTTCAGTTGGTATTCACACGAATTTGGACCTCCAATAAAGGCTATGATCCCGCCAAAGGGCAGTTCGTCAACTGGCTCATTACGGTTACGAGAAACATTACGATAGATCAGCTGAGAAAGCAGCGCAAGCAGGAGGTTCTCGTGTCTTTTGATTATGAGATCCCCGAGACCGAGCATACAGCCCTGTCAGGCAGGAATGAGCTTCAGGAAACGGTTGCCAGACGATTATTAAAGCAGCAGATTGAGGCGGCCTATCCACATTTATCAGATAATCAGGTTCAATTAATACGGCATTTCTATTGGGAAGGCTATACATTAAGTGAAATAGCAGCCCGAAATGGGGAACCGATAGGAACCGTAAAGAGTAGATTGCATCAAGCGCTAAAAACGCTGCGAAAGCATTTGTCGCCGGAAGGAGAGGGGTAAGCTACCATGAGCGAGAAAATAAATGACTGCGATCTAGTATTTCCCTTCTTTTTAAAGGAGCTGTCTCCGGAAGCGGCACATGCTTATGCTGAGCATCTGGCGGCATGCCCACATTGCACAGAAGAGCTGAAGAGCCTTCGGCAGGTGTGGCAAACGCTGCCTTACGAGATGGAAGAGATCGATATACCCGATTCAGCCAAAGGACACATGTTCGATAACATTATGCAAAATGTTCTGGAGCACGAGCGGCAATTAGGGATGAATCAGGCTGATGAACACTTGATCTTGGTAAACCCAGCCCAACAAACGGCTGCAGAGGATCGACCACAACCCACCCAGACAGGCAAAAAGGCCAGACAGTGGTCCTATGTGGCTGCGGCCGTCTTATTTATTGCCATAGGCGCGTCGATAGGCTGGGGACTGAAGGATTACGGCGATAACAGGTCTGCAGGTTCACCCAACACCACATTGCCCGAGGTTCAGCCTGCTCAAGTCGTCAAGCAGTATACACTAAAAGCTTTTGACCCGAGTATGCCGGAGGCTGCAGGTAAATGCTTCATCAAGCAGCAGGGCGATGCCAAGCAATTGGTGCTGCAGGTTAACGGATTGAATACAAACACCGGAGATTGGGCGTACCAGTTATGGTTTGTTAAAGAAGGTGTACGCTACAATGGAGGTACCTTCCGTGTTAATGAGAAGGGAGATGGCATACTTACCTACGATCTCACGCCTGCGGAAAGCACCTTTGAGACATTAGGAATTACACTGGAGCCGGATGCACAAGGAACAAAACCAAGAGGTAAAAAAGTACTGGGTACTTAAAAATAGTAAAGGGGCAAGAATCGCTAATGGCAACAAAAAAGATCGAACACGTCGGTATTATGGTAGCTGATCTGGAACGCTCCATAGCCTTTTATGAAAACATTGTGGGGCTCACCTTAAAGGGGACCCTGCCGCACACCAATGGTGTTATCCGACTGGCATTTATGGGCTTCGGACAATCCGCTGAAACCGAGCTGGAGCTGATCTCTGGCTATAATGACAAGCTTCCGCAAGAAGGTAAGGTTCATCATATTGCATTCACGGTGGACCATATCGAAGAAGAGTTTACGCGCATCCGTACGAACCCTGATTTGAAGATGATTGATTCCGAGATCACAACGCTGCCGAATGGTTCACGCTATTTCTTTTTTTATGGTCCTGACGGGGAATGGATCGAATTTTTCGAGTCAACCCGCTAAGCTTCCATAAGAAAAGGAGAGAGCTATGAAAGCCAAACAGCCGAGAATTGCAGAAATACAGGTTTTACGCGGCTTTGCCTTTTTGGCGGTCGTGCTTCAGCATGCTATTGGTCACTATGCGTATGTGCCCGAGGCTGGCATTGCGGACGGCGCTATGCTGGCCATCGCGCTAATTGCGTCGAAATTCGCCGTTCCTATGTTTATTTTTATAACGGGTCTTGTCTTGTTTTATAATTACCAGGAGCGTGTTCACGCCAGCAGCTTTATCCGTAAACGCTGCAAGGATATTGTACTGCCTTACCTGATCTGGTCAGCGATATATGAGATCGCTTTTCGCGAAGATGGAATTCCGCTCGGACAGGAGCTCCAACGAATTTACGAATACGTGCTAACCGGTACAGCATCATATCATCTGTGGTATGTCATTATGGTTATTCAGCTGTATTTGCTATTTCCGCTGATTCAACAATGGGTTTTGCGAATTTGGGCAGCTTGCAGTGCGAGGCAGCTCACAGCAGGACTTATTGTGCTCACGATCGGATACATATGGCTTACCGGGATGCAGGGTACAATCAGTAATGCTGTAATAGCATGGAATCTCCCGGTGCTGACACCCTTGTTCTCTGAGTATGCTGACCGTAACGCGTTGTACTTTTACATTTATTTTGTTATGGGCATTGTCGCCGGGTTGAATATGAACCGCTGGAAGCAGGTATTGCTGAAATGGAAAACACTTGGAATCAGCCTCTATATGCTGGTTGCCTGTGTATTATTTTATACAATTGTTAGTCACTTTCAAGTCAACGGGAAGATCATTATTCAATATAACGATACCTTGCTGGTACAGCCTTTTATGGCTGTGTTTCTGATGATTTCCGTGGTGGCCATGTATATTGCGGCGTTGGCTTTTCAGGAACGGGCGAGTGAACGCTTCAAGCGGTTTTTTAATTTTCTGGGTCACTATTCATACGGCGCCTATTTGGCCCATGCCTTGATGTTAACCGCGGCTACGTTTGTAACGGATCGCTACCTGCCAGGCTGGAATGTATCGCTGCGGACTCTGGTTGCGTTTATTGTATGTACGCTGCTGTCGGTTTTCGTTGCCCAACTACTCAGCCGGTTTCCGCTGGGCCGCCTAATGACAGGGACTCCGGTCATGAAAAAGATTTAATCTTTATCATCCCAAGGAAGCGTATGCCTCACTCATGTTTGACAGATTTGCCCTTCATTATTAAGATTACTTTACCGATATAGTTCTTAAGTCCCTGGAGCTAACAGGCTTAAGAATTATGATTAAGGAAGTGGTCTGATGAAGATTCCCTTTGCCACCATGAGTGAGGAAGAATTGCTGAAAGAATTCCTTCTCCTGTCCGAGGTTACAGAAAGCCTTGAGCATCTGAAGACCTATAATCCGGCTTTTCAATCGGCGATTGATCAGGTGAACGCAGATATGCAGCAAATCAAAGGGCAGCTTTTTTTCCGATATCAGGATCATCAACGAATAGATCTAAATCATGTTATTGTCAGCAATTTCGAGCTGCAATCCAGAATGAGGAAATATATGACAGCAGTAAATCATGTCGTACATTGATCATCTAATTTGTTATTACCCAATCATAGCGAAAAAGCCCCTTTTCTGATGGATTTAATCAGTTGGGGCCTTTTGTGCTTGCCTTCTTACGATTTGGCTTTAGTTTTTGCGGCAAAAGATTTAAGCTGGTTCATCAAATTTTGACGGGTTTGTTTGTTTCTTAGCAAATACGCAGCTCCCAATCCAATGACAGCCAGTGTTTTTTTATTCATCACTCATTCCTCCTTGGATTATTATGACGTTGACTTTACTTACCCTTTCCTCGTTAAATCAAACCTTGTTTTTCAAATCTTCGATTTTTTCGTAAGCAATCAGCGTGATCTCGTTACCGACCAACTGTGCGATAGATGACTCGGCGTCTTCGATGATTTGCACCGCGCGGTCATACTCGTCGAGCGATGCAACCTTGAAGCTATCGGTATGAATGTTCATGCGGATCATTCCTTTAATTCAGAGTAGCTATAGCTTACCCGAACGATGAAAAGGACATTCATAGCTTGATGGGAGAAGCGGAATGTTCTGGCTGCTTGACCTGAGGTCTTGCAATATCCTTATGTCTTCAATTTGCATGCAGGTGAGTAGCGTTTGGGCAGTTATCTCATACAATATGAATAAATGGGTTATAGGATGGGAGAGGTACTAGCAATGCCTTCAATTGTTGGAAATATCAAAATTAATAGCGTGGGCCCGAGTTCCAATGTGCAAATTGGAGATACAGCTTATATCATCCTTTCCAGTACCACCAAAAATTATGCGGGTGCTAACTCATTTTCGCCGGGCGACAGCTTTGGGTCTGTAACGAATAATCAAAATAACAGTACGAACACCAACGATCCCGACCTTGTTGATGGATCAAGCTCAACGGTTGTATAACATGACGTGATCAGCCCCAAATAACGAACATCCCAAAAAATACCTGTTGAAATACGAATATTTGTTCGGTATATTGAATACAATAAAGAGAACAAATGTTCTGATTTGAATAATTAGCTGATGTGTACCTGTTTACTCAATAACAAGGCGTTCACGGAGCTATGGAGTATTTTGCAGCCACCACAACTCTACAAATCGTTCGGTGAGGTGATAACTATGGAGATGCAGCGTTATATAGGTCAGAGGGTAGAGATCATGTATATGAACAAGCAGGGTGCGATTACGCAGCGTTTTATCGAGGTGCGTTCGATCAAAAATAACTATGTCTGTGCTTACTGCTTCACTCAGAAAGGACTTCGGGTGTTTAAGCAGGACAATGTTCTGGCAATTGCTCCAGCGCAGAGGTGGTCTGTATGAAAGAGCGTATTATCTTATTAGTGGATTGCCAGAGCTTCTATGCAAGCGTCGAGAAGGCTGCCCATCCGGAGTATAGGGATAAGCCGCTTGTAGTTGCTGGTGACCCGGCCCTTCGGTCTGGGATAATTTTGGCGGCCTGTCCCATTGCCAAGAAGCATGGTGTGACTGCAGCAGAGCGCTTGGGTGAGTCTCTAAGCAAGTGTCCTGAGCTGATTATTGTGAAGCCTCGGATGCAGATGTACATTGATGTATCTTTGAAAATCACAGAGATATTCGAATCGTTTACGAATCTTGTCGAGCCTTTTAGCATAGACGAACAGTTCCTGGATGTTACCAACTCGGTCGGGATGTTCGGTTCGCCAACGGAAATCGCCAAGCAAATCCAGACGGCGATCATGCTGGCTACCGGCGTATATTCCAGAGTGGGGATATCGTCAACCAAAATGCTGGCCAAGATGGCCTGTGACAACTACGCCAAAAAGAATTCGGAAGGGATCTACAGGATAGATAAAACAAAACTGGCGAAAGATTTGTGGGAGCTGCCTATTGAAAAAATGTTCGGTGTAGGGAGTCGGATGAAAAAGCATTTTTTTCGTCTGGGCATACACTCTATCGGGGATCTGGCACAAACGCCTTTACCGAAGCTGCAAAGCTTGTTAAAAACAAGATTTGGCAAAAATGCCGATATCCATGCAGAGCTGCTGTGGCAAACGGCGAACGGGATCGATAGCAGCCTGGTAACGCCAAGCACTCACCGGGTAGCCCCCAAATCTGTAGGTCATATGATGACTTTACCGCGGGATTATGCTACGGAGGAAGAAATCGATACGATCCTCCTAGGTATCTATATAAAAATAGATGTGCAAAAAGATAAAAAGCTCTTTAAACGCTATAGGAACAATGTTTTTAGGCGAAATAGAAATTGTGCATAAATAAAAATGAGCATAAATGATTTTAATTATGCTCATTTTTGGGGAGTTGTTATTAGTATTTATGGATAGAAAAAATGTTGAATACATTTTGATTTATAATTACTTGTGCAAGTAGAGTAATTTGATGAATTAAGCACATTTGGAGAAAGAGAACGACCTTCAATTGGACAATAGATGAGACCCATCAAATAACTAGAGGCTTAGGAGTCCATAGTAATAGAGATTCATATTTCGCAGGAACATCGACCCTCTGAAGGCTCCATCTAATGTTTAGGAGCTGCCGTCATTTACATACTCTACTTTTATAAATTTTAAGAAATACGCTATGTTACTGAAGGAGTAAGTATTTTATTTGTGTTTTCGATTTTTTTTTCTGCTTTGTTTTTTCAGAGAGTTTTTTTCGCTTTTTCGCTTTTTTGATGGTTTCGCAAATTTTGTTGATTTATTGGCATCTTGTAGATTTGCTAGCATCTTTTCTAAAGGATTTACTGTTAATGAGTAATCCAGAAATGCCATATTTTCATTATCTTCATCGATAAGCATTATCCTTCTTGGTGTTTCTTCTAAACTGTCATATATATCTTTGATTGCTATAGGCTTCTTTAAAAAATCTATTAGTCCTTCCGCCGTAGGGTACCCCTTATCCCACAGCATTTTCCTCTTTTGTGTACTCTTCTTATCTCCTTCAATCAGGATAGTCTCAATATAAGGATTCAGAAAATATTTTGTTAAGGAAGAAGCATCGGTAATAATTACATCATCCTTAATTTTGGCAGTAAAGTCTAAAATATTCAAGCATACTAATTTAATTATATCTTTGGATTTTGGCGGATTTTCTGGTAATAAGATATTAGATTTTTCTTTTATCTTTTCCCAATCCTTTTGGATAACATCTGCCCTCCTGTTCACTTGATACACCCCATAAAACACATCAGATTCTCTTGAAAAAGTTTCTCTTGGTGAATAGGGCCTTCTTAAACATTTCATTTCTATCAGTAAGATCTTATCTTGGAATTTTGCAAAAAAATCAAATTGAGCATCTTCCCCGTCAAAGGCGGTAATTTTCAAACTACCTTGATTTACTTCCAAAAAGGGACTTGATGATAATGCCATCCTTAGGTAATTTTCTAGATTATCACCTTTAAAGGAATCTTCTATTTTCCAAACACCAAATTGCTGCTCAATAATTCTATTTATATTTAATTGTTTAGTTAATGATGGAATAAATATAACCTCTTCTTTGCCAAAGTAAACTAACGGTTGTGAGAATAAATCTGCAAAATGATCTTCCTCTTGCCCGGGGTTGGGCTGGAATAAAAATATTTCAATTAACTCATCAATCATATTAGGTTCAATTAGAAAAAGATTTGAAAAATGATCGATGATATATTGTCTTTTTACCCTTGGAGCTAGAACTTTATATAATGCCCGGTCATCATCATCAAAAACTTCATGAGTTTTCTGACTGTATATAGAACCTAGTGCTTGCAAATAACAAACAAAATTTACAAGAAGATCAAAATTGATCGTTTTTTCTTTTCCTATACAATTCTTTTTCAAGAAATTATCTCCCAAAAATTCCAACGAATCAATTGCAAGATCATTTAATTTTCTGAATAACTCAATTATATTTTTAAAGTCCTTATCATCAATTTGAAATAAGGATATCATATCATTTACTTGTATTTTATCTGCCAGCTTCTTTATTGACAAAGAGAGTTTATTGAAAAAGGTCTTAGTCATATTAAGATTCTTAAATACATCCACCCGGTCTTTGAATGCATATCTTTCAACAGCTGTTTTTTCAAGCTTTAATTCTTCATAGTCATTAGGACCAAAATAAAATAAATCTTTATCGCCTTCATCTTCTTCGACCACAAAACTCCAGTTTCGATATTTTATGAATTCCCATAAAAGGTTAAGGCTTACTCTGTGCAGTCCCAGTAGTCCAAGTTTTTCTATACTAGGTATCTCATAAGGGGACACGTCGGTCGTTTCCGCCAGTTCTTTATTAAATTGTTTCTTTCCTTTAAAAAATAAATATTTTAAGAGTGTATCTGTAACTTCAATACCTGTTTCTAAATTACTTTGCAATGAAATATTTCCATTCCCGCTATCTTGATCAGCCAATTGCATACTGAATAAATTTAGATAAGGAGTATTACTATTCTTTTCATTAACAAGCTCCGTATCAGAGAGTCTATCTTGATTTTCTAAAAAAACACATAACATGTGAACTATTTGAGGAAAGGGAAATTCAAAAATCCCCTTTTCTTTTAATCGCTGAACATTGCTTTTATTGTGGGCGTAGATATCCAAAATAGTTTTGAATAAACCCATATATTGATTGAAAAAAATGATCTTATCGTCTTCATCTTCAAAACTATCGTTTAAAAAGTTACATGCGCCTAAAAAAGTCTTTAGTGAGTGAAATTTAGTTTCAAAGTCTCTTTGGAGTGGTTCAGGAAGACAACCATTAAGAAGAAGGACCTTTACAAATTTTCTTTTATATTGTTTAAATACTTCAAGAATAATATCGGATGAACTTTTAATATCACCTTCGTTTAAATGCTCTTTTAATTTCATGTAATTTATTTCCAACTATAAACACTCCTATATTAATTCTCAACATTATTATACGTTTGCTGCATTATATCACATTTATTACTTCTTAAATCCAATATTTGGACGATCAATTATATAAATCTATTTACATGCATAATCGGTCGACTAATATTTTTAGTTCCAAGAGATCCGATCCTTAAGTTTGACTTTAGGAGCAGCACTAATATGATGAAAGCTTCCTGAAAGATACTATGCTTTGAGGTTACTTATTTCTAGCTGCCTCTTGAAGTATCACAACTAGACTTTTCACGTACCTTCCAATCTTAACGCTGACCTCAGCTCGCATAAAATCTTTGGTCATGGTAAATTGATCCTCGTGGCCGCGGCAAATAAAACGATAATAAATCGCAGTATCATCCTTTGTATCTTCAAAAACACGGATATTACTTTCAACGAGAGCTTTTTTGGATTTTTGAACATCTTCTCGTATACACTTAGCTAATATTTTTGCAGCTGAGGAGTATAAAAGCTTCAAAGTTTGAGAGGAAATCTCAGCCTCGATGCTTTTCTTTTCTACAATGTTGAGAGCAACAGGAAGGATGACGGAATCTCTCATCATCTCGAGCTCCTTTTTCGTCGGAGGTTCAGGAGCCAGAGGTGGTTTGTCACTTTGATTCTGCATTGATTGTTCTTTATGCTGCGGAAGCATCATGCGGCTTGATTCCCACAATCCATTACCTTCGAGCTTTTTGCTCATTTATAGTGCCCCCCAATTTTTTGTGCCCTCTCGAGCGCCTGCCCCGAAGTGGTTAGCGATGATGCTCTTACGATAGCCGCGCTTCCATAACGATCCTTTATAATATCAGTGGCCTTATCTAAAGCTCTTGACTTCACTTGGTCTTCAAAGAGGGTCAATTGATAGTCTTCATCATCTACTAAGTTGCTGAGCATGATGCCCACGCGGCGTACCGGCATTTTATCCCAGTAACGATAGAACAGTATTTTCGATGCTTCATACACGATGTTTGTGTTATTAGTTGGATCAGGCATCTTCATTTGCCGTGAGAAGCCCGTAGGCGCATCATAAGGGCTGCACATGCAGCTGACTGAGATAACCCAACCCATATACCCCTTGCGACGGCAGTCCCTACAAACCTCTTCTGTGAGCTCTAACAGTATCGTCTCTACCTGTCTATTATCAATGTAATCTCTAGGTAAGGTCATCATGTGGCCGACTGATTTAGGTGGTGTGTTAAATGTACCAGGTGTCACAGGAGAGTCATCCAAGCCGTTCGCGGTTCTCCACATAACCTCTGCGTGGATATCACTTTGTTTGCCAAAACGAGTTCGAAACCTCTCCTTTAACCGTGGTAACGAAGTCCTTGCAATATCCCCGATTGTAGACATGCCGAGCCTTGTAAAATGAGCTGTCATCCGAGATCCAACCCCAAACATTTTTTGTACAGGTTGCGGCCAGAGCAGCTTCTCAATATCTGGTTGATTTAAAGTGAATATGCCGGTTTCACTCTTTTTTGCCCATATGTCTGTTGCAATTTTGGAAAGCATTTTATTTGAACCGATACCCACCCGTACCTTTACTCCCGTTTGTTTGAGTACTTTTTGTTGTATGGATTTAGCAATAGTTATGGAATCCCCAAAAATATGAAGGCTTCCGGAAACGTCAAGAAACTGTTCATCTATAGAGAATATTTCAACAAGATCGGTATACTCCTTATAGATTTGCGTAATCATGAGGGAAACATCAATATAATGCTGCATCCGCGGGCGCATTACAACCAGCTCAGGGCACTTTATCAAGGCTTCTCCTAATCGTTCAGCTGTAGTAACCCCGAAGCTTTTTGCAATGGGGCAGGCGGCTAGTATAATCCCCGAACGGCGTGCTGGATCGCCAGCCACAGCAACCGGTTTGTTTTTACATTCGGGATGATCAGCCTTCTCTACACTAGCGTAAAAACTTTCGCAATCGGCCAAGAAAACGGTCCTTTCACTTTTCCTGATCATTTTAATCGCCTCCGTAAGTTCAGCAGCGTGCTCATGAGTTCTGCTTTTACCAAGCTCCTTAACATCTTAAAATGATGGATATAACCACGAACCTTATACTCAACATCAACACCTAACGAGTTCATGTCAGTATGTAGAATTTTAATGTTTTTTTCTCTCATTTTGTTCTTGATTGTTTGCAATTCTGGATAAATGGAGCTCTCCACTTCTTGTAGATAGAAAATAACGTGGTTATAGATAATTCTATCTTGATTCACCTTCAGTTCATCAATATCTCTCGCTAACATATCCAGTAAAATAGGCAGTAATGTGTATTCTTTAATTAATTGAATATCTTCTTCTGTCTCATTTCTAGGGTTAATGCTCATAATCACACCACCAATACGAACATATATTCTTATTTTATTATATACCGAACATATGTTTGTTATGCAAGTGTAATTTATGGAAATGTTATTTTGATGTTTACACCGAGGGAATTGAAAACTGATGGTATGGGTAACTGATTTTTAAAAATATTAGATTGGCTAAAGGTAATTGTAGAGATTTGTAGAATAATGTAAATTAATACAACTAACTAATGGGTGGGAATTATGACTAATAATAAGATGCCTTCAATATTGGATAGAGAAATACAAGATCCGGAAAATGATGCGTTTGGACACAGGCATTATGCGATAGCTTTACAAAATTTGGTTGAAAATAATACACCTCCTTATAGTATTGGACTATTAGGAAATTGGGGGGTGGGCAAGAGTACGATTAAAGAAATGTATCTAAGCACACTAAAGGATGATTCCATAAGAAGTAAGGAAGTACTTCCGATTACATTTAATTCTTGGCGTTATGGTGGTCAAAATGTGAAAAGAGCTTTACTACGTCATGTATACTTGGAAATTGGCGGAAACGAAAGTGAGCTCAAGGATCGAATGTATCATCAAATATCTGAAGTACTACAAAAACCCAGGAAATGGTCGGAGATCTGGCAAGATATTTATCAGCGATATCTTTTCTATCCGGTTCAACTTTTAATGATTTTTTTAATCATATTGCTCATGTTTATCCTTTTTACTTGGGGTATTGGCGGCAATGTTGAGAAATCCGCCTTGGCTGGTATTTTTGCTGTTGTATTTGCAGCAGTTGTAAGATTTGTCTTTTCCTCAACTGGGATGTTAATGCCAAGACTTACTACTGAAACGAAAGTATACCCTCCAAGTGTTAATGCGGAACAATATTCAGATTATTTAGTAGATCAATTACATACTTTTAAAGACACTTCTGTAGGAAGGAAAACTTCGAAGATTGTGGTTTTTGTTGATGATTTGGATCGTCTTTCTGCGGAAGAAATGGTAGAAGGTTTAGATGCGGTACGCATTTTTATGGAGATACCTAAAGATGAACTACCAAAGGATTTAGGGATCGTCTTTGTATTATCATGCGATGAGGAGAAGATTGCCTATGCATTATCTAACAAAAGAAACGGGCAATATCTTCCTGGATCCGTTTCAAATAAGCAAGATGCCAGAAGATTTTTAGATCGAATTTTTCAATTTAGACTAGAGGTACTTCCATTTCCAAAAAGAGATTTAAGAACGTATGCTACTAATAAATTATTAGAAGTGATGCCACAACTTCAACAAGAACTCGAGCAAAAAGGTATTCACCTTTCTAATGTTATTGATAGACTGATTCATCCAAACGTACAGAGTCCTCGTAATGCACTACAGTTGCTGAATTCATTTATCCAGTCTTGGTGGATTGCAAAAAAGAGAGAGTTCGAAGGGGCGAATAGCAATGTTTCAGGTGGGTTGGGTGAGGGGATGGTCACAGACCACCCGGAAACATTAGCGATAATATGCGCATTGAGAGTCGACTTTCACTATTTCTATGAAGATTTATTACAAGATCATAATTTATTAACTGCCTTTTCCAAGATGTTCATATCCAAACAGGAAGGGGAGGTTGAAATTTCAGAAAGATCAAAAAGAATTCTTTCGCAGTATACGACAAAAAGTGAAAGTGATTCAAGCACTGAACATCTGTTAAAAGATGAATATCATGATCTTAAGCAGTATTTAAAATATATTCAGGGTATAAGGTTACCTAATTACTTACAACCATTATTATTGTTGACACAAGATCCATTAAGTCGGAAAATTGGTAACAATCGAGCCATATATGATGCTTTAATTAATGGAGACTCCATATCAGTTCTGGAAGAACTAGGAGCAAATAGTGATGATAAGTCATTATCGGTAGACACGATGAATGTCTTTAATGATATTATTGAAGACCTGCAAAATGAAACTGAGGTTTATATATTGAATGCATCATTTACGTTAGGACAATTAGTTCATAGATTTCCATCCAACAACTTTCATTCCTCAATTAGTTTTATAATTAACTCCTTGTTGAAATATCCTAATTTCAGATGGAGACTGGGAATAGATGATATTAAAAAAACATTTTTGCTAGCTTCAGTTGAAGAAAAATCAATACTCGGAACCATGCTAATCCAAGAATTTATTCGTGAAGAAACATCTATAGATTTTAAATTAACTACTGGACAAACGCCTTTAATAGATGAATTAAAGATTATTTGTAATAAAGTCATTTTAATTTTACTCGAAGCCAAATACAGCAATAAGATAAATTTTAAGAACGAAGGGGAGTTTTATAGTTGGTTAAAAATCAGAAGGTTTTCAAATGGTAAAAAAGAAGATCATTTCAGTTATGAAGAGCTTGAAAAATGGATCGAAAAATACCCTGAATTATTGAATCAGCTTGGTATGGGCTATATTAATGAAGGTGTTGATCTATTAAAGAGCAATAAAGATATTAATGAAAACTCATTCCTAAACTCGATGAGGCAAGTAATTAAAGCAGAATGGCCGCAAGGAGAAGAAAGTAAAAACAAGGTTTGGGAATTTCTAATAAATGCGCTGACTGTTCGATCTATTAGTATAAATGCTGAGGCATTGAAATTCTCTAATGAAAATGTAACAATCATGATTTCAGAGCAACAGTATAACCATATTATTCTTAGTTTAACTACAAGACTTGTTTTATTTGAGGAAAGTCCAGTTTCATGGTCGTTACAAGATAAGGAATTATATTCAACATCATTGATCAATTTGATTTCAATGTCATATAATCTTAATTCTGATAGTTTTGAAAGTTTAGTGAAAATAATTAACTTGTGGATGGTAAATATAGATACCGTTGAACTCTCCATCAGATTATCAGAGTTAATACGAATTCAACATAAAAGTACATTTAATCAGCTTTATTCTTCTTGGGTGGGCAAACTTTTCAACGAAGCTCAACCACAACTTATTAAATACTTGGGCGAACAGTATTTCGAAGTAACAGAAGACAATAAACAAAAACTTGTAGAACAATTTACCCCACTTTACACATCACAGACAGTAGATGTTACTCAAGTTAATGTGCTGAGTTTATTCCTGAGTGGAGTCAATGAACAATCTGTAAAAGAAGAAAATCTAAGCAACTTATTAAGCACGTTGTTTGGTAGGATATATAGTTGGAATAGTTATACAGATTATATAACTACCATCTTATCAGCTAGTGCACAAGTAATTCGTTTAGGATTTTACAATAATGTTGGTCAAGCACTATATACTATATTTACTCAAACAGCAATAAACGACCCTGCAGTTTATAATAAGTTATGCAATATTATGTTAAAAAGTTTACCAAAATCTCATGCAGCACTTTTACCATATGACCCTGAAGTAATATTTGAACATGCAGCATCTGTCTATGAAAGATATTACCAGTCATATGAGGTACTAAATATCTTGAATATGTTGAATAACATGGTTAAAGAGAACGTAGTTTCAATAGGACAAGGTAAACGTGTGTTAAATTTGGCTGTATTGTCTTGGAAAAATTATAAATATGATGTTAAAGAAATGATCATAGAAAATAAGCATATTCCGTCGGACGACCAAGTGTATCAGTTATTCGCACTAACCGATTTTAATGACAATGATGAAATAAATGTTTTAGTTAACATTATTAATCAGGTTTCCAGCCATTTAGACGATAGTATGTTCACAGTCATTGCTCTCAAAATAGTACGGGAATTGGATTCAACTGATGCAATTAGAATCTGGGTGGAGGCTAACAGACAGAAAATAGAAGAGTTAATTAACCTTATCAACCAAGAAATGAATAATGCTCAAATCATAAAAATGACTAGTCAATTATTAGTAAGTAATCACCATAATATTGATATCACGAAAAAGCTGATTTCTGCCTCGGTGGATATTATTAATCAAAATCCAGAACTTGATGGTGCTTTAAAGTTAGTTTTAAGAGATAAGGAAAACATTAACCGGTTGTTTGGTGAGGATCAAATTTCAAAACTTCATGAAGTACTTTTAACTAATTTAATTAAATCTAATAAGGTCTCTTATAAACGAGAATTCTCTAATTGGCTACTGGAAACAAAAGCAGGTGTGTTCTTAAAGGGAGTTAAAAGATTCAATCCAACAAATGATGACCTACAAATATTACAAGATAATTTTAAAAACAATAGCACAATTAAGAAATTACTTAGCGCATAATTAATGGTGTAGAAAGAGATGGAATTTCTGTCAAAGATACGTAAAAATACAAATATCCGAATTTCAACTGTCAGGAAAATAATAATGATTTTAGACATCTATGCCGCACCGCGGCACCATCAATTGATGATAAATTAGTCCTCGGGAGCCACGGCCAACCTAAGCAGCTACTCCAGATTAGAGTCTAATTCTGGGTTAGAGTTTGAAACTTGCGATAATTCTCGCTCGTTGGGGTAATACCAGCGTAGCTGACACCACCCGCAAACACATGGATTAAATTGGGAATTTATTAATAACCTCGTTATATTCATTTTGAGCATCGGTAATTGCCAACTTTGAGTATATTTCCAAAGATTT
>NZ_JAJNMU010000019.1 GCF_022458865.1 Paenibacillus periandrae | reverse complement strand
CCGAATCATCCGCTCTCACCCACGCTTTTTTAAGATGACTCAATTATACGGCAAAAAAGGTACAGGCTCTTCAACTTTCTTGAAGAACTGTACCTTTTTCTTAAAGATGGACTTTTTCAGTGGCCTCCGCGGCGCGATGGGGGTTTCTCTTGATCGGATTATTATTTTCACTCGTCTGCCCATACATCCTTCATGAGCTTTTTGATGCGGCTCTCTCTCTCTTTGGTAGCTGCAGCGTCCGTTACCCAGATTCCCTTCTGCTGCTCGACCGCATGTCCTGGCTTCACACCAGCTGCAACCTGACTCCGTGGAACATCAGTCATCACGCCCGCAATTTCAATGATGTAGTATTTGCCTTCAATGCGATCTACAATTCCTTTCAAGCTACTTCTCCTTCCTTTCCGTAGCAATCGTGACGTTCTTTCCATCCGATATGACTGACACCGTCCCCTGCAAATCATTGCGATACACGCTAACTCCTGCTTTTTTCAGGCGGGATAATATCGTCTTGTCCGGGTGACCATAATTGTTATCTTTGCCCGATTGAATAATCGCATATTGAGGCTTCACCTTGTTCAGGAAGGTTAAGGAGGTTGAAGTCTTCGATCCATGATGTCCTACCCCCAACACGGTCGATGACAGATCCACACCCGATTTGATCATATCCTTCTCACTTTCCGCCTCCGCATCACCCGTTAACAGCAGCGAAGTCGTACCATAAGTAATTTTCACGACAGCACTCATGTTGTTGGCACTGTCGTATACAGCTGCAGGTGCGATCATCTCTACTTGAACCTCTTTGTCCCAGTCCAACGTTAAACCGGCTTTGGCCGTTTGGACCTTGAGCTTTTTATTGCTGATCGATTCCAATAACGATTCAAAGGTACGGGTATTCGACGATATTTTGGGCATATATATACTGTCCACCAGCGTTTGATCAATGACCTTATCCAAGCCTCCGATATGATCCGCATCCGGGTGTGTCCCGATTACGATATCGAGCTTTGTGATTTGATATTGCTTGAGATAATCCAGCATGACTTGTTCTTTGTCGTTATTGCCTGCATCAATAAGCATCGTTTTGCCGGATGGACTGATCAGCAGCTGGCTTGCCCCTTGCCCGACATCCAAGAATAGCACCTGGAGCTTTCCATCCGCTCGTAAAATTGTCGTTGAACCCGCAGATTCATTAAAAACACTCATAGGTGAACAGCCCGTCAACACAACCAGGACGAGCCCCATTATCCAAACCTTCCATTGTGCCATACTTCAGTTAGCTCTCCTCGTGATGATTGTAGGACATTGGAATAAATAAAAGCCCCTAAGCTAGTTTATAACTCGGAGCCGTTCTTTTCAATGTTTTCCATGCAATAAATGTTCATCGTATGCAGGCTTTAAGCTGGTGGATATCATACTGGCCTTGCTGATCATCTCTCTAAAGCTCGAAGAAGCATAATTGTGATCGAACCCGTTAATATAACCAACTGCTGCCGAAAGGGTAATATTCATCACTTGCATCGGCTCCGACAACTGCTGAATCAGCTTCTCTACCTCCTGCAATTTCCGCGTTGATATAATGACGAACTCGTCGCCGCCATATCTGCATATGTAATCCTGTTCATTCGTTATGTTTTTAAGCAGGGTTGAAAAATGAATGAGTACATCATCACCGACTGGATGTCCGTGCTTTTTATTAATAAGGCCAAAATCATTCAGATCGATAAACAAAATATGAAACATCCGATTCAGAGCAACAAATTGATTAAACACATATTCCATATAAGCGGATCGATATAAGCCTGTTAGCAGATCCTCATATTTGCCAAGTGTTGTCTTCAGCACCTCTCTGGTTACAATGCCCTCTGCATGATTGCCATCCTTGACAATTAAACGTTTTACTTGATGCTGCTCCATGATGGAAATAGCATCTCCAATAAAGGTTGACTTGGGAATACAAATCGGATTTCCCGTCATCGCATCTGCGACGATCCGGTTGGGATGAACCGAACGTAAATCCCTGGAAGTCAGAATACCAGCAATTTTACCTTCATCATTCACCACAAGTGAATTGACACCGAGTTCATCCATCAGCCTGGCTGCGTATTGAACACTTTTGCCAGAAGTGATGTATTGCAGCTGTTCCGATATCAAGTCCTCCACCTTCAATTTAATTCTACCTCCCGTTCAACGAACATCCTAAATTTCAACTCGGCTCGCAGTACCATGCATTCATTCACCATACAATTGGCTTCCTCCATAATAATTTCCAGCAGCTGCTGCTGTTCCATCATTTCCAATAAGGAGCGACGAATTAATATTCCCTCCACCTTGGGGTGATCGATTTTTAATACTGTAAATTGTTCGGGGGAAAGCGCTTCCGCCATGCGCATAACAGCTTCGGGTCCCACTGGAGCGTGCTTGCCAATGATTAATAAATCCTGCATGGGGGGTAGTTCGAATTCACTGATAACCATGGACAAATTAGCTTTTCGGGAATAAGAAGACTTATTTCTCATCAATAACATCCTTAAACTATTTTGACTTGGGGGAACTTTCTTAAATATGTATTAAATATACATGAAAGTGCTACCAAAATCCACTATTAATCGACAATGATTACCATTTATTAGGCCTTATTTACCACTTTTATTACGATCCTCCGTTTAATAATACCAGGATGAAAGTATGATATAAAAAGCAGCTTCGATTAAAAACAAAAAAGGCGCTCATCGCTCGGTGGAATAGTGTTTGTCCGTAAGTCCGTAACACCACCCCAAAGAAAGGAGCACCTTTTATGTGAAGTTTACTTCGGTAACCTGGATAATAACGATTCCCCAAACGAATCCTGATCTACATAAAGTGTACAGCTGGGATGTGTACGAAGAATAGTAGACGGATTGGCTGTCGTTATCGGCATATTTAATGTACGGTGAACAGCGTCCCGTTTAGTCGGGCCAGGGACCATGCAAAACAGCTCAGACGCAGACATAAGGGCAGGTATGGTTAAAGTAAGCGCATGCGTCGGCACGGATTGCAATTCCGGGAAACATCCGTCATTCACCTGCTGCTGTCGGCATGCATCCTCCAGTACAATAGGTTTGATGATAGCCAGATCTGCAAAGTCTGCTACCGGCGGATCGTTAAAGGCGATATGTCCATTCTCTCCGATACCGAGAAAGACAAAATCGATCGGCGCCTCCTGCAACAGTTCCGCGTACCTGTGACATTCCATCTCTGCGTCTAAGCTGCCATCAATTAGATGCACAACACCTGGGTTCACTTTATCGAAAATGCTTGTTTTCAGAAATTCCGCAAAGCGCTGAGGCGATCCTTGCGGTAATCCTATGTACTCATCCATATGAAATGCGGTGATTCGCTCCCAGTCGAGACCCTCCTCTTGGCATAACTGCTCCAGAAACTCATTCTGAGAAGGGGCTGCTGCAAATACGATACGTACACGCTCCTGTTCCGCAAGTCGTTTGCGTACAGCCTGCGCCGCCTGTCGTCCAGCCGCAGCGCCCAATTCGCGTCTTCCTCTATAAACGTTCACCTGCAAATTATCAACCTTCAGACTTTGATGCGGCTTATCCAGCACGACTTCACGCTGCCTGTTAGAAGATTCATAGGTACCCAAAATAATTTCAAGCGCATGAATACCTTCTTCCCCTGGGATAATCGGTGCGCGATGTTCCTGAACAGCCAGAGCCATATCGCGAAGCTGCAGACGGTGTCCGTCAGGGATAACCTGGAACGGCTCAAAGGCAGGGATCTCCAGCTCTTCACCATTCACCTTTAGCAGCTCAATGTCGTCTTCCTTGTAAATGAGGGTTCCCCGTTCACCATGGATCTCCAGCCGTTGGCCTAAGTTAGGATATACAGTTGTGGTGATTTCCATGACACCCATGGCGCCATTATGGAAGCTGAGCAGGGAAACAGCGGTATCCTCTACCTCAATTTGTCTTAACATCGTGTTGGCCCGTCCATAGATGGATTTGACCGGACCCACCAGCCATTGCAGCAGGTCAACCGTGTGAATCCCCTGATTCATCATGGAACCGCCCCCGTCAATCGCCCATGTCCCCCTCCAGCCGGCACTGTCATAATACTGCTGGCTGCGGTATATTTTCACATAGGCATCACACAGACTTAATTTTCCCAGTCCGCCATTAGCGATAAACTGCTTAACAAATTGGGCGGCTGGAGACATTCTTCTTGGAAAAATCGTCGCAAGCAGAACACCCTGCTCCTTACATTCCTGAATCATCCGGTACGCATCTTCCATATGGATCGCCATGGGCTTCTCCACCACCACATGTTTGCCCGCTCTTGCGGCAAGCAGTGTTTGCTCAGCGTGGTATCCGCTTGGTGTACAAATGCAAACAACCTCGATCTCGTCATTCTGCAGCATATCCTCGAGCTGCACGTACAGCTGACCTCCATGCTTATCTGCAAATTGCCTTCCTTTCTCCTCATTCTTTTCACATATGGCAACCAGTTCCGCCTCTTCGATCTCGTGGATAGCATTTGCATGAATCTCGGCAATGACACCACATCCCAGAATGCCAAACTTGGTCTTCTTTACTGTGCTCATACCTGTCGCTTCCTTTCCTGCGTATTTAAATGGATAACAAGATCATCCGCCGTGACGGTCGCTTCGGACGTCTTGAGAATGTCATCCTGAGACACAGTAGCATCTTCTCCTTGAATACGCCGTATAAAGTCGCTTGTAATGGAATGCTTCGGCTGTTCGAGTGGAACCAATCCCATAGGCGATTGATTCGTCAATTGGATCATAACGGTATCCTTCTGCAGCAGAGGATCGCCTTGCAGACGGAGCTCGGCACAACCTTCGGTACCTGTTACGAAGATACGGCCATCCCCCCAAGTCCAGCTCTGGCTTGGCGTGTGCCAATCCGTATACAACTGGGCGGTGATACAATTCTCCAAGACGACCTGTACGCTGGCCGTGTTATAGAAGGTCGGGTATTCAGGCAAAATCGTTTTGCCGACATACCCGTTAATCGTTTCTATTTCTTTACCGGTCAACCATCGCAGAAGATCGAAATCGTGCACCAGCAGATCAATCAGAATCCCGCCAGACTGCTGTTTGGAGAAGAACCATTCCGGTCTTTTCGCGGCATCCAGTCGATGAGGCTTGCGCATGCCGATCGAGACGATATCGCCCAGTACCCCTTGATCAATCTGTTTCTTTAAGGTGTAGATTGCGGGATGAAATCGTTCGGTCAGCAGCATCCCGACTTGAATTCTACCCCGTTCGATCACTGCCTTCAGCCGCTCCAGCCCTTCTGCGCTCGTAACAGCCGGTTTATCGATCATGATAGGTTTGTCATGGCTTTCACATAACTCAATCACATTCATCTTTTGATCATTAATCGATGCACAGCCGACAATCGATACCGACTCACCCAGCAGGCTTTCTTTCTCTTTCACAAGAGGGATTCCGAATTTATCTGCAAAGCTTTGTGCCAGCTCCACATTCTCATCCTCGTAGATTCCGGCACATGTATATCCGAGCTCAAGCATCTCACTGATAAATATTCCGATATGCGCATGCTGACAACCAATAATTGAAAACTGACGAGCATTCATCATTGTAAATCCCCATTTCACACAAATATAATAGCAGAACAGGATAGAAGCCCATCGTTAGATAGTTTTCCACCTGTAAAATTATTCCATTAATTGTTTTTCTCGAAGATTTTGTCGGCTTCTTTACGGAAATCAACGACCGCCTCATCAATGGTCACTTTACCAAATTGCTGCTTTTGCACTGTTTGTTCAAACAGCTTGGTCACTTCACCCGTGCCTTTAGGTCCGCCATCATACATCGAAGGTTTATTGCTGGTTACATGCTGCAGCATTTTCACCATTTTCTTATCACGCTCATTGAATTTCGCGGTCAGGTACTCCAGCATTTTTTTATTTTCCGGCATGCCTCTTTCCGTTTCCAATATATCTGCCGCTTCCTTCGAATTCAGGAAAAAATCAAGGAACATTGCTGCTTCCTTCGGATACTTCGTTTTGGCCGAAGCGGAAAGGAACATCGCCGGTAAAATCGCACTGCCGGATTGTTTATCCTTCGGATAAGAAACCATATCGATTTTATCCTTCATCACATTCTCATATGCCGGGAACGTAGCTGTAAATTGAGGTCCCATGATGGGAACAATCCCTTTCATTAATCCATCCTTATTAGGATCAGCATTACCGATTGGCAGAAACGAAGCGGTCATGGTAGCTGGCGGTACAATGCCTTCCTTACGAGCGTCATCCCACATTTTCAGCCAGTTTGTGAACGTCGGGTCCGTGTAGCCGAGTCGGTTATCCTTATAAAGCTGCTCACCGACAGAAAACACATAATACATGTAGGCTTCCAGGGACGTCGACATATCGAATGCACCATATACTTTATCTCCAAGCTTGGACTTCACTTCACGTGCCTTATCAAAATATTCCTTCCAGGTCATGTCGAGCTTCGGAGGCTCAACCCCTGCCTGTTGGTACATTTCTTTATTGTAGATTAAGACGGAGGCATTATCGGAAACCGGCAATCCGGTCAGCTTGCCTTTAACCGTTCCTTGATTCTTCACAACATCCGCATTTAAATCATCAATTTTGAGCTCCTTACCCACTTGAGGAGTGAGGTCGGCAAGCACACCACGATCCGAATATTCCTTAATGTAGAGAATACTCATCTGCATGATATCAGGAACATTATTGCCGGCTACCTGGGTGGACAGCTTCTCCCAGTACCCATCAAAGCTCGTATATTCCGGTTTAATTTTGATATTCGGATGGAGCTGTTGGAACTTGTCAATGACCTTCAGCGTTCTGTCGTGCCGTCCTTGACTTCCCCACCAGGCAAATCTCAGCTCCACGTTCTGCTGGGCTTGCGTTTGTTTGGGATCGACTTTTTCTGAAGCGGTTGCATTTTTCTGCTCCGTAGGAACGCATCCGGCCATAAGGCCTCCTAGTAAGGTTAAACTTAGTAACGAGTTGAAAAATGTGCGGCTCCTTGCATGATGACTAGCCATTGTTGATACACCCCTTATCCATTTACTAGCTTACATCACTATTATAAAATTTGTGGATTTTAATAGAATAAGAGAAATCTACAAAATATATCGAAAATATACGGACTGTTTATTACTGGTTAAACTCGGAAGGATTTAATCCCGTATGTTTTTTGAATAATTGGCTGAAATACGCATGGTTCTTATAACCGACCAATTCAGAGATTTCAAAAATCTTATAGTTGCCGCTGAGCATAAGCTCCTTGGCTTTGCCCATACGGATTCGCGTCATATAGCTGTTGTAGTTTTCACCGGTTTCCTGCTTAAAGATCTGACTCAAGTAATTCCGGGTCAAATAAACCTTATCCGCCAAAACATCGAGTGTGATGTCTTCGGCATAATGCTCCTGCACATAGCGCATGATGAAATCAATCGTTTTGCGATGCTTCTGACTGCTCCTTCGATTCATAACCTCACAGATCGGGAGCAGCAGCTCACGTAGCCAGGCGGCAAAATCAGGAATGCTGTACAGAAGCTCAAGTTCCTTGTACATGTTGAAGCCGGCATGAATATCCTCGATCTGCAAGCCGTGATCATACAGAGCCAATGCAAGGATGCCAACGATATCGACGGAAAATTCCCTTAGTACGCTGATGCTCGGCACGTCGCCCTTATGAAGCGATTTGGTCAGCTCTGTGATTCGTTCCTCTACCAAATCCTCTTGGCCTGATATAACGGCATCGATGATAACCTGATAGCTTTCCATGGGACGGCGCGTAGCCGTTTTGGACAAATCCTTAACATCCTCGGCGACGATAAGCTGCTTATTCCGCATTGCTTCCCGCTCCGCCAACAAATCAACAGCAGCCGAATAAGATTTAGGAATGTCGGAAATATGATCCCCGATGAAGCCAACAGAAGCCCATACCTGCAGCTTTAAGTACTTTTGTATTTTTTCCAAAAATTCGTGCGCTATTTCCTTAACCTGCATCTTCACATAGTCCTTTTTCACATGAGATGGCGTCGAGACAATAACCGTAATTAAATTACGCTGAATGTCGGCCACGTACACGCCCTTCTTGCTTTGAGACAGCTCATCCACAATATTACTGATAGCATATGCAAACAGGGATACATCGCTCGGTTTAAAGCTCCGCTCCCGATTAATAAAAAATTCAATTAATAAAACGGTGAAATATTGTCCGGACAAATCGATCTTCAAATATTCGGACACTTTGCGATAAAATGGCGTATGGCAAAATTCCGGTTCAAGCAGCCCTTTAAACATCTGCTTTTTCGTGATCGGCAGGTTGTATTCCAGAAGCTCTCGCAGCTCCTTGTCTTCCCTCTCGGAAGCCACCCTTTTCTCAATTTTAAGTGCCGTTTCCTGAAGCACACGTTCAATTTCATCGAGTGTCGCCGGTTTGGATAAGTAATCGTTGACCTTCAGCTTTACTGCAGATTGTGCGTATTTAAAATCCTCATAGCCGCTCAGGATAATAACTTCCACCATATTTCCATCTTCGCGTACAGCTTTAAGCATTTCGATTCCATCCATCACAGGCATAAAAATATCGGTCAATATGAGTTCAGGTCGATAAAACCGGATCTTCTCCAATCCATCTCTGCCGTTCCTGGCGGTTGCCACCACCTCAATCCCGAATTCGTTCCAACGCACATTACGAGTAAGGCCCTGGATCGTGGTGATATCATCATCGATAATTACCGCTTTGATCATGAAACTGCTCCTTCGTAAGGTCTGGGTGAGTCTGTAAGCATTTTGGGCAAGGACAAGACAACCTTGGTTCCCACATCGATTTGACTATACAAGTGCACCCCAAAGTTTGCACCAAAATACAGCTGAATGCGTTCATGTACATTGCGTATGCCATTATGCTCTCTGCTTGGCTCAGCACCGCCCACATCCATCCCAATTCCGTTGTCTTCAATGGCCAAATATATACTCCGTTCGTCTTCCCATCCTGTAATCTTAATCATACCCTCACCTCGGGAATGAAGCCCATGAATCAGGGCATTTTCTACAAATGGCTGGATGATCAGTTTAGGCGTGTAGTAGGTTTTTAACGAATCCGGTACCGAGATATCGAACTGAATCTTGTGTTTATGCCTGATTCTTTGCAGCTCCACATAACAATGCAGATGCTCAAGCTCCCTCTTCACCGTAATGAAGGTAGCTCCGCTGGATAGACCGATACGCAGCATCTTGCCAAGTAGAGCCAACATTTGGCTGATTTCCTTGCTGCCTGATTCAATCGCATGCCAATTAATCATATCTAAAGTATTGTACAAAAAGTGCGGGTTAATCTGCTCCTGCAGGATTTGGATCTCTGCTTCTCTTTTTTTCAGATGCTGCTCTTCCACCTGAACGATCAGCCGATCTATACGCTGCGTCATTTGATTGAAATTTTCATTTAAATGTCCAAACTCATTCTCATAATCATTATCGATCTGAACGTTCAGCTTGCCAATTTTCATTAGGTTCATAGCATGAGTCAGTTTTCGAATGGGCGCGGCGAATTGTCGGGATAATAAGAACGCCATAATAATAGCGAGCAAAATACACAGAACAGCTGCAATAAAAATAACCATTTCAATTTTGCGGCTTCCTTTGGTAATATCCTCCCAGGGAATAACGTCCATCGTTATCCACAGCGTCCGATCCTGCTGATTCCAGATGATTAACTTCTTCTTCTCCAGCTTGACTACTGCGAATTGCTCCGATTCCGATTGTGCCAATATGGAAGCCAGTTCGTTCTTATGGCCCTCATAGGTAACTGCTTCTCCGGTCGCATCGTTGAATTCCGCAATCAGCCGGGAATGTGTATCAAGCACAAATCGGCTTACATGGGTGCCGCTGCTCGAAACAATCTTTTGCACAAACGGCATTTTTAAATTCACAACAAGAATGCCGATCTCCTTGCCTGAGGGAGACAGCACCTTGCGGGCAAAGCTGACAACAAGCCGATCTTCGGGAGCGTAGCTGCCTACCTCAACGGGGTGGGTGCCTATCCAGCAGTAGTCGGCATCCTTGATCTCGTTATACCAGGAGCTTCTTTCGATGATTTGATAATCGTACACGCCGCTGCCTGCAATCTGCTTGTCTACGCTGGTATCTTTGGCATACAGCTGTAAGGAGTGAATGCCTTCCTTGACATAGCTGGGTCGGCTCAGCATATCCACCATGTCTGAATTTTGCCCAATCCGCTCGAAGGATTGCTCGCTAAGCTGCAAGTAATGGATCAGCTTCGGGTTACTGGCGAGTACAAGTGAATCATATTCGACGGACTGCAGCTGAATATCCAGCTGTTTATTAATTTCGTTCAATAAAAGCTTTCTGGAAGAGATCGTTTGCTCCACGACCTCCTGATTCGTAATATAATAGCTTGTAATACCGAGAAGCATGATCAATAATGCTGAAATGATAATGAAGGAAGCAAAGAAAGTTACCTGGAATGAAAAGGTTTTAAATGGATTCTTCATGATAAAGATCACCTACTGTCCAGCCATTTAGCACTAGCATAAGGCCCGTGAACTCCTTTTGTAAACCCTTATCCTTTAATCCCCGTAGTGGTTATTCCTTCCACAAAATATTTTTGGGCAAGGATAAAAATGATAAAGCAAGGGATGACCGACAATAGCGACATTGCATACATGGGCCCCCATGTAACAGCCGAGGAGTTGTCCAGAAATAAACGCAAAGCGAGCGGCACCGTGTACTTCGCGGTATCGGTCAAATAAATCATTTGTCCCAAGAAATCGTCCCAGGTCCAGATAAAGCTGAATATCGCTGTCGTGATGAAAGCTGGTGAACAGAGCGGAAGTACAATTTTAAAAGCGATCCCCGGTGTAGAGCAGCCGTCTATCTTGGCGGATTCGTCCAAATCTCGTGGAATGCCACGAATGAACTGAATGATAAGGAACACAAAAAACGGGCTTACCGCCAAAAAATGCGGAACAATCAGCGGCAGTGTCGTCCCTACCCAATCAAAATATTTAAACAAAATATATTGCGGCACTAAAGTAACCTGTGCAGGAAGCATTAAGGTCAGCATCAAAATCGCGAACCACATGTTCTTCAGTGGGAAGTTAAGTCTGGCAAAGCCAAAAGCAACAAATGCGCTCGATATTAATGTCCCAATTACGGAAAGAACTGCGATGAAAAAGGAGTTGTAAAAAAAATGAGCAAAGCTGAAGCCAGGAATCGCTGTCCAGCCATTGGAGAAATTGTCCCAATGAAACTCACTTGGAATCAAATTCGCTTTAGGGATATCCTCATTTGATTTCAGAGAGCTCCCCACCAACCAGAAGACAGGGTAAATCATCACGATACTGCACAAGGTCAAGAAAATATACTGAACTAGATTTTGTCGTTTCACCCTAATCCCCATCCGATCCATATAATTAAATGTTTGTTAAGTCTCATAGTGAACCCATCGTTTGGCCGACCAGAAAATCAATGCTGTAAATACGGCAATAAACATAAGCAGGATCCACGCTAAGGCACTGGCATAACCCATGTTAAAGTAAGCAAATGCTTTCTGGTATACGTACAAAGCATATACCAATGTCGAATTGATCGGCCCGCCTTTAGTGACGATGAACGCTTGCGTGAACATTTGAAAACTGCCAATAATTTGCATAACCAGATTAAATAAAATGATGGGGGTCAGCATGGGAAGCGTAATCGCAAAAAACGAACGAATCTTGGAAGCTCCATCCACAGAAGCAGATTCGTAAAGATCCCGAGGAATTTGCTTCAGTCCAGCCAAAAAAATAACCATCGAGGATCCAAACTGCCATACGGCCAACAAAACCAATGTGTATAGTGCCGTCCCTGGCGTATTAATCCAGTCGATACCTTGAATCCCTACAAGGCTCAATAACTTGTTGAGAAAACCATCAGCACCAAACAGGTTTCGCCATATCGCTGATATCGCTACGCTGCCTCCGATCAGAGAAGGCAAATAAAATATCGCCCGGAACACAGACATACCGCGTATCGCACGAAATAGAAGCATAGCTACCATTAAAGCAAAAAATAATTTCAGTGGTACTGAAAGCACTACATACGTGAAGGTTACCTGCATCGCCTTCCAAAAATCTTTATCATCTGTAAAAATTTCATGATAATTCCCAAAACCGATCCAGGTTGGCAGCTCCAGCAGGTTGTACGCTGTCAACGATAAATAAAAGGATTGGGACATCGGCCCAATCGTGAGGACGAATAGTCCCAGCAGCCAGGGAGAAATGAATACATAACCCCATATGGGTTCAATAAATCTGTTGAATTTTGCCACTCCAGTTCACTCCCTATCATTTGATCTAGTAGTTTTATAATCAAATGTTAGCTTGAATAGCCGTATTAATAAATGAGGGAAATCTATAAATAATAATACAAATATACAGTGTTTCGGGGTTAATCACCCATTGATAGAGGAACAACCGATCTGCTATCAGTATAATTTGTCGAAAATTTATATAATATTACCTATTTTTGTAATTTTGCTACTATTATATTAAACTATGGAAAGGAGGCGATGGAATGATGAGGAAAAGAACCTGGTTACTCTTTTTGCTGCTTTGACTTTATTTATGGTAGCGCTTACAACAGCTTGGGCAGATGGTCGATACAATTGTCCTACTTGCACCTGCAATCAAAGTTCTCCCTGATTCAGCCTGGATAGACAGCCCGACATAAAATGATCATAGGAAGCACAAATAGACTGTTCCTTGGCTGCATGCAGCTGCGGGAACAGTCTATTCATTTAGTTAATCCACTCATTAATCACCTGGCTTCTAATCCAGGTCTACTTTATAAATACATGGAATCCCTTCCATATCGGATGTGAATATAATAAATGTGCCATCCGGTGAAAAGGCCGGGTGTGGATGCGCATCCTGCGTATTGCCATAGCTTTTCCAGCTGGTTCCATGAGAGCACAGCTTATATTCCTTGCGCTCCTGAACATCAACAAGATAAATAAAATGCTGTTCGGGAAGCTGCCCGTCCCCGACAATTCGGGAATGATCATGATTAGATATAAAATGACAATATTTGGATGAATCCATCCATATTTCCTCTTCCAACGTATCCGGGTCCATAAAACGAATACTTTCGTGCCATTGATAATCTTCATGCCGATATACAAATGCGAATTTGGAGCCGTCTGCGAGCCAGTATTCATGAGTGATCAATTCCTCATGAGTTTGCTCCTTGGCACAGCGCAGGTTTGTGCCATCAGCCTGAATCAGCCACAGCCTTGCATCAATCCGGTTACCGGGCCCCTCATGGCAAAATAATATCGTCGACGGATCATGGGGACGAATTTGTGGATGTCCCAGCCAGCAGTTCAGCTCCTCATGGACGATTCGACTCGTCTTTTGCTCAATATCGATATACATGATTCGGCAGTGCGGCTGCTTCGCCCACTGTAATTCAAAGGTGGACCAATCCCCTTTGCTGGCAATTATGTCACGATCATTCATTTCGACAAGCACTAGATAACGATCGCCCGAGCTTATCCCATTTGGTGTCCAACCCGCTTCAGTTTCGTAAAAAACCTCATCTTCCAATGTAGCCATATCCATGCGGATTAATTGATGCTCACGGCAGTATATGAGATAACGATCATCACTGGTAAGACTGCAGCCGAAATCTTGAACACCTGCCCCTTCCGTTAACTGAAGAGCGGATCCATCCTGCAAATCCATACGATACAGGTTGCGCTGCCCATTTCTTTCGCTGGCATATATGAGATAACGATTATCATTCGTTATCATCTTGTAATAGAAATAAGGATGATGATTCACTTGCTCAGGTGCAGTAAGCCGTGTCAATGTTCGACCCGTGTATGAATCGGTAAAGCTGTGAAATTCATTGTGTATGATGGCGCCTTTTGCCATTCCAATACCTCCCTGCCCATGATAGGACCTTGCAAGATTTACTTGGATCTCAGCATCTGCTGCTTCTCAGTCGGCTTAACCGGCAGGTGCAGCTGCAGCACAGTACCGCCAGTCGAATGATACTCGGCGTGAACCTCCCGGTTAGCGCCCTCTTCAGAACCATCATCCTTACGATCCACATAATTGGCTGTTGCATCCAGCTCGCCACTGTTTCCTTCGGTTAAGCGAAATGCGAACATAAGCAGCGCCTGCTGGATCTCGATAAACGAGAACCGCTTGCTTTCCCCCGCATAGATGACGTAGTCCACGCACAGCTTATTTGGTTCACTAACCAGTTCCCATGCCGGCTGCTCCCCATCAAATGCTGCAAACAATAACCTCACCCGCATCGTCTGATCCTCAATTCGAACGGACACAGACTCTGTATCAGCAGCAAAATCTTCGACTTCAATACCCTCCAGGCTTCCGCCAATTTCAAATCGAAGCCGCAGATCGGCTGCTTCAATCGTTCCGTCAATGGGATCGAGACCAATGTGGGTATCCCCGCCATTCGTGCAGAAGCCGATACCGAACAGCACATCACCTTGATCCTGCACACTGGAGTACACCGCAGATGAATAGTCGTAGCCATCGTGCAACAACCGCAGATGCATGTAGCTGAAGCTATCGCCGTTTCTCACATAGCCAAGCAGGTTGCGGCGCTGATTCCACATCACATCCTTGCTAAAGGTGCCTATACTAACAGCTCCACTCATATAAGTGGTGGCAATATTCAAGGCATGGCCTGCCTCGTCCTTTTGAATAACCTGCCGTTTCGTAGTGGTTTCGGTATGCTCGAATGCAGATAAATATGCCTTGGGGCAATGAATATCATTCCCATACCAATCCAGATTGTAGATGATGTCCTCATTCGGTTTCAATGAGAGCGTGCCACCGCTAGCCATTTGCAAAAATGACAGCACCTCCGGTGTCATTACCGTACTGTAGCTGCGACTGTGCGGTCCCGACCATTGGCGACTTGGAGCATGAAAATGCTCGGCCGTCATACGCCATGCCACATCCAGCATATCGGCACTGAGCTGCCTGGCTTCCTCATTAACCGTTGCCGTGTGTATGCTCGCCAGCTCCTGAATCGCGACAATCGTATAGGTCGGACTGTTGAACTCCTGAAAAGTACCCAATGCCTTCGTGTAATCACTGAATTTGCGCAGCCGCTCAAGTCCATACTCTGCATACGGCTTATGTCCGTACAGCTCTCCGGCAATTAGAGTTACAAATGCTCCCATAATCGCGATATTCGTGTAGCCGGGGCCTACATCGCGCTTCATAATCGCATCGCAGGCGCAATATACAGCCTGCTTAATCTGCTCCCTCAGCGTAGGGCTGAGCAGGTCGGCATGACGCTGCTCAGCTAACACAAGTCGTTTTCCGCAAAAGTCGGCCCAGTTCCAATCCGGTGGCGCCATCATCTCAAGCGGCTCCTCCATAAACCACGACCATATGCCATAAGTGGAGTGCTCCGGGTTCTGATCCTGTAGACCGATCACCTTGCTGAGGATCCCGGATGCACGCTCTGTATATTCTGCCTGCCTGCTGTCAAGCAATCCCAATGCGTATACCAGAGCAGCAAGTGTAGGGTGGGTATACGCGACATTTTTCAAGGTGCTGTGGTAACCAGGCGTATGGAACGGCTTGCGCACCATCTGCACCTCTGGGTTATATTGTCCGTGCCATACATCCAATTGTTTAAGCAGCATTTGTTTATGATCCAGCACCATGGTCCCTTTGAACACTCCTTTATTCTAATAATCAGGCTTTACTTGCCTTTTAAATTTTTCTCGTACCATTGCTGGGCTAGCTTATCGACATTATCACCGCCCAGACGTTTCCATTCCTTGCGCAGCTGTTCAATCCCCCACTGAGCATTGTATTGATTACCGCCGGTGATGACCTTGGTTTCGATCTCCTCAGCCAGTGGCGTAAACGCTGTTGCCGTTTCACTGAGCTCAGGGAACGTAGGGTTAAACGGGATATCCCTTCTAAACTTATTTTTCATAGCAACCTTCAACGATTCACCCTGAATCTTGGCGTATTCCTGTGATATGGCATCCTGTGCGGCCATCACGGCAAAGTCCTCCGGCTTCGGACTGTATTGGTCCAATACTGCGTATTCAGGGGCATATAGCAGCTCTTTTTTGTTTTTCTCGGCATCAATCGCTTGTGGCACACCATTAACCAGCTTATAATGAACGCCCTCTTGGCCGAATCTGACGTCGAACCAATTTTTATCAATCATCCAATCCAACAGCTTCACGGCTGCTTCCGGATCCTTCATATTTTTGTTAAATACGATCAGCTTGTTCGCAGGCGGCTCCTGAAACAGTCCGAACTTACCATACTTCGTGGACACAGGCTCCAAAGGAACCAGCTTGGCATCCGGTACATTTTGCTTGAGCTCACGATATTCTGCGCTAATATTCCAGCTCGCAAAGTACACACCGGCTTTCCCTGTCACTAACAGCTGCCTTTCCTTTTGGTAGTTCTTATCGGTAATATATTCCTTATCGACCAAGCCTTCATCAAACATCGTTTTCAGCAATGACAATACATCTGTATACCGGTCAGTAAAGTTTCCTTTAACCATCTTGTCATTTTCCAGGTACCACAGTCCGCTGTGCGCAGCAAACATCGCTTGAATAATACCGGTGTAATTAAAATTAAAAGCAGCGCCTAGCGTATCATTTTTCCCGTTGCCATCGGGATCCTTATCCTTAAACGCCCGCATCACCGTCATCAGCTCATCCATCGTTGTCGGGGTTTTCAAACCGAGCTTGTCAAGCCAGTCCTGACGAATCCACATCGCATGGTTCGCTATCGCATCGACACCGCGCGCACTGGTAGCAATATAGGTTTTACCATCAAACATCGTATACGGCTTCAATTCCGGGTGCGCTTTCAAATAATTTTTGTAGGAGGTACTGTACTTTTCAATATAATCGTCGATTGGCTGAATCGCTCCCTGATCCTTCAGCGTCGACATATAGTCACGGCCAAATTCCCACATCAGGTCCGGCGCCTCGCCTGCAGCGATTAACGTATTCATCTTTTGCGTGGATTGCGTTCGTACGACAGGCACCCATTTGACATTGATACCTGATTTTTCATTGATATACTTGGTGACACGGTTGCTTTCATAGGTTCCTTCGTCGCTGGCCACCTGTCCACGATCCAGGATCGTAATGCTGACCTCCTGCTTTTTCTTTTTATCGGCCCCATTTGCTGCCGTATCCGTCTTCTTGTTGTCTCCTCCATCCGTACTGCATGCAGCGATCGGCACGATAGCCAAAGCGCCTGCCAGCATAAGAGCCATGTGTTTCTTGTGTAACATCATGATTTCGCCTCCGTTTGTTGTATGTTTGAGCCTTGCATGACTACCCTGCTGCGATCTGGATCAGCCTTTAATCGATCCGATCAATACCCCTTTGACAAAATACTTTTGTAAAAACGGATAAATACACAAAATCGGAGTGACAGATATAACGATGGCTGCCGCACGTATGCCCTCAGGTGTAACGAGATTTTGCATCGTCGCTCCCTCACCACCGCTTGTGGCGTTCGCATTGAGCAGATTCTGGCTTGTTGTATCAATCATTTGCAGCAGCTTGACCATGAGGGACAGCTTGCCCGAGCTCGTAATAAACATCAGCACGTTCATATACGAATTCCACCAGCTCACCGCATAAAATAACGTGAGTGCTGCAATGATAGGCATCGATAGCGGAAGAATGATTTTCCAAATAATGAACAGGTCATTAGCACCATCGATCGCTGCCGACTCTTCCAATTCCGCAGGCAAATTTTCAAAAAACGTTTTCATGACGAAGAAATTGTACGTACTCAACAGCCCTGGAAGCCATAATGCCCAATACGTATTCATAATCCCCAATGTCTTGATCAAAATATAGTTCGGAATCAGCCCGCCACCAAACAGCATCGTGAAGGTAATCAGCATCAGAATCAAATTCCGCCCCTTCAACCGTTTCCTGCTGAGCGGATAAGCGGCAATAATCGTTGCGATAATATTAAATAACGTTCCGAGCACTGTGATTACTACCGTATTTTGCATCGCCTTGAACAGCTGGCCATCATCAATCAAATTCGAAAAAGAGGAAAAATTGATTTCCTTAGGCCATAAAAACACTTCACCGGACATCACAGCGCGCGAACCGCTCATCGAGGTAGCCAGCACGTGGATGAATGGAAACAAAGTCATCATAGCCAGCAGGGCCATTAGCGTATACAACGTGCCGTAGAGGATTCTTACCTTCATTGACTGTCTGCCTATCACCTTATTTCCCCCTTTACCACAGCCCGTTTTCACCCATGGCTTTAATAAATTTGTTCACGCTTACAATCAAGATCAAACCGATAATCGATTGAAACAGTCCGAGAGCTGTCGTATAGCTGTACTGCATGCCTTCAAGTCCAGCGTGGTACACATAGGTGCTGATGACATTGGATACCTCATATACGGCTTTATTTTGCAAAATATAAATGTGCTCGAAGCCGACATCCATCATCTGTCCCACGCGCAAAATCAGCAGAATGGCAATCGTACTGCGGATTCCAGGCAGCGTTACGTGCCAAATTCGCCTCAGCTTGTTTGCTCCATCAATTTTGGCCGCTTCATACAGCTGAGGATCGATACCCGCCATAGCCGCCAAATACAGGATCGTTCCCCACCCGGCATTTTGCCAAATTCCTGACAAAATGAACATGATCGGCCACCAAAAGTTGCTCGCCATAAAGTAAATCGGCTCAATCCCGAGCAGCTTGACCAGCGCAATGTTGACGACACCTGTAGAAGGGGACAACAGCGCAATTACGATACCTCCCAGCACAACCCATGAAATAAAATGCGGGATGTACAGCAGGTTCTGGATCGTCCGCTTATACCATTCTACACGGACCTCATTCAAGATAATGGCCAATACAATAGGCACAGGAAAAGCAAACACAATGCTGTACACATTCAGCAGCAGCGTATTTTTCAATACATTAAAGAAATCCGGACTCGTAAACAGCCGTTCAAAATGCTTGAGCCCTACCCATTGGCTGCCCCAGATGCCATCGGCGAACCGATAGTTTTTGAAGGCAATGATCTCTCCGAACATCGGCGCGTACTTAAAAGTAAAATAGTAAGCCAATATCGGAAGCAGCAGCAGGTACAAATATTTATCCCGCTTGAGATATTTCCATGCCAGCTTCATTCGAGTCGGCTGCGCCGATTGATGTAGACCCGCTTCTGCGGACGCCCCGCCGATTTGTGTTTTCAAAGCTGCACCTCCTTTCTGTTCTCCAGGATTACACCCTCATCGTAACGGTTGATGCTCCATTTGAAAATGTTCACTTTTTATCCTCTGCACCTTTTTTATGGTTTTCCCTGAATTCTCCTGGTGTTTGCCCCGTATATTTCTTGAAAATTCGTATATAGCTGTGGGTGCTGTTGTAGCCGACACTCTCTGCTATCGTATTGATTTTCCGCTTCGGATCCATCAGCAGCTCCTTCGATTTTTCCATCCGGATTTGAATCAAGCTGTCCATAAAATTCGTTTCTGTCGTTTCCTTGAACAGCTTGCTTAAATAAGGAACACTCAGCCCGAATTGGGAAGCTAGCAAATTAAGCGACAAATCGCTGTCCATATAATGCTGCTCCAAATACTCCTGCACCTGCTTGATGGTATCATTGGTGCCTCTGCTTGAGCGCTTCTCCTCGGTGTGGACAATCAACTGCTGCAGGAACGCAGCGATATAGCTTTTGATATCGTCAACGCTTACGCAGGACTCAATCCGGTTATAAATATTTTCCTTCGGATCGAGAAATTCCTTGACCTCCATGCCTTTATCCGAGATCACCTTGATCGATTTCATAATCAATTGGATGCACATCTGCCTGATCATTTCTGGCGGTACATTGCTGGCGATAATTTCGTCAAATATTTTCTCCACCTGTAAGCCTGTCTTCACCTTATCCGTTTCCTGAATAAAGTTAACGACGGCATCGCTCATACCGGAAATCCGATAATATTTGTCGTTGAGATTGTTGCCTGCAATATCATCGATCGATATAACCGTGTTATCACCCATAACGAGCTTATATTTTAGCGCGCTCAACGCTTCCTGATAGGAAGCATGGATACCATCCAGATACAGATGAGGACGACCGATACCAATCGTAACGGTCTGCTTGAAATGACCTTCAACATAATCCTTCACCAGATCGGCTACTTGCAGTGCCTGAATCTGGTTGCCCTGGGCATCGTCCTCCTCGAAGCTCATAATGACAGCAACCCTGCCGTCCGTTAATTCCACCGATACACCCTTACACACGCCGTCTACCAATTCCTCAGCCACATTGCTAATGGCATAGGTGAACAAATACACATCACGTGACGAAGCAATATCCTGGATGCGGTCCAGCTCAATAGCCATTACGACAAAATGGACAGGGCTCAGCTCAATACCAAGCGTATCAAAATACGGCTTCATCCGGTTGTAGTTCGTCTTGTCTCCCATCAGCAGGCTCATAATCAAGCGCCATTTCAGGGCTGGCAGGCTCTCGTGCATCTGCTTTTGCAAGGATTCGTTGTCAGAAATAACCTGCTTGAAAAATTTCTCCATATACGTCAAATCTCCGGCTTGACCCAGCTTCTTCTCCGTAAACGAACGGAAAAAGCGCTCCAGGGGACGGAATGTATAATTGCTAACAGCAAATACAATCACGATCGCCAGTACAAACATGCCTACCGCGACAGCCAACAGCAAATTGCGAATGATTTCCAGCGGACGGTTCATCTCTGGGTTCGGTATGATACTTACATATTTCCAGCCGTTGTAGGCAGACGTCAAATAAAAGGTCGTGTAGCTCCCGTTGTCCGTACTATGAGTCACATAGCCGCTGCCCGATAATTCACTCAGTGAAGGAGCCGACTTGATGCTGCTCACATGCTGGAACAATTGCTCCTTGTTTTGTGAGGAAATAATAATTCCCTGCTCATTCATGACCATGGTTTGCCCGACCCGCTGCTTATCGACATCCTGTATCAGATTGGAGATCGTGCTCTCCTCGATATTGACGATAATCGCCCCTTTACGAAATTGCGGCATACCGATCAAAGGAAATGAACGAACCAAGGTAATCACATTTTTTTCAAGCAGCAGTCCGGTGTTAATCTCCGCGATTTTTCTCGTATCCAGCCACTGCTGGTACCCTTTCATCGACATAAAAGCATCCTTCCACTTCATGTCATAAAAATCCGCTTCATCCGAAAACATAGTTCCGGTCAGCAGGCTTTTGCTTTCCATCGAATACAAATAGAACGAGGAAATATTGCTGTTAGCGAACATCAGCGTCTTGAACCGGTCATTCAGCACCCGAAAATGATTAAAGCGCAGCTCATCATTCAAGTAACGGCCGTTCAGAAAAAAAACAACCTCCGGCTCCTGAATAAAATTAATCGTGTTCGTATCAATTTCCCTCAGCATCATTTCAATCTTTTGCTGGGTCAGGTTCAGCAGTGCAATATTCGTGTTGCGCAGCTGCTCCTCCAGACTGCCCTTGGAGCTCAAATAGGATAGCCAGACGGTCGATGAAATGATCAGTAAAAAAAACAGTCCGTAAATAACCTTGAATCTTGCAGAAATACTTCCCTGTAACAAGCGCATGCGGTCGGCTCTCCTTAGAATAAAGTGGGATTGAAATCGAATGGACAACATGTAGTCACACCTGCGAAATGCCTCTAGACAAATTTTACCTTATACTAATAATAGCATTGACATTTCATACAAACCATAGTTGGATTTTCACGAGTCCTTCAACATTTCAACTCTCACGACAATTCCCGCGACACTCCATGGCTTTGCTTCATTCTATTCGCTTTATATATGGTATAGTAGGCTGCAGCCGAATAAGCAGTTAAACCGATATCAACAGCTATAAGCAAATCATAATTATTAAACAAATCGTAGTTAACGCCACCCAAATACCCGGAGAAAACACCACCCAGATGATGAACAAGGATCAGCACGCCCGTCTGCAGCCCTATCGATTTATGGGAAGCCTTCATAGCTTCTGTAGCTACAAGAATACCACCAGGAATAGCTCCTAAATAGCTTGCGCCAAACAGCAGAGCAAACAGGATCGGTGACCATTCAAAGTGCATCATTAAAAATCCAAATGCAATAATTCGAGTGAAATATAAAATCGATAAGGCTAACAATCTGTTGATACGATCAATCAGGAATGAGAAAAATAATCCTCCCGCGATTTCCAGCAAGCCCAGCAAGCTCAGTGAAGATGCAAATACGGTCTCATGTACATGGGCAACCTGCTGAATGGCAATAAAATGCCTCTCAACCGTTCCCATATTAAAGCCGCACGTAAACAAAGCAATCATGACGACGACCAAGGTAGGATTTTTGCAGTACTGAATGAAATTAGGAATCCATCTTTTTGCATTTTCCAACAGCTTGAGCTCTTTGGGAGCTTGCTTATCCTGAAGCTGCTCGGCCTCGGCACCCTGCTCAACACGATTCGTACGGACAAAAAAGAGGATAAACAGGATCGATCCCCAACCGATAACAAATAAGATCCAGTACAATTTCGTCCAGCTTAACCATGCCTCATAGTAAACAAAAATAGGGGTCAATACGGCAAGTCCCAGAGAGCTTGCACTGCTTGCAATCATTAAAGCCTTGGCTCTATGATTTGTAAACCAGTCCGCTACCAGAACATAAATCGAAGATGCATTCATTCCTCCCAAGCCAGACAGGATGCCGAAGCCGATAAAATAGCCTGCTGGAGTATTTGCATATAACACGGTTAGTATGGCGATGTTGCCTATAAGTCCTGTGAGCAGCATGATCTTTTTGTATCCGTATTTATCTACCAGCCAACCGCCGATAGGTGCGCATAGTGCCGAAATCAACAGGTTTACAGACCACGTTAAGCCAAGAAAAGCTCTTCCTACACTTAAATATTCAGAGATATCATTCTGGTAATAAGACTGGACAAACCGACCGATAGATCCAAAAAAACTGAACAACCACAGTAAAGCAATCAGCATCCATGCATAATTTTTTTCCTTCAACATGTTAGACTCCCCCTAATTGGCTTAAGTTCTTAGCACGTATTTCGAAGCTTAGCATTTTGACCGAGGGACGTAAATCGTCCCGTATAGACATTTTACGTCCCACAATAACAAAAAAATAATGAAGCTTAGCTGCTTATGTGTGTTTCTCTAATATGAACAATACCTTAAATCGGGAATAGTTACAATATAAAAATGAGCCATCGGCACCTATTTTTTTCCACTTCCAGACAAAAAAAAGAGAGCCGCCAACGGGGCGACTCTTCAAGTGTTTATATTAAAAAGGGGGTCTTGTTTATTATAATACACGACGAAGATGTTAAAACCATAACAGATATATTTCAGTTGTGTAACAATTTTGAAAGCGCTTATTAATCAGGTTAAGTAACGATAGGTAATTCAAATGTTTTGCCATATTCTATTAGCAAATTTGAAGTATTTGATAGTAAAATGGAGTAAATCAATGATAAAACTTCTCAAATCAATGATAATTACTATCAAAACGCTGATAAACAGTATCAATTAAAGTATTTGCCAAAATTCCGACCTTGACGTATAATCCATCCATAGGTTACTTATTCGTTAAGGAGGCGTGCTTCATGTATGATTATCATCATCTGGGTCATGTAAAGGAACAATCCAAATCCAAAAAAACATTGTGGCTTACCCTTATATTAACTCTTTTCTTCACTATCGTCGAAATCATTGGAGGTCTTCTGTCCAATTCCCTGGCCCTGTTATCTGACTCCGCCCATATGATCTCTGATGTATTGGCGCTTGGACTCAGTATGATTGCGATCTATTTGGCCACACATCCACCGAATGCCAGATTTACTTTTGGCTATTTGCGGTTTGAGATTGTGGCTTCTTTCCTGAATGGGCTCGCCTTGGCCATTATCTCCGTCGGGATATTTGTTGAGGGTATCACGCGCTTTATCCATCCCCAACCGATTGACTTTAAGCTGATGCTTGTCATATCTTCCATCGGTCTGGTTGTCAATATCGTACTAACGGTCATCCTGAGCCGCAGTATGAAGGAAGAAAATAACTTGAACATCCAGAGCGCATTGTGGCATTTTATCGGCGATTTGCTAAGCTCGGTTGGTGTTATTGTATCCGCCATACTTATTTATTTTACTCAATTGCAGTGGTTTGATCCGTTAATCAGTATTTGTATCGGCGCGATTATTTTCATGGGCGGCTTGAAGATCATTAAAGCTTCTTATTTAATCCTGATGGAATCCGTACCAACGCAATTTAATCTGGATGAAATCCGTGCTGCGATCGGACAGGTGGAAGGTGTTGAGGACGTTCACGAAATGCATTTATGGGCGATTTCATCTGATCATTACTCATTGACCGCTCATGTATTCATCAACGATAACATTCAGCCATTTTGCATCATACTAGCTATTAACGAAACCTTGAAGGAGCATTACGGGATCACGCATTCCACGATTCAAATGGAAAATGCCAATATACATCCTCACGGAGAGTATGGCAAGCAGTTTTTACTGCATCGTGAAGAGGAACGAGCAGAGGTGGAATTAGCCCATCACAATGAAAAAAGGAACCTCACCCCCACTTAAATAAGTAGAGCTGAAGGTCCTTTTTTACCCTTCAATAATCTTGAATTGACTTATCTATCGTACCAGTAGCCCTGAATACCTTTTTCCAGTCGAACCAATGCTTCCAGGTAATAATAATCTCCCCAAATCACATGATCATCCGGTGCATGACCACTGCGAACGCTGTAGGAGCCACGATCCAGCAAGCCCTCTGCATCCGGTTGTCCAATTGTTGCATAGCTGTTGACCAGACCCTTCATCGAGCGCTGCAGCCCATCCTCAAATAAAGCACGATCTGGATCGTCCGCTTCCAAATGCGTCAGCAATTCAAGAAGGCCTGCTGAGGTAATCGCCGAAGCGGAGCTGTCACGTTTCGTATCAGCATTGATGGGAGCGTCGAAGTCCCAGTACACAACATCATCCTCCGGTAAACGTGCCAGAAAGTACTTTGCCAATCGTTTGGACGTTTCCAGATACAACGGATCCTTTGTATAACGGTAGGATAAGGCAAAGCCATAAATACCCCAGGCTTGTCCGCGAGTCCAGGTAGAGCCGTCCTTATAGCCCTGATGCGTGCCGCCTCGCAGGGATTCCCCATTCTCCGGGTCAAAATAAAACGTGTGATACGAGGAATCATCGCCACGAACCAGAAAACGGCGCGATTTATCAGCATGCAGGACAGCAATCTCCTTGTATTTCTCGTCGCCCGTTTGCTCATAGGCCCAATACAGAAGCGGTAAATTCATCAAGCAATCGATAATGATCCGACCGCCATTTTGCGGATCGCCTTCAGGTCCCCAGGCTTGTAAGTATTGTCCCTTTGGTCTCCAACGCGCCAGCAGAACATCCGCCGCCTGAATCGTTAATTGCTTCGCGGCTTCATCGCGTTCAATAATCCATTGCGCTTTGGAAGACAGGGAATAGAGAAAGCCAATATCATGATGATCGAGCTTGGTGTTTGATTCCAGACGACCGCGGAAGCTGTCTACCGTTCGAAGGGCAGCTTCTTTAAATACGGGATCACCCGAGTACTCATAGCACAACCACAAAATACCGGACCAAAACCCGTCCGTCCACTCATCATTCGGGTTCAGGTCATATTTCCCATTGCTGCTGACATGCGGGAATAAATCGCCAAACCGGTTAATATTTGCTCTCGTTTTAACCAAAACATCTTCAATCGCTTTCTTCCACATCCACTATCACACTCCCAGTTTGATTTATTTTATTAAACAGGTACTATAGTTGATTCAACTTTTGCTTGAAGTCGACAGTCGTGGCAGCATGGCCATAGGAATACGCAGCTCATGCTCAATGGAATCGGGAAGTGCGGGAACCCCTTCATCCGTATCCGGCTCCTCACCCAATTGCCGAAGCATCAGTGTTATGGCGTATTGCGCCTGCTGGCTGTATGGAATATCGAGTGTTGAGATAGGCGGATAACAGGCGCTGGAAACAGGATCATTATTGATTCCAAAAATTTTGTACTGCTCAGGAACCCGATAGCCTTGCTCCTGCACCGCTGACATAAAACGAAGAGCTGCGAGATCGTCAAATGCCAAAATACCGATAGGTCCCTTTCCCCCACTGATTTCCTGCGTCTGTTTCACAAGCTCCGACATCGGTCTATCTTTCAGGTCCACAATTCCAGAAGCGACAGATTGTGTATTCAGCTCAGTTAATCCCTGCAGAAAGCCCTTTAAACGCTGCTCATTCGTAGCCTTGGAGCGTACGGAGCTGAGATAGACCAATGCTTCGCAGCCTTGTTCGACCAAATGATGGACAGCCTGTACACATCCATCCGCGAAGTTAAGATTCACAGCGTGAATGGCGATGTCCTGCGGCCAATTCCAGGCATTAAACAGCACGAGCGGTGTTCCGTCGCCGACAATTTGACGGGTCGTATCAGGAGTCATTGCAAGCCCGTGGCAAAACAGCCCATCCACTCTGCGCTGTAATAAAACCTCCAAATGGCGTTTCTCCATATCCGGATCAAAGCCCCCGGCAGAGAAAACGGACATATGATAACCGAAGCGATGCGCGGTCCGCTCCATTTCTTCAGCAAAACGGCCATAATAAGCATCATAGTTCGGTATCATCAGCCCGAGCTCGAAGGATTTCCTGCGGCTCAGGTTAGCCGCCATCACATTTCGTCGATACCCAAGCTCCTCAGCGATCTTTTCAACCTTGCGAATAGTCCCCTCCGACATCGGAACCTTGCGACGGTTAAGCACATTGGATACGGTTGCAATGGATACACCTGCCGCATCCGCAATATCGACAATCGTGATCTGACGATTTTTGCTCAATGAACCACCCCTAGAACCTAAAATTTAAACGTTTAAATAAATTGTAATCATAAAACGTCTATTCGTCAATATTTAAAATAACGCGAGGATAATGTAAAAAAGACCCCTTCATCACGGATGAAGGAGTCGGTCTGTGAATACTACCTTTATAGTCCCAACCACTTGGCAAACAAATGTTTGGTTGTATCTTTGTTCATAGCCGCAATAGAAGTGGTGAGCGGGATTCCCTTCGGGCATGAACGCACGCAGTTTTGCGAATTACCGCAGCCCTCAATGCCGCCATCCTCCATCAAGGTGTCCAGACGCTCTTCCGCATTCATCTCACCTGTCGGATGAGCATTAAACAAACGAACCTGGGAAATGGCAGCAGGTCCGATAAAGGACGTTTTATCATTCACGTTCGGGCAAGATTCCAGGCATACCCCACAGGTCATGCATTTGGACAGCTCATAAGCCCATTGACGTTTGGATTCAGCCATCCGCGGTCCTGGTCCGAGGTCATACGTACCATCAATCGGAATCCATGCTTTTACTTTTTTGAGTGCATTGAACATCCGCTCGCGGTTGATAACCAGGTCACGAACAACCGGGAACGTACTCATCGGTGCGATACGTACCGGCTGTTCCAGCTTATCCACCAATGCTGTGCATGCTTGGCGCGGCTTACCGTTGATGACCATTGAGCAAGCTCCACATACTTCCTCCAGACAGTTCGATTCCCAGCATACCGGTGTTGTTTTGTCACCCTTGGCATTGGTAGGATTACGCTGCACTTCCATCAGGGCACTGATGACGTTCATATTAGGACGATATGGAATTTCGAACTCCTCAGTATAAGAGCTGCTTTCCGGAGAATCCTGACGGGTTACAATGAATTTCACTTTTTTGTTAGCTGTATTCGTCTCAGCCATGATTAGTGTCCTCCCTTCTTCTTATCCGTCGAATAGTCGCGTTTACGTGGCTCGATCAAGGATACGTCAACATCTTCATATTCAATGGTTGGGCCGTTTGGAGTCCATTTGGCTTTCGTTGTTTTCAGGAAACGTTCGTCATCACGCTCGGTGAATTCCGGTTTATAGTGAGCGCCGCGGCTCTCGTCACGCATTAAAGCTCCCAAAGTCATCGCATGTGATAATTCCATCATATTCCACAATTGGCGGGTAAAAGCTACACCCTGATTGTTCCAGCGCGCTGTATCCGTCATGCTGATATTTTGGTAGCGCTGCTTCAATTCGTTGATCTTGTCCAAGGTTTCCTGCAGCTTCTTGTTGTAACGAACAACCGTCATGTTGTTGGTCATCCATTCGCCCAGTTCCTTGTGAAGCACGTAAGCATTTTCCTTGCCTTCCATTTTCAACAGGCTCTCATACTTATCCTTCTGCTTTTTCAGGTCCCGATCAAACACAGTCGTTGCAACATCTTCTGTGTGCTTGCTCAAGCCTTTAATATATTCGATAGCCTTTGGACCTGTAATCATCCCGCCATAAATAGCGGACAACAGCGAGTTGGCACCGAGGCGATTGGCACCATGATACTGATACTCGCACTCGCCACAGGCGAATAAGCCGGGAACGTTGGTCATTTGATTGAAATCGACCCACATGCCGCCCATGGAGTAATGAACCGCAGGGAATATTTTCATCGGGATTTTACGCGGATCATCGCCCATGAATTTTTCATAAATTTCAATAATTCCGCCAAGCTTAACATCCAGTTCTTTTGGATCCTTATGGGAAAGGTCAAGGTATACCATGTTTTCGCCGTTGATGCCGAGCTTGTCGTCTACGCACACTGCGAAGATTTCGCGGGTTGCAATATCACGGGGAACCAGGTTACCATAGGCTGGATATTTTTCTTCCAGGAAGTACCAAGGCTTGCCGTCCTTGTAGGTCCAAATCCGACCACCTTCACCACGTGCAGATTCTGACATCAGGCGCAGCTTGTCATCTCCCGGAATCGCCGTAGGGTGAATCTGGATAAACTCGCCGTTTGCGTAATAAACACCTTGCTGATACACCGCACTAGCCGCTGTACCTGTATTAATAACCGAATTCGTTGATTTACCGAAAATGATACCAGGACCACCTGATGCCAAAATAACCGCATCTGCAGGGAAGGACAACACTTCCATACTGCGCAGATCCTGAGCAGTAATACCGCGGCATACGCCATCGTCATCGATGATAGCTCCAAGAAATTCATAATGCTCATATTTCGTTACAAGACCTGCGGTTTCCCAGCGACGAACCTGCTCATCCAATGCATAGAGCAATTGTTGTCCGGTAGTTGCTCCGGCAAATGCCGTACGGTGGTATTGGGTGCCTCCAAAGCGGCGGAAATCCAATAAACCCTCTGGTGTACGATTGAACATAACGCCCATACGATCCATTAAGTGGATAATACCAGGTGCAGCATCACACATTGCCTTAACAGGCGGTTGATTGGCGAGGAAGTCTCCTCCGTATACGGTATCGTCAAAATGCTCCCAGGTGGAATCGCCTTCGCCTTTTGTATTAACGGCGCCATTGATTCCACCTTGCGCACAGACGGAATGTGAACGTTTAACAGGAACTAATGAAAACAGGCTAACGTGAACGCCTGCCTCAGCGGCTTTAATGGTGGCCATTAAGCCGGCCAAACCTCCGCCAACTACGATTACTTTTGAATTAGCCATTGCTGTGTATTCCCTCCTTAACCTTTAACCGGCATCGGCAGATTTTGGAACTCAGGACTTAAAAATGCGGTCAAAGACATGATGAACATAATTGTCATCAATACGAATACGCCCATCCATACAAATGTAGAAATTTTTTGCGCCCGCGGTCCGACAGTGACTCCCCAGCTAACCAGGAATGACCACATACCGTTACTAAAATGGAACACCGCAGCCACAATCCCGATACAGTACAATACAAAATTGATCGGATTGGTTGCAATATGATGCATTTGCACGCCGATTTGCTCCTGCGGCAAGCCCAATGTAATTTGAAAGCGTGTTTGAAAGAAGTGCCATGCAACGAACAAGAACGTAATAACCCCTGTCACGCGCTGCATAAAAAACATTTGATTGCGGAAATATCCATAGTTAGATACGTTATTCCGTGCCGTATAAGCTACATATAAGCCGTAAATGGCATGGTACAGCAGCGGAATCCAGATTCCTACAATTTCGAGTGCTAATGTGAGAGGCAGATTGTGCAGAAAATCCACATGCTCCAGGAATGCCACATGTCCGCCTTTTGAAGCGGAGTAGTTGGTTATTAGGTGTTCGATCAGAAAGAATCCGACCGGGATAACACCAAGTAATGAATGCAGCTTACGATTTAAATACGAATTTCGAAACATTAGAATGCGTTCCCCCCTTAAGTAGTAAATAGCCGTGTTCACACCATTGTCAAAACCATATTTCATTGTACCCCCGCAAGAAACAAGCGTCAACAAGTTCGCTACGCCTATTTTCCATGATTCGACAACGTTTTATGCAGTTATAGACAAATTTTGTGAAGATTACGTGACCTATACATCGTACTCCTTTAGTGCTTATAATGGAAGTGCCGATTTTTTATAATCACTTATGTGTTATAAGCATAACAGAAAGCAGGTTATTGGATGTTTGAGAATATCGATATCTTCGCCATTGTCGTCGAAATGGAGAGCTTGAATAAGGCTTCCCAAACGTTAAATATTTCACAGCCGGCCTTATCGAGAAAAATTATGCGTCTGGAGGAGGAGCTCGGAATCCAGCTGTTTCACCGCAAAGGCAAACGGCTGGAAATTACCCGTGCCGGACAAATCTGCTATGAGTATGCGTTGGAGCAGCGCGCTATGGGGCGCAAGCTGCAGCGTTCTCTGGAGGTATTCAAAACGACTGATAAGCCCTCCAGTATTATTATCGGGGCCAGCCTCACCACACTGCAGTCCACCTTGCCTGATCTGATTACGATTTATGCCAAGGACTACCCGCATACCGATATTAAAGCCATTACCGGAAAAACCCATGAGATCGTCCCGATGGTCAAGGAGCGCAAGGTGGACATCGGCCTGGTGGCCTCCAAGATTGAGCACCCCGGGCTGCAGTGTATTCCGCTTTTCGATGACCGTCTATGTATTGTGCTGCCGGATAATCATCCTTTTGTGGATAAGGCGACCATCCATATCGAAGACCTGCACGAGCTGCCGATGATATTATTTTCACGCGGCACCTGGTATCGGATTCTGATGGACGAGCTGTTCCAGCGTTATTCGCTGCATCCTGATGTCAAAATGGAGATCGATTCCTTCGAGGCGATCATTCGTCTCGTATCCACCTGTAAAACCGCGACCCTGCTGCCCGAATCTTACCTTCGCCGTCATTTTCTGGAGGAAAACGAGCTGGTCGTCCGCTTCATCCCTGCTCTGGATCAAACAACAAGAACGACCTCACTGCTGTTCACAGAGGAAGCCGTTCATCATCCATCGGCACAACGGTTTATTGAAAAAGCCAAAAGTCACTTTAACCGGAGTGATTGAGCTCCTCCGAATCTGTAGCCGTATCAGTTTCAATGACTCCCAGCTTTCGGGCCACGTAGGCCGTCGTACCTGCCTGCAACAAAATCGTGAAGAGCACAGCAAGAAATGTTACCGAAGCTATCACATCCGCATACTTCACGCCAAGACCAACCACCATACCGGATAAGGCCGCAGGAATGACTCCGGTCTCACGAACCCAGAACATGAATACGAGCTCTCTCCAGGTCCAGCGTGCCTTACGGTCCGGCAGCGCCGAAGCCAGTACAGTTAACGGACGTGCAATAAATATGAAAACAGCGATGACCCCGAGGCTCGGCCACAGATTAGCCCAGATTACGCCAAAATTCACCTGACTGCCAAGCATAATAAATATCAGCATCCGCATGATAACGGTTATATTTTCACTAAAATGTCCCATCTCTTGATGCTTGTCCTGTAAATCCAGCTTGAAAATATGCACATTTCCCCAAATGAGCCCTGCTGTAAAGGTAGCCATAAACCCGCTGACATGAATCGTTTCACCCAGCAAATAAGCAGCAATAGCTGTAACCACCATCGCGATAGTGGCGTAATCCCGCATCCACCCGAGCTTGCTATGCGCCGTAATATAAACCAAGATGAAACCTATTGCAGCCCCTACCAGAATACCGCCAAGCGCGGTAACCAGAAACTGCATAACACTTGCCGATACAGAGATCGCCTGTCCTCCGATGATGACAGCCAGTACGGAAAACGTCAGAATCGACCCGGTCGCATCATTGAATGCCGATTCACTCTCAACCGTTTCTCTCACCTTGGTACGAATCCGCACCTGCTTGAACACGGGGATCAGCGTTGCCGGGTCAGTAGATGAAATGATAGCCCCAAGCAGAACTGCGTACAATACAGGCATGTCCAGCAGCCAATGTGCGGTCACAGCGACAACCCCGCAGGTAATCAGCACACCGGGTACGCTTAGCAATGTCAAGGTCAGCCACACTTTTCGAAGACCGGACAACCGGATATTGCGACCGCCATCAAATAATATCAAGACTGAACCCAAGGTTAATATAAACTGATTCGTAAACGAGCTACTGGTCTCCGTTACAAGATGCAGGCCCTGGCCCACGACCATCCCGGCAATCAAAAATAAAGCGACATCCGGAAGCTTCAGCCAGGCGGCTAATTTACCGGACAGCATACCCATGCCCAATATAAATATCAATAAGAACAATACATGGTAAACCAGCTCACTGACCTCGTTGTTCAACTCAACACACTCCGAATCTGATTCACAAGGCTATCAACATGCCCTACAAGCGATCACTTCACGACTTCATTTTCAAACGATTCGATCTGCGAGTTCGTGCCTATGATGACCATAATATCCCGTTCTTCCAATAAATCATTAGCCGTAGGCGCTATAATGACGCCTTCCTTCTTATTAATAGCAACGACACTACAGCCATATTTAACTCGTAAGTTCAGATCCTTTAGCGTTCGCCCCGACATTCGCTTTGGTACCGACAGCTCAGCAATCGTATAATCCCTCGACAGCTCGATAAAATCCAACAGGTTCGGTGATACCAGCTGATGCGCTACACGAATTCCCATATCACGCTCCGGAAAAATCACCCGGTCTACGCCGATTTTACTCAATACCTTACCGTGCAGCTCCGATAATGCTTTGGTGACAACAAGCGGTACCCCTATATCCTTGAGCAAAATTGCTGTTAATATACTTGATTGAATATCGCTTCCAATCGCCACGATCACGCAATCAAAGTTACGTATGCCCAGTGAGCGAAGCACCTCCTCATCTGTAGAGTCAGCGACGACAACATGGGTTAACACCTCGCTCATTTCATCAACCGCTTCTTCGTCCTGATCAATGCCAAGAACCTCATGACCTAACTTGGTTAGCTCTCTGGCCAAACTTGACCCGAATCTCCCCAAACCAATTACTGCATACTGCGTGCGCTTCATCCTGCTTTTCCCCTATCCGATTGTAATTTTCCCCTCAGGGTATCTGTATAATTCTTTTTCAGTTTTGGGTCCGAGTGCATACGCCAAGGTTATTGGCCCCAAACGGCCAGCAAACATCGTCAGTGAAATCAATATTTTACCAACCATTGTCAAATCCGTCGTTAATCCCATCGTCAGGCCTACCGTGCCAAAAGCCGAGGTAACTTCAAAGAGTATCATTAGAAACGGATGACTCTCTGTGGTGGATAATATCATGGCCACGAAAATCACAAGGAATAACGCAATCATCGTTAGCGTGATCGCCTTTAGAATCCGCTCCTTACCCAACCGATAATGGAACAATACGATGTCTTCCTTGCCGCGAATCATCGCCACAATCGCACCGATCAGCGTCATAAAGGTCGTAGTCTTGATCCCGCCGCCTGTTGAGCCTGGGGAAGCACCTATAAACATCAGAATTATCATAAAAAATTGGGAAGCCTGGCGCATCGCTCCGATATCGACCGTATTGGCCCCTGCTGTTCGCGGCGTTACCGATTGAAAGAATGAGGCCCATATTTTCCCTGACCAGTCCATTGATCCTAATGTTTTGGTGTTGCTGAATTCAAAAGCATACATCACCACAGCTCCTGTGAGGATCAGCACACCTGTTGTGCTTAATACCACCTTGGAATGGAGCGACAGCCGTTTTACTTTTCTATATTCAAGCAGGTCCGACATGACGATAAAACCGATACCGCCCAACACTATAAGTCCCATGGAGACGATGTTGACAACCGGGTCGGCCGCATACGAGGTCAGACTGCTGAAAGGTCCGCTGACCGAGCCGAACAAATCGAACCCTGCATTATTAAAAAAAGAAATCGCATGCCAGATTCCAAAATAAATACCTTTTGCTGGACCGAGATCTATTGACCAGCGGATGGAAAAAATGATCGCAGCTATCAGCTCTATCGTAAGCGAGTAGCGGATTACCTTACGAATCAGGCGCACAATCCCCTCCATACTCCCTTGGTTCATCGCTTCCTGAAGAATGAGGCGTTCCTTCAAAGAAATTCGTTTTTTCAACGCAAAGGCAAATAAGGTCGCCATCGTCATAAAGCCGAGTCCGCCAATCTGGATCAACGTGACAATGACGATTTGACCAAACATGGAGAAGTACGTGCCTGTATCCACAACAACAAGCCCCGTCACACAAGTGGCGGATGTCGCTGTAAACAAAGCATTAATAAAAGATAATCGTTCCCCCGTCGCCGACGAGACTGGAAGCGTAAGCACCATGGCTCCAATCAAAATAATCGCGGCAAAGCCCAATACCAAAATTTGCGGAGGTGTTAATTGGATTTTTTTTAGCGTCAATTTCATTTCTCACCTCACAAATATTTGAAAAACAGCAAAAAAAAGACACCGGAAACCCAATGTCATCTATACAGGTTCCTGCCATAAAGCCTACGAGGTTAGCTGACGGATTCGGGTTTACAGGTACCCTATCAATTCCACGCTCATGAATGGAATCGAATTCACCCCTTACTACTACAAATGGTTCCCCCGTTTTCGGAAAGAAATTCGGCTTCTGTATTCAATTGATATGAATTATAAGGCTAATCCTCCATAAGTACAAAGTCGTAATAACTCGAAAAGCAGGGATATTCCGATTCTAATTAGAGCTGGCAGGCATCAAACTGAGTATTCGCTTGGGTTTTCAACGTTTATCCCCGTTATGCTTGGTAATGCATTGGATTTGATCAGACATGTATGCTAAGTTTATGGAATACAATAATCAAGCCTTACCATTTCTTCATTCCAAGGAGACCGCTATGATCAATCGTTCGTCGGATAGACCGCTGCAGCTGCTGGCAGTTGTCGGAATTATCCTTTATTTTACCGTCATTCTCATATCCTCATATTTGTCTGGGCCTCCTCCAGCCAATGAAGAGGCAGATGGCGTACCGACTATTACCCAGCAGGCAGCCGCTGACACCGCGGTCCTTTTTGCCAGGCAGCATTTCGCATTATCAGACGTTCATAAGACAAGCACGTTATACCAGACTCATTCCGAACGAAGCGGATACCTGCAGAAGGAGCACTTATTCAAGTCTTATACGGAGCGATATACCCAGCTGCCTCTGGACTACTACGAGGTTGAAATCAATGATCTTGCCAGCTCCAAAACTTATTACATCGATATCAATTACTCCAATCAGAAGGTGCTCGGCTGGAAAACGTATGTGTCGCCATCGACCAAAGCAGATACGGTATCTGCGCCAGGAGTGGATCCTCAGCTGCTTGCCGAGCAAACCATCAGGGAACAGGGCTACTCGCCAACCAATTTCACTTTACTGGACACCGTCCCCAACCTGAACCAAAAGAATAATGCGACCACTCCATCCGGGCGTGTGCTTGTATATGAAAGCAAAACCGATCTGATCGGACAGGCAAAACTACAGCTTACACTCAATATCTCGAAGGGTCAGGTTGTTTCCTTCCAGCCAGATTTCAAGATCCCGAGTGCGTTTGGGGAATGGAAGGAGCAGCAAAATAGCAGCGCCTCTCTGATGACCAACATCAGTATGGGTATGTCGTTAATTATGGCGGCCACCGCTCTATTCATTATCATACGCTATCGGCGCCAAATCACATTTCGCCGCGGCCTGCTGCTGACTTTGATTTTTCTAATTATTTATATCGGAAACAATTTCAATATGCTGCCGGCTTTCCGAACCTCACATACGGCGGGTCCATCCCAGTTTGAGGCACTCTTTTACTTGTGGTTTCTCAACATTATAATTGCGATGATGGCTGTTAGCGTCTATCTCTCCATTCTTGCGGGCAGACAGATATGGTCCCGTTTCAGCTGGAATCCACTGCCGGCTTGGCAGGACCCCGCCTTTGGGAGCCAGGTATGGATGGCGATGACTCGCGGCTATCTGCTCTGTTTCTTTATTCTCGGCGTCCAGCAAGTGCTGTTCTTTATAGCCGAGCATGCCTTTGACGTATGGTCCGTGAATGATGCTGCCGATTCCGTGCTGAACATGACCATCCCTGCACTATTCCCTCTTATGGCCTGGGCAGCGGCGATCTCCGAAGAATCCGTATACCGCTTGTTCGGTATTGCATTTTTTCTCAAAATCGTCCGAGTTCGTTTTCTCGCCATACTGCTTCCGAGCATCATCTGGGCGATGAGCCATACCCAATATCCAATTTATCCGGTCTATACCCGTCTTGTTGAGGTCACCGTTATAGGTGTCATATTTGGATATGCCTTTCTTAAATACGGGTTTATGACGGTACTGTTTGCCCACGCCTCGATGGATAGTATTTTGATGGGGCTCTCCTTGTATGGTCTCGGGGATTGGATGCATATCGTTGTTGGCAGCTTTTATCTGATATTTCCTGGTCTTGTCGGCTGGCTGCTGTATCGGCTGCATGGCAACAAAAAAAGACGGGCACTATCTATGCCTCGTCTTGATCCTGATTAAGCGATTGTAATATTTGTGTGGCCAGCTTTTCACCGATACCCAGAAGCCGGAAATCTTCAATGCTGGCTTCTTTTATTTTTTTCATCGAGCCAAAATGCTTCAGCATTGCCTTACGCCGCTTCTCGCCAATTCCCGGAATCGAATCCAGTTGGGAAACGATCATCGATTTAGCACGCGTTTCGCGGTGGAACGTAATAGCGAAGCGATGGACCTCGTCTTGAATACGCTGGAGCAGATAAAACTCCTGACTATCACGCGGCAGCGGAACGATTTCTGCAGGGTCCCCCATGATCAGCTGAGCCGTTTTGTGACGGTCGTCCTTCGCGAGTCCACAAACCGGAATATAAAGACCCAGTTCATTTTCCAGCACATCGATAGCCGCCGAGATTTGCCCTTTTCCTCCATCGATAACGACCAGATCAGGCAGTGGCAAGCCTTCCTTCAAAACGCGCTCATAACGGCGTCTTATGACCTCACGCATCGTGCCGTAATCATCCGGGCCTATGACTGTGCGGATTTTGTACTTACGGTATTCCTTGCGATCCGGCTTGCCATCCGTAAATACAACCATAGCAGAAACGGGGTCAGAGCCTTGAATGTTTGAGTTATCGAATGCCTCAATACGGCGAATGACGCCTGTCCCAAGCCAATCTCCGAGATTCTCGACAGCCATTACGGTGCGCTGCTCATCGCGGGCAATTAACCGGAACTTCTCGTCCAGACTGACACGTGCATTATCACCGGCCATCGCAACCATATTTTTCTTCGAGCCTCTGCGTGGATAATGCACCTTTACCTTGAGCCAGCTCTCCAGCGCTTCCTTGACATCCTTCTTCGCAACCTCAATCTCGGGTCCTGCCTCCGATTCTTCGGTCTCCGGTTGTTCAGAGCCCGACTCCTGGCTTAGCTCAGACTGAGGGCTGGTAGGCTCAGCCGGTTCCGTCTTGGCCGTCACCGCAGCTGCCGGCAGCACCGTTACAGCCTCCAGCGGTAAAAATATTTCCTTCGGAAGTGCCGGATTCTCACTATAGTACTGCGTAATAAAGGTTACAAAATCATCATACTCATCGCCATAATAAGGAAACATCGAAGCATGCCGTTCAATCAGCTTGCCCTGACGCATATATAATATTTGGACGCACATCCAGCCTTTATCCACCGCATAGCCGAAAATGTCGCGGTCCATCGCATCTGTCGTCGTAATATTTTGCTTTTGCATGACCTGATCAATATGAAGCACATGATCGCGCAGCTCCTTGGCCCGTTCAAAATTCAGCTCCTCGGACGCCTCCTGCATCTTGCGCGTCAAATCCTTCTTGATCTCATCATGACCGCCGTTTAGAAAACGCGAAATTTCCTGTACCATCTGCTCATACGTTTCTTGATCAACCTCGTACTCACAGGGAGCTATGCATTGGCCCAGATGATAGTACAGACAAACCCGGTCAGGCAGCTTTTTGCATTTGCGCAGCGGATACAGCCGATCCAGCAGCTTCTTCGTCTGCTGCGCCGCGAACGCATTCGGATACGGGCCAAAATATTTCCCTTTATCCTTCAGCACACGGCGAGTAACCTCCAGCCGCGGATGAGTTTCATGCGTGATTTTGATATAGGGAAAGGACTTGTCGTCCTTCAATAATACATTATAGCGAGGATGATGCTTCTTGATCAGGTTGCATTCCAGAATTAATGCCTCGACATTACTGGCCGTGACGATATATTCAAAGTCGGCAATTTCATTAACAAGCGCATAGGTTTTGGCATTATGACTTCCGGTAAAATATGAGCGTACCCGATTGCGCAGCACCTTCGCTTTGCCGATATAGATGATCGTGCCTTCCTTGTTTTTCATCAGGTAGCAGCCTGGCTTCTCTGGCAGCAGCGCCAGCTTACTGCGAATTTGCTCTGCCCTCTGCTTACGTTCCTGCTCATCTTCATGTGTAGACATCACATTTCCACTCCTTTAAGCACAAAAAAAGCTCTTTTCCAGCATAGCAGAAAAAGAGCTTTTACTCCATGAGTTTTGCGTAGCAAAACTTACTTCGTAAGCATTCGCTTTAAGTTTTGCGTAGCAAAACTGACTTGGCACATTATTGATGCTTCGATACAACGTTCTTCAAAGCGTCCTTCGATTGAAAGCCTACCACTTTATCAACAGGTTGGCCATCTTTGAAAACGATAAGCGTCGGGATGCTCATTACACCAAAACGGGAAGCCGATTCCGGATTGTCATCCACGTTAACCTTAGCGATTTTCAAGCTTCCAAGCTCTTTATCCAGCTCTTCTAAAACAGGAGCGATCATTTTGCAAGGTCCACACCATGGAGCCCAAAAATCAACCAAAACCGTGCCAGATCCTTCAACTTCATTCTTAAAGGATTGATCTGTAACATTTACGATAGCCATAAAAAGTTCTCCTTTATCCGATAAAATAGGTTGTCAACATGTAAAGTATACCACAATAGACCCTATTTTCAACCGCAATACCGCTTGGCTAACTGTTTCCAATGCAATCCGCCTTTATCTTGTCACAATCAATTAATGTGACGTACAATTTTCCCTTCTCCATGCTTTACATTTATCTGTGAAGTTGGGTATACTGAATGTAATTCTTCAACCATCGGTTTTACTCAATCCAAGGAGGAATTATTGTTATGAACGAAGTAAATCACCCCGAGCTTCATATTAACGAAGAGCCGAGTAATGATTTTCTGGACACGGCGATTGGTTTCGGTGTATTTTTCGTCCTTTTGCTGCTCATGGGCGTAGCCGCAACAGTTATTACGCTGCTAATGAAGTAGGAATCGAGCTTGGTTCAAGCCGATGATACATCAGTAAAGTCTGTTCCTTTTGGGAACAGGCTTTTTTTGTGTCGATATCACTGGAGAAAGCCCGCTCTCATGTAGAGACGGACTTTCATTATGCATAGAATTGCGAATCACTTGCCGCGCTTGTTGTAGCCGTTCACCATAATGACCTCCACAAAAGGCCGAATCCGATCCATAATTCTTCTTCCTTTGAACTCTTCATCGCCATCCTTGCTGGTGAAGCTGAAATGCTGCTCCAATGCGTCCAAATCATGATTTGACGTAAAGAAGGTTGGCTTGCGGTTCATTCGGTAATTCAATATGGCACCCATTACATGGTCGCGCAGCCACGGGTTCAAATTTTCCGCTCCCATATCGTCAAATACGAGTAAATCCGTATCTTTGAGTGCATCGATGGTTTCCTTCAGCTTCTGCGGGTCCTGGAACATTGCCTTTAAATCTTCGGCAAAATCGGGCATGTACACAATAGCACCCGTGTAGCCGCTTTTCGCCAGCTCGTGAAGCAGATAGCACATCAGAAACGTTTTTCCGGTGCCGAGGCTTCCAGCCAAATAGAGACCCGAGCTTTGCAAGCCTTCATCACGGGTTTTCATAATGTAACGAATCAGACTGTCCACAGCTTCCTCACGAGCAGGGTCCTTATCGAAAATTTCCATCGACGAGTAGCCTTGCGACAGTGCCCGCTCATCTACATAAAAGCTGCGGATCCGGCTGCGGATAGCCTCTTGATTTTGTCTGGCGATCTGCTTCTTACAAGCTACCTTAGTGTCATACAGATGAGCTTTACCGGCTTCCGTCTCGACCGATAGCAGCGTATAATGACCTTCAAAATCATTCGGACACAAATCCAGACCCGGACAGTTGGAGCAGTTCCGATGCTCGCTCACATATTGATACAGCCGATTCATGTTGATTTTCATTGTATATTCATCAAGCGTCGGATATTTGGCACGCAGCTTCACCACTAATGGATCAGCCAATATTTGTCTCACCTTTTCCTCGGCCTGCTGACGAAATTTGGAGTTGGGCAGCGACTTTAACGCATCCGCGAGCGATTCCATAGGTTCTTACACTCCTTCCCGTTATTATATGACTTGAGCTTGATTCTAGAAGGCTGGTGAATGAGTCTCGCTGCGCTCGCTATTCACCTAAATACTAGACTTTACCATCAAGCATTTGCGCTCTTCTTCGCATCGCCTCACGCTCTTCTGCACTGCGATTGGAAGCTGCTGTGCTTGGCTTGTCCTCTACCGTAGGCAGCAGCGGCTTCTGTCTCACGCCGCCACGCGCTGTTCCCGTACCGCGTCCGCCTGCGGCTCCACCCGCAGTACCAGTCCGACCGCCTGTACGAGGTGCCGTCTTGCTCTCCTGATACTTGGACTGCTCGCGTATATATTGCACAGCCTGCTCGAAAGAGTTCACTTGCTTGGCCAGCATGTCCGTAACGCTGAATTCTATCGACGCCTTGGACCATGAGCGCTTGTTCATATATAAGTAATGGATCATGACATTGATAACTTCCTCTTTCAAGCCATAATTCAAATCGACCTTCGCCAGCGTATCCAGCAGTCCGTCCGGTACGGTGCCTTTGGAAAAGATTTTCTCCAGTAAAAAGATATAAGGCTCATTCCGTAAAATATAGTTGTACTGGTGCTGATTGCATTCGCCCTGAAAAATATCCGGTACCTGCAAATAAAACTCCATCTCAACTGTCTTGTCAGCAGCGATGTCAGCACCGGTTGCCTGATTAGATGAGGCAGCTCCACGCGTCTGTTGATCGACCTTGGCCAAATATCGTCCCCGTTCCTCACCGCGCTTCTTATCCTGCCGAAAGACCATGTTCGCCTTGTGCTGCAGCAGTTCAAGCATCAGCTCGCCCTGCGGATCAAACACGCCATCCTCATCCAGCAGCCGGCAAATGTCTGTTAAGTATAAGCCGTACTTTTTGGCTACATAATTAATTTGTCCCATCTGCTCCGGCTCGTACTTCAACTGCTCCACGAACACACGATTGCCCGATTCACGCGGAAAATGCATAATGATATCCGAATACTGGAAGCCTTTTGTACTTTCAGGCTTGATTTCCGAGGGTTTGGACACTGCCGTTTCAAAAAAGGCCTGCTCCATTTCCAGATCAATGACCTGCGAATTCAAATGAAACAGCTCATAGAAAGGAACCGATAAATTTTCCTCATTGGCACCCTTCAGCTCGTCTGATTCCGGCAGCACAAGCTCATCGCGCAGCGAATAGATCATATATTTGCCAACCTTGTCTCTCAGCAGCAGGGTCAAATGCTGGTTTTTAAAAAATTCATTTGGTGACAATGGGGCTGACAGCGTGTATACATACACATAATCATCCGAAACCTCGGCAAACTTCCGCGTCGTTTTCAGTAAGCCCACAGCCTCCAGCTTGGCAGTCTGTTCAATAAAATATTTACGCCCACGCTCCCCCGTCTCCAGCTCCAAAGACAAGAACAGCCTCCGCTGCTGTTCGGTGGCCGAGTAGCCTACCTTATCGACAGGCAGCTGCAGAAAGAGCGTATGATATAAGCTGACCGCATACGCTCCGATCATAGGCTGATAGATTGTAGAGAGCATTTTCATATCCAAACCACTTAATGAAAAATCACGCGCCACATAAAAACGGTGATATTCCGAGAAATGATGCATATTCGTAATTCGCATTAACTCAAATCCCATCCATGAATTGTTACAAGTCTAGTAAACTACATTTTAACACAGATTTCGATAGGATGTTACGCAAGCTTTCATTCCGTCTTTCCCCATTTTACCGCCCACTTGTCCATCTCCTTCAGTGCGGTCTGAAAATCAGCCCCTTTTTCTGTCAATGAATACTCGACTGAAATAGGAACAGAAGGAAATACAACACGTAAAACAATCCCGTTTTTCTCCAGGTGCCGCAGTACATCGGTTAAGGATTGTGTCTTGATAATCGCTAAATCCCTATGCAGCTGCTTGAAGCGTTTTGGCCCTTTGGACAGCTCGGCAATCACCAGAAAAGCCCATTTGGCCCCGAGAATTTGCAGCACGGAGCAGATGCTGGTGAATTCCTGCTTCTCTTCATTGACTACTTCCAAACCATATCACCTACTTACTTAAAATTAGTAAGTCCATTTATTTGGATAATGTCCAAATAGTTTGCCTTCTTACATTTATATTGTAACCTTATTATAATTCAATCAAATGATCTCGCAAAGGCCTAATAACGAACATGATAAGCTGGTTATAGGTGATCAGATGGTGCTGCGAGTTACAGAAAGGATTGAATGTAATGAATCGACTCCCTATTTATCTGTTAGCTCTTGGTGTGTTCTTCACTGCAACCTCCGAGCTGGTCGTCTCCGGAATTTTGCAGGTCATAGCCGATGATTTGAAGGTTTCCATCGCCCTTGCCGGGCAATTGATTACTGTTTATTCGCTTTCGTTTGCGATTGGTACTCCCATCCTGATTTCACTCACTGCCCGAATGGGGCGCAGAAAAGTGTTGGCAGGCTCACTCGTTGCATTTATCCTCGGTTGCCTGATTTCCTTTGCAAGTGCGCATATAGCAGTGCTCTTGATATCCCGAATCATACTTGGGGTAAGCTCCGGTGTTTATCTGGTTTCGGCATTAGGTACCGCTGCGAAAATTGTACCCCCCGAGAAGCTGGGCAGTGCCATCGGCACGATCATTCTCGGCTTTAGCAGCGCGATGATCCTTGGTGTTCCGTTCGGAATAGCCATTACAAATTGGCTAAGCTGGCAGGCAATTTTCCTTATATTATCGCTTTTGAGCGTAGGAACTACATTCATGATTTACCGGCTGCTCCCCGATATGGAAGGGGACGCTGCTGTCCCATTTAGACAGCAATTCAAAGTGCTGGGCAGTATGGTCATCGTAAGCGGTCTGATTTTCACCTTTTTCAGAGAATCTGGGAACTCTGTTCTGTTTACTTACTTAACCCCATTTATTCAGAGCATTTATCATGTGGAATTTTCCGGAATCAGCATCATTATGCTTGTGTTTGGTCTGTTTGGCGCATTCGGCTCCCGTTTGGGAGGGTATGGTGTTGACCGATGGGGAGCTGCTCGAATGGTAACGATGAGTGTGGTTATTCATGTGGCTGTATTGGCTCTGCTTCCTCTTTTTTCCAATTCGCTTATAATCGGGTTAGTGCTGCTTACCGTCATGGTGGTGTCTATGTTCATGTCCGGTCCGGCTATCCAAACGTATTTTATTCAACAAGCGCCGCAATCGTCCGGTCTTGTGCTCAGTATCAATACATCGATTGTTCATTTGGGTTTAGCGGCGGGCGCAGGAGCGGGAGGGGTATTGATCAGCACGACTTCAACCATCCTTTACAACCCTTGGATAGCTAGCTTTATTGTAACACTAGGACTCGCTGCTGTACTTGTCAGTTTTTGGTCAGGAAACCAACGATTGATTAAGCTTAGAAGACAAACAGAAAAGCTGTGATTGCGCTTTCTTCTATTAGAATATGCAGCATGATCAGGGGCAAGTGCATTTGTATTGAAAAAGCTCCCGTAAGCTTTGTCGCAACAAACCCTTAGGGAGCTTTTCATTTCATTCTGTAATAATTTCCTTGACTCTGCCGACAGTTCCATCCACGAGTCGGACCTTGATCCCATGCGGGTGGCTTGGTGAATTTGTCAGAATATCCTTGACCACACCTGCGGTCAGCTTGCCACTCCTCTGGTCTTGCTTTTGAACCACCTGTACCTTGCGTCCTGGCACTACATCCTTACGTTGCTGGCCATTCATTATAGCTCACACCTGCTTTCTCTTACGCTGCACGTCAGGCTTATTTCAGGTATTAAAACATCTGATAACCCTTATCACGTAAAGCCTTAATGGTCCAGCCGCTGAGTGCCGCTCCCAATAAACCGCCGACAGCCGGCACATAATCTACAAATGAATACTCCGCAATATTGGATGCGAGAGAGCCTGTCCCCCAACCCCAATAAATGATTAATCCGATAACCAGCACAATATAGCCATAAATCGGAAACCATGTCGTTTTCATCAGCATGTTCAATATAAAACCGAGACCGAAGAACAACACGAGCAACAGCACGGTAACAATCATCAGTTGCAGCACAATCCCCAACTCCTTCAATCAAATGCATCACTATATATTCTATAGAAATTTTAGCTCCGGGTAAAGTGAACGCTTCATGAACGCTTCATATTTTATATATGTACCTTAAGCCTCTAATCATTTGCCCTTTGCTGTCGATTTCGTTACAATAATACAGGCGAGATAGTGTTTCCTCACCGTTTTTATTTGTAAAAGGTACGTTGATATGCCTATATGTAATATCCCTATTCCTACATAGAAGGAGTGTTCTTAATGAGCGAAGCGATGCAAACCCTTGAGGGCTGGTACGTTTTAAATGATTTCCGTGCAATTGACTGGACGGCATGGAAAAGCTTAAGCAAGCAAGAAAGAGGCCGCGCGGAGGACGAGCTGTACAGCTTATTAGCCCAATATCAGGCTACTGAGGATCAGCGTGAAGGCAGTACAGCCTTCTATTCTATCGTTGGACAAAAGGCAGACTTTATGTTCATGCATCTACGGGAAACGCTCGAAGAGCTGAACGAGCTGGAAACGGCGTTTAACAAAACCTTATTTGCACAAGTGACCATTCCGACATTTTCTTACGTATCTGTCGTTGAGCTGGGCAGCTACATGGCCAAACCGGGTACAGACCCGATGGAAGATCCCGATATTGTTGCGCGCCTGAAGCCAACATTGCCTAAAGCACGCCATATCTGCTTCTACCCGATGAACAAACGCCGTGAAGGCAACGACAACTGGTATATGCTGTCCGTAGACGAGCGTCGTGGATTTATGCGTGCTCACGGAATGATAGGACGCAACTACGCTGGTAAAATCAAGCAAATTATCGCAGGCTCGATCGGCCTTGATGATTGGGAATGGGGCGTTACCTTATTTGCAGAGGATGCCCTGCAGTTCAAAAAAATCGTTCATGAAATGCGTTTTGATGAAACCAGCGCACGCTTTGGTGAATTCGGTGATTTCTATGTAGGTAATTTGCTTAATCGCGACAAAATGGAAATTATGCTCAAGCTGTAATCACAATTAAAAAGCCCTGCAACTACCGATAATTTCGGCTGCTGCAAGGCTTTTTTCATCATTTATTCGTCGTCTTCGTCATCAAACCTGTCATCGCGATTAGCTTCAGCCTTTTGTGCCAAATAAGCTTCCGTGTCCCGATCACGCTGACGCGACTTTTCCTTTAATCGCTCGATGGCGGGTAGAATAAGAATGTCGACTTCTTTTTGCACCGTATAAACCAGATCGTAACGGGTCTGGGATTCCAGAAAATGTCCCACATCAATCAGTGCGTTATAGCGGTCCAGCTCTTCCCTCGTCAATAACCCGCGTACCTGTACGCTGCAGTGCCGCATATCTAGAAACGGCCTTTCTTCAGAACCAGAGGAATGCCGCCAATAATGTACAGGTACCGCATATCGATAACCTTTTTCATAATAGCTGCCATACCGCCTTTTACTTTACGCGAACCCACAATACCGATGGCTTCGCCGCGGCCAAGTGAAGCTACCGTACCTTTGCTTTCATAGGTAAAGCTCTTAAGCTGCTCGCCGCGAATCGATGCAACCAGATTGTGGGCACAGATATCCGCCTGCTGGATCGAAATTTGGGCAGTTGGTGGGTACGGGCGACCTTCCGGGCTGAATACAAGCGAGCAATCGCCAAGTACATACACATTATCATGACCTGGAGCACGCAGGTTTTCGTCAACCTTGATTCTTCCGCGCATCGTTTCAAAGCCTGCATCATCCAGCATATGGTTGCCGCGAATACCGCCGGTCCAAACGACTGTAGCTGCCTTGATTTCTTCTCCGGTTGCCAGAATGACCCCGTCTGGTGTGCATTCTTTGATCGCTGTGGCAATCTTGAAGGTTACTCCTTTGTTTTGCAGCACATTCATCGCATATTCAACAAGCTCCGGGTCAAAGCCAGGCAGCGCTGTTGGTGCAGCTTCAACGTTATATACTTTTACAAGGGAAGGATCGACGTCATATTCTTTGCACAGCTTCGGAATACGGTCAGTAATCTCTCCAATAAATTCGATTCCAGTAAATCCGGCTCCGCCAACGATAAAAGTTAAGTAATCCAGACGGTTCGGCTCCCGTTTAAACCGGGCAAATTGGTACTCGATATGCTCACGAATAAAGCGAACGCTGTTAATGCTGCGAATGCTCAGCGCATATTCCTTCAAGCCAGGAATACCAAAGGTTTCAGGCTCTCCGCCCAATCCCACAACCAAATAATCGTAAGAAAGCGTACCTTCCTCCAGAATAACCTTCTTCTCTTGGGGGCGAATTTGAACAACAGTTGATTTCACAAAATCAATTTTGAATTCATCAATCAGCTTAAGAATATTAACACGCGCATTCTCGGGATTATCCGTTCCTGCAGCTGGCATGTGTAGATGGGTTGTAATATAATGGTAGTCATGTTTGTTAACAAGTGTTACATCGGCTTCGTTATAGTTCAATTCCTTTTGCAAGCGAATAGCCGTTACAATACCGCCATATCCTGCTCCCAAAATGACTATTCGAGGTATTCGACTCATGGTTAATCCCTTCCATCCGTTAGTTTCTTTTTCTTTTTATTATTCATTGTAATTGTTCACAAAATCATTTGTGAAAATTTACACAAAGTACATCGCGGGTCATTTTCTAACGAATAGTTTGATCCAATTGAAATAAAAATATGACCGTTCACGTGTCAGAAATCGCATCTGTGTAAACAAGTTCTCAAGACATAGTATACTGTAAAGTGACAAATAGCAAGTTTTGTTTTGGTTAATATACAGGTAAAAAACGTAAACTAACATGAGTATTTAAACGTTTCCTCCTAATTGCTGACTATTTTCTGCAGCTCCTTACGTTTCCTATATGATAGCCTGAGGTCTTGCATTCATTTATTCACTCATTGTTCACAAATTTATCATGTAATATATCCTTCCATTCTGTCATCATGTATAATATAATTCGAATATTAATAATTGATAGTCATTATCATTGATAATTATTATCACTGATATTTAATTAATTCAGGGAGGTACAATAAGCACATGCAAAATGAGATTGTGGATATTATTATCGTAGGCGGCGGTCCTGCTGGTATGTTTGCCGCTTTTTATGGAGGTATGCGTCAAGCAAGCGTAAAAATTATTGAAAGTATGCCTCAATTAGGTGGTCAATTGGCTGCTTTGTATCCGGAAAAATATATTTATGACGTGGCCGGCTTCCCAAAGGTAACTGCTCAGGAGCTCGTTAATAACCTTGAGCGTCAGCTGAAGCATTTCCCTATGGATGTTCGTCTGGAAGAAAAAGTATTGCAAGTAATCAAGAAGGATGAGCGCTTGTTCGAAGTTGTTACCGACAAAGGCGTGCATACCTCCAAGGCGGTTATCATTACCGGAGGCGTGGGCGCATTCGAGCCAAGACGTCTGGAGCTGCTGGAAGCATCCAAATACGAGAAGAAAAATCTTCACTACTTCGTGAGTGATTTGCATAAATTCAAAGGCCAAAAGGTGCTGATCAGCGGTGGCGGCGACTCTGCAGTTGACTGGGCGCTTATGCTGGAGCCAATTGCCGAGAAAGTTTATCTGACACATCGCCGTGATAAATTCCGTGCTCATGAGCACAGTGTGGAAAACTTGAATAAATCCACGGTTGAAATTTTAACCCCCAAAGAAATTACTGCGCTTCACGGCGAGGATTATATAAACAGAGTAGTACTGACAGATTGCAAAAGCGGTGTAACGACTGATGTCGACGTAGATGCGGTTATCGTCAACTTTGGTTTCATTTCCTCTCTGGGCCCGATTGCTGAATGGGGCTTTGAAATTGACAATGGCTCCATTATCGTCGATTCCCGTATGGAAACCAGTATCCCAGGGATTTTCGCCGCAGGCGACATTACCACTTATCCGGGCAAGCTGAAGCTGATTGCTGTAGGCTTTGGTGAAGCGCCAACCGCTATCAACAATGCCAAAGTATATATCGATCCTACTGCCAAGTTATCCCCAGGTCATAGCAGTAATATGAAAATGTAGTTGATCAACAAGAAGCTTCATTTTGAAAAAAGGAAAAGGATATTCCTTCCGGCGAAGCCCGAGTTTGGAATATCCTTTTTAGATTATCCTGTTGTTCCTATCTATGATGAGAACTAGCTAACCTGCGCTTCGCCATTAGTGTAGTAGTCGATATTAATTTGGCGATGTTTGATCTCGTCTCTCAGCAAATTAATGAATTCTGCCTCCAGCTTCAAATCGAGGGCTTTGAAATAACAGTGAATCAGTACTTCATTACTCATTAACCTCATCAATAATCACCTAAATTCTGTAAAGTAAAATCATATTACCATGTTCACCCTAATAGAACAAGTGTTCCGTTATCCACAGGATCATGTGTATAAGCTGTGCGTAATTTGTTGGTAAGTGTAATAAAGTGACTGATAGCGCAGTGGATAATGTGGACAAGGTTATACACAGGTGACTAACTTCGAAATTTGTCGTAAAATTTATATGAGCGTTTTGGAAGTTATCCCCATAATAAGATGATTTTATTTTATTTACCCCATTTTTATAGTTTGAATCGTTAGCGGGCAATTTGATGATGTACAGGCATACAAAAAAGCCTCCTGTCGTGTGGATGCACAATCAGGCATCTACACGATGGAGGCTTCAACTAAAGAAGTCTTAGACTTCTACTTTATCATCACAAGGTTCTGGAGTGCCTTCATAGTCAGCAGGCTTGAATGAGGAGCCGCAGCCGCAAGAAGCTACCGCATTCGGATTGTCGATGGTAAAGCCGCCACCCATGCCGCTGTCTTTAAAATCAATCTCAACGCCATATAAATACTTGGCGCTCTCACCGTCCACAACCACTTTCAAACCATGCATTTCAAACACTTTGTCGTCGCTGTTTTCTTTATCATCAAAGCCCATGCCGTAAGAATAGCCGCTGCATCCGCCTGACTTGACTCCAAGCCGCAGGAACAGATTTGGCGTTTCTTCGCTAGCCAGCATTTCTTTAATTTTATCGCTTGCGGTTTCGCTGATTTTTACCACGGTCATAACCTCCTAAGAGTTTTTGAAGTACTTGCTTCATATGCACCAATGAGTTGGATTAACAGACTCGGTCAGTGTACAAGTGCCGCAGATCGCGCAGCTCATCATAAAACTGGCTACATAAAGCCTCTGCTCCTTCAGTATACTCTTAATATGCATACTCCTCAAGACCCTTAAGCTTCAACTGCTTGTCCAATTGATAATAAGACAATAATAGCTGATCCAATTGACTACTGCATTGCTGCACAACCGGATGCATAAACCCATGTTCCTCTACAAGTAGAATCATCTGGGCTCTGATTCGTTCGATTTCTATGGACATTCCCATTAATTCGTTCGAGTACAGGGGCATCAATTATAGCACCACCCTTTTAAGTAGACTTATAGTTTTAAAAGTATGCATGAAAAACGATGGCTAAAAAATACATAATTCCTCTTACAATTCCATTATAAGGGTTTTTAACCCTTTTTGTCGAACTGCGTATTGCCCCACAAGATGAGGTTGTTTATAATAGACAGTATTGCTTACCCATTCGTGCCTAATTAATATTAACTATAGTTGTTTCTACAAATACTTTTATAGGAGGTGGCATCATGAGCATTATTATTAGCAACCCGGATCAACGAATGGCCGAAATTGCTGAGAAAGTCAAGCATGGTGAACGATTGTCTGCAGAGGATGGTTTGTTTTTGTACCAATCTGACGATTTATTATCCATTGGCCAATTAGCTAACGAGGTTAATCTTCGCAAGAATGGCAAAAAAGTCTATTTCATTGAAAACATGAGCCTTTATTTTACAAATGTATGTGAGGCCCACTGTGCTTTTTGTCATTTCCGCCGCGATGAAGGTGAAGAAGGTGCCTATACACTAACAGCGGAGCAAATGTTTGACATTATTGACGAGCATTATCACCCCGGCATGCGTGAGTTCCATATTGCCCAAGGTCATAATCCCCACGTTAAATTTGAATATTACCTGGAGGCGATCCGTTCCTTAAAGCAGCGTTACCCGAACGTTACAATAAAAGCACACACGGCAGCCGAAATTGAGTTTTATTCCCGCATCAGTGGGTTAAGCTATAAAGAGGTGCTTGAGGCTTTGGTCGATGCAGGTTTAAGCACGCTGACAGGCGGCGGCGCAGAAATTTTATCCGAACGCTACCGTAAAAAGATGGGTGTCGGCAAAGCGACTACAGATCAATGGCTGGAAATTCAGCGTGTGGCCCATAGTATCGGACTCAAGACACATGCAACCATGCTCTATGGTTCCATCGAAACGTTGGAGGAACGCATTCAGCACATGATTTATTTGCGTGAGCTTCAGGATGATACGAATGGTTTTATGGTGTTTATCCCGAATTCCGTACAGCCTGCCAGTGTGAACGCAGGGATCAAGCGTCGTGTAGCGGCTTTTGACGATTTGAAAACGATCGCGATCAGCCGTCTGATGCTCGATAATATCCAACACATCAAAGCTTATTTTATAAATCTCGGTACTCAGTTGACTCAGATTGCTCTTACCTTTGGTGCTTCTGACGTGCACGGAACCATTGTCAAAGAAAAGATCAGTCATGCCGCAGGCGCCTTGTCACCGGAAGGTTTGACGCGGGATGAGCTTGTATGGCTTGTCCAGGGAGCAGGACGAATCGCTGTTGAGCGTGATACTTTTTATAATGAAATCAAAGTGTTTGAGTAGTTGCGTGCATTTGCCCTGTCATACGTTCTCACTGGATATCAATCATTTGGATGGCTGTAAAAAAGGAGTTTGTCAATGATGAAAAAAATCGTAATTTTGGGTGGAGGCTACGGCGGTCTGACGATCGTCAACCAACTGCTGGAAAAAGATTTGCCAGCCGACACCGTTCTCGTGCTTATTGACCGTATGCCTTATCAGGGTTTAAAAACCGAATATTATGCACTGGCTTCAGGCACGCTATCCGATAAGGAGATTCGTGTCCAGTTTCCCGTAGACCCCCGATTGATTCTGAAATATGGTGAGGTTCGTTCGGTAGATCCTGTTCAAAAGCTCGTTTTATTTGAAAATGATGAGCCCATGAGCTATGATACGCTGATCATCGGACTAGGCTGTGTTGATAAATATCACGAAATTCCTGGCGCCGAGCAGTACTCCAATAGTATTCAAACCTTATCGGGTACACGCAAAACCTATCAAAGGGTTAACGATACGAATCCTTATGGGCAGATCACGATTGTGGGCGGAGGTTTGAGCGGTGTGGAGATGGCGGCCGAGCTTCGTGAAAGCCGACCGGATCTGAATATACGGATTTTGGATCGTGGACCGAGCATTTTATCCGCGTTTCCCGACAAGCTTCAGGAATTTGTTCGCGACTGGATGCTGTCTCATGAAATTGAGCTGATTCCTCATGTTTCTCTGTCACGACTGGAAGGCAACACACTGTATAATCAGCAGGAATTGATTCATACGGACGTAACGATCTGGACAGCGGGTATTCAACCGAGTCCCATTGTACAGCAGCTGCAATTACCCAAGGATAACCAAGGTCGACTCATTATTAATGAGTACCATCAAATTCATGATTATACAGACATTTATGTTGTTGGCGATTGTGCTTCATTGCCTTTTTCACCTAGTGGGCAAGCTGCTGAAGCGCAGGGCGAGCAAATCGCACAAGTTATTCGCGCCGGCTGGAAGCAGCAGCATCCCAAACTGGGTCCCATCAAGCTTAAGGGTGTTCTCGGCTCACTTGGTAAAAAATCCGGTTTTGGCGTTATGGGCAAGCGCCCCATTACCGGTCTGGTGCCGCGGGCACTTAAAAGTGGAGTGCTCTGGCTATCGAAGCACCACTTCGGTTAAGTTTTATTCCCCCAACAGATCGATCATCTCTTCGATCTGTTTTATTTTAATTTCAATTTGCTGTTCAAGCTCATCTGCGTTGGCAGCGGCGACAATTTCGCCGTTAACCAGTGCGTAAGGAAACGTATAACATTCTCCACAGTTGCCAAGACAGCCGTATTCAATTACATCGAGATCCGGCCTTTCTTCAAGCTTTTTCATGACCAGCTCGGTACCACTATGCAAATTACTGCTGCAAAATTCTATGATTGCTCTCATGTTGATGAGTCACCCGCCCTGTTAACCATTTTAATTTCATTGTAATTGTATTATAATATAGTTAGAAAGGAGTTGACGTCAAATGACTGAACAAGCACAAAGCACCATGTACGATGAAGTACTGGAGGTTTTAGATAAGTTACGTCCGTTTTTGCAGCGCGATGGCGGCGACGTAGAGCTAGTTGATGTAGAAGGCGGCATCATTAAGCTGAAATTGATGGGGGCGTGCGGAAGCTGCCCGAGCTCAACCATTACCTTGAAGGCCGGTATCGAACGCGCTCTGCTCGAAGAAGTAGAAGGCGTTATCGAGGTTGTACAAGTATTTTAATTGAGCATCACGTCTGCATGACAGACGAGTGTAGAACCCGTAGAGTGCCTGGAACAGCTATCGTACCTGATCGCTGTCCACACTCTCGGGTTTTTGTCATTTTCAGGCGCTGCATGTAACCTTAATCCAGATCGATCATGCTGTGGATATTGGTACGAATCGGATCCAGTCCTCCGGAAATATCCATAATATTTCCTGTTATAAAATCAGAGCGCTCCTCACATAGGTAGGCAATCACTCTTGCAATGTCTTCCCCAACACCCGGACGTCCGCGAGGTGATTCCGGATCGATCTCATGCTCCACATCAGCGATCAGCTTCTCCTTGTTGTCTCCATGGATGTCACCCGGACAGATCATATTCACCGTGATGCCAAAGGGCGCTTCTTCTACTGAGAGCGTTTTGGTGAATGAGACAAGTCCAACCTTGGCTGCTGCATAAACGGCCCTGTGAGGCCATCCTCGAGCCTCTGAGGCGTGTCCGAATCCAAAGTGAATGATTCTCCCCCACTTCTTGCTGCGCATCATAGGAAGCACCAAATGATCAAGCTGCATGACACCCAGTAAATTCCCGTTCATGATGTACTGGATCTCCTCTTGCTTGTATTCCTTAAAGAACTTGCGTTCACGTACAAAAGGACCTGCGTTATTAATACATATATCAATGCCGCCCAGCTCCTGAACAGCCGTTTCTGTCATAGACTGCAAATCCTCATAACGCGATACATCTCCCTGAAGGGCCAGGCAGCGTACACCCTTTGCTTGAATACGTTCGCACAGCTTCTGTGCCTCAACAGCACTATGAACATAATTGATTATAATGTCGCAGCCGGAATCGGCGAGTCGGAGTGCCGTCATTTTGCCCAACCCTTTGGCACTGCCTGTTATAAACGCGACTTTCCGTTGTTCGATCATGTCCGAATGTCCTCTCCTCACTTACTCATATGTCTCTAAAGTATAGAGGAAGCTCACAACTGATTCAAGGTTAATCCATCAGGCCTCATAACGTCCGGTTGATTCCGACAGCTTGCCGATATAATCAAACGTGGTGCGTACCGCGACAAACACCATTTCGCATCCAACTGCCAGGTCCTTCAGACGTTCGGATACGTTCTCCGCCTTCATCCGTTCATCTTGCAGCTGTTCAGCCTCGGCGGCCTGCAGCAAATCATCCAGCAAATCAGCATTAATCGTATGAATCTCCATGTTACGCTCGTTACGCAAACGATCCACGGGCTTTCTGGACGATTCTTTCAGATCATACAGCTGCTTTTCAAGCTCAACGTACAAATGATTCTGGTGCATATTACGCAGCACGGTAAAGTAGGAAAACCGGGACTTAACCTCTTCGGTTTTAAGCCTGAATCGTTCATTCATAAAGTGCCCCAGCTTATCCAGAATGGCAAATATCCGTATGATAGCGTTTCTGTAAAAATACAAATACCGGCGATATTGAATCAGCTCTTCAGCACTCATATCCTCTATATACATTTTCTTAATATGCTCGCTGTAGCGGATTGCCGCATATTGGCTTTGCTCCAGCTCATCAAGCGCGCTCAGAAAGCTGTTCCCCCAAATAATATAACGCCGATCCTGAGAGTTGCGCTTGGCAAAAGGAATCGTATGTAATAGTGCCAAATATTGCTGTATCGAATGATTCGCTGAGGCAATCAGACCTGTATCCTCACGCACCGGTTCGCCAAACATCGCTCTAAGCATGTAAAGAGCTCACTTCCCTTCTAGTTACCGCATCGGGCAATCCTTCACAGTAGGATACCCATTATCGCGATCTTCTGTGTATGTCGATGGCAGTTTTTATCTAAGAGCTTGCATTTTCTTGCCAGCTCTTGTTTTTGTAGCGCTTCCAAACCAATTAATAAGTCCAAATGAACCGTGGGCTCACTGAGACTTAGTATGAACCTGTAAAACCTGCTAAGGAAAAGCCGGCAGGCCTACACAGCTATCGAGCGTTGTAAGCCTGTCCGTTGTGCTTTTTGGCCAAAAAGGCGAGTACACATAAATAACACAAGATCCCGAACAAAGCGGAGACCAGCACCGCGTGCAGCAGGCTCGCGATCAAATACACATCGTATCCAATGGACAAGGTCACAAAAGCGCCGCTGAATATTTGTAAAATCACGAGAATCAGCGCCCATTTGGCGGATTGATATATATTGTCCTGGGAACGTGTTTGAGAGCGTATCGCAAGGAACAACCACAACAGAAGAATGAACAAGGCCGCAGCACCCATCCGGTGGGCAAACACGATTCGAGTCGGGCCGATCATATCGGGAATGATGCTCCCGTTGCATAACGGCCATCCAATACATCCACCTGAGGATTGGGTATGCCTCACGAATGCACCCAGATACACGACTGCATAGCTGTAAATGGTAATCAGGAAAATGCCCCATCGAAGACCCGTGGTAATGGAAACGGTCGAACCCGACATCATGCTTCCAAAGCGGGTAAACACCAGGGAAAGCAGCAAGGTAAATGCAAATGCCATTAAAGAAAATCCAAAATGCAGCGCCAAAACCGACGAGGATTGCGGCCAAATGACAGCCAGAGCCCCCAGCACAGCCTGCAGTATTGTAAAAAACATCGCTCCTGACACGAAAATCTTCGCATCTTTTCTTTTACACCAAACAAAAACAAGAAGGGTCGCTATGAGCAAAACAATCCCTACCACACCCACTACAAACCGATGGCTGTATTCGATAATCGATTCAATCGTATACGCGGGAACAAATTTTCCGTTACATAACGGCCAATCGTCTCCGCATCCACGACCGGATTCCGTTTTCGTTACAAGCGCGCCCATAACGAGAATCAAAAACATGCCGTACATGCTGGCAAATGAGAAATACTTAAGCCATTTTTGCTGATTCATATGCTGATATCACCTACTTTTCTGAGCTTCGACAGGATACGTCAAGGACATGACAAGTCGTTCGCTCATGTATCATTATATCGATAAAAGAGAACCAAATCCATGCGGAATTGTTACAAAGCATTGAAACTAAAAAGCCGATTGTTTCCGGGATGTATTTCCCTGAAAGCAATCGGCTCCAATTCGTCGGCATAAACGTATTTATTTCTTAAGAGCACTGGCCACTTCGACAGCACGGTCCAAAAACTGTTCAATTTCTTCTCTTGTTTTGCGCAGCTTGCTTACAAAACGGACAAGCTCCTGACCATTGCGGAATGCGATAAAGCTTGGAATCCCCAAAATGTTAAGCTGCTCACATAAATCTGGAACCTCATCCCGATCTAATTGTATAAAATTCAATCGGTCTCCATATTGTTCTTCGATCGATGGCATAAAAGGCTCAATGTAATGACAGTCCTTGCACCAGGTTGTTTTAAATACAGCTATGGTTGGTTTGTCACCATCTATAATTTGTTGAAAAATCGCTTCTGATTTCACTTGCTCCATAACATCCACCGCCTTCTGAATGAAGCTTTAAGAAAAAGCTTTTATTAGTTATAGCATGCTGTTTTTTATCTGTCAAGGCTCGATCGATTTATGAAAATGTTTCCATCCATTTTACATTTATTAGAATAAGTGATATCATTGTGATATGAAAATGAAAGCATAACTAATTAACTTTTAAGGAGTGATACTATGAAAGAGTATAAAGCGTGGGTACAAAACGGGTTTCTTGGTTTGCTGTTAATTGCCGTATTTGTCGGTCTTGGTATTGTTTTGCTAAATAATACGTATGTGATGTTAGGTATTGTTTCACTTGTGATCTCGGTCATACTTTTGTCAGGCATGACTATTGTTCAACCCAATCAGGCTCTCGTCGTTACTTTCTTCGGCAGGTACGTAGGAACGATCCGTGATAATGGCATGTTTCTGACCCTCCCCTTTTCCATGCGCAAGCAGGTTTCCTTAAGGGTTCGCAATTTTAACAGCATCAAGCTGAAGGTCAATGATATCGAAGGAAATCCTATCGAGATAGCGGCTGTCGTTGTGTTTCGCGTGATCGATTCCGCCAAAGCAATGTTTGATGTTGACAAGTATGAGCAGTTTGTTGAAATCCAAAGTGAAACTGCATTGCGGCATGTTGCCAGCAAATATCCGTATGATTTGTTTCATGACACCGGATTTTCACTTCGCGGCAATTCAGAGGAAATCTCGAGAGAGCTCGGACTAGAGCTGCAGGAACGATTATCGCTGGCTGGCGTTGAGGTGATGGAAGCGCGGCTGACACATCTGGCTTATTCGACCGAAATTGCAAGCGCCATGCTGCAGCGGCAGCAGGCATCGGCCATCATCTCGGCCCGTAGCATGATTGTGGAAGGTGCCGTCGGCATGGTTCAGATGGCAATCGCTCAAATCGAAAAGGATGGCTTGATCCAACTGGATGAGGAACGTAAGGCTGCGATGATTAACAATCTGCTGGTCGCGATAGTATCCGACCGCTCTGCGAGTCCTATTATAAATACTAGCAGCTTGTACTAAGGACAGTCTGATGGCTTCCAAAAAAAGCTTTGCCCTGCGTATAGATCCCAAGCTGTATGAGGCACTCGAACGTTGGGCTGATGACGAATTGCGAAGTGTGAACGGCCATCTTGAATTTTTGCTTCGTGAGGCGGCAGCTCGTGCAGGTAGATTACCCGGTTCCAAAGCATCAGTTCCCAAGGAAAAGCCAGAGGCTTCTCAGCAAGAAGAGTAGATATATGCGTAAATAAAGCAGCAGCAAAAAGCCTGATCCGGCAGAATCAGGCTTTTTGCTGCTGCTTATGGGAAAAGAAGCAAGATGAGACAGAGAGTATTATTCGCGGCTAATCGTAACCATCTGCAGATCTGAATTCCATTTCACAGTCGCACCCAGGCTTTCGGCAATAAATCGAACAGGTACGAAGGTTGTTCCATCCTTAAGCTCTGCCTCAACTTCAAGCGGCTTGATTAAACCATTCACTGTCGCCTGCTTGCTGCCAACATTCAGCTTAATAACGACGTTACTTGATGGATCTGTAACTGTAACTTGTTGATTGGCGGCATTCCAGTTGACTTCTGCATCCAGCTCTTCAACGACAAAGCGGGCAGGAACCATAATAACGCCATTGCGATAAAAGGGCTTGGTCGAATCATCGAAGCCGCTGTAATTATCCATCAACAGGTTAATATCTTTTTTGGTAATATGCAGGTCATATTTTAATAATTCATATAAGGATGATTTCGGGTCCAACGCAGCCAGGAATTGGTTGGGCTTGTTAAATGATTTCATTTCAATTTGTCCAGCGCTTGTATCAATAACAGCTGCTTTAACCGGCTTGTTAATGTTCCAGGTTTGGGCCGTAGTGGTCAGCTTAACCGATTTAACTGATGTTGTACTATCATCAGGCATGTTGACCAGCACCTCGGTTGATGACTTACGCGGCATCAGATCACTATCGACAAACACGTCGGTCTTCACGGAAAACTTATCGCTTAGCAATACCTTCAATGACTCACCCGAATACGATTCGGACAGTTCTTTGACATACGTATCATAGTATTCAATAGTTTGTTTCAAACTGCTCGTAATATACGTGTAGGCTAGCTCTACAGCCAAAGTTTTATTGTTCAAATATGGTGAAATCATATCACTGTAAGAGCCGCCTGCATCCTGATTATCTTTCATGGCTTGCTGTACAATCGGCACAAAGATATCATAGATTTGACCCAGTGTTTCTTTTAAACCCTTGTCGTCAGCCAGCAAATTTTTCAAAAAGGATCGGGTAAGCTCAACGAGCTCGCTTCCTTTGAGCTCTAAATGGATATTCTTACCTTTCAGACCTTCTGTCCCAACCATCTCACTAGCGCTCGATACCGAAATTTTGTTCACATTTGGGAGAAGCCCGGCTAAATAGCTCCCAAAGGACGGATACCAAGCATATACTTTTTGATAGGTCTGCTTGATCAGCTGCTCCATTTCCTTGGATAAGCTCTGTTGTGCCTGCAGCTCCTGCAGGGCTCCGTTGTTGTGGATAACAATCGGTTTCTTGGCACCCTCCACCAAGATCGTATAATCCTGGTCAGATATTGTCACTTGAAACGGTATTTTTCCTTTGTTGTATTCAAAAACGCCTTTAAGAGAAACATGGGTATAATCCTGCTGTATGGCTTCGGATATAGTCAATTGCACGTTGCTGAACAGCTCAAATGCTTTTTTATCTTCTTCAGTCATTGACTTTGCAGCGGGATTAGGTGTGATCTCCAACGCAATCGTTTGTTTGCTTTCGGCAGATTGGATATTATACGAATTTGTCATGACCTTGTTTAGATCCAGACCATCTACGGACTGACACCCTGTCAGCATAATCAGTGCTGCTACTAACAGTAGCGCGATCCATGAATGTGGTTTTCTGTTGTTCATTCTGTACCTCCGTCATAATAAGATTTGTTATGGCATCCGGTACCAATTCGACATGTGCAGTGCAAACTCCTTTTTCTGGAGTAATTACCAAACCGGACGAAACCGCAGTGGACTGCTCTCATCACTGACGCTGTGGACCAAGCTGCGCAAATCCGCCTTAAGCATATTCATTCTTTCCTCACCTACGATAGCCGCATAACGCTGCTCAATGCTTATAAAAATCTCTTCCGTATTTCGGATACATGACCACCCCCGCTCAGTGAGTATAACAAGCTTCCCCCTGCCATCAAGCGGATGCGGCTTGCGTTCTATATAATCATGCTGCTCCAAATAATCAATCATTTGACTGGCTGCTTGCTTCGTAACACCAAGATGCTCCGCGATTTCGTTGCCGGTAGCTCCCTTGGCTGCAATTCGTTGAAACAAAAACCCGTGAACTGGGCGCACATCATCAAAGCCTTTTTTGGCTAATTGTCTATGCAGATCATCCGTTATCGCGCTGAATGACAGCCCAAGCAGGATCGTTAACTCATAGCTTCCGGTTGGTTGATTCATCATGGGTAAAACCTCCCTAGATAGTCAATTTAGTTGACAATATTTCCAAACTATTATAACATATAAATTAGTCAATTTAATTGACTATATGGACCAAGACCGATCATTTCGAGCTTTGGTCACAACAAGGAGGTTATTGTATGACAACATCAGCACCCAAAACGAAGGAGCAAGCCAACATCGAGCTTGTACGAGATTTTATCGAAGCCTTTTGGAATCAGCAGAAGCTTGACTGTATGGAGACTGTATTGACCGCAGATTATATCGATCACGCCTATCAACCGCAAACCGTGAATGGCCTTAAACAGATGGCTATTGTGCTGAATACCGCATTTCCGGATCAACACAGCACCATTAATGAGATTATCGCTCAAGGGGATAAGGTTATGGTTCGGATGACTATGCGCGGCACACATCTGGGAGAATTTCGCGGAACTGCACCTACCGGTAATCGGATCGAAGCGAATATTTATCGGGAATATGTAATCAGGGATGGTCAGATCGCCGAACATTGGGCTTTATTCGATACAGCAGCGCTTTTACGACAAATTGGTGCCCAGCTCAGCTTTGATAATGCTTGTAAAATAAGAAAAGCTTCTGATCGAAGCCTATTCGGTGAAGATACATTCGTGTTTTAAATGTAGCTTTTCTTGCAATATCAGAATTTTCAGCTCCGCTGAAAACTTATACATTCTGATATTATCAAAAAGAATTAAATCATCCGAGTGCAGGAAATAACCTTCGTAAGTGGAATAAGTTGAACATCATGACAGGATTCGTATTTGTATAGAAAAGAGGTCCGATCACATGATTCCAACCGATCCTTCCACTCCTGAGGGCAATAGGCAATCTGCTCAATCACCTGCACAAGACTGGATGCTCATTATCTTCTCATTGCTGGGCTGGGGCAGCATAACATTTGTTCTTTATCTCGTTGCAAGCATTGGAACCCTTGTATTCACTGAATCTTCGGTTGTATCTTGGCTGCAAACAGATAACTTGAGCGATGGTAGTCTGGCTGTTCTTCATGGGACGATCCTCTCCGTTATTGCAGCTGTATTCATCAGCTATGGGCTGTTTCTCGCTGCTGTCAACAAGGAATCCGCTCGATGGCTTGCTTTTGCTTCGCTGCCAGTGCTCGTTGTAGGTGTGTATTTGTGGTACTCCTGCTACCGTAACAGTTCCCCGATGGATGGCTTTGAAGGAAATACCTGGTTCATTTATTTTATTTACGTTTCGTGGGCAACCCCTGGCTTCGACTACATTCGACATTACGTGCCTGGCAGCTGGATGCCTTTTATCGGATTGTCCGCTTCCTTCCTGCCTACTCTATGCGGCATATTGGGTACGTCACTTTATTCCTTCACATCTTCATGGTCCTGGTCCCGAATCAACACCTTGATCTCCATCATCGTCTTTCCTTGTTGTATGGCTCTCTGCTTCTGTGTTTCCTTACTAATCCCAAGCTTTGCCGAATTTACGAAGCAGTCATACCCCAAAGTAGACGGAGCAACAGCCGCTATCCACCTTGGACAAGAGCTGGCACATCAGCTTGAAGGAATGAATCGTCCCAAAACGGAACGTGCCGTCAGCTTCAACACAACCCACAATGCTTATGTCAATCTGATTAGCAAAAAAGCCGATCTTATTCTGGTTGCCGGACCGTCGGATGAGGAGCTGCTGCTGGCCAAGGAGAGCGGGGTCGTTTTGAAGCTGACGCCTATTGGTAAAGATGCTTTTATTTTTCTCGTTCATCACAACAACCCCATTGAGTCGCTTACAATCCAGCAAATTCAAGCCATTTATTCAGGAACCATTCATAATTGGCAGGAGGTTGGCGGTAACGACGAGGCAATCACCTCTTTTCAAAGAGAGCCTAACTCAGGAAGCCAAACCTACATGGAAACCAAGGTGATGAAGGGTCATTCCTTAATTACAGCGGCAAGGGAACACAAAATTACCGGAATGGGCGGCATGATTGATAAGGTGGCTGAATATAAGAATGCCAACAATGCGATCGGGTACTCATTTTATTATTACGCCAATGAAATGCACCGCCGCCAAGGAGTGAAGTTCTTAAAGCTCAATGGCATTGAAAGCAATAAGGACAACATACGCAATGGCAGCTATCCGTTAACGGCAGTTCTCTATGCTGTCACTCGTGATGAAGAGTCTCAGGAGGACTCAACCTCACGCATGCTCAGCTGGCTTCTAAGCGCCAAGGGAGCTGCTGCTATCGAAAAGAGCGGGTTTATACCAATCCGGTGAATAAGTCATTGACAGAGCAAATTACGTCGTTGTGCAAAAGGTCAAATCCGTATCGCACTTCCCCAGCTTATGCAAACAAATGAAGCCTCCACCCCACTAAGACAGTGGATCTGGAGGCTTCATTATGATAGTCGATTGGAGGAGCTTCTTCGTTCGTTCCCATCACTAGAATGGCTCATTTTACCCGTCTACAGATACCCACTGTCGGCTGCGGCTTGATTTCTCGACGGCCTCCAGCACCATCTGATTCTGAAGCCCATCGGCAAAGCTCGGTTGAGGACAGCGACCTGTAGCAATGCCATTTAAAAACTCACGCATTAAGCCCAAAAAGGTATGCTCATAACCTATATTGTGGCCGGGCGCCCAATAAATGTTCCCATAAGGATGCTCCATTTCCGTACAAGTGATCGTTCGAAAGCCTTGCAGACCCGGCTCATCATCCTTTAAATATACTTCCAATACGTTCATGTTTTCCAAATCCCAGCGTATCGAGCCGCGTTCGCCATTGATTTCAAAACGATTGCCATTGCGGTTGCCACCAGCAAAGCGCGTAGCCTCAAATGTTCCGATCGCCCCATTCTTAAAGCGGGCTATAAATGCGGAGGCATCATCGACGTCAACCTCACCCATCTCCGTTACTTTCTCCGGGGCTTCCTGTTCAGGCAGCGGTCGGGCACCAATAAAGGTTTCCAGCGTGCCCACTACCTCGTCGATATCTCCGACAAGAAAACGCGCCAAATCAATCATATGCGAGGCTAAGTCACCATGACTGCCAGAGCCGCTCTCCTCCTTGCGCATCCGCCATTCAAGCGGACTGTCAGGGTCCATAAGCCAATCCTGTAAATACAAGCCTCTGAAGTGATAAATGCGGCCAAGGCGACCTTCACGTATGAGCTTCTTGGCAAATTGTACAGCCGGTGAGAAGCGATAATTATGACAAATCATATGAACCTTGCCTGATTTGCGAGCGGCTGCCAGCATTTGCTTGGCCTCATCTACACTAATCGCCAGCGGCTTTTCGCACAATACATGTTTCCCAGCTTCCAAAGCGGCAATCGCGATTTCTGCATGTGTATGGTTAGGGGTTACAATATCGATGACATCAATATCATCCCGCTGAATCAAGGCTCGCCAATCATTTTCATGAGAGGCCCAGCCCAGCTTGTCAGCCGCTGCGTTAACGCCATCCTCATCCCGACCAGAGATCGCCTGCATGACAGGGACGGCCGGCAGATCGAAAAAAAACGGCAGGTCACGATAAGCATGACTATGTGCTTTGCCCATAAATTTATACCCAACCAATCCGATTCTTATTTGTTGATCACCCATATCAACCATCCCTTCCTATGAATCCATTTGGTTTGTAACAAACCGGTCACGTAAAGCTCGCTACTATATTATTTGTCCATTTTGAGCCTTTTTGACTCAAAAGAAGCAGATGACTGCCTATAGATCTATCGGTTAATCCGGCAAAGTTGGTCCATTTTCGTGCAAATCGTCATATGATCTGCTAAAATTAACTGTCCAATACAAGGGAATCATACGAGACCAATCGGTGGCTTGTACGTATGTGTAAATAGGGGAAGCAAGAATCAAATTGACATGGGAAGTGGGTGAGATTTGTGAATCAAATTTTTTCGTGGATTTCTGTCCTGGGTTCCGGCATGTTAGAGCTATGGCTGGCAATTCCATTAGGATTTACTCTACAACTCCATCCGGTCACAACAGGTATATTAAGCGGACTCGGATCATGGCTCAGCGCGTTGATCATTATATTTTTTGGGAGTTCCCTGCGGGAATGGTTGATACGGCGTTTTCAGAAAAACAAAAATGGAAAAAACAGCCGCATGGGCCGTATCTGGAATCGTTATGGGATTATCGGACTCGGTTTCTTATCACCTTTGCTAACAGGCTCTCCACTGGGAGCCGCAATCGGGATTTCGTTCAACGCTGAGCCCCGCAAACTGCTGCTGTGGATGGGTGTTGGCATCATCTTCTGGAGTGCCGTACTGACAACTGCCGCAGCCTATGGCTTGATGCTCATTATGCCAAGTTAAACAGTCGTGGCTGATTACATCGTACTGAAAGCTGAACATTATGAAGGATCTTGTCACCACAACAGGTTCCTTTTTTTGTTACCAAAGAAAAAAGCACTGACGCGGAGTCAATGCTTACTGCTGCTTCTATTCATCAGCTTCGGGGCTACCCGACCCACCAAACGTTGAATAGGACGCGGCATTTGGTGTAAATCCGAAACACTTACTGTTTTGGTTAACATCAGCAGTACAGGATAGGCTCCCGCCGTAACTGCACACAAGATAAAGGCCTGAATAAAGGGAGCCAAACGAGGCTGGCTGTAAGGCCCGATATATGCATGAACAATACTGCTTAGTCCAATGCCAATGAGCACGATCAGTAGCGTCGTCACCGCCACACCCAACCAGCGGCGAGCGCCCAGTACGAGAAACGTAACTTCTTTGCGGAGCACCCACAAATTGAGCACGGTCATCGCTATAAAACAAAGACAAGTAGCCGCGATAATTCCATAAATCCCAAGCCAAGGCGCAAGCGCCAGGCTGGCCAACAGCTTGATGGCAATACCTGCTATTACGTGCAGGACGAGAGGACGCATTTTACCCATCCCCATCAATACAGCACCGGAGGTTTGCATGACAATCTGAAATATCGAGCTGATCGTTAATACGATGATCATCGGTGCCGCATACGTATCAACGATAGCGGAATGCTGTAAGTTACCAAAAATAAAACCGTTTAAGGGACCTGCTGCCAAGCAAATAACAAGCACCATCGGTAAACCACTTAAAATCGATAGCTGCATCACCTTACCCGTCTGTTCGCCTACCTGTACCATATCTTTTTTGGAATATGCGGAAGAAATGATCGGCACCACCGACTGGCTGAGCGCTATCGCCAATATGATAGGTATCCCCGCCAGTGATTGGGCACGCCCGACCAGTATTCCAAGTATCTCCTGCGCACTGGCTTCTCCGATCTGATCCTTCAAGAGCAAGGTCACAATCGAGGAATCAATCGTATATACCAAAGTAACGGTTAAGGAAAAGATGACGATAGGTATCGATAGCTTGAACAGCTGCCCATAAATCGTTTTGAACGCAAGCGGACTTGAAGCTGTCTTAGTCTCCAACTGAGAGGCACCTGCTTGCTCCGATCGCCCTAAACCTTCCGAACGATCATTGCGACGCAGTCTGAGCGCATAATAAATCATGACCGCTACCGCCGCCAGACTGCCGATTACTCCTCCGAATGAAGCACCTGCAACAGCCCAATCCAAGCTATGCGCGAGCAATAAGTAAGCCAGCAGGACTGATGCAGCGACACGGAATATTTGCTCTACAATTTGTGATAAACCATTAGGCATCATCATCCGTCTGCCTTGAAAATAGCCGCGCATAATGGCAATTAACGGAAACAGCAGCAGCGCAGGCGCTAAGGTACGAATCGGCAGCGCTGCCTGCGGATTCAATGTCATATTAGCGTAATAAGGCGCAAAAACGTAGAGGAATACGGTCATGACCACTCCCGCCCCTACAGCGAACGCTATGGCAGCACGATAAATACGACCTGCTTCCGCATAAAGCCCAAGCTCCGTCCGTTCGGAAATCATTTTACTGAGCGCACTTGGAATACCTGCTGTCGCAACAACCAGCAGCATCGAGTAGATGTTAAAGGCGATTCCATAGCTCGCCATCCCGATGTCTCCCAATAAAGCAATTAGCGGAACCCTCTGAACAACACCAAGTGCTCTTGCAACAAGCGCAGCCAAGGTTAAGATGAGCGTTCCTTTTACCAGTGAATCCTTTGCCACTTTTGTTCCCTACTCCCTGCCTGATTGCCTGTATACTCGTCAGCCTGCCGAATCAGGCTTGAACGTATCCTTACAGCACCCAAATAAAAAATAATATGATCATTAAAGCCTGCAAAACCACTTTCACCACAACACTTGAAAGCAATCCGATCAGAGCACCAAGGCCGGCCCGGAATGCCTGCTTGGTTTCTGTACCTATGATAAGTTCTCCGATAACGGCCCCGAGAAACGGGCCCACGATTAAACCAACGACAGGAATGACAAAAGGACCCACAATCAAACCGATCATACTCCCGATGACAGAAGCCTTATTCCCGCCAAACCTCTTCACCCCGAGCGCGCTGACCGCATAATCTGCAACAATCAAACCTACGAAAATCGTCGATTGAATGACCCAAAACCATATACCGAAGGGCTCAAAGCTGACCATCCAGCCATACACAAAAAATGCCGCAAAAATCGCTATCGCGCCCGGAAAAATCGGATAAACGGCGCCGATCATGCCGATTATAAACAAGAGAATGACGATAATCCAAGCCGTTATAAGCATGGGTGGAAACCTCCTGTGAGCTGCTTACTTCGCATACTTAAGATAAAATATATTGCTCAATAATCCGTGCCACACCGTGCTCCTCATTGCTTGTTGTGATTACATCTGCCAGCGCTTTGACCTCTTCCTGTGCGTTGCCCATCGCGACACCCAGTCCGCACTCGCGAATCATCGAAATATCATTCTGGCTGTCTCCCATCGCTATTACCTGCGACATGTCATAGCCGAACATTTCACATACTTGTCGGACACCGCTCGCTTTATGAATTCCTTTGGGATTTAACTCCAGGTTCGCCGGATGCGAATTTGTAATCTCAAACACGCCCCATGAATCCAGCTTGGTACGAATAGCCTGCAGACAGGCAGCATCCTCATAATAATACCCAAACTTCAGCCATTGTCTGGCATCCACCTGCTCTACCCATCGTTCCTTATTATAAATATCACCAACCGCATAAGCCCAAAACCACGTATCATATTCAATCGCCAGTGCATGCATTTCTTTGATAAGAGCAGGCTCCAGCAGTGCGCGGCTGTGCAGCTTGCCTGGTGCTGACCAGACCTCGCCTCCATTTACGGTAACAATCGGTGCTTCCAGCTTTAAGTCCTCAATATAAGCTTCCACATTCTGAATCCCTCGTCCGGTTGCGAACATTACCTTGATTCCGGCCTGCTCGGCAGCCTGGATCGCTGCACGGTTTTCCGCGGATACTTTTTTATCCTCCGTCAGCAAGGTTCCATCCATGTCCAAAGCAATAAGCTTGTAATTTCCCTTATTCATGCGTTCAAGTCCCCTCTCTCTACAGTGCCGCGGCTACAGAAGGCTTAGGCAGGTCCTGCATATACGTTACATGCCATAAGGCAAACATATAGACGGTCCACAAACGTCTTGCATAATCACCTTGTCCACTCTGGTGTTTGGCTACCATGTTACGAATCGTACCCATGTTAATGTAATCCTCAATACCGCTGGCTTCAATCTGCTCCAGCATCACTTTGCCCTGATTGCCTTTCAGCCAATCACGCATCGGTACCGGAAATCCAAGCTTCGGACGGTTAAGAATAAAATCAGGAATGATCCCTTCCATCGCTTTGCGGAAAATGTATTTGGTCGTGCCTTCCGCTATTCGATAACGTGCCGGGATTTTACGAGCGACCTCATACAGCTCTACATCCAGAAAAGGCACACGCAGCTCCAGCGAATGGGCCATCGTCATTTTATCAGCTTTCATCAAAATATCGCCCGGCAGCCACAGATTCATATCGATATATTGCATCCGTGTGACCGGATCCTGATGTCTTGTTTTGGCATAGTACTGTTCAGCAATCTGCCATGGGTTACGGTAGCTGCGCAGCATTTCCTGATCCATGCGCACAACCTCAGATTTCATATCCTCCGTGAAAATCTTCGCATTTCCCAGAAATCTCTGTTCCAGCGGTGTCGTACCACGAAGCACAAAGTTTCTCCCGTATACCCCATGAGGCAGCATTCTTGCCACAGCGTGCAGCATCCGCTTCAAGCCCATTGGCAGACGGTCAAGCGAACGCAGCGAATTCGGTTCATTATAAATTCGGTAACCGCCAAACAGCTCGTCCGCACCTTCACCGGATAGAACAACGGTAACCTGTTCGCGTGCCAGCTGCGCAACATGATACAAAGCGATAGCCGAAGGATCAGCTACCGGCTCATCCTGATGCCACACCGCCTTGGGCAGCACATCGAAAAAATCCTTTTGCGTAATAATTTTCGAAAAATGCTCGGTATCCAACGCTTTTGCTGTCTGACGGGCAATTTCGGTTTCATTGTTGGCACCCTCAAAGCCGACGGAAAACGTGCGGATCGGCTCAATCGAACGCATGTGAGTGGCTATTGCCGTAGAATCAATGCCACTGGACAAGAAACAGCCGCGCTCAACATCACTTTGCATATGATGAATAACGGAATCCTTCAAGCCTTCGCGAATCTGCTCGACATAATCCTCAAAAGCACGTTCTTCAGGCTCAAACATCGGGTCCCAGTAACGACTGATCTCCATCTGTCCATCATAACTGATGGAAATATAATGTCCTGGTGGCAGCTTTTGAATATCATTAAACATGGTATCCGGCTCCGGTACGTATTGAAAGGTCAAATAATTAAGCAAGCTCTCCGTACGTATGGAGCGGTCCATGCCGCCTGCAGCCAGCAAGCTTTTAATTTCCGATCCAAACAAAAACTGCCTGCTGTTCTTGAAATAATAAAAGGGCTTGATCCCAAAATGATCACGAGCACCAAACAGACGCTTCTTTTTGCGATCCCAGATCACAAATCCAAACATCCCGCGAAGATGCTTCACACATTCCTCCCCGAACTCCTCGTACATATGAACGATAACCTCGGTATCACTATGTGTTTTGAACACATGCCCCTTCTCTTGAAGCGAGCTGCGTAAATATTTATAATTATAAATCTCCCCGTTAAAAACAATCCATACCGTATCGTCCTCATTGGACAGAGGCTGGTGACCTTCCTTAATGTCAATTATGGACAGCCGGCGAAAGCCCAGTCCAATCCGGTTCTCACCCCAAAATCCAAAATCATTGGGCCCGCGATGCACGATACAATCCGTCATTGCTTTCAGCATCGATTGAGACGGTTCCCTATCTTCAAAATACATTGCTCCGGTAATCCCGCACATGTCTTCATTTCCTCCTCAAGTGTACAACGGCAACGTTAACTATCATTCGATTTATTCGATATTTTAGTATAGCATATTCTTAGCAAAATCCGTAAGGTTACACCAAAAGAACCCGCCCATGACAGACAGGTTCTGTGAACATGTATACACGCGTAGCTATGGCGCTCCCGCTGTGCCTTTGGCCCCTTTGGGCACACCATCCAAGCCATAATACTGATCATAGGCATCAAAAATTTTGCGTGCAATCGGAGCGGCATTCCACGAGCCAAAGCCACCTTCAGGAACTACGACAGCGATCGCAAGCTTTGGTTTATCTACTGGAGCGAACGCAATAAATACGGCATTATCAATCAGCTTGCCTCCTACGGATTGTGTAGAGGTTCCTGTTTTACGGGCATAAGGATATGGAAATCCGTCAAAGCCTGTTACAAACACCTTTTCCATCCCTTTAATGACCGAATCCCAATACGGTTTGGGGAAGGTAGTTTCCTCCATCACGACAGGCTCCATCGTCTGCACCGGTTGACCTTCATAGGTTTCGATTTTATCAACTAGAAGCGGCTTCATCTTCTTGCCTCTGCTTGCGAGGGTAGCGGCATATTGGGCCATCTGCATCGTTGTATATTTTTCATTCTGACCCCATGAAGCAAATACCATTCTGGATTGCATCGATTCCTTCTCATTCGTTTTAAACTCGCTGATACCCGCATTTTCTCTTGGCAAGCCGCTGCCACTGGTCACACCGAGACCGAATTTGTTTAGATACGATTCCCAAATATCAGCAGATTGGCTTCCATACTTTTGATGCAGCTTATAGCCAACCATCGCTGACATGAACGTATTGGAGGAATGCCAGATCGCATCGGCAGCATTAATATACCCATAGGAAGCCCTGTCAGAATTCGTCAGCTTCGATCCATTGTCCTTACCATACGTATACTCACCCGTGTCATTATAAAGCGTGTCAACTCCAAACAGCCCTTCATTTAATCCAATCAACACGGATAACGGCTTAATGATCGATCCGACATATACAACCGAGGTTGGATGATTTTTGAGCTCGGCTGGCGGATAATCCGGAAAGGCGCTTGTAATCGTACCATTATTAATAAAAGGCTGGATCCGGTTGTACTCGCTGGTCAACACAACCCCGTTCCATATGTTAGGATCATAATCCGGCATGCTGGCCATCGTCACGACCTTGCCTGTTTCCACTTCTATTGCGACTGCATAACCAGCCCTTGCATTCGGGGCGGAAGCAGAACGATTGGACGTTGACTTGGCAGCCGCGAGCTGATCGATAATGGCCTGCTCGGCAACCTCCTGAACATTTTTGTTAATCGTTAAATACAAATTGTTTCCTTTTTCAGGAGCCTTGACCGACACTTTGCCGATAATTTTTTGCGAGGCATTCACCGGGTATGTTTTAGATCCATTTTTACCGCGGAGCTCCTCCTGATACATAAGCTCGATACCGTCATATCCGACATACTCGGTGTCTAGATAGCCTTTGGTATTATCTTTGTTCTTATAGAAGGGCAGCCCATTGTTCGGCTCTCTTGCCGTGGAAAAGGGTCTCATATATCCGATCAGCTGCGCTGCAATGGGACCGTTGTCGTAAGTACGAATACTTTCCTCCATAATCTCAAGCCATTTCAATTCATCTCGGCGTTCCAGTATATATGCGATTTCATCATTAGATAAGCCGGATTTGAGCCGCCGGGGAACAAAGGAGTAGCTCGGAGCTGTCGTCGTATTCTTGTCCAGATCGTAACCGACATCCATCTCCTTAATGATTTCAGCTGCACCCAGCACATTATTGGGCGGAGTCCCATGCTCCTTGAATATTTCCTCTAATTTACGGGCGAGCGTAATGACATCGTCTTTCTTTTGATCGGATTCCATACGGAAATATAGCGATTGGGTTGACGAGGTAAAAGCGAGCGGCGCCCCGCCCCGATCATAGATATTGCCACGAATCGGACCTATCGGTGTATCCATCTTGGTGGTATTGGCTTCTTCCGCCTTCAGCTGGCTGCCTTCAACAAACTGCAGTACGGCAAGTCTGACAATCAGAATGGAAAAAAAGAAAAACGTGCAGAAAAAGATCAGATTAACCCTAAATGTAAAGTGACTTCTCTTGGCTGCTTCCTGCTGATGGGGGTCATCGTTAGCTTTTTTGTTACCAAACATGCTTACAACTCCTTTGTAATGCGTACAACCTTAAACTTCCCTGATATGCGTCTGATTAAAATTCGGCGGATTAAACCAGTTACCGCCGCTGGATACCCAGGTAGAATCGAGTGGTACCCACTTGCTGCTATCGTTTAAATATACCTCGTTCCATGCGTGAGGTCCATATCCACCACGACCATCATAGCCAAGCCCTGTAACAACTTTGACCTCTAAACCGATCGAACGGGCCATCACGGCATACAGTCTGGAATAATCAATACAAACGCCTTTTCTTGTTGCATACGTTTCCTCCGGCGTCTGCTCCTTCCAGATTTTTTGCTGCTCATAGAGGTTAACCTTGTCCCAATCATACGTCACTCTAGTGCCAATCCATTTATATAACAGCTTCGCTTTTTCCTCGTCAGTTGTACCTTTCAGCGTTACCTCTTTGGCCGCTTCCGCTATGCCGGAAGGGATTTGTGCATCCAGCACAACATACTTTCTTTGTAAAATATTATTGACTTCCGCCTCGAACTTTCTGGTAAATACAGGAAGCTGATTGGTCAAAAAATCGCCTGCTACGGGCTTGATAACTGCCGTTGCCCCTTCCTGATACAGAGTGGAGGCTTGTATATACGGGGTCATCTCGGTTTGCGGCAAAAAGGTCGTGTAAATAAAGAGCGCTGCTACTATGAGCAGCGAACGGCCGAGACCGGATAAGGTACCTATGATTCCGCCCAGCACACTGCTAATTATACCCGGTCGTTTGGCTCTGGCATGTCTTGACTCTCCCTGAATCTGATCCCTTCCCCAATGGCCAAAGAACGGATGGATCATCCGGTAGATGATCTGTTTAATTATGGCATAACCAATGATGAATAGAATGCCTAGCCGCAGCAGTGGAAAATCTCGAACCGATGTAACGACCGTGTAATAAAATTGCTCAAATAGACCAAGCTCCTTGGAAGGAATCACAATATTGAGCTCAACCAGCCATCCTTGGACATATGGCGAGGCCCAGGAGGACAACCACCAGGACAGCACAATGCCAACCACAATTGCAGCGCCTTCTGCAGCCATCAGCACCAAGTGACGAGCAGAGGAAGACGCGCCTCGAATCATCCCCTGAATGACCGAAAAGACCAGCGTTCCTGCAATAAGCACAGTGATCCAATTGATGGAACTGATTTGGTTGATTGTCGATGCCATTGCTTCAACTCCTAATCTTTTCAAGGATAGATAACGTGCAGCACTCGTTAGGTTGCTTTGTTCGTCTTGGCCTGCTCGATCAATGCCTTCAGTATATCATCAAGCTTCATGGTAAAGGTCTGATTCATAAAAGTGACAGTGACCTCGCTAGCTCCCGGCTTGCCGTCAACCTTTAGGCTTTTGGTCGTAACCGTGTAAGACCCGTCCGCATTTTGCTTATATTGCGCATCCTTCATTTCGTTCGATACGACTTTGATCGCCTGATTCTTTACTTCAGTTGTTACCGTAGCTCCAATATTGAGCAATTGATCCTTATAGCTGGCACCATAGAAATATAATCCTGCCAATATGGCAAGAACAATGACCCATTTGATAACGGTTTTAACGATGCGGACAACAACGAATAAAATCACAATAACCAACAAAATAATATACCAGCGCTCTTGTAAAAATGACGTAATAAAATCCAACCTTCATCTCTCCTCAAATTCATCTCACTCAATACTGGTAATCATACACTATCTTTATCATTGTCTTCATCCCTTTTTTTCCTCAGTTCTGCGAGCTGACGCTGAATTTGGTCGGACTTGTCGAATCTTTTGGCCTTCCGAAAGGTGGTTCGCAAACGAAAAATAAGAAAGACTAATATAACTACCAAAAATAATAGCAGGAACGGATCCATACCCGGCAACCTCTTCTCAATAAATCATTGTATGTATCGCTTAATCTGCGGCCCGTGAAAATAGTGGTACTAACCTCCGGGCTTGTCACGTAAACGTAGTATAACGCTGCTGAAAGCAAGCAGACTATGGATCCCATTCGAGGTGATACGATTGAAAACCGCGCTGTGGTTATATTTGTTCATGTTTGTAGCTTTTTTCGATCTGCATGCGCAATACCCGATATTATCCCCGTTTGCCATCTCGCTTGGCGCTGCCCCTTCATTTATCGGGCTCATTTTAGGTGTATACTCACTGACACACTTGCCCGGTAACCTGCTGGCAGGTTATGGTGTAGACCGTTATGGAAGTAAAGGTTTTATTGTCTTTAGCCTAATTGTAGCAGGTATTGTGCTGTTAGTTCAATCAAGGGTAACGGATCCCTGGGATTTGTTGATTATCCGCTCGATCAGCGGCTTTGTCCTTGCCTTCCTTTCGCCTGCATGTCTATCTCTGCTAGCCAAGATTGCCAAGGACCGTGTTCAGCAAAGCAAGTTTATGGCAGGTAATGGTCTTGTACATACGATGGCCTCCGTATTAAGTCCGGCCGTCGGTGCTTATCTGGTAGCCAAGCTCGGCTTTGCGCAATCCTTCACGGTGTTGGGCTGGATTCTGATTGCTACCGGTGTCCTTGCCATGGTCGGAGTAAAGGAAGCAACGGGTCAAAAGGCGCTTGTTGACTTGTCCATCCCACACACCCAGAGCGTTGCCGAACATCCCGATGAGCTGCCTGAACTGAAAAATGATCGTGTTCCCTGGCTTTTCTTTGGTATTCCGCTCTCCATTTCTTGTGCGCAAGGGATATTATTTTTTGAGCTGCCTCTAATGAAGGAATCCAATGGTTCCATTCTGACGTCAGGCATTTTGTTTTCACTTGTCAGTCTGGGGGCACTCGTCACCTTGAGCATGATCTTCTTGAACCGCAAATCCCCATTTCTGAGGACCACTATGGGCAGTCTGGGACTGGCGATTATTTTTTTCGGCTTATCCATTCATTGGCCTATTCCGATCTATGTCTCGTTATTTATGATTGGAATGGCCAAAGGCATCATTTTTCCGGCTATCGCCTCCCTGCTGGCAGGAATTACAAGCTCCAGCCATTATGGGCGTGTATTTTCGTTTTTATCCATATCCTTTTCCATAGGCGCCTTTATAGGTCCCATTGTGGCCGGACATATGAGAAGTCATACTTCTCCTTACTTTATTGCATTTGCCTGCCTGATGCTGGCTTTATCTGTTGTCCCGCTTCGTGCCTTCAAACCCGTTTCTATTTGAAAAGAAATCATGCTGCTTGCCTGCCAATAATAAGTCGCCTTTTGCAGGCGATTTTTTTGTGTGTTTCAACGTTATTTACACTGGGTAAGTAAAAGTTAGGTTAAGCGTTACTTCTCCTTCTCATTTAAACCAGATATTCCCAATGTTGTTTTTTGGGTAAGACGGACTTAAACAAGGGAGTTGCGTTCGAACTTTGTTACAAGACATGAACCCAGCATATCTATGTCGAAAAAGGAGGTGAAAAGCATAGTGACAAACGAACCTTTTCACAAAAAAAACAAAAGAAACGATAGGAGTGAAACGTTAATGAAGCCAGCTTTTACCAAAAAGACTGCTCAAGTTACCGTACTTGCGCTGATGCTTTCAATCATGCTGCCTGTTCTGGCTTTTGCTGCAACGGGATTTTCTAATTTGACATTTCAGAACAATAATGTAACAGGTAGCGTATATTCCAGTACTTATTTAGACTCAAGTGTTGGAGACGCAGTATATGTCAATGTGTATGGAAGCAACGGGACTTTGATTTCTACGACCCAAGCTGTTTACAACAATACTTACTCAAGCAATCAAGGCTGGTATTATGCGATGCCAACTATAACCGCTTCAAGTATTAATAGTCCTCTTACTGTTAGTACTACTGTTTACAAAGCTGGTGTTGTAGATACAAGCGAATCTACAACTGCGACACTGTACTACACCGGAGGAACAACTGGCGGTGGCGGTGGTAGTTCTGGCGGTGGCGGCGGCGGTGGCGGCGGAAGTGTTTCCGGAGCGACCATAAGTGTTTCTTCTGACGGAAGCATTGATGCCTACACGCTGCAAAACGCTTTAACTTCTAATAATGAAATCGTGCTTAATCTTAGTGGAGATCTGGCTTTGATTCCAGCTAAGGCATTGACCAGCTTCACTAATGACACTTCCAAGACACTACGGATCACTAATAGTAAAGGCACTTATATCCTTCCAATCTCGGTATTGAACCTAAGTGACTTGGCAAGCACTCTTGGCACTACAGTCGATGAGCTTATTATTAAAGTATCCATTAGTGCACCAAGTGCTGATGATGTGGCTAGCATAACATCTGCAGCTAGTGCCTTGGGTGCTACAGAAATCGCTACACCGGTTGATTTCAACCTTGTGGGACTTGCACCAGACAGCAAAACTCAAACGATTGATCTAGGTTCGAATTATGTGAGCCGTATTCTTCCTTTGAACAAAGCAGCAGATCCCACACGTTCGACAGGTGTTGTATTCGATAGAACAACAAAAAAATTAAGCTTTGTCCCTTCTCTGATTAATACAGCAGACACAGGCAGCACAGCTACAATTAAACGTAATAGCAACAGTATTTATACAGCAATCGAATTGAACAAAAACTTCCCTGACAGCCAAGGACACTGGGCTCAAGGCTACATCGAATTACTGGCCAACAAGCTGGTTGTTGATGGCGTAACCGATACAACCTTCGAACCGGAGCGTAACATCACTCGTGCTGAATTTGCAGCCTTGGTAGTTCGTTCACTCGGTCTTGAGCAAGCCGCAGGAAGCAGCTCCTTCAAAGATGTTGCATCAGGTGATTGGTTCGCAGGCGTTGTAGGCGCAGCAACCAAAGCCAAAATCATTGATGGTTACGAGGATTCAACTTTCAGACCAAACGAACCGATCAAACGTGAAGAGCTTGCAGCTATGGTAGTCCGTGCTTTGAATTATGCAGGTGCTAAACCAACTGTAACTTCTGAACGTCAAAACGAATTGTTAGCTAAATATACCGATGCCAACCAGATCGTATGGGCTCAACAAGAAGTAGCAACCGCAATTGAAGCAGGAATCATTGATGGAATCACTGACAACACAATCGCTCCTACTAGCCAGGCTACACGCGCACAATCAGCTGCTATGCTGAAACGTTTGTTAACCAAAGCTAACTTCATCAACTAAGTAAAGCCGGTTGATCACTAATTAAATTCAGATTTATAAGCCAAAAGGCACTGACAGCGATGTCGGTGCCTTTTGGCTTGTTTGACTTTTAAGGAAAATGAATGCAACGTTAGTGAGTGCAGCTATCTAATTGTTAAATTAGATCAGACTTTTGCAAAAGTGTTTGAACAATAACTGCAACCTCTGCTCGTGTTATGAAAGCTTTAGGAGCCAGTTCTGTGTTGTTTCGTCCCGAAACAAGCCCGTACTTCAAGCAGTCAGAAATTCCGCTCTGAGCCCATTTCGATATCGTCCCCGCATCGGTGAAGGAGTTTAATACTTGTCCCGTATTTTGCAAAGGTTTCGCTTCGATCTCCGTAATGGTCATCGCTCTTGCCATAATCGTCATCGCTTGTTCGCGTGTAATTTTATCATTCGGGCGGAAGGTGCCATCCTCGAATCCGCTGATCAGGTTGTACGTGAATGCCGTCCCAATCGCACTGGCGAACCAACTCTTCGGATCAACGTCAGAGAAACCCGATGCCCCTGCCTTTAGTTTCAATCCTAATCCACGAATCAGGATAGCGGCAAACTCCGCACGTGTAATATCTTGATCGGGATTAAAGGAGCCATTGCCGATACCATTGATAACCATACGCGATCCCATATCGTTTACAGACTTTTTAGCCCAGTGCAGCTCTACATCCTTAAACTCAAGCGGATGCCATACAACAGAATAGATGCTATTCGTCATGCTGTTCACCTTGGCATAATACTTGCCGTCTAACAGCACAATCTTCGTCGGCACATGACGCAGCGTTCCATCCGTTTCAATCACGACTCCAGTCGTGATTTTGTTAGGATCTACGCCGTCAGGAATGACAATGGTATGTTCAACATATGCTTTGAACTCGGTGACTTCAATTGTAGTGTCCTTATAGAGAGCTCTTACAGTAAAGTCAAGTGGTGGAACGACAATCGCAATCGTTCCTTCTGTGGATTCATTTGGAACCCCTTGCACTGGCGTTCTGGGCACAGCGATTTCGATCTGAACTATAATATCCTGCAGAGCTACCGATTTGCCCACCTGATCTAAGATCGCTTGGATGTTGATCTGCTGAGCCGGCAAACGGTAACTTGCTTTATCCGTTTTAATTTCTAATATAGCTTGCTGCAATTCCATTTTACTGACCATCTGTCCGTTGAGCTCTCCGATCACGACATCGGATCCGGTATCCACCGATATCGTCACCACAGCAAACTGACCTTCCCTCGCGAGCTTATCCTCCAGCTTATTCTGATCAATCGTGATCGTTGTTACCGTCTGTGAATTTACGTTTGTTACCTTTACTGTTCCTGCATTTTCCAGCTTGCCATTAACAAGAACAGTAGCACCCGTTGTATCAGATACCGATGTTAGTGGAGGCGTTGGCTGTGACGATGTGCTTGAACTGCCCTTGTTATTGGAAGAAACTCTTAGCCATACGGCATGAGAAGATTCAGAAGGAATGCTGCTGCCAACGCTGTTCGTCGCAATTACCGTGAACGTATAGCTTATGCCATAAGTTAAGCCCGTAACGGTTATTGGACTGCCTGTACCGCTTGCCGTCAATCCTCCCGGACTCGAGGTCACGGTGTAGCCGGTGATTGGGCTGCCCCCATCACTAACCGGTGCGGTGAAGCTCACGGTTGCTTGCGATTGACCATTCACTGCCACAGCCGTCACGTCCATTGGTGCGCCCGACACCGTGGCCGGTGCGTTCGGTGACGTCGGTATCACGCTATTCGATGGACTCGATGCGACTGAGCTTCCTAAAGCATTTGTTGCAACGACGGTGAATGTATACGCCGTCCCATACGTCAACCCCGTAACGGTGAGGGGACTGCCTGTACCGCTTGCCGTTAAACCTCCCGGACTCGAGGTCACGGTGTAGCCTGTGATTGAACTGCCTCCGCTGCTTATCGGTGCCGTAAAGCTAACGGCCGCTTGCGATTGACCATTCACTACCGCTGCCGTCACGCCCATTGGTGCACCTGGCACTGTAGCCGGTGCGTTCGGTTGCGTCGGTGTCACGCTATTCGATGGACTCGATGCGACTGAGCTTCCTAAAGCATTTGTTGCAACGACGGTAAACGTATACGCCGTCCCATACGTCAACCCCGTAACGGTGAGTGGACTGCCTGTACCACTAGACGTCAAACCTCCCGGGCTAGATGTCACGGTGTAGCCGGTTATGGGGCTGTTTCCATTACTGACCGGTGACGTGAAGCTCACGGTCGCTTGCGATTGACCATTCGTTACCTCTGCGGTTACAGCAGTCGGAGCACCCGGAGGGGACATTGATAATATTTGGATGCGATTGTTGCTAAAATCGGCCACATATATATTACCTCTGCTGTCTATCGCCACACCGCTTGGGTACTTAAACTCTCCCAGATTGCTTCCGTAGCCACCACCGCTCTTCTTCCATTCACTCCATATTCCTGTAGCTACCATCAGCTTCTGGATACGATTGTTTTCGGAATCAGCCACGAATAAATCCCCTTTACTGTCTATCGCCACACTAAATGGCTCATTAAACTCCCCCAAGCTGCTTCCTTTCCCGCCGCCGCTTTTCTTCCACTCGCTCCATACTCCTGTAGCTACTGTCAGCTTCTGAATGCGATTGTTTTTTGTATCCGCCACATATACATTACCGCTGCTGTCTACCTCCACCCCGCTTGGATAATTAAACTCCCCCAGGCTGCTTCCCTTCCCGCCGCCGCTCTTCTTCCACTCGCTCCATATTCCTGTTGCTACCGTCAGCTTCTGGATCCGATGGTTATTGGTATCCGCCACATACACATTACCGCTGCGATCTACTGCCACCCCGCCTGGATAATCAAACTCTCCGAGGCCGCTTCCTTTCCCGCCGTCACTCTTCTTCCACTCGCTCCACACACTTGTAGCTCCTGTTACTGTCAGCTTCTGGATGCGGTGGTTATAACGATCCGCCACATATACATCACCACTGCTATCTACAGCAACGTCGGTTGGACTCTCAAATTCCCCCAGACCGCTTCCCAAGCCCCCACCGCTCTTCTTCCACTCGCTCCACACACCTGTAGATACATTCAGCTTCTGGATGCGATGGTTATCGTAATCGGCCACATACACATTTCTCTCGCTGTCTACCGCCACACCGCTTGGATACCGAAACTCTCCCGGGTCCGTGCCAGCAACTACTCCCTGATATACCCACTCGCTCCATAATCCTGCAGCTACCGTCAGCTTCTGCATGCGCTCATTACCGGAATCGGCCACATATACATTACCGCTGCTGTCTACCGCCACGCCTTTCGGATTATTAAACTCTCCGGGGCCTCTTCCGGAACCGCCGCCGCTCTTCTTCCACTCGCTCCACACACTTGTAGCTCCTGTTACTGTCAGCTTCTGGATGCGATGGTTATTGGTATCAGCCACGTATACATTATCATTGCTGTCTACAGCAACGTGGAGTGGATTATTAAACTCTCCCAGGCCACTTCCGCTACCACCGCCGCTCTTCTTCCACTCGCTCCACACACTTGTAGCTCCTGTTACTGTCAGCTTCTGGATGCGGTGGTTATTGGTATCCCCCACGTATACATTACCGCTGCTGTCTATCGCAACGCTGGATGGTCTATTAAACTCTCCCAGGCCGCCTCCCGAACCACCACCACTCTTCTTCCACTCACTCCATACACCAGTAGATATATCCAATTTCTGAATACGATTGTTCCAACTATCCGCCACATACACATTACCGCTGCTGTCTACAGCCACACCTTTCGGATTATTAAATTCTCCCAGGCCGCCTCCCGAACCACCGCCACTCTTCTTCCACTCACTCCATACCCCTGTGGAACCATTCAGCTTCTGAATGCGATGATTACTGGTATCCGCCACATATACATTTCCACCGTTATCTACCGCTACGCCGACTGGACTGTAAAACTCTCCCAGGCCATTTCCTGACCCGCCGCTGCTGCTCTTCCATTCGCTCCACACCCCTGTAGCTGCAGTCAGCTTCTGGATGCGATGGTTATTGTAATCGGCCACGTATACATTACCACTGCTGTCTACGGCCACGCCGCTTGGATTAGAGAACGCTCCGAGCGAATTACCGCTGGTTGGTCCTATCTTGGCGTATTGACTCCATTGATCTGCTGCTTGCACAGGAAATACGAATAATGCTATGGAGGCCATAAAGATCATAATGATCCATACCTCCAGCCTTCCTCTAAACTGATTTGCATGTCCCCAATTCATAGCCTTTATTCCCTTCTAAATAAGCTTGACTTACTGTGAACGTAACTCACTATAAATTCTACCAATCACTTCTCTCAAAATTCTCACAAAGCCTCGGTTACATACTCACCAAACATAGAGTTTGTCATTTTTATCATAAAATTTTCTTGTTTATTAGAATCTCAGGGAATTTGAACATTTTCGCTATTCCCTTAGCACATGTCATAGCATCTTTTAGAGTATCCCAAGCATATACACCAGTTGTTAGAGTGCCCTCCCTATCGATTCCGCTGATTTGAACGCAGTATTGATTGGCACCATGCTTGTGAATTTCTATAATATTAAGAGTATCTAAATTTGCTAACGATCCATTGCGATTATTCAACCCTCTCATCTTGTCCTTTCTTAAAGTTAATAGGGAGCAGTGAATCGTTTTGTTTTTATGCTTCTGCAAAAAGTCCCCGCCATACAATGGCTGGGACTTTTTAACAGATTCAGGACAAACGTCCTTTTAGCTTCCTTGTTACTCTTTAATTGTGACTGAAACCAGAATCACAGGTTCAACAAGCCTTCTCTACCGCTCCGAGCGTACTGTCGCGGGCTCATGAGTATGATCAACGGACGCCTCTTGAATGTTCTTAAACGCCCAATGGCTTGCAGGTACATCGCTCCACTTAGCATCGGATACCGACCACGCTTCGCGACCTGCCAGCTTGTTAAAAATCGTCACCGCTTCAGCGCGGGTAAGAGTCCGCTCAGGACGGAATGTACCGTCCTCGTATCCATTAACTACTCCCGCCGCTTTCGCTTTTACGATCGCTGCCGCTGCCCAGTGACCTGAAGTGTCGGAGAAGCTGTCTCCGCCTGCGCCGTCCGTGGCCGTGCTCAAACGCGCTGCAATGGTTGCCGTTTCCGCGCGTGTAATGGTCTGCTCCGGCTTGAAGCTGCCGTCCGGATAGCCGTCCATCAGTCCGCTGTCCGCTGCTAGGTCAATGGCTGATTTCGCCCAATGAGTCTGCGCAGCATCCGTAAAGACTTTGGCTGCCGGCTTAACGCTTTTATCCTTACCGAACAATCGGACTAACACTGTTGCCATTTCCGCACGCGTAATTGGCTTTTCCGGTCCGAATGTGCCGTCCGGATAGCCCGTCATATACGCTTGATGCACTTTGCTTGTTTGCGATCCTAACTGAACGACCGCAAACGTACTGAACTTGTTCACGGTAAACCGTATGCCCAGCTTACCTGTTGTATCGAATGGCACGATTTCTCCTCGAACCAGCTCCTTAGTACCGTCGCTATGCTCGATGAAGATGCCCAGTTCCTTGAGCTGCTGCTCACTCAGGCCCGTTTCGGGCAGAGGAAGTACCAGTGTAACCTGGCGGTTCTGCATGTTCGTCTCGATCATCATCGGACGACCCAACACGTTGACTATTGCGCTGCCTGCGGCTTCACGCACAATCTGCTCCGTTCTTGCGCGTTGTTCGATTTCACTGCGTTCGCTCTCTGTTTTGACCGGCACGATATTGAAGAATACATCTTCCTTCCAGCCATTCATCGCCACGTCCGGAATAAGAACACGCACGTTATTCGTGCTGATCTCCAAATCTACTTTATTATCCGCTAATTTGGCTGTCGATTCTTTCGGCAATGTCACTTTAATTTCTGAAACCTCATCCTTAGGATCAGGAATGACGAGCTTGGCAGAGCTGGAGCCTGCTGCTTTCAGTTGATCAACCAGCTTGTCCGCCTGACCCGGCGTCAGTGAAACTTCATCCTTTTTCCGTCCATCTGCCCCTGTTGTACGATGTACGACCGCTGTGGACATAACTCCGCCGTTGCCGCTATTTTCTACATTAACGGTAATGGTCTCACCCTGTGAAGCACCGGACGAAGAGCTGCTGCCGCTGCCGGACGAATTGCGCAGGGTAATCGCGGCACTAATCGCGGGTGTTGTTACATTGCCCGCTGCATCCGTCAACTCCATTGTAACTGTTCTTGCTCCGTAGCCTGGGAGCAGCGTCCACTCTTTTGTTCCGGTCACAGCTTCCCACGCGCTCCAGGTCGCATTATCATTGGAGAAGCGCATTTGTACGCTACCTGAACCCGTGCCGTCGCTTCCTGTAATCGTCAGGCTGACAGAAGCTGAGCTTGTGACTTCCGAACTGTTGTTAATGCTTAGCGTTCCAACTGGTGCGGTTTTATCGAACAACACGCTGCTGCCATCCTTCGTGGCACTTACGCGTGTTCCCGCATTTCCGTTCAAATCGGCAAAATCAATGGAGAATGCGACAATGCCTTCGCTTTCACTGCCATTGAACGTAAGCGCAGCCTTGTATACGCTGCTGCCGACACTCGTTACACTCGTCGCACGTCCTGCGATTGTCACCTCAGGCAGAGCTCTGAGCGGCTTGCTCGCTGTAAACGTCAATGCTGCTGTATCTCCGGTTTTGGCTAGTGTCGTAGCCAGGTTGCTGCTTTTTATGCTGACCGCTGTCAAGGTTGGATAGATAGGCAATACAACGCCTGCCTGCGGAGTTGCTGAAGCTTCATTGGAGTATTCGCTGATCCGTCTGGTATCGGCCGCTTTCACCGCGAAATAATAGGCTGTGCCGTTCACCAAGCCGTTTACATTGTAGGTTGAGCCTGTCACTGTAGCGATAGGCACTCCGTTATAGACACCGCTTGCTGTGCCTGAATAGATGTTGTAATACGTTGCACCCGTTACGCTGCTCCAGTTCAGTGCAACCAGTCCGTCTCCGGCTGATGCACTTAGCCCTGCAGGTGCTGGAAGCGGCTCCTCTGTAACCGCCGCGGTTTTCGCGCTTTCCACAGCCGTACCGGTCGTTACGCCTGCCTGCGCTACAGGCGTCACTTCAAAGCTGATAAATTTACCATAGTCCGCCTCTTGCAAAACGTACGTTTTGGCCGTTGCTCCCGTTATGGCTGATTTATTCGTTCCAGCCGCATCATCTGAGCGGTACCATTTGAAGAGACTTACTCCCTCCAAATCACCGTCGGCATCGTTGTACGTATAGCTGCCGGTCAAGGTCTGACCAAGCTTGGCAGCTCCGCTGATTGCGGCAGCTGCAGCGGTCGGAGCACTATTGAACTTCTGCCACTCCAAATAGGGATAACCGTCATTTTTGTAAGGGTCTATCCTCCACACGCCAGGATCAGCGAAGCTCCAGTTGACATAGGTTCCCTGCTGCTTCATGGCATCTGTGGCTTTAGGCTCGCCCTTCCCGGTATCGCTTAAGCCGGAAACGTCCTTGTCATAATAAGACTCCGTTATCGTACCGGTTCCATTTGAATAGGAGCCGAACAAGCCTCCTGTTGTAGCCGGAACGTTCGATGTGACCACAGCAGCTGCATACGAGTGGAGCATATCGAGCTTTCTTCCGTCGGCATTTGCAACCAGTCCGCCTGCAAATATAGAATTACTCTCAACCTTGCCTTTGAAGTACGAATCCGTTATCGTTATCGGGCTGCTGTCTACTAAACCTATTAGTCCCCCTGCATAACCCAACCCCGCTTTAACAGAGCCTGTAGCATACACCTGGCTAATTGTTGTCGGACTCATAGCATGACCAACCAGACCGCCGACAAAATTAGAGCTCGATTGGATATCCACGTTCTTCAAGCCGAGACGCTGGATCTCCGCCTCTTGGATAACCCCGAAAAAGCCTGGCCGCTGCTCCGACGAAGCAATTTTCAAATTCGAAATCGTATGCCCGTCTCCGTCAAATTTTCCTGTGAAAGGAATCGCCCCGGTGGTTCCTAACGGCACCCAGCCTGTTCCCTCATTATAAGGAGCTATTCCCAGATCGATGTCAGCCGTCAGTTTATAATATCCTTTCTTATACTGTGGATGTCCGATTGGGTACAGATAGTATCTGATGCTGTTGAGCTGCTCTGCGGTTTCGATCAGCCAAGGGTCCGCTTCCAAACCTGCTCCCCCCGCAAAAGGATGCACAATCGGACCATACCAGGCGCTCTTCACCGCTATTCCTGTTGCTTTGCCTGTTGCTGCTACAGGCGTAACCTCGAAGCGGATATATTTGCCTACGTATTCCTTCCCCCCAATTATATAGGTTCGGCCCGTTGCGCCGTTTATTACACTCTCGGACGTGCCTGAGGCATTATCTGCACTGTACCACTTAAAGATGGACGTGCCTTCAGCATCGTTCTCGGTATCCTGATACGTATAGCTGCCGGTTAAGGTCTGACCCACCTTGGCTGTCCCGCTTATCGTGACGGATGAAGCAGTAGGGGCATGGTCAAACGCCTTCAAATAGGGGTAACCGTCGTTTTTATTCGATTCCAACCCCCATGCTCCCGTATTCGTGAAGTCCCAGCCCGAACCAGGATAAATATACGTCGCTCTCAGCATCAAGTCAAAGGATACTAACGGAGTGCCTAACCCCTGGGTGAATCCGGTAATATCGGACGCGTAATAGGAACCAATGTTAGTACCGCCGCCTGTTGTCATCAAACCGCTGGATGTATTATTGTTTATCGGAGTTGTGACCGTGGCAACAGCATAACTGTAAAATATGTAAGTATCCGGAGTGCTGCTGCTGCCAACCAAACCGCTGGCAGTGCTTACCCTACTCTCGACAGCGCCGTTAAAATATGTATAGTGCAGCTGTACGGCTTGAGTGGGTGACATAGGCACAGAAACACTTTCAGCAAAACCAACCAATCCCCCCGTATTCGATCCCCCTGTAACGGACCCTGTAGCAAATACATTGCTGATTGTCGTAGCTTTGGCCCAGCCGACCAAACTGCCGACATTATTGGCGGATAAAGAGCTTATATTCACATTAAGTAAACCGATATTATTGATCTGGGAACTTTCGACAACACCGAATAAACCGAGATTATCCGCAGTCGATGCGATTCTAAGATTTTTAATCGTATGTCCGTTTCCGTCGAATGTCCCTTTAAAGGGAGTGCCGGCGGTGCCTATCGGCTCCCAGTCTGCCCCTTGACCGTAGTAAGACAAATCGATATCGTTTATTAACTTATAGTGGGCGGACAGATCATTTCTGACCTCGTTTAGCATGGAAGCCGTATCAATCAGGTACGGATCGCCGGATACTCCTGTCCCCCCTGCAAAACTCCCATTAAAAGCTCTCGAAATACCCGCCAATCCGAATAATCCAAACAACTGCAGCAATACCAATACGGCCGCCAGCCATTTGCGGCTCCTGACGTTCCTGCTTCTTTGTTTCTGCAATGCTTTCATCTCTTTCATTCCTTTCAAATTCTGCTTATGGTTTGCATACATTTTTATACTAGCAAACGATTCTCCCAAGATTCTCACAAAACCCGGTTTGCTTCCGTGGTGCTTTCAGCATATGGGTTACAAGACCACAAAAAAACAGAGAGAACGCGTCTTCGATGTCCTCTCTGCATTTGAACTTATTTGCAAATTTACAATTATAGGATATAGGTAGTCATTCGGTCCCTCATCTCCTGCGATGGCTCCAATCCGATTTCCCGTCGATATGAGGCAGCAAACCTCTCGTAATGCTTGGCTATCTTTTCCGTGTTTCCACTACGGGTAAAGATGTCCATCAAGAGCTGATTCATCTCCTCATGTAGTGGATATAGCGACAAGTAAGCATCCAGCCTCAACTCAGCTTTCGTCCATTCCTGTGCGACCATATCGCTCTCGATCAGAGTACGAACCAGCAAGGTATATTGTTTAACGTATCCTTCTTCAAGTGAAGTCTTCCACACATAATCTTTCCTATCGAGCAGAGGGCCTTTATAGAGGGAACACAACCAATCCATATGCGCATGATCCTGCAAGACTCCATTTAGAGCTGATCGTTGCCGATCGAACGCCAGAACATCGTACATGAAATCAGACACTTCCATCCTGTACCCTTCATTAGTATTCTGGATATCAATTCCAATCCGGTGCTCTTTGAGTATTTTTTTCAAACGATAAATCGTATTGTGTAAATTATGTGAAGAACGGTCCTCCTGCATCTGAGGCCAAAGTAAATCCACCAGGTGCCACTTACTTAGCTCCTTCCCCGGATGGCAAAGAAAGAAGGCGAACAGTTCCTCCGACTTGCGCGTCGGAAAACGAATCGTTACACCTTCCCGATTACGAACCTCAAATCCTCCAAAGCAGTGGATAGAGGCTCTCTGATCTTCTTGCTCAGCAGGAAGGGCAGGCTTCTGCTTCTTGATCAGGCGGCTGGCGACCCGTTCAATTGCCGCTGGTGTCACCGGCTTTAGAATATAGTCAAAGGCAAATACCTCAAAGGCATCCAATGCGTACTGCCTGTAGGCTGTCGTAAAAATAATTCGGATCTCCTCCGACAGCTCAACTATTTTTTGTGCAAGCTCTAGACCGTTCATCCTCGGCATCTCCACGTCCAGAAAAACGACATCAGGTTTAAGCAGGGGTAGACAAGCGAGCGCCTCCAGCGGATTCGTGAAGGCCCCAATAATGTTGTAGTTCTGATTGTGACCGATCACGTATTTCATTAAATCAAGAATCGGTTTTTCGTCTTCGACAATGATGACTTTAAACAATGGTATCCCTCCCAGGAGTGGCATTAGATCATTTAGCTTGGCAAGAATCTGCCTTAATCGACACTACGGAATCAGCCCGTTCAAGCCTGATGGCAAATACATAGTGACTCTGGTTCCTCTTCCCATCTCGGAGCTAAAGGTCAAGGTAGCACCTGGGATCGTATCCAGTCGTTTACGGATATTGGGGATACCAATTCCGACATTTGGAGATTCACCTTTGGACATTTGATACAGAAGATCATTCGGGATCCCGATGCCATCATCTTCAATGATCACCTTTATATACCCTTCACCTTCGTCAATCTTAAGTGTAACTTGTCCATATCCCTCTTTCTCGAACAGTCCATGTCGAATCGCATTTTCTACAAACGGCTGGATGCATAAGGAAGGAATATGATGATAGTGAACACTTTTATCAACGTCACATACAAATTCAAACCGTTCACCAAAACGAGCCCTTTCGATCTCAACATACGCATGAATCAGCTCCAATTCACGGGACAAAGGAACAAATAAGGTTGAGCGATCCATATCAAGGATGTAACGTAAATATGCACTGAGCATCGTTAATAAATAGGCTGCCTTCTCTCCGTCCGTATAACAAAAAGAAATCACGCTGCTCAGTGCATTGTACAGAAAATGTGGTTTGATCTGGGCTTGATGAAATGCTTGTTCATTGCGAATGGCTTCCTGAATCGCGGTCTTCATGGCAAGCAGAGTCTGGATTCTGGCGATTAACGTCTCTGCATCAAACGGCTTGGTAACATAATCGTTAGCCCCTGCTCTGAAGCCAATAGCAATATCCTGGGAGGTTTCCTTGACAGTCGTAAACAAGATGGGCAGATCGAGAATCGAATAGCCTCCTCGAAGTATACGGCACAATTCAATTCCGGAAGTTTCAGGCATCATAACATCCAGAATAACCAAGTCGACTTGAGGGTGCTGCTTGATCTTAACCAGCGCCTCTTTGGCCGATAATGCTGTAAGCACGTTATACTTATGCCGCTTCAGAATGTTAAGCAAAATATGGATGTTCGAAGCCTCATCATCGACAATCATAATCGTATGACCCTGCTGATCCAGAATATCCAGAGGCAGGAGGTCACGCGTGACACGCTGAGGCTCTAATGTTGTATAGGCTGTTTCACGGTAGAATGGAATCGGAGCCACGCTTGGCAATGTGAACATCATTCGTGTTCCTTGTCCGACCTCTGACCAATCAACCCGGATGTCCCCTTCCATTTGTTCGACAAGCTTACGACTAATGTACAACCCAACACCCATACCCGTGTAGCCATCCTCCGGTATCGGCTGATTGAACTGCTCAAAATAACCAAATATGGCGGCTTGCTTAGTCTTGGAGATCCCGGTTCCCGTATCCTCAACGAATATCGATACCGTGTCATTGAGTACACTCGACATTACTGTGATCGTACCTTTGACTGTATGCTTGATGGCATTATGCACAAGATTGTACATGATTTGACGCAGACGGTTCTCATCCGCCCGAACCCAGACATCGGAACCTACTCGATTATCAAACCGAACCTCCTTACCCAACAGTTCAAATTCCAGTACATCAAACACAATTTGCACCACAACCCTCACATCAACAACGGTCAGATGCAATCGCAGCTCTCCGTGCTTTAAACGAGTAACATCAATCAAATCGTGAATCAACATCGATAGCTTGACGGAAGTATCCTTGATCAGCCATAAATTTTGTTTTTGCTTCAATGTTAAATTTCGTTCCTCATCTACCAGCAAATGCGATGTCATGTTCATAATGCCATGCAGCGGCGTCTTGATCTCATGGGACGTATGAGTCAAAAACTCATCCTTCCGCTGATTGGAAACCATTAGCTGATGCGTAAGCTTTTCTGTCTTCTCATAGGCGTTCGCGAATCGTATAGAAAGCAGCATATTTATAAATGCAATAAAGCAAAGAATGCTTACTTTCCCAAGCAGGTCGGTAGGGACGATATTCACGGTATATAAAATTCCATCTATCAAAAAAGCGGTCAGCGAAACGATACCGCAAATGAATAACATCAGTTCCTTGCGATTTGAAGAATCCCGTTCATTCAAGCTGTACAAATAAATCATTCGTCCCAATAGATACATCGCAGTGATTCCTATATATAGTAAGAAAACAGGTTTAATTTGACTGTGTACTTGATAAGGCAGTGTTAGTGTCGCTGCCATATACAAAACAATCGGAGCCAGCATGAGATTCATTTTACGGGACGTCAGAAGACGCATATCAATGGAGCAAAAAAACAATATAATCACAGCCGCGCTAAGAAACTCACTTAAATCAAGCAGCTTGTAGCCGGCATCAAAAGGAAGCTCAGGCAGCAGCCTTAGCAGAAGCTTCTCGCCAAAAAGCATCTGGTTTAGCAGCAGGGTTAACAAATACAGTCCACTAAATAAATAAGTTTTCTCTCTCCTGCCCAGAAAATAAAAGCTAAGATGATACACCCCAAACATACCCAAAATAAAAACAGCCGCAATATCAGTTCCAATCTGAATACTATTCATCTTCGTAATGTCCTGATGCAGCCCGAGTTGGATCGAATTGACGATACCGCCATTAACATACACATAGTTGGCCACTTGAATCACAATTTCAAGTTCACGGTCCTTCGGTTGAAAAAACGCGGTGTAAGGCGTATTTCCAGGCTTATGCAGGAGGGGATCCGCTGCTGGCTGTCCACTGCTCCCCTCGACCTTCCCATTGATATATAAACGATGGGACATCCGGATGCTTCTCATTTTTAACCCTAATACTTCGTCCGTAACCGGAACGATCACCTTCAGCCTGTAGGTTCCATATCCCGTTTTACTTACCCCGCCAACCGTTTGATCTCCCTTCCATGTGCTGGGTACAGATATATAGGAAGCTGCAGTACGCGATCCTTGCTTAAAATCAGCAGGCTCCAGCATTTGGCCTTCATAAAACTCCCATTCGCCATCCAGGACAACCAATCCCTGTCTGTTGAAATCCCAATTAGACAAATCCTGTACTCCATGCTTTGCAGGCGGAGTATCTCGATTTGGTATCGTTTGAGCATATATTGCGATAAATAGCGCCATGAAAAGTGAAAAGATCAAGCCCATCACGAGGAGCTTACGATAATATACGCCTATCAACTACTTACCCCTCCCATGGTATTCAACAATAAGTTCATACTACCATGTATTCCTCATGATCGCTGTGATCTTGTCGAAATTTTTTTGTCTGTCTATTCTAATCATTCTATCAAACCGTTCTCACAAAATTCTCACAAAATCTTAATACAACAACTACGAGGCAAACCAGCAGCTCCAATGAACCGAATAAGCGGACAAGCTTTATTTCGACATTTCCTGGGAAATACAAACAGCTTGGAATGGATGGCGAAAGTGGATATACTACATGAGAAAGCCAAATCATCTAGTGAACTTGTGAGGTGCTGATATGTCTATTACGATCATTGTAGAAGGCAAGAATGACAAAAGCAGACTGCGAAGACTGCTAACAGAGGACATTACTATACTTTGTACGTTTGGATCCTTGAACACGGAGCGGCTTGAATCCTTAAAGAAGCAGGCCGATAGCAGTGAGATATTTTTATTTACAGATAACGATTCCTCCGGCAAAAAGATCCGTGCCATTTTACGAGATACATTCCCGGATGCTGAACAAATATATACCCGAAAAGGCTATGCAGGAGTAGAGGGTACACCCGATGAATATCTGATTCTACAATTAGAAAAAGCCGGTTTGGAGGCGTATATTAACTACCCGCTTCCAGATCCGGCTCTAAGCAATAAATTGGATTAAATAAATGACCAGTGTTACTGTACAAATACTAAATATGGTGGATGAAAATACTACCTGTGAAGCAAATTCCGGTTCATTATCGTATTCTACTGCGATCAATGCACTGCTCAGTGAGGTTGGTACAGATGTCGCAAGCACAAGCGCTTGGGCCATCGTTCCATGAATACCCAGCAGCCATACGATACCAAATCCTACAGCGGGTCCAATCAACAAACGAAGCACATTGGAGAGCATGACATCAGAGAACATCAGCGTCCACTTCATGCTTCCCAGCTGCACACCCAAGGTTATGAGTGCCGTACAGACAAAAGCATTGGAAATATATGTAATTGGCATATAGATCGGATCAGGAATAGGAATATGCAGCCAGCGCATCAGAAAGGCAAGTGGAATCACATAGATCACTGGCAGCGATAATATCGTACGCAGCGTTTGCCGCAGATCATTTTTATGGGCATTCACACTGTACACACCATACGTATTGGGCAGCAGCGACTGCATCATCATAATAATAATCTGAATGGAGAGCGTGAACGCATCACCGACAAACACTAGCTGATTGAGCGGAAGCGCATAATTGGCGCTATTATAAAAGATGACGCTGTTCCGCATCGCCGTGATCATACTATTCTGGTAGCCTCTCACACGCATGATGAATTCTACCAGCAAAAACATCGCTGCCAGGTGAAGCGCAAAAAACAGCAAGGTTTGCAGCATCAATTGCATCGACAAAGAAGATTCATACAGCATTTTGAACACAAGCGCGGGCGAAAACAGATAAAAGTTCAGCTTCGAAAGCGTTCGAATATCCAGCTTGAACGCTCTATACAGAATAACACCCAATGCAATCATGATGGAGAGCGGAATCACATTATTAAGTAAAATATAAATGAAGTACGTCATGCTTGCGCTCCCTTAGCTAGTATACACCTATCCTTCCTTGCTTAATTCGATCAGGTCCTGAGCGATCTTATCAACATCCAAATCAGCGTCGTTACCCGCATAGTACCTTCTCATATCTCCCTTTTTATCAACAAGCAAAATCAGATTGCTGTGCGTAAATTGACCTTGTTGATCCTTGACCACCATAACCCCGTATTTTTGCGCAAGATCGATAGTTGCCGCCTCATCACCGCGGAGGAAATACCAGCCCTTAGGATCAGCATGAAAGCTTTTGGAAAATTGCTGAAGCTGCGCTGTCGTATCCTTGGTTGGATCAAACGAAATCGATACAATAGCTGTTTTATCACCGAAAACGCCTTTTTTCACCAAAGCATCCTGCACCTTGGATAGGTTATACGTAGTTGGCTGACATACATCAGGACAAGTGGAATAAAAAAAGTATACAAGCTTGGAGCGTCCGGCCAGTTCTGCCAGACTAATCGATTTGCCATCAATATTATCGAGCTTAAAATCAGGAGCTTTTTTCATGACTTCCATTTTACTGCTTGCACTGTTGCCTTTGAGAACCATATACCCCAATGTACCGATCATAGCAAGAAGAAGCACAATAACGATCAGCTTAAAGCCGTTTTTTTGTAAAAATGCGTTGTTCATTTGTATTCCCATCCTTTTCGATAAAAAAAATATCCCATGCTGCCATGGGACTTGAAGCTACATACAATCGTTTTTCGAGCTGTTATTATTTCGCCACTGTAGTCAGGACCATAATGATGAATAACAGTGTCAAATAATTAATCGAATAAATAAATGTTTTCTTCGCCCATAGCACTTCTTCTTCGCCTTCGGTCTTCTTGAAGCCCTTCATACAGAGATAAGCCCAATATAGTCCCATTACAATTGCCGCGTAGAAGTAAATGACATTAACGTAACCATACACATACAACAGCATGGAAACAGGCACTAGCAGTACAACATAACGGATCATACTGATCTTCGTGACATAAGTGCCTCTAACAACAGGCAGTAACGGAAACCCTGCTGCGCGATACTCCTCCATACGACGAATACCAAGCGCCCAAAAGTGCGGAGGCTGCCACAGGAACAAAATCGCGAATAATATAATCGCTCCCGCATCGATATCATGGCGTACGGCGCAATAGCCGATTACCGGAGGTATCGCACCGGAAAAGCTGCCGACAACTGTACTCCATACCGAAGTACGTTTAAACCATGCCGTATAAATCCATACATAAGCGAACAATCCGATCATACCCAATAATGCAGCTAACGGATTAACTAGCAGCCACAGACCGGATACACCAATCACGCCCAAGATAATCCCATACCACATGACGACCTGAGGCGATAGCTTACCGCTTGGCAGCGCACGATTTTGCGTACGAGCCATCTTCGTATCCATATCACGATCCAGATAATTGTTAAGTACACAACCCGAACCCATCACCAATGCAGTTCCCAGCATAGTAAACAACAATTGCAGCCAGTTAACTTGCCATCCAGAGGCTACCCAAAAACCACCAAACGCAGTTATGGAATTCGAAAAAATAATACCCGGCTTGGCCAGCTGTACAAAATCCCTCCAGGTCACAGGGCCATGGTCCACATGCTCCGCTTCCGATGCGGCAGGTAACGAATCGGCCGTAAGGTTAACGCTGAGTTGATCTTTCACTGATTGTATCCTCCTTAGAGTTTTGCTTTAGCAAAACTGACTTCGTAAGCATCTTCTGAGTTTTGCTTTAGCAAAACTGACTTCGTAAGCATCTTCTGAGTTTTCATTGAAAACTCTATATGAAGCATTTGCGGCGACATTCCTCTCTAACTTTTACAATCCTTATCATATCAACCTCAAATCCATTTGACAATAAAGCACGACACGAATTCAAAATATTGTCGCATCTTCAGACGAAATATGTAGCCGGATTGTCACTATTTCCAGGGCATACAGAATAGAAAAACCGACGGTTGCGTTAAACCATCGGTCTGTATTTTCTATTAAGATAACCAGCAAGGATCGGGAATAACCTGCAGGTGTTATTGCTTAACCAAGTTTGGTAACTGCTTTGTCATTACTTTCACATTCTGGGGTACAATAACCTTTATACAGCTCTTGGCATTCATCACAGCAAAGATGCTGGTGATGGCACAAATCATCCGTACAGTTAATGTAGGTATCAGTTGGTTTGCTGCAATGATGACAAACTCCCACAATCACGTCCTCATCGGTTCGATTAATGGTGACCGAGACGCGATCGTCAAATACATAACATTTGCCATCGAATAATCTCCCTTGAACTTCGGGATCTTTTCCGTAAGTAACAATTCCACCTTCCAATTGGTAAACGTCATTAAAGCCTTCATTCATTAATATTCCTGTCAGCTTTTCGCACCGGATTCCGCCTGTGCAATAGGTCAGAATGGGCTTATTCTTGGCTTCCTTCAGATTATCACGAATCCACTGCGGAAAATCACGGAAGGATTCGACGTCAGGCTTGATCGCATTACGAAAGTGTCCAAGATCGAATTCATAATTATTTCTACCGTCCAGGATGATAACATCCTCGTTTTGAAGCCGCTCATGAAACTCTTTAGGGGAGAGACGTTTACCACTCAGAACATTGGGGTCCAGGTGATCTTCGTATCTTAGGGTGACAAGCTCTTTTTTATGACGGACAAATATTTTTTTGAAGGCATGCTCTTTGGCCTCGTCAATTTTGAAAACCATGTCCGAAAAAAGCGGATGATTGTGCATATCCTTCATATATTGCTCCGTTTGCTCAATTGTACCCGATACAGTCCCGTTAATGCCTTCTTCTGCGATGATTATACGTCCCTTTAGCTCCAGGCTTTTGCAATATTCAAGATGCTCGGCTGCAAACAACTCTGGTTCCGGGATGTGAACAAATTTGTAATATAATAAAATGCGAAAGGAATTAGTATCTGTCAACGAAAATCGCTCCTCTTCTTTTTCATTAATAAATTGCAAAAACCCGTCGAGGTCTCTCAACAGGCGGCTCCATTCATTCAGTCCGCTACCGGGCTTGTGGGGATCACAGCATCCGATCGTAGATTTATCGCAAGGCAATTATTTTATGAATTCATTTTAGTTTATTCCAAATACATAGTCAACTTATATGTATGTTATGTAGCTATATGGATAAAATTGGCGTTTTTATCTACTGAAAAAAGACGCTGTTGAGTACCTATCCTTCGCTATTTCAAAGGATAGTTCTCAATAACGTCCAGCTGCTTGGTGTATCTATTCTTATTTACGTACATGCAGCGGCATTTTGCCAAAGAGCTGCTGACGAACGAACTGCCAGGCAGCTTCCTGTAAGGATTGAATTTCGTATACTCTGTGCCCCAATATGGATAAAACCACACCATTTTTGTACGTACGGCTAATGCCATATTCCAGTTGGGCTGCTATCAGCAGTTGTTCCATAAATAAGTTCAATGCTTCCACAAAAGCTGCGTCGACCTGCTCATTGAATATATAAAGTGCCCCCAGATGCGTAAACTCAGCCCAGCAGCCGATTGTGTTCAGCCGCTGCTGTGCAGGTACGATCCGCTGCTTGCTGCAATAAATAAGCTCATCCACGTAAGTAACGCTTAGACGATTTTCATAATGCTCATATTGAAACAGCTCGCCTCGTTGTGTTCTCCCCGGACAAATGAGGTCGCTAAGAATCAAGGTCGATCCTGCTTCCATCTGTACATCCATCCGACTATACAACACAGCATCCTTATACAGCATCACGGGCTCGGGCATGTACTCCACATAGCTATCCCGCCCTAATGTCAAAGATTGAATCTGCTCACTCGCGCGCACCGATTCGGAATCCCCCTGCTCAGGACGCGCCGGATGCACCTTGGTATACGATTGGTTCGTCATATACACATTCGAGCGTTCATCGAACCGCCAGCTCATTTCATATCGGTCACCTGCCATAATACCGGGAGAAGCATCCATCATATACACACCAAGCTGACCGTAATCGAAAGCAAATGTCTTGGCAATTTTTAATGGGTAGGTGTTGTATTTATCGCTGATCCTCGTCTGCCCCTCCCGCTCCTTAAAAGCAGCGGTGATGCAGCCGGTGATTTCAGGCATGATCGAATTCCTGCTCTACCCACTCTACGATAGCGTCAACACCATGACCATCAAACATGTTAGAGAAAATAAACGGGCGGTCCCCGCGCATTTTGCGAGTATCCTCTTCCATAACCGTCAAGCTTGCACCTACATAAGGAGCCAAATCAATTTTGTTGATGATGAGCATATCCGAGCGGATAATACCAGGGCCGCCTTTACGGGGGATCTTCTCACCTTGAGCTACGTCGATAATATAGATGAAGCGATCCACCAGCTCCGGACTGAATGCCGCAGCCAGATTATCACCACCACTTTCGATAAAAATAATATCGAGATGGTTAAAGCGCTTCTCCAGCTCGTCAATGGCCTCAAAGTTCATCGAAGCATCTTCTCTGATCGCTGTATGCGGACAACCTCCGGTTTCTACCCCGATAATACGATCTGCAGTCAACGCCTCGGAACGAATTAAAATATTGGCGTCTTCCTTCGTATAAATATCATTCGTAATGACAGCAATGCTGTATTTATCGTTCAATTTGCGAGCGAGCCTCTCCACAAGCGCAGTTTTACCTGATCCTACAGGACCCCCTATACCTATTCGCATAGGACGATCCAAATGACTTTTCTCCGGCGCTTCCCACTCATGATGATGATGTGCTCCACCTTGACACATACGACATTCCTCCTGATTTATAAGTGTTAAAAGCTGTAGTTAGGACATAAATAAACGGGAATATAAATTTTCGTGCTGCATCATGGCCATTTCTGCCATTGGCGTATTTCCAAAGCCATCCTCGAACGGATCTCCATGCTCAGCTTGCTTCCAGGCCGCCGCTATAACAGGCAGCATCTCAGCCAACAGACGTTGACCTTCGGTTTGGCCAATGGACATCAGCCGCAGGCCACTATTGATGCAGGTAAAGGTGCAAGCATATAAATAGCCTTCTGCCGCCATCGACAACGGTACCTGTAAATGATAGCTCAGCCAGCCATGAATCAACGGATGTGTGCCAAAGCACTTCTGCTGGCGGATTGCTTCCTGAAGCTGACCCCATGGAAGCTCCGGGTAAATCGATAGTCCCAGCTGCTGCAGCCTGCGTCCCATTTTCACTACACCATCGCGAGTTTCCAATGATGTCCGCTGCACATGCTGCATCTGATCAATCTTCCACAGATTTTCCCATTGCTCCTGAGGGGCATACATATAGACCGCCTTGACGGCGAGTCCATCGATGGGAGCCCAGCTCTGAACGAGCATCGTTTCCACATACTCCCTCAGGTGAGCGGACGTGTGCACCCTGCCATTTTGCACAAGGGATTCCAGCCCGAAGGAATGGGAAAACCCGCCGATCGGCAGGGCAGAATCCAGAAGCTGCACATAGGAGAGCCAATTGGTCATGGGCGGTTGTGCCTGCTGCAAGAGATCACCACATTTTCATAAAAATTTACTTCGTATGCCTGCTGCTTATCAGAAGTCCGGTGAAGAACGAGCGGAGCGGCCAAATGATCCTGGAGAAGCGTAAGCATTCGCCTTTGAAATCGTGAATAAACCGCTTAATCTCATCCCTTTTCACGATTTCAACAGCTGAGAGTTTGCTTAAGCAAACTGGCTTCGTAAGCACCATCCCGGAAGGATATTTGGCCGCGCAGCGAGACTTATTCACCGGACTTCTAGAATAAAAAATAACGCTGTGCCATCGGCAAAACCTTGGCAGGCTCGCATGTGATAGCAGCTCCATCCACCTTGACCTCATAGGTTTCAGGATTTACATCAATCCGCGGTGTCTCTCCATTATGGATCATATCTTTTTTGGTGATCGACCGGCAATTTTTCACAGGCTCTATCCTTTTTTGCAGTCCCAGCTGTGTGTGAACACCAAGGTCAAAGGCCGCCTGAGATACAAAGGTAATACATTGATTCAACGCACGCCCATAAGCACCGAACATCGGACGACTCATGACTGGCTGTGGTGTTGGAATCGAAGCATTGGGGTCCCCCATCTGCGCATAGGCGATCATCCCGCCCTTCAATACGGTTTCCGGCTTCACACCAAAAAACATCGGATTCCAGAGCACAAGATCAGCCAGCTTGCCTACTTCCACTGAACCTATCAAATGAGAAACACCATGTGTAATTGCCGGGTTGATCGTATATTTGGCAATATAGCGCTTAATACGAAAATTATCCTGATCGTCCGCAGTAACCCCAGCTTGCCGCGGCAGTTCATCCGGAGCAGGTAAATATCCACGCTGCTGCTTCATTTTATCTGCTGTCTGCCACGTTCTTATGATCACTTCCCCAATCCGTCCCATCGCTTGCGAATCGGAGCTCAGCATGCTGAACACGCCCAAATCATGCAATATATCCTCGGCAGCAATCGTTTCCGGACGAATTCTGGAGTCAGCAAAAGCTACATCCTCAGGGATTCGACTATCCAAATGATGACATACCATCAGCATATCGAGATGCTCTTCGATTGTGTTCACCGTGTAAGGTCGGGTCGGATTCGTGGAGGATGGAAGCACGTTCAGCTCAGCGGAAGCTTTAATAATATCCGGTGCATGCCCTCCACCCGCACCCTCAGTATGATAAGTGTGAATTGTTCTGCCGCCAATAGCAGCCAATGTGTCCTCCACAAAGCCGGACTCGTTCAATGTATCCGTGTGGATCGCCACCTGCACATCGTACCGATCCGCCACCTGCAAGCACGTATCAATAGCAGCCGGAGTCGTTCCCCAATCCTCATGAAGCTTTAGTCCAATCGCTCCTGCCTCTACCTGTTCGATAAGCGGTTCTGGAAATGATGCATTTCCTTTACCCGTAAAGCCCAGGTTCATCGGAAAAGCCTCCGCCGCCTCCAACATACGGTGCATATGCCATATACCTGGTGTACAAGTAGTCGCGCTTGTTCCTGCAGCCGGACCCGTACCGCCACCGATCATCGTCGTGACGCCGGAAGCCAATGCGGTTTCTATCTGCTGTGGACATATATAATGAATATGAGTATCAATACCACCGGCCGTTATGATCTTGCCTTCACCGGCGATAACTTCCGTTCCTGCACCAACGATCATATTAGGTTGTACGCCATCCATCAGATCGGGATTGCCCGCTTTACCTATTCCTACTATAATACCGTCCTTAATCCCGATATCCGCTTTAACAATTCCCCAATGATCTATAATAATCGCATTGGTAATCAATGTATCCAGAACGCCCTGATCCCGCGTATGACGACTGGATTGTCCCATCCCATCGCGTATAACCTTGCCGCCGCCAAACTTGCATTCTTCTCCATATACAGTGTAGTCCTGCTCAATCTCTGCCCATAGCTGCGTATCCGCCAAACGAATGGCATCGCCTGTAGTCGGGCCGAACATTTGTGCATAAGCCTTACGATCCATCTTTGCCATAAAAGACCGGACCCTCCTTCCATACATCCAATCGCTGCTTGGTCGCCTCCGTCATCTGCCCGTGCGCAGCTTCGCCCTGAGATAAATGATTGAGGCCAAAGGACAGCTTCGCTCCGCCTAATTCAACAAGCTCCACCGGTTTCTCCTCTCCGGGTTCAAAGCGTACAGCTGTGCCCGCAGCGATACTGAGTCGCATACCAAAGGCAGTCTCTCTGTCAAAATGAAGCCCGCGGTTCACCTCAAAAAAATGAAAATGCGACCCAACCTGAATCGGCCGGTCTCCCATATTCGTTACCAATATACGTATCGTACGTTTTCCTTTATTTAATTCAATCTCGCCCGCCTTGATGCGATATTCACCAGGAATCATGGCAGCTCACTCCTTTATCAGAAAATCAGAATGGTTGAACTTAACCATGACCAATAGGCTGATGCACCGTAACCAGCTTGGTCCCATCGGGAAAGGTTGCTTCAACTTGTACCTCATGGATCATTTCAGGCACACCTTTCATCACTTGATCCACTTTCAATACCTTCGTGCCAAATTGCATCAGCTCCGCAACCGTCATTCCGTCTCGGGCACCTTCCATAATTTCCGATGTAATCAAAGCTATGCTCTCTGGATAATTCAACTTAAGCCCCCGATTCAATCGCCTTCGGGCAAGATCTGCCGCTACCGTTATCAGCAGCTTTTCCTTTTCTCTTTCCGTTAAATGCATTCCAGGTGAACCTCCTTCACACAAAACCTCGATGTGGAAAATAACATAACACGATAAAGGCGAATAATTAACATTTAATACGTTTATTATATTCGCAATCTAATCTGCTGTAAATCATCAACATCGATTTTTTTATGTACTCAATGATCAATCTTCCGTATTTTAAAGGTTTTTACGAACCATTTTAGCGAAAAAGTCGAATTATGTAAGATAATTTATCCAATTTATTCAAGTTATTTTATGTTATTTATATTGACATATATATCACATTTAAATTATGATGATAAACGTGAACTAACATCAATTGCATCGATTAGACAGAAAAATTCTGGTTTCAGATCAGAAATCATGTTACATGTTAGTATTCATCACATTCAGTATATTTAAAAGGAGTGGATGGAATGTTGGCAAAGAGAAAAGGGATCAACGTTTTAATGGCGGTAAGTATATCGCTCACCGTATTACTGGCAGGATGTGCTACTCAGACACAGCCGGCAGCAGCTCCAGCAGCAGCGGCAAGTACTACGGCCGAAGCCAAACCGGAAGCAGGTAAAGATGAAGCGATCCCTGTAGGCATTCTACATTCACTCACCGGAACGATGTCCATCAGTGAAGTATCCGTTAAAGATGCGGAAATGATGGCGATTGAAGAGATTAACAAAGCTGGGGGCGTACTTGGAAAACAATTAAAACCGATTGTCGAGGATGGGGCATCCGATTGGCCGACATTCGCAGAGAAAACGAAAAAATTACTGCAAAAAGACAAGGCAGCCGTTATTTTTGGAGGCTGGACCTCCTCCAGCCGCAAGGCCGTGCTTCCTGTCGTTGAACAAAACAAAGGACTTTTCTTCTACCCGGTTCAATATGAAGGCTTGGAATCATCCCCTTACATCTTCTACACAGGTGCAACAACTAACCAGCAAATCGTACCCGCAGTAACCTGGCTGCTGCAAAACAAGGGCAAGAAGTTTTTCCTCTTAGGCTCTGACTACGTATTCCCAAGAACCGCCAATAAAATCATCAAGGAACAGCTGAAAGCTGAAGGCGGCGAAACGGTTGCCGAAGAGTACACTCCACTCGGACATACCGACTACAATACAATTATTAGTAAAATCAAAAAAGATAAACCCGACGTCATTTTCAATACCCTGAATGGTGATAGCAACGTAGCTTTCTTCAAGCAATTGAAGGATGCCGGGATCAGCGCCAAGGATTTGACTACGTTATCGGTCAGTATCGCCGAAGAAGAAATTCGCGGCATCGGCGCTTCCGTATTGGAAGGGCACTATGCAGCATGGAACTATTATCAAACAACCGATACACCGGAGAACAAAAAATTCGTTGAAGCCTACAAAGCCAAATACGGCAAAGACCGCGTGACCGATGATCCGATTGAAGCAGGTTACTTTGGTGTTTACTTATGGGCTGAGGCTGTGAAAAAAGCCGGCTCCTTCGATGTGGAAAAAGTAAAGACCGCAGCTAAAGGTCTTGAATTTAATGCTCCTGGCGGTAAAGTCATGATCGATGGCGACAATCAGCACGTATACAAAACTGTTCGAATCGGTCAGGTTCAAGCTGACGGGCAATTTAAAGAAGTATGGAACTCTGGCAAGCCTGTCAAACCTGATCCATTCCTTAAAACTTACCCATGGGGCGCAGAGGTTACCAAGAAATAGTGAAACATGCTCCAGCCATCATGGACTAACCGGGTACACATTCTAAATTAGGACTGCCCGCTTAGGGCAGTCCTGCATTTTATAAGGGAGGCTGACTCCGATGGGCTTGTTACTGCTCCAACTTTTTAACGGTATTAGCTTGAGCTCCATTCTCCTGCTCATTGCGCTCGGACTCGCGATTACGTTCGGACTTATGAATGTCATTAATATGGCCCATGGGGAGTTTATCATGATTGGCGCCTATATGGCTTATACGATCCAGCAAATCTTTCAGAAATATGTGCCTGCATCAGCGTTCGGCTGGTATTTTATCATTTCGATCTTTGTTGCCTTTGGTGTGGCGTTTGTAATTGGTTGGCTGCTCGAAGTGACGCTCATTCGTTTTCTGTACGGCAGACCACTCGACAGCCTGCTCGCAACCTGGGGCGTCAGCCTCGTCCTGCAGCAGCTGGCAAGGCAGATTTTTGGCGCTCCCAACGTGGCTGTCAAAGCTCCTCAATGGCTCGAAGGCGGTCTTGCACTCGGTACGGACCTGATGCTTCCCTACAAAAGATTGTTCATCATCGGACTTGTTATCGTCTGCATTACCATTATTTATTTGTATCAGTACCACAGCCGCGGCGGACGCAATATGCAGGCCGTTATGCAAAATCGCAGTATGGCTTCCTGCCTAGGAATCTCAACCCGACGCATCGACGGTCAGGCGTTCGCTTTTGGCTCCGGTATGGCGGGGATCGCCGGCTGCGCACTCACCTTGGTTGGACCTATAGGACCTACTATCGGCACTTATTATATTGTCGACGCCTTTATGGTTGTTGTTCTTGGTGGTATCGGCAAAATCATTGGTACCATTGCCGGCGCTCTGGGCATCGGTGTGCTAAGCACCGTATTCGAGTATACAACCAGCGCTACCTTAGGCAAGGTTATTGTCTTCACTCTCATTATTGCATTCCTGCAATGGAAGCCTTCAGGTCTGGTTACGATAAAATCGCGGGCTTTGGATTAGAGGTTACGGTGAATAAGTGCCGCTGCGTGGTTAATGTATGAACTAGAGAATGTCCAAAAAAGTGGGTCGCTATAGAGAAGGGGTATGCCTCCAAGCATATGCTTCCGAAGCCAGTTTGCTTTTGCAAACTCTTAGCTGTTGAATTCGTGAAAATTGATTATATTAGGTGGTATATTCACGATTTCAAAGGCGAACGCTGCGCTCCTACTCCACACCCCTATCTCCTCTGCTAATTTTTTGAACACACTCTAATACATTGACTACTCCGCTTTTTTATCACCGGGTTTTGGAGGATGAAACGAAGTCAGTTTTGCTACGCAAAACTCAGTTTATGCTTTCGAAGTAAGCTTCCTAAAGGAAGCTCAGCTTATGCTTACGAAGTCAGTTTTGCTACGCAAAACTCTTAGGAGTTGATAAAATGGCCATCACCAACACGAAGATGAAAATCGTATTTACCGTCATCCTGCTCGCCGTGATGCTGGCGGCGCCGATGTTTTTATCAGAGTTCAGACTCTCACTCTTGGGCAAATTTCTGTGCTACGCCATTATCGCCATGGGACTTGATCTGATTTGGGGCTATACGGGCATTCTTAGTTTAGGGCACGGTGTTTATTTTGGACTTGGCGCTTATTGTATGGCGATGCACTTGAAGCTCGTTGCTTCGCATGGAGAGCTTCCTGACTTCATGTCGTGGAGCGGAGTGGATAAGCTTCCGTGGTTCTGGGCGCCATTTCAATCGGCTGGAGTTACCCTGTTACTCGCGATTTTGGTTCCAGTAGCCGTAGCGTTCGTCCTTGGCTATTTGACCTTTCGCAATCGAATTAAAGGCTCTTTTTTCGCTATCCTCTCACAAGCTCTTGTTATCATTACCGTTACCTTGTTTGTCGGTCAGCAGGGCTATACCGGCGGGACGAACGGCTTAACCAACTTTGAAACGTTTCTCGGGATGAATGTTGGTGAGCCGTCGACAAAATTGATTTTTTACTACATTACCGCCTTCGTCGTCATCGGAACTCTGATCCTGTGTCAATGGATGGTCTCCAGTCGTCTTGGCAAAATTCTCGTCGCCATTCGCGATGCCGAGAACCGTGTACGCTTTATCGGCTACAATCCGGTTACGTACAAGGTGTTCATTTACTGCTTTTCCGCTGCACTCTCCGGATTGGCAGGCATCCTGTTTGTCTTACAGGAAGGCATTGTCTCCCCGGCCCAGATGGGCATCGTACCATCGATTGAAATGGTGCTGTGGGTAGCTATTGGAGGACGCGGCACGGTATACGGTGCTGTACTGGGTGCTGTGATTACCAACTCGGCGAAAACCTCTTTCAGCGAAGCTTATCCCGAGTGGTGGCCGATTATTCTCGGCGCGATGTTCATCGTTGCCGTACTCTTTTTCCCAAAAGGACTTGTCGGTACCATTCAAGACTATTGTGAAAAATGGGGCTTATATCCGTTCAAAAAATCGAATCTGCTGAAACCGCCCTCTTCCTTGGCCAAATATTCAGAGCTGCAAAGCGATAAAGAGCCCGCCCACACGACCAAGTAAAATGATAAAAACTCCAAGGAGGTTGTTCCCAGGATGGAAACATCACCAAGAAAAGAAACAGCTGGCGAATTGGTCCGTATTGAACAGTTAGAGGTAGATTTCGATGGCTTCAAAGCCATTCGTGGACTAGACTTCTCTCTCTCATCCGGTGAGCTGCGTTTCCTGATCGGACCCAACGGCGCCGGCAAAACGACATTGCTTGACGTTTTATGCGGCAAGGTTAAGCCTTCAAAAGGGAAAGTCATGTTTCGCAACCACGTGGATCTGACTAAACATCAGGAGCACCAGATCGCACAGCTTGGAATCGGGCGTAAATTCCAGGCTCCTTCCATCTTCGTTACGTTAACGGTATTGGAAAATCTGCTTTTGTCCATGCGGCAAAAACGCGGTTTGCTCAGTTCTCTTATTGCTCAAACGACTGTCGAGCAGCGCGATCGCATGAAATATTACTTGCATATGATCGGATTGGAGAAAAAGTCCAAGGATAAAGCAGGCTCACTCTCCCATGGTGAGAAGCAGTGGCTGGAGATCGGGATGCTGCTCATTCAGCAGCCTGAGCTTCTGCTGCTTGATGAGCCAGCCGCCGGAATGACAGACAGTGAGACCGAGAAAACAGGTGAGCTGCTGCACAAGATCAGCGACCAACAAACCATTATCGTTGTCGAGCACGACATGGACTTTGTCCGGCAATTTGCCAAAACCGTTACGGTCATGCATGAAGGCTCTGTACTGTGTGAAGGTACGATGCAGGAAGTTCAAAATGATGATAAGGTCGCCGAAGTTTATTTGGGAAGACGGGGTGAGCGATAATGCTGAGTATACATGAACTGGAGGCGGGTTACGGGGAAAGCATGATTCTGCGGAACGTTACGATGAAGGTTGAGCCAGGGCAAGTGATCTGCCTGATGGGTCGTAATGGCGTCGGCAAAACAACATTAATGAAGACCATTATGGGCCTTATCAAACCCAAAAAAGGATCGATCCATTATGGGCCGAACGATATGACTCCATTCCCTCCGGATCGCAGAGCCAAAAGTGGCATTGGCTATGTCCCTCAAGGACGCGATATTTTTCCACAGCTGACTGTAGAGGAGAACCTGATGCTCGGTCTGGAAGCAAGCCGTATACGCAAGAGCAAGGTTCCTGACAACGTATATGAGATGTTTCCTGTACTCAAGGAAATGATACGCCGCAAAGGCGGGGACCTCAGTGGAGGACAGCAGCAGCAGCTATCCATCGCACGCGCCTTAGTGTCTGAACCTGAGCTGCTGCTGCTCGACGAACCCATGGAGGGTATTCAGCCTTCGATCGTTATGGAAATTGAGCACGTCATCGAAACGATCAAAGCAAGCAAACAAATGTCGGTGCTTCTTGTCGAACAAAGCTTATCCTTTGCCACAAGCATTGCTGATTACTATTACGTTCTGGATAAAGGCGTAATCGTCGCCGAAGGAAGCTCCTCCACACTCAGCGAGGAGCAGGTAAAGAAACATCTTGCCGTATAACTCATACAGAAGAAAATTACAGCCGCGGTACACGCGAGCTGTTTTTCTTTTGTGCCTTTTATCCAAATTTCAGTGAACACTTGGGTTACAGTAGAATTTTCCATTCACGGTGCGCAGTGTTATAATGAGAACCGGCAGAAGATTCAGAAAATAAAATTCTGCTTAGCGAACAAAACTTTTGGAGGGAATGAATACGATGACTGTATCTATTACGGAGAGCGTAGAGTTACATAATGGAATCAAAATGCCGCTTCTAGGCTTGGGCGTTTGGAAAACCAAGGATGGCGACGAGGTCATTAATGCCGTGAAGTCCTCTATTCAAGCAGGTTATCGCAGCATCGATACCGCAGCCGCCTATGGCAACGAGGATGGTGTCGGTATTGGCATCAAGGAAAGCGGAATCGCACGCGAAGAGCTGTTCATTACCACTAAAGTCTGGAACGCCTCGCAGGGCTATGATTCTACTCTACAAGCATTTGATGAAAGCCGCAAAAAACTCGGTCTGGACGTAATCGATCTATATCTGATTCACTGGCCGGTAAAAGGCAAATATAAAGACACCTGGCGCGCCTTGGAAAAGCTCTATAAAGACGGCGCTGTCAGAGCTATTGGTGTCAGCAATTTCCAGGTGCATCATTTGGAGGATGTGATCAAGGGGAGCGAAATCGTCCCGATGGTCAACCAAATCGAGCTGCATCCCCGCCTGACTCAGCTGGAGCTGCGCAGCTTCTGCCAATCTCATAAGATTCAGGTTGAAGCCTGGAGCCCATTAATGCAAGGGAATCTGGATATTCCCGTGCTTGCCAAGCTTGCTGACAAATATAACAAATCTGCGGCGCAAATTATTCTCCGCTGGGGACTTCAGCATGGTATTGTCGTGATTCCCAAATCCGTCAATCCCAAACGAATCCAGGAAAATGCGGCGATCTTTGATTTCACTTTATCCGCTGAGGACTCTGCTCTGCTCGATGGCTTGAACGAGAATCATCGCTTCGGACCTGATCCGGACAATTTCAATTTCTAACCATTTTGATTATCACAACTCATGTAAGTAGAGAGTCAACATTCACCTTTTATAAAAGGTGGCGTTGGCTCTTTTCTTGCTGCTGCAGTCTCAGAAACAGTCGGACTGCTGTGATACAACTGTCTCAAAAAAGCATGTTTTTTTTCGCCAACTAGTACTAATCGTCCAAGCCGTAATAATACTTATAAATATAGAAGAGGCATGAGCCATATGAAGGAGGAATACGTTAATGATTAACTACCCATATCGAAGCGGCACACCACCGTACACCGGTTATCCTGGATATGTTCAAATGCCTATGGGGACACCACAAGGCCAGATGGGCCAGTTCCCCCCTGCCGGACCCAGTGGTTCTTTCATCCCCAGCGCACCCACTACTCCGTCACAGGGGGCGCCAACTGTCCCCGGGCTGCTGCCTCTGGAGCAGTCCTTCATCGAGAATATTTTACGATTAAACCTGGGCAAGACAGCCACAATCTACATGACCTACGAGAACAACAGCGAATGGAATGCCAAAATATTCAAAGGCAGACTGGAAGCAGCCGGACGAGATCATATCATCATCAGTGATCCCAAAACTGGAATGAGGTATTTGCTGTTAATGGTCAATCTCGACTACATCACATTCGACGAGGAATTGAACTATACATATCCTTATGGAAATCCTATGCCAGCACGTTGATCATTTCAGACATGGCCTAGGTCTGTATTTCCCATTCAAAGGCTTTATCCCGAAATGGTTTGGGGATAAGGCTTTTTTTCGTCGAGCGGAAGCCAGAGACTGGATACTTGTCTAACCCCATACTTGGGTGCGTTGAGGAGGACATGGGTATGGGGTTCCAGACTTTGTTGCATCAAAAAAAGAACCTTCCGTTTGAAGGTTCTTCGGTATCCACTTTGGGTATTTGAACTAGGCTTATCCAAGCTGACTTTCGCGCAGCTTTCTGGCAATTTCGATATTATCATAAAAGTCACGGCTTGCGCTGATGATCCAATTGCGATGCAATACTGCGGTCTCATCCTTTTCGATCTCGCCATAAGGCCATGCATTCATGACACCCACCGCATAGTCCTTCATAAGCATGAGCAGCGCTATGCTCCATTGACGGGTTCCGCGAATACCGGGAACGAGTGGATAATATTGGTCGTAAGCGGATCGAATCAAGGCATGCACGACCTCTTGAAGCACACTTGGAACGTCCGCTTGCTCCAGCTTGTCAGCGAGCTCGGCTGGAAGCTCCACTTCGTCTGTAGAAGCGTGTTGTTCATACTCCTCTTCCGTGACGACACCCTGCTGCTTCGCAATCCAAAGCTTCATACGGTCCAGCACAGGCTTGTAGGCAGCAGGAACTGATACCGTCAATTCAGGTACGGGATTGTCAAGATTGATAACGAACGATTCTTCCATCTTATGTATGCGAGCGTTGCCTCGTACACCGAGCCACCGAAGTGCGAGCAGCGCATGGGTTCTTGTTTTGCCATCCACTTCTTCATTACGGCATACTCTGCGCAGCAGCTTTTCACTACGCACATCCGGCATCATACACAGCATTCTAACCGCGGATAACACCGATTCCGGGTCTTCCAGCCATGTTTGAATCACTCCGTATACCGTATCAATCGGCTCTGACATCAACCAGTCCAGCTCGATTCTGCGGTCCGCAAACTCTTCCAGGCTGAACATACCCTGCTCCTTTAATACCTCTTCCCCATGGCGTGATACCAAATCAGTGTAATTAAGCTCCAAATCATCAGCCATTTGTGTAAAAGCTTCCCGCTCCTGAGCATTGACGCCAAACCTTACTGACATCGCGCGTACCCACTCCGACATCGCCAATGGGCTTTGCTGATACATCATCAAGGCAAAGGTAACCATATCCTTGTCATAAGGCAATGGGTGCCGGGCAAATCGGGCCAAAATCGTCTGCGCATCATTTTCCCGACGCATTAAGCTGAGTGAAAGCACAAGTCCATTCCAGGCGCTGCCATTGTTAGGATCCTCAAGAATGGCTCGATAAAAACAGAATGCAGAAGCACCATAAGACTCTGCTTGTAAATAATGACGGCCCAAGCCGTTGACGTCTTGACTCATTGTAAGTTCAACCCCCGTGTCATGTTACCAACAAGTATACAATACTCGCCAGATCAATCAAAATCTTTTATTTGCTGTCCACAAGATATTCGGCATTAATTGACACATTTCCTGCTTATCCTTCTTTTCCTATGTTGTCTATGTTGGCGGATTTCCCGGTTCGCCCAATATACAGCAGCATCAGGACGGCACTCCATATAAATGCGGCGATAATAAGGATAAAAGGAAGCCTCGGATCAATCGAATAGGTCCAGCCGCCGATCAAACCTGCGGGTGAAATAAAGATCAGAATCAGTACGGATAAAATCGAAAAAATACTCGCTCGCTTATCATCATCAATTGCATTCTGTACAGCTGCCTCCAAGTTCGGGTACACAATAATACTGCCTGCTGCCGTGAGCACCGTGCTGAACAGGATCGGCATGACTGCGCCGGGCGGCGTCGCAATCTGTATAAGATAGGCGGCTGTACAAATGAACAGACCGACCAGCATATACGCATTCATGCGATCCCGATTCAATCTCGGAATATAGAAGAACAGCAGCAGCAGCGTCGCTACAGATGTCACAGCAGGCAGCCAGGCGATCCACACCGCATCGAATTCCAGTGATTGCACCAGATAAATCGATAAATACGTGTTGCGCATCGTCAGCTGAAATTGATACAGCACGTAAATACCGAATACAAGCAGCAGCGGCTTGTTGGTGACGATCGCCCTCAATACACCAATGTACTCCTGTAAAAGCGCTTTCCATTGAAAAGAAGCATGCTCCTTCATTTTCCTGATCCCGATTTCGGTCTCATAGGTCGCAAAATGACGGCAAAAGAACATCGCTGTCATACTGACAAAGGCTAATCCATACATCATTCGCTCGGCAGAAACCAACGTGTAACGCTCTACCAGAAGTCCTCCCAGCGGTGCGAATAGCCCACTTGCCACACTAATAAATTGCAGCGTTGAGAAAATATAAGCACGATCCTTGGGATGCGTTCCTTCAACGAGCAGACAATACCACGCGGTATTGGGTACCTTTTGAAAGCTGTTGAACGCTGCGGCTATCACAAAAAACCAGACGTTGTGGGCAGTCATCCACAGCAGCGTAGCCACACTCCAGCTAACCAAATCATAGATCAATAATGCGCGCCTGCGTCCCATGCGATCCGTTAAATAGCCGCTGATTAATGAAGTGAATATTTGCAGCACCAGCCCCAGTGAAGTCACGAGCCCGATTTGGGTCTCTGTAAGTCCAAGCTCCAGCATGTAGATGGAAGCATAGGTGAGATACAGGCTATAGGGAATAATAAACATCGGCTCATAAATCATACATCCGCGGGCGTTCCCTTGCAGTTTATTGAACAACGTGCTCGCCTCTTTTACATTCAGACTAACAACCAACTGAATCGTTGCCTATTCCCAATTGAAGGATTTAATAATATTTCCGATTTGATATCATTTTGACTTAAAAATTTCATTAAATCATTACTCAGCTGCACAATCTCATTGTAAGCATTATTCGCATAATCCGGCAACATCATATCCCTAACCATTTTTGTTCGTAGCCATGTCATAAAGAAAAGGTCCAAAAATAAGTTTGGGAATTTAAGCACCAGTTTAAGCATTGGTGGATCAATTGAAACGCCAGCTTTTTGTATTGCCCTTAGATACGCTTTTAAAGTGACTGTTATTTTTCGTGCCTCTTTCTGGTTCTGACTGTTTTTTTGTCAATTATCTTATTCTCAGAATGCAAAACGCTCAACATGGCAATGTCTGATACGGAATGTGTGATTAGATACGCTTGCATATCCTTTTTAATAACGTAGGGAAGCTTTGCTGTTTTAAATAATTTTGCGAGGTTTTCTATGCGTTCTGTCACTACACCATTAATTTCTCCAAATGCAGTTGCCGCTATAATCTTTGGTAGAAATCGAGCATGCAATACTCCATCTTTAATCTGTCCGCCGAAGCCGGGAAAAGCTGATAAAAGTCTATCACCTACGATAAGCCACGAAGAAAATCCAATTGAATTACTAGTCATCGTAACTATATTTTTGCTCTGATTATCTTTTAGCGCTAACAACGCTGATTCGGACCGATCATAACGAACGGTAACGAAAATAAAATCGTATACATCGTCATTTTCGAGCGTATCAATGACATTCACTTGTATCGATCTAACTGTACCTTTTTCTTTATATTGCAGGCCATTTTCTCTTAATGATTTAAATCTATTAGAATGTGCAAACAGGCTAACGTCATTTTTGATTATCAAACAACATGTTGTATGATGTGATTATAAATCTTCATTATTCCTTGATCAACCATCAGTATTTTAGTATTTGTCGGATGATATTCTTATTCGCTAGTAGGAGGGAAACATGAAAAAGCAACCCCAAATTACGGAGAAAACAAGACAAAAGTTTGTAGAAGTTTTTTGTGAGTTATATAGCCAAAAGCCGATTGAGAAAATTTCGGTTCAGGAAATTGCGAATAAGTCAGGATATAACCGCAGCACCTTTTATCAATACTTTACTGACATTTACGAATTGTTAGACTCTGTTGAAAATGACTTATTGAATGACATGAAAAAAGAATTGGCGAATAAAGAGCTATCGATGCATACGGTTCAAGATACGCTCTATTGTCTGGACAAAAGAGAACATCTCCTGGTTCTTAATGCCCTTTTGGGTGATTATGGAAGTGCCCGTTTTTTAAAACGCTTAAAAAAAGAAATCACTTTGGATCAATTAGAATTAAACGTTCCGCAAAACCATTCCTTAACGCCATACTTAATTGAGTTTTACCTGACAACTTCCCTTTCTTTATTTCGTCTTTGGCTCCAGCGTCAACAGGATTTATCGTCAGAAGAATTTTTCAAGTTAGTGGAGAACCTGTATTCAAGAGGGATTACGCCCTATTTTAAAGAATAAACTTTATTTTCTCCTTACAGTATTCAGCTCCGCTGAAAGCCATGTATCCTGATATTAACACCAAAGACCCGCCTTTCGGCAGGTCTGAATAATACGATATGATTGCAGCCTCTTCTACAGCCGCTTTGCCCCTATGTATCTGGAACCCCAGTAACCGCTGTTCAAGCTGGCTACCGTGACACCACCATAGGTAGTGGCCGAGATGAATTGGTCATTGCCAATATAAATGCCGACATGGGAGGTTCTTCGGCCTTCAGCAAAAAACACCAGGTCACCTTCTTGAATATCCATAACCCGAGTACCTGCCGAGCTGTACATTTCTGCCGATGTTCGGGGTAACTGAACTCCGCTTAATTGAAAAATATATCCTACATATCCTGAGCAATCAAATCCATTCGGCGTGCTGCCTCCCCACACATAAGGAACACCCAAATAGTTATATGCTGATTGCAAAATCGATGCCTTGGGCTTAGGGGCGTACCAGACCGGAGCATGGTACTGACCATCCGCATCTATGATCGCAAGCTTATTGACCGCATCCCATTGAATTTGATAACCAAACGTATCCGATACGAATCGGAGGGGAACATACACCGTTTGCTGAGACAACAGCGGGGGTGATTCCAACGTAACGGCCTTTTCATTCACAAGCGCTTGACGGTCTCCCGTTTGAAATACGACCTTCTGCTGCTTGCTGCTTAGCGTAACCTGTATCGCCTGTTCATTCTTGCTCCATTCCATCTGATACCCTAATTGTTCAATCAGTACTCTTAGAGGCACCTGCAAATTATTGCTGCTATCGATGTAGGGCTTGGCGTCTGGGAAGGTCACCAGGTAATCGTTAATTTGTATCCTGACTTCATCTGACGCTGCCTGAGCAGTTCCTGCCTGCATAACAGCCAACAAACCAAACGCAAAAAAAGCACAAAACCAAATAAACTTCTTCCGTAATAATATCAAGTTGTTCCTCCTGCGGCCTTCGAGGTTAGTTGACGGATTCGGGAAGAGGTTTTCCCTAGTTCAAGACAGAACATTCACCCCATGTAAAGAATCCCCCGTACCAGCTCTTGTGATGAACTGGATTCGGCCTTTTTTTAACAGAGTAGCACACCCTCTACCCAAATTTCAAATTTTCAAACCGATCAATTTGAATTATTATCCAATTAATTACATGTTTATTTTGTTTTTCGACAAACTTTTACCATTTAATTAGCAATTAAAGGCCGGCTGCTGCTCCATTGATATCATCCAAAACCTGTTGGGTCAAAGGGAAAACAAGCTGCTCTTCCTTAGCCAAATGCTCCTGTAAAATATGACAAGCTTGAACCAGATAGGCAGCGGCCTGATTGTAGCCCATAGCACCCGGATTTGCTTTTAACAAATGAACCGATCTCAGAAAGGCCTGCATATGCTCATCAGCCAGCTCATGATCTTTCTCTAGCGACCAGAAGGAAGGCAGTATGGAAGGAGCCATTTTCCGCTCTATATAAGTGCTCAGGAAGGGAAACAATTCTTGCTCCTCCCAATTGGAATGCCGTTCAAGCTCTTCCTGAAATGCAAGTGCCCATAGTCTTAGATTCAGCAGCGACTGCAGCGCTCCCAAGCTCTCTGGTGCGGACTCAACCTGCTTCGCTTGTTTTTCCATTTCCATTAAAACCTGCTTGAGCTCCCCATGCTCTTGCTTCAAGCGCTCCAGTCCTTCTGATATGGCTGTCATCGGTGCCTTAGTCATCTCTACTCGCGGCTTTTGATACATGTTCATTGTTGATTCCTCCTAAGGTTTTTGCTTTAGCGAAAACCAGCATCGTAAGCATAATCTTTGGGTTTCACTTTAGTAAAACCAGCATCGTAAGCGTGGTCATGAAAATTCGCTTTCACTTTTACTAACATGTATATTTATCCGGACCGCACCTTAGTCTTCTCCAGATACTGTTGCGCAAGAAAGTAATCATCCCTTGTCTTAATCGTGTTGACAAAGCTGCAATCGATGCCAGCTGATTGAAACTCGGACTCCACTGCTTCCTGCCATAATAAACCCTTCCTCAGAGAGGATAATTCTGTATCCTGGTGTTTCAATAATGTCCAAATGTGTCCCGCACAGTCCCTGTCATAAACAGCATGCAGAGGATGCATGACACCTTGAAGCCAGGGGATGATTGCGTCCAGGCCACTCCTTTTTTTGCGCAGCATCAGCTCAGCCGCAGCGGGCGATAGAAATGGCATGTCGCAGCCAACTACCCATGCGCTTCGGTTGCGGGATAAGGTAAGACCAGCATGCATTCCGCTTAAAGGTCCTTTTCCCGGTATATAATCCGTTATGATTCTCACCGAGGTATCCACCAACCGCAGGAATAGCTTTGGCGTGTTGGTCACAATAATGACCTCACTGCACAGCTCCCGCATAATTCGGATCTGGCGCAGAACCAAGGTTTCATTGTCCAGGCTGAGCAAGCTTTTATTTTCACCGTTCATACGCAAGCTGTCTCCGCCTGCCAAAATAATTCCTGACAGCATATCCATCCTCTCCTTTCGAAGGTGGCCCGTTTATACAAAGAGACTGGAAGCACAGCCAAGCTCGACTGTACTCCAGCTCTTATATGTGTCCATTCAACCATGAGCAGTTAAGCATGCGCTCGTTTGTGCGTTCTCCCGGCTGTTGGATGAACTGGTCTGTCTTTTTTGTATTTGTCGATGAGCTTACGGGCCATTGGTGCCAGATAATGGTCAATACCGAACCGCCCTGCATTCGTGCCAGCCATAAAAATAATCCCACCGAGCAGGATTAACCACGGGTTGGTGCTAACCGTTCCTGCAAACATAAACATAAAGTTCATGAGCAGCCCGAAAAATGCAGCTGCAGTCGTCAGCGCACCGACGATAAGTCCCACTCCGACCAGCAGCTCCCCAATAGGGATTACCACATTGAATACCGCTGCATTCGGCAGTGCAAAATGCTCAAGAAATGCCGTAAAGGTCGGATATATCAGCTCATTGGTCGCCTTATCGATGACTGGCTTGGTCACAGCCCCTTTGATAAATCCGGTAGCGTCAAACCTGCCTGTCAGCTTATGCAAACCTGCTGTCGCCCATTCCCAGCCCAGGTAAATCCGAAGCAAACATAAAATTCCTGCCGCGTATACATTTTCCCTCATCCATTTCATCATCTTAACCATCTCCTAATTGGTAGTGAATGACATTCTGCTGATACTTGATTCACTGCTTAGGTTTATTTGTTCTCCATGGCTATAATTTACTACTCCGAGGTAACCAACGCTGTTAAATAGATCACAGTGATATAAGAAATATATTATATAATCAAATAATTATATAATGATTTACAATATAAGTTGAATATGCGAAAATGATAAATGATTATTGCTGGAAAGGAGCACATATGAGTCAAATTCAAGAAATAGCAGACGTTTTAAAGCTGCTGGGAGATAAGAACCGATTAACGATCATCGCCTTGCTGAAGGAAAGGGAATTATGTGTATGTGAAATTGTCGAATTTTTGCAAACCAGCCAGCCCAACATCAGTCAGCATATGCGCAAATTAAAAGATGGCGGTCTCGTCAAGGAGACGAAAAAAGGCCAATGGGTTTACTATTCGTTATATGTTCAAGACAAGCCTTATGTGTCCGAAATTCTTAAGCATATCCCTTCACAGAAAGAACAGCTTAAGCCGCTGGGATGTGAAGATAACGAGTGCTGCACTTAAGCTCAGGAGGTTGGTATGGCTTACATAGCTTTTCTTATTTTTGTGGTCACCCTGGTTTTTGTCATCTGGCAGCCTAAGGGGCTAAGCATCGGGTGGTCTGCCGTAGGAGGAGCGGTCCTTGCGCTGCTGTGCGGAGTCGTCAGCTTCATGGACGTGAGGGATGTAACGCTAATCGTGTGGAATGCTACGCTCGCATTTGTCGGAATTATTCTCTTTTCTATTATTCTTGATGAGATTGGTTTCTTCGAATGGGCAGCGCTGCATGTCGTGAGGATGGCCAAAGGGAACGGTATGGTCATGTTCGTGTATGTGGTTTTGCTCGGGGCTGCTGTATCCGCATTGTTCGCTAATGATGGGGCCGCACTGATCCTGACCCCTATCGTGCTTGCCATGGTCCGGGCGCTGAAATTCGAGGACCGGAAGATTCTGCCGTTCATTATGGCCAGCGGCTTTATCGCAGACACTACCTCATTGCCTCTGGTCGTAAGCAATCTGGTGAATATCGTCTCGGCTGATTATTTTGGCATTGGCTTTGTGGAGTATGCAAGCCGGATGATCGTTCCTAATTTCTTTTCTCTAACTGCGAGTACACTTGTGCTATACCTGGTATTTCGCAAAGGTATTCCCAAGCATTACGATGCACAACAGCTGAAGCAACCCCGTGAAGCAATCAAAGATATCCGCCTGTTTCGTATATCCTGGATCATTCTGGCGGTGCTTCTGTTCGGTTATCTGCTCAGTGAATTTCTCCATGTGCCCGTCTCGATCATTGCCGGCATTGCCGCTGTTTCATTTGTTATTGCTGCTCATCGAAGTCCGGCGATTGACACCAAGCGGGTCATTCATCAGGCTCCATGGTCTGTCGTTGTATTCTCCATCGGGATGTATGTTGTCGTCTATGGTCTGCGTAACGCAGGTCTCACAGATCAATTGGGAGCACTCATCCAGGCGATTGCGGATCAAGGGTTGCTTACGGCTACACTGGGTATGGGATTTATTGCGGCCCTGCTGTCATCTGTGATGAACAACCTGCCGACAGTGATGATTGATGCGCTGGCAATTAAAGGTACGAACACAGGAGGGGTTACGCGCGAAGCTTTAATTTATGCCAATGTGATCGGTTCCGATCTGGGCCCCAAAATTACTCCCATCGGTTCATTGGCTACGCTCCTATGGCTGCATGTGCTGGCTCGAAAAGGTGTTACCATCACATGGGGCTACTATTTTAAAATCGGTGTTATCCTTACGATTCCTACACTTTTGATTACGTTAATCGGGCTGTATGGTTGGCTTTGGCTAATCTCATGATCCCATCACTTAACTGAACCCACTTCACGGATACGGGACTACCAATAGTACACGAGTCCCCTCTCCGGGTTCCGAATGAATTGTTAACTGACCTCCTACAGCACGGGCACGTTCTTCCATACTAAATAAACCGACACCTCGGGTCACCACCTCGCGCACAAAACCTTTCCCTGCATCGACGATTTCAACTCTTAAGCTGTTGTCAACAAGCACCTGCAGACTGACCCTGACCTCATCGACATCCGCATATTTTCCTACATTGGTCAAGGCCTCTTGTATAGTTCGATAAATAGTCGTTTCTTCCGGCGCTCCCAGCCTTTTGCGCAGATTGGTGTCAAAGCTGACCTTGATTCCATAATGCTCGGAAAAATTATCGATATACGTGCGAATCGCCGGCACGACGCCGAGATCATCCAGTACCGAGGGTCTCAATTCCCAGGCCAGTTCACGTACGTCCTCAATAATATGCGAGACATGCGTGCGAATGGCTCCCAGATCGGAATGAACATCCTCCCCAATCAACCGATCCATCTGAATGATCAGCGAAAACAAGCTTTGACCGATACCATCATGAAGCTCTCGGGAAAACCGCCGCCGTTCCTCCTCCTGTATGTGCATAACCTGCTTCATCATCTGCTGCAATTCTTCCTGCACCCGCTTCAGCTCGGTCACTTCATTACGAATCGCCCAATACTGATAAGGCTTCCCCTGCTCGCCGATAAAAGGAACAATCGTCGTATTTACCCAATAAAAGCTGCCATCCTTGGACCGATTCTTGATGTCGCCGCGCCAGACCCTACCTGCAGTTATCGTACCCCATAAATCATTCATAAAAGCTTTATCATGATAACCTGAGTTGATAATCCGATGATCCCGCCCAATCAGTTCTTCCCGATCATATTTGGAAATCTTACAAAATTTATCGTTCACATAGCGAATAATACCCTTGTCGTCTGTCATGGCTACAATCGACGATTCATCCAGAGCAAATTTTAGATCAGCCAGCTGTTTCAAAGCATCCGTATGCAGCTCCATCATGTTGGGCGTATTTCCTTGTTCCGGATAACCGGGATCAGGCTTGTTATTCAAAATTCAGCAGCCCCTTTTTCATTGCATATTTAACAAGCTCCGGCCTTGTCTTGAGACCGAGCTTTTCCATCACGTTCGCTTTATGCGATTCAACGGTTTTCACACTGATCACAAGCTGCTCCGCCACTTCCTTGTTACTGTAGCCCTTGGCGACCAGAGATACCACTTCCGTTTCACGCTCCGAGAGTGTCTCCATACTGCTGCCATCTCCATCACGAAGTCGATCTACATATTCAATCATTAATCGCTTGGTTGCTGTCGGATATAAATACGCGTTACCCGCGGCAACCGAACGGATTGCCGTTAACAGCTCGTCGTGTGGGGCTGTTTTGAGAATATATCCTGAAGCTCCGGCATGAATCGCCCGGAATAAATATTCGTCATCATCATGCATCGTCAATATAAGAACAGCTATGTCAGGTAACACCTGCTTCAATTCCTTGGCTGCCGTTAGCCCGTCCTTGCCGTGAGGCATACTTAAATCCATCAGCACGACATCCGGACGCAAGCTCAATGCCAATTCAATAGCCTCATTCCCTTCGGACGCTTCCCCGATGACCTCCATATCTTCCTTGGTATTCAAGAGCATCATGAGTCCGGAACGAACGACCGCATGGTCATCGACAATACATAGCTTGATCATGTTATCCTCCTTAGAGTTTGCAGAGCAAACTTACTTCGTAAGCTTCATCCCTGAGTTTGCGAAGCAAACTTTCTTCGTAAGCTTCATCCTTAGAGTTTGCGTAGCAAACTTCTTCCTTTAATTATCGTAACAAAAAAAACGAACCCCTACAACGATGCAGCCAGCTCCAGCAACAATTTATTATTTATCGGGCAGGCACTGTGCGTAATGCATTGACAATATTAGTTGCCTTAAATATAATTGTTTAAACAACTATATGGCGATTACAACAGAAAAGGAAGGATTACAATGACAACTAACTATAACGGTTTAGATCGTTCAGTCGGCTTCATCATGGGCATGACCTATCGTAAATTAACGAATCTCCTGCAGCACAGACTAAAAGAGTATGACATTACGCCTGAGCAATGGTCTGTATTGTACCAGATCGACAAAACTAACGGCATGATCCAAAAGGATATTGCCATGCTTTCAGGAAAAGATAAACCGACGACAACCCGCATTCTCGATCATTTGGAGGGCAAGGGCTTGATCTATAAGAAAATCGGCGAAAACGATCGACGCTCGTTTCTCGTTCATATCACGGATAAAGGCAAATCGGTGATCCTGAAGACGACCCCGATCGAGCATAAAGTCTCTGAGGATGTCAAGCAATGTGTATCGGATGACGAATATGATCTGCTTATTGAGCTTCTTCTTCGAATTAACAATCACGCAAACGAATTAACAGAAAGAAAGTAGGCGCCACCGCTATGCCGAATCCTGTTCAACCACAAAAATTATGGACAAAATCGTTTATTTCTTTAACCATCTGCTCGTTGCTATTATTTTTAAATCTGCAAATGATGCTTTCTTCTTTCCCCGCGTATGTCAAAAATGAATTTCATGTAGGCGACCTATCCGTCAGCCTTGTGACCAGCGTGTTTGCGATAACTGCCATCCTGTCGCGCTTTTTGAGTGCGGTATTAATGCGCAGGATACATCGTAATGTGATTTTGTTTGCCGGACTGGCCATTGCTTCCGTGATGACCGGCATTACGATATGGGCTGGCTCTATAGGTTCGATGCTTGTTATGCGCGTAGGCTTCGGCATCGGTTTCGGGATAGTGAGCACGATTATCCCTACATTAGTATCGCAAATTATTCCATCGAAAAGAATCGGAGAAGGTATCGGCTATTTTGGCCTTTCTACCAGCCTCGCCATGTCGATAGGACCGATGATTGGATTAAATGTGATGAAGCATTATGGTTTCAGTATGTTGGCTGTCATCAGCACCGCTGCCATTATTTTGATTTTCCCGATCATTCTGCTGTCCCGCGCGATTCCACCTGCTCCCAGCACGAATCGTGCCACAGGTGAAGGCTCGCAATCCAAACCAGCTTTTAACACGAAGCTGTTGTTTCCCTCACTGCTGAACGTCATACTGGCAGTGACCTACAGCGGTCTACTTAGCTTTATTGCCTTGTACGGCGAAATGAGGCATCTCGATCAGGTTGGTTTGTTTTTCTTGTTTAATGCCTTTACGATTATTTTGATCCGCCCTATTTCCGGTAAAGTTTTTGACAGAAAAGGACCTGCGGCTGTTCTTATTCCAGCGGCTACCAGTGTCGTGGCAAGCTTGACAGTGCTTTCCTATACGACATCGATGTCCATGCTCATCGTGTCTGCTCTATTATATGGACTCGGCTTTGGTGCGATCCAGCCAACCCTTCAAGCCTGGATGCTCCGGTCCTCAACCAAGGAGCAGTATGGAATGGCAAACAGTATGTTCTATAACACCACTGACTTTGGTATTGCAATAGGTGCGTTAATTCTCGGGGCCATCTCGTCCATGTCCGATTACGCGATCATGTATCGTTATTCGGCAGGATTCATGATCTTGTTTCTTATTGTGTATGTGGTGGTTCAATGGGTATCCGCTACAAAAAGAACTCAGCCGGCTGTTACCAAATAACCTACTCATTATGGCTACCAACCATTTTCTAAATAGGTCCAGTCTCAAAAGCGGATGACTGTTGAGTACCGCCCTGTTCCGTAGGGACTCCATGATTGTGAAGCTGAATAGCACGACCAACCTCAATGGCGCAGGAATCCAGGTATTGCAGCTCGGTTGTCGTGTACAGCCGGGCTTGACGGGCTCCTACCATAATAATTCCGTTCGGGGCTGCTAACGGACCTATCGGTACGGCTGCTGCAGCGTGCAGTCCTTCCGCAGTCATTAAAGCACAATTCAGCTTCTCTCCACCTGTATTTCTTGATGAGGAATCGCTAATAACGGCTTCACCAAGCCTCAAAGCTAGACCTGGAAGCCCTTTTCCCCGTTTCACGACCATCCCCTTATAGCGATGATTCATATTACCGCTGGCGTAATACCAGGCATAGGTTCGTCCGTCCTCCCGCGGGAGCGCCAAAGCTGCAAAGTCATGGGACGAGCTGATTCGCAGATGATCGATAAGTCTTCTCATAGGATCCTCTTCGTATTCCACCATGCCGCCGCCCCCTTAAAAGTGATGTCCTTCGTTGTGCTGTCCGATACCATTCCCTGCGTGTTGTTCTATTGTAACGCTGTGGCCCTTCCTTGTATGTCAGGGAATTCCCTGAAAACGTGTAAGGGAGTATCATGGGGGTATATTGGGCTTTAACATAGCACATTCACGGTTATCCCTGAGCTGTCTTGTGATTTTCCTCACAGTAAAAGGTCATTTTCCCCTTTCCAAAAATCAGGAGATCCCCCGATGCCTTTTTACGAGCGTTCGCGCTATGATAAGAATATCCAAAACGGAGAGGGGATGGCTGGAATGGCCATTGATGAATATATGCAAACAGCTTCCATAGAAGGAAATACGAAAGAGGGAATTTCCAATTTCTTTTCACCCGAAAATATGGAGAGACTGCACAGCATTATGTACACCAAGCACGCCAAGGCAGATACCTTGCTGTTCTGGGAGGGTGACCCCGCTGATTACCTGTATTACATTAAAAAAGGTCTCGTCAAGCTGACGAAGACTACGGATGCTGGCACAAAGGTTACGCTTTATCTGCATCATACCGATGATATGTTCGGACAGATTGATCCTTTTCAGGAATCTGCGCATACCTTTAATGCAGAGGTCATGGAGGACGCAGAGTTCGGCATCATCCAGCAAAAGGATTTGGAAACCTTGCTGTGGCAGCATGGTGATCTCGCCATTGAGTTTATGAAGTGGATGGGCATGATGCATCGGATGACGCAAACCAAATTCCGTGATCTCATGCTGTACGGAAAACCAGGCGCACTCTGCTCGCTGCTCATCCGGTTAAGCAATTCCTATGGTGTCGCTGCAGGGGATTGCATCAAGATCACCAAAAAAATTAACAATTCAGAAATGGCCGAAATGATAGGCGCAACCCGTGAAAGTGTGAACCGGATGCTGAGTGACCTGCGTAAACAAGAAGCGATCTCAATGGAAAACGGTACGCTCACGATCAATGATGTCCACTATCTTCAGGATATTTGCAAATGTGAAAATTGCCCTAAGGAAATTTGCCGCGTGTAAGGGGCTTGCATACACAACAAATAAACCTCCTACGAATTTAAGGAGGTTATTTGCCCTAGCGGCTGTTATTCAATTGCACTCAATTTCCTGCTTATTCAGCCTCGGACACTACCGTAAATCGCTGATTGACATGCTGAGGCTTTTCAATTTCATCTACAACTGCAATCGCATAATCGGCATAGCTGATATAGCTGTCTCCTTTAGAATTAACCAGCAGGTGATCCTGACCTTTTTGATAGGCTCCTGTGCGTTTGCCCTCTGGTGAGAAGAAAGCAGACGGACTAATAAATGTCCACTGAATCGAATCGGTTTGCTGCAAAATTCTTAAGTTTTCTCCTTGATTCCTGGCAGTAGGTAAATATTGTGCTGGAAACTCCGGTGTATTGTACAGTTGCAGCTTTTTATCCGGATCAACGAACAAGCTTCCCGCACCTCCTACTACGATCAAACGGGTGTTAGGTGCTTGCTTTAAAGCTTCAATTAACACATTGCCTGCTTCTACATGAAGATGTTCTTTCCCGGCTGGTGCGCCAAACGCATTCACCACGACATCAAATGACAACAGATCTTCAGAAGTAAGCTCGAACACTTCTTTTTGCAAAACCATGACATGGTCAGTCTACGGAAATTTTTGATGCATTTCTGACAATAGCTGTTACCTGATGTCCTCTGTCCACAGCTTCTTTAGCAATAAGACTGCCTGCTTTACCGCTGGCCCCAACAATTCCGATTCTCATCATGATCCCATCCTTCTTGTCTTTATTTATTTACAACTAATCTGATTTCAATACCGGTAGGGTCCTTCAGCGCCCAGGCTCCGTTAGCCTCGGTCACGGCAATACCTGCTTGGTTAACCCGCTCAATGACAGCTTGCAGCTCGGCCTGATTCGGAACAACGATGGTGAAGTAAGCCAATCCGGTCCCTTCTGCAGGTGCCAGAGGTGCGCCGACACCCGCCCAAATATTCAGTCCGATATGATGGTGGTAACCTCCCGCTGCTATAAATAATGCTCCCATGTTGGCCGCCCCATTCAGTTCGACCGTAAACCCGAGGACGTCGATATAAAAGGCTTTCGACTGCTGCAAATCGCTCACATGCAGATGAATATGCCCGATAATAGTGCCAGGCGGCAGCCCTGTCCAAGACTCGTCACCTGCTTCGGCAAGCAAGCCGTCCCAATCAATCGGGTCTGTTGCCATCTTATAATTCCCCTGCGCATCACGTTTCCAGCTCTCGCGAGGACGGTCTCTGTAAATTTCAATACCGTTGTTATCCGGGTCAGCAATATATAATGCCTCACTCACCAGATGATCCGCCTGCCCGATATGAATACCGGACTGAATCAGGTTTCTTAATGATAACCCCAGAGTCTTACGATCCGGAACGAGAATTGCAAAATGATACAGACCTGCCGAGGATCTGCGCGGTACTATAGCGCCTGTTACTTCTTGAATCGCTAACAAGACCTGATGCCCATCTACAGTAAATCTTGCACGGTCAGCCGTTTGATCCAATACCTGTAAACCGACAACTTCCTTATAAAACTGAATAGAGCTTGCCAGATTGCTAACCTTTAAATGAACCTCGCCGAGTACCGTATTAGGATGAATGGAATCTTTCATTGTGCAGCTCCCCTTTAAGAATAGAATCACGCATATAAGTTACTTTTCGTAACTAAATATACAATTATAACTTTTTAATGTCAAGTTTAATATTTACTTTTTGTAACTTAATAATAAATAGTATATAATAAAAGAAAATCTACAACAATGCGAGGTGATCATACCTATGAATACGCCTGTGATTCCATTTTCATTATGTCCGAGAGTCGAAAAAGGAATGCAGTTGTTAAGCAAACGCTGGTCAATCCTCATTATTTATCAATTGATGAGCGGCACCCAGCGATTTCACTCCCTAGAGACTGCGCTTCCTGTTAGCGGTAGACTGCTGTCAGAACGTCTTAAAGAATTAGAGCAGGAGGGGATCGTCCTGAGAGAAGTGTTTCCGGAAACCCCTGTACGCATCCAATATTCATTAACAGACAAGGGACATGCTTTAGCCCCGTTGATCAAAGAAATCGAAATATGGTCGGAGAATTGGATTCAAGTTGTAGCCGATGATGAGACAATGCTTGAATAATGCAAAAGAAGAACCTTCAGACCCACTATTGTGACAGGCTGAAGGTTCTTTTTTATCTAATTCATGCTTATCTATGCTGCTCAGCCTTTGGTAGCTCCTGATGCGATGCCTTTGACAAAGTACTGCTGCAAGAACAGAAACGCTGCCAGCACCGGGATCATGGAAATGATCGTTCCGGCAAATACCATATCCCACCGAGTCGAAAATTCGCCTACATAAGTGAAGATTTCCACCGTTACCGTCTTCGGCTGGTCTGAAGGCAATACGAGCATCGGCATCAGAAAATCGTTCCAGATCCCCAACCCATTCAACACGACCATGCTGACCGTACAAGGCCCAAGCAGTGGAAAGACGATTTTCCAAAAGATGCCGTACTTGGTGCAGCCGTCGATTTCTGCCGCTTCCTCAATCTCACGTGGAATGCCCTTGAGAAAGCTCGTATAGAGCAGCACCCCAAAGCTTACCGAGCCCGCTACATAAATGACAATCGGTCCCAGCAGCGAGCCATACAGACCTAACAGCTTTAACTCCTTGAATAAGGGAATCATATACACCTGAAACGGGATCATAATACCAGCTAGAAAAAAGCCATACATCCAGCTTGTCCAAGCCTTGTTCGTTCTTTCCAACGCATAAGCTGCCATTGGAATGACCACGATCATCATCACGGTACCACCTATCGTCAAAATCGCCGAGTTCATCGTAGCCGTTGGAAAGTCCGTTTTGGCCCACAGGAACTTGAAGCTCTCCAAATAAAAGGTTTTCGGAAATGAAACCGCATCCCGCAAAATTTGCCCGTTGCTTTTGAAAGCAGAAATCAGACTGAAATAAAATGGAAACAAAAATATTACAGCCAAAATGATCGTTACAGCCAGAAGCAGCAGTTCAAAAATCAGCTGTTGTTTGCGCATTACAACTGCACCTCTCTTTTACGCAGCAGGGCCACCTGAATCAATGACACGACCAGAATCAATCCGAATAAAGCCAGTGCAAGGGCAGTTCCATAGCCTTGACGCATTTCCCCGAATCCAACCTTGTAAACGATATAGGTTAAGGTTTCTGTTGCGAAGCCTGGGCCTCCGTCCGTCATAACCGCAATCTGATCGAACACCTTCAATGAATTAATCATCGATAATGTCATACATACCGTCACGGCTCCAGCCAACAACGGGAAAGTAATATGACAGAACTGCTGCCAGCGGTTAGCTCCATCGATCCGGGCAGCCTCTATCAGTTCCTGTGGTACGCTTTGCAGCGCGGCCAAATAAATGATCATATAATAGCCGGCTGACTTCCATACAATCGAGACAATGATCGCAATCATCGTATAACGGGTATCGCCGAGCCAATCTATTTTTAATGCTGCCAGTCCCCAGCTGTCGAACAGTTGATTCAGCACACCGAAATTATAATTGTAGATGACAGTCCATATAAAGCTCATGACCACACCGCTTAACAGCACCGGCAAGTAAAAGGCACTGCGAAAAAAATTACGAAACCAACGAACCTGATCAACCAGCATGGCGAGTACGATCGCTGCGGCATTTTCCAGAATGACCAGAGCTACCGATAGCAACAAGGTATTCTTCAACGCATTATGAACCCGCTCACTCTTCCACAGCTCCACGAAATTATCCAGACCAATGAACCGGATATCGGGACTGACGCCATCCCAGGAGGTGAGGCTGAGGTAAACGCTGCTGAGCGTCGGAACCACAACGAACAGCACATAAAAGATAAATGCAGGCAGTATGAATATGAGCGAATACGAGATTCGGAATTTTCTTGGTTTAGTTGACAGTGCAGCAGACATAAGCTCTACTCCTTTATACAACGGAACCCCCTTGCGGGGGTCCAATTATGCTTTATTTTTTCAGTGCTTTAACCTCGGTGTTCCACTCTTCATCAGACTTCTTCATAGCCTCTTCCACCGTTAATTTACCGCTTGCCCAGTCTTGTGACAGCTTGTAGAACCAGTTGCGGAAGGAAGCCGGCATCGTATTGTCTCCCCAGAAGCCGTTAATTTGCATCGAATGCCCGGTATTCGGGTCACTCACAACCTTCAAAACGGTTTGCAGCGGCTCTATGGCTTTATAAGTAATGTTTTCCTTGGTAGTCGGGATGCCGCTAACAAGCTCCAGATAATGAGCGTACTGCTCCTTGGCGAAGAAGAACTGAATGAACTGCTTCATAGCAGCTGCTTTTTCCGGATTTTTGGCCGCTTCCGTGGTCATCGACCAGCCCTGCTGGTTAGGCAATGTAGCCAGATTGATTTTACCGTCAGTGCCGGGAAGTGCATAGAAGCCCAGTTCAAAGGAAGGGTCGGCATCAAGAATCTGCTTGAACATCCAAGGTCCTGAATACAGCATGGCTGCTTTATTCGTAACGAGCAGGGACGTTGTCTGATTATCCGCAGTGCTCAGGAAGCCTTTTTCCACATAGCCTTTTTCGAACAGCTGCGTGAAGTCCTTCATTGCTTTGGTAGGTCCTGCATCCGTGAAGCTGACCTCTCCTTTATTGCGCTTGGCGTTCCAGTTCGGGTCCTTGATGAACACATCATCGATCAGAAACTTATTGATCAGAAAACCCATATGCCAGATGTCCTTGCCGCCAACGACCAGCGGTGCAATCCCTTTGGCTTTCAGCTTTTCGCAAATTTCCAGAAATTCGGCATATGTCTTGGGCTCCTGTGTGATACCGGCATCCTTATACATTTTCTTGTTGTAAATAATGCCCTGCGGGGCAGAGCCTGCAATCGGCGCGGTGTAGAATTTGCCATTCACCTGTGCGGTGAGCTTGAACAAATCCTTGAGGTCGGCTGGCAGCTCAGCCAGCTTGCCTGCATCCGCATATAATTGGGTATCACGCATCTCCACAAAATCCGGAAACTCGCCAACAGCATCCTTGGTTTTCAAATACTCCAGATAAGTCGCCGATGAGTTATTTGATACATCAACAATCTTGATATTTGGATTCGCTTTGTTAAAGGCGGCAATGGTGTCCACAACGCCCTGCTTATGGGCAGGATCTCCTGCGGCGTACGCCAGTGTGAAGGAAACCGGCTTCTTGGCTTCCATCTGCGCTGCCGGCGCTGCTCCGGCTCCTGCTGTCTTGTCAGCAGGCTTCTGCTCCTGAGAACAAGCAGCAAGTGCCGGAATTATTGCCATGCTTAGTGCCAACAGTCCACCTAATGTTTGCTTTTTCAATAATATGACCCCCTGTTTATCATTCATTTCATCGGATTGAAGCTTGCAATGAAAGTGCTTTCTTCCATATATTAAGACTAACATACGGCTTAAAAGCAGAGAATGAAGTTTTTTAAGCGAGTTATGACCCTTTTTTAAGATGTTTATTTATGGGCTTTGTACTCCTGTGGAAGCTTGCCGAATTGCTTTTTGAACATATCACTGAAATGTCTGGGGTTATTGTAGCCAACCCGCTCGGCAATTTCATATACGAGCAGATCTGTATGAAGAAGCAGCTTGACCGCGTGCTTCATGCGAATATCCGTGATGTAATGCTTGAAATTGACATGCGTATGCTTTTTGAAAAAGCTGCTGAAATAGTAAGGGTTCATATACAGCATAGCAGCCATGCTTTCCAGAGTAATATTTTCATTGAAATGCTGCTCAATGTAATCCTTAACCTGCTTTAGCTGCTGGCCTTCCTTGCCCATAAACAGCAGTTTGTCCGCCAGCTCCCTCACTCTTCCTGCCACATAGTGCTTCAATTCATCGAAATTATGAATTTGCTGCATCTCCAATAGCCACATCTGCTGCTCCTGCTCCAACTCCTGCATCGCCATGCTGATTCCATTGATTTCCTCTATGAGTTCACGGATCATGGCAAAGCAGGTTGTAACCGCGATTTCCTTGCTTCCTTGCGAGGTCGCAGCGATCATCAGGAACAGCTCCTCCAGCTCATCATTCAGCCTGACATCATCCCTAATAAGCATGGCCTGAAATAAAGCGGCTACCCGTTCCTTCAGCTTTCTTTCGGTAACCGGGTGATGGTGCAAATTGAACGTCCACGGAATAACAGACTGCTTGCCGGTAAAATATTGATTCTTGAGCGCATCTATCGCCGACATGTACGAGGTTCTCAGTTGTTCGAGCTGGTGTACAGGACATCCGTTACCTATGGAAATATGTATTTTCAAATAATAATAAATTTGCTTCACTATATCTTCTGCCAACGCTTGCATCCATTGCCCATCCGAATGATTGACTATGACACACAGACTGTCATGCTTGCGCATTACGAAGCCGCCTGCCTGCTGCTGAAGCATTTCTTCAATTACATTCGTGATCGCGAACATGACCAATCGATTCTCATGATCGCCCCAACGACCGTCGTCTTCCTGCTTGACGAAGCTTACCGCCATTACGGTTACTAATAGCTCACGAGAAACCTGAAGGCTCAGCTCCTGCAGCTTACGGGTCGCTTCATGACCGCGAATATCGCCTTCCAGCAACCGATCCAGCAGCTCCTCAATTTGCGTTGTACGATCCTTCTGCTCATAAACCGCCAGCTTATGCTTAGAGGATTGTTCTTCATGATGCTCCCGAAGCAGCAGCAGCGCTTTGTTCACGGCATCGATCAGCAGACCTTTATCAATCGGCTTCACCAAATATTCGACAGCACCATAAGCAAGGGCATCCTTGGCATAGGAAAACTCCTGATAAGCACTAATAAAAATGACCCGCGTCCGTAGATCGCGCTTTTCAATCTCCTTAATGACATCAATTCCACTGCCGTCCGGCATGCTGATATCCGTGATCACGAGGTCTGGCTGATGCTCTTCAATCTGCTGCAGCAACCCGCTGCCTGTCCAGGCCTCGCCCACAATTTGAACCCCCATTGCTTCCCATGGGATCAGTTTTTTCAAGCCTTTAATAATGATCGGTTCATCATCGGCTATTACGGCTTTCAGCAAGGCTGTTCAACTCCCTTATGAGTGGAATGGTCATTCGTACAGAGGTTCCAATCGACGGTTTACTGTTCATTTCAAGGCCGTACTCATCGCCATACAACGCTACAATACGGTCATGAACATTTTTCATGCCGATGCTGGTAGCCGCTTGCTCTTGATCAACCTGCCCCGCAAGCTTCTGTCTGATCGATAGCAGCCTATCCTCAGCTATGCCAACTCCGTCATCATCTACGATAATCGCAATCTTGTCCTTGGCGACCAGCTCCACCGATATTCGAATTTTACCTTTACCTGCTTTGGGCATGATGCCATGATAAACGGCGTTCTCAACTATTGGCTGCAAAGACAGCTTAGGCATGCTGCAGTTCAAATAATCCGGGTCGATTCGAAACTCGATTTCGAGCTTATGCTCGCCATAGCGCATGACCATCAAGCGAAAATATTGCTCGATGTTCGTTTTTTCGTCAAGCACGGTTACACTTTCTTCACCTGAATTCAATACATATTTGAGCTGATTGGACAACGAATGAATCATATCGCCAACCTCGTTATCATCATTAGCAACAGCACTCATTCGAATCACTTCCAAGGTGTTGTATAAATAATGAGGGCGAATCTGGCTTTTCAATGCATTCAGCTCTGCCTGCTTCTGCTTGATTTGGGCCACATATACTTCATCAATGAAGCTTCGCAGTCGAATGACCATTTTGTTGAAGCCGCGGGCCAGCAGCCCCATCTCATCATTGCTCAACACCGTCACCTGAATATCCATATTACCCGACTCCATCTTGGCCATTTGCCGCGTAAGCATCCGAATCGGGATAGAGAATCGGTTAGAGAACCAGATAGCAACGGCAATCAGAGATATCATGCATATACAAATGACAATTGTAATGGATCGTATTATACGTTCCACAGCCAAAAACATTTCCTGTTTATAAAAATCGCCAACGACAAGCCAGCCGGTGCTCGCAATCTCGCGCTGCAAATGGAGATAACCATTGGAATCCTTCGCTATATAGTGACTGCCAATCTTGTCGGGTTGATTGCTGTATAAGCAGATGCCTTCATTATTCACCACATAAATCTCATCCTTGGCACCGAGCACCATTCGATTAAACACCTCGTCAAACGCACCGCTATTAACATCCATGTACATAGTGCCCAATACATGCGCTTGTGCATTAACAGGTCCGGTCACATCAAGCAAATTTCGTCCGAACGTCATCACATTGCGGCTGGAGCCGATAATGTACCTTTCCGGATGTGTTGGAATAAACAGAAGTCCTTTGGGATTATCGCTTAAACGTGCTTGCCAAGCCTCAGGCGGGAACATATATTGCGTGTCCAAGGTACGGCTCTCCCGATTCAGCATTTGAACTTGCCCGTTAGGCAGCACAAACAATACATTATTTAAATAGGGATCGGAATACAGAATCGAGAGGACAAAATCACTCAGGGTGTTACGCAAACGACGATCCTCCATCCTGCTCTGCACCATAATCGCCTCACCAAGTGGACCATATCCATCAACCGCATACGTATACATCCCTTTGGAGATGTTATTGTATCGCGTGTGCATATCCTCAACATTTTTGTTTGCGAACAACAGCATCTGTTCAAAATTACTGACAGCATAACGCTCCATATAACCGGAAAAAGTCGTTAGTGACATATAGCTGATAATGAGCAGCGGAATCAATCCAACCGTGATAAACGAAAACGTGAATTTGGCAAAAATGCTATTTTTCAAGCGAAACAGTTTGGTGCTCGCCATACCGTTCTCCGCCTCCAAGGTTATGATGATAAGTAATTATAGTTGTTACAGGATAAAGCCTGTCATTATCATACCAGCACCTATTGCAAAAACAAATCCCCGCATCCGAATCGGATACAGGGACGATCTCTTCATTATATAGGGTTGTACATGCCATTGAGAATGAAGCTATTTAAGGAAAAAGTCTGCTTTTTAAGATTGATTATACATGAGCCAGAATGTTAACCACCCTGCCAAATGGATCGCGAACGTAGAAGCGCCGCACGCCCCATGGCTCATCAACCGGCCCATATTGTATTGGAAAACCAGCCTTCTTCATGCGTTCAAGCGCATCATCGACATCATCAACCTCGATTGATAGGTCAGGCACAGGTGTCCCGCTGCCCCCCTGTGAGGCAAAGCTGATTTGAATGCTCATCTCCTCATCAGAGCCGTAGGTTCCAATCCAGCCATGGTCCATCAATAGCTCAAGTCCGAGCACATCCTGATAAAAGGATTTTGCCGCTGTAATATCCTTCGTTTCTATATTGGTGACGATGCGCTTTACCTTCATTTTTCCAGCCTCCAATCAATAACTTTTTTCATTTGATATAGTTAACATTCAGTATATAACAAATATCTCCTCTTCCTATCTACTAATCCATCTCCTTTTTTTGTGCATCCGTTTGTTTTGCAGCTATTCAGACAGAAAAAACCGCCGTTCATAACGGCGGCTTGCAATTTAGGTAACTCAGGCTTTCAGCTGCACTGGATTTGTATTCAATCCGACGACGATGCAAGATCGGTTCTGTATAGCCATTCGGCTGATGATATCCCTCAAATACGAGCTCACATGCGGCCTGAAAGGAAATCGACCGATCGAAATCCGCGGCCATCGGACGATAAACCGGATCGGCAGCATTTTGTCCATCAACTACAGCGGCCATCCGCTTCAGCGTTTCCTGAACCTGCTCCTTCGTACATATACCATGGTGCAGCCAATTGGCGATGTGCTGGCTGGAAATACGCAGCGTAGCGCGATCTTCCATCAGACCTATATTGTTAATATCCGGTACCTTGGAGCAGCCGATTCCCTGTTCGACCCAGCGAACCACGTAGCCCAATATCCCCTGAGCGTTATTATCCAACTCCTGTTGAATTTGTTCAGCGCTCCATTGCGGGTTATTTTCCAGTGGAATGTGCAAAATATCGTCGCGTAAATCGCTGATCGATTGCTTGAGGTGATCCTGAACCTGCTGCACATCGACCTGATGATAATGCAGTGCATGAAGGGCAGCCGCTGTTGGTGAAGGAACCCATGCCGTATTGGCACCTGCTTGTGGATGCCCGATCTTTTGCTTTAGCATATCGCTCATCAAATCCGGCATCGCCCACATCCCTTTACCAATCTGGGCGCGACCCTGAAGACCGCAATCCAAACCGACATTGACGTTCGATTTCTCGTAGCTTTGCAGCCACCGGGAAGTTTTCATTTCGCTTTTACGGATCATGGGGCCTGCTTCCATGGAAGTGTGCATTTCATCACCTGTACGGTCAAGGAAACCGGTATTGATGAAGACGATCCGTTCCTTGACTTCACGAATGCAATTTTTCAGATTCAATGAAGTGCGACGTTCTTCGTCCATCACCCCTATTTTAAGCGTGTTCCGCTTCAAGCCAAGCATATCCTCGACACGATCAAACAATTCATTGGCAAAAGCCGCTTCCGCCGAACCATGCATTTTGGGCTTCACGATATAGACGGATCCCTTCGCAGAATTCTGGTAAGGGCCGTTCCCGAGTAACGTATGCTTGGCAATCAAGCTGGTCATCACCGCATCCATAATGCCTTCGGGAATCTCCTGACCATCCTGATCAAGAATGGCATTGATCGTCATCAAGTGTCCCACATTCCGAACAAATAACAGGGAACGTCCGGGCAGGCTGATCGCTTCACCAGTTGGTGATGTATAGCTGCGGTCCGGGTTCATCGATCGTGTCACCGTGCTGCTGCCTTTGGTAAAAACCGCCTGCAGATCACCCTTCATCAGTCCCAGCCAGCTGCTGTATACAAGCACCTTATCCTCAGCATCGACCGCAGTTACCGAATCCTCACAGTCCATGATCGTGGTTAGCGCAGCTTCCATGACGATATCCTTCACTCCTGCACCATCCGTCCGGCCAATGGCATGAGTACGATCAATCTGAATTTCAAAATGAAGTCCATTATTGCGAAGCAGCACTGCAGAAGGACTTGCTGCTTGTCCTTGGTAGCCTGTAAATTGGGCAGCCTTGTGCAGTCCCGTTACCGTTCCATCCTTAAGCGATACCGATAATTGGCCATCTGCAACTGTGTAAGCAACCGCATCCTGATGAGAGCCTTCGCTGAGCGGTGCCGACTGATCGAGAAAATTTTTGGCAAAGGCAATAACTTTATCCCCACGTACCGGATTATAGGCAGCTTGACGTTCAGCTCCGCCCTCATCACTGATCGCATCTGTTCCATAAAGCGCATCATACAGGCTGCCCCAGCGAGCGTTCGCCGCATTCAGCGCATAACGGGCATTATTGACAGGTACAACCAGCTGAGGTCCGGCCTGTACGGCAATTTCATCATCGACATTTTCGGTTGTCACTTTGAAATCTGCTGCTATCGGCTCCAAATACCCGATTTCCTGCAAATAAGCCTTGTAGGCATCAAAATCAAAGTTGTTCTTATTATTGATATGCCAAACATTCAACAGCTGCTGAATCTCATCCCGTCTGACCAAAAGAGCCTTGTTCTTGGGGGCCAATTCATGGACTAATGTATCCAGCTCAGACCAAAAAAACGCACCATCTACACCTGTCCCGGGAAGCGCTTGCGAATTGATAAAATTATAAAGTACCGTAGCAACCTGAAGCTTTCCAACTTGAGTATAGTCTGCCATTGTTATTCCTCCTAAGGGCTTTTTTGTAGATAAACCAGTATTGCATTGTAGTTCATTATAATGAACTACGTTCATGAAATATTATAAACTCATTGTAGCACCAAATCACTTCAATGGTCAATTTAAAAGTATCTGATCTTCTTCATCCTACGGTGCTCAACATTATGTTACAATCAGAGAACATGAATTTTTATGGCTGGGGGATTTGTATGGGTGAGTTACTTGCGATCGGCGCGCTGCTGCTCTTTTCCTTAAATGTGATCATTACCAAGGTCGCCAGCGGCAGACTTGATTTAAATACCGGTTTTTTGATTTCCATTTCGATGAATGTGCTGTTTGCCGGTCTGATTTTTCTTGGACAGTGGGTCTATAACGGTTATTCGATCGAGTTTCACGGATGGGGCTTTTTCATGTTCATGTTATCCGGCTTATTTGCCTCCTATCTTGGCCGTTACCTGTACTTCGATTCGATTGCGAAATTGGGACCAGCCAAAGCCAGTACATTTATGATCAGTAATCCACTCTTCACCGTGATCATATCGTGGCTGTTTCTGCATGAACAGCTGCACGCTCTGGAACTGGCCGCGATGTTCGTCGTTTTGTTGGGGTTATTTATCGTAAGCTATAAGCCTGCCCAAGCAGGACAGGCTGTTAAGGCAGTATCAGCAGGAGGGGCTAACGCCACCTCAACCGACTCTATACAACATGCAGAGCAATCTGTCAAAAAACGTTGGGGCAGTCTCATTCACCCTGGAGTTTGGTTAGCCTTGATGGGCTCGATATCATATGCACTGGGTAACATTACAAGAGGAACGGCCATTCACGATTGGAATGAGCCTGTATTGGGAGGTTTTGTTGGGGCTTTAACCGGATTGCTGCTGCAGTTGCTGCTGAACAAAACAACAAGAACCTTCCTATCCGACCTGCGAGCCGCGGACAGAAAGGGTATATGGCTATATGCTGTGAGCGGGGTATTGACGATATCGGCACAGATCGGGCACATGGCAGCTATGCATTACATTCCGATTTCGGTCGCCACTTTGATCACCAACTCCCAGCCGCTGCTGGTCATACCACTCAGTTATTTTCTGCTCAAAAACCAAGAGGGCATTAACCTTCGTACGATAATGGGGAGCTTGCTCGTGCTGCTCGGGATTTCTGCTATTATTATGAATTAAGAATGGAATCCTCCCTGGATATGTCAATAATCATCTCCAAAGAAATTAAAAAAAGTGTAGCTGCATTCCCTGAATTTATCTTAATTTCACGCTAACTCCTAAGTCGAAGAATTTTTTATTTAACCGGTATCTGCACCGTATCACCCGTTTTCTTTAGGATAAGCTGCAAAGATTGAAGATTTTCCGGGAGGGCATCATACGCCAATGAAAAAGCTCCGGTCTGGGGATGCCATGAGCTGCTGAATAAAGATACCGAATCTTCATTGGCGATCAGATTCATTCCGTTCAGAACGGTTTGATTCAGTTGTTCATTTTCCGCTTGAAGTGTGCCTTTAATCAAAGTCATCGTCGGAGTTGCGGTAATCGTGCCGATGGTTATCGTTTGGCCATTAACGGTAACATTTACGGATTGTTTGATCTTGGTAGGCATCGCTTCATCCGGCCGGTAAGGGAACGTAATTTCCCCCTCTCGTAGTTGATTGCTTTCCGGCAGCTTATACCAATACGAAAGCGTTAATTTCTTGGCAAGCGGGCTGACAGGATCGAAAGCCACGTATCCTTTGGTCTTGGTAACCCCTCCGGTTGGCCCAGACGTTGCTCCACCTAGTATATTCTGGGAATCCGTTTGAAAACCTCTAATCCCAATAGGATCAAAACCGTCGCGACTCCGAAGCCCATTCGGGTTGCTCAAGGTATAGTACAAGATAAACTGATTTTCATCCGACATAAGGCCGTTGATGGTAAGCATAGTACCGTCCTCAAGTTGGAACCGCTCGTTAAGAGCCTGCCCCTTCCCCTGATTGTCTAGTTCACTAAGAGTGTCGTATACGGCTTCTTCAAAGCCGAGCAGCATTTTGCCGTAATAGGCTAACGCATGGTATTGATTACCCGCGAACAGCATAACCGCAAGGACAACTGCCGCGCTTGTCCAACTTCTTTTTACATTCCATTTCGCATTTCTTCTGGGGACTGCGGTGTTTAACGCCTTTCTTAATCTTGCTTCCAACTCTTCTGGGGCGGATAGTTCACTTAACCGCACTTTCTCTTCCAACAACCGATCTTCAATGTTGTTCACCTGAATTCCTCCCGTATAACGCTCTCAGTTTCTGAAGCCCTTGATAAATTCTTGATTTGACCGTTCCCGTCGAAACGCGGGTCATCGCAGCAATCGAACCATAATCCAGATCATGATAATATTTGAGTTGAATGGCTTCGCGTTGGTCAGCGTTTAGATGGGTCAGTAGCGCTTGCAGATCCATCTGCTCTTCCACTTGGCGGTAATCGGATATTCCGGTAGAGCTGATGTGCCCCTTATTCACATCTGGGTCTCCTAGTGGGATTACCTTATTTTTTCTTTTCAACGAGCGTTTGCATTGATTGACCAGGATGGTCTTACTCCAGGTGTAAAAGGACTCTTCTTTCTTCAATTGGCCGATTCGCTCATATAGCCTTACGATCATTTCCTCCAAGACATCCATAGCATCCGCTTCATTCTTCATGTAGGAATAAGCTAGCCGATAATACGCTTCTTTTTCTGCTAATATCAATTGAAGTAAGGCTTCCTTGTCCCCCTTTTTGGCTTTCTTAACTGCATTAACTACATCCATGTCTTCACCTCTATTACTAAGAGTCTCGAGCAGCTCAAAAGGTTCATTCCATCGCAAAACAAAAAGACACTCCAAAGCCCTTCATCAATGGTAAACACCACATGACGATGATTGACTTGGAAGACATCTTCCATTAATACTCGGCTCCATTCTTCCGTTTCGCCACAGGAGCAGGTTGTACAGAAGCGTCCTTTGCAGCGATACGGCACTCTCTTTATATCGTGGCAACCTTCGCAGACTAGAATTTTGAATCCATTTCTAGGATCCCCACAACCACGGAATTTTTGTACCTCTTTGAGGACATTGGGCCGGATATGTTCACTATGCTTTTGCACAAACGCATCCCAGTGTTGATGTCTATCGAAAAGATTTGTTTTAATATGTTCGAGTCCATTTCTGCATTTTACCAAAAATTTAAATAAGGGGTAAGCTTCGCTTACCCCAAAACCCAAAAACATATAAATTCTGCACAAAAACCGCCTATCAGCGGCTTTTATATCTACCATGTGTAAACTTCATCTATGAAATAAATTCCTGAACCCATTCCCCATTGTAATAACCAACACCAATTTTCGTATACGTATTATTCAAAATATTAGCTCGATGGCCTGGGCTGTTCATCCACTCATTCATAACTTGCTCGGGGCTGGTTTGGCCCTTGGCGATATTTTCACCTGCAGTGTTGTAAGAGATCTGGAACTTATCCATCATCTGAAACGGTGATCCGTATGTTGGAGAATTATGATCGAAGTAATTATTGTTGTACATATCTTGTGCTTTGGCGAGAGCCATTTGAGACAGCTTGTTGTCCATCATAAGTGCACCGAGTCCCGCATCTGTTCTTTGCTTATTTACTAGCTGCAATACTTGCTGCTCATACGGGCTTGATGCCGGTGTTTTATCTGCTGGGTTTGCTCCAGGATTTGTGATTGGGTTCGTCCCTGGGTTTGTTGTTGGACTTGCTCCTGGGTTCGTTATCGGATTTGTTATCGGATTTGTCCTTAGGTTTGCTTCTGGATTCGTTACTGGGCTAGTCCCCGGATTTGTCGTTGGGCTTGTACCTGGATTTGTTACCGGGTTTGTTCCTGTTCCTGGTACTTGTCCGCCTGCAAGCCATTGGGGAAGTGTAAATGGGTCCTGCTTCACGGTAATCGTGGAATGCTGGGCTTCCGTTGTAGATATGGATGATGCATGTGTAATGGCTTCTTTAGGGGTGGTCTGCTGTATACGTGTCATGCCGTCATTCTTCGCGCAGCCTGCTGCCAATATAATAGTAGCTATTATAAAAAATGTTTTCAATAATGTCCCCTCCATATGTTAGGTGGTAACGGTGACAGCACATTTGTAATATCACTCGTTACCTGCTTAACATACCCAATGGAGAGTCGCGTTAATGCTGGTAATTCCTAATCAATAACGAATAATTCAATCCATTCTAGATATCATTTAAATTCAGTGGTTTGTCTTCCTTACCCTCATTAAGATCATCCTTCATTAAATTTATCGAAGTTGCGCTTTTGGCATTTTCCAAGGTGTCATTCACAAAAGCCATATCCTGGTTGTCTACTTGTGTATTCGTAGTGCCTACGTAGTTATTTTTATGCTTCTTATTTTCCATTGTCAAATTCTCCTCTTAAGGTTGATTGTCAGTCCTAATGATAGGATGCCCAATTTTGCAAGCAACATTAAAAAAAGCACAACCTTTATGGCTGCGCTGCATTTTGGATCCTATTGACCCTGAATTGATCAGGATTTTACTTGTCAAATGTGTATCAGAATGCCCAATTCCCCTTTTGAAATACAGGCTCTCTGCTGCCTTCAGCTGTTACACCATAAATGTCCATCTCGGCGGAACCGATCATAAAGTCCACATGGGTAATGCTGGTGTTAAGTCCTTGAGCTTTCAGCTCATCCTGCGACATCTTTTTGCCATCCTTGAGACAAAAGGCATAAGCACTGCCAATGGCCAAGTGATTGGAGGCATTTTCGTCAAAAAGTGTATTGAAATAAAGGATATTCGACTCCGATATGGGAGAAGCATGGGGAACCAGGGCAACCTCGCCCAAATAATGCGATCCTTCATCCATATTAATCAAGTCCTTCAATGTGTCTTCACCCTGAGAAGCGGTACAATCAATAATGCGCCCATTCTCAAAGGTAATAGTAAATCCATCAATGAGCTGACCGCCATAGCTTAGAGGCTTTGTACTGGACACCTTGCCGTTAACCCCGCCAGCGTAAGGTGCAGTAAATACTTCCTCTGTTGGCATATTGGCCACAAATGCATTCCCGCGCTCGTCGATGCTGTCAGCAGCAACCCAGATGTGACCCTCTGGCAGTTCAATGGTCAGATCCGTTCCCGGGGCCAGATAGTGCAGTTTTTTGTACTTTTTAGCATTGAGATAGTCCGATTTTTGGTTCAATTTACTCACATGCTCTTCCCACGCCTTGACCGGATTCTCCCGATCAACACGTACGGTTTTGAAAATCGCTTCCCATAGCTTAGCTACCTGCTCATGCTCTGGCAGTTCAGGAAATACCTTAGCTGCCCAGTTTTTCGAAGGAGCCGCAATGACACACCAGCTGAATTTATCGGATTGCAAGTACTGCCGATACTTCGCCATCGCTTTGCCGTATGTTTTTTGATGATTGACAATACGTTCCTGAGATATTCCTTTGAGCAGGTCAGGGTCCGACGATACGACACTGATCACCGCGGCACCTTTCTCAACAAGCTCCAGCATTTCGCCGGCATACCATTTGGGTTCTTCCAAAAACGATTCGTCTGCCGCCAATTCGTATCGTAGACGGGATAGCGTATCATCGGTCCAATTAACCTTAACCGTGTGGGCTCCTGCTTCATAAGCCTTTTTTGCGATAATTCGAATCAACTCGGCTGCCTCAATTGTACCGTTAATAACGAGCGTTTGTCCCTTTTGAATATTCACACCGATCTTGACGACGAGCTCGGCATAGCTGCTTAGCTGTTGTTGGAATTCCAGCATTGAGGTTCCTCCTATGAATTCATGGTTTCACTATCCATTTTAATGTAAAAAAACAGAAAAGCAAAAAATTCATCCACAAAGGCTACGAATTCTATTCTTCATACATCAACAAAACGGATTACCCACAGTAGAGCAAAATCCGCTAATTCCTTACATTAGAGCTTACTATTCCTTACTTACCTTATTAATCAGCTTGCCAATTTGACTAACCTCGACTTCAACAACATCGCCCTGTTTCATATACACAGCGGGATTTCTTTTGGAGCCTACACCTCCCGGAGTTCCCGTAACAATGACATCTCCAGGCTCCAATTGGGTAAAGGTAGACACATAGCTGATTAGCTCTGGAATCGAAAACAACAGCATCTCCGTCGTTGCATGCTGCATCACTTCACCATTTAAACGAGTTTCCAACGTTAATTCCTGGCCATCGCCAATCTCCCCGCGAGTTACCATCCACGGACCGAAAGCGCCTGTACCAACGAAGTTTTTCCCTGGGCCCCATTGATGTGTATGCTGCTGCCAGTCTCTGACGGATCCATCGTTATAGCAAGAATATCCAGCCACGTACTCATATGCGTGCTCCTCAGCAATTCTTCTTCCCGAACGGCCAATAATGACAGCAATTTCTCCTTCATAATCAAGTTTAGCAGATTCATTGGGAATGATCATATCTTCCAGATGACCAATCTGGGAATTAGCAAATCTGAAAAAAATGGTCGGTTGAGCGGCTACTGCACGGTTAGCTTCAATACGGTGTTCATCATAATTGAGACCGATGCAAATAATTTTATCGGGATTCACAATGACCGGCAAATAAGTAATATTGGAGAGTGCGTAATCTATTTCATTGTATGTAAGATCAGACTCCAGCTTTTGAAGATCATGATTGGCAATAAAGGACTTTAAATCGTGAAATTGATTGTTGAAACGCTTTTTTAAATCAATGACCCCATTTTCCGTAATGACTCCATAAGATTGCGTATCTTTATACTTGTAACTTGCTAATTTCATTCCAACACTCCTCTACGAATGCTTATGCATGCTGCTTTCCGAGAAACTGATTCACAGGTCTTGCAAGCCCTAAATTTTCGCGTAATGTATGACCCTCGTATTCGGTGCGGAACAATCCTCGACTTTGAAGTATCGGTACGACTAAATCAACAAAGTCATCTATTCCTCCCGGAAAATAAGGCGGCATAATGTTAAAGCCATCTGCGCCACCCTGAACAAACCATTCCTCCAGTCGATCCGCTATTTCTTCTGCACTCCCAATCATGATGTGATGCCCTTTCGATCCGGCAACCTCTAAAGCAAGCTCACGAACGGTTAGCTGTTTTGTTCTGGCCAGATTAAGGACTAATTGTGCTCGACTCTTTAAGCCATTCGTCTCAGGAAATTCGGGGAGCAGCTCATCTAATGGGAAGGTAGACACATCCACTCCCAAAATAGCAGAAATGATGCGAAGCGCTTGTTCAATATGAATTAAGTCCTGAAGCTTTTGGTACTTACTTAATGCTTCTTCCCTTGTCTTTCCAATAATAGGCACAACACCCGGCATTACCTTTACGGCTTCCGGATCACGTCCTGCCAATCGCACTTTTTCTTTTACGCTTTTATAAAACTCAATCGCGCTCTCTAAATTATTCTGTGCAGTAAAAATAATCTCTGCAATATCGGCAGCAAAGGATTGCCCATCTTCAGATGAACCTGCTTGAATTAAAACAGGATAGCCCTGTGGAGATCTGGAGACATTAAGCGGCCCTTGTACTGAAAAGTATTTGCCCTTATGCTCCAGTGCATGGACCTTACTTGTATCTAAGTATTGGCCCGTCGCTTTATTCCGAATAAATGTATCTTCTTCCCAGCTATCCCACAATCCCTTTGCCACTTCAACAAATTCTTTGGCACGCTCGTATCTTTGAGGATGAGCCAAATGCACGTCCTGACTAAAATTCAATGCTGCCCTTGCGGCAGATGTAGTTACAATATTCCAGCCTGCTCTGCCTGAGCTTAAGTGGTCAAGTGAGGCGAATATTCGTGCTAAATGAAAAGGTTCACTGTATGTGGTTGATGCTGTGGCTATAAGTCCAATATGATGGGTAACCGTTGATATAGCCGTCAGTAGAGTTAAAGGTTCAAAACGAACGATATCTGAAGGTGGGGCAACTGCAGAACTGTCGAGAGCATCGCCTAAAAAGAACAAATCAAATTTCCCTGATTCCGCTTTTTTCACCATATTCTGAATAAATTTCAGATTTTCATTTGCACTTGCTTCTGCACTTGGATGTCTCCAACCTGCTATATGATGGCCAGCTGCTGCCCAAAACAAACCCAGTTTCATTGTTCTTGCCATGTTGTCTCCTCCATCTAAAATACCTGTTGTTCATTTACAGACGTTTGTCCAGTTTTCGAACGAAATAATTCCCAATAAATTGAAAGCCCTGCACAAAAAAAACAATGACAACAATAGTAAATCCCATCACATAGGTTTGATAACGATTATATCCATATTTAATAGCAAAATCCCCTAATCCGCCTCCACCAACAAGCCCTGCCATCGATGAATATGAAAAAAAGCTAACCGTGATAATGGTGATCGAGTTTGCAATACCTACTCGCCCTTCGGAATATAAAACTTTCCAGATCACTTGAAATTTATTTGCTCCCATAGCTTCAGCTGCTTCAATTAACCCACGATTGACCTCGAGTAAGGTCTGCTCAACAAAGCGGGCAAAATAGGGAATAGCATTGATCGTCAGTGGAACTATGACTGCAGTCGTCCCTAATGCTGTTCCGACAATGAGTCTGGTCAGTGGAATAATAGCAATCAGCAAGATGATAAATGGAAAGGACCTTATCAAATTAACGATACCATTTAAAATAAGGTACGTACGAGGAGCGTGTAAAGACGACCCTGGTCTAGTGTAATAAAGAAGTGTTCCTAAAGGGATTCCCAATAAAATAGTAAGAGGTATGGTAACAAGCAGCATATATAATGACTCACCCAACGCTACCCAAAAATCTGGAAGTGCCGCTACAATTTGTTCATACATAATGAGTTTCCCTGCTTTCCATGGTATCCTCTTGTTTATATAAATATTTTGCAATATTCGACTTAGGTATATATCCCGGATGATTCAAGCTGAAGTTTTCAACAACAGCGCCTTGCTCCATGACGGCTACATGGTTACATATTGATTTAATAACATCCATCTCATGTGTAACAATGACTATCGTAATACCTAATTGTGTATTAATTCCTTTTAAATAGTTTAATATACTCTCTGTTGTTTGCGGGTCTACGGAGGATGTCGGCTCATCACACAAAAGCACCTTTGGATTATTGGCAATAGCTCGTGCGATGGCCACTCTCTGCTTTTGCCCACCACTAAGTTTAGTTGGATAGGCATTCGATTTATCCTCCAACTCGAGAATTCGAAGACAATTATCTATGATAGGCTTGCGCTCTTTTTTACTAATACCAGCAATTTCAAGAGGAAACGAAATGTTTTCATAGACAGTTCGATTCGTTAATAACTGAAAATGTTGAAAAATCATCCCGATCGCTTGTCTTTCCTTAAGCAGTTCTTTTCTTGATAAAGAGGTAAAATCTTTTCCATCCACGATAACTTTACCGTGATCAGGCCTCTCTAATAAATTGATCGTCCGAAGCAATGTTGATTTACCTGCACCACTAAACCCTATTATCCCGAAAATATCCCCTTTTTCAATTTCTAAAGATGCAGACTTAACAGCATGCAGAGGTCCCGATGGAGTTGAATAAGTTTTATCAATTTCCTGTAGTGAAATCATCTTGTTCCCCCAATTTCTTATGACTCCCAAACCATCATTAAGCAGCTTAGGATTTATTTGATAAAATCCTAAGCTTGTCTAGTAAACTATGAGATGGTTTACCCTTGCTTTGTGTAACGGTTAACTGGAATCGGCAAATTTAAGTTCTCGTGAAATGTATCCGCCGCATAATCGGTTCTAAAAAGACCCCGTTCTTGTAAAATAGGAATCACGTAATCAACAAAATCAAAAAGTCCTTCAGGAGCAATCGGCCCAGTCCCAACAATAAACCCGTCTGCTGCTTCTGCTTCAAACCATTCCTGTAACTGATCGGCAACTTTATGTGGGGAGCCTATAAATAAACTATCTTTAGGCAGGATGTTCCACAATGCTACCTCTCGCAGCGTCATTGAATGTTCTCTAGCTACTTTATTTAACACCTCTGCTCTACCACGAAATGCATTATATCCGGTATCCCCCATATCCGGGAACGCTTCGTCTAAAGGATATGTGCCAAAATCAGTATTATCGTAATACTTGCTGAGATCTAAAAGAGCTTTATGAATGTCAATTAAATCTGTGAGCTCCTTATATTTGCGATCCGCATCGGCATCTGTTTCGCCAACAATGACTTTAATGCCAGGAAGAATGAGAATATCATCACGAGAACGTCCATTAGCTACAGATCTAGCCTTCACATCTTGATAAAACTCTTGAGATGAAGTCAAACTGTAAGCATGAGTAAACATAGCATCTGCCACTTTGGAAGCTAATTCCCTTGCAGCATCTGATGAGCCTGCCTGAAACAAAACAGGGCGACCTTGCCTGGATCTTGCAATCGGAATGGGTCCTTGAACAGAGAAAAACTCTCCCTTATGATTTAACTTATGTAATTTCTCACGATCAAAAAATATCCCTGTTTCTTTATCAACAATAAAAGCATCTTCTTCCCAAGAGTCCCATAACCCTTTAGCAACCTCAACAAATTCTTCTGCTAAATCATAACGACGATCATGCTCCAAATGCTCATCTTTGCTAAAGTTTGAGTTGGTTGCTGAAAAGGCCGATGTAACAATGTTCCAGCCTGCTCTACCATTACTAATATGATCCAATGAGGAAAATTGCCTAGCGACATTAAAAGGCTCACTGTACGTGGTTGAAGCTGTCCCAACTAAACCGATATGTGATGTAACTCCTGCTAAGCTGGATAGAACAGTTACGGGTTCAAGACGATTAAGAAGATTGGGATGGGAGTTTTCATTAACAAATAAGGTGTCTCCTAAAAATATAAAGTCCAATTTCCCTTCTTCAGCTTTGATGGCTGTTGTTTTATAGTAGTCCAGACTGATGTTGGAATTTGCCCAATTACGCGGATGCCTCCAGCTGGAATGATCAGCAGATCCATTACTTAAGCCAACACCAATAGTCAACTTTCTCCTTGTCACAACGCACTCCCCCTTCCCATGATGTCATGTTACCAAGCGAAACTTACGTCATCTTTTCCAAACTTTTTAATAAAGAAATCTTTAACCGTTTGACTATAATATGCTTTTTTCAGCGCTTCTGCTTTTGATGTATTTAATAATTCCGGGCGCGCTGCCGCTACAATCCAAAAACCCTTCGTCTTCGGTGATTCAACTGCCAAAGCATCTTTAAGTGTGAATTTAGCTGCATCACGTTGGGATGAATACAGTAATCCGGCATCAACATCATCTAGAGCTCTAAGAAGAAGTTTATAATTCACTTCTTTAAATTTGAAGTTTTTTGGGTTTTCAATAATATCCTTTGGTTTGGCACCATTTACAGAAAGCCCCTCCTTAAATTTAAGTAAACCGGCATCCTGCAGAATGAACAATGCGCGACCTCCATTCCTATCATCATCGGGAATACTAATTGTTGCGCCATTAGGCAAATCCGCAAGAGATTTATATTTATGAGAATAGACCCCGATAGGAGCAAATATTGTCGTAAAAGCTTCTCTTAAATCCGTTTTATTTTCCTTATTGTATTCCTTCAATGCAATCTCATGCATATTAATGACGAAATCATAGTTTTTTTCAAGAACCTCTTTATTGGCAATAATGCCGTCTTCAATAGCCTTTGCTTCTAATTGGAAACCAGACTTTTCAACCTCAGCCTTCAGGACAGGTAGAAGTTCATCATGAAAATTTGAGCTTGTAACAATAAGCTTGATATTTTTATCTTCCTTACTTGCAGTACTTTTTGCGGTAGGCGCCCCTTGGTTTGTGGCACTGCCATTTGCGGAGGCCCCTCCTTGCCCTTGACTAGCTGTTCCGCAAGCAGCAAGAACAAGTATAAATAAACTGATAATGATTACATAAAAACCTCTCATACGGCTCTCTCCCTTAGATTCATTTTCAACTATTCCGTCACACCTGGTCTATCACAGCTTACAGTATTGGTTCATATCAAGTTTGCGAACAAATACCCCCTTATTTAAAAAACCATTTTCATATTATCAAGTTTGTGTTTCCAGCAGCCTGGTCAACAGCTTAGAATTCATACTCAATTTCAAATTTATTCCATTAGTTTTAAGGTTAATTTTATATCCGACTATTCCAATGTGTTTTAAAAAATAACATGTTTTTTTAAGAAAGTCAAACATTATTGGACTTCTATTATACTGTCATACATATTCTTACAATCTGATAAAAATAAGGAAATTATCTGAGAAAAGGTCAAACTCATTATTATGCCATTATTGGATGATGCAAAGCTCTTTTCAGTCTTCTCTTTGCTTCTATACTTCTCGAAATGTTAAGCATCTTGAATCACGATCTCAAGCCCAGCTCCTTTTGAGTGATAAAAGAAACATATAAGCAACGATCAGTAGAAAACTAGGAACATTTCGTGGTACCATTATTTGGTAAACCCAATTAAATTTTAGATAGGAGCTGAACACATGACATCAAAAAAAGTATATGCCATTCTTATTGCTGGTCTCCTTAGCTTAACTCCAAACCTTCAGCTGCCTGTTTCTGCACAATCGCTAACGGATATGTCCCCCATCCAGATTAGCCATATGGAAGACATCCACATCGAAAAGTATGAGAACATGCGTAACTTCCCTAACCCATACTCGGATGAGGGAAAAGAGTGGCTGGAGAAAACGCTCGCTCCAAAAACGGAACAAAACGAAATCCAACTGCTCGATTATGATTATAGAGAGGACATTTATGAACAACTCGTTCAATACGAAGAAGAACATCCTTCTGCACATCCAAGGGAAGTGTACGATTTCTTTATTCAGTTGTGTAAACTGTACAATCGTCAGCACATGCAGCATCCCTTAAAGCAAGCTTCCCCGATAAAGTCTGATGGGTCTGATGGGTTCTACCCCATAGATCATGGAAGGATAAAGCTGGATGCCGATTTAACCCGCTTATATAATAGCGATCCGGTTACAGGATTCAAATCGCTGTTGGCCCGAGAAGAGGCTGTGAAGACGACAATATCGCTGTTCAAGCAAATCGGACATCAGGATCATACCGAGGCTTTTCTGGAAATGGCAACCAACGTATATTTAATCCGTTACACGAATAGTTACTTGTGGGCGAAGTATTGGACGAAGTATCCGGCCTTATCTGGAGATGAGAAAAATTCGGTGCACCGAAACCAGCAGCTTCAAGCGATGAATGCCAATAATGCATTGGTGGGAAGATTGGCGGCTTCCAATGCTAATATCACGATAAAAAGTACCCCCAATGAAATCAAAACTTTGCTGTTCCATATCTATTATAGCGGCGAATTGATGAAGCTCTACAAAAGCGATGTAGACGGTGAGGATTATGCTAAAACCTTTACCGGACATTTTGAGGATATTCCGTCAACGCGGAAGGTAACGAATTAGGTATACACTCTCCATCCACAGAAATACTGGACATCAAACTAAACATTCTTACAATATGTGAAAATGACAAAGGAGCTGCAACGGCAGCTCCTTTGTCCATACTTATGATCTGTTACCTCGCAGTCAGCAGAGGCTTTTGCTCTTTAAATTGCAGTTCATACAATCGGTGATAGTAGCCGCGCTGTGCCAATAATTGATAATGATTGCCGATTTCCCTTAGCTTGCCCTTATGCATTACGATAATTTGATCCGCATGCTGTATCGTTGACAAGCGGTGGGCAACAATGACGGTTGTACGACCAGCGGATATATTATGCAGCGCATCCTGCACGACCAGCTCGGTCTCGGTATCGATATTGGAGGTTGCCTCATCTAGGATCAATATTTGCGGTTTGAAGGCAATAGCCCGAGCGAACGATAACAGCTGCCGCTGTCCGAGTGATAGATTGATACCCCGCTCACCCAGTATCGTCTCATAGCCGTTGGGCAAGGTTTGAATATAATCATCCATATGAACCATCTTCGCTGCTTGGACAATCTGTTCTTGCGTAATGCTTGTATTGTTCAGACGAATATTCGATGAGATATCTCCAGTGAACAGGAAAACATCCTGCTGTACGATACTGATACAGTGGCGAAGCTCATCCAAAGGAATATCGCGAATGTCGATACCGTCCAGAAGGATACGACCTTTTTGAATATCGTAGAAGCGATTGATCAACTGGATAATAGAGCTTTTGCCTGCACCGGTTGCACCTACAAAGGCAATGGTTTGTCCAGGATAGATCGTGAAGCTGACGTCCTTCAGCACCCAATCCTCATTATTGTAAGCAAACCACACATGCTCGAACGTAATTTCACCGCGAACCGCTGCAGGCAGACTGGTCGTCTTCACAGCATCGACGATGGACGGTTTCTCATCCAGCATCTCAAAGATCCGCTCCGCACCTACCATAGCGGTCTGGATTTGGTTATATTTCTCGGCAAGACTTAACAAGGGCTGAAAGAACTGGCGAACATAGTGCGTAAATGCGTACACGATACCAAACGTAATGCTGCCGTCAATCACACTGCCGCCTCCGTACCAGAGGAGCAAGGCGATCGATAAATTCCCCATAAATCCAATGGACGGCTGAAATATCGAGTTGATTACTGTTCCGCGCATGCCTGCACGATAATAATCATTATTATGTTTATCGAACTGTTCACCCTGCCGCTCTTCACGGATGAACAGCTGAGTTATACGAATACCTGACAGGTTCTCAGCCAAAAATGAATTCAATCGGGACAAAATAACCCGGCTTGTTCGCTGCGCTTCCCGCATCATTCGGCGGAACCAGAAGGTCATTACAGCCAGCACCGGGATGACTGCAAAGGAAAGCAGCGCCAGCTTCATGCTCATCTGCATCATAATCAGGACAATGCCCATCAGAGTAATAACATCTTTAATCAGATTGACGATAACCTGAGAGTACAGCTGGTTTAATGCCTCTGTATCCTGCGTGACCCTGACCACAAGCCGACCTACCGGATTTCTGTCAAAATAGGACATCGACATCCGGCTCAGATGTTTGAACAGCATGTCACGGATGTTAAAAATAATTCGCTGGCCCGTATACTGCAGCAGGTTGCTTTGCAAATAGCTAAGCAGGGCTGCAGCTGTTACCGTGAGTAAAAATAGGACGCCAATTTTGGCAAATCCTATATAATCCTGCTTACGAAACAGCCCCATCGTAGCTTCATCAAGCGGAATGGCTGTGTAGATCTGATTTTCAGCTGAAATTGTTACCTTACCGGTCCCATCCTCAGGCAGCAGTCTGGCTTCACTCTCCTGAGTGGTTTTCCAGCCCTCTATCATATAATCCTTGTTGTCCACACTTACAATCTGAGCCTTCACTGCACCCTGCGGAAACTTTCCCGCTTCAACAGCCGAAGGTTCAATTCTTACATAATCGCGCCCATTCCATGACGTGACCGAATCGAATATTTGCAGCTGCTGTCCCTGCGTGCTTTCCATCGACAACATCGGCTTATTTAATCCATTAATATGTCCATCAATAGCTATTTTCATTAAATAAGGTCTTGCCAAATCGGAAACGACAATCAAAAAGGCCAGCACGATACAGAATACAATCATTTTCCAGTATGGCTTGGCGTAAGACATCAATCTGGAAAAAAGCTGGCTATCCTTCATTTGCTTGAGATCCTGCTCTGTATGGATATTCATTGGCTGACCCCTTCCTGAAGCACTGCAGCTTGCAGCCGTTCCATATCCTGTCCATCCTGACGCTCGGCTTCCTGATCCAGCTGCTGCTTATGATATAAGTCTGCATACAGCCCATTGCGACGGAGCAGCTGTTCATGTGTACCGCGCTCTATAATTTTCCCTTCGTCCATGACAACAATCTGATCGGCTCCCTGAACCGATGAAATCCGGTGTCCAATAATGATCGTTGTCCGTTTATTCATCACCGATTTCAAGCCTTCCAGTATCAAATCCTCCGTAATCGTATCAACAGCCGACAAGCTGTCATCAAAGATGAGAATCGACGGTTTTTTAATAATTGCCCTGGCAATACTTACCCGTTGGCGCTGTCCTCCTGACAATGACACTCCGCGTTCCCCAAGCGTCGTATCAAATTGATCCGGAAACTCTACAATATTGTCATACACCTGAGCCACCTTGGACGCTTCGACAACCTGCTCGTCCGTATAAGGTTTCGGGTCAAAGCCAATATTATCGCGAATCGTCGAGGAGAACAGAAATTGATCCTGCGGTACGATACCGATCTGTCCGCGGAGCGTGGTCAGAGGAATTTCGTGAATATCATGACCGTCTATGAATAAGGTTCCCACGGGTGGATTATGCAATCTGACCAATAAATTGGTTAGTGTGCTTTTTCCGCTGCCCACTCGGCCTACGATAGCGAGACTGCTGCCCTTTGGCACTTTTAAAGATATATTTTTCAGCATAGGCCGATCTTCTTCCTCGGGATATGCAAAGGTCAAATCGCGAAATTCAATTTCGCCCTCGATATGCTGAATATTCGGATTAGCAACCATATCATCAATAACCTGCGGCTGAGTATTAAATATTTCCATAATACGTACTTCCGACGCCTTGCCGCGCTGCATCAGGTTCACAACCTTGCCCAGGTTCTCAATCGGCCCCATCAACAGTGACAGATAAGTGTTAAAAGCAACGAATTGTCCGAGCGTTATTACATGATTGAGCACCATCACCCCACCCATGACAACCGATACCAAAAAGCTGAATCCGACTATACCTGTACTCAAAGAGCCAAATAATGAGTTGGTCCTAACAAAAATACGATTCATTTTGACAGCGTGTTCATTATCCTTTTCGAACAGCTTTTGTTCTTCTCTTTCTTGGACATAAGCCTTTACGACCCTAATACCTGCCGTAAACTCCTGCACGCGGCTCGTTAAATCGGAGATCGCACTTTGCATATCAGCCGATTGCTTTTGAATGCGGCCATTAAAGCGATATGCCAGAATGCTAAGCAGCGGCAAAGGAAGCATGGTTACCAGTGTCAGCCAAGGGTTAACTGTCGTTACCATTGCAACAACCGAGACGGCGATCAGCAGAATCGCTTCCATAATATTAAAGTACCCTTGCATCGTTACCTCGCGAATGACGCCAACATCACTGATCGCATGTGACATCAAATCACCGATTCGCTGATTATTGAAATATTGGGCCGACAGCTTTTCCCAATGCTTGAACAAATCGCCGCGAACACGTGTCTCCAGCATTCTTGACAAACGAAACAAATAAATACGGCTCGTGGAGCGAAAGAAGGCGATCCCGAGCCCGATTACGACCATCCAGACAGCAAATTGAATCGATTGCTGAACATTCAAAAGCGAGCTCTGCAGCTTATCGGTAAACTGCCCCAAAAGCACAGGGATCAATAATTGCAATAAGCTTGAAATGGACAATAATGCAAATCCGATCAGGTAGGACCATCGGTAATTCTTAATATGATTCCAAAAAATACTCGTTCTTTCCATCTTTATCCCCCCGCGTGTTCCCACTATTGTCAGCTATTTTAACCGATCCAATAATTAACTATAGTAAGATTACCGCGATTAATATAAAGTTACCATGGATTTATTGATCTCATATTATGGACTATCTAACTTTTTCAAAATGCCAAATATTTATTTTGGATACGCCCCCTTGAACCCAGGGATCCAGGCAGTGCCATTCAATCGTACGATATTGGGCTGTCTCCACTTTCCCCATATCTGTGGATGGATTCGGATTATTCCTTCTCATTGGCTTCATTTGTAAGTAGGTTTCGCGTGTCCAGCCACTCCAAACCTCAATAAACAAGCCTGGCTGATCCACACCTTCGAGCAGTTCCAGCTCTGGGCACTTGTCCCTGACAATTTGAATCCACTGTGAATAAACTGACCTGTGTTGGGGTAATATTTGATATTCAACAAAAACTTTGGACATTTTTTCACCTTCCAAGCTTTATTTTAAATCAAAAAATGATACACTAAAATGAAACCATTGTTAACGAAGCTAGTGTTCCATAAGGAACACTCAGCCCATGCTTACGAAGTTAGTTTTGCATACGCAAAACTCGGCTTATGCTTACGATGTTAGTTTTGCATACGCAAAACTCTTAGGAGGAAACCCCATGGATAGTGGAACACATCTAGTGATTGGATTCGGGTTGGCCGGACTGGCTTATATTGATCCTGTTGTAGCGGCAAATCCTGTGCTTTCCACAGCCATCCTCATCGGGACTGTTGTCGGGTCGCAAGCACCCGATATGGACACGCTCTTGCGTTTCAAAAGTAATGCCGCCTATATCAAAAATCACCGCGGACGCTCACACTCCATCCCTGCTGTGCTCATTTGGACGGCTCTGATTACGCTCGTATTAATGCTTTTGTTCGATGGCTTGCCTTTGGCTCATGTTGCCCTGTGGGTATTCATCGCCGTTGCCTTCCATGTGTTTACGGATTTATTCAATACATATGGGACTCAGGCATTCAGGCCATTTACGGAAAAATGGATTGCCTGGAACATTATCCATATTTTTGATCCGTTTATTTTCATCTCTCATATCGTAGCGATTTTATTATGGGCTGTCCATCTGGCTGCGCCCCAGATTATTTTTCCTATTTTATATGCATGCCTGGCAGTGTATTATATATGGAGATCGTGGTGGCATTATCGGCTGGAATCCAACCTGTATCATAAGGACCCCGATTATCATCCGGGTGACCGGTATATTTTGATTCCAACCTTTAACCTGAACTTTTGGCAAATTGTCAAAACAAAGAGCGATGGACGTTTTGCACTTGGTGAATACAAGAACAACCGGATCAAATGGATTGATGAGGTGTCCTGCACCTCACACCCTGCCGTTGAGGCATCCAGAGCGCACAGTGACATCGCCGCCTTTCTGTATTTTACTTCGTTCGCCTGCTCGGATTTACGCAGTCATGACTGGGGCTATGAGGTACGATGGGCCGATGTGCGCTATCGTCACCGCAAGCAATATCCTTTCGTCGCTGTATTACTGATGGATAACGAATTAAAGCCGATTGATTCGTATGTGGGCTGGGTCAATGACACACGTCTGGAGAAAAAGCTGCGGGTCAACACCTGATAGCTGGTTAACAGCTATCATTATCACCTGGACTTAATAACTTCCGGGCTGCTGCGGCAGCCCTTTCGTTATGAGGGTCGTCGCTATTCATGGCTTATGAAACGTTAAAAAGCCCAAGGATACAAGATCCTTGAGCTTCTATTGAAATTCAATGCCTTATTAGCGAGTTTGTCCGCCTGCCAAAGATTGCTCTGCAATCTGTACCAGACGACGAGTAATATGACCACCGATTGCGCCTGTATCACGAGTCGCCATGTATCCGTAATAGCCATCCTGAGGAATTTGGATACCCAACTCTTGCGCAACCTCATACTTCAATTGCTCTAGTGCAGAAGATGCCTGCGGTACCACTAATACATTACTGTTACGGGATTGTCCTTGTGCCATGATAATCAGCACTCCTCTCAAATCTGAATGAATAGCTTTGATGTATTTGCAAGCTTGCAAACTTATTATGTGACATCTGACAAAAAGTATACGCACCTGCTGAAAAATGTTTTTTAGATTTTCAAATATTCATAAAAGAGGCGGAATTCCAACAATGAACAAAGGCTTGGCACTCGTTTTTGCCGTGATCGGCACCCTGCTACTAACCGCAATCAGCTACGCCATGAGTATAGGCAATGTATGGCTTGTGGGGCTGTTTTCAATTCTCTCAATTGGCTTTATCGGCTTCGGCTTTGTGGTGAAGGCCAAATTAAGAAAACGCAATGGAGGCTGAGGTTCAGCACCATTGCGTTTTTTTGAGCTTGCTACGAAGAGTTCCCCTGTACAAGTTTTAGAGCACAAGAAAGCCCATTCTTTCTTTGGCGATTCGCAAGTTTTTCTCGGCCTGCTCTGCCGCTCGCTCTGCGCCTTGCCGCAGGATGTCATACAGCTCACCGGATTCACGAATCTCACGGTAACGCTGCTGCAGAGGCTCCAGCAAAGCAACTACACGCTCAGCCAGCTCCTTTTTGAATGGACCATAGCCTTGGCCCTCATATAGGGCTTCAATCTCGGCAATGGTCAAATCCGAGCAATTCGCATAGATACTGATTAAATTACTGACCTCTGGCTTCGCCTGAGGATCAAATTTCACTTCACGACCGGAGTCGGTAACCGCACGGCTTATTTTTTTGCGTATCACATCAGGCGAGTCCAACAAAGTAATGAAGCTGCCCGCATTCGTACTGCTTTTACTCATCTTTTTGGAAGCATCGTCCAATGACATGATCCTTGCACCGACTTGCGGAATATACGGCTCAGGAATCGTGAAGGTATCACCATACCGCTGATTAAAGCGCTGAGCCAGATCACGAGTCAGCTCCAAATGCTGCTTTTGGTCATCGCCAACAGGTACCAGGTCCGCATTGTACAGCAAGATATCAGCTGCCATCAACGAAGGATACGTAAACAAACCGGCTCCTACGGAATCCTTGCCTTCCGATTTGTCCTTGAACTGCGTCATCCGTTCCAGCTCGCCCATATACGTTAAAGTAGTGAACAACCAGCCCAGCTCAGCGTGCTGTCTGACGTGTGACTGCATGAATACTGTCGCCTTGGCCGGATCAATACCCGCCGCGATATACAGTGCCGTTACCGATTCACTTTGCTCTTTTAAAGCTGCCGGCTCCTGAGGTACCGTAATTGCATGTAGATCCACTACCATAAAGTAACAATCGTGCGTGTGCTGCAGAGTCACATAATTTTTCAAAGCCCCGATATAATTGCCCAATGTCAATTGACCGCTGGGCTGCATACCCGATAATACACGTTTCATTTGATTTCCCCCTCATTTATCTTCCATAATCTTTCCATGCCGCATTTGTTCCAGAAACGCAAAAAAGCCCCATTGTCAGGGACGGATAACCGTGGTGCCACCCTATTTCGCTGATAACCGACCTGCAGGTCGCGTACGTCATCAAGCCTTTATCTTCTGTAACGGGAAGTGCCCGGACCAGCGTTGGACTCCGAATGGCACACCTGCATCACACAGGTCTTCCTTCAAGTCGTTCAGCCGTCAGCTCAAGGATCCATTCAACGCAAGCTGTCTACCGGTTCACAGCGGCCACCGGCTTTCTGAAAGACATCACTGTCGTTTACTTGTTCCTGTCATTGCCTGTACCTCATTTGCCAACCATCAGGTATGCTTTGAAATGAGACAACATACTTTTGTACAGTATAAGATTTCAATATAGGAATGTCAACAAGCCAACTATTTACGTAATATGAAGATTTTTTTGCGCGCGGCATGTCCTATATACTAGCTTTGCTTCATAAGTTATAATAATAATTACGATTTAGAAAGGGAGATATGTCCATTGCAAACGCCATTACTTCGATGGAGCACGAATGTGCTCACGCTCATTTGCCTGGTTATGCTGTTTCTCATTTTCACACAAAAACAAACGCCAGATCTCTCCTTCCTGGACAGCACAACCGTGCAAAGCTTCAAAACGATATTTTTAAGTATTATTCTGGAGGCCTTTCCTTTTGTTCTGCTGGGGGTGCTCGTTTCCGGATTGCTTCAGATGTTCGTCAGCGAGCAGACAATCCGCCGTTTAATTCCCAAAAATCCGGTGCTTGGTATTTTGTTTGCCTGCCTGGTCGGTATTATTTTTCCATTATGTGAATGCGGTATGATTCCGGTTATTCGGCGTTTAATGAGAAAAGGCATGCCTGTTTATGTAGCTATCGTCTTTATTCTGGTAGGTCCGATTATTAATCCGGTCGTCTATGCTTCCACCTATATGGCCTTTCGCAGCCGCCCGGAAATCGCTTATTCCCGTATGGCACTGGCCTTTATTGTAGCGCTCGTTATGGGCCTGATCATTTACAAGTTTTTCAAAAGCAATCCATTGCGTGACCTGTCCTATCTAAGGACCTCAGATGATATGCATCACCATGAGCATCATGTTGTACATAAGCATGATCACCAGCACAGCCATCAACACGATGAGCATAAGCATGAACCTCATAACCACGGACCAGGCAGTCATGAGCATAAACACGATCACAGTCACACCCATAACCACGACCACGATCACGCTCATCCTGCTCCAACCACGATTGTCGGCCGTATTTTTGGTGTATTGGGTCATGCATCCGATGAGTTTTTCGATATGGGTAAATACTTATTATTCGGTGCCATCATTACGGCTGTTATTCAGACACTCGTGAACAGGGACAGCCTTGTTTCCATAGGTCAGGGAGAATTTTCGTCTCATTTGTTCATGATGGCGCTTGGTTTCGTGCTCTCGTTATGCTCCACATCGGATGCCTTTGTCGCTTCATCGTTCACTACGACCTTTTCTACAGGTTCATTACTAACGTTTCTCGTCTTTGGGCCTATGCTGGATATTAAGAGCCTGCTGATGCTGCTGTCTGCGTTCCGTACCCGATTTGTATTGGCTTTATCTGCGCTGATTATCGTTGTTGTCCTTGTATGCTCGCTTATTTTCGAAAAAATCGTGTTTCCATAGGAGTGTGCTGATGTGAGTACAAAATGGTTAAGCCTGCATCATTTCATTAAAGCGTCGATCTTATTCGGGTTTGCGATGTATATTGCCTATCTGGTCAAAACCGACAATATTTTATATTATATCGCTCCCCGCATGGTGGACTATGTGAAGTGGTCAGCCGTCGGCTTCTATGCGATAGCCGTTTATCAAGTTTACCAAGCGATTCGTGCCTTTACCGGCTCTGTCGCTGCATGCGATTGCGATCATGATCATACCCCGTCGCCCTCGGTATTAAAAAACACCTTGATCTACGGTTTGTTTTGCTTCCCTCTGCTGCTTGGCTTCCTGCTTCCTGACGCATCTATGGGCAGCAGTCTTGCAGCTAAAAAGGGGATGAATCTGAGCAGCGCAACAGCGGTCAAGAAAGATACAACGTCCACCCAGACTGCGCCGCCTGCTGCTGCCACATCACCTGCTCCAAGCAGTACTACAGGAGCTGGGACTGGCAGTGCAGCTGCCACTCCAAATCCAACAAGCAATACAGGTGCCGCTGGCTCCGCAGCAGCAACTCCTAAAGCGGGCGCTGCACCGGTCGATAAGCAGGATGAAATGTTTCCATCCGATAAATTCACCAAGCATTACGCTGCTTATGCCAAGGAGCTGTATCAGGAAAGTGTGATTCCTGTAAAAGAGGATTTGTATATGGAAACCTTGACTACCGTGGATCTGTATCTCGACAAATTTGTCGGTAAAAAAATGCAGCTCACCGGCTTCGTATATCGTCAGGATGATATGAAGCCAAGTCAATTCGTCGTCGGACGTTTTGCCATTCAGTGCTGCTCCGCTGATGCTGCTCCTTACGGCGTTCTCGTTGACTACGAGCGTGCCCAGCAATTTCCGAGTGATTCCTGGGTAACCGTAACAGGTACGATTCAGCAAACCAAATTCAATGATATGGATATTATGCTTTTGAAGGTCGAGAAAATCAGCAAAGCAGAGCCTGCAAAGGCACAGTATGTGTATCCAAATTTTGATTTTGGAGTTTAAATACGTATACCACTGCAAGCTTCCTTGTCCCTGCCATCGCACTTTATGCTACAATATAGCTGCAACAGGTCGCAAACGGGTGACCTTATCATCTATTAGCCATCACATTCATCCCAAATAAGGAGCTGATCCCATGATTAAACAAATCGACTGGCAGGGTACGCCTGCCCATGTACTGGAAAATGACTTTCTGATCGTCTCCATCTGCCCTGGAATTGGCAACAATGTATACAGCATCTGGGACAAGAAGCTCCAGCGGGAAATGCTGCGCACTCCTGAGGGTCCTGCAGCCTTATCCGAGCAGTTCGTGCAATTTGGAACACCAATTCTGATGCCGCCTAACCGTATCGATAAGGGGCAGTTTACCTTCGAAGGCCGCAGCTACCAATTTGATATCACCCAGCCTGCCACTGGCAATCATATTCACGGACTGGTCCGCCAGCAGCCTTGGGTCGTAAAGCAAGCAGGAGAAAAGGAAAACGGGCAATTATTCATCACTTCTACTATTAATCTGGCTGAGGATGAGCAGGTACAGCGCCAATACCCGCATGCCTTGGAGCTGGAGATTACTTATGTACTGGATGGCAGCAAGTTGACCCAAACGTTGAAGGCTACGAATAATGGAAACGATTCGGCTCCATTTGGTTATGGCCTGCATACCTGGTTTCTGCTTGACGGCAAACCTGAAAGCTGGAAGCTTCAACTGCCTGTAGAAGGCATCTGGGAGCTGAATGAAGTGAATATCCCGGTTGGCCATATAGGTCCGCTCGGTCGCTACGAAGCACTTATTAAGGGAGATTCACTGAAAGGCCACAATATGGATACCGTTTTTCAGATTGGCAGCAATCCGTGCACAGCCATCTTATCCAATGACCAGGTAGAGATTCGTTACAGCGGCTCTGATTTGTTCAAGCAGTGGGTGATCTTCACTAAAGGTGAAGCCCATGATTTTATTTGTCTGGAGCCTTACACCTGGGTCACCAATGCACCCAATATCGATCAGCCTGCCGAAGTGACAGGACTACAGGGCATCAAGCCCGGAGATACGCTGCAATTGGAAGTCACCCTGGAAATCAATCATTTCTAGAAGACCGGTGAATAAGTCCCGCTGCACGATCAAATATCCTTCCGATCGCTGTTGAAATCGTGAAATTGGATGAGAATAAGAGGTTTATTCACGATTTCAAAGGCGAACGCATACGCTTCTCCAGGATCATTTGGCCGCTCCGCTCTTTATTCACCGGTCTTCTAGAACAGCAACGATTCCAACCTCCTGAAGCTGCACGGCGGCTCAGGAGGTTTTTTGCTTCCTGTTTGCTTGATGACAGGAAGAAGCCGGATTGACTCCTGCATACCCCGATGCTAAGATAGCCTCATGCTTATGTAGCCTATTGAACTTATTTCCATATACGATATACGCAGGAGTGGAGTAATTATGGACAAAAAATACTGGGTGCCCGCTCTTGAAAAAGCGCATGCCGTCATCCGCCTTGTTGCCGAGGAGCCCTCAAGGCTCAAGCTGACCGAGCTATGCAAACGATTGGAAATCAGCAAAAGCTCGATGTTCTCTTTGCTGCAAACGATGGAAGCCTTGCAATGGATTACTCGCGATCGCTCAGATGCCTACACACTGGGTATGCATTTTGGCCGGATGGGTCATGCATTTTTCAGTCAGTATGATTTAATTGATGCCTTTCGGGCAGAGGCGCCTGCCTTTATGCAAGAAATCAATGAATCGATTCAACTGGCCAACAGGGATGGCAGCGAGATCGTGTATCTCGCCAAGGAAGCAGCCCCTTCGCTCGTTCAAATGGTTTCGGGTCCAGGCACACGTCTGCCAGCTCATGCGACTGGACTTGGCAAGATGCTGCTGTCGGGTCTCGAGGACTCAGAGCTGCAGCTATTGTATACCGAAGAGAATTTATCCAGTCTGACCCCTTTTACACTTCGAACTAAACGCGAGCTGCTTGAACAATTGGACATCATTCGCAAGCAAGGGTATGCAATCGATCTGCAGGAAGGCGTGATGGGCTTCAATTGTCTTGCAGCGCCGATCTATCACAGCGATGGTCACATGGTTGCCGCAGTCAGCTTCTCGATGCCGCTTCATCATTGGGAGGAAAAACGGGAGAAAGCGCTGAATGGCGTGCTTGCTTTGGCTAACAAGCTGTCGTTCAGCTCCCCTGTTTAAAACAACTGCCTGTCTACCAACCCCGCCCTTTATTCCCTATTGGAATGGAGGGCCTTTTTGCTTACATGCATGGGACGCATGCAATTATACATTGACCGATTTTTTATGAGGTGATACAATTAATTTATAATTAATGAACTTGGTTCATTATATTGAACTAATTTTAATCATTTTATAATCGGATAAGGAGTCAATTCCAATGAAATTTGCACGCTTTGCCTTAAAAGCCGACGGTTCGATTAAACAAGCTGTTCTAAGAGAACAGACCCTTTATGTAATTGAAGGAGATATTTTTGGACTTTGGAAATACAAAGGTTCCTCTTACGATCTAAACGAAGTTACACTGCTTGCTCCCCTTGAACCGCATTCCATTATCGGAGTAGGCAAAAATTACATCGCCGCTGGGGAAACCAAACCTGAGCAGCTGCCAAAGGTCCCGGTTTTTTTCTATAAGCCTGTTACTTCAGTCATTGGTACTGAAGCGGATATTGTCATTCCTTCAGGTGTCACCGAAGTTAAATTTGAATCCGAGCTTGCAGTCGTCATCGGTAAACAAGCCCGTAACATTCAGGAGCAGGAAGCACTGGATTATGTGTTTGGCTATACGATTGCCAATGATGTGACGGCACCACAGTTTAATCACCCTGACGGTCATTGGACGGTTAGCAAATCATTCGATACGTTTACACCGCTCGGACCTTATCTGGAAACCGAGCTGGATCTACAGCAGCTCCGAGTTCAAGCCCAGCATAATGGAGCACGTAAGCAGGACAGCGGTCTGGAATTGATGATTTTATCCATTCCGTTTTTGATTTCTTACTTATCTCGCGTACTAACTTTACAGCCGGGCGACGTCATTTTATCCGGTTCTCCTGCAGGAGCTGAATTCATGGCGGCTGGTGAGCAGATTGAATGCCAGATCGACGGAATCGGTATTTTGAGAAATTCAACGGTAGCGCCACCGCAGTCTTAATGGAAACATGCGATTAGTGACAGAACCAATAAGAAAAACCGTCCGAAAGAGTATCCGACACTCCTTTTATGTGCTGACCCCTACCTTTGAGCGTTGACGAGGACATGGGTATGGGGTTCCAGCCGCTGTTGAAGTTCGTGTTCTATTGAATATTTGAATCGGTAACAACACGTACTTCAAAGGCGGACGCTATCGCTCTTCCACACCACACCCATATCCTCTTTCATTCTTGTTTAGCCGCCTTCCACTTCTTTAACTCCAAGTCGATCTTGGACCCGGTATTCATAACTATGAACACCTTTATAGTATTCAGGATAGGATACATACCCCCTCCGCAGCTTTCGCAGGTGAATTGGGGGGGACTGCGGGATCTCCGGCGTCAATCCTGTCAAAATTACGTACCACTTGGAGTGGAATGGGTTCGGTTCCCGCCCTGTTGTTTGCTGCTTTTTCTCCCTCCAGCTTCTTCGTTTTAGTTCTCTCTGCGCTTTTACAATCCATTTCCGCGCTTCCTTCTGCCATGCTGTTACCATTTTTTTACATAGATTTTTGAGCCTACGTGAATAGACACCGTAATACCGAATCGTTTTAAATTTTCATCCAGAATATGGCGTATAACAAGAGCAATAGACTCTTCTACCGTTACCTTCTCTGTTTTTTCTTCCCCACTCATTTTATCGTGGTAACTAAATACCACGTGTTCCCCCGTCATACGTCTTGATCCTCCTCAGCGCAAGCGCGGGTCGTTTCATGTATCTCCCGATGTATCCCAGTTGCTGCTTTACATTCCCCTTTTGCTTCGGTGCATGCACGTAGAAGCCTTCTCCATTCGCGGAATAGGCCTTCTGTATTCTCGGTTGCACTTGCTTCTTCTCTTCCTCATTCAAGCTTGCCCGTATGAGCTTCAATACCACTTATCGAAAAATATTTGCTTGAGTAGGTTCGTCTCCATATTTCTATTTCATCAAAAATTTTAAATAAGGGGCAACCCTTCGGTCGCCCCTAGCCCAAAAACATATAAATTCTGGCGTGTAAATAAAGCCTGCCATCGAGGCAGGCCTAATACAGCTTGGCATTTTGACGTTAGCGCTTCACTTTTGTAATCTCATTACCCTCTTGATCCATAGAGCCGTGTAGCGTCGAAAGAAGGGGATTGCGATGAAATCGCTGCTATTCGGCCTTGAGCGACTCCGGCTTCGCTTCCAAAACCTCACCGTTCTTCAAATGTACGACTGCCTTCCATTCCCGGTCGCCGGGGCGCACCTTCCAAGCTAGTTGCCTCCAGTTATCGACGAAATAGACAGTGAACGGTTCCACGTAGCAGGTGTATACCTGTTCGCCATTACAATAAAAATCCACATAGTCGATGGTCTCTGGATACAGGCTGGCGAGGCGAATCCAACGCTGATCTTCAAATTCCATCTCTGGCTCCAGACCTTGCAGATAGAATCGATCTTCTTCTGGAATCTCCGGGACTCTGATGCCGAGACCCTCGGCCATCCGGTAAGCGAAAAATTGGTCTTCTCCACGGGTGATCCCCCAATCGCAAGGCGGCTCCTGCTTTGTAATATTGTTATAGTAGCCCCAAGAGGTACCGGTACGGTAAGCCACGCCCATATTGCCTATGGCCTGTGAATCCTCGTTGCAGACGACCGGTTTACCCGGTGCCCATTCGCGCACCTGACGAATGTGATTATAATAGTCTTGTCTAGTTAAATGGTTGCCATGAATAAGAATAACATCACTTTCTTTACACACCTCTTCATGGATGAACGGTCCTGTACCGCTGCTTCCGACCGGCAATCCACCGGACTCCTTCCGAGCTAAATCCATGAGTGCAACGATGCCTTCGGGCGTATAGATCAACGGATGCGGCTTCGCGATGTCGTGCTCATTGCATACCTCAATGATGACGTTGGTATATCCACCGTCCTTCAGGAATTTCGAAGCAACGCGTACTGCGTTAAGCACCGCACGGGCGTCCTTGAGTTGGAAAACTTGTCCAGGATAGAAATAGCTGACGATTACGATCATTCCCAGCTCATCGGCGGCACGAATCAAGCGATCCATACGTGCGGCATAGGCTGGATCGAGCTCGCTGCCGTCCGGACCGAATGGATTGTTGATAATGGTCTTGTTGTCCACCGTAAAGCAGGGACCTCCGCCTTGAAAGCCAACGGTAAACGCTCGTAGTCCGTATGCATACCATTGCGGCAATGCGGAAATTAAGTCGTCCGTATTCCGCTCGGGGTTGAATTCTCGCCCAAACCGGTTGTATCGGCTGCGATCGGCTTTATCGTCGAAGATACCCTGAATAAATCGGGCGTTCATCAATAGCCCATGCGCTTCAGGACGGCTTCCCGGAATTTCGGCGTATATCTTTTGCCCATTTATCATAAAATGCTCGCCTTGGATACTTAATACTGTTTTACTCATCCAACTCACTCCTTTAGTATGCTACTATTTTATCCTTTAATTGCTCCGGCAGCCATGCCGTTAATCAAACGTTCCTTAATCAACAGGTAAAAAATAATCATCGGAGTTATGGCAAAGATGATTGAGGCAGACATCATACCATAATCCACCGTATATTCGTCCTTAGCAAAAGCCAACGCTACTGTTAAAGTTCGAAATTCCGGGATAAGAATCAGCGCTTGAAGATAGTCATTCCAGTTAGCTACAAAAGATAGGATAAGGATCGTGATAATAGCGTTATTGGATAGTGGAACAATAATTCGGCTAAAGATGTTCCAAGTGCTGCAACCGTCGATAATGGCTGCTTCCTCCAATTCCCGCGGAATCCCTCTCATAAAAGTGACCAAGAGAAATATCGAAATAGGCAGCTGCTCTACCACATAGGCAAAAACGATCGGATACTTTTGTCCAAGAAAGCCAAGTTGGTTATATAACTTGTACAGCATCGGGAGCACCGTTATGGACGGAACGAATAACGCAAGTGACAAGAACATGTAAATAAAATGAGCTCCTCGAAAGCGGAACCGGGAAATGACGAAGGCTGCGGGCAATACCACGCATAACAGCAGCGTCAGACTCACAAGCGTAATACTCAACGAATGATAGAACGCAAGCGGAATGTTAGAAACAGTCAATACTTTGATGTAATTGGTAAGTTGAAAGCTCTCCGGGATCAATCGGATGTTTGTGAAAATTTGATCGTTATTCCTAAAGGAATTGCTCAATATCCATACGAGCGGAAGAATGGTGACCACGGAATGAAGAACTAGAACCATATATCGGATTATATTTATAATTGTTAACTTTAAGGATTTACCAGGCCGATGTACAACAGTTGACATTATAGTTTTCAACTCCTTTCCCATTCCCCGAGTTCATTTATTCGGGATGGTAATTTGTCAACTTTCGGAAAAGAAATACAATCATTAATGTGAATAGGAAGATTGTAAACGATATTGCCGTTCCGTAGCCGAACTTGAAGGCTGTAAAGATCGTATCGTACATATAGGTTGCCGGAACTTGAGTGGAAGTTCCAGGGCCTCCCTTGGTCATAATAAAGACATAATCGAAGTTCTTCATGGCTCCGGTAATCGCCAAAATAATGCAAAGCTGAAGCACCGGCCATATAAGAGGGAATGTAATACGACTGAACAATATCCAAGGATTGGCGCCGTCCATAATGGCTGCCTCGTAAATTTCCTCCGAGATATTCTTCATCCCTGCAAGCAGAATGACGAAGAAATAACCGATCGTATGGAAAATGGGTACCGCCACGACAGCGTAAAAGGCCGTATTCGCATCCCCGAGCCATGCTCGCGTCCAGCTATCGAGACCCACCACACGCAACAGCCAGTTGATGGTACCCACATCTTTGTCGTACATCAGAGTAAACATCAAGCAAAGTGCAGCCGTTGATAAAACCACCGGCATGAAAAACGCCGAAGTGAAGAATTTGGCCCCCTTCAATTGGGCACGCAACAAGGTTGCTAGCAATAATGAAATGCCAACTTTAAATATAATAGCTAACAACGCCCAAATGATAACCCGCCCAATTCCTTGTGTAAAAAATTCGTCCCGTACCAGCTCCAGGTAATTGCGAAATCCGACGAATTTAGGGATACCGAATCCGCTCCATTCGAACAAACTGTAGTAAAAGGTTTGGAGAAAGGGGACGACAAAAAACAAGCAATACAATAATAAAGCCGGAAGCAGATACAGCGTCAAAAGCGGTTTGAACTTAAGCTCCCCCATTGTTACCCTCCTTCAATACGTGCGACTGGAAATCGTATGCCCATCCCGCTATTAGAAAGGGCATCCCTTCCGTTCGAAGTTACTTTTTCTCGATGAACAGATCATCTAATTGCTTGGCAAATTGCTCCGGCGTAAATTGACCGTTGAGGAAACCGGCCAGCAGCGGTTCGAACTTCTTCCTTTTTTCCGCCTCCATAACCTTCAGAAGCCAACGATTAGCTTGAGCCTTCAAAGCAAGCTCCTGTGTCTCAAAAGCGAGTCGTCCAATGACCTTCGGATCGATGGTGAGTCCCTGAGTCGGCATGGGAACCTTAAGATCGGTCATTTCCTTGCTGGCTTCACGATTGGTCATACGCTTCATAAGTTCCTCAATATAAGTACGCTTATTTTTGTCCTTCCAGGATTCAGCGCTTGCATAAATTAGAGAGGTAAGGTCCTTCTCCACACGTTTCTCTTTTTGTGCGCCACCGGTAATTAACGGGAAATCGATGACCTCCATTTTATCAGCTAACTTGGCATCCACCTTATTGATGTTAAATGATCCGTCGATAATCAAAGCGGCTTTTTCCGTATTAATGTATTTCGCATACATCGGATCTCCATCGATTGCAATTGCATCCTCGGGAATGTTCCCAACGACTAATTTTTTCAGGTTGTCAAGAGCTTTGACCATATCCGGGACATTGATGGGCTCTTTACCTGCAAACATATTCATTGCCCGTTCATTAGTTAAAGTGCGTGCGATGACCAGATCGAACAGCCTCACTCCATGGTCCCCCTTCAAGCTTGCGCCCCAAGGGATAACTCCAGCCTTCTTCAGTGAAGGCATCGCAGCTAACCAATCTTCCCACGTCTTCGGAATTTGCACTCCTGCTTTGGCGAATGCGTCCTTATTGGCTAAAATGTGGATATAAAACATTTTGTATGGAATACCATAGACCTTACCGTTACGGGATGCTGTGTCCCATTCGCTCGGGGCGAACAGCTCTTTTACTTTCTGGTCGTTGGTCATTTCCGTAAGATCCGCTACCAAGCCGCTATCGATCATTTTATCGAGTCCATACGCAGGGTCGGGACGCCAATAACTGAATATGTCAGGCAAACGGTTACTCGTCGCATCCATCTGCATTTTCGTTTGCAGGTCGTACCCTGGGCTAACCTCAACTTTTATTGTAACGTTGGGATAATCCTCTTGAAACTTCTTGAAAATTTTCTCCACAACCGGATATTCGGGACTAGCCTCGGTTGCATTCGTGGCGTAACGCAGCACAATTTTCTTACCGTCTTTCGGCGGTTCCGCAGCTGTTTGTTGCGTACTGGAACAACCCGCTATGAGTACAATTACCAAGCTTAAAAACAACGCAATCCATTTTTTCATACCTTACCCCTCCTATTTTCATAATGAGACATCCCTGTGCTTAAAGCTGGATAATGCGATTATATTTCACCAGTGCGGCTGCTGGGCTGGCAACGGTACATTCCCCCTTTCACCATGTACTCGGAATAACTTACTTATGATCGATTACTGAAAGGAAACGCTTTCAGCAAAGTCATGTTCAAGCGCTACATTGCGCTTGACTGCATGGATTCATAACATGAGAATAGAATCCGCATATTAGTCAAATAATCCAACCCGGAAGTCTCAAATCCTCCTCCTAACGGAAGGCAGTTAACAAAGTGTTGCTGAGTGGCGATCGCGCTGCCTCCTTTATAGCCTCCGCCTATTTCATAAACATACTCTTGCTCTACGCCACCTCTATTTGTTAAGAATAGGCGTCCTTCCTCATCAAGCCGAAGCTTTCCTTCCGTGCCTTCGATCATCATGCAACCATAGGTTGGAGATCGGTTATTCGTTGTATAGGCAACGCGATTGGCATCGTAAACTGCGAGCATCCCATTTTTAAAATTAGCGAACATAATGGCCAAATCTTCTCCACTAATAACCGGATTAATCCTGCGGGATTGACAATATACACTGTTCATTTCTCCGAACAAAAACCGAAAAGTATCAATAAAATGGATTCCCGTTTCGAACATCAGAAACTTTTCCATTTTTTTAAAGTAAGGTTGAACAGGATATGGATCGTTTCCCCAACCATCACCAGGACGCATATTGAAATAGGCATAATAGACGTCGCCGAGATGTCTCTCATCCATAATTTTTTTGATATGACGATACCATGGCTGCCACCGCCAATTTTCGTTTATCATCAGAGGAACATTGCGTTCTGTGGCATAACGGACTAATTCCTCACTTTCCTCCAGCGTTGGCGCAAGAGGCTTTTGACACAAAATGGGCAGTCCCAAATCAGCTGCGTATCGAACATATTCAAAATGAGAAGCAGGCGGTGTACAAATATCTATAAAATCCGGATTAGCTTCCGATATCATCTGATAAAAATCATCAAAACTCCGAATGCCATATTTACCCGCAAGATGATCCGCTTTCGCAGCATTAATGTCATAAACCGCAACGATTTTCGCTCCGATAACGGACTGCCAAGCTTCCAGCTGTACATCAGAAAAGTGACCTGCTCCAATAATAACCCCTCGGTATGTCGGTTTCCTTTCCATCATTCCAATCACTTCCCCAATCGTTCGTTAACTGTGTACAATGCCCTGCGTGGCTTATAACCCGCATTATTCAAGAAATCTGCCGCCACATCAGAAGATAATGTTTGCAGGGAAAGACCACCTGTACGTGCCATAATGATCATTCGACTTGCCATCTCCAAGGTCTCAAGCGCCATTCTCGCTTCCTTGATGCTCGTATCGAAGACGATCACTCCATGGTTTCTTAAAATGATAATATGGGCCTCTTTACTTTTCTCACCGACAGCCGTCCCCAGCATTTGAGATCCCGGATGAAAATAATCAACGTAAGTTACCCGTTCCAAATAATACATAGACTCTACGAAAAGCTCAGACGCATAAGGTATATTCGTACAAGACATCATAGTAGACCAGAAAGGAGACGCATGAAGAATGACATTGGCATCCGGGCGATGCTTATAAATCTCGGAATGCATCGGAATTTCTTTGGACGGCTTCAGAGTCCCCTCCCATTCCATCTTCTCTATGTCCACTTGAACAAGGTCCGATGGAGAAAGCTGCCCCAAATCTGTGCCAGAACCCGTAATTATCATTTTGTTTTCTGACAATCGAGCGCTAATATTACCTGAGTTTCCCCACGCAAGCTGCCTATCTAGCATATATTCGCCCAAGCTGCATAGATTCTGCCTTAATTCAAGCTCTTTGCTTTTGAAATCATTCATTTAAAAGCCACTCCTTCCGACTGCCACCCTCATGAAATAATCCGGCTGTCCCAGCTGCCCGCCCTTCAGGGCGATTTGAATCCCATTTATCACCGGATCTTTAGAATATCCGCGGCATAAGGGTGCGCCAGGCGCAGTCCGCTGCAGTAATTCAAGCGCCTCTATCCCCATGGATAGCGCTGCAAATCCCGAAGTATCTCCGCCTGCCACAACAACCCGCCGAATACCAAGCATCTCTGCTAGGCGTTTCCCGAGTTCACCCAGTTTGCGCCCAATCAATTCACCTGTACTTGAAATGGGGACGCCTTGCCTGGAGAGCTTGTCGTGTAGCAATCGAATACTGCCGTCCTCCGGTCCGTCCGCGGTGTACAAGATCAAGCTTCTGCCTTCCGCCCACAATTGTTTAGCTTCCTGCAAAATACGATTACAAACGTCCTCGCTTTCACTGGCTTCCAACCAATGCAAAGCATCTACTTTGATTTTGCGAAATCCATGTTCTATGGCTTGGTCGATTTGAATATTGGTAACTGGCGAACAGCTTCCAGACAATACGAGAGTTTGCTGCTGTTCGAGGTCCGGCTCCTCACGATTTTCAAGGGAGTATCGAGCTTTCCAATAAGAACCAAGAGCTAGCGACATGCCTGAAGATCCGATAATAAACATCGGCTGCTGTTCCGCTGCTTCTCCAATCAGTTGGCCGATTGCGTCCGTATGCCCTTCATGTACCGAATCTAGCAGCAAGGTATTTTTCTCTTTCTGGAGCAAGCTCTCCCACCTGGCTGTTCGTTCATCTGCAGCAAGTTCAAGGTCCGTTAGCGAAAATAGAGATATCGTGCCCTTCATTTGTAGGGAAAAATGGCGCAGTAAATCGGCTTCCTTCATCGGTGTTACCGGATGTCTAGACATGGATGGATGTCGGTCTAAGCGATAAACATCCCCCTGGAATGCAGCAAAATGATTCCCGTATACCGTATACCTTTGCAATTGCGGCGCCGCCACTAAAATGGGGACCGCAGCTTGTTCACGGTACATCTCCTTGCCGAGTTCTACCACCTTCCCGATACTTCCAATCTCGGGCGAGGAATCGGCTGTAGAGCACATTTTATAGTGCAATACTTGCGCATTCAATTGTTTTAATTGGTGAAGGATCAGGCTTAAATCCTTATCCATAGCAGCCGGGCTCATGGTACGAGCAGTACCGGCTACACCTATGCACTGAACATGAGAAAAGACCTTCAGCATATCGTTTGTGGGAGGCTGTATAAACAAAACCGATTTGACGCCTTGCCCTTCTAATACTTCCATCGCATCCGTCGAACCGGTAAAGTCATCTCCGTAGAAGGCCATTAATAAGGGAGGAGCCGTCATTAATTACAATCCCTACTTTCACAAAGGAATTCGCGCCATGCCTGTTGCAGCGTTCTCTTGGCATTCGCAATGAGATCGGACGGTCTTTCTGTGGACGCGCAAATCAATTCGAAGCTTATCGAAGAAGCTCGGGTTTCATGAATATATCCCGCTCGCAAGAGTGAATGAAAATAAATTACAAGCTGCTCCCTATCATTCTCTCCTAAAGGATATCCGAAATAAGGATGAGAATCCCCATATCTGAAGTCGGCTGTCTGCATGACCGTGTTGCCGACATGCACATGACCAATCCATGGACTCAGCTCATGGACGGCAGCTGCGATATCAGCCCTTACCATTGGGATATGGCTTAAATCCAATAAGAGCTTTACATTGTCCGTTGGTTTTATCAATTGAAATAAACGAATCGTATCCTCCACAGAGCCAATCAGACGCTTCTTATCCACATCATAGTCGAACATTTCCACAAGAAGCTTTATATTGCGCGCTTGCGCTTGCTCGCCGAGATAGAGGGCTGATTCAGCGAATCGTTCAATAGCCAGGCTTCGATTTTCTTCGATATTCGGGCCGCTAATGATTTCAAACATATCGGCTCCGACGGCTTCCGCTTCGGCCAGGCCGTTCAGCATGTGTTCTAAAGCCTTCGAACGGACAGCTTCATCAAGGCTCCCCAAATCCAGTTGCTCTCGAAATATCGCCGGCTGCGCCAAATAGCTGTTTTTCATACGGCAGATGTCGAGTCGCTGTTTTAATTTAGCTCGGGAATCGGGATTACGAATACCTGAGACTTCAATTCTCTGAAAGTACATGTCATGCAAGATATGATCAACCGCTTGCAGCAAGGTTTCATCTTCTTGAACGGCATCCGGATACATTGCATTAATGACGATACCCATCTCTAAATGATCTTCAATCCTCGGCGTAAACATTATTTCGCCCACTCGCTCACAGAATGAATCAATGAGTCAACAACCGCATTACCGACATCAGATGTGCTGTTCTTCCCGCCGATGTCCGCAGTCTTCGCCCCGCCGTTTGCCAAAACACGTTTTACAGCCTGCTCCATTCCTTGGCCCGCAGCAATAAGGCTCTTATCCGCATGTTTATCTCCGAGCCAATCCAGCATCATGGAGAGAGACAGGATCATGGCGTACGGGTTGGCGATATTTTTACCGGCAATGGATGGCGCTGTGCCGTGAGCCGGTTGAAACAAGGCATGCCGATCACCGATATCGCCGGACGGAGCCATCCCAAGTCCCCCGACTGTAGCCGATGAAAGATCCGAGATGATATCGGCAAACATGTTTTCCGCTACAACGACATCAAACATTTGCGGATTCATAACTTGATACAAAGTCATAGCATCGACATACACATAATCCCGCCCGATATGCGGAAATTGATCTCCGACAGTATCATAAATTTTTCTGAAATAGGCATAGGAGCTCAGGACGTTTGCTTTATCCACGCATGTTACCATGGATGCTCCGTCTGAAATGCGTCCTTTTCTTTTCTCTGCCAGCCGAAACGCGTACCGCGATATTTTCTCAATACCTGTTTTGGTCATGATGATCGTATCCGTCGCCACCTCACCTCGAACATTGCAGCCGCCTGTGCGGGAAGCATAAAGACCCTCAATGTTCTCTCTTACGATGACGTAATCAATGCCCTGGCTCACATCTCGAAGCGGACTAAGGACGCCCTCGTAAAGCTTAACCGGTCTCACACCCGCGAACAAATCCAAGTCAAAACGCAAGCGGAAGATAACGTCTCCGTTCACTTCCCTGCCATCCGGATGACGTGCTTCCGGTAATCCGATTGCCCCCATAAGAATCGCATCCGCATCCTTACAGTGATCGAATGTGTCTTCCGGCATCGTGACCCCTGACCGCAAAAATCTTTCCGCACCGGCGTCGAACGACTCTAACTCAAACCGTACGTCGCTTAGATGTGATTCTACCGTTTTTAACACTTTTAAAGCCTCGTTGGTAATTTCCGTTCCGATTCCATCGCCCGGAAGGACCGCTATTTTATAAACCTTCATTTCATTCGCTCCTCACTTATAATTTAAAAATTCGCTTGGCATTGTTATGAAAAATATCGTCAAGTTGGACATCTGAAATACCGATAGAACGATATTTCATAATTTCCACAGGTAAATTCGTAACATGGTCCGACCCCATGATCATTCTATGGTCGCCTATCGCTTTAATCATTTTCACAACTGTATATGTAGGACACCAGGACGGCTCAAGAATTATATTGTCGCACGTTTTGGCAGCTACGATGGCTTCATCGGTGTATATCGCAAAGCCGGCATGCGCAAGAACGAAGGTCACATCCGGAAAATTTCGAGCTGGCTCAATTAATAAAGACGGTAAGGAAGATGGCGTACCAAGACCTGTATGAACGATTACCGGAATGTTCAACCTTCTTGCTGACTCATATATTTTATTGCAGCGATCCGACAACGGAGAGATGTTATGCCCGTAAGGATGCAGCTTCACCGCTATAAATCCAAGCTCCTTCACGCATTTTTCAAGCCGCAGGACATAGGGCTCCTCCTTCATCCATGGGTCCAAACTCGCGATCCCATAAAATTTCCCAGGATGTTCTATGGCCAGTCGGCCGATATTTTCATGAACATCATCGATATTTTCTAGCGTCGGTTGTGGCATAACCAAGCTCGTCGCGACGCCATTGCTTTCCATCGATTCCAGCAATTCTGTTTCTGTTGTCGTTACACCTGAAAATTTGGAGGTGCCTAAATGAACATGTGTATCGATGATGGGTAACATACGAATTCCTCCATTCATAGCAATCGCTTTCAAAATTTGTATTCGGTACACCGTATACGGTCGATGTTAAATTAAAATTCACCTATTGTTTTTCACAGCTTCTATGGATCGACGGATATGCGCGATAGCTGCCCGTTCGGCTTCATCCTCTGACCGATTTTTAATCGCTTGAATGATGTCCATATGATCGTTAATGGTTTCATGGGGCGGACGCATTAATCCTTTTAAATAGGTGATGCTCAAAACTTGATACTGATTAAGAATGCCTGAAAGCATAACACTGTTGGCATGCTTGGAAATCTGGTTATGAAACTCTCGATCAGCTTCACGATAGGCTGACCAATCTGTTTCCGTTATTTTCGTCATAGCTTCCTTAAACAGATTCTCCAATGCTTGAATATCTTCATCGGACATATATCGTACGCAAAGACGACTTGCTAAGCCTTCAAGTACAGCTCGGATTTCAAAAGCAGCAATCATCTCTTCAGTGGTGTATTGCTTAACGTATGTCCCTCTCCCGTTGGTTTCTAGTAGACACTCCTGGGTAAGCTGAGCAATCGCCTTGCGAAGCGGTGTTCTACTTACACCTAGAAGCTCGGCAAGATTGTCTTGAACGATCTTTTCTCCTTGTTTCAATTGGCCGTCAAGAATCATCTTTTTTATGGTCTTATATGTCAATTGGTCCAAATCTTCATACTCGATTTTTAGAATACTCAATTATGATGCCCCTCCTTTTTTTTCGATCACCCGCTTTTTCGTATACGGTGTACGACTGGTCGATTGATTAGAATTATATCTTTGTGCCCATAAAATTGCAAGCGTTATTTATGATGCCCTAAAATGCTTCCAATACAATATCATTAGCTATCAGCAATTCGTTTCCTTATCGACATTGCCAGCCTGCATCAAATTGATCTGCTGATAAGAAAAACCGTCCGAAAGTGAATTGCACCTCCAATTGTTAGACATCATCTAACAGTTGGAGGTGCAGTTCACTCGCCGGACGGCTTTTTGTGCTTCCAATCATCAGACAGGCTATCGGGAATACAAGTTCCACCAAGCCTGTCCTCTTTTAATAATAAGGGGAAATCAGCAAGTACACGATCACACCTGTCAAACTCACATATAACCAGATCGGCATAGTCCAACGGGCAATTTTTCGGTGACGTTCAATCTGCATATTCAATCCGCGGGTTACCGATAAAAGCGCCAGCGGCACATTCACAATCGCTAGAGTGACATGTGTGATCAGAATGAAGAAGTACACATACCGCATCATTTCACTTCCACCAAACTTGGCTGGCTCGGTCAGAAAGTGATAAATAACATAAGAAATCAAAAAAAGCGTCGTCGATCCAAAGGCTGCCATAATAAAGCTTTTATGCAGTGGAATGTTTCTTTTTTTGATGGCCACCAAAGCCAATACCAAAACAATAAACGTAAAACAATTGAAGATGGCATTCAGTAAGGGGAAAATCGTAACGTCAAAATCGAGATGCCCGTCATACCCCGGCAAGAAAAACAATAAAGCTATAATCGACACCAGCACAAACGAAAAAATCAGAATAAACGGTGTATAGTTTCGCTCTTTTACGAGCTTGTTGCGATTGTATTGCTCGCTCATTCATGAACCTCCACAGCAGCTATATTTTGGTTAAAAGAAATTTATCCAACGCGGTCTAGCTATACCATAAAGGATACTGAGGCCGACAACAAGTAGCTACGTTTCATTTTTATAACAATATTCCGAACTATTTGATCAATCCTCGATTTGCTTCAGCAGTCGCTCAACTACCTGGACCGTATCTGCATAATAGGGCCGATAATCGAGTCCCTGAATATGGGAAAGAAACTGCCTGGCCATCATCACAACCTCTGTCCGGTATCGTTGTAATGCGATTGTGTATGAACTATGCTCTCTCGGCTCCCCATGCTCCCGCTCCTCCAGCTCTGTTAGCTCCAGGCTCTCCTGATGACGATGACGGACTCGAAATGAAAAAGCTCTGCATTCCGGGTCACCGCATCCACAGCAAAAAAAGGGCATCCGCTCCCACTCATCAACCTTTCCCCAGCGGTTCGGCTCCACATCATGAGTCACACTGTACAGCAAAGCCGGAAGACCTACATCCACACAAAGCGGCTCGTCGATCAGGACATCTCCATCTATGTTCAGCAGTACATCCGCATGAATAATTTGCAAATCGGCATCCCAGGACCAGTTGGTGCAGCTTAAAGTAAACAATTTACTCCCCCCTTACTTCCCCAGTAGATCTGTTTCATGTTTTAATTATAAAGATTCTGAGGTGTGAAGTATACATGTTAACCCATAAATTTCCAATCATGTGCAGGTGTAGGATTTTGAAATTGTCACATACTACCTGTATGAACGGAGGTGATATCAATGGCACAAGGACAATCCAGCAACAGCAACACCTTAGTCGTACCTCAAGCCTCTCAAGCTTTAGAACAATTGAAGTATGAGGTGGCTCAAGAATTGGGTATTCAAATTCCTCAGGATGGTTACTACGGTTTCATGGCATCTCGCGACACCGGAGCAATCGGGGGACACATCACGCGCCGTCTGGTTCAAATCGCTGAGCAACAACTGGCAGGCAAATTTTCCAGATAATGAGTCGCTCCATATACTTAGATTAAGGTGATTCCGAGAGGAATCGCCTTTTTATTTGGTTTGCAGAAAAATAGGAATATTTGATGAGACAACGCGGAAATCTATGGTTGGAACAACCTGATGGCAGGAGCTGCCAAATACGGATTACCATATGATTACAATCCAGGAGGGCTATGGAATGACCAATGATCCGTCTAATCGTAATAAGCAGCAGTCAATTACCGAGGACACTAACACGTTGACAAACCGGCAAGGTCACCCTGTTACCAACAATCAGAGCATAAGAACAGTAGGTAATCGGGGTCCAGCTACTTTGGAAAATTACGATTTTATCGAAAAAATCAGCCACTTTGATCGGGAACGGATTCCAGAACGTGTCGTTCATGCGCGGGGTGCGGGTGCGCACGGCTATTTCGAAGCTTATGGAACTGTAGGCAACGAGCCGGTATCCAAATATACGCGTGCCAAATTGTTTCAGGAAAAAGGAAAACAGACACCTGTTTTTGTCCACTTTTCATCGGTTATTCATGGTGGTCATTCTCCGGAAACCCTTCGTGATCCCCGTGGTTTTGCTGTGAAATTTTATACGGAGGACGGAAACTGGGATTTGGTCGGGAACAACCTGAAAATTTTCTTTATACGCGATGCCATTAAGTTCCCAGACATGATTCACGCTTTTAAACCGGACCCGGTTACGAACATTCAGGATGCAGAACGTTTCTTCGACTTTTGTGCCAGCTCCCCTGAATCCTTTCACATGGTTACCTTTGTTTATTCACCCTGGGGCATTCCAGCCAACTATCGCATGATGCAGGGCTCTGGCGTTAATACATATAAATGGGTGAACAGCGACGGTCAAGCGGTGCTGGTTAAATATCATTGGGAACCGAAGCAGGGCATCAAAAATTTAACGCAAAAGGAAGCCAGCGAGATTCAGGCAACCAATTTTAATCATGCAACCCAAGACTTATATCAAGCCATAGAACGCAGTGATTATCCGGAATGGGAGCTGCTTGTCCAAATCCTCAGTGATGATGAGCATCCTGAGCTGGATTTCGATCCCCTTGACGATACCAAGCTATGGCCGGAGGAGCAGTTCCCATGGCTGCCGGTCGGAAAAATGATTTTAAACCGAAATCCGGTCAATTATTTCACTGAAGTGGAACAGGTAGCCTTCGGCACAGGTGTGCTAGTCGATGGTCTCGATTTTTCAGATGACAAAATGCTGCAGGGCCGAACGTTTTCTTACTCAGATACACAGCGTCATCGGGTAGGCGCCAATTATTTGCAATTGCCGATTAACGCTCCCAAAAAACGGGTTGCCACGAACCAAAGCGGCGGCCAAATGGAATATTATGTCGATAGGTCACCGAGCCACAATCCTCATATCAACTATGAGCCTTCCCTGCTGGGCGGCTTAATTGAAGCACAGCAAGCCGGAAAGGAATACACACCGCTCATTGAAGGAAGGCTCGTGCGTCAATCCATTGATAGATCGAACAATACGCAGCAAGCAGGCGATACTTATCGACGGTTCAAGGATTGGGAGCGTGATGAATTGATTTCCAATCTGGTGGGCGATCTCTCGCAGTGCGACGTCCGTATCCGTGATGCCATGATCGCACTTGCTGCAGAAGCCGACGAGGAATACGGGCGCCGATTACGAGAAGGTCTTGAAAATTCGCCCAAGGGTGGAACCGGCCAAAAACCGCTTGGCAATAAAAACGGTGATCAGGCACCAGATAAAGCCGTAAACATCGCTCACGGTGCAGAGCCTTATTAACATGTGAATAATCAGGGATTTGATGGGGAATTTATAGCCATCGAGTCGAAAAAAGGAGGAAGCTTTATGCCTAAGAAAGTACAGCATTCATTGGTCGATAAGATAGCCGATTTCGTAGAGAAAACAGTTGAAGATACCGTTGAGGATACGATAAATATGGCCAACCGTGCCGAAAAAGCGATGGGCAGGAGCAATAAAAGCAAAAAATTAGTTAGCCAAAAGCCTGCCATACAAGTCCGACAATATGACTGGTTCCATGTTGATTTGAAAAGCCCATTAGGGCTTTTTTCGTTTATAAACAAATTCATAGGCAAGCCTGGCAAATCATACTTATAAGAGAAAATCCCCCGGAAGGATGTGTTTTCTCTATATGCAACACTTATTTTCTCAGCGCGTAGAACTGTTGCTGCTGCTTGGAATGGCCTTTTTTTGGACAATCACCTACATACTTGTGATTTATAAAAGCTATCAGGATCGTACTAGCGGTATGCCAACCGCCGCCATTTGTGCCAATATCACTTGGGAGTTTTTATTTTCCTTCATCCTCCCCTTTGATCCGCTGCAACAAATCATAACCGTGATCTGGTTCTTCTTGGACTGTATCATTCTTCTGCAATGCTTGTACTACTCCAAGAAACAAAATCCCGGTTTTCCCGCCAAAGCCGTTATCTTTTCTTTAATGGCCATTGCCCTTCTACTGCACTATGGAATCGCGCAAGAATTTCATGATCTTGAGGGCAAATATTCAGCATTTGGCATCAACCTCATGATGTCCATCCTGTTTATCCGCATGCTGATGATAAAAAACTTCCAAGGCCAGTCCATATCCATCGCTTATTTTAAAATGATTGGTACGCTGTGCATCTCCGTTTTGTGTTATTCCCAATACCCGCACTCCCTTTTGCTAACGATGCTGTACATCCTCATTTTTATTGTTGATGTCGTTTACATCGTATTGATTACCCACAAGTCGGCAAATCTCATATACAAGCCCAACAAAATCATCGCAAAATAACATTAGGTGTTTTCTGGATAATCTGTTATTAACGTTTAAGCCTTAAAGGGTTTGAGGTAAAATGGTAGTATCGATATTCACAGGGGGGTTCTCAATGTGTGGAAGATACACGATCACCGTTACCGAGGAAGAATTGATGCTGCGATTTATGCTTGAAAGCTCAACACCCTTTTATGAGCCGCGGTACAATGTTGCGCCCGGACAAATGGTTCCAGCCATTATTAACAATGGAGTACAGAACAAGTTAGGCCAGCTGCGCTGGGGGCTAATCCCCTCTTGGGCCAAAGATGCCAAGATTGGTTATACCATGATCAACGCCCGGGTGGAAACCATTGCAGACAAGCCTGCATTTCGAACATCATTAAAGAGCAAGCGCTGCATCATTCCTGCAGATGGTTTTTATGAGTGGAAAGTAACTGAGGATGGTAAGCAACCGATGCGGATTGTGCAAAGAACCGGACAATTGTTTGCGATGGCGGGCCTTTATGATACCTGGATAAATCCAGAGGGTGACAAGATCAGCAGTTGTACGATTATTACGACAGTACCGAATAAGACGATGGCGGGCATTCACGATCGGATGCCGATCATTCTGAGGAAACAAGATGAGGCAGCATGGCTGGACCGCAGCATTCAGGATATTAGCCTGCTGCAATCTTTGATTGGAGAACCATATCCCGATGAGGAGCTGCGGGTGTACCCGGTGACCAAAGCTGTAGGGAATGTTAAGAATGATTCTCCAGATAATATAAAAGAGGTATCCTGATAAGCAATGGATGTTCCTCCCCGAATAGTAAGCTTGCTTACTGGGATACTAAATGGGACAGGAGGTGAGTTCTTATCATGGATGTTACCAAACCCGATTCGCCCAAAAGTCGAGACTTTAAAGAAAATAAATTTATAGAAGAAGAGGCTGAGCTTCGAGCTAATACGGCCGCAAAACGACCACCGAGTTTAAATGGAATTCCGAAACAAAATAATCCACAATAAACCGTAAGCAGCCCTCATTCCTTAATAAAGGTACGAGGGCTTTTGATATTTCCATATATACAATTTTTTGAAAGTCGAATCTTCCTTTACTTTGTGGGGAACCTAATTATAAACCACAAAAGGAGAATTCATGATGACCACTAAATTAGATCAGCTTATCGAGCGCATTGAGGAGCTTAGGCAGGAGCTAAATCGACTTTCCAGGAACAAGGACTTGGCGGACCCAGAACTGCTCACGGCAAGCAGAATGATGGATGCTGTATTGAATGAATATAACCGTCTGTTAATAGACAAGGCTAAGGAATAAAAAGAATCTACACCCTAAAATGGACAAGGTGATACAATGAGAATACAGTTGAAAGAGACACTGCTGCAGCAATTACATCCGCTATATGCTAAAGGAGATTGATCTTTATGACGAAAATCACGACGTTTTTAATGTTCGATGGTAAGGCTGAAGAAGCGATGAATTTGTATATCTCCTTATTCGATAAGTCAGAAATAACAAGTATTACACGTTATGGCGCGAATGAAGCTGGAGCTGAGGGCACAGTAGTACATGCTACCTTCTCTCTTAACGGACAAGAGTTTATGTGTATCGATAGCAACACACAGCATGCATTTACCTTTACTCCTTCAATGTCCTTGTATGTAACTTGTGATACCGAAGAAGATGTTAGTAGGGTCTTTGAGAAATTATCTCTGGAAGGATCTGTATTAATGCCTTTAGGAGCGTATCCTTTTAGTAAAAAATTTGGTTGGGTAGCAGATAAATTCGGGGTTTCGTGGCAGCTAAGCCTTGCTTCACAGGAATAGTTGAGGGGGAATTTGTAATGTCAAATAACAATTTTCAGGAAGAATCAGCGAGTGATCTTCCCATCAATTTGTCGAATCCGGCAAAACGAGCACTCATTGGGGTCGGCTATACGCGACTTGAACAGTTGACCAGGCTCACTGAAACAGAGGTTTTGAAGCTGCATGGTATGGGCCCGAAGGCAATTGACCAGCTCAAGCAAGCTCTTGCCGCAAAAGGAATGTCTTTTGCCAATAAATCTTAAGCCAGTTGGAGTAAAGCTTTTTTTGACTGACCCCATCTTGTTGCAATTACATAAGGAACGACCCATCATTACTGTGTTTCCACAAACCAAAAGGTTTTACCTGTTATTTTTACATTCATTAAAGACATACCCTTCTTGACCTTAAAAGATAGGATACCCTTCGATAGTATATTGCGTAATACGGACTTTTCCTGCTTGATTCGTTGTAATACGCTCCATAAATTGATGCCACTTATCCAAATTCGTCATTTTGAAGTTGTGGGGGTTTTGGTTTTGGAATTCTACGGGTGAAATTCTTGTTCTCTTTATTCTATTGGTTATTATTAGTCGTGCCTTTATCTAAATAAAGTTTTCAGCTCAAGTTGAAGATACTTACAACCTCTTCTGTAAAAAATAAAGCCCTCCTTCCTTTCGGACTGAGGGCTTTGATATCCAACGCATTTGTTGACTCAACGAAAATAAGCCACGGGATTATCTCCCCGGCTTTTTATCTTGTCCCAGCTGTAACGATTCGATCTCCAGACAGATTTCGTGCTGCCACTCCACATCTGCTGTTAACGATGCCATCATCGACACATTCTCCAAGTACGCCATATCCCAGCAAAGCTTGGCATTGAGCTTGAGGCACTGGTCCATTTCAATCTTTTCGTCGGCTGTGAGTTGTCGCTGCTGCTTTACCGTCCACAACTCTGCAAGCCTCTGATACATAGGCAAGAACGCCATAGCTGCCACCACCCTATACTCGCCAGTATAGCCAAGTTATTAACGAACTCATACGTTTGTTGTAAGTACGCCAAAATCAAATTATAATAGCTCTTGTGTAACCTCAACAGGAGAGGAGAATTATTGTGCTCGTAGCCACACACATGGCAGCAGCTTCCGCTATGTATATGCTATCTTCAGTCAAAAACACTTCCGGCATCCAAAAGGCAGTTGCGCTGCCAGCTATATTAGCATTATCCTTGTGCTCGCATTTTGCTTTAGATGCAGTACCCCATTTTGAGCTGCAAATGTTGAGCAATGTGCTCATCGGCTCCCTGATCATCTTGTTTTTGCTATACATAGCCTGGCGTGATAAAGATGTACTTGTCCTGGTAACGGCTTTCCTGGGCGCACTTCCAGATGTCATGTGGGTGCTTAAAATAAGTCCCAAGTTTGATGAAATGCACAGTTTTTTACATTCCACAGTGACGAATGCGCCGCCTTATTCAATCCTCTTTGAGTTGTTGGCATTAGCTAGTATTGTTTTTATCATTTACAAGGTACCGAGAAAAATCTAGGATTCAACTATATCCGTCATTCAACAAAACTACTATGTCACTACCTTGAAGTTATACCACAACCAGTTAATAAGCAGAAAAAGCCTTGGGGTTGGTTCCAGGCTTTTTCTACTTAATCAATTAGTTCCAGCGTGAGCTTCGTCGGGTATAGATACAATACTGATCCACGACCTCACTAAATCACGCATGACGACAAAAGGATATTCGCAGCTGCGTAATATGTAGGTCATCATCCCTGCTCTTCCTCTGTTGGTTGCTTGCTATACGTGCTTTATTGCTGAAGTACTCACGCTCACGCTGTCACTCTCCCTGCTAACAATTGTACCGCGAGTGTGTTGTCGATACTAAATACTCTCGTCGCTTTCTGTTATAGGCATTAGACAATTAACAATTTACTGTATTGCCATCATTTCCATTTCAGAAATACCAAAATAATTTCCATTTCCATGATTGTCTATTAAATATATTCTCCAATATTTGAAACTATTTGTAGGAGTCCAGGTAAACTCTTGAATCGATGAGTTTGGTAATGCTATTCCAGTATACTGATCTATCCATGATGTGTTATCCGATGAGGCTTGTACTTTAAAGTTTTTCATTCCTACACGGTAGTTATCAAATATAGCTGCTTGATAACGCAATTTCGCAATAGCCTTATCGCTGCCAAAATCAACCTTAATCCATTCATTAGTAAGATGGCCTGAGCTTGTAAAGTATGCATTGACATCATTACCTGCATTCCACACATTATTAAATGCTTTTTCAGGACCTTGTGTGCTCCAATTGGTACTGCTGGAGAATGCAGAGGAAGGCAATCCATCAGTCAAGTCAATAGAATAAGTCTGAGCTAATGTTTTAGCATTAGGGCTATTCGATATGATTGAAATATTAGGAATTTCATCACTTGTTTTAATTGCAAAATAATAAGTTGTATTTGGGTTTAATCCTGTGATCTCCATAGATTGATTGGTACCAGCAATAGCAGGAGCAGGCTCACCACTTACTTGTGTTGCAGTTGCCCAGTTCGCTTCAGTTATGGGCGAGGTACTGTAACGAATATCGTAGTAAGTAGCCGTTCCTACCGTTCCATCGTTACCTGGAGCAGTCCAGTTTAAAGTGATAGAAGTTAAAGTCGGGCTTCCAGCAGTCAGGTTCATCACGGCAGCGGGCGCAGTTGTGTCAGCAGGCGGACGAGATGTACCCAGGTCATCTTTAACAATGACTCTCTCCGTACCATGCTTACTATCTACCCAACCTCTCGCTAGAATAGTAGAAGTTCCAGATTCGGATACTAATTTTCCTGAATACACTCGTTCCGAACAACTCTGCTGGCTTCCATAATTAATATGATACAATCCCGCTGCATTCTTAGTAAGGGTAGAGATGGTACCCGGTGTCACTGTAGATTCGATCCCATCATATGAAGTTCCGGTTGATGTAAATTCTGTTCCATCCTTTTTATATAAGTGCAAAGTTACATTAGCCGAGGTATCCTTTGTATTAACAAATTCAAAAGAAAACTCAATGGGATTATTTGGACCGCAGTATGTATTCATGGGAACTTGAAAAGTTAATTCAGTTTGTATTGCCGCTTCAGCACCTACAACTGTGAATGGTAACGATGTACCAACTAAGCTTAACAAAACTAGTGATTTTGTTATTATTGATTTCACTATAATCGCTCCTTTAATATGCATATATTTGGGATGTAATACTTATGGCGCTGGTGTATACTCATTAACTTCATATAGCTCGATCTTATTAAATGCGATATTATCTTTGCGTGTTAGGAAGCTAGCTTTGTTGAACGATTTATTGATCGTGTAGACTTCAGCTCCAGTTCCCGCAGCACGTGCAGCATACCAGGTTGTGAAGCTGTTTACTTCGGTCATGGATAGATCATATTCTTTTTCAAGACCGCTAACGAGGGTGATAACGAGTAATGCTCTGTTCGTAGCTGCTGGTGCCGTTGGTGTAGCTGATGCTTCGTTTGAATTGGTGCTCTCTCCGCCTGTATTAACCGCTGTAACTACATAATAATAAGTTGTGCCATTAGTGACTGTAGTATCAGTATAAGGGGAGCCATACACGTTGGTAGCAACTGTAGTGTAAGGTCCACCGGCAGTTGTGGAACGTTTGATATTGTATCCCGTTGCCCCTGTAACAGCAGGCCATGTTAGGGTAATTTGAGCATTGCCAGCAACCACTGATAATGTTGTAGCATCAGGAACGGTATTTATCTTCTCCATCATGGCAATTTCATGCACGGTAAGATTTACAGTACCGTTTGATGTTCCATTTTTTTCTGAAATATTAATTCTATAGCGCTTATACGGAGTATTATTAATAAAAGTAAATGCCTTTTCTTGGCCAGTTATCCAACTTGTAATATTTGTTTGTGTATCTAAAACGACCCAGTTGTTACCATCAATGGTTCCCTCAAATGTCCAATTTTTAGGGTTGATCGCATTAACATAGCCGTTGGCATTTTGAGTTCCATAATAAATTACATACTTGGAGATGATTTTCGCTGTGGGAAATTCGTAAGCAATCCAACCTGTCGAAGAATTTGTACCCCATGCTCTGTATGTACTACCATCATAATATAATTTATTCCCGTCGAAAGCTTTCCAAGCAGGCGTTCCAGAGTACTCGGTGCTAGACGTCACAATACCAGATGGTGTTGTAGCCGAAGTCATGACCGGAATAAGATTTCCAGAATACTGATCTTCTGCAGACGCAGAAGAAATTATGGAAACCATACTCACCATCACCAAAGCAAAAAATAAAACCAACATTTTCTTCAAACAAATCTCTCCCTTATTTTCCAATTTATTATGTATAAGACAAATAGTAGATTACAATAACTTCCATGGATTGTCTAAACAAATAAAACCATATATTGTAATTAAAGGTTCGAGAACGGTGACGATTTTGTAAAGTCTTGGAAACGATAGAAACTCTCAATCCCGAAGAATGAGGGCTTTTTTTGTATTTTATGGAACCTGTACAAACACAATTATTGCTTTCCAATTATATCCTGATAGGATTTCGGACATAATATCTCTCAAGACAAATACTCTTATGAGGTGTAAGAATATGAATAAAGTTGATGAGCCTTTTGATAAAGCAATTGCGCAGGAGAAGCTTATGAGAAGAGTGTTGAATAACCCACTAAAAAACCTTGATTCTTTCGTAGAATTTGCTCAGAGCCCCTCGATAGTGCGACTCCCGCAGAATGATTCTTACATAAGTTTTCAAAATTTAGCCGCTGCTATTAATGATTTTGACAATAAATTAGGGGATAGCCATGAAACTCTAATCGTAATTAACGGTATGATGGTAAAGCTTGAACGAGTTACATGGTTAGCACCATCGTTCGTAAGATTAGGAGGAAATTTGGACGGTAAACACTTAGAACTAATACAAAACGCAAATAGTTTCAGCCTCATATTAGTTGCGAATCCCAAGACGGTAGAGGAATCTCCTCGACAACCCATAGGGTTCTTTTCGGAAAGTACAGATCTTATCGAACAAACTTTGCAGTGAGGTATGTCCTGCCAAATAGCTATATACTAATAGATAAGATACTTTTTATGTATTAATACACGGAAAAGGATTTTCTAAATAAAACAAGAAGCCCCCAATCCCTAAGGAGTGAGGGCTAACGTATCAGTTAAAATCTTCGGAATCATAGGAAGAAATTTTATCAAATATCACGACTTCATGCCTAGCTAAGAATGGACCTTTTTTCAACGGATTTTCAAATGTGTAATGAGCTGGACCCGTACCAGCAGATTTTGCATCATGCCAAGCAACGAAAGCATTATAGTCAGCTGTAGATAGGATAAACTCCTCTACCTTGCCGTCTGTTAAGGTAATACTTAAAGCAGTTCCAGCAGTCACTTCTGCTACTTCAGTAGGTGTGCCACTGCCGCTAATACTATACTCATCGTAATTGAATTTTAAAATCTTGTCGAAGATTAGGCTATTTTTGCGTGCTAAGAAAGAACCTTTCAGGTGCTGATTTGTAAATGTATACTTGGCCGGACCTGTGCCAGCTGCTTTGGCATCGAACCATGCAAGGAACGTGGTTAATTCAGCTTTGGAGATGTTGTGTTCAAATATGTCTCCATTCGTCATTGTTGTGGTAAGGATTACTCTGCTTGTACCCATAGGTGTAGCTGAAGCTTCGTTTGAATTTCCACTTTCTCCTCCAGCATTTAGCGCCGTTACAACATAGTAGTAAGTTATGCCGTTGGTGACTGTAGTGTCAGTATAGGGCGATCCATAAACGTTATTGGCAACTGTTGTATATGGACCACCGGCAATTGTGGAGCGTTTGACGTTATAGCCATTAGCGCCAGTGACTGCATTCCAGTTGAGGGTGACTTGGGAGTCCCCTGCTGTGGCAACCAAATTTGATATTCCAGGTATGGAGGGAACCGCCTTTTCCATCATTTCCAATTCGTGGATATCAAGATTTACATGATCGCCAGTTGAACCGTTATTGGCACTTATATTAATTCTGTACTTTTTAAATGCTGTGTTGTTTTCAAATGTAAAAGCTTTTGAATCGCCATCTACCCAGTGAGTTATATTATCTCTTGAATCGAGTACTGTCCAATTCACATTGTCGTTAGTTCCTTCAAACGTCCACTTTTTCGGTGTATCGTTATTATAGGATGCATTTGAATAAAAACCGAAATAAAGCACATACCGAACTACAGTTTTGGGTAAAGGAAATTCATAGGCCAACCAGCCTTGTATTGCACTTGTTCCCCAAGCATTATAATTACCAGCTGAAGAAGAATATTTTTTTATACCATCAAAAGCTTTCCAGGCAGGTAAAGTACCGTCTCGTCCGGAATATTCATCACTTGCCGTCACTATTCCGCCTGAGGAATTGTATGTTGTCATAACTGGAATAATATTCGCCGAATATTGATCTGAAGGCGTTTGAGGGAATGCATACACTTTGTTAGAGTCTCCACTTTCACCGCCTGTATTAACTGCGGTAATAATATAATAGTACTCCACACCATTAAGTACAGAGGTATCCAAAAAGGAATTTAAAGTGACATTGGAAGAAATTTTAGTATAAACTCCACTTATGGTATTTGATTTATAGATGTTGTAACCTGTCGCACCTGATACCACGTTCCATGATAAATTTACTTGAGCATTACCTGAAGTTGCAGCTACATTGTAAGGAACAACTGGTGCGACACTTGTTAAATTAAAGGTATAGTTAGAAAATCCCGAACCAAAGGTATATGTAGCAAATTGATTCCACTGTACATTATTTCTCAACGGATCGCTATTAGTTATTAGACTAAACAACTGTACATCTTTGGCGGCATATGACCCTTGACTATCATTATATATTTTAACATTATCAAAAACTTGGGTGCTTTTTACGATAACATATTTGGGATACGCACCTACAAAACTAGTTCCGCGACCAGTAGGATAAGATTGCGTCGTTCCATCGATCAATTTATCAGGTAACCAAGACAAACTAGTATCCGTAGCTGAATTACTTACGATAGATAAATTGGATTTGTCAATTTTATTTCCATTGTAATAAAACTCCAGCTCTGATATTTGTGTTTCATTAGCATCATACCCAGACAAGATCTCTAATTTAAAATAAAAATTATTCCCTTGAGCAAATACACTTGATGCCCCAAGTATTGTTAACAATAAAAATGCAAATAAACTTAAAACACATCTCTTCAAACAAATCTCTCCCTTATATTCCAATTTATTATGTATAAGACAAATAGTAGATTACAATAACTTCCATGGATTGTCTAAACTTATAATACCAATTATTGTAATTTAAGGTTCGAAAACGGTAACGATTTTGTAAAGTCATGAAATAAAGGAAAAGCTCTCAATCCAGAAGAAAGAGAGCCTTTCCTTTGTTTCTCATTCAATTCTAATTAGACATTAGTTAAAATCTTCGGAATCATAGGAAGAAATCTTATCAAAAATCACGACTTCATGCCGGGCTAAAAAAGGACCTTTTTTCAACGGGTTTTCAAATGTGTAACGTGCTGGACCCGTACCAGCCGATTTTGCATCATACCAAGCAACGAAAGCATTGTAGTCAGCTGCTGATAGGATAAACTCCTCTACCTTGCCGTCTGTCAGGATAATACTCAAAGCAGTTCCAGCTGTAATCTCTGCTACTTCAGTAGGTGCTCCACTGCCGCTAATACTGTACTCATCGTAATTGAGTTTTAAGATCTTGTCGAAGATCAGGCTATTTTTACGAGCTAAGAAAGAACCCTTCAAGTGCTGATTCGTAAATGTATACTTGGCCGGACCTGTCCCAGCTGCTTTGGCATCGAACCATGCAAGGAACGTGGTTAATTCAGCTTTGGAGATGTTGTGTTCAAATATGTCTCCATTCGTCATTGTTGTGGTAAGGATTACTCTGCTTGAACCCATAGGTGTAGCTGAAGCTTCGTTTGAATTTCCACTTTCTCCTCCAGCATTTAGCGCCGTTACAACATAGTAATAAGTTATGCCGTTGGTGACTGTAGTGTCAGTATAGGGCGATCCATAAACGTTATTGGCAACTGTGATATAAGGCCCGCTTGGTGTCGTCGAACGCTTGATATTGTATCCGGTTGTTCCGGTTACGGTTGACCAAGTAAGATCAACCTGTGCGTTTTCAGGTATAGCAGTTAACGCCAAAGGTGCAGAGGGGATTGGATCTGCACTCGAAACATACCACTCTTTTACTTTTGCATCACTTTCTACATGCACACCTATGATTTTTACGTTGGGCACATTTATTGAATGATATGTAGAGTCATTTGCAGCAATTGAATATGTATATAGTCTGGTATTATTGGTTCCATCATAAAATGTAAATGTTACGGCCTGTGAAGCGAAGAAGCGTATGCTCTTTATTGTCACCGAAGTGCTGCTAATTTTAGCATAATAATAATAAGCAGTATCAAAATTTGTTGTTGTTGTTTCATTACCATCAACATCAGCTTTGGTACCTAGAATTGAAGTACTATAACTCACTGAATTCGGAGCATCTGGTGTTCTAATCCAACCATAAGTGCTTCCAACCAACATATTACCTTGGACTGGATCAGCTGAGACAGATGAGCTTGATGCTAATAAAAATAAAAATATAACTAACAATAATCCTGACAGATACTTTTTCAAAACAAATCTCTCCCTTACTTCCCATAATTTTATGTATCTAACATTTGATAGATTACAATAACTTCCATAGGATGTCTAAACAATAAAAACCATATATTGTAAATATAAGTCGATATTTGCATAATTCTTATAGGTGAGGGGATAGGAGCCTTCGCTATAAGGAGATTGATTTCAATACTGAATACAGTAAATAACAAGGATCTACTTGAATACTACAACCTGGCGATTGAACATAGAGTCGATAAAGCATTTATTGAATTACTGGAAATGGTACCTGTTCAATTGGATATATTCTTTCGTCGATAGCAAGGGAAAGCCAGGAGTAATAGTCAACAAAATATGAGCGAATGGCTTCTAGCCTTCACCTATTGGACCACGTTAGCGATGCTGGTGAGGTAAAAATCAATTCAAAAATCAGTACAATAAAATAAAAACAAAAAATGAATTAAAAACAAAATTGGAGTATTATGGTAGTAAAGGTTATACGCTTCAAAAAGGGGGTTTAAAACAATGTCAGAAGAATTGAACAAAGAAATACTTGATGAACTTAAGAAAATAAATCAGAAATTAGATGCAATTAGCGAGCAAAGAGGAATATCAACACCTCTTAAATTTATTGCAGTAATAATTGGGTTTATCATTATTGGACCGCTGATTTTATGGTCAATTGGGATTATTGGCAGTTTTTTCAAATGAGCAAAGTTCTTTTCCAGGCGATTGCTTCATGCCCCATGCAAAGGAAAAACCACCAACAGCAGCTGTCAGCGGTTCAACGATTTCGATGAAAACCCGAATAAGAAATACAAATAGTAAATTAATAAAGTGCTGTATGATATATACGAAATCGTGGCCAAACTTTCTGTCTAAGGAGACCGTTTAATCCTTTTTTTTGTTTGGATTCAGCTCTTCCATCAGGCTGGACATATTATAATTAGATTCAAACGCAACACTCGTGCACAGCTTGTTCTGGCGCATGGCAAATTCGAACGAAATTTCACCATGCGTCCAGCGCTTGAGCTTTAACGATTCCATTGCGGTATGCCGGAATGTTTGAAGCTCCTCCTCCGACAATCCCAGCCCCATCTTCTGCAGCTGGTTCCCCTTGCTCTCTAAAGGAAACGCCCTAACTCCAAATTTCCCAATAACATTGTTGCGAATTTGGACAAAGACCGTTCCTGAAGTGAGAAGAGCCAACTCCTCCTTAATTTCCCGAAACACGATATCAATCTGCCTTGCCAAAGTCACATTTTCTAAAATCATTAACATCCTCCTACCTAATCGGTGTTGTCAGCGTGGTGCTGCAGTCCTATTATATGAAGGATTTGCGAATTAATCAACAATATTTTACATTTATATATTTATTACCCATATGTCGTCAGCATACAACAAAAAACGACAAATACCCCCTTGGGAAAACCTTTTTGATTCCCCCCTTACCCGTCATAAACATCGGCATTCAGCTCGATAATATTGCAATCCGGGTCCAAAATATAGATCTGCGGGAATCCTGCCTTGGCATGAGGGCGGGCATCATAGGGAATCCCCTTCTCATCCAGCCATTTTCTTGTATGCTCATAGCTGCTGACACGCAAGGCCAAATGCCCATCTCTTGAGTCTATTTTCCCATCCCGAAGTGTTTGTCCTTCATGGACAATCAGGTGCAACTGCTGCCCGCCTTCTGCAACCGCATACCATGCACCCTCAAAATCAAATGGCGGCCGTTCCAGCTCCTTCAGACCGAGAACCTCTGTATAAAAAGCTTTCGAGCGCTCCAAATCACGGGTAACCAGGCTAACATGATGTATTCCTTCATAGGCGATCACTTCATCTTCTCCTCTTCATTTAGCATTTACTTGCTTTACGTTACTATATCGATTATTATCACAATTTGGCAACCTTCGAATACGACCAAAGAACTATTTTCGACAGTTATCCCTGTTTTTTACGCTGGAATTGATTTGAAGTATAGACCCTGTTACTTTGGGATGATATAATTTGCTCGTAAGTAAGATATTAACATCTGAAGGAGATATGCTAATGAATTGGTTACAGGGCTTATCGTTTAAAAAGAAACTTCAGTTCGGCTGCTACCTGCTGGTGGCTGTTTACTCCATTGCACTTCTGATCATTAGCTTGGAATCACAGAGAAGCTTGATTCTGGGAGTTATCTTCTTAATTGTCATGATCGGGCTAAGCTTTCCCTTTATCAACTGGTTTGAGAGAACGCTTACAGAACCGATTAACAACATCTCACGCGTCGCACTCAGCATCTCCAAAGGCGACTTCTCCCAAAAGGTAGAAGTACAGTCCGATGATGCGCTCGGTGAGCTTGGAACTGCTTTTAATAAAATGATGGAACGCCTTCGCGAAATTTTACAGGATACAGGCAGTATGTCCAAGCATGTATTCGATTCCAGCCGAGATATTTTTTTCAAAAATGAAAACTTGAAAAATATCCTTGAGCAGGTTGCTGTTTCTTCCAATGAACTGGCTTCCGGTGCCAACCAGATATCCGAAGAAATATCTGATATTTCCGTGTCCACCAAAGAAATTGAAAATAAAGTAACTACCTTTACCGCTTCCACTCAGGAAATGAATTCACGATCCGGACATATGTTAGCCTTGGTTCAAAATGGTCTGCAGGCTGTTGAAACGCAAAGCGCAGGCATGAAACGCAATGTTGAGGCTACCGCGAATGTATCAAGAACAATCGACCAGCTGGCTGAGCAGGCTAACGGGATTTCCCAGATCACACGGACGATATCTGAGATTGCCGAGCAAACCAACCTGTTGTCCTTGAATGCATCCATTGAAGCAGCTCGTGCAGGTGAGCATGGCAAAGGGTTTGCTGTCGTTGCACAAGAGGTTCGCAAGCTCGCTGAAGAATCCACTACCTCTACCAAAGAAGTATTCCATCTCGTCAAATCGATCGAGGGCGGTATTCACCAAGCACTCACACACATAGCGCAAAATGAAGAAATTGTTAACAAGCAAACTCAATTAATCACGGAAACTGAGAACATATTTGCCGACATCGTCAGCAGCGTTACCTTTATTTCCGAGCAGATTGCCACCTTTGCGAGCGACAGCCAGATGATGCTGGACAGCGCACAACGCATATCGGGCACAATGGAAAGTATATCAGCTATTACCCAGCAATCCGCGGCCGGAACCGAGGAAGTGTCGGCCTCGATGAACGAGCAAATTGTTGCCGTTCAAGAGATCGTCGACAAGTCGGAGCAAATGACCAAGCTGGTTTCGAAGTTGCAGCAAACGATGCAGCTCTTCAAGCTGTAACCAATTTTACGCGTTTAAACCCTACAATTCCACATACGTGGCTTCCATACCAAGAAAAATTAAACCGTTACATGCTTGACTCGCAATTACGCTGTAATGATCGCTCCAAAAAAAGCCGGAGTGACGCACAACATGGTGCGGTCACCCGGCTTTTTGCATTTATTCCGTCAGCTTCAGAAATTCACGCACATCCTGAACAGATAAATCCATTGCATTTTGCCAAAAATCTGCTTGTCGCAGATCAACGCCAAGGTGCTTCTCCGCAAGCTCCTCCACGGTCATTCTCCCCGTATCGCGCAGCAGTGCAATATATTTATCCTCAAAGGCAGCCCCTTGACGAACTGCTTCCGCATAGATGCCAGCACTAAACATGTAGCCGAAGGTATACGGGAAGTTATAGAACGGCACCTCTGTAATATAAAAGTGCAGCTTGGACGCCCAAAAATGCGGGTGATATTCCGCGAGCGAATCCCTGTAGCCCTGCTTTTGCGCCTCCACCATAAGCTCATTAAGCCGCTCGACACTGACCAAGCCTCTGCTGCGTTCCTCATAAAACTTCGTTTCAAATAGAAAACGCGCATGAATATTCATATAAAAGGCTACCGAGCGCTGAATTTTGTCCTCCAGCAGAGTTAGACGCTCTTCAGCGTTTACTGCGCTTTGCATAGCTGCATCCGACACAATCAGCTCCGCAAACGTTGAAGCCGTTTCCGCCACATTCATCGCATAATCCTGCGCCAGCGCCGGCAAATCATTCATCACATGCTGATGATAGCCATGACCCAGCTCATGCGCCAGCGTGGATACATTCGAGGCTGTGCCCGCATACGTCATGAAAATCCGCGTTTGCTCGGCAATCGGGAAGGAGGTGCAGAATCCACCCGGTCTTTTGCCCGGCCGATCCTCAGCTTCAATCCATCCCTTGTCAAAGGCCTGGGCCGAGAAGTCAGCCAGCTTGGGACTAAAGCGTCGAAATTGATCAACGATCAGCTGCGCGCCTTCATCATATGTGAAATGCTTGCTGCCTTGACCTACAGGAGCCTCGACATCGTACCAGCTTAGGCGCTCTACCCCGAGCAACTTCGCCTTGCGCTGTAAATATTCGACAAACACATCCTTGCTCTTTTCAATCACGCCCCACATCGCATCCAGTGTCCCCTTGGACATCCGGTTGATGGACAAAGGCTCTTTATGTATGCCTTCCCAGCCGCGGCGCTCATACAGCTTCAAACGGAATCCGGCCAAATGATTCAGGGCATCCGCGCAATAGTCGGCATGCTCGCCCCATTGCTTCTCCCATAAATCGAATAACTGCTGACGTACGGTACGATCGGGATGATGCATTTTATTCGCCGCCTGACCGGCAGACAGCTCCAGCACTTCCCCGTTTTCTTCGAACTTGATGCGAAATTTACTTACCGTTGTGTTATAGGCTTCGCCCCAGCCATGATAACCGTCAATGGCCAGATCATTGATCAGTGCTTCCTGCTCAGGTGGCAGCTTCTCTGCTGCAAGTGCCCGGCGTTCTGTCAACGGATAGGCGATTTCCTGCAGCTCTGGACTCGACAGCAGCCTTTCCCAATCCACCTCGCTGATCTCTGCCAAATACTGATCGAATCGTGTCATGACGGACGCATAGGTCGCGTACGACGTTTTCACACGATCAGCCAAACCGATAGCAGCCTTATCCGCCTGATTCTCGGCAGCAAGGCAGGCTACAAATGAATCAGACTCCCGTAATTTCTTGGCAATGGATTGCAGAAGGTCCAGAACCGGCAGTAATGCTGTTGTATCGACAGGTGTTTGTATGGATTGTAAGCCATCCAGTTGAGCCTCCAATTGGGTAATCTCGGTACGCATACCCTCCAAGAAAGCCAAGAAAGTCGTTGAACTGCTGCCTCCACTGAAAAATGTTTCCAAATCCCATGTTTGCTGTAACGGTTTCAGCATATGAACATCACACCTTTCCTTAAAATTGAAGTATCTTTACCATTAAACCATATTTATGGCCGCAGCCAAAATAGTCTGTCCCCAGATTTTGGTTGAATTGTTACGTACGTTATGTTTAAATGGTGACTATAGATCTATTGACAGGAGTTGACCACAGCATGAAACCTTTACAGATCTCTGCCGAAACGGCACAAAAGCTTGCCAAACAGTTAAACATTCCGTTGGAGCACCTGATGCACATGCCGCAGCATATTTTATTGCAAAAGATGGCCGAGCTTGCCAAGCAAATACCAGACCCGGCTTCTGATTCCGAAGCAGCAGACAGCAAGAAGCAGGAACCTCATTCATGATTCCTTTTCACAATACCTGGCCTTATGAGTTGATCCAACAGGATGTATATTTTCAAGACTGCCCGCTTTGTGGTAAATCCAATGTATTACTGCCATTCAAAAGAAAAGACCTTCCCGAACTTATCAGTGGCGTCAAAAAACTTTTGGTGCTCCCCTGCTGCCTGAACAAGCTCATGATTGTGGGAGCCGATCGAGATTATTTACTTGCTAACCAACCTTTAAGAAATCAACGCTGACAAGCCCCTCAAAGCGATTGCCGGCTCTGTTCAGGAGTGTAAATAAGCATGAACCCTATCGCCTTTACCGATGCTTGCGTACTGATTGCTTTAAGCTATGCCGCATTAAAATTAAAGCATCGTTTATTTATGGAGCGCTATGAGCTGTGGAGCGCTCCCTTGTTGACGGGGCTCGCCTGCATTATTGTTATGCTTCAGCCCCATTTTGGCGATCCTTTTGCGGCTGTGCTGTATTGTATCCCAATTATTATGGCCGGCCTGCGCTTTGGTTGGATCATCTCTTTGCTGTCTACCCTGCCGCCAATCATTTTCCTGCTCATGAGTGAGCCCTTCGAAGAAAGCAGCTTCCTTCGAATCCTTCAGGAGCTGTTGGCTCCAGCCCTTGTAAGCTCATGGTTTCACAAAAAAGAGAGCGCTTCCGCTTATGCTGAAATTCCTTTTATGGATGGTCTCAAAATTTGTGGAATTCTCGGTCTGTCCCGATTCCTGTTTGGGGGTTACCTGTATACGAATACGCATATCGCTGATTATTTCAGCCAGCTGCTGCTGCTGCTGCTCTTCGCACTCGTGATTATCGTGCTGATCGCGATGTACAACGATGATAATCGGTCCTGGGTGCTTTATCACCAATTGGAGATTCAAGCCAACCAGGATAAACTGACAGGACTTCCCAATCTGCGCAGCTTTATGAATATCGCTCAAAATACAGCCAGACGCCGACCGCTTTCGATCATGATGATCGATATTGATAATTTCAAGCGTTTCAATGACACCTACGGGCATTTGCACGGCGATCTTCTGCTGTGCGAGGTTGGACAGCTGTTAAGCTCCATTATTCATGAGCATGACTACGCTGCCCGCTATGGGGGCGAGGAGTTTATTCTGCTAAGCCACATCACCGATAACGCTCAATTGTCCGCTTATGCCCATAAGCTGTGTCATGCTGTCTCTTCCCATCAATCTCGCAGCCTCGAAGGAATTGGCGTTACGATCTCCATTGGGATTTCGGTTTCCTTCAATCCACAGTCCGATCTGCTGCGAATTATTTCGGAGGCCGATGAAGCCCTATATGCTTCCAAGCATGGCGGCAAAAATCGGTTTACGCTGCACCCTTCGATGATGGGGATCACAACAAAAAACGCTTAGTGCCAGGGTTTCCATAATAGACCCGTGTACTAGGCGTTTTGATCATAATAGCATTATAGATACAGCGATTCTGATTAATCCACACTTCCAAGCTCGGCAAGCTCGACCTTATCAGCCAGCATGTCCTCTCTTGTAACCGCCCACTGCTCACGGGATGCACGGATCATGCCTGCATCATTAATCCGTTTATCGTTGATAACTCTTCCAAACCATTTGACAGCTTCACCATAATGCTTCATTCTACGATTTAATTCTCCAATCAAATACATAAGCCGGGCATTATTTAACTCGCCTGATTCAGTCTCCAATACACTCGTGTAGGCATCCAGCGCAAATTGTAAAAAGCGTTTTTCCTGCTGTTCATCGTTCTTGTAACGGTACAGCCAGGCAATGTGGTGGAGCAAGCCTGCAATCACGCGGCCCTTCTCATTGCGCAGCTGCGCGCATACCAAGGCCAGCTTGTACGTATACATCGCATCCTCCCAGCTGCGCTCCATGCCATAATCCTTGTAAGTCCAATTATGGACAATTCTCTCCATCAACACCCGACGCTGCTCATCCGTAAACTTCGTGGTGGAATTCTCCGTACTGGCGTAACCGCAAAACGGACAAACTCTTACGACGTAGTAGTCAGGATTCGTTTCTTTGTAATGAATACAAAAATCGGTATCCGTTTTAGTCGCCTTTTTAAAGCTCGGCCTTACTCTTGACGTTTGGAAGGAGTTCTCACAATTAGCGCAATCCACCTTGACCTGAAATAAAGGTTCAACCATAAATACACTTCCTTTTATGCATTCGTATTTATAAAATGGTGGGCAGGTCCGCTCAGCCTCTCCAGCATAAAGGATTGCAGCTCCGGCTTTAATCCTGTTTGTTGCATCGCCTGCTTCATACAGCCAAGCCAGGCCTCAGCCCGCTGCGGTGTGATTTCAAAAGGCAGGTGCCGGGCACGCATCATCGGATGACCGTATTGATCGGAATAGAGCGGCGGTCCTCCAAAAAACTGAGTCAAAAACAAAATTTGTTTTTCCATCACCGGTTCAATATCAGCTGGAAATAAAGGCCCAATTAAAGGATTAGCCAGTACCAACGGATAAAAAGCTTCCACAAGACGGCGTATGGCCGCTTCTCCTCCAATGGCTTGATATGGCGTCATGGATGGTTGTGAATCCTGCTGTTCAGTCATAGTGCTTCTCACCTATCTATTGTGTCATTATGTACAGACAAAAAAAGATGCTAACGCCCAGGCAATTAGCATCCGTTACCTAATAAGGAACCGCTGCATAGTAGGCTAGCTTTCCAAATCCTCTTCGTTGGAAGCCATTAAGGTTTCCTTGATTACAAAAGTAAACGCACATACGAGAATTCCAGCAATAATGCTCATCATGAGAATCAGCTCCCAGTCTCATAGTAGTACAATTGTACCATATTTTTTTTGAAAATTCAGCAATTTAGCTGACTATTGTATTTTTTTTATGATAGTTTGTCCCCAAATTGCAGGCATGTCTACCTATTTGATTACATATGGATAAGAGATGCAGCCTCATAAGCGGGAGGGTTATTAAATGAAGGTAAACAATTTCGCGTTTAATTACGTGATTGGCGTCATGGCAGTTGTCTTATTGGTCTCCATGCTCTTCTTTCCTGCGCAAGCTCTGCACGCCTCGCTGAAAGGTTTATCGATATGGTGGGACATTTTGTTTCCGGCATTATTACCTTTTCTTGTCATTTCTGAAATGATGCTCGGCCTCGGTATCGTCCATTTCTTCGGCATGCTGCTGGATCCGATCATGCGTCCCGTGTTTCGCATTCCGGGGATAGGCGGATTTGTGATGGCTATGGGCTTCGCTGCCGGTTATCCGGTCGCTGCCAGACTTACCTCTCAGCTATGGGAACAACGGCTGATTAGCCGTGAAGAAGGAGAAAGGCTTGTAGCATTCACGACCACGTCTGATCCTATATTTCTGATCGGAGCCGTTTCGGTCGGATTTTTCCACGATGCGAGCCTTGCCGGTATTTTGGCTGCCGCTCATTATGGTACGGCTGTCATCGTTGGCTTAATCATGAGGTTTCACGGAGGCGCAGCTTCCAAGCAGATTACGGAGGCAGCACCTCCAGCCACTGGCATTACGTCCTCTCGGAGACTCTTAACCCGCGCCTTCAAGGCCATGCATCGCGCGCGATTGCTTGACGGAAGAAGTCTTGGCGAAATGCTGACACAAGCCGTTCAATCATCGCTGCAGATGGTAATGGTTATTGGTGGTCTTGTCGTGTTTTTTGCTGTTGTCATAGAAATTATGACCTCTATGCAGGTAATGCCGATTGTATATAAAGGGATTAACGCCGTGCTTCAATTATTTGGTGTGCCAACCGCGCTTTCCGAAGCGGTAGCTGGAGGACTATTCGAGGTCACACTTGGAGCCAAGGCCGCCGGCAGTGCGCCCGCATCGATCAGTCTGATGCACAAGGCAGCTATCGCCGCATTTATCCTGTCATGGGCTGGATTATCTGTACATGCACAAATCGTTTCCATTTTGCATCACACGAACCTGCGCTATTTTCCATTTATTACTGCCAGACTTGTGCATGGGTTATTGGCCGCCACTGCTGTAATTCTGTTATGGGAGCCCATGCAGTCGTTCCGTGGAGCCACAGCCCTCTCAATGCCTGTGATAAGTTTAACAGCCGCATTACCAACCAAGCCCAATTCTGTGCTAACATGGATAGCAGGAGCGTGTATAGGTGTGCTTTTGGGCCTGCTCATGTTTTATGCTTTGCATCTTGCGGTTAAACAATGTATGAAGTGGTTAAAATGACCAATACCATTACAATTTTGGGAAGGTAGGCTAAACGATGAATACCAAGAATCCATATTCAACTATCGGGTTGCCGCTGGAAATCGAGCGTTTAAGCGAGCTTGCTTATAATTTGTGGTTTAGCTGGAACGATGAGGCCAAGACCCTATTTTCCCTTATTGATCCTACGCGATGGGAGCAGACTCTGCATAATCCCGTACGCCTGCTGTTGGAAACCGATTCCGAGGCTTGGAGCGAATTAAGCAAGGATCGTCCTTTTCTGGAGCAATATGAGCGTGTATGCCAGCAGTGGGATACCTATCTTAGTGAAACCACCTGGTTTCAAAAAAGCTACCCCGAGCATCTCCAGCACCGCATCGCTTACTTTTCCGCCGAGTTCGGTTTTCATGAATCCTTGCAGATTTACTCCGGTGGTCTTGGCATCTTGGCTGGAGATCATTGCAAATCGTCAAGCGATCTGGGTATTCCGTTAGTCGGTATTGGACTTCTATATAAACGTGGTTACTTTTTGCAAAAAATCAATCAGGATGGCCAGCAGCAGGCTGAACAGATCGTCTATGATTTTAACCATCTGCCCATCCTTCCCGTATCCAATAACAACGGTGAACAGCTCAGCATCACCGTTTCCATTGCTGACCGTACAGTCCAGCTTCGAATCTGGCAAGCCCGGATTGGACGCAATTCCGTGTATCTTCTCGATTCTGATGTGGAAGGCAACAGTCCCTGGGATCGTGAATTAACCGCTCAGCTGTATGGGGGCGACCAGGATATTCGCATTGCGCAGGAGCTGCTGCTTGGAATGGGAGGCGTTAGGGCACTGCGGGCACTTGAGCTGCCAACAGCGGTTTATCATATTAATGAGGGCCACGCAGCCTTTCAGGCTTTTGAAAGAATTCGTGAGCAGCTCGATAATGGCATCCCCTTCCATATTGCCCTGGAGGTGATTCGCTCCAGCTCCATTTTTACAACGCATACACCTGTTCCTGCTGGCCACGATGCGTTTACCCAAAGTATGGTTGAATACTATTGCAGCAGCTTGTTGAATCGCTGGAATGATCACAGACAAGAATTTTTGCAGCTCGGTATGGACGAAGCCAAGCAGCTGTTCAACATGACGCACCTTGCCCTCAATACAGCTGCGTTGCGCAATGGCGTTAGTAAGCTGCACGGTGAAGTGTCGCGGGATATGTTCCGCTCGTTTCACAACAACATTGGCGTTCAGGAGGTACCGATCCATCATATTACCAATGGTGTCCACATGCCGACCTGGCTCGCACCGGAGCTGAAGGAGCTGTACAGCCGGTTTCTGCCTGGAAGATGGATGGAGGATCAAACGAGCGGCAATCTCTGGAAGTCCTTAGAGCTAATTCCTGCCGAGTCCTTGTGGGAGACTCATGTGGTGCTCAAGGAGCGTATGATCCGGTTTGCCCGCAGCAATCTCCGTGAACAGTTTACTAGAAACGGCCAGCCTGCCGCGATCATTGAAGGTGTACATAACTATCTGTCTGCACGAGCGCTAACTATCGGCTTCGCACGCCGATTTGCCACGTACAAACGGGCTAATCTTATATTTAGCGATTTGGATCGTTTGGACAGGCTGGTCAATGATCCCGAACGTCCGGTGCAATTTCTGTTTGCAGGTAAAGCCCACCCTGCTGATCAGCCTGGCCAGGACATGATTCGTGATATTTATCGTGTGTCCCAAATGAATCGTTTTCGCGGCAAAATTATTTTGCTTGAAAATTACGATATGAATATGGCCCGTCACCTGGTTCAAGGTGTGGACGTATGGCTCAACAATCCGCGCCGCCCTTACGAGGCAAGCGGCACCAGCGGTCAGAAAGCAGCCATGAACGGGGTCATCAACTTCAGTATACTGGATGGCTGGTGGGAAGAAGGCTATAACGGCACCAATGGCTGGAGCATTGAAGGTAATAATGAGGCGGATTGGCATACTCAGGAGCTTGAGAACACCGAATCCATCTACCGTCAGCTTGAGCAGGAAATTGTTCCTCTCTATTACAATGAAGGCAAGCTTCCTACCAAGTGGGTTGACCGGATGAAGCAATCGATTCAGACCCTTGCTCCCATATACAATACCGACCGTATGGTGATGGACTATACCAATAAAGCTTATATGCCTTCTCTCAAACGAACGCTGCAATTTTTGGATAATGACTACGATCTGGTCACCAAGGTCGCGGATTATAAAAGGTTTATCATTTCCAATTGGCACCATGTCCGGTTTATTGAGATTCGTGATGATATCAATGGACAATCTGCCGAATTCACTGCCAAAGCGTCCAATGACAAGACACAGGGCTTGAAGGAAGTAACGGCAACCCTCTCGTTCGGACCCATTTGGTACAAGGATACGGTCGTTGAAATTGTATATTATGAGCAGCGCGGCAAGGATTGGTATCCCGTTGTGATTCAGATGGAGCCAAGCCGGGAGCTTGATAACCGTGTTGTCCAGTACAAGGCTGTCATTGCTTCGCATCTGCAGCATCTGACCCACTATACGATACGGATCAGACCAATCAGCCCAAGCTTCGTCAGCTCCTTTGAACTGCCATTGGTCACAACAACTTAATTAGCTAAGCACCTATATTTTCGCCTGCATCGCCCTTCAATCGGCATTAACCTGCTGACCTGAGGGGCGTTTGTACTTTCATCGCTTGCCGCCATTGTGTTATCCGCCAATATTGATTATGATGGAATTAACGTTTTCACAAATAACTGATTAATGGTGATTGAATGAATTGGGATCAAGCTTTAGCGCTGGAAATCGTTGTCCCCAATATGAGCATAAGTCTTATTATCGTAGGTAAGACCAAGGAAGGCCTGCCCTTCTGCTATGAGGACAATTTTACTTTGCAACAAGTCAATACTGAACAGCTGGTCGCCACTATAGAGTTTCATACCTGGAACCCGCTAGAACAGCTGCAGGATATTGGTTTTATCGAAATCTCGTTCCGTGAACGAGGTATTTTGTATTATGCTTTTGTGGAACTGCTCCACCAATCCGTAAGTCAGGCTGTATGCTCACTGACCTTATCCGCACCTCATGAATTCCGTACCTTTCAGAATCGCAGAGCTAACCGGATTCAGCTTGATACCCGTACCCCTCTGACCTGTAGAGTGATCGGAGTACGCAAAACCGCTTCGTACCAAGGTGAAGCCTTTTCCGGATTTATTCATGATATCTCTGCAGGCGGACTTTCTTTTGTAACCAATACGCGAATATTTTATCCTTTATTTCTTGAGCTCAGCTTTACACTGCCTGATGATCCACATGCCTATGTACTGCATGGTGAAATCGTCAGGGTATCCAATTATGCCCATGACTCCTATCGGTTTGCTGTTGAATTCCGTAATATCCCTGAGGCCACAGCACAGCTCATTAATGAATATTGCTCACGACCCCAGCTGTAAAAGGCTTGCCCTTAGGACAAGCCCATAGAATATGCAGGAAATGCTAATGAAGTCGGCTTTCCATTCGGAAAGCCCTTAGGGTATGCTTACGAAGTCGGCTTTCCATTCGGAAAGCCCTTAGGATATGCTTACGAAGTCGGCTTTCCATTCGGAAAGCCCTTAGGATATGCTTACGAAGTCGGCTTTCCATTCGGAAAGCCCTTAGGATATGCTTACGAAGTCGGCTTTCCATTCGGAAAGCCCTTAGGAGGAAATGATTTGAAATACAATGTTATACATCGCGGTGATGATATCTCGTTCCGCCTTATGCAGACGTTCCATCAATTGGTCGAGAAATATGACCTTGTTCATGAAGAGAAAAATCCTGATCTGGTGCTCTCTATCGGAGGCGACGGTACTCTTCTCCACGCTTTTCATCAATATAAGGATCAATTGGAAACGACGGCATTTGTAGGTATACATACGGGCAGGCTTGGTTTTTTTGCCGATTGGAAGCCGGACGAGGTCGAATTATTAGCCGAGCTGATTGGCCAAAGTGCGGAGCAAAACGATCTTCGTATCGTCAAATATCCGTTGGTAGAAATCCAGATTACGACTCCTCTTGGAATCGAAACGCAGCTGGCGCTGAACGAATTCACGTTGAAGGGCATTGACGCTACACTGACCGCTCAGCTGCATATCAATGACGAACCGTTGGAAACCTTCCGTGGAGACGGCATCTGTATTTCGACCCCAGCAGGCAGCACGGCGTATAATAAAAGCTTGGGCGGAGCTATTGTCCACCCTTCTCTGGATGCTATTCAGATTGCCGAGATTGCGTCGATCAACAACCGTGTGTATCGTACGTTGGGGTCTGCCATTATTTTGCCGAAGCATCATCACTGCGATATTTACCCTCGGGCGAGCCAAAATATACTGCTTTCACTCGATCATGTGTATACCCAGCGCAATGATATTTTATCGATCAGAAGCATGGTAGCGGCAGGCAAAAAGGTCAAGTTCGCACGTTTTCGTCCGTTCCCTTTCTGGAGCCGTGTCCGTGAAGCATTTATTGGCTACGAATCGGTTCAATAAAAAGGTTACAACAACTACTCATAACTCCGCTATTTTTTGTGAAGTGTCCGATAATGGTGCGGGGTTATGCCCTCATGCTTTTTGAACAGGCGAATAAAGGTCGTTCTGCTGTAAATGCCAACCTTCTGCGAGATGTCGCTGATCGTCCAATTCGTTGACAGCAGCAGCTCCTTGGCTTTGGTCATGCGGAATTGACTGATGTACGTCGAGAGATGAACGCCTGTTTTTTCATGGAATGCCCGCGAAATATATTTCGTGGAAACCCCCATTTCATTAGCTATTTTCTCCAAATACAAATCATGATGATAATTGTCCTCAATATAGTGCTTGATCATTGCGGCGAGCGAACTGGATTTTCCCTGCTCCTGATCCTCGGTATACTCAATTACGTTCTCAAAAAAATGAAGCAGCAGCCGTTTCTTTTCTTCAACCCCCAAATAAAGATCAGACTTTTTATCCAATGCCGCATGCTCCTGCTCCGTAATCAAATCATGTGCATTCAAACCGTTTTCCCCCAGAAAGCGGCATCCCGTATAGTAAATAGCCGATAAAAGTGAAGATACAGAAGCATGTGAAGCGTTCAATCTATTCTTGTGAAGCAGTTCATCGATTTTGTTCGTCAGACTTTCAAGATTCCGTGTCTTCAGGTAGTTGAGGATCATGTTCTCATCAATGAAGGAATACGCATACTGCGTAACCGCAGGCGGCAGCTGCTGCGCATCGATCATTTGAAAATCCTTCTGCGGGTCCACTGCCTCCAAGGCATGCACCGCATCCGTATAAGATTTGACCAGTCCCTGCATCCCGGTATGAACGGTTCCTATGCCGATATGAATGTAGCAATACTGCGAATCATAACGGAACGTATCCAGCAGCTGCTTCAGCCCGTCCTTGACCTGCTGCAAACTGTCCTTCATGTCCCGCACATTGATGGCGCAAGTATACAGACACTCCCGCTCCTCCAAAATATAGGCGTTCACATGCGGCTGGATCAGCCCCCATACGATCTTCTTGAGCTTATCCAAAATAATCAGCCGTTCCGTATCCTGAATATCATCATAAAAAGCCGGCTTCAACCCAAACTGGATGTAACAGCACATGTATGCCGGATGAATGAACTGAACCTGCTCGGCCAGCATTTTATGAAGCTCCTTCTCATTGATTGCTGTACTGCCCTGTACATAATTCAGCAGCGATTGATCCATGTATTCCGTGGACTTGAGCTCAAGCTCATTTTTGAATTTGTGGTTATATTCGATCAATTGATGAATACCTCTGCCGATCTGCTCGAACTCGTTGGCCGTCCCCGCTCGGCCTGTCGGTTCTTCTGCAAGCTCACTCTTGCTCATTAAAATATCACGGATGCGTTGAATCGGATTGTACAGGTTAAAGGTGAAAATGAATGAAAACAGGATGCCCACCACAACCAGAACGAAACAGATCGTCACAATTAAAGTTACAAAATAGTTGATCTGCTCCTTAAAATCGGATACCGGGGTCATCGCGTAATAGTTCCAGCCGTAGCTTTCAGACTTGATATAATTGACGATATAATGTGTGCTGCCCAGCTTGAATTCGCCATATTTGGCGTTGCCGGAGCCGAAATAACCGTTGAGCTCACTAAGCATACCGGAGTCCTGCATGCTTTTGTCACTGCTTAGAATGACATTGCCGTTATGGTCGCTCAGGATGAACGAGGTTGAAGGCGTCACAGCATGGTTCAGAATCGTCCTCTGCAGCATATCGACCGAAAGCGTTGTGACCAGAATCGCTTTATGACCGTTGACCGTATTCATAAAAACGAGCGGAATTACGCTTGTTTGCACACCATTATTCAGCTTTACCTCGGAAACCTGAAGAATCTCAATCGATTTTTCCGTGAGCAGCTTTTGCTTCCAGAATTGTTTATTGTACATCTGAAAGGAATACCTCTTATCAAAGTAATAATCAAAATCATCCAGACCTGCTGCGGTGTACACCTTCTGATTGTCCGCGAACAAAAACAGATTAACACTCAGGGCGCTGAGGTTGCCGGAGATTTTGGACAGTGTGTCTGGTATTTCCGCAATACGTACACGCTCCTGCAAATTGTATTCGTCGTAAGGCAGCAGCAGCGGCCTTTTTTCATAAAAGAAGTTAATGCTCGTTTCCTGAATGGTACGCATATAAATTTCGATCGTATTGGCCGACGATTGCAAATTCATTTGCACCTTCTGGGTAAATTCATCCTGTAAGCGGTTACTGATATTGATATAAAAAACCGCTCCAATAATAATAATCGGGAGCAGCAGGGAGAGAAAATACAACAAAATGCGAAAAAATAATCGGTTTAATCTGGGCATGCGTCTAGTCATCCATCGCATTCGTATCTTCCCCTCCCGCTGCCAAGCAGCCATTCATGATGATTCATATCCGTCAAGCTTATACTAATGCATCCTGAGCACGAAAGTAAATGCCTAAAGCTGAACCGGCTGACGAATGATCCAGATTTCGGCAACGTTCAATCGCTTGAACCCTCTTATACGCTGGAACGTCAATTTAATTTGTCCGTCGGCTAACGCCTCCTGCGGGATGGATGACTCATGAATCGTTACCATGCCTTCCCGGACATGTATATCATCCTGAAGTACGTAATGATCGTTGACTGTCAAGCGTACCCAGCAATCCCGGGACAGCTCGGCGTCTACCGTATCGCCCACATAGGCGACTTTGACGGTATAGGCGGAATCCGGGTCCAGATGCTGATAGGTGGCATGAATAGGGGTATCCGCCAGCGCATTCACATGCTGCGCCCAGGCAAGCGGTACGCCGCCTAACGCGTGCTTTTTCTCTTCGTTCATTCTCAGCAAATAAATCGACGGTGCAACCCGTGGTGAGTACAAATATCCGGGGTCTTCATAACCGCCCATACCCGGATCTACCCGGCCTGCACTGCGGTATGAGCCCAAATTGTCGTAGCTGCCGCCGGGACCCGGATTCGTCCGACTCAAGGCCTGCCGGATATGAAGCAGCCTTGCCTGCTCATCATCCAGCCCGCGGATAAGTCTGAATTGCGTACGCAGCCAATTGGCATCGTTCAGCGGGGCATCGATCGTATCCATGAATGCTCCCCGATCAACCGCAATCGCAAAATGACGTTCGACGGTAAGCTGGGAGCCGATATTGGCGAACAACTCATCGGCCAGCTCGCAGCAGCGCTGCTTGTAGCCTTGAGCAACCGGAGCCGTGTTGGCCTGCTCTAGAACCCGCTCGGCTTGCTCCACGGCATTCAGGCTTCCCAATCTGCCAGCGTCGCGCAGCAGATCCTTGGCTTTATGCTCCAGCTCCGTTTCATAAATGAGCCGCCGCTTCACGTAAGCATCATAATAGGCACGGATCAAGCCCATTTGAAAGCGGTACTGGTTCAGCACCTGCGGCCCCCCCTCCTGCTCCATCTGCATCCACTGCTGTAAGGTCACCTCCACCTGATCATTAATTATGAGCGGTCCGACCCAATTCTGCTCCAAAGCAAGCAGTCCCTGAGCCACACCCTCAGCAACCTCGCTGCCAATGAACAGACGGGCAAAGTCGCGAAGCGTTTCAATCACAGGTGTGTCCGGATTCCAGTCCTGGTCGCTCCACACAAATTTGTTCACATCATCGTTAATCCCTTCCGAGTACGATATGTTGCCATCGGCGTATGCAGCAAACTGGTTATGGATATGCTTCTCTGCCAAGGGGCGCGGATTATACGATTCGCGGGCCGCTGTCATCGCCAATGCCAAATCCCAATCCGCGACCGGGTACTGGCAGTGGTAATTATGCGTAATATCCTCATAACGGCGAATCCGGTATTTCTGTGGGATCCGTTCCCGGTAAACGGGCAGCAGCTCATCGATATGCGGTCCGTACACAACGCCTCCAAGCCATTCAGGCTCTTGATTTACCTGCTCATAAAAGGCCTCGAGCCAAGGTCTTGGCTCATATTTCATTACCTGCGGAGACAGCCAAATGCGCGCCTGCGGATGGTAGCGCTGCAGCAGCTCCGACAGTTCCCCGGACCATTCGAACAGCGGAACCGGATGCATTCCACCCGGATCGCTGCCAGGAATCATCACGGCGTCAATTCGCGAAAGCTTGCTGAAAATCTCCTCCCGCTCCGCCAGCTCTTCTCTGCGAACTTCGGGATCTGAATAATCCTCTGCCATATTGGGATACCAGATCCATACTTTCAAGCCATACGAATCAATAATCGCTGACAGCTGGATCATCATCTGGAGTGGATCTACCTTCATCAACGGACCTGTCGCATCATCATCGGTGCGCGGGGGTAAAATTTCGATGCTATTTGCTCCGAACAACGCCAGCTCACGGATGTACTGCTCATACTGCTCAACGCTCCAGGCGTCATAAGCGTTCGTCTTCGGACGATAGCCAAGCTGGTGGCCGCGGATCGGAAAGCTTGGGGAGCTCACGATGTGCGTCTGGACGCTCATGCCAATCGACTGCTCCCTCATCACCGCTTTGCGCAGAAACCTCCCTACGCCGTACAGAACCCCGCGAGCATCCTTGCCGATGATATAGATAATCGGCGTTCCCGCTTGTGCTGCTGCATGCAGAATGAAGCCTTCAGGCTGAAGTCTGCCGATATCGGCCTCCAGCTCGCTCCTATGGAGGATAAGGCTAGCCAGGCCTGCGACTGTGCCCGCGATAATCAGCGGCTGCTGCTGAAGCTCGGATGGCAAGCTGTCCAACTGTGTCCAGGTTATTCCAGTACGCTTCGCTACCTCCTCAATCAATACCTGTATCGCTTTGGCTTCAGGTCCGCGGGCTTCCGAGGAAGCAACAACGCGGGCTGCGGATAATTCAATAACCGCTTTCATTTATATCCCCTTCTTTTCCTATTGGATTTGTATTTTTGAGTGCCTTCTAGTGTTAGGGATTACTCTTTTTGTAACGATCATTGGCCTCGTTGTAGATTTTTTCGATCTCGCTCGCACCGCTTTCCTTCAGCTTCTGTGCAAAGCTGTCGAATTCGCTCATTGGGCGTGCTCCCATTACGAACTTGTCAATCTCCTGATTAACGATGGTATCCACCTTGGAGAGAATCGTTTTCAGCTTGTCAATTTCGGAATCGGTAAACGGTGGAGGGGCAACCTCGGATACATAGCCATTTTTTGTCGTAATCATCTCGCTCCATCTAACAAGATCAGGCGATGACATGATTGCCATCGGATGCTCATCAACATTTAAGGTAAACGTTTGGAAGCCGATTCCAAGCGCATTTTGCATGTTGCGGAAAGGGTCCTTCGCATTGGCAAATTGCTTCATAATACTGTCCATAATGACCGGCTTGCCACCCTCCAGCTTGAAATGCTCACCCTCGATACCGTAATTGGTAATCAAAGTGCCTTCATCGCTATACATCCAATCGAGGAATTTCACTGCCGCTTGTGGATTTTTTATTTTGGCATTAATCGTAAAGTGGTGCAGCCAATCCTTTTTGTACATAATATTTCGAGTTTGACCTAAATCATTTTTGAGCGGCAGAAGCAGCTCGAATTGCGCCTTCGGACTAACTGGCTTCAATGATGCATTGAACTGATCGCCAAAGCTGTTATTGTCATAGTAGAACAAGGCTCTTCCCGAGCTGAGCTTTTCCTTCATATTGTCAACGGTATTGACGGCGTAATCGGGATCCAGCAGCTTTTCCTTGTACAGCTTATTGAGATATTCGAGCGGTGCCTTGAACTCTGGACGAGACGGTCCATATACATATTTTCCGCCTTCGACATTCGGATCATAATAAATTTTGAAGCCCGAGCCCATGCCAAAGCCCATTGAGGTCAGCAGATTCGCCGCACCCTCACGATTCGTAAATGGAATTTTATCCGGGTACGCCTCTTTTAATTTTTTAAGCACCTTGTATAGATCGTCGAAGGTTTTGGGAACCTCCAGATTTTGCTCCTTCAAGAGATCCATCCGAATCATTGGAGCCTGCGCCAATTGCAGCTTCCATTGGCCGAGCAGCGGGAACCCGTAGAGCTTGCCGTTGACTTCGCCTTTGCCGATCTCCTTATTTTCCTTCATCAGCCGTTTAATGTTGGGAGCATAATCCAGATAATCCGAAATCGGCAGAAACATCCCGTTTTTGGCCGCTTCGTTGAAGTATGGCTTTCCGTTAGGAATACGTGTGATGTCAGGCAGGTTATTAGTGGCGATCAGCGTCTGGGCTTTCTGATCATAATTGGCACTTGGCACTGGCTCCAGCTCGATTTTGACATTCGTTTTATCGAATATATGCTTGAACACTGGCGCATCCTTGACGATTTGCGGTGAGGAATCCACGGTCATTACCTTAAACGTGATCGGCTCGGCCAGCAGCTTACCGCCAGCCTTTTCCCCGCCAGTTCCGGCCGGCGTATTGCCGTTTGCCTGTTTGCCTCCTTGATTGGATGAGCAAGCCGCCGCCCCCAATAGCGTGATACAAAGGCAGGACATCAACATAATTTTCTTTTTGGAATGAAGCTTATTGGATTGCATAGGAACCCCTCCTGATTAATGGTCAAAACCTTCTGTGAAACCGCCAGCAGCTGTCTGCTGTTATCCTTTGAGCGACCCGACCATCGCCCCTTGCACAAAATATTTTTGTATAAACGGATATACCATAATAATGGGAAGAATGGTAACGATGATGACCGCATATTTCATATTCGTCTGGATGGTCGTCAAATCACGGGCCGGATCATTGTTGCCCACACTGCCATCAATCAGCATGCTGCGCATAATAATCTGTACCGGATACAGCTCACTGTCAAACAAATAGATCATCGCCGGGAAAAAGCTGTTCCAATGCCACACCGCATAAAACATCGTCATGGTCGCAATCACCGGCATGGATAATGGTAGCACAATCCGCACAAACACCAGTAAATCATTTGCCCCGTCTATAAAAGCGGATTCATGAATCTCATTCGGGATATTTTGAAAAAAGGTTCTCATGATGATCATATACCACACGTTAATCGCCGGAGGAATCACAATCGCCCAAATGCTGTTGGTCATGTTCAAGGTGTTCACAACCAGATACGAGGGAATCATCCCACCGTGAAATAGCATCGTGATAATGATCAGCAATGTGAACAGGCCTCTTCCATACAGCTTGCTGCGTGATAGCGGGTAGGCGCATAAAGCCGTCGCTGCGACATTGATAAACGTTCCAACCGATGTATACAGCAGGGTATTACCATAGGAACGAATAATCGATTTGTCGGAAAGAATCATTTTGTAGGCTTCCAGATTGAAGCCAATTGGAAACCACTTAACCTCTCCCCTGATCACATTCATCCCGTTGCTGACCGATACGACTGCCATGTAATAGATCGGGTAGAGAAAAACGAGAATCATGGCCAGCAGCAGCGCGTAGATGACGCAATCGAACAGCAGTGAGCCTGCCGACAGCTGCTTGAGACCACTCTTTCTGAAGGATGACAATCCCGCTTTCCCGCCATGCCCCGAATTTGTATTTACCATAAGCTTGTTTCACTCACCTTTCGGGCAAACCGGTTGGCCAGCACGACGAAGCACAGTGCGATCACCGACTGGAACAGCTCAACCGCCGTTGCATAGCTAAAATCATTGCCCAGCAGCCCTCTTCTGTACACATAAGTCGAGATCACATCCGCGGTTTCATAGGTCGGACCTGTGTACAGCAGCAAAATTTTCTCGTACCCAATCGACATTACGTTGCCGAGATTTAGCAGGAACATGACAGTAATGACGGAGGCAATTCCAGGCAGCGTAATATGGCGGATTTGCTGGATACGGCTGGCACCATCCATAGTAGCCGCTTCATAGAGCTGAGGGTCCACGGCAGTTAACGCAGCCAAATATATAATCGAGCCCCAGCCGATACCTTGCCATATTTCAGAGCCGATATAGATGCTGCGGAACCAGTTGGCATCCATCAGGAATGAATACGGTTCCAGACCAACAAGCCCAAGAAGACGATTGATCATTCCTTCGTTGGACAAAAAGTTGATCACCATCCCGCACACGACCACTGTGGACAGAAAATGCGGCAGGTAGCTGACGGTCTGGGCAAACTTCTTGAACAGCCCGATTCTTGCCTCATTCAACAGCAGAGCGAGCAAAATCGGAGTCGGAAAGTAAAAGACCATCATCCATACATTCAGCAGCACCGTATTGCGCACCAGCTTCCAAAAGTAAGGATCCGACATAAAATCGCGAAAATGCAGCAGTCCGACCCACTCGCTTCCAAACACCCCCTTGACGAAATTATAGTTTTCAAAAGCAATCAATAAACCAAACATCGAGCCGTACTTGAATACGATAAAATATACCGCCGGCAGCAGCAGCATTGCATATAAGTACTTGCCCTGCCCGATCAGCTTCAGCCGATCCATAATCAGAGCCGAAACTGTTTTTCTGCCTGACTTGTTAACCTTAACCGTCTCTGATAATGCTTTTCCCGCCACTTGTCTTTCCTCCTTTGTCCTTGTTGTGGTGCGGCTGTGCTTTTATACTAACAGCCGTCTGCACCGCTCTGATACATCCATTCCATGCCCAAAAGTTTCATTTTTCTACCCTGCTCCGACTGTTTCAAAAATCCACCTTGTTTCGTTTATCGCCCTTGCGGCAGAGGACGAAATCTGAAACAGTCTGGAAAATTGGACGATTGACGCCACAAGGACACGAATCTACAATCAAGCTATCTTCCGAAGGAGGTTTACTTTTATGAATGCTGTGGAACTGCAAGAGGCTCTGTCCCGTGGAACACGGGTATATGGCACCCTGATTACCTCAAACTCTCCAAAGCTGCCTGGGCACATCGGCAGTCTGGGCATGGATTTTGTATTTATCGATACCGAACATATCAGTATCGACCGGCATGAGCTGTCATGGATGTGCCAGGCTTATAAAGCGCTCGGACTTGCTCCGATCGTACGCATTCCTTCTCCTGATCCGTACGCTGCGACGATGGTGCTGGACGGAGGCGCTAACGGCGTTATCGTTCCTTATGTAGAAACGGTAGAACAGGTCCAAGCCTTGCGCGGCGCTGTCAAATACCGTCCGCTGCGTGGGCAAAAGCTGGAAAACATCCTTAACGGGACCGAAGCCTGCGATGGGGAACTGGAACGTTATATTCAGGATTACAACAAGCATAACCTGTTGATCATTAATATTGAGAGCAAGCCCGCCATGGAGGCTCTGGACGACATTCTCCAGGTACCGGATATCGATGCGGTTCTGATTGGTCCTCATGATCTGTCCTGCAATCTGAATGTGCCGGAGCAATATGACAATCCTGTTTTCCTGAAGGCCGTCGAAGAAATTATCGACAAGGCGCGAAGCCGCGGAATTGGAGCGGGTATTCATTACTGGATCGGAACGGAGCGGCAAATCGAATGGGCTCGACGTGGGTTGAACCTGATCATTCAAAGCTCGGATATCACCACATTTATTGAGTATTTGGGCAAGGATCTGAGCACGATCAAAGCGGCGCTCGGCGATCAGCCGACAGGCGAGACCGAGAGTATTTCTATTTAAAGATGAACAGAGGAGAACGATACGATGATATTCGATAAAATGAGCCGCGCAGCAAGCTACTACGGGTTGAATCCAGGAATAACCAAGGCGCTGGAATTTCTTCAAAGTGAAGAGGCAGCGGCTTTGAAGCCGGGCAAGTATGAGTTTGAGGGTGAACAGATGTTTGTACTTGTACAGGAATATGACAGCAGACCGCTTGATGCGGGAGTGTGGGAAGCACATCTCCGTTACATCGATGTCCAGTATGTAACCCGCGGTACTGAGCTTATGGGTGTATCACCGATAGATCGCATGGAGGTATCCCAAGCCTATGACGAGAAGCTGGACTATGCCTTATACAGCGGGGATGGCAGCTTTTTCGAGCTGTCTGAGGGCTACTTTACCATTTTGGCACCGCAGGACGTCCATATGGCCTGCATATCAGTGCAGGATTCTCTCCCGGTGAGGAAGCTCGTCGTGAAGGTCGCGCTCGATTGGCTATGACACACAAAGCAAAAGGCCATCCATTTATAGATAACGGATTCCCCTTTGGGGTGCAATGCCCTTGATTGACGATAAAAGAGACATTCAAACTGACCATAGTTTGAATGTCTCTTTTATCCTTATTTATAATCAATCTTTGCAAGACGTTTAAATATGCTCATTTTCCGTCACCTCAGATGCCTTTTCAGAAAACAACTGTTACATTATCACGCCTGTTGATTAACCATTTAGTGGAAAACCAACCTATGTCCCAAATGGCTTGGAAAGTATCCACTGAATGTGAACCTTCCATTCATCAGGAAGGTTATCGAGTCCAAGCAACCGTGTAAAACGA